>JAZDMU010000039.1:0-110502 GCA_043800695.1 Bacteroidota bacterium
TAAAAAAGGGGTCCGCTCTCTTTATCTTGATCATTACAAACCTGTCTTTTTCATATTTGACCAGTTCGAGGAGCTCTTTATTTTTGGAAATAAGGAAGAGCGCCGGTCATTCATTCATATTGTTAAATCATTAACAGAATCGGAGCTTCAGTGCCGCATGATCTTCGTTATGCGAGAGGAGTACATGGCCGGAGTAACCGAGTTTGAAAAGTTCATACCCACATTCTTCTCCAATCGTGTCCGGATTGAGAAAATGTCTCACCTCAATGCCCTTGAAGCAATTAAGCAGCCCTGTAAAGTATTCAATATCAGTCTTGAAGAAGGATTCGCCGAATCGTTACTTGAAAAGCTCAGCCCGGGCGAATCAGACGTGGAACTCACTTATCTTCAGGTTTTCCTCGACAAGATATTCCGTTTATCCACTGGGTTTATTCCCCCCTCTCAGGGGGGAAAAGAAGGGGGGTTCTCAGACCAAACGGAATCAAAAGGGAGCATCTCCTTCACCTCTGAACTTCTTCATAAAACCGGCAATGTCTCGGACCTGCTCGGAAGCTTTCTTGAGGAGCAGATCTCTTTAATGCCAGATCCGGATAAATCGCTTGCTGTTCTGAAATCATTTGTCTCGGCAAAGGGAACAAAAAAGCAGATGAGTGCTGAAGAGATCAGCGAATACACGCAGACGTTTGGTAAAATGCTGAATGAACCTGAACTCCGGACGATGCTCCAGGCTTTCGTAAACCTGCGCATTCTAAGGGATAAGGACGAAAATGGAAGATACGAACTGAGGCATGATTCCCTGGCTACAAAGATCTATGAGAAAATCACGCTTGTTGAAAAGGAGATCATCGAGATCAGGCAGTTCATTGAGAATGCATTCACCAATTTCGAGAAAAGAAAGATTTACCTGGAACCAAATGATTTAAGCTATATAGCACCCTACGAGGATAAGCTGTTCCTTACCAGGAAACTGAGCGATTTTGTCGAAAACAGCAAAAGATCCATCAGTGCCAGAAAAAGAGCCTTTGTCAGAACGTTAAGTTACTCAGCAGCCGGATTCCTTCTCATTATCATTTCAATAGTTATCTATTCCTTCAGATCCAACATATCAGCCAAAGCAGAAGAGCTCACTACAGAATCATTTCTGCAGCGCGACTTCTCTCCTTCACTAAGTTTTCAGACAGCACTTAATGCTTATAATAAGGATACTACATCAACATTAGCAATTAAGGCTCTGACCGATGCATTCTACGCAATGCTTGATAACGGCTCTTATCATGATACGCTCGGGAACATTCTCGATCCTCAGAAATCGATATTTGATTTTGCTCCATGCAGCTCTGAAATAATGTATACCAGGTTCACTGAGGACGGGAACTATATCTATGGTTTTCTGGAAGATAATACAATAAATATCTGGGATATTAGAGGTAAGCTGGTTTTTTCAAAGAGAGAAAATCTTAATCCTGTAGTTTCGTTAAAGCTATCCCCTGATAATGAATATATCGCTGCGGTATACTTCGACAGTACAGCTGTCTTCTGGAACCGTAAAGGTGAAGTTATATTCCGGACAGATGTCGTCTTCGATCTCCACAATCCACTAGATGTAATTGATTTTTGTCCGGGGAAGAATATTATTACAATACTTGATACCAGCAAAAAAATAACAGTTTATAATCTTGAGGACGGCTCTCATTATGAACTGGAGGGACAAGGGAGGAAGGTAAATGGTGCAGTTTTCTCTCCCAATGGCAAATATGTTGCTTCTGCGTCAAAAGATTCCACTGTTATCATCTGGCAGTTCAACGACAGTACAGGGTTTTTCGAAAAGGTTAACCGCCTTAAGGAGACTAAATCAGCCATCTGGTCAGTTGATTTTGCCAGGAATTCGAAGTATATACTCAGTGTGTCAGATTCTATCGAATACCCTGTTTCAATACGAAGATTAACAGGTGAAGGCACTTTCCGCAGACGTTTTTATAATGACACACTGGAAAAAAGGTATCTGTCCATGATGCCGAACAATTACTTCGGGAGATACTTTTACGCCTCCTTTACGGGAAATGAAGATGCCATAAGGATATCAACATTTGATGATAAGGTCTCCCTTGCGCATAAAATTGATTTTGATCCGTCAGTCCGATATCATGGATATGATCACCACAGGATCATCTACTCCTTCGAGAGTTTTCATCTTGTTCCAAGAAATGAATATCTTGATAAATATGGAATCAACAGGAAGGGTGTGGTGCAAGATCCTAAACAATTGAATTATTCTTATTCTTTTGTTGACGTCTCATCCAAATACATTGCCGTATGCCTCTCAGGTACAGATTATTCATCGTTAATACGGCTTGACAGGCTGCCAGTAAGGAAATTTAAGGGAACGCAACCCTTATTTTCTCCGGACCAAAATTACCTGCTTTGTATTGATGGAGCAAACCTCAGGTTATATCCGGTCGATGAAAAGGAACTGATACGGCTTGCAACGGATGAATCAATTTTCGGTAAGCTTGATACAGATCTTACCAGATGGCGCCATTTTATGAAAGACAATTAACTATTTACCGGGAAAATCAACCTCATAATCCTCCATCTGGAAATGGATTGTCTTCTTCTGTGAATATTCCTTAAAGAAAATGCTTCTGTAAATCTTGTCAGGTAACAGAAATTTAAGTGAAAAAATCAAAAGGAAAATGATTAAAGGAGTAATGATCAGCCTTTTGAAAGATAGCTTCTGATGTACCGGCCATTCTGTGAAATCTGAAAATGGCAGTATAATGAACAGTGCCAGGCATGCAAGAAGAAAGATGACAACCCCGATGGTATCGTACACATTATTCAATGCAGGTCTGGTGCCGAGAAATTTTATGAGAAGAAGAGCATTTAATATTGCAACCACGCTATAAAAAAGAACAAATATCAGCCCTTTGGTCTTGCTGGTCCTTATCAGGGGCCATGATCTGAAAACAAGTACGATAAAACCAATTGCGGAAAGTAAGAATGCGAAGGGAATAATGAATTCGCCTTCGGAGACACCAAACCTGTTAATAATGAAACCAATAATAATCACAGGTATTAATCCCAGGAGAATGAGTTCAACTCTTTCAATGAAGGAAATAAATACAAGGATGATAGTAAGTATTAATGAATATCCAAAGCCGATAACCAGGTAAGCTCCGATATTAACTGAGATACCGGATATCCGGATAATCAGATAAATCAGCAATGTCAGAATTAAGTAAACCAGTAATACTCTTTTGATGCCTGGACTTATTGTGTAAATTCTGTAAAGGAAAGAGACAAAAAGTGTCAGCGTAACCGCCATATAAATTATCATCGTAATCATGAAAAACAGAAAAGCATCAGAGTTCTCCAGCCCGGCTGCGTCCTCATTCTCGATGAAATACATCATAATGGTTATGGATAGCGGCGACAGTATTAACAGTATCCACCTGTACAAATTCAGCCTTGAGGGTTTCATCTGATCGATCAGCTTTTCTATAGAATAAAGTTAAGTCTATTTAATGCATTCCGCAAGTTATTCTTTATTACCAAATTATCATTTTACGTTTTCCTTAGCGCCTTGGCGCCTTTGCGGCTGAAATTCTTTTCCACGAAGGCGCAAAGACGCTAAGTGAAGCCAGAAAATCAGTAAATAATTGATTATAAGGCGTTATTGAAATCTCCGGGAATTTTGGTATATTTACTAGATTATGCCTGGTTAGAACGATTTTCCATGAAATCCCCCTTCAAATTCCTCGACAGTTATACCAAAGACGACCGTGCTATCTTCTTCGGCCGCGACCATGAGATAGAAGAGCTCTATCACAGGGTGTTCGAGAGCAAGATCATGCTAGTCTACGGAGTCTCGGGGACAGGTAAGTCGTCGCTTATCCACTGCGGACTGGCAAACAAGTTCCAGGATACCGACTGGCTACCGATAGTGATCCGCAGAGGGGGTAATATTGTTGAAAGCATGGCTGCAGGCATCCGTTCAGCTTCGCTCACGGTTCAGCAAAACAAATTCTCAAACCCGGCTGACTTTAAGAAAGGTGTACGCTCCCTCTATCTCGATCATTACAAACCGGTTTTCTTCATCTTCGACCAGTTTGAGGAGCTCTTCATTTTTGGTGATAAGGAAGAGCGCCGGACATTCATCCATATTGTTAAATTATTAACAGAATCGGAGCTCCAGTGCCGGATGATCTTCGTGATGCGCGAGGAGTACATGGCCGGAGTCACCGAGTTTGAAAAGTCCATACCTACATTCTTCTCCAACCGTGTACGGATAGAGAAAATGTCGCACCGCAATGCCCTTGAAGCGATCAAGCAGCCCTGTAAAGTATTTAATATCAGCCTTGAAGAAGGCTTCGCCGAATCGCTTCTTGAAAAGCTCAGTCCAGGTGAAACTGATGTAGAACTCACATACCTCCAGGTCTTCCTCGACAAGATATTCCGTCTTGCAGCTGGGTCTGTTCCCCCCCCTGGGCCTGCACCGAGCGAAGCCTCGGTGGGGGAATTAAAAGGGGGGTCTGTTAATTTCAGCCTCTCCCTCCTTTCCCGTACCGGTAACGTCTCTGATCTTCTCGGGAGCTTCCTCGAAGAACAGATTTCCCTTCTTGATAATCCGGACACCACATTGGTTCTTTTAAAATCATTCGTTTCGGTTAAAGGCACAAAACAACCAATGCAGCCTGAGGAAGCAAGGGAGTATGCCCTCACACTCGGGAAGGATATTAAAGAGCCTGAGATCAGGGATATGATCCAGACTTTTATTAACCTGAGGATATTATGCGACAAAGATCAGAACGGAAGGTTTGAATTAAGGCACGATGCACTTGCCGCAAAGATCTTTGAGAAATTCACTATGGCAGAGAAGGAGCTTCTGGAGTCAGAAAATTTATTGAGAATTCTTACGACATTTATTTAAAAAGAGAAACTCTGCTGAACAAACAGGACATTGATTACCTGGCACTCTATGAAAACAAACTTATTTTATCAGAGAAACTATCAACGTTTATTGATTCAAGCAATAAGAAATATGAAGCTCAGAGAAAAGCACTGAGAAGAATAACGACAATTTCCACAGTCATTCTTATAGTACTACTTGCATTTGTACTGCGTTTTTATATCCAAAAGCAGAATGAGACAAGTATAAATGATCAGTTCAGTGCTGCACTTCTGGAAGCAACTGAAGATCCTGCTAAAGGGTTATTATCTGAACTGGCATTATGGGAACTGGACACTTCATCAATTCAACTTCATGAAATAATATTAAGGGACTTCCAGAGATTAGCCGACATTCCCCCGGATACGAGTAAATCCCTGCAGCTTCTACAGCGATATCTGAAACCGGTTGAACTTGAATCAAATATAACAAAAGCATTTATCAGCAAGCAGGGTATATGTATTTATGGCTGGCTTGAGAACAATAACGTTTTTATACATGAACTCTCTTCAGTTAAAACAATTTTTTTAAACAACAAAAAGAATGTGATACATATTGAATTTTCAGAAGAGGATTCACTGCTGGCACTTGTAGCTGACGATAACGTTGCATCTGTGTACGACTTTAATGGAGTAAAACAATTTGACTTTACTGTCACACCGAACGGCGTAAATGACAGGAATCTTGTACGTTTCATGCACTCTGACAATGGTCTTATTGCAGCGGTAAATGGAAACAGTGTCATGGTATTTGATAAAACAGGCAAGATAGTTTACAAGTTGACAAGACATAATCAAGCTGTAAACTCGATTGACATTTCACCTGATGGGAAATTTATAGTTACTGCATCTTCGGATAAAATTGGATTTGTCTGGAATTATAATGCACAGATTAAAAACTTCAGTGTATATGATTCGCTTTCAGGACATAACGGCAGAATATGGTCATGCCGGTTCAATAAGACTGGCAAGTATATTATTACCTCAGCGGAGGACAGCACTGTAAGAATATGGGACCTGATGGGTAATCAGATAAATCCGCAGTTCAGATATATCATACGGTCAAACCGCGCCCGGTTCAATAACAGGGAAGAAGATGAGGACAGGACCAATCCTTACTATTCAAAGTACTACGGGAAATTCTGCGATGCTGTTTTCAGCCCTTCAGAACTGGAGATCATAGCGACCGGGTACAAATCTTATGATGCCTCCGGTGAGAAGAACGAATACTACAGAGCTATGTTTTTTCATGGATCAGGTGGATTCCCTTATGCCTACAACCGGATCTATTTCCTTACAGACACTTTCCCTCTCAGGCGAAAACCTGTTGTTTATAATGAATTATTGATTTCCCCTGATGAAAAAATTGCTGCTGTAATTCCCAAAGATTCACTTAAAATATCACTCATCACAGGCTGGGGTATTCAAATAAAGATCTTCCCTGGCAATAATCCGATATTCTCAGTCGGAGGTAAAGAAATTTACTGGACATCTGGTAACAGTATCCATAAATTACCCATACACCCGAATGAGATCAGAAGGATTCTTGAAAAGTTCAGGATAACATCAACTGCTGTTAAGAAAGAAAATAATCTTATGGAGATTTAATCACTCTTCCGTATTTAGTCCATTCTTCTTTTCGATTTCATAATCCTTCATCCCGAATCCTGTAATAATAGTCGTGACAGATTCGGCTCTTTTCGCGTAAGGAGACCAGATAAGATCGTACAGATCAGGGATCAGGAAACGGCTGAAATAAATAAAGAATATGAAAGCCCAGGGGATGAGTATCTTGATAAATATTCTCCTGAATGCTGAGCTCCATTCAATAATACCTGAGGAATGAAGTGTAAAGAGAAGAAAAACGGTACCTAAGATAAGGAGTACGAGACTTGTCATTAATAACGGCCCGGCCCCGGGCCAGTGCTGTAATTTAAAAAGTGATCCCAGAAATGAGAGTGAAAGGATTATGCCACCGAAAAAAGTTACAATCCGGAAGTATGCCTGGTTTTCTGAAAAAAACAGACACCTGATTGCAAACATTAAGCTCCCGATACTCAAAAGACCACAACCGACTGTCATTGCATAACCTGCTCCAAACATGTGATTCCGTTTCAGCAACATGCCCAAAAGCATGATACATAAAAGGACAATGGTCCCAGCCAGAGCTGTTGCTTTAGTATAAAGGTAAATATGAATCAGCATTAAATAAGTCAAAACGACAAGCAGAATAACCTCAATAATTGATATATTATCTGAATCTCCTACTCTCCAACCGATAAAGCCAATAAGCACCGGAAGCAGGAACAATGATGATTTTGCTGCAATTCTGAGCCATCTCTTTTCCTGGTATTTAATTGCAAACGCGGAGATCAGGGCTGTTGTGGAATATACGGCAAATACTCCGGAAAAGATTATCAACCAGTCGTTAATAGTATTTCTTGCGAAATAAATAAAAGACAGAGTAGAGACAACAATTATCACAACAGAAATCCACACAATCAGTCTGAGAATTTTCTTTTCCCGCATAGTCAACAGGTTATGAAAATTAAAGTTACACCATTTTCTGATAACCCGCAATGTTAATTTCCTGATTTTTACTATATTTACTAGACCAAGCCGGATTGAATAATATTATATGAAATCCCCCTTCAAATTTCTCGACAGCTACACCAAGGAAGACCGCGAAATCTTTTTTGGACGTGACCGTGAGATAGAAGAGCTCTATCACAGGGTGTTTGAGAGCAGGATCATGCTTGTTTACGGAGTCTCAGGAACAGGCAAGTCTTCCCTTATCCACTGCGGACTGGCTAACAAGTTCCAGGATACCGACTGGCTGCCGATAGTGACACGCAGAGGGGGAAATATAATTGGAAGCATGGCTGCAGGCATCCGTTCGGCTTCACTCACGGATCAGCAAAACAAATTCTCAAGCCCGGCTGATTTCAAAAAAGGTGTCCGTTCTCTATACCTTGATCATTACAAACCTGTCTTTTTCATCTTTGATCAGTTTGAAGAACTCTTCATTTTCGGCGATAAGGAAGAGCGCAGGTCATTCATTCAAATTGTTAAATCATTAACAGAATCAGAGCTTCAGTGCCGCATGATCTTCGTAATGCGCGAGGAATATATGGCCGGAGTAACCGAATTTGAAAAGTTCATCCCTACATTCTTCTCAAACCGTGTCCGGATAGAGAAAATGTCGCACCGCAATGCCCTTGAAGCAATCAAACAACCATGTAAAGTATTCAATATCAGCCTTGAAGAAGGCTTCGCCGAATCGCTCCTTGAGAAGTTGAGTCCTGATGAAACGGATGTGGAGCTGACCTACCTGCAGGTCTTCCTTGACAAGATATTTCGTTTATCCACTGGGTTTCTTCCCCCCTCTCAGGGGGGAAAAGAAGGGGAGTTTTCAGACCAACAGGAATCAAAAGAGAGCATAACCTTCACCTCTGAACTCCTTCATAAAACCGGTAACGTCTCCGACCTGCTCGGAAGCTTCCTTGATGATCAGATCGCCCTGATGGAAGATCCCGACACTGCGATGAGTGTCCTTAAAGCATTCGTTTCAGGGAAAGGAACAAAGCGTCCTGCCAGCGAGCAGGAAGTAATTGACAACATCCGCTCCTTCGGTAAGGAAATATCACCTGAAAAAGTAAAGGAGTTAATCCAGTCATTTGTAAAACTCAGGGTGTTAAGGGATAAGGACGATGATGGAAGATATGAACTAAGACACGATGCTCTTGCTGAAAAGGTTTATGAAAAATTCTCGACAGCTGAAAAAGAACTTCTTGAGATAAGGCTGTTCATTGAGAATTCGTACCAGTCATTTCTTAAACGTAAGATACTGTTGAACCAGGATGACCTGGCTTTTATAGCGAACAAGGACTCGTTATTAAACCTGAGTCCGGAATTGCAAGAATTCATCAATGTAAGCAGAAAGCACCAGAAGGCTACTTTTAGGACTGTCAAAATACTAACTTTCATTTCTGCTGCAGCATTCCTTCTTTTACTTTCAACAATACTTTATACAATAACAAGAAGAAGTAAAACATCATGGTCAGTCCAACATGCCAGTAAATCTGCTTTGCAATTTACCAGACCGATAGATCAGTTAAGTCTTGCATCCGCTGCCTGGCAGTCTTTTCAGAATGAAGAGGCTAAAGGAGCTCTGTTTCAGTCTTTTAATAATTTAATTAGAAATCCCGGAACTGACAGTGGATTCAACAGTTTAAGAGAGAAATACATAAAGGAGTTCAAGCCAGTATCTTCGTCGATTGAATTTGCAGAATGCTCGGAAAACGACAGTTTAATATATGCTTATTCAGCTGATTCAATTTTTATATGGAGCAGGAATGGTGATCTTTTATCGGGCTTCAATCATGGAAAATCTACTATTATTTCACTACTGATGAGTAATGACGGCCAACTGCTGGGATCTGTTAATATTGACAGTGCTTTAACCGTTTGGGATAAAACGGGCAAAACAGTTTATTGCCGCCAAATAGAATATAATCCGATAAATAAAGATCAGGTATTTAAATTCACGAATGATAATAAAGTCCTGACAATTTCAACAGATAATAATGCTGAGCTGATTGATCATAATGGTAACGCTATTCAATCTTTTAGTATTCACACCGGGAATGTCAATGCAGTAGACATTTCAGATGATAACCAGTTCATTACTACAGCAGCTTCAGACGGTAAAATAGGCATCTGGCACCTGAAAACAGGTCAGCAGAAGTACGAAATATATGATACGATTACTTCACATTCAGATACAGTGTGGAGTGTAGACTTTGCCAAGAATGGCAGGTATATTGTTTCCACATCCTCAGATGGCAGAATCAGGATTTCCAGTATTAATAACAAAATGGCATTTGATATAAGTGACGAATTTACATATGGTTTTATGAATGAAACCATGCTGGGATTTCCAAATTTCACAGAGTTTGATGAATCAGGGACAGGAATCCTCCTCAGGTCAACCGAAAATATAAGAAACCGGGAGGATAGTTTTATGGCTGCAATCTATGTTGATATTTATTATCATTTTGCCCAGGCGGGCGGTATAAACAAATTTGATTATATAGATTTCTCACCTGACGGTGAACATCTTGTATCTGTTATTGGAGAAGATGCAACTTTAATATCAAGATATATCTTTACAACTGACAACGGACTTTCAAATAATTACCGTTTACTGCAATTTAAAGGTACGAGACCATTCTTTTCACATGACGGCAAATATATTTTTGCAATAAACGGAGATCATCTGGAAAGCTGGTATATTGACATTAACACAATATCCCAAATAGCGCTTGATTATTATAACAACTGGAGTAAAAATCTTCAATGAAGTATTGTAATGTCACCTGGAGACATATTAAAAGGTATCAGCGGTAAACGGGTCAAAGCCCTGTACAGATCAGGAAATACGAACATCAGGACACTTAAGATATAGACAAAAGTCATTGGGATTATTATCGCCCTGAAAAAAACGGTCCGCTCATCTTTACTCCAGTTATTGAATTTCGAAGAAGGAAGCATAAAAACAAATGCAAACAGGAAGGGAATAAAGACTGCCATCCCTATATTTAGAAATAATCCTGCAAAAGGCCAATGCATATTCTTATATAATATCCCAATCGTCAGGATTGAGAGAATCAAGCTGGTGGAGAAACCGATGTATTTAAGGAACTTATTATGGTGGTATCTTTTCCAGAATACCCAGGCCAAATACAAAGAATTTATTGCCAGCCCTGAGAATCCCAGAGTAAACCAAACTCCTGACAGAGGCCATCTTTGGCTCCTGTAGAGAATTGCAGTAACAATAAGCAATAAAAATATGAAGGTCCAGTTGTAATATTTTTTCCCCAGCGAGATTAACAATATAAGATCCAGAAGAGCTAACAATAATAAAATAGCTCCAACAGGCGAACTAAAAAAAATGAATATAATCCCTCCTGAAATAAAAGTCAGGAAAAATACCAGTAATGTCTTCTTAAGCTTCCTGTGCTTCTGATTCTTAAGATCTGGTTCATTTACTTCCATCTGTTTTTCATTTAATCAACTAAAATTACACTATTTCCCCTCATTCCGCAAGTTTTTCTTCAGATTGTATTGATATTCAGATTCTTTTGAATTTATGCATATTCTTCCTACATTTACCAGGAAGCAGTAAACATGGGAACAAAAGTTAATCCTATCGATATAACAAATGAACTGCTCTGGCAGTCGAGGTTCGGTGATTCTGCTAAAGTAGCCACTGATGCTGCTGATAACCTTAAGAAGGCCGAAAAGGCTGACTATCCGAAGGGTATCGCTTATGCCAACCTTAACATTGCCGCGGCTAACTTCTACCAGTCAAAAAACGATGCAGCCCTTATTCATCTGTCGGAATCATTTCACTGGTTCGAAGAAAATAAGAAAGAAAAAGGATATGTGAGAGCCCTCCTGCTTAAAGGAAACATCTATGAAAGCTTCGGAGATTACGAAAAGACACTTCAGCTATGGCTTCAAGCATATAAGAATTCTACAGAAATTAATGACAAGGAATGTGAAGGTGAATCGTGCAGCCAGCTCGGACTTATCTATTCAAGGCTCTGCAATTTCCCTAAGTCGCTCGAATACTTCAACAAGGGACTTAAGATCAGGGAAGAGTTCATGGATGCGAATGGGGTGGCATCGTCGCTGAACAGGATAGGAATGGTGTTGCGGCAGATGAAGAAGTATGATGAGTCACTGGAATACTACTTCAGGAGCCTTGAAATTAGAAAAAAGAACCAGCAGGTGGCGGCCATTCCATGGACCATGCTCGGTATTGCAAGCACTTACGAAGAGATGGAAAAATACCCTGAAGCCCTGGAGTACTACCAGCAGGGCCAGTCAGGAGGAGATAAACGGTGCAATATGCAGTGCATGCTCGGATCAGGCAGGGTTTACAGCCGGATGGGAAAGGAAGAGGATGCCGGGGAAAAACTTATGAAATCCCTGGAAATGGCCGGGGAACTTCAATCTTTGGCACTCATTGCTGAGGCTCATGCAGCATTTTCAGCTCATTATGAACTTTTCAAAAAGCCGGATAAAGCACTGACAAGCTTCAAGCAATACCTCAAAACAAGGGAGTCGCTCCAGAGCAACGAAGTGCAGAATAAGATCAGCAATATTGAGGTCACACATGCAGTCGAAAAATCGGAACAGGAAAAGGAGATCTACCGGTTAAGGCATGTTGAGCTCAAAGCTGCATACGACATCATCGAAGAGAAAAACAAGGATATTACCGACAGCATCAACTACGCCAGCCGTATCCAGAGAGCCATGCTCCCCAAGCCATCCGAAATAGAAGGCCTGTCTGAAAAATGCTTTATGCTCTACCTTCCGCGTGATATAGTAAGCGGCGACTTCTACTGGTTTACAGAGATAAAGGATAAACTGGTTTTTACTGCTGGCGACTGCACCGGTCATGGTGTGCCCGGATCGCTGATGAGCATGCTGGGAATATCCTTCCTTGAGGAGATAGTGAATAACAGGAAGATATCTGAATCAGGGAAGATACTTGACGAGCTGAGAAAGGAGGTTCAGAAGGCATTACACCAGAAAGGCGAAAGGGAGGAGGCACGCGACGGTATGGACATAGCGCTTTGCGTCATTGACTGGAAGAATAGCTCAATTCAGTATTCAGGAGCCTATAATAATCTTTACCTGATTCACAGCGGTGAGCTGATTGAATATCATGCCGACCGAATGCCCATTGGTATTTTTGAACTTGCAGATGAAAACTTTGCCAGTCATAACATTAGTATTCAACAGGGAGATATAATTTACATGTTCTCAGATGGTTATGCCGATCAGTTCGGCGGACCGCACACCAAGAAATTTAAGTATACAACACTCAAGAACCTCCTGCTTGAGATCAACACGCTGCCACTTGAAGAGCAGCGCAGCCGGCTTGAATCAGAATTCTTTAGATGGAAGGGCAAGAGGGATCAGACGGATGATGTGCTGATCGTAGGACTCAGGTTGTGACTCCGGCCCTCTTCACCTCCAGCACCTTCGTCGTCCCTCCTGTTTCGAGGTTGATACCGTGAGGTTTATTACTCTTCCATAATCCGCCTGTGAAATCAGGCACATCAATAGACTGAGATCTGTTCGCAATCGACCATTCGCTCAGTGGCGCTACCGAACTCCACACCGCACCGTCATAAACATCCTGGTCAAGCGGCAATCCGTTCCTCAGGCAGTCGATCATTCGCCAGTCCATGATGAAATCCATGCCGCCATGACCGCCGACCTTTTTAGCCATCTCCCCCACCCTTTTTATGATCTCGGGTGTAAATTTTTCCCACAGATCCTTAATCTCCTGCTCATTAAGCCACTCATGCCCTAATGCAATCAGTTCCTGCGGATATTTAATAGCGGCACCCGAAGTTCCGCTCACAACATGCAATCTTGAATATGGTCTTACGGAAGCCACATCATGCTGGATCATTATTGTCCGGCCCAGATTTGTGCGGACAAGAGTGGTATTCATATTGCCGCGGTAATTCCTGTTTGCATATTCTGCATAGAACTGGTCGCTCTTTGCCAGTGCATCGGCATATTTTCCGAATGTAAAATCATTTGTTGCCATTGAGGTAAGATACTCCATCCTGTCACCCCGGTTGATATTCATGACCTGGCAGATGGGGCCTAGGCCGTGCGTTGGATAAAGGTTTCCGTTCCTGGAAGCATTCTCCTTAAGCCTCCACATACCGGTATATCCGCCGTCTGATTGTTTATCATCCTCAGGCTTTGCGAAGTTCATACTGACTAGATTATGGATATATGCCCCTTCGCCATGAACTATATCGCCGAACATCCCCTGGCGGGCCATATTAAGGGTAAGGAGCTCAAAGAAATCATAGCAGCAGTTCTCAAGCATCATGCAGTGCTTCTTTGTCCTTTCAGATGTCTCAACAAGCTGCCAGGCTTCATCTATTGTCCTGCAGAGCGGAACCTCACATACAACATGCTTGCCTTGCTCCATTGCATATACAGCCATCGGTGCATGCCATGCCCATGGAGTGCATATATATATAAGGTCCAGATCGGGAAGCTCAGCCAGTTTTTTCCAGATATTTTCATCACCCGAGAAATCCTGTGCTGTTGTTCTGCCGATACTTGCCAGGTACTTTTGCGAACCCCGGGTTGCAGCCGGACGAAGGTCGGCAAGTGCCATTATTTCAACACCTTCAATGTAGGAAAGCCTCTGGACCGCTCCGCTCCCGCGGTCACCCAGACCGATGAATCCGACCCGGACAACAGGGATCGCCGAGGCTGAGTAGCCCGACATATTGAATTTCTGAGAATGAGTCTTTTTGACTGCTTCGAGTATAACTGCAAGGTTTGATTCAGGTTCTTTCGGAGCGCATCCGGAAATGATTCCTCCGGTCATTGCTCCTGCACCGGCAAATGATGCTGCTTTCAGAAAATCACGGCGATTGGTTTTCATAAAGATAAGGTTCAAGGTTCAAGGTTCAAGGTTCAAGATTCAAGGTTCAAGGTTCAAGGGTCAAGGTTCAAGGTTTTAGGATGGTACCTGGCCTTAAAAATAACAATTTTTTTCCATCTCTGTGTTACTCTGTGCCTCCTCTGTGCAACTCAGTGTAAGTTCTTATTTTTTTTGTTACACAGAGAGCCACAGAGGTGACACAGAGGTCCACAGAGAATTATAAAATGTTATCTGTTCCTTTTTTCTTGCGGAATTTGATGATCAGGTCGTTTACGATTGATCCGAGAAGGACGCCTACTGCACCACCATAGAGGGTGCTCCAGTACCAGACTGATTTTATCGGGCAGGTGCCTGAGAGGCAGCCAACGAATTTCCAGTAAAGAAATCCTCCGGTAATTCCGAGGATTGCAAATATTATTATTACCATGTTTTTCTTAATAGATTCCATTGCTCTTATTGTAAGTCATGCAGTCGTGCGGTCGTACGGTCTTGCAGTCGTGCAGTCATGCAGTCGAATTACTTAATATAATTTTGTAAAACTCTGTTACCTTTCTGCTTTCGGATTCCCAGTTGAGGGATTCCGATGCTTTAACAGAATTTTGACGCAGTTTGTTCAAAAGCATCCTGTCGTCACGGAGCTTAATTATTGCATTGTGTATCTCCTCCGGCGTTACAGACGGGATAATTATCCCGCAATTGTTTTCACTGATAATCCTGGCAACCTCGTTCCGGTTGCTGGAAATAACGGGTATTCCGGCGGAAATGTAATCGAAGAGCTTATTTGGCAGAATAAACCTGTAATTAAGATTAGTATCCTTGTCAAGAGTCATTCCTGCATCTGATGATTTTGTAAATCTCATCAATTCTTCCCATGACATTTTAGGCATAAACCTGACCTGACCGGTCAGATTCAGGGATTCAGCCTTTTCTTTCAGATCATTTAATACATCACCTGCTCCTGCTATAAGAAGTGTAACATTTTCAGTTCTGCTTATTGCTTCTACCAGTTCTTCACCTCCACGGTCAATATTAATTCCAGCTCCCTGGAAAATTAAAAGGATATCAGATTCATTTATTCCCAATTCCTTATGTGTATAGCCGTTTATGGTTTTTGATGATCGTGCCAGGTTTCTGACAATCTCAGGTCTCACTCCGTATTCATTTTGATATTGTGTTGCTATTGAGTCGTTTACAGTCATAACATGTCTGAGATGCGGAAATATTGATCTTTCCATCGACTTCCATATCCGTTTCCTGAATGGCTTGTTATTCAGCTCCGGAACACCCGTGAAATACTCATGGGAATCATATACCAGCGGGAGGTGCTTAAGTTTTGATACAAGAAAATTCGGCAGAAGGGTATCAAGGTCGTTGGCAACGAGAAGATCGAACTTATGGAACAACAGGTAGAAATAGAGTCTGATATTGAAGAATTTATAAAAGAGGAACCCGTGTTTGAACCTCATGTTGAACCTTTTGGTTTTAAACGGCACCAGGTCGGAATCACAGCAGTCGCCGAGTCTGCGTCCGATAATCGTTATTTCACAATCAAGTTTTTCAACAGTCGCAGCGATCTTCTGCACGCGTTGATCGTAACAAATGCAGTTAGTTACTGAAAATGCTATCCTCTTTTTATTCAGACTCTGCGGCATAGGACAAAAGTAGAAAAATCTATGAAAAGGTCTTGCAGTCATGCGGTCGTGCGGTCGATTGCATGACTGCAAGACTTCTTCCACCGTGCGTCGTGTGTCGTGAGTCGTGCGTCCTTTAAAACTCTACTACCAGCATGCCTGCCAGTCAGTGCCGTCATATACCATCAGCTTATGAGTAGCAGCATCGTAATAGACATCGCCTTCTGAAGGTGAGTCTGGTGCTGAACCCGGAGAAATATTTATCAGGTCCCTAACAGTTACTTTGGCATTTAACATAAGTATATCATTATCAAATTCACCGTATATCAGAGCGCTGGTACTGTCAGCCTCACTATTCTCAATATACAGCCTGTTTGATCCCAATTCTTCCTGTCCGGCCCTGTAACCAACAAAAACATTACCACTGCCTTCAAGATTATTAGCACCGGCAAGCCTGCCTAGGAAGAGATTGGAATTACCGGAAGTCTTATAATATCCGGTGCTGGTTCCAAGATATGTATTGTCTGATCCGGCAGACTGGCTGATGCCAGCGGCCCTTCCTATAAATGTATTAAAACTACCATCTGAATTGCTATAGCCGGCACTGTAACCCTCGAAGAGGTTATAACTACCGTTATCGTTCAGAAATCCGGCATGGTTTCCTGAAAAAGTGTTCTGATTGCCAGTATTATTATATCCTGCAGAATCGCCTAAAAACAGATTGTTATTTCCGGAGCCTGAAATATTTAATTTCCCCCTGATTGTAACATCAGCATTTAAAAAGAGGATATTTTTATCAAACTCTCCATAAATGAGAGCCTGGGTACTGTCAGCTCCAGTATTTTCAATATAGAGTTTATTTGATCCCATTTCGGTCCAACCTGCACCTGTACCAATAAACACATTGTCACTTCCGGTTGCATCATTCCCTGCACTGAATCCTAAGTATGTATTTCTGGAACCTGTAAGGTTTTTCGTCCCGGCTCCGGTTCCAATGAATGTATTCCATTCTCCGCTTGTATTAAAATTACCACTGTATATCCCCAAAAAAGTATTGTTATTTCCCACTGTATTATTATTTCCGGATACTCCACCGATCATAGTATTATTATATCCGGTTGTGTTAGAATACCCGGAACCTGGTCCGATAAGAACATTATAATAACCTCCGGTATTGTTAAATCCGGTTTCATTTCCAATGAATACATTTAAATATGCGGAATCACTTTTGTTGCCTGCCAGCTTTCCAAGGTAAATATTATCGTGACCAGTTTTGTTATATGCCCCTGCATATGAACCGAGAAAAATATTTTCGCTGCCAGTTGTGTTATAATAGCCTGCCCAGTTTCCCATTAAAATATTGAAATTGCCTACATTATGTAATCCGGTTAATCTTCCCATAAATATATTATTATCACCAGTTGTGCTGTAATAACCGGCGCCATCCCCGATAAAGACATTTCTATGCCCGGCAGTTATAGATGCTCCGGCACCGTCCCCGATAAAAACATTTGATGATCCATCAGCATTACTTTTTCCTGCCAGGGTTCCCATGAAAACATTATATTGTCCGGATGCATTATAATAACCGGCAGAATCGCCAATAAAAATATTGTTATCTGCATTTGAAGAGTAACCGGCTTTAACTCCCAGAAATACGTTATTCGCTCCGCTAATATTTGAGAATCCGGCCGAGTCACCCAGCATTATGTTCCTGGACCCGTCATTATTTGAATATCCGGCATTATTTCCAACAAAAATATTCAACTCACCTGTTAAATTATCATGTCCTGAGCTATATCCCAAAAAGACATTATTAGGTGCTGTTGTGTTAGAATAACCGGAACCGACTCCGATAAATATATTTTGAAAACCTCCGGTATTATTAAATCCGCTATAATTTCCCAGGAATACATTTAAGTATGCTGAATCACTTCTGTAACCAGCCGACTTACCAAGATAAATATTACCATTGCCAATTTTGTTATATGCTCCTGCTTCCGAACCTAGAAAAATATTTTCGCTGCCAGTTGTGTTATAATAGCCTGCCCAGTTTCCCATTAAAATATTGAAATTGCCTTCATTATATAATCCGGTTAATCTTCCCATAAATATATTATTATTACCGGTTGTGCTGTAATAACCGGCACCATCCCCGATAAAGACATTTCTATGCCCGGCAGTTATAGATGCGCCGGCACCGTCCCCGATAAAAACATTTGAGGATCCATCAGCATTACTTTTTCCTGCCAGGGTTCCCATGAAAACATTATATTGTCCATATGTGTTAAAATAACCGGTAGAATCGCCAATAAAAATATTGTTATTGGATTTTGAATTAAACCCGGCTTTAACTCCCAAAAATACATTATTCGCTCCGCCAATATTTGAGAACCCGGCAGAGTCACCCATCATTATGTTTCTGTTCCCATCAATATTCGAATATCCGGCATTATTTCCAATAAAAACATTCAACTCCCCTGATAGATTTTCATGTCCGGAATTTTTTCCAAGAAAAATGTTGTTGCTGGCAGTTGTATTCGCTAAACCGGATTGAGTACCCATAAAAATATTATCACCCCCGGTTATATTTCTTTTACCACTTTCGTTACCCAGAAAAATATTATTTGATCCTTCGGTGTTGAGCCAGCCAGCTGCTCTTCCAAGAAATACGTTCTGATTTCCTGTCGAGTTTGAGGCACCGGCGAAATTACCAACAAAAACATTGGTAACCCCCTCTGTATTTGCTGTGCCTGCAGCAGTTCCGATGAATACGTTTCTGTTTCCGGTTGTATTTTGACTACCGGCCCACAAGCCGACTGCAATATTTTGATATCCTGTAGTATTAGATTGTCCGGAATTTTTTCCAATAAACACATTCCTTACACCGGATATATTTGCAAATCCTGCTGAATCTCCCATGAAAATATTATTAAAGCCTTCCGTATTGGTATAACCGGCTCTGTATCCAAAAAACATATTCTCATCTCCTGACGTATTGCTAAGACCTGCCTCATACCCTAAAAAAGAATTATACAATCCTGTTGTGATAGAAGAGCCAGCACCCTGACCGATAAAATAGTTTTCCGGATTAAGTTGAAGAAATGATGATGCATCTGTTTTTGAGGTACCAAACCCGCCAATAGCGAATCCGCCCTTAGGCCCTTTTACGGCTTCGTTTACATATACCCTGGTGCTGTCATGTGTAACCCTCATGTATTCCTGGTTATCAGCTTTTGATGTACCAAATCCGCCTATTACAAACCCTCCTTTTGGACCTTTGCCGGTATTATTGTTAATATAAGCCCTTATGCTGTCCTGATTAACAACAAAGTAATCTTGTGGAATTTCTTTTGATGTTCCAAAACCGCCAATTGTAAAGCCTCCCTTGGGGCCTTTTGCGCCATCGTCAACATATATTCTGACTCCCTCATTATAAACTGCAAAGATGATCTGACCATCTTTGTTCTTCACCTCAAAAAGAGCTTCATCCAGCAGAGTCGTTTCTCCTTCAACGGCCAGCTTACTTACCGTACCATTCATTTCACCCGCAGCCATTGCATAAGGAACTGACCAGAGCCTGGATGATCCCATATTATGCCACGAGCTCTGGTAATATATCTGAGTTCTCAGGTATAATGGGACTTCGGTCCAGTCAATATCAGCAAAAGAAGCTGCTGATCCTGATTCTTTTAAACCGTTGCCGACAACAAGATTAAATACACCATTGGGGTTGGTCAGTACTGATGAATGGAGTTCCTCCCATACAATTACCGGAGAAACAGTATCGGAAAGGATTCCCATCTTCACCTGGAGGGTTGCGTTCATTACCGGGGCTCCTGCACTATTATGGGCGACAGCCTGGTAGTTGAATCCCTGGGGGATTTGGCTCAGGGCGGAGGGCAAAAAGATAAAAGATAAAAGATAAAAGACAAAAGATAAAAGATAAAAGGGGGAGAGTAAGGTTTTCATATTGAAAGGCTTAAAGGCTCAGTGGCGCAGGGGCGCGATGGAAGGCAAAACATGAGCCTGAGGTTAAACATAGACCTGTCTTAAGAAATAATTATTTGAAGATAGGATAATAATTGGAATCAGGCAAGTTATTTTGACGAGCGGCCGGCAACAGGCGACGGGTATTACTATCCGAAGCGTAAGAAAACTACGGATTGCAATGCACAGAGATCGCAGAGAACCACAGAGTCCCGCCCTCACCCGCTCTCCCCCTCCTGCTTCATTCCGCCGTACCATTGTTCCGTCATACCATTTTAAATAATACTTTTACAGAAAAGATAAAGATGCATATTTATAAGAACATGAGCCTGAAGCGATATAATACCTTTGGTGTTGATTACATGGCTGATACAATAATCCACGTCAGGACAGAAAAGGAGGTCAGGGCGTTACTGAAACGAGAAATATCCTGGAAAAAACCTTTGATGATACTTGGTGGAGGCAGCAACATCCTTTTCACTTATGATTACAGGGGAACAATAATTATTCCCGAATTAAAAAGAATGATAATAGAGGAGATTGAAGGCGAGCATATTATCGTTTCAGCAGGTGCCGGCATAGAATGGGACAGGTTCGTGGACTGGACAGTTACGATGGGGTTCTGCGGGCTGGAGAACCTTTCGGGAATTCCCGGCAGTGTTGGTGCTGTTCCGGTCCATAATATAGGCGCCTATGGCATTGAGGCAAAGGATTATGTCATTAAGGTAAGAACCATCGATATTGACTCGGGAAAGGCAATAATATTTGTCAACGAAGAGTGCTATTTCGGTTACAGAACAAGTATCTTCAAAACTACATTCAAAGGCAGATTCCTCATAACCAGGGTTTATTTCAGACTGGATCTTAACTTCAATCCTAATCTTGAATACGGGACATTGAGGCAGGAGGTTGAAAAAGAAGGAAAGCCAACGCTGAAAAAAGTAAGGGATGCTGTGCTCAGGATCAGGCAAAGCAAACTCCCTGATCATAAGGTCATTGGAAATGCCGGAAGTTTTTTCAAGAATCCTCTGGTGGAAGAAAAAACTGCAGGCAGGCTGCTGAAAGAGCACCCCGGGATGCCGGTATACAATGATCCTTCGGGAATGAAGAAACTGGCTGCCGGCTGGCTGATAGAGCAGTGCGGCTGGAAAGGAAAACGGACCGGAGATGCAGGGGTTCATGAGAAACAGGCGCTTGTTCTGGTCAATTATGGAAATGCAACAGGAAAAGAGATCTATGACCTCTCTGAAAGAATCAGAAAATCTGTAAAGAGGAAATTCGGTGTGGCTCTTGAACGAGAGGTTGAATTGGTCGGAGCTTAAAAACTCACCACGGAGACACGGAGAGCACGGAGAAAAACACGGAGGTTTTTTATTTCGATCCGTGCAGATCTGTGTAATCCGTGGTAAATTATTTTATTTAAAAATTCTTCGTCTATCGAGTTCCCTCTGGTATTCGTCGGCATAGCGGTTATGCTCTGCAAGGGTGCGGGAGAAATTGTGATATCCTGAGAAATCGGCCTTGGCTGCGAAGTAGAGGTAATCGTGCTTTTCAGTGTTCAGGACGGCGTCGATACCTTCTATCGTAGGGCAGCCGATGGGACCGGGAGGAAAGCCCCTGTGAAGATATGTATTGTAAGGCGACTCATATTTCAGGTGCTGGTTCAGCACCCGCGTTATAGTGAAATCCTTCATTGCAAATTTAATTGTAGGACAAGCCTGGAGTGGGATTCCCCTTTTCAGCCTGTTGATATAAACACCCGCGATCCTTGACTTTTCATCGGATTTAATAACTTCATCGTCGATTATGGAGGCCAGGATTGAAACCTCGGTCTGCGTAAGATTCAGAGCCTTTGACTTCTTAAGACGCTCTTTATTCCAGAACCTGTTATATTCCTTAAGCATCCGGGTATAAAATTCGCAGGCATCAGTATTCCAGTAAAACTCATATGTATTAGGGATGAAAACTGAAATAATTGTCTCCTTTGTAAATCCATCCCTTGTATAATTACCAGTATCTGAAAGAAAATCCATTATCTGAGCCGAATCAGATTCTATCTGACCACCTATACGCGAAGCAAGATCATGAAGGTAACGGATGTTATTAAAGGTAACCCGCAATGCCGTTTGCCGTCCCGACCTAAGCAGATTTATCAGACCGTTATAGCTTATATCATTTTCAATTAAATATCGACCTGGTTTTACATTTGCAGGGTAGTTTTTCTTTTCAGCAAGCCATTCAAATAATCCGGGGTTAGAAATATCAAAATGAGCTTTTATTGTATCAATTGCCTGAACATAAGTCGATCTTTCGGGAATAAAAAGAACTACCTTATCCCCTCCCGTCTTCATATTGGGACCAAATAAAATCCTGTATCCCAATGCAATACATACCCCACCAGCCAGAAATATAAATAAAAACAAGTATATGAGATACTTATGTTTCATAATGATTTGAATAAGCTCAAAAATACAGATTCTGTGCTGAAGAACAAATTATCGTGAAGTCTTGCAGTACCTATGTTTCTTGAATCTTGTATCTTGTATCTTGTATCTTGTATCTTATATTATCTCCCATTCTCCCCTTCTTTTCATTTTATTGCCGATTATTAATATATTTACTGATCTTCAATCATCTGAAACTTAAAAATTAAATAAATATGTCAGTCACCACATTAATACTATTATTGGCAATCGGTGTTGTAACCGGCATTTTTGCAGGCATGCTGGGAATCGGCGGAGCAATAATCATG
Source organism: Bacteroidota bacterium (assembly GCA_043800695.1). Taxonomy (GTDB): domain Bacteria; phylum Bacteroidota; class Bacteroidia; order Bacteroidales; family VadinHA17; genus LD21. The sequence goes on from JAZDMU010000039.1 coordinate 22,817, forward strand.
GTACCTGCACTCGTGTTCATACTGGGATTCAGCCAGCATATGGCCCAGGGAACCAGCCTGGCCGTGATGCTTCCCCCGATCGGGATCATTGCAGCGTACAATTACTGGAAAGCAGGGGAGGTTAATATCAAATTTGCCCTGATACTTGCAGTGGCATTTTTAATAGGATCATATTTCGGTTCGAAACTGGCGATCAACATACCGCAGGCTGTATTGAAAAAGATATTCGGTGTGTTATTGCTGCTTGTTGCTGCTAAGATGCTTTTATCAAAATAACCCCTAAATCCCCTGAAGGGGACTTTAAAGCCAGAAAAACAAATAGAGAGTGTCTCAAAATGGGCACTCTCTATTTCAATTTATAATTCCTTATCAGAACATAATACCAACGCTGAGCAGAAGTGCGCTCGGGCGGTCGTCGAGGTTGAATGATGTACCGGCAGCGTTTTCGATCTGTGTCTGGTATTTCTTCAGGCTGCCCTCATATCTGAGATCAATAGTCAGCTTGCCCAGGAGATCCACGCCGAGTCCGGCCTGGTAGCCGAAGGACATCTTGCCGTAAATGGCTTCAAAATCAGGATCATCGATGAGTTCTTCGGGAGTTGTAATATTGAATGAACCAACCGGACCTACATTGATCCTTGCAGGGCCGAACTTTACACCGACCAGAACAGGAATGTCGATCTTGTTAAACTTCTGCTTCACCTCATCAACGGTTGTGTTTAGAACATCGGTCACCTTATATTCACTGGTGCTTGTTGAGAACAGAATTTCAGGCTGAACGAAAAGCTTTGAGATGCTGATACGTCCGAAAACACCTCCGTGGAAACCGAAATTCATTCCGGATACCTCTTCTATTGTATAGGTTTTGGTTCCTGAAGAGACTGACACAATGTCATTCATGGTGAGCGATGTGCTGTTCACTCCTGCCTTGATTCCGAAATTAAACTGGTTGAAAGCCGGCAGTGCTATCAATACTGTAATTACAAGTGCAAATAGTCTTTTCATAATAAGTCATTTTTGTTTATAAACGGTAAAATCCTGCAAAAGGTTGCAGATTTTTATAAAATAAACGGTAAACGTTCCTTTTTATTTCTATTAAAGTCCGGCAAAAATATTTATTGGTTATTGGTAGCTTGATACTGGTTCCTGGTTCCTGGTTCCTGGTTCCTGGTTCCTGGTTCCTGGGCTCCCTTGGGGGTCAGGGGTGAAGGTTGGCGGGTTGCGTGGTACGTGGTGCAGGTTAAAAAAAGTTAAGGAAAGGTTTTAAGGTTGAGATGAATCGATTTAATGTTTACCTTGGAATGTTATTAGAATCGATATATGAAGATAAAAATATTTATTCTTATACAATTATTATTGCTTGCATATCAGGCTGTTACCGGTCAGGAGACGCCTGTTGAGAAAGGGTTAAGAGCGATAACTCCGGATGTGATAACAGCGCAGATGGGGTTCCTTGCTTCCGACTGGATGGAAGGCAGGGAGGCCGGAGAAAAAGGTGAATACCTTGCAGGTGATTACATTGCAAGCATGCTTCAACTTTACGGTGTGAAGCCCGGGGGCGATAATCCAAGAATCAGGGGTTATATGCAGTCTCAACAGGCATCAGGAAGAACATATTTCCAGAATATCACTCTTCTGAAAACCACTCCTGGAGATGAACAGACACTGAAACTGAAGACAATCGAAGGATCGGCAATCACAACAACATCCTTTGAAAGTAACATTGATTTTTTCATCAGGTCACAGGAGAAGAGCATTGAAAAAGAGGCTCCTGTGATCTTTGCCGGGTATGGCTTCAAAAACGACAAGCTGAAGTACAACGATTTCAGAAGCCTGGACGTTAAAGGCAAATTTATTCTAAAGATATCAGGAGTTCCGGGATTTGCGCGTGAAAAACTAACACCGGAGGAATTGTCAGCATCTGCCAGGGAGACTGAGAATATGCTGAGGAACTCAGGTGCTGCCGGGATCATTGAATTCAACCTTTCCACCACAACTGTCGGAACTCAACCTCTGCCCGCTTTTCTTAACATGGCACCATCTGAAAGCAGACAGTGGCCTGGCGGGCGTTATGCAAGATATACAATACCGGGCACAACTGACAGAGAAGAGGTGACGAGGATACTCATTTCAGAAAGGGCTGCCAGGCAGATCCTCCGGGGAACATCAACCAAACTGGATGAATACCTGAAAAACGCAGAGTCGGGTAAACCCGGAACGTTTCCCGCACTCACATCCAGGACTATTTATGTCAGATCGAATGTCATCACTGCCGCTGTGCAGGTTAGAAATGTTATCGGTATAATTGAGGGAAATGATCCTGATCAGATAATTGTAATAGGAGCACATTATGATCATGAGGGTATTGCCAACGGATATATCTGGAACGGCGCTGATGATAATGCTTCAGGAACAGTGGGTGTGCTGACGCTTGCAAAGGCAATAATGGAGACAGGTATTAAGCCGGAAAAAACTATAATCATTGCCTTATGGACTGCAGAGGAAAAAGGTCTCCTGGGGTCAAGATATTATGTTGACAATCTTGTTTTTCCGCTCGAGAACCTTCGTCTTAACGTCAATTTTGACATGATATCGAGATATGTTTCAGATGATCAGCCGGAAATGGTGACCATGACATATACGAGCAGGTGTCCTGAATTCAGGGAGCTTACGGAAAACAATCTCCTGAAGCACGGAATAAAACTAAAAATCGTTTACGAGGCTTCATCTGACCCGCCCGGAGGCAGCGATCACAGGTCGTTCGTTGCGAAAGGCGTGCCCGTCATGAGGTTTAAGCCCGGTCATCGCGAAGAGTACCACACGCCCGATGATGAGATATCTACAGTTGACTGGGATATCATGGAAAAAATTATCAGGATCAGCTTTGCAAATGTATGGGAGCTGGCGAACAGTGAGTGGTAGTGAATATATTAATATATTAGAAATCTAAAACATACTTTTATGAAAACACTGATTTATTTCTTACAGGTTTGCTTCCTGGCTTGTGCCATTCAGCCGGCATTTGCCCAGGCCGGCGATCAGAACAAGAAACTGCACATTATTATAATAGGTGCACACCCCGATGATCCTGACAAGGTGGGCGGAACAGCCTGTAAATGGGCTCAGCTGGGACATGATGTCCTGATGGTATCGCTTACCAACGGAGATGCCGGTCATCAATCGCTTTCCTCAGAGGAACTGGCGAAGGTCAGGCGTGAAGAGGCAAGAAGGGCCGGCGAAGTTATCGGAGTACGTTATATTACTCTTGACAATCACGACGGGCAGCTGATGCCGACCTATGAGAACAGGCTTCAGGTGATCAGGCTCATCAGGGAGCAGAAGGCCGACATTGTAATATTCCCCAGACCTTACGATTACCACCCGGACCACAGGTACACAGGAATACTGGTGCTTGACGCAGCCTACATGGTTACCGTACCCAAGATACTGCCTGAGGTAAGGTTCCTGGATAAAAACCCTGTATTCCTTTATATGAGCGACGGCTTCACCCATCCCGAACCCTTCAAAGCGGATGTTGTAGTGGCAATTGATGATGTCATGGAAAAGAAGATTGATATGTACCACCAGCATACTTCACAGATGTATGAATGGCTGCCTTTCAACAGGGGAGAGCTTGACAAAGTGCCTGCCACAGATGCCGAAAGAAGGGTATGGCTTGCGAAATCAAGGTTTGCCCGGGCAGATGCCGGACAGTACAGGGAGAAGCTGGTTGAAATATATGGCCAGGAAAAGGGGAGCCAGGTTAAAAATTGTGAAGCTTTCCAGGATTCAGAATACGGGACAAGGCTGACAAAAGAAAATATCAGTTACTATTTCCCCTTCCTGAAAGCAAAGTAACAGGAAACATAAATTACTGATAATCAAGGTACCGGGAATTGTACTTCAGTTCAATGAAGTCATTCCCGGTTTCGGTGTACCCGTATTCGAAACAGTAGTTGCATTTTTCACCGTCTGATGTTTCGATCATATGGGTAAAGAAGCTGAAGTTATAACCAAGAGCAAACAAGGCATCCTTATGAATCCTTGTTTTCCCATCATCATAAAGGTCAGCCAGTATCCTGCGGTTCTTCCTCAGCAATCCATGGACATTCCTTACAAAATTGTTTGAATCGCGGTTGAGGCGGTTGTTGTAATTATTCCTGCACTGGTCGGAGCAGAATTTCTTATCTGTGCGGCCATGAATTACATCGCCGCAATCGAGACACTTTCTTTCCACAGCACTAAAGTTTTGATAAAGATACACAAAAACGTTTTCAAATGATTACAAACGACTATAAAAGCGTAAAAACCGGATGTAAATGCTTATCAACCGAAAAAGGTTCTGTGGAGGGTGTAAGTTTGACATGAAAAATAAAATTATGTCTCACTAAAACTTAAAATCATGAATGCACTTAGAAACAGAGTAATGCTGATCGGAAATCTCGGACAGGATCCGGAGATCAAAACCCTTGAAAGCGGGAAGAAGGTGGCTCACTTTACGCTTGCAACAAATAATACCTATAAAAATGGCGATGGTCAGCAGGTAGAAGAAACAGCCTGGCACAACATTGTTGCATGGAACGGTCTTGCAGAGAGAGCATCCAAATATCTTAAAAAAGGAAAAGAGGTCGCTGTTGACGGCAGGATTGTCTACAGGAACTTTGAGGACAAGAAAGGTGTTACGAAATATATCACCGAGATCGTCCTAAGTGAAATCCTTCTGCTGCAATCGTCAAAGAAAGACGGCGCAAAAGAGGAATAACCTGTTCTCATTCACTGCATTTCCATGTGTAAAGAGGCTGTCACTCATGTCAGCCTCTTTGTATTTTGTCTACATGTTCCCTGCCCGCATTAAGGGCCTTAAGGTTTAAATTAACAATCTCCTCTCCTTTCCTGACAAAAAGTTTCCTGACCGCGTTTTCAATGGAAGAGAAAGACATACTAATGAAATGGGAGGCTGCACCCAGAACAACAATATTTCCTGCTTTGACCGAGCCGCATTCCTTTGCAATTGTGTCAGCATCAATTATTATGTTGTTTTTTATCTTCCTGATCTCTTCAAGGATTTTTTCAACGGGCGGATACTCCGGGATATTAATAAAAGGATTTGAATTGGTCACAAGCCACCCCTCGTCTGACAGCCATGGAAGGTACCGCAGCGATTCCATCGGCTCAACTGAAATGATAATATCTGCTTTGCCATAAGGTATCAGGTCAGAAGCCACCGGCTTGTCGGAGAGCCGGAAATGCGACTGGACATCCCCTCCCCGCTGGCTCATTCCATGAACCTCCGACTGTTTGAGATATAGTTTATTCTCAACGGCTGCCAGTCCTATTGCTGCAGCTATTGACAATATTCCCTGGCCTCCAACGCCTGACAGTATGATATCATTTTTCATTGCGGATTGCGGATTTCAGATTTCGGATTTCTTTTTACGTGTGGCAGTCTGAATGCATTCACGTGATGAAATAATTACTGAAGCCCCAATATAACCAAGCTCTTCCTTTATTATACGTATATTTTCTTCATGATTCTTACGTAATGGATTGATAATCCTGAGATGAGTGCGCTCCACTCCTATTCCAAGGCATATCTGTTCAAGCTTTCCTGTTGCCTGTGATTTCTGACCGCCGGTCATTCCTGTGGTAGAATTATCTGAAATGATGATAGTAACCGGAGAGTTTTTATTTACGGCATCAAGCAATCCGGTCATTCCGGAGTGAGTGAATGTTGAATCGCCGATAACGGCTACTGCAGGTACAAGCCCCGCATCAGCTGCCCCGATGGACATGGTAACCGATGCTCCCATGTCCACGCACGAGTTAATGGCATTATATGGAGGAAGTGCACCAAGGGTGTAGCAGCCAATATCGGAAAATACTCTTCCATGCCCGTATGGTTTCAATGCCTCAATAAGTGCATTGAACATATCGGCATGACCGCATCCCATGCAGAACGACGGCGGCCGCGACTTCACCAGTGCAGGAACGTCTCTTCCCCGGCTTACCGTCATTCCCAGCGCTTTTGCTACGATGGCGGGATTAAGCTCTCCGTCGCGCGGGATAGTTCCATCCAGGCGTCCCAGAACCTTTATGCCGTTGTCCAGTATGCCCCTGAGATTTTCTTCAATAAGAGGGTAACCCTCCTCAAGGAGTATCACCTCCCTGCACCGCGAAGTAATCTCCTTAACCATATCTGCCGGGAAGGGATAAGCGGAGATCTTCAATACCGGGTATGCGTGATACGCATCCTTCAGATTTTCCATAAGATAGTTATAAGCTATCCCGCAAGCGATGATCCCGGTTTCCCGTTTTTTACTATCGTGGTATAAATTGTACTTTGATATTCTGGCGTCATATTTAACAGTCTCATAGGATTTCAGCAATTCCCTGTATTTTTTGCGTGCCAGCGCGGGAAGCAGCACGAAACGCACAGGATCGGAAGGCAATGTCAGCTTCTTTTCGGGAACAGGGTGTTTTGCCAGCTCGACGCTGGCTCTTGAATGAGCGAGCCTTGTTGTGATCCTTATCATAACCGGCACCCTGTATTTTTCCGACAGCTCGAATGCATCAGTCACCATATCATAGGCTTCCTGCTGGTTTGAAGGTTCGAAGCAGGGGACAAATGCAAACTTTGCGTAGAATCTCGAATCCTGTTCATTCTGCGACGAATGCATTGAAGGGTCATCAGCCGATACAACTATCATACCTCCATTGACTCCGGTAATGGCTGCATTGATGAATCCGTCGGATGCGACATTGAGACCGACATGCTTCATGGCGACCATTGACCGCTTTCCCGCATACGACATTCCGAGTGCGGTCTCAAGAGCTGTCTTTTCATTTGAAGACCATTCCCTGTGTATCCCCCGTTCCGCAGCAGCGGCAGATGCCTGGATATACTCCATTATTTCGGTCGATGGAGTACCCGGATATGCGTACATCCCGCTAAGGCCTGCATCAATGGCTCCCTGTGCTATTGCTTCATCCCCCAATAGTAGTTGTTCAGGCATAATTATGATTTGAAAGCAGTGAAATTACTTAAAAATAAGTTAAATATTTTACTGTTAAGCTCAATAATATTTACTTTGCAGACTCTAATATGATTTATCACGTTATTACTGATTAAACTGAATCTTGAAAAGGACCTGCTATATTGTTTTTCTTCTCCTTCTGCTCACCATTCCGCTGCACAGCCAGACAGGTACTCCTGAAAAATTTGTCCAGGTGAGCGGTATCATAACCGACATCAGCAACAGGCCGGTGGCAGGTGTGACGGTCATCTCCAGGAAGCTGCGGCGAGGAGCCATAAGCGAGAGGACAGGTATCTATTCAATAACAAGCGTCCCGGGCGATACAATTTATTACAGAGCTCTTGGCTTTAAAAGGTACCATACAATAATACCTTCGGATTACGATAAAAGACATTGTATGGTCGATATCAGCCTGGAAATAGACACGATACCGATTGAGGGTGTCACGATCCTCCCATGGAAAACTTACAATGAGTTCATCAGGGAGATGACGAAGGAGAAGCCAACTGATCCGCTGATTGAAAACATGAATGAGAATATCGCATCAATATATGTGGCCGTAAGAAACGAGACCGGCGTAAGCATCTCACCTGAGGCAGGGTTCAGGTATGCGATGGAACAGAATTTCAGTTCAATGGCCACCAGGGGTCAGTTCCCTGTAAATAATCTTCTCAATCCTTTCGCCTGGGCAAAATTCATCAACGGCATAAAGAACGGGCTGTTCAAGAATGAATCTACCAAAAGACCTCAGCCAGCCAAACCGGTTAAGAAGAAGAAAAAGACAGATACAAAATGACCGTATCATTTTGTATTTTTGTGGTGTATGAAGAATTATGAGGGCAAAATCGTCGGGATTCTTGGCACTGTTGTCATTCACCTGGCAGCAGCAATTATTTTCATGCTATTTCAGATCAGGGCTCTCAATATTGAGCGAAAGAATGAATTTGTGATTGAGTTTGCAGAAATCAAATCTGAAGAGCCTGAAGACATGGAGAAGCTGATCAATCTGCCGGCCACTTCCATAGAAAGAATCCTTCAGGGCGATGAGGATCTGCTGAATATAGCGAGGAACCTTGCCAATAAGCCTGATGTAGAGATCGATGCCGACGATTATATCGATAAGGTCAAAGAAGAGCTTATCGCAAGCGGTAAACTTGGAGAAGACAATTACATAGATGAATGGAAGAGGCTGAAGGAGGCAGAAAATGAAGAGAACCTTGCCTTCGAGAACAGGAAAGAAACAGGAGAGGAGGAACAGCCCGATGAATCGGAAGTAATGGCTGCCGCTTACCAGGGGCCCACAAGGATATATTATGAACTAAAAGACCGAAATCATACATATCTTCCGATACCTATATATAAATGCGAGGGATCAGGGAAAATTGCCCTGGCAATTCTTGTGAACCAGAAGGGTATCGTTGAGGAAGCCCGCATAATTAAATCGGAAAGCACGACAAGCGATGCTTGTCTTATGGAGACCGCAATAAGCACAGCACTTATCTCAAGGTTTAACCAGGACCTCTATGCACCAAAACAGCAGGCAGGGACGCTGACATATCATTTTGTGGCGCAATGAAAGGCGTAAAGGTGTAAAGGTGTAAAGGCGTAAAGGTGTAAAGGCGTAAAGGATTAAAGGCTCTATTAAAAGAGGGTGGCGGTGGGCCAGGTGTAGGGTTTGATGATTTCGGGGATATTCCGGTTTGCTGTGCGGTCGTTGATAAGCGGGCCAATTGTGTGGGCCTTAAGAATTTCTGAAGGATAAGGTCTGAGCATATAAAAAGCTTCCCCCGGATCAAGTTTTTCATCAATCCATTTCTTTTCATCTTCCCTGTCAAGTATCACAGGCATTCTTTTCTTTGAATTATGGATCTCAGCCATCAGTTCGTTGGCTTCCGTCGTAATAATTGAGAAAGTGGCCAAAGGTTCTTCAGTGTCGGGAGGGGTCCATTCACTGTAGAGTCCTGCAAGCGCAAATATGTCATTTACTGCATGATATATATACCAGGGGATCTTCTTGCTGCCTGCATGCTGCCATTCATAAAAGCCAATGACCGGGATCAGGCATCTCCTCGATCTGAATGAGAATGAAAAAGAGGGTTTGCTTTCGACACTCTCCGCCCTTGCATTGAAGGTCTTGAGCCTGATCTCCTTTGCATCTTCAGTTGTTTTTATCCAGGGCGGGATCAGTCCCCATTTCAGCAGCCTTGCGTTCTGCGGGTCACCGGAGCATATGGCAGGTATCTCCGGAAAGGCAAATGCATGGTAATAATAGCTTGGTTCGTAGCGGTATTTATCAGGAAATTTCACTCCGAATCTATCCTCTATTTCTTCCTTGACAAGGTTTACATTTACCGAAAAGCACATTTTCGAAGGTTTATTCAGAAGTTAAATCGTAAGTCAGCGGTATCGGCAGTGAATGATTAAAAAGATCATCTTCATGCGTATCTTTTAGCTGGGATATAACCTTGTACATCAGGTTATTAACATAGGAATGTATCTCGGGGCCGTTCCAGGCGCTTGAGTTAAAGAGGACAACCCAGCTGATACCGTCTCCCTGCCGTTTCATCATGCCGGCGCTTCCGGGGAAAGACCCGGTGCGCCACCAGGTGCCGTTAATGGTTGTCTTCCATCCCACAGGTGCAAGACCGTTCCTGTTATCGGTCATAAGGTTTATGGTTTCAGGAGAAAGGATATCTCCCTTTGTGCCAAAGCCGTCGACTGCAAGCAGCAGCCTCATAAGATCGGGGGTTGTGGCCAGCCAGGATCCGGCTGCACCGAGGGCTTCAATATCGTTTCCACCATAAACCGGGGATACCATTTCGCCTGTCCCGTAGATAGAGAGCTTGGGAACAATATCGGAAGGAGAATAATAGCTGACTTCATATGGCGCTTTCATTTCAGGAAGATTATGGGCAAGTGTCATATCGTAAATGCCCAGGGGCTCAAGGATCTCCTTCCTGCAAAACTCTTCATACGGCATACCGGAAACCTTTTCAATCACCAGTCCCAGTATAGCATATCCCAGGTTTGAATATGCCCTTCCGGCGCCGGGGGTAAAATGGAGCCTTTTGTCGAGAGCAAATCTGATGATCGCCTTTGTATCCACCGGAGGTTTCAGTCCCATTTTATCGGCCACAACCAGCGGCATGAACATCTGGTCGCCGTAACGCTGGGCCCACCCTCCTTCGTGGCTAAGAAGATGGGCAACGGTGATCCCGTAGGCTCTCTTGTCGCGGGGTTCGCTGAAATACGGATCATCAAGTATGCCGTCAGGGCCGAAGACCCTGTCGTTAAGCGATAGTTTTTCTTCCTCAGCAAGCTTCATGACAGCTACTGCTGTCACTAGTTTTGAGATGCTTGCTATCCTGAATTTATGGAAAGGCTGAACCTCTTCCTTCGAGATAGTGTCTGTGTATCCGAATCCCCTGGTGTAGATGAGCCTGCCATCTTTAGCAACAGCTATCGAAGCGCCTGTGATAGACCATTTACGCATGAACGACCTGACACTCTTCTCGGCAGCTGTAAAATCCCGTCCCGATGAAAGTTCATTGGTGATCCTGACATTAGCCGGAACTATTTTACCGGCAGGATTACTGTTCGTTTCAACTGCACCGGGATCATAGCTTACTAACGAAGCCAGGAGCACAATTAGAAGTATTTTCTTTATTCTCGATATGTGCATAGCCATTTTCCCAGGGATCAAAATTAAAAAAGTATTTATTTCAGGATAACATAAAATCAAAAATTTAACTTTGTATACATTATGGCACACCGACTATCATCCATGCGATATATTGTCCTGGCTCTCCTCATTTGCTTACCTTTCAACCTGCATTCGCAGACGGAGGTCTCCGTGATCGATACTTCAGGATATCTACCGCTGTTTGTCTCAGGAGCTCTTGATTATAATCTTATGCTTGCTGCGTCGGAGGGTTATTACACTGAAGTTGAAAGGATGATCCTAAAGGGAGCTGATCCGAATGCAGAGTCGGGTGATGGTGTTACTCCGCTCATATATGCAGTTAACAACAGCAGGCTTAACACAGTAAAAACACTTCTCCGGTATGATGCCGATGTGAATCATATTACAGGAAGAAGAGAGACTCCTCTGCTTTTAGCCGTGAAGAACATGGATTTTGAAATTACTGAAACGCTTATCAGATATGGCGCTGAAGTCAACTTCCAGGGAAGTTACGGAGCTACCCCGCTTCATTTTGCATCCATCTATGGTTATTCAGGCATTGCCGGCCTCCTTCTATATTATGACGCTGAAGCTGACATAAAAACCAATGACGGCACAACACCGCTTATGGCCGCAATATGGGCTGGATGGTTCGATGTTGCAGAGCTTCTGATAGTGAATGGCGCCAACCTGGAAGCAAGGGATGCTGAAGGATTTACCCCCTTTCTTATCGCAGCACAGAATGGCGATACTGTTATGATGGAAATACTCAGAAAGAAGGGTGTTGATATTTATGAGAAGAACATTCACAAATGGGATGCGTTGAATCTGGCAGTAAGATCCAGTCAGGAGAAGGCAGCAGAAATGCTGCTGAAAACAGGCGACAGGTGGAACGATCCCGGAAGAGACGTCATTAATCCCTACAGCGTCGCCATTACATACAGGGACAGGGAGATGATCGACCTACTCGATAGGAATAAATTCCGTCCTGATAAGAGAATCGCGTTTGACCAGATGGCAGCTGCCGTTTCATTCAAGACCGATCTCAGGGACTTTTATTCAGGATTCAGCATATCTTTCAAGGAGCCGCTGAGGAATCTTGGTGTTATAACAGGATTTGATTCAAAACTGTGGTACACAAGGGTTCTGATAAAAGAGGAAGAAAACCTGTACTATCAATACCGTGACAAGAGCTCACTGGTATATGCAGGTGTGTTCAGGGAGTTCCCCCTGACCGATCATCTCATGAGAAGCAATTACTATTTGACAGCTTCACTTTCGGCAGGATACTCTTTTGGCAACAAGCTGGCGGGTACCCTTAAAACACCCGGGAATAAATTCAGGATTCTGCCTGCCGTTACCTTTAAATGGACAAAAAACAATTTATCACTTATTTCGGGACTTGAATTCACCGACACCGATTTCTATAAGATCGGACCGGTTTGGTTCAGGTTCGGGATGCAGCAGAGTTTCTTTTTCAATAATGTCAGAGCACCTTTAAAAACCATAAAATGGTATTAAGGGATTATATAAAGCTGATCTTTTCGGCCATTGTATTCAGTGTGATGGTAATGCTCTTCTCATGCGAGAAGCATCCGATCGTCAATTGCTCGGAATGTGAGCAGGAAGAACCGCTGAAAGCAAAGCTTGAGATCAGGCTCGAGAGTGGTTACAATTCGACAGTAAAAATATATGAAGGAAATCTTGAAGACAGCATAATTTATGCATCGGTTGTTGCCGGGATCAGCCAGATTTCCCAGTATGTACCGCTTAACAGGAAATACACGATAACCGCAACATATTATGACAGAGGCAATTGCTACGTAGTTGTCAATTCAGTGATCCCGCGGGTAGTATATGATAAATATAGCTGCGAGGAGGCGTGCTATTACGTATATGACAAGAAAGTCGATCTGCGGCTGAAGTATAAGGAGTATGGGAACTAAAGGTACAGGGTAGAGGGTACAGGGTACAGGGTACAGGGTACAGGGTACAGGGTGCAGGGTACAGGGTAGAGGGTACAGGGTACAGGGTGCAGGGTGCAGGGTACAGGGAAAGATTAGTCCAGACATTACAGCAAAAAAATTGTAAATCAAATGCTCAGTTAAGTAAAATTACTTAAATTGCCATCTCAAGGTATCATTTATGAATTTTAATAAAACAACTTCATATTCACTCAGTATTTTAAGCCACATGGCAAGGAACAATAAAGAGCGAATGTCTGCAGCTTTCCTGAATAAAAAGCTTAATATTCCCTATTCATATCTCAGGCAGGTGTTGCATGATCTCTCGGAAAAGGGTTTTATCATAGGTACCAGGGGGAGGGAAGGAGGATTTATCCTTGCAAGGGAAACGAACACCATATTTCTTTCGGAGATTGTCCAGTCCACTGAAGGACTGGAGAGTTTTGACAACTGCATTATGGGTTTTGCAAAATGTCCGTTCAATGAAAAATGCCCGATGCACAGCGTTTGGGAGAAGACCCGGAGTGAAATACTTAATGTACTGAGGAAGACATCATTAGTTGATATGTTAAAAAACAATAAGTAATAATCGTTTAAAAAGGAGGTCGTATGGTTGATTCAAAAATGGTTCTTACAGGGCAGACACTGGCATATACGCTTTACTGCCTTGTAATAATCCTGCTGGTCGCCTGGTTTGCCTTTAAAATAACCCGCCAGGGTACAGGAAAAGGCGTAAGACCAGTATTGTTCTACTCATTTGTGGGATTACTCACAGTGATCGGAGTATCCCTGCACATTGTAACCTACAACACCATTCCATGGGCAAAAATGGATCTGACAAGGTCAGAGATCACTCCTGATAAAACCTTCTCCATCACCGTAAAGGATCATCAGTTCATCATGCCATCAGAAAAGCTGGTTATAAATGTTGGTGATAAAGTACTGTTTGATGTAAGGTCGGAGGATCTTACGTACGGATTCGGACTCTTCAGAAAAGACAACAGCATGCTCTTTCAGATGCAGGTGGTTCCGGGACACAAGAATGACCTGCTCTGGCAATTTGACCGGGAAAACGTTTATACGATCCGCTCGACAGAGTATTCTGGTCCGAAGGGAGTATTTATGATCCTCAGGGATGCCGTTGAGGTAGTACCTCCCGGCGACCAGGAAATTAATTAATCATCAACATTAAAATTAAGATATATGAGTTTCATCAATACTCTGATAAACGGTGAGCAGGCGCTTTTTAAATCCGACAGCCTCACCCCGATGCAGAAACTAACCTTAAGGTTTGTTGTCGTCGGACTGATTTATTTCGGATTCGTTGTCATCGAAGGCATGCTGATGCGTATATATGAAGTGAAGCCTCTGCCTTTCATTACGGAACCTCAGTTTTTTGCAATACTCACTGCACATCCGCTCGTTGGCATCTTCGGATCGACATATTCAATAGTGTGCGGTGCATTTCTGTTCATTGTACCATTTCTGATGAAGAAACCCCTCTGGAGCATAAAAATGGGAAACTGGACATTTCTTCTGATTACGATCGGGACCTTGGTGTTCTGGTTCGCCGGCTTTGTAAGTCACTATGCCCCGCTTTATACTCTCTACTGGCCGCTTCCGGCTGATTTTGCGCAGTTCAGCGTATGGGGAGGGACTTTCTTTATTGTTGGAATTGCCATGGTGATGGTCGGAACAGCCTTGTTCATAATCAACATTTACGTGACGATTGCATATACGCCTGAAGGATGGGAGAAGCAACCCTCAGGAGCGCTTCTGGCATCTGCGTTAGGTATTACCGGTTTTGCAAACCTCTTCAGAAAAAACAAGAAAGAGCACCTCGTTCCACTGCCTGTTGCTGCTGTTGCCAGAGGAAGTGTTGACATGGCCCTGAATACAATAATCATTTTATTTACAGGAGTTCTTATACTGGTCTATATGGTCGGAGCCATTCTTGGATTTGATCTTAAAGAGACAGCAATAGATGCACTTCTTTACAAGAACTGGTTCTGGTGGGGCCTTGATCTGATTGCTGACGGGCTGGTACTCATTTTTGTGGCCGGTACATGGTATCTGCTGGCGACCATGATTTCAGGAAAGCCTCTCTTCATGCAGAATATTGCAAGAGCAGCCCTGTTGGTTGAACTTGTTGTTTCCTGGACGGTATGGTCGCATCACCTGCTTTCCGACCAGGCTCAGCCTAACAGCCTCAAAGTTCTGTCGGGAGAGATGGTAACAGCATTTGAACTGATCACACAGGGACTTGCATTCTTCATAGCTCTGGCTACTTTATGGAGTGCACGGCCACTTAAAATGACCAACCCTCTGAAATTCCTTCTCGGAGGATTGCTGGGATTTGCACTTGCTGTACCGGCAGGGATCATGCAGGCTGACGTTGGTCTTAACAGGATACTTCACAACACACAATGGGTTGTAGGTCCGCACGTTCATGTGGCGATCCTGGTTGGCCTTACAATGACTTTATATTCAGCTATATACATTCTTTTCCCTATAGTTACGAATGGAGCGAAGGTGTATAGCCAGAAGCTGGTTGACATTCATTTCTGGTGTCATCTTATTGGCGGTATCGGGATGGGTGCCTTTATGGGGATGGCAGGATTGAACGGGATGCTCAGGCGGTCACTTTATATAAATGGTGAATTCAATCTTTATATGGTTCTGGCAGCTTTGTCCGGAACATTACTGCTGATAGGCTTCCTGATATTCTTCTATAACATTGTAATGAGCATCGGACTTAAAGGTGTGCTTGGCATTTTCACACCTGCAAAGCTCAAAACCAAAGACCTGGTTCCAGCCATCTGAGGTTAATCCGGATTATATAGGAAAGGGTATGGCGCAAAGCTGTACCCTTTTTGTTGTCGTGCAGGTCGTGCAGTCATGCAATCTTACCATTATACCGTTGTGTCGTTGTGCCCCCGAGGCTCCGCTCGGGGCAGGCTGTTGTGCCGTTGCGCCTTAATGCCTATATTTGTTCTCATCTAACTTCATTTACCATGGAAACAAGTTTTTTTGACACCGCCATGTTCAGTTACGTCATAATGCCGCTGCTGATTTTTCTTGCAAGGATATGTGATCAGTCGATCGGTACTCTGCGGATAATATTTGTATCAAAAGGGAAGAAGTACATTGCCCCGATACTCGGGTTTTTTGAGGTACTCATATGGATAACCGCGATAAGCAAGATAATGCAAAACCTTGATAATTACGTGAATTACGTTGCCTATGCTGCAGGTTTTGCAACAGGCAACCTTGTCGGAATGATTATCGAGGAGAAGCTCGCACTTGGCATCCAGCTGATAAGGGTGTTCACACATCAGAACGGTCCGGAGCTTGTAAAAATTCTGAACACCAACGGATATGGCGCTACTACAGTTGAAGCACACGGCGCGATTGAGAAGGTTCATCTTATTTACACTATTGTTCACAGGAACGAAATGGAAAAAGTGCTTGACCTGATCGAGGGTGTTAATCCAAAGGCATTTTACACTATTGAGGATATTCGGGCTTCAAATGAGGGAATATTTCATGTAAGAAGGAAGCCGTCGATATTTCCGTTTTCGAATATACTGAGGGAGTGGAGGAAGGGGAAATAGTTATTGGTTATTGGCAGATTGAGGAAAATGAATAGATTTGAGTTTTAAAAAAAATAAAAAATATGGAGAGTTTCACCAGTCATCCGTTATACAGGAAGCACAATCTTGACAGTGCAATGAGTTCGTTATGGGATTTTTACAGGAAGAGGTTTCTTGTCCTGTTCACGGCATCGTTTGTGATGTCACTGCTGATGCAATATTTTTCTTCATCGCTCGATTTAAGCAGCCTGACTTCCATGACTGATCCGTATGAGATGCTCGCAGAGATTAAGAAGTTCATCTGGCCAATGGTTATTATATCGGTTGCTAATCTTCTTTTTACTACTATCCTACAGTACTATATTATTTACAGTCCGGTTGACGACAGTGTCAATATCTTCACTTCCCTGTACAAGTCACTGAGGTACTTTATACCATACCTTATTTTAATAGTGCTTTTTGCTTTTTTCGGATCATTTGCTTTGTTTATGGGGCTGCTGGCACTTATTATCGGGATCTTCTTTGTTGCGATATACCTGATGACGCTGTATATGTTTTTCCTGCCGCTGCTTATGGCTGAAGGGAATAATATCGGACATACGATAACCCGTTCTTTCAGGCTGACTCATAAAGGGTTCTGGACCAATATCGGGTGGGTTGCTGTTTTTGTGCTTATACTGATTGTACTTTCGCTGATACTGTCGATGATCATTATGATCCCTTTCACAGGCAGTATTTTTAAAGGGTTGACAAATCCTGAAGAGGCGGTAAGTGCTGTTAATTACATTAAGAATCCGGTATACATCATACTTGGCTCGCTTGCGAACGCGATCTATTTTCCGCTGCTTCCGGTCTTTTCGGCGATACTTTATTTTAATGGAAGGGCGAAGGAGGAAGAAGTAAAGATCGAGGGCGGGATATCGGGAGAGTGAGAGCGAGAGCGAGAGGGAGGAACGACCAGACTGCACGACTCAGATTTCGTTTTCACCTTTGACATATCCGAAATTGGCGAGGATCCCTCCATCGACAAAAAGGATATGACCATTCACAAAGTTACTGGCTTCTGATGCAAGGAATAATGCGGCATAGGCAACGTCGTTCGGCTCGCCCCATCTGCCTGCAGGAGTACGGGTCATTACAAGATCATTGAAAGGATGACCGTTCTCGCGGATAGGTGCTGTCTGGGCCGTGGCAATGTAACCAGGACCGATGCCATTCACCTGGATGTTGTATTTCGCCCACTCACAGCACATGCTCTGTGTAAGAAGCTTCAACCCTCCCTTTGCTGAGGCATACGCCGAAACCGTATTCCTGCCGTAAACACTCATCATGGAGCACATGTTGATTATCTTGCCGCTGCGTTTTTCAATCATCTTCGGCGCTACTCTCTTTGAAATAATAAGCGGCGCTACAAGATCGACATCAATAACCTGCTTGTAATCAGCAACTGCCATATCGAGTATCGGTATCCGTTTAATTATGCCGGCATTGTTGACAAGAATATCAATAACACCGACATTCTTCTCAATCATTGAAATTCCTTTATCCACATCCTTTTCATCAGTCACATTGAACTTGACAGTGTAAACGTCAAGTCCTTCACTCTTAAATGCGTCCCTGCAGCCCTGCAGCTTTTCATCCTGGAGGTCGTTAACGCATACTTTAACGCCTGCTTTTGCAAGGACCAGCCCTATAGCGAGACCAATTCCATGTGTGCCTCCAGTAACGAGGGCTACTTTTCCGCTTAAATCAAATAAATCTTTCATATGCAATTCTTTAAATCCTTTGTGCTCCTCGTGTGAACTTGGTGCTCTTCGTGGTTAGAAAAAAAATAACCACAAAGGACACAAAGGAAATTCACTAAGAGCACTAAGGCAAACCATTATTTAAGTGTATCAGGATATCTTACGTCCATATCGCTGTAATCGAGGTTTTCTCCGGCCATGCCCCAGATGAAAGTATAATTCGATGTCCCTGCAGCGCTGTGGATACTCCATGAAGGCGAAAGCACAGCCTGCTTATTCTTTATCCAGATGTGGCGGGTCTCATCGGGGTCACCCATGAAATGACATACTGCCTGTTTTTCAGGTACTTCAAAATAAAAATAGGCTTCCATTCTCCTGTTATGAGTATGGACAGGCATGGTGTTCCATACACTTCCGGGCTTAAGTTCTGTCATCCCCATCTGAAGCTGGCAGGTTGGAAGGACACTGTTTACAAGGAGCTTGTTTATTGTCCTGTGGTTTGAGGCTTCGGGCGTACCAAGAACCACAACCTCTGCCTCCCTGAGAGTTACCTTCCTGGAAGGATACTCATGATGCGCCGGCGCCGAGTTTATGTAAAGATTTGCCGGCTTTTTCGGATCATCAGACCTGAAAACGACATCCCTGGTTCCTTTTCCGAGGTATAGAGCTTCCTTATGTCCGATCTTCCACGTCTTGCCTTTTGTTTCAATAAGTGCTGGTCCACCGACATTAATCATGCCCATCTCCCTTCGTTCAAGAAAAAAGGTTGATTTCAGGTAATCTGCCGTTTTAAGCTCCAGTGCTTTTTTTACAGGCTTTGCCCCTCCCACCATGTATCGGTCGTAAAATGAATACACGAGCGATATCTCATCATTCACGAAAACATTTTCTATCAGAAACTCCTTACGGATCCTGCCGGTATCGTATTGTCTGAAATCCTGTGGGTGGGATGCGTACCGCAATTCTAATTTCATGATCGTGGTTTAATTACAGATTATTAACAAAAATAGCATCTTTTTTCTCAACATCGTGTTCGTTCACGAAAATATATTTGGTATATTGCAGAGGCATAAACCTCTTCCGGCATGAAACCTTTCATTCATGAGGATTTCGTCCTCACAAACAAAACCGCAGTAAAGCTCTTCCACCAGTTTGCTGAGAACCAGCCGGTAATTGATTTTCATTGTCATCTTTCGCCAGCCATGATTTCTGACGACCGCCAGTTCGAAAACCTTACCCGGGCATGGCTTGAGGGCGACCATTACAAGTGGCGCGCAATGAGGACCAATGGCATCAGCGAGGAGTACTGCACAGGCAAGGCTCCTGATAGTGAAAAGTTTATGAAGTGGGCAGAAACAGTTCCATATGCTGCAGGCAATCCACTCTATCACTGGACACATCTTGAGCTTGCCAGGTATTTCGGAATATTTGAAATCCTCTCCCCTTCAACAGCACTGGAAATATATGATAAAGCCGGTGCCATGCTGCGTACAAAGGAGTTCAGCATCAGGGCTCTGCTCAGGAAAATGAATGTTGAGGTTGTCTGCACAACTGATGATCCTGCCGATGACCTTGAGTATCATAAGAAGCTTAAAAAATCATTTGAAATAAAGATATTGCCTGCATGGCGGCCGGATAATGTAATCAAAACTGATGATCCGGTAAAATTCCGGGCATATATTGAAAAACTTGGTAAGGCAGGCGGTACTGAAATAAAGTCATTCAGGGATCTTGTGGAAGTACTTGACAGAAGGCATCAATTCTTCCATGATACGGGAGCCAGGCTTTCTGATCATGGGATGGATCGGTTTTATTTTGAGATATATACAGAAGCTGAAGCTGACAAGATCTTTATTAAGCTTCTGAAAGGAGAAGCCATTTCATGCGGGGAGACAGAAAAATACCGGACAGCCGCAATGACAGAACTTTGCCGGATGAATCATAAGCGCGGATGGACACAGCAGTTCCATGTGGGTGCAATGAGGAACAATAACCTCCGTAAATTCAGGCAGATGGGTCCTGATACAGGATGGGATTCAATAGGCGTCCCTCAGGATGCACTTAAAATATCGAGGTTTCTGAGCGGTATGGATGAAACAGACCAGCTTGCAAAAACACTCCTTTATAATCTCAATCCTGCTGACAATGAAATGATGATAACAATGGCAGGTAACTTCAACGACGGAACAACCCCGGTTAAGGTCCAATTTGGAGCGGCATGGTGGTTCCTTGATCAGAAGAACGGTATGGAAAAGCATCTCAGGGATCTTTCATCGCTTGGACTCCTGAGCAGGTTTGCAGGTATGGTAACCGATTCCAGGAGCTTCCTCTCCTACCCGAGGCATGAGTACTTCAGGCGGATCGTCTGTAATTATATAGGTGAAGAGGTGGAGAAAGGGTTGATACCGCACGATGAGGGGCTTCTTAA
Organism: Bacteroidota bacterium; assembly: GCA_043800695.1. GTDB lineage: Bacteria > Bacteroidota > Bacteroidia > Bacteroidales > VadinHA17 > LD21. The sequence continues at coordinate 43,263 of JAZDMU010000039.1, forward strand.
GATGATTGTTGAAGGGATTGCGTATAAAAATGCAAAAGAATATTTTGGATTCTAATACCTCATTTCATGAACGAACTGAATCTTAAAAACAAAGTTGCTGTTATTACCGGAGGCGCCGGTGTGATATGTTCGGAGATGGCTAAATCGCTTGCCAACCAGGGTGTCAGGACAGTCATCCTCGACCTTAATAAAAATGCCTCCTCTGCAGTTGCCTCTGAGATTGAGAATACATTCAAAGTCCCTTCAATCGGATTTTCAGCCAGCGTACTCGACAAAACCTCGCTGGAAGCTGTAAGGAAAGAGGTGAACGATAAATTCGGTCCGGTTGATATCCTGGTAAATGGCGCCGGAGGAAACTCCCCTGCTGCAACAACCAAAGTCGAGAAGATGGAAGGGAGCGAAAAGGAGGAGGATACATTTTTCGGACTGCAGGCTGAAGGCTTTGACAAGGTTTTCGATCTGAATTTCAAGGGGACTCTCCTTCCTTCAATGGTGTTCGGATATGACATGGTAAGGAAGAGATCAGGGGTTATCATTAACATCTCATCGATGAACTCCTACAGGCCGCTGACAAAGATACCCGCCTACTCTGCCGCCAAGGCTGCTATTAATAATTTCACACAATGGCTTGCTGTACACTTCTCAAAGACGGGAGTGAGAGTAAATGCCATAGCTCCCGGTTTCCTGGTGACTAACCAGAACAGGTTCCTGCTCTTTGACGAGAAAACGGGAGAGCCGACAGCAAGGTCAAGGAAGATAACCAACAGCACACCTATGGAAAGATACGGATCTCCGGAGGAACTTACCGGAACACTCCTCTACCTTGTTTCCGACCTTTCAAAATTTGTTACGGGTGTTGTTATTCCGGTCGATGGGGGGTTTAGTGCTTATTCAGGAGTATGATATATTTTCAATCTGGTTCGCCAACTACAGTAATAAATGCCAATGACCTGGAATATGGTCTCTATTCGGCATTGGTGAAGCTCGGGACAAGGAAGAAAGTCCTCGTTGTACCGCCTGATATTACAAGATTTCATTCACGGGCAGGCGATATCACATCTCTGCTGTACAAATATTTCAGGGAAAACCTGACCGATATCCTGCCTGCTCTCGGCACACACAAACCGATGACTGACAAGGAACTGGATGAGATGTTCAAAGGCGTACCCAAAGAATTGTTCCGGGTTCACGACTGGAGAAATGATGTCGTAACAATTGGAACGGTACCCGGAGAATATATATCTAAGATCACGGGGGGATCGCTTGAATATCCCTGGCCAGCACAGCTTAACAAACTGGTCTTTCATGGTGGACATGACCTGATTCTCTCTGTGGGACAGGTAGTTCCGCATGAGGTGACAGGAATGGCCAATTACAATAAGAACCTCTTTGTCGGCACCGGCGGACCGGAAGGAATTAACAAGAGTCACTTTGCAGGGGCGGTAGTCGGAATAGAGAAAATACTTGGCAAGGCCGATAATCCTGTCAGAAGCATGCTGAATTATGCATCAACCCATTTCATCACGCATCTGCCTGTTGTTTATGTCCATACAGTAATAGGATATGATGATTCAGGTAAACTGGTAATCCGCGGCCTTTATATCGGCGACGATGAGGAGGTATTTAAAAAGGCAGCCGAGCTATCCCTGAAAGTCAACTTCACAGTATTTGATAATCCTTTGAAAAAGGTGGTTGTATATCTTGATCCTTCAGAATTTAAAAGTACCTGGCTCGGGAACAAAAGTATTTACAGGACGCGCATGGCCATGGCTGATAACGGTGAACTTATCGTACTTGCTCCAGGGTTGAAGGAGTTCGGCGAAGATAAGGAAATAGACAGGCTGATAAGAAAATACGGTTATAGGGGAACGCCTGCAACACTGGAGGCTATTAAGGAGAATGAGGAGCTGCGTAATAACCTCAGTGCCGCAGCTCATTTCATTCATGGCAGCACCGAAGACAGATTTTCAGTTACATACTGCCCGGGCTACCTTACCAGGAAGGAGATAGAATCGGTGAATTTCAAATTTGCGAACCTTGACAAGATGAAAAAAAAATATAATCCTTCGGTGCTTAAGGATGGTTTCAACAAAATGAGAGATGGTGAGGAGTTCTTTTATATTTCCAACCCTGCAGTCGGATTATGGAGCTCAAAAGAAAGACTTCAATGATAAGGTGGGGCATCATAGGGTGCGGTAAAGTTACCGAGGTTAAAAGCGGTCCGGCTTTCAGCAAGGTAAAGAATTCAAAGCTGGTGGCGGTTATGCGCCGCGACGCCGCTCTTGCTGAAGATTATGCAAAAAGACATAATGTGCCGCGGTTCTATTCCAGTGCTGATGATCTCATAAATGACAACGAGGTGGATGCAGTTTATGTTGCAACTCCCCCCGCAAGCCACGCTGAATATACTATTAAAGTGCTGAAGGCCGGTAAACCTGTCTATATTGAGAAACCAATGGCTCTTAATTACAAGGAGTGTGAAAGGATAAATAAAACAGCTGAAAAGTACAAACTGCCGGTATTTGTTGCCTACTACAGACGGACACTTCCAGGATTTCTCAGGATCAAAGAGTTGATCGAAAATGATGCGATTGGAAAGGTCAGATTCGTGAAGCTCGAGATTTATAGCTTCCTGTCAGAGGAAGAAAAAGCCGGCCGGCTTCCCTGGCGTGTAATACCGGAGATATCAGGAGCCGGACATTTCTTTGATCTCGCTTCGCACCAGCTTGACTGGCTTGATTTCGTATTTGGTCCTGTTGATAAGGTTGAATCTGTTGTGCTTAATCAGGCAGGGCTTTATAAGGCTGAAGATTTTGTTTCAGCCTCATTTGTCTTTCCCGGGAACATAGCCGCAAACGGAACCTGGTGCTTTACAACAGCTCCGGTGAGCAACAAGGACTCCATTGAGATATTCGGAGAAAAGGGAATGATAATAAGCTCCACATTCTCCTTTGAGCCAATAGTGCTTATCAATGAAAACGGACGCAGTGAATTTGAGAATGTAAGGCCTGAACATGTTCAGTATTACCTTATTGAGCAGATAGTTAAGGAACTGTCCGGAGAAGGACAGGGTGCTGTGAGCACAGGAGCAACCGCAGCAAGAACAAGCCGGGTTATGGACAAAGTGGTTAAGGAATATTATAAAAATAATCGATATGGAAAATAAGTCTGATATTGGACTCATCGGTCTCGCGGTGATGGGCGAGAATCTTGTGCTTAACATGGAAAGCAAAGGCTTCCGGGTAAGTGTCTATAACCGTACTCTGCAAAAAGTTGATGATTTCATTGCAGGAAGGGCGAAAGGAAAAAATATAATCGGTGCTCACTCGATTGAAGAACTGGTGGGCTCTCTGAGCCGGCCGAAAAAAGTAATGATCATGGTCAAAGCCGGCAGTGCGATGGATGATATGATAAATACCCTGCTTCCTCACCTCGAAAAAGGCGATATCATAATTGACGGAGGCAATACCCATTTCCCTGATACTAACAGGAGAACAGCTTATGTTGAAAGCAAGGGCTTATTATATATAGGTACAGGAGTATCGGGAGGCGAAGAGGGTGCACTGCTGGGCCCATCAATCATGCCCGGTGGATCAAAGGCAGCATGGCCTCATGTAAAACCAATATTCCAGGCTATTGCAGCCAAAGTGGAAGACGGATCATCCTGCTGTGACTGGGTTGGGGAAAACGGCGCCGGACACTTCGTTAAGATGGTGCATAACGGAATTGAATACGGCGACATGCAGCTTATATGCGAGGCATATCAGATAATGAGGGATCTCCTTCATATGAGTGCCGGCGAGATGCATAATATCTTTAAAGAGTGGAATGAAGGGGAGCTTAACAGCTACCTGATCGAGATCACGGGAGATATTCTTGCTTATAAGGACACTGATGGCAAGCCGCTTGTAGATAAGATACTCGATACAGCCGGACAGAAAGGTACAGGTAAATGGACCGGTGTTGCTGCCCTCGATCTCGGGATACCTCTTACACTGATTGGAGAAGCTGTTTTCTCAAGATGTCTTTCAGCTGTGAAGGATGAAAGAGTAAAGGCGTCAACGATACTTAAAGGGCCTTCAGCATCATTTAATGGCAAAAAGGATGAATTCATCAGCGACATTAAAGAGGCACTCTATGCTTCAAAAATAGTATCATACGCTCAGGGATACACGTTGATGCGAGCTGCTGCACAGGAATACAAATGGGATCTCAATTACGGAGGTATAGCTCTTATGTGGCGCGGAGGATGCATAATCAGATCCGCCTTTCTCGGAAAAATAAAGGAAGCATTTGACAATGATCCTTCAAATGCAAATCTCCTTCTTGATCCCTTCTTCAAAGAAAAGGTTGAGAAGGCACAGAAAGGATGGAGAAACGTTGTATCATCGGCTGCCATGAACGGCATTCCCGTACCTGCTATCTCCTCTGCACTGGGTTACTTCGATGGTTACCGCTGTGAGAGGCTGCCTGCAAACCTCCTCCAGGCCCAGAGGGATTATTTCGGAGCACATACATACGAAAGGACGGATACACCCCGGGGCGAATTCTTCCACACTAACTGGACAGGAAGAGGCGGAACCACCTCATCATCAACATATAACGTATAACAAGATTTACCTCCATAATTATGCCAGAAGAAAGAAAATTCAGCAACTACAGATGGACCGTCTGTTCACTGATCTTCTTTGCAACAACTGTAAACTATCTTGACAGGCAGGTAATAGGGATCCTCAAACCCCTTCTGGAATCAGACCTTGGAATAGGTGAGGAAGCTTATGCCAGCATCATCATGACCTTCCAGCTTTTATATGCTGTCGGTATGTTCTTTGCCGGCAGGCTCATAGATAAATACGGAACAAAAATAGGATACGGTGTCTCTGTCATTTTATGGAGCATCGCTGCAATGGGTCATGCCCTGGCAAAAGGAGTATGGGGTTTCGGGTTCTGGAGAGGTTTCCTTGGAATAAGTGAAGCTGGTAACTTCCCTGCTGCAAATAAATCAATTGCTGAATGGTTCCCTAAAAAAGAAAGGGCTCTTGCTTTCGGGATATTAAACTCAGGCACTAATGTCGGAGCAATAGTAGCTCCCCTGGCTATACCAGCCATTCTGGTAGCCTGGGGATGGCAGGCAGCATTTTTAATAACAGGAGCAATAGGATTCATCTGGGTAATTCTCTGGTTTACTTTCTATGAATTACCGGAAAAACATAAGAAGGTGTCTGCCGGCGAACTTGCCTATATTCACAGTGATACCGGGGAACAGGCAGAGACCAGGGAAAAGGTTTCCTATATGAAGCTCTTCAGCCACAGGCAGACATGGCTCTTCTTTATTGGAAAAGGTCTTACAGATCCCATTTGGTGGTTTTATCTTTTCTGGATTCCCGGCTGGCTGTCAACAGTCAGGGGTGCAGGGCTTGGCATATCATCATTCGGATTACCTCTTGCATTCATTTATACGATAACCACAATAGGGAGTGTAGGTGGCGGATTGGTTTCAGGGTATATGATTAAAAAAGGCATGACTCCTTTCAAAGCACGAAAAATGACCATGCTGATCTTTGCTCTCCTGGTAACACCGATAGTATTTGCACAATCACCCGGAGTAAGCACATGGGGAGCAATCTGCCTTATTGCTCTTGCGGCAGCATCTCATCAGGCCTGGTCAGCTAACCTTTTTACAACTGTGTCAGACGCATTCCCCAGGAAAGCTGTCAGTACAATTACAGGGATTGGCGGACTGGCAGGTGCTGCAGGAGGCGCCTTTGTCTCGAAACTGGCAGGTGGCATACTTCAGCATTTTAAAGATCTGGGACATATTGAAACAGGTTATGTTGTTATGTTCACAATTGCAGGAAGCGCGTATTTGCTGACCTGGATAATAATGACAGTTTTTGCACCAAAAAATAAAACGGTAGTTCTTGACTGACAATGCCTTCAAAAAAAGCAAGGATAAAAGATATAGCTGCGCAAGCAGGCGTTTCAACCGGTACAGTCGACAGAGTTCTCCATGAGCGTGGTGAGGTTGCAGTTAAAACCAGGGAGAAAATCCTGAAAATTACCAGAGATCTTGAGTATTCACCCAATGTCATTGCGAGGGCTCTAAAGATCAAAAGGAAACTTCACCTTGTGTCTCTGCTGCCGGAACCCACAGAGGAGAATGCATTCTGGCTAAAGCATCCGCTTGGGCTTAAAAAGGCTGTTTCCGAGCTTGACCCTTTCCCTGTTAAATTAAGCCAGGTGACTTTTAATCTGCTTGACGAAAAGAGTTTCCAGGAAAAAACTACAAGCGTCTTGAATCTGCATCCCGACGGTGTTATACTTGCGCCGATTTTCAAGAACGAATCCATTCAATTCTGCAATCGGCTGACAAAAAAGAAAATACCCTTTGTTTTCCTGGATGGTTATATCAACGAAACAGAATTTCTATCCTACACAGGTGAGGACATCTTTCAGAGCGGAAGAGTGGCAGGCCAGCTGGCAGATATGGTAACCCCCGCAGGTAGAGATATCCTTATTATCAACATTGTAAGGAACCTTAAGAATGTGCACCATCTTAATACCAGGACCCAGGGATTCATGAGTTATTTTTCAGGAAAGGAAAAGAAGAAAGGCAGGATCATCAAACTGGTCATTGCCGATCCTGTCCCTGAGAATATCCGGAAGGAAGCAGGAAAAGCCCTGAGAAGCAATCCGGGAATCAGTTCAATATTTGTAACCGGATCTAAATCATACAAGATCGCTGATTTTGTCATCGCCTCGGGTAAAAACGGCCTGAACATTATCGGCTACGATCTTCTTGAAAGGAATGTGTCGCATCTGAAATCAGGCACTATAAAATTCCTCATCGGACAGAGGCCTGAAGAGCAGGCATACAGGGGCATAAGGAAGCTGTTCGATTTCCTGTCGATGAACAAGGTGCCTGAAAAGATGGAATATCTTCCGATCGATATCGTGACTTCAGAAAATGTGAATTTCTTTATTAACGGACATTGATAAATATTTGAAAATGAAAAAACTGGGTAAATACTCAATTGGAATGGGTGACAGGTTTGGTCACCAGGGGCATGCGCAGCTCAGGGCAATAACGGAAGCAGAAAAAAAGGGGATTGAGATAACTCCTGTATGGAATAAATCAAACAGGGAGCACAACATTATCGGTACGGAGCCGGGAGATGCAAGGAAGGAAGCCGATGAAGTCACCAGGAAAGCAGGCTTTGACCGGCCATACTTTGTCGATGCCGACCATATCAATCTTGATACGGTTGACAGGTTCATTGAAAGCTCTGATTTCTTCACAATCGATGTTGCTTCATATATAGGCAAGAGAGCCGGAAACGATGAAGTACAGGCTTTCTTCCAGAGCGCTGAAAAATACGCAGGGAAGCTGAAAATCCCCGGAATAAAGAAGCCATTCGAGGTAACCATGAACCAGATAACAGAGATAGCATATAAATACCTCTTTGCAGCTATCAAAGCATGGGAGATCTTCAGGAAGATTGAGAAATTAAAAGGCAAGGGCAACTTTATTACCGAGGTATCCATGGATGAAGTGCCTCATCCACAGACGCCTGTGGAGCTCTTCTTTATCCTGCGGATGCTTGGCGATGAGAATATTCCGGTTCAGACTATCGCTCCGAAATTCTCCGGAAGATTCAACAAGGGTGTCGACTATGTGGGAGATACTGAGAACTTTGAAGAGGAGTTTGAAGCAGATCTTATGGTTATTGATTATGCCGTGCATGAGTTCGGCTTGCCCGGTGACCTGAAGATGAGTATTCATTCAGGATCTGACAAATTCAAGCTCTATCCCATAATCGGATCTCTCGTGAAAAAGCATAATAAAGGATTTCATCTGAAGACAGCCGGAACAACATGGCTTGAAGAGATTATCGGGCTCGCAGAATCGGGAGGAGAGGCACTTGAATTTGTCAGGGAAATATATTGCAGTTCACTTGAAAAGACCGAAGAATTATGTTCACCGTATGCTGATATGATTGATATCAGCATATCAAAGCTGCCATCTAAGGCAATTGTCTCAGGATGGAGCGCCAGAAAATTTGCTGATTCGCTGAGACATGTATCGGGCAATCCATCGTACAATCCGAACATGAGGCAGCTTGTGCATGTAGCCTACAAAATGGCGGCCGAACGTAAGGAGGAATACTTCCGGCTTCTGAAGGCAAATGAAAAAACAGTCTCAAAGTGCGTGTTCGAGAATATGTATAACAGGCACATCTGCAGGCTGTTCGATATCTAAAATAAGTTAAATACTATTCTTGTTCAGGCAGTCCTGCAACAGGCTTCGGCAACGTCAGATGAAGGTCGAAGATAATGATCTCATTCATGCCGGGGCGGAGGTATGATGCAGGGCAGTAGAGCCTTTTCTGAGGTCCAATATCCCAGTAACGTCCCAGGTTATGACCGTTGACCCAAACGACACCTTTACTGTAACCTGACAGGTCGAAGAAAGTATCCCCTGTATAGGCAAGTGAGAAATCGCCCTTGAAGAAAACACCCGGCTTATTGATTACCCTTCCTGAGGATCTCAGGTCGTATATGAACTTTTTGTCCATCGGCAGATTATATATCTTCCAGTCTGACAGTACTTCACCGGAAAGAGTTACTTCTCCGGTAATCCCCTTCCTGTCAAATATATGGGGCCCGTAATTTATGCGACCCATTCCTTCAGCAAGTATTTCCAGGAGAGGCGCGGCGGCATTGCTTTCAGGTATTGTAATTGTATCGATTGCCTCGCGCCGGTCGAGATTCCCAAGATATTCTCCGTTAAGGAACACTGTTGCATAATCATGGATCCCGCCAACTGTCAGCTTTCCGCTTTTTGTTCCTGCAAGCTCTTTCCTGTAGAGTATAAAACCCTGATATTGACCATATTCCTCAAACGTGAGAGCCTTTTCTGAGGTTTCAGGCTCCGGCAGATTGTCCCATAATGATGTGAATCTAACAGGGAAGATGAGCTCTACCTGTATTGCCGGTATGGAATCAGGCACAGGAGGCAGTTTCTGTTTTTTCGGCAGATAGGAGCCTATAAGCCTTCGCAGTGCATAATATTTCATTGTCGGTTTACCCTGTTCATTTATTGGTGCGTCATAATCATAGCTGGTGACATGAGGTTCATATCCGTTTCTGACTGAGTTTGCTCCAGCAGTAAATCCGAAATTCGTACCACCATGAATAACATAGAAGTTGAATGATTTCCTGTTATCCATCAGGAACTTCACTTCCTGCAGAAGTTCAGTAGTGTCAGGTCGTGACCATTCAGCTCCCCAGTGAGTGAGCCAGCCGGGATAAGTTTCGCTGCTGAATACGGGAACACCCGGATTGATTTTCGCGGCAAGGTCAAAGTCCTCCTGCGAGCTTCCTGAGTCAAGTCCCACGGCGCTCCCGGGCAGTGTGCCCCCTTCAAGCATCTTAATTGTCGGGCCGTCGCCGGTAAATGAAGGAACATCTATGCCATTTTCCATCCAGAGATCTCTCAGCTCTGACATGTATTCATGGTCGTTGCTGAAACTTCCATATTCATTCTCAATCTGGATCAGAAGGATCGGTCCGCCGTTAGTGATCAGCCATGGTCTGATCTCCTCTGCAAGCCTGATCATGTATCTCTCCGCCGCCTGCATGAAACGCGGATCCGTCGTCCTGAGCTTTATGTCAGGATTCTTTAAAAGGTATGGAGGTATGCCTCCCATATCCCATTCTGCACATACATATGGTCCGGGACGGACGATAAGCCACATCCCCTCATCCTGAACAATATCAATGAATTGCACGAGGTTACGGTTGCCGGTTGAGAAATCAAACAGACCCTCTTCCTCTTCATGATAATTCCAGAAAATATACATCGAAATTGTGTTGCAGCCCATTGCTTTGGCCATTTGTATCCTGTGCCTCCAGTACTCGGCAGGGATCCTGGCAGGATGTATCTCCCCGGCTATTATCTGAAATGGTTCGTCATCAAGAAGAAACTCCGTTTCGCTGAATTTAAAAGTATGTTTCGGTTTCTTATCTGACGGATAAGCAAATATGAATGGCAGAATCAGTAATAGAAAAAATAAAAATATCCGTTTTGTCATAATATTATATATCATTTAATAATCAATCATTTAGGCTATTAACCCCCTTCCCATCCTTCCCCCAAGGGGGCAAGGGCCTCTTAACCTTTTCCCCCCTGGGGGAAATTAGAAAGGGGGTTGTGTCATATTGCCTGAAAACTATGCAGTTTCGCATAATAACCGTTTTCTCTCCCGAGAAGTTCGTCATGTGTCCCTGTCTCTACTATTCTGCCTTCGTCAATCACAACAATCATATCGGCATGCTGAATGGTTGACAACCTGTGAGCGATCACTATCGATGTCCTGTTCTCCATAAGGCGGAGTATCGCATCCTGGACATATCTTTCCGATTCGGTATCCAGGGCTGATGTGGCTTCATCGAGTATGAGTATCGGCGGATTTGCCATTATGGCCCTGGCTATGCTTATCCTCTGGCGCTGTCCTCCGCTGAGCTTATTGCCTCCCTCCCCTACACTGTTCTCATAACCTTTTTCGGTTTCCATTATAAAATCATGGGAATGCGAGATCAGGGCAGCGTTTTGCACATCTTTCATCTCATAATCTTCGAGTCCGAAGGCAATATTTTCAGTGAATGTCGTATTGAAAAGAATGGGCTGCTGACTGACGATTCCCATCAGGTCACGAAGGTCGGCTTTTTTAAGGTCGCGTACATCCGTCCCGTCAATCACGATAGCCCCCTGGTCAGGATCAATGAACCGGGGCATCAGATCTGCCATGGTTGACTTGCCGGCACCTGATTTGCCAACAATTGCAACAGTCTGACCTTTCCTGATCTTCAGGTTAATATCCTTTAACACCGGTTCACTGTTGTATGCATACCATACCCCCCTGAATTCGATTGATTCCCTGAAATCCTTTACCGAAAGGGCATCAGGCTTATCAACAATCTTCTCCTCGGCTTCAAGTACCTGATCAACCCTGTCGATGGAGGCCATACCCTTCTGGACACTGAACCATGCAGTTGTGATATTTTTTGCCGGTTGTATTATCTGGGAAAAGATAATAAGGTATGCAATGAGTCTGTCATGAGTCATGTGTGCTTCACCCTGAAGAGCCAGCATACCTCCAATATACATAAGTATTATAATGACAATTGTCGATAGGAATTCACTGAGTGGTGATGCCAGGTAGTATTTTCTGATTACGCGCTTGAATACCCTGGAATACTGCTCATTCGTAGCCCGGAACTTTTCCTTCATCTGCTTCTCTGCGTTGAAACCTTTAATGATCCTCAATCCTGACAGGGTCTCCTCAACGACTGAGAGGAGCTGTCCCAGGTTTTGCTGGCCTGCAAGCGCCGAACTACGAAGAGTTCTGCTCACCCTGCCGATGAGCCATCCGCTTACTGGCAGGAGCACAAGGGCAAACAAAGTAAGCTGGAAGCTGCTCACGAACAGGTAAGCAACAAAGATCGCAATGTATATCGGATCTCTGTATAGCATTGTAAGTGAAGACATCACGGATACTTCAATTTCCTGCACATCATTCGAGATACGCGTCATAATATCACCCTTGCGGGCATCGGTGAAATATGACAACGACAGGTTGAGCACCTTGCTGTACATTTTCTTCCTAAGGTCGCGGACCGTGCTTGCCCGTATATAAGCCAGGCTGTTGTTTGCAAAGAATATAAACCCGTTCTTGAAAAAACTCGCGGTAATAAAGACCAGGCTCACCAGCATCAGAGCTCCCACCGGTCCTTTGCTATCAATGAACTCAACAAGGTAGAAATTAAAGAATTGTGTCAGGTAATCGAATGTCATCCGGAATTCGCCCGGATCAGCCACCCGTTCCATCCTGTTGAACAGGATGTTCAGGAATGGGATTGCCAGGGTATATGAAATAAGGGCGAACAGCGCGCTCAGCATATTGAAAAGAATGCTGTTGACAGCAGGCGTTTTATAGGGTGCGATATATTTTAGGAGAAGACGGATTTTATTCATTGCGCCGGTTATCGTATTAAAAACCTGTGAAGTTGAATGGAGTTATCTCCCTGAGTTCTGCCTTGACAGAATCGCTTACATCAAGGTTTTCGATAAAGGAACGTATTTTTTCGCTTGTTATTTTTTCATCGGTTCGGGTAAGGTCAAGAAGGGCCTCATAAGGTTTTGGATAACCCTCCCTCCTGAGTATCGTCTGGATTGCTTCCGCCACCACGACCCAGTTGTTTTCAAGGTCGATCCTTATCTTTTCATTATTGACGATCAGCTTGTTAAGTCCCTTGAGGATAGAGTTAAAAGCAAGCACTGAATGCCCTATAGGTATGCCGGTATTTCTCAGTACGGTTGAATCGGAAAGATCGCGCTGAAGCCTGGAGACAGGGAGCTTCTCCGACATGTGTCCAAAGATGGCGTTTGCATAGCCCAGGTTCCCCTCTCCATTCTCAAAATCAATTGGATTTACCTTGTGAGGCATTGCCGACGATCCGATCTCACCCTTTTTTATCTTCTGCCTGAAATAATCCATCGATATGTATGTCCAGATGTCACGCGCCAGGTCAATAAGTATCACATTGATCCTTCTCATGTTATCAAAAAGGGCAGCAAGGTTGTCGTAATGTTCGATCTGAGTCGTTGGGTATGATCGCTGAAGGCCAAGCTCCTCGTTCACGAAGTTGTTTGCAAAAGTCATCCAGTCGATTTCAGGATATGCAGCCTTATGCGCATTCATATTGCCCGTTGCTCCGCCGAATTTGGCCGAATAGGGTATCTGTCCGAAATATTTTGATTGTTCATCGATCCTGGCTATGAATACCGCTATCTCCTTTCCCAGTCTTGTAGGTGAGGCAGGCTGTCCGTGTGTCCGGGCAAGCATGGGTATATCTTTCCATTCATCGGCAAGGGACGCAAGCGCCTCCCTGAGTTCAAAAAGAACCGGGAAATATACATTGATGAGAGCGTCTTTAAGTGAAAGAGGTATGGCTGTGTTATTTATATCCTGTGAAGTGAGCCCGAAATGGATGAACTCGCTCCATTTGCCCCATCCTGAATGGAAATATTTTTCCTTGAGATAGTATTCAACAGCCTTGACATCATGATTTGTTACCTTTTCGCGTTCCTTGATCTTCTCTGCTTCAGAAATATCAAAGTCCTCATATATTGAGCGAAGCGCCTTGTAATTGTCCTTCCTGAAATCGATCAGCTGCGGAAGCGGGATATCGCACAGGGCGATGAAGTATTCAACTTCAACCATCAGGCGGTATCTTATGAGCCCGAACTCGGAGAAATAAAGGTCAAGCTCATTCACCTTGTGCCTGTATCTTCCGTCAAGAGGCGAAATTGCAGTCAGTGCATTTAAATCCATCAGCAGTAATTATAAGTTCTCAAACTGTATAACGGTATATACAAAAGTAGTATTTTTAACAGTCGGAAAAAAATTGAATTTCAGCTTATAATAAGCCCTTGTTAAAACAGTCATGTCTGCCCCGAAGATAAGGATATCAGCAGTCAGGTATGCAAATACCTATCCTTTCATTTACGGCATAACAAAAACCGGATTTGACAGGAGAGTGATTATTGAAGTCGATCATCCTGCCCAGTGCGCCGAAAAACTGATAGCAGGAAGGGTCGATATCGGTCTGATCCCGGTTGCCGCTCTGCCTCTGCTTGACGAGTATCATATTATAACCGATTATTGCCTGGGCGCATACGGAAAGGTCAGGACAGTTATGCTTTTAAGCAACTGCCCTTTTAATGAAATAACCGCCATTAACCTGGATTACCGTTCACGCTCCTCAGTTACCCTGGCCAGGATACTGGCCAGAAAGGCCTGGAAACATGAATTTATGTGGAAACACACCGATATTGAATTTGATTTCCTTAATATACCTGACAACGAGGCTGTTGTATTGATCGGTGATCAGTGCTTCGCATTTGAGAACAAGTTCAGGTTCGGGATCGACCTTTCGGAAGAGTGGCACAGGATGACCGGCCTGCCTTTTGCATTTGCCTGCTGGACATCCAATAAGAAACTTGACAATGAGTTCATCAATGAATTCAATGAAGCGCTCTCTTTCGGTGTCAGGAATATTGCTGCAGTGGTTGCCGAATATGGCAAAACAGGTACGATCAGGGGTAAAGAACTGATGGCATATCTAACTGATAATATGGACTTTGACCTTAATGACGATAAGCGTAAAGCAATAGAACTCTTCCTGGAACTGATGAAAGAATTATAATTATTTATCTTTATCTTTGAAATCTTGAATCTTGAATCTTGAATCTTAAATCAAAATATCATGAGAAAGACAATCACTTTCAATGAACTACGGAAGCTGAAGGACCAGTTACCCTCCGGAAGTATGAAAAGAATTGCAGAGAGCCTTGATCTGCATGAAGATACGGTTAGAAACTACTTCGGAGGGAGAAACTTCAACACAGGAGAAAGCATAGGTATACATTTTGAGCAGGGGCCCGACGGCGGCATCGTGACTTTTGATGACACGACGATCCTTGATATGGCACAAAAAATGATTAAGGAATAGTAAGATGCCCGAAGCCTGTTCAAAAGCAAAAGGCTCTGTCTTTTGCTTTTTTTGTTATTAACCACTGAGTAACACGGAGTAAAGACGGAGTTACACTGCCTAAGAAGAAATAATATAACGTGTTACTCTGTGTAAAACTCCGTGTAACTTCGTGGTTAAGTTCTTTATTCTTTAATAAATGAAGAATTTACATATAAAAATCATATCTGCTGAAAATACATATCTTGATCCACTCGAGTCTTTCTTTAATTTAAAATACCCTCGTGACAAGCTAATTACACACGGGATGGACCATCACCGGCGGGTGTGGGGATACGCGAAGGAGCTGCTGAAGTTCAAAGAAAGGGATGGATTGTGTTTTGACCAGGCTTTCATTCAAAAACTAATGATCGGCTGCTACCTTCATGATATCGGAATGTCAATCGATCCGGGAATAAGGCATGGTATTCACAGCCGAAAAATTTGTTTAAGGTTTCTCGAGGAGCAGAATATGAATGAATCAGATTACCAGGATCTTCTGACTGCCATTGAGAATCATGATGAGAAAGAATATGCAGATGCCACCGGCAATGATATGCTTTCAACTCTCCTTACAATTGCCGATGACCTCGATGCTTTCGGGGAGACAGGGATATCCAGATATCTTGAGATATATAAGGAAAGAGGTGTTGAAAAACATGAATTAAGCAAAGCGATACTGAGGAATGCTGAAAAGAGATTCCGGAATTTTGAAAGAGCCTTCTCACGATGGACTGAGCTTGTTGATAAACACAGGGATAGGTATAACATACTCGTTGATTTCTTCACAGATATAAAACTTGTTTCTAAATAACAGATACACTATTCTTCTATATAAACAGCTGTATATCTGAATATCCCGGAATCTCAATCTGGCATAGTATAAATTAGTTCCAGATCTATGGTGCTATAAACACCCATTATCCTATAGGACATATTGCATATCTCACTTTAACAGAAAATACTCTTCAGATTATCGTATAATTGCCGATAAGGTAATCCTCCATCCGGAAGTACATTTGTTTAAAACCGGTAAATGCTTGATGTACTAATAAACCAGACAGGTAGACAAGGATCTTCAGGAAACAGGATCAAGGTCAGCGACAGGGCTGACAAACCTGTTAAAAGCCTGATAAAAGCTATCTCCTGGAGAATTGTCGGAACTGTTGACACAATGGTAATAAGCTATATTTTAACCGGTAAAGCAGCTGTAGCTCTTTCAATTGGGAGTGTAGAAGTTTTGTCAAAAACTATTCTATACTATTTCCACGAAAGGTTATGGGCGCATATTCACAGTTTAAGATTTCAGGTATTACTCAGGAAAAATGTCAAACGATTTAAGTTTAAAAGAGCTGCAAAGCCTACTCAGAAACAAGCCAGCAGAAAAAGCATTAAGAATTCTTTCCATCCGGTTTCCGGGTGAGACTGTTTTTACAACAAGCTTCGGAATTGAAGATCAGGTGCTGACAGATATCATTTTCACGAATGATCTGCAAATAGAGGTTGCGACACTCGATACGGGAAGGCTTTTCCCGGAAACATATAAAGTGTTTTCCAGAACCCTTGAAAAATATAAAAAACAAGTAAAAGTATATTTCCCTGATCACGAACATGTGGAAAAGATGGTGACAGAAAAGGGCCCTTACAGCTTCTATGAATCGGTAACCAACAGGGCTGAATGCTGCAGGATCAGGAAGGTATTACCCCTCGCACGGGCTCTTAAAGGCAATAATTTCTGGGTATCCGGTATCAGGGCTGAGCAATCGGAGAACAGAAGTCAGATGGACCGTCTTGAGTTCGATCCTGAAAAAAAGATCTTCAAGCTGTACCCTTTGTACGATTGGACTTATGCAGATATAAAAAAATACATTACTGATAATGCTGTACCATATAACTCATTGCATGACAACGGCTTTGTGAGTATCGGCTGTGAACCCTGTACCAGGGCAATTAAAAAAGGGGAAGATTTTCGTGCAGGCAGATGGTGGTGGGAAAATGAAGGAACAAAGGAGTGCGGTTGTCATATAAAATGACGGTACATGGGTACAAGGGTACAACGGTGCAACGGTAATGAAATACAGGGATCTATGAAGATAAATGATGAGCATTTGAAGGAGCTGGAGGATGAGGCCATATACGTCATACGGGAGGTTGCGGCCCAGTTTGAAAGGAAGGTGATCCTGTTCTCCGGAGGCAAGGACTCTATTGTACTTGTCCATCTTGCAAAAAAAGCTTTCCGGCCCGCTAAAATACCATTCAGTCTTCTTCATATTGATACAGGACATAACTTTGAGGAGACTCTTCGTTTCAGGGACGATCTTGCCCGGGAGCTGGAAGTTGAACTGATCGTCCGGCTTGTACAGAATTCAATAGACCAGGGAAGAGTGAAGGAGGAGACCGGAATAAATGCCAGCAGGAATAAGGCACAGTCAGTGACACTCCTTGATGCAATTGAAGAACTGAAAATTGATGTAGCTATCGGTGGCGGGCGGCGCGATGAAGAAAAAGCAAGGGCTAAAGAGAGGTTTTTCTCTCACAGAAATGAGTTCGGACAGTGGGATCCCAAAAACCAGAGACCTGAACTATGGAATATCTTCAACGGACATAAGAACTTCGGTGAACACTTCAGGGTTTTTCCAATAAGCAACTGGACAGAGCTTGATGTCTGGCAATATATTCATAAAGAAAAGATAAAACTGCCTGAGCTCTATTACACCCACCGCCGCAGGATATTCGAACGGAATGGTGTTTGGCTTGCCTGGGCGCCGTTCATGCAGCTGAAACCGACTGAAAAAGTCATTGAGGAAGATGTACGCTGCCGTACAATCGGCGACATAACCTGCACCGGTGTGACATTATCAAAGGCAGATAACCTGTCGGATATTATAAGCGAAATAGCTGCTACAAGAACAACTGAAAGAGGCGGCCGTTATGATGACAGGAGATCGGAAGCTGCAATGGAGGACCGGAAGAAAGAAGGGTATTTTTAACGGCGCAGGGCACAGAGCTCAGGGCGCAGGGCGCAGGGCGCAGAGCTCAGGGCGCAGGGCTCAGGGCGCAGAGCGCAGAGTAAAAAAATGAAATAATTTATAATGAAAATTAACGGGGAAAGTAAATATAAAAGTCTTTTGAGGTTTACAACGGCAGGAAGCGTTGATGATGGCAAAAGTACTCTGATAGGCAGACTTCTTTTTGACAGCAAATCAATTTTTGAGGACCAGCTGGAACATATTGCCGAATCAAGTAAACGTCTCGGAAAAGGAGAAACTGACTTGTCACTGCTGACTGACGGTCTCCGGGCAGAAAGGGAACAGGGGATCACTATAGACGTTGCATACAGGTATTTCTCCACACCTGAACGCAAATTTATCATCGCCGATACTCCGGGACATATTCAATATACAAGAAATATGGTGACAGGAGCCAGCACCGCTGATCTTGCAGTGATCCTGATCGATGCCAGAAAAGGAGTCCTGGAGCAGACAATCAGACACACTTATATTGCCTGCCTGCTGGATATAAGACATATTGTGTTTTGTATCAATAAAATGGACATGGTCTCCTTCTCGGAGGAAGTTTTCATCAAAATCAGGAGGGATATTGAAGCGTTGACCACCCGGCTGAAAATTGAGGATATGCATTTCATACCGGTAAGCGCAAAAAACGGAGACAATGTGGTCCAGAAATCAGGAAACATGAAATGGTATCAGGGGAAGACATTCCTGAAACTTATAGAAACAATTGAAATAAACAAAGACAAGACCTCCCATGCAGCAAGATTTCCGGTACAGACTGTAATAAGACCCCTCTCCGGGGAATTTCACGATTACAGAGGCTATGCGGGAAGATTAGCCGGGGGGACACTCAGCAAGGGCGATGCAGTTATGGTTCTTCCTTCATTGCTAAGGTCCAGAATCTCAGGAATTGAGACGACGGAAGCACATCCTGATGCAGCGCATAACGGAGACTCTGTCTGCCTGACTCTTGAAGATCAGATAGATGTAAGCAGAGGCGACCTGATCGTGAAAGAGAATGAATTGCCGGAATCAGGACAGGATATAAACCTGATGTCATGCTGGTTCAATGAGAAACCTCTTAAATCCGGGGGAAAATACATCGTAAGAAACTACAGCAATGAGACCGCCTGTATTGTAAGATTGGTTAATTATAAAATAAACATCAATACACTGGAGAGTGATACATCAGATCTGAATGTCAGAATGAATGATATTGCATGCTTAACTATCCGCACTGCAAAACCATTGCACTATGACTCTTATAAAAAGAACAACATCACAGGAAGCCTGATATTTATTGACATGGACACAAATGAGACTGTAGCGGCCGGAATGATAAACTGAAGGAATGACGGTACAATGGCCGCAGGTATTGCATGTATTTTAATTATTGAGTAAATTTGTTTGTCAGTGCCTGAAAGATGAGTGACAAACAATCAGCCTGTTATCAGATTGAAAACCTTATAAAAAGGTTCGACAGGCAATACGAGTCGTATAAAAGCTCTGAGTACAATGAGACTCTGACGCGCCGTGATTTCATTGATCCCTTCTTCACAGCACTTGGATGGGACATGGAAAACAAGGCTGGTCATTCTGAGGCCTACCGCGAAGTGATCCATGAAGATAAGCTAAAAATCAGCGGCGCTACAAAAGCCCCTGATTATTCATTCAGACTGAGCGGAGGCAAGAGACTCTTCTTTGTTGAAGCCAAAAAACCCGGAGTACGCGTTAAGGAGGACATTCAGCCTGCCTACCAGGTTCGCCGGTACGGCTGGAGCGCGAAACACCCGGTAAGCATCATAACAGATTTTGAGGAGTTCTCCGTTTATGACTGCACAAAAAAGCCTGTCATTACCGATAAGCCGTCAGTTGCCAGGATCAAGTACCTTACTTACCGCGAATATCTCAATGAGTTTGATTTTTTATGGGACACCTTCAGCCGCGATGCCGTGGTTCAGGGAAGCTTTGATAAATTCCTGGCTGCCGATAAAAACAAAAGGGGTACAGCGTCAGTCGATAAAGAGTTCCTCGAATCGCTGAACAGATGGAGAACTTACCTCGCGACCAACATAAGCTGGAACAACAGGAACCTCGATGAAGATGAAATAAACTTCGCCGTACAGCAGACAATCGACAGGATAATCTTCCTTCGTATTGCAGAGGACCGCAGTGTGGAGCCGTATGAAAGTCTGAAACATGCACTCAGGGAAGGAGGTTATTACAGGAATATTTTTGATCTGTTCCGGACAGCTGATGAAAAATACAACTCAGGTCTTTTCGACCTGAAAAAAGACAAAATCTGCAGCGGGCTCACCATCGACAACAAGGTTATAAAAAACATAATTCAGGAGCTTTACTATCCCGAATGTCCTTATGAGTTTTCAGTTATGCCTGTTGAGATACTGGGCAGTGTTTACGAACAGTTCCTCGGAAAGGTCATAAGGATCACACCGGCACGCCACGCGAAGATCGAGGAGAAACCGGAGGTAAGGAAAGCAGGCGGGGTTTATTACACGCCTCAGTTTATTGTTGATTATATTGTAAAGAAAACCGTTGGCAGCCTTACAGAAGGAAAAACACCGAAACAGATATCAAACCTGAAGATAGTTGATCCGGCATGCGGAAGCGGGAGCTTCCTGCTTGGGGCTTTTCAGTTTCTGCTGGATTATCATAAGGATTACTATTCAGGAAGACGCGGAATAACAAAAGGGAGGAAAGAGAGTCCTCTCACCCCCGACGGCCATCTCTCAACGGCCGAAAAGAAAAGGATACTCATTAATAATATATATGGTGTTGACCTTGACTCCAATGCTGTTGAGGTGACAAAGCTCAGCCTCCTGTTGAAGTGCCTTGAGGGGGAAACTGAGGCATCGGTTCACCAGCAGTTCAGAATCTGGAACGAGAGAATGCTCCCATCCCTTGAAAGCAATATAAAATGCGGCAACAGCCTGATTGATACTGATTTCTATGATGGAATGAACGATTCCGATGAGGAGAAGAAGATAAAACCCTTCAGCTGGAAGAATACTTTCCCTGAAGTATTCAATGCCGGCGGTTTTGATGCCGTGATCGGGAACCCGCCGTATGTAAGGCAGGAGCTGCTGGGTGCTATGAAAAGTTATTTCCAGCAGCATTACAGGGTGTACCATGGTATGGCCGACCTCTACAGCTATTTCATTGAAAAGAGCATGAGCCTGCTGAATCAGACAGGATTGTACGGGGTTATAGTTGCAAACAAATGGATGCGGGCAGGATACGGAAAGGAGCTGAGAAAGTTTCTCGGAGGGCAGGATATCAGGGAAATAATTGATTTCGGCGACCTGCCAGTGTTCGAGACAGCAACCACTTATCCCAGCATTCTCATCGTTGGTAAATCCGGAAAAAGAGCCGGAAAAATAAAGCTGACCATTGCAAAAACATTATCATTCAGCTCGCTGGAAAAATATATTGAAAAGGAGCACCAGAATATAAAACGTGGTTCGCTTGATGAAAACGGCTGGAACCTGGCTGGGGAGAAAGAGCAGTTGCTTCTTCAAAAAATAAGGAACGCCGGGATACCGCTGGGGGAATATGTTAAAGGGAAAATCTTCAGGGGTGTCCTTACTGGTATGAATGAAGCCTTCGTTATTGACGGAGAGACAAAGTCGAAGCTGATAAAGGAGGATAAGCGAAGCCGTGAGATAATAAAGCCTTTCCTGACCGGCAGGGATATAAAACGGTATCAGAAGCCTGAGAGCAGTAAACACCTGATTATGTTTCCAAAAGGATTTACAAATCAAAGAAATGCAACGAAAAAGCACGCCTGGGAATGGCTGAAGGAAAATTATTCTGCGATAGCTGATTACCTTGAGCCATTTAAAGTGAAAGCAGAAAAGAGGTTTGATAAAGGTTATTACTGGTGGGAATTAAGGGCTTGCGATTATTATGCAGAATTTGAGAAACCGAAAATAATTTATCCTAACATTCTTAAGCGGCCAGAGTTTACTTTTGACCCTGAAGGTATTTATACAAATCAAAAATGCTTTATCATATCAAAGGATGATAAGTACCTGCTTGGGTTACTTAACAGTAAAATATTCAGCTTTTTGTTCGATAGATTACTCCCAAAATTAAGAGGTGGCTTCTATGAACCCAGTTACATCTTTTTTAAGGATTTCCCAATAAAACAAATTAATCACACTGATTCGCATGACAAGAATTCTTATGAAAAAATAATAACACTTGTTAAGGAAGTCTTAAAATTAAATGAACAGGTACTTGAAATAAGACTTTCGCAAAAACAATATGAAATATTTTCAAAAATAGAGCATTGTGAACAAAGGATAGATGAGGTAGTCTATCAGCTATATGGTCTCACAGAAGAGGAGATAAGGATTGTGGAGGGAAAATAACGGCACGACGGTACGATGGTTCAATGGTTCACCCTGATGGAAGACAGGATTGTGTGAGAAAGGAAGGAGATTCTTCACTTAGCCGAGTACCCGGGATCAGTTTCGTTTACTAATACTACCCAAACAACAATTGTCTCATATTGAAGGCTGTAGATATGGAAGGAGATTCTTCACTTAGCCGAGTACCCGGGATCGGCTCCATTTCCTGATACTACCCAAACGACAAAGATCTCATAATGAAGGCTGTAGATAAGGAAGGAGATTCTTCACTACGCCTCCTTCGTCGGCTTCGTTCAGAATGACAGGCTTCTTTGGGGCAGGTTGGGAAAGAGGCGGCGCATTTTGGTCTACATCCAATCAAAGAGAAATAAATTGCAAAATGCGCCGCCTCTTTCCCAATGTTTTCTTCGCATCCTGTCATTCTGAACGAAGTGAAGAATCTCCCTCAATGTCATCAAATTATTCACCGATTATTCTTCCTGTCTCTGTATTCCTGGAGAAGAATCTCCCTCATTATCAACACATTATTCACCGATTATTCTTCCTGTCTCTGGATTCCGGGAGAAGAATCTCCCTCATTTTCAACACACTATTCACCGATTATTCTTCCTGTCTCTTGAATCCGGTAGAAGGATCTGGTTTTTTGCATCCATTTTCCAATGGTAAATTGTTATATTTCTAACGGATCATTTGCAATAAGATCAGGATTGTGGAGGGGGAAGCAGGAAAGCGAGAGTGAGAGTGAAAATATAAAAAATATTATCTTTGTTTAATAAGATTTCATCTATGAAGGGTAATTGTCAGATTGGAGAGGAAATAAAAAAATGCATTCATGGTTTTCTCCCTGATGCGGAAGTCATGATCTTTGGCTCCAGGGCCAGGTATGAAGAAAATCCTGAAAGTGATTATGATATTCTTCTCATTACCAATTCTGACCTGAAACCTAAGGAGAAATTATCGCTGAGAACAGAAATAAGAAAATCCTTGCTTAAAGCTGGTATCCGTTCAGATATTCTTATTCAGAGCAGGTCGGAAGTTGAAAAAAAGAAAAAGCTTCCGGGGCATATTGTAAGGAGTATTCTCAGAGAAGCGGTTCTCTTATAACTAAAGACCAGAATGAATATTTGAAGAACTGGATCCTTCTCGCAGATGAGGATGTTTCCGTAATTGATAGTCTGTTTAATTCAAGTCCTGAAATATACGCACGCACCATTTGCTTTCACTCACACCAGGCAGTTGAAAAATATCTCAAAGCATTTCTGGTCTTCCATAATATTGATTTTCCAAGAACCCACGACCTTGAGTTTCTTTTGAAGGAGTGCCAAAAAATTGATAAGTCAGGTTTTGACTTTGACTTCGGTTCGTTAACAGATTTCGGAGTAAGTATAAGATATCCTGATGACTTCATAATACCTGATAAAGAAGATACAATCCGTTTCAGGGAAATATCAAAAAGAGTTAAAAAGGTTGTAGAATCGAAGATCAAAGTTTAATGTTTTTAAAGCCCATTGCAATGGCGGGGGAATCATTCGGCTTCGTTTCCTGATACTACCCAAACAACAATTGTCTCATAATGAAGGCTGTAGATAAGGACGGAGATTCTTCGCTTCGCTCAGAATCTCCGTCGTCATCAACAGACTACCTGATGTCGTCAGTTCCGGGGTATGTCCCCGGGGTCACTGTGTTAAGCGAGGAATCTCCCTATCTATCAACATAGCCGAACTGATGTCGTCAATTCCGGGGTATGTTGCAGGGTTCGTTCTGGAAAACACCAAAAAACTGCCTCAGATCGGAGATAAGTTCACCTTTAATGACTTTATCATCGAAATTGTTGATATTGACGGTAACAGGATTGATAAAATCCTTATCAGAAGAAAATAACCCTTGAGAGAACGTCCTCTCCCATTCTCCCATTCTCCCCCTCTCGCCATCCCGCACTCCCACTCCCACTCTCACTCATCGAACAACTGAAGCTGCCCTCCCTCATCATCCTCCGATTCGAGATTGGAGAGACTTACCCCCAGCAGCCTTATCCTGGTTCCATCGAGCTCAATCGATTTGCGGATCTCAGTTACTTCCCTGTGAAGGGTCCTGAAATCCCTGATAAAGCTCCTGAGTGTTTTGCTCCTGGTGATCTGCGTGAAATCGGAAAATTTGATCTTAAGAGTGACCGTTTTACCAGTTGCTCCGGCATGTTCAAGCCTATCCATCAGCTCTTTCTCAACCTTGTACAACTCTGCAATTATTTCGAACGATGTTGTAAGATCCTTTTCATAGGTAAGCTCGGTACCGATGGATTTTCTCTCAGATTCAGTTTCGACAGGGCGGTCGTCAATCCCTCTGACAATATCATAATAGAACTTTCCTGCCTTTCCGAAATTCCTGATCAGGTCAGGCAGATCCCATTTTTTAAGATCCCTTCCCTTATGAATACCTAGCTTATGCATCCTCTCTGCTGTCACCTTCCCTATGCCGTTAAACTTCTCAACAGGCAGCTCTTCAATGAACTTTTCAGCATCAGCAGGCTTAATGACAAACAGGCCGTCGGGCTTCTTCATTTCCGAAGCGATTTTGGCAAGGAACTTATTGAATGATATACCTGCGGAGGCAGTAAGCCCTGTCCTTTCTCTTATCTCCGCTTTAATCTCCTTTGCAATAAGAGTTGCAGAACAGATATTCTTTTTATCAGATGTTACATCAAGGAAAGCCTCATCAATTGAGAGTGGCTCAACCAGACCGGTGTATTCCCTGAATATCTCGAATACTTTGTCTGACAGTTCGTTATATCTTTCAAACCTGTGCTTCACAAAGATCAGTTGAGGGCAAAGCTTTTTTGCTGTTACAGATGGCATCGCTGACCGCACTCCGTATTTACGGGCCTCATAGCTGGCTGCGGCTACTACATGGCGTACTCCACTCCCACCTACGGCAACAGGTTTGCCTCTCAGCTCAGGATTATCAAGCTGCTCCACCGAAGCGAAGAAGGCATCCATGTCGATATGAATAATCTTTCTCATAAAAAAAGGCTCAACGGCGCAAAGGCTCAACGGCAAAAAGGCGCAGGGCAAAGAGTCTTAAGTTTATGGTTTAAAGTTAATAAAATTGAGAACTGGAATTTCCTACTGCCTACTGCCAGCTTATTTTAGTAAATTAGTCAAAAAGTTTAAAGATGAAGGTACTTGGAATCAACTGCAGTCCCAGAAAAGGCGGGAACACGGAAATACTAATTAAGGAAGTATTTAAATCACTCGAGTCAAATGGTGTCAAGACAGAATTCTTTCAGCTTG
This sequence comes from Bacteroidota bacterium, assembly GCA_043800695.1. Lineage (GTDB taxonomy): Bacteria > Bacteroidota > Bacteroidia > Bacteroidales > VadinHA17 > LD21. The sequence goes on from JAZDMU010000039.1 coordinate 68,553, forward strand.
GAGGGAAGAAGGTTAACGGATGTATTGCCTGCATGAAGTGCAGGAAGGCTAAAGACGGGCAATGCCATCAGGATAATGAGGTCATCAACAAGTGCATCAAAAAGATGGTTGTGAGTGATGGAATCATTATTGGTTCTCCCACTTATTTTTCGGATCTGTCGACCGAAGCTAAAGCCCTTATAGATGTATCGGGGTATGCGTTGCGCGGTGCGGGAAATCCTCTTAAAAAGAAGCTGGGTGCAGCGGTGGTAGCTGTCAGAAGAGCAGGAGGCATTCATGTCTTTGACAGCATAAATCATTTCTTCCTGATAAATGAGATGATAGTACCTGGATCGTCATACTGGAACATAGGTATCGGAAGGGAGAAAGGGGAAGTGGCTGATGATAAGGAGGGCATGGAGACGATGAGAAAGCTCGGCAAGAATATGGCATGGCTGTTAAAGCGGCTCCACTCAGCAAATACCTGATGGCTTTAAGGTATCATGCAGACTGAGGATCGGCACAGTTTAAATCACTTACTCCGGGATTGTGCATATTTTTCTTAATCGTTGAATAATTCACTATTACCTGTCTCTTATGAATCCTTTGTTTATGCTTTGATTACGTTCGTCAAAATGTTGATGAAAAGCTTTAAATAATGGCGCTTAAATGTTTTTTTTTGCATTATATTTGTATAATGGGCCAATAATTTATGAATTGGTTATCGATTTTTCTTTAAAGCTGAGAAGCAATGAAACAAGTAATTTTAACATTTTTAACAGCAATAATTATCCTGTTGTTTGCATCATCTTTATGTGCGCAGGATAAACCGCCCGACTTGTCGTTACTGGAAAGGATCCCGATATTCACGGATGCTTTTGACATCAATACGAACAACTGGATAACAGACAACAAGTATCTGATGGCATGGTTTCAGGATGGCCAGTACAAAATTGCCTGCAAGAACTACCTGGGACAAACGGGTATTAGTTATAAACCTGTCCAGATTGACTATACAAAGAATTTTGAGATTGAGACTTCCTTTACCGTGGTCAAAGGAACGGGAGGCCTGGTTTTTTTCCAGACAGACAAGTTCGATCACTACAGGATCGAGATATCTGATAAAGGAGATCTCTTCATAGCAAGACAGAATATTGCTAAAGGCAGAACTGAAGACCTTTTCAGCGTGACTTCCATTCCCGTGATAAAAACAGGTTCCGCAAACAAAATAACTGTCAGCAAGGTAAGCAACTCATATTATATCTCAGTAAATGACCAGATGGTTAGATTGCTGAACAACATAGTACCCCAGGGCACCCAGGTGGGTTTCAATATCGGCCTGAACTCAGAAATAAATGTCGATTATCTGAATGTGACATATCTTGAACCCAGGAAGGTTGAACCTCTTGTTGCAGAAAAGAAACCTGAGCCCAGGCAGGAAACTGAACCGGTGACTATTGTCACTTCAGTCACCAGGGATGTTCCGCAGAGTGTAGCTGCTGTTACCACAGCACCCGGTTCTCCGACAACTGCCTGGGTCAGTCCGTCGGCCGAGAGGTTATCGCTTACTGAATATTCAGCCAGAGTAAGAGTGTCTGTAAATTCCCCTGAAGAGCTTCAGGCAGTTGCATTTTATGTGAATGGCGTAAACAAGGGAGACGGTGAGCGAAGATCAGTCCCGGAAGAACCGGGAAAATACATTGTTGAAAAGCTGCTGACACTCAGTCCGGGTGAAAATACAGTTTATTTTCTCGCAACAAACAGCAACGGAACTTCTAAATCGGATAACCGTTATTTTAACAATCCTGAGGCCACGCTGCCTTTTGTTTCCTGGGGCAATCCATCCAGAACCAACGTAATTGTCAACAATGAACAGCTGACAATAGAAGCATGCATTACCTCGCCTTCAGGGCTCAGTTCCGTCAAAATTCTCGTTAATGGCGAATCGATGGGGCAGGATAAGATATTCCAGCTGACCGGAGATGCTGACTGCAATTTCAAATGGCAGAAGCCTATAATCCTTAAAGAAGGTGATAACAGCCTGTATATTATAGCTGAGAACATTGCCGGTTCGATAACCTCAGAGAACAGGATAATAAGATATTCAAAAGAGGCTGTGGAGAAACGTATCGCTCTTGTCATTGGGAATTCCGCCTATGGGACAAGACCTGCACTTAAAAATCCTGCTCAGGATGCAAATCTGATGGAAGCCACATTAAAAGATCTTGGCTTTGAAGTAAATAAGCAGATCAATCTGGGGCTGGATGAAATGGAAAAAGCAATCCGTGATTTCAGCATGAAAATGAAAAACTACAATGTGGCACTTCTATATTTTGCAGGTCATGGAGTCCAGGTCGACGGGAAAAACTACCTGATCCCTACCGATGCTTTACTCGAGAACAAAGATGCCTGCAAGTGGGAAACGTTTGCTGTAAATGATGTACTTGACGAATTTGAAAAATATCCTGATCATATCAATATCCTTGTACTTGATGCCTGCCGGAATAATCCTTTCACATCATGGGCAAGGGGAGATCTGGGAGGATTTTTGCCTCTCTCGGATGTAAGCGGAACAATTGTTTCGTTTGCTACTTCACCCGGATCAACTGCTGCAGACGGTGAAGGGTCAAACGGCATATTTACGGAAGAGCTTGTCAAACAGATGAACGTTGTCCAACCTGTTGAGAATGTCTTTAAGAATACCAGGATAAAGGTTGCTGAAAGGACAAGCGGAGCCCAGAGGCCGCAGGAATGGAGCAATCTTAACGGAGAATTTTATTTTAAAAAGTAATCCATATATGAATTATAAGTCCGGGAAAAAGCTGACAATAAAGATACTGTCAGCTTTTGTCAGTTTGTTTCTGCTATCATCAGGATCAGTTTACTCACAAGTCCCGGCAGCACCCGGAACTGTATGGTCAGTACTGCCTGAATCAACAAGCTTTGCAGCAAAATGGAATCCGGCCTCAGAAGCAACAGGCTACCGGATAGATGTAGCGACTGACATTGGCTTTGCTGCACTCCTGCCTGAATATAACGACCTTGATGTCGGCAATGTGACAGGATACAGCATCCTTGATCTTTCCCCCGGAACTGACTACTATTTCCGGGTAAGAGCATACAACATAAATGGTACCGGAGATAATTCATCAACTGCGCAGGAAGTGACACTTCCCTCAGATGATAATTATACTTTGCTCTATTCCGATGATTTCTCAGGTGACCTTTCTGACTGGACAAGCTATAACAGCACATGGACCATAACAGATCAGCAGCTGATAGCATTTTATTCGCTTTCGTGCGGAAGCATAATATGCCCACAGGGATCACTTATACTAAATGACACCTACCAGCCTTCAGGCGACTGGCGGGCCGACATAGATGTTAAGGCAATACCTGACCAGCAATTCCCTGATCGTATCGATGCAATGGGAGGATTCCTGCTGTGGAGCAGTTCAACGAGCAAGATCGGTATCAATATAGGCAAGGCCGGAGATAATATGCAGGATAACCAGGATTCAATAGATGTATGGCTGGGATACTGGAACGGTTCATGGTACCAGCAGAGTTTAACAACTATCCCCCTTCGCTGGCAGACAAGTCTTTGGAATACAGTTACAGTCGAAAAGAACAAAAATAATTACCGCCTTTACTTTAACGGGGTTTACTTCTTTCAGTTCACAGATACATATTTAAATGGTGCAGGTAAAATAGGTCTCCATTGCTACGGTACAAAAAACTACGATAATTTCACTATCGAAACAAAGCATTCAAAATTCATCGAGGATTTTGATGGAACAGCGTTTAATGAAGCCCGCTGGCAGGTCTTCTCTGATGTCACCGCTCCTGAAACCGGTATTGGAATCCAGGTTAATGACTCCTTGTTTATTTTCAGAGGTGAGACTAATGATAATAACGGAAATTACGGGATAGAATCAAAATTTCACATCACCGGGGTTTCTGAGGCAAAATGTGATTTCTGGATGGATGAAATGCATAATTACAGGGATTACCCTGCCATATTCATAACACCCTTAGGTGCAACAGGTTATAATAACGAAGGCAGCGCATGGTGGTTCGAATATGCCGATGCCTCAGGAACCAGGCATTCTATCACAAACCTGGCTAATAATTATATTCCGGGAAGAAGATACCCTGTGAGGATATTCACACAGTCCGGCAGCCTGTTCTTCCAGCTCGACACAGGTTCTGGCTGGCAGACGCTTTACAGTACAGACTCCTTCTCGGAATACGGTGAAATAGTTCAGATAACAAGTGGCGACCAGGGCAGAACAACCGTTGATAACGTTGAAATCACCTACGAAGGCTTTTCTGACGACGGTCTTATTGCATGGTATCCTTTCAATGGCAATCCTGACGACGAGAGCGGAAACGGCCTAAATGGTATTAATAACGGAGCGGTACTCACTACCGACAGGTTCGGAGAAAACAATAAGGCATACCTGTTTGACGGGAGCAGCTCAAGGATCACACTTAACAGCTTCCCTTCATCCCTGACTGACCTGACTATCACTGCCTGGTTCAGGCCTGCAAATCTTGATGAATCAAGAAATTATGAGATCTTCGATACATGGCAAAGTATAGGCAATATTCCTTACCGTCTTACGCTTAACGGCAGTGCTCCAAAAGACATTTATACGAGCTACGAAACCCCGTCAGGAACACCTTCAATAAGTTATGAGTTTGACAAGGTTAATGAATGGCATCTTGTTACAGCTACCAGGGAGAACCTTCAGTCAGATTACAAACTCAGGCTGTACCTTGACGGAGAGCTGGTTGGCGAAACAACATCTGCACTTACACCGGTTGATCTTGGCCTGATAACTGCACAGATCGGTTCGCAGGGCAACGGCGCCGGTGAATTCTTTAACGGCGCTCTCGATGAAATAAAGCTGTATAACCGCGCTCTCAACTCATCGGAAATTGAAGCGATGATGATATCAGAAGCCGGAAACCTCCTGGACACATGGACCGATTCCTTATATGTCGATCTCTCCGTGGCAACACCCTCGGATGACTTTCAGGTTCCCGTAAGATTCAATAGTACACTCTTCGACTATTCAAAGGCCGTAAGCGACGGCTCCGACATCCGTTTCGAGGACAGAGAGGGAAACAAGCTGCCGTACTGGATCGAGAAGTGGAACGATGCCGACAGCAGCATAGTATGGGTTAAGGTTAAGAACAGCGGAACCTACAACATGCTGATGAGGTTTGGTAATTCCTATGCAAAGAGTGAAAGCAACGGTGATTCCACATTTTTGTTCTTTGATGATTTTGAGGATGGCATTTATACCGATAAATGGCTTCCTTCAAAATTAGCAGGTTCCACGGGTGCATCATTTTCCGAGTCAGGAGGCGTGATGACTTTTACAGAGTGCTGCCAGACAACCGCATATTGTTCAAATGGACCCGGTATCCTGTTTTCACACGACTCAATATTAATTGACAATGAAGCATTTACTATAGATGCCACATTATCACAGGCTACAGATAATGCCGGATATAGTGCAATTTACCTGAATCTGGCAAAAACATCAATGTATGGCGATCCTCAGATCGGAGATGACAGAAGATATGGTATCGCAAGTGTTGCTTATACCGGCGATGTGGATGATATCTCAATAATCTATCCCGGACCTGCTTACTTTGATTTTGACCGCGGGACACCGGTACTTGGAGCCCTCTACAGGTTTGTAACAATTTACAACGGAGCAACAGGCTCAAATACAAAAGTATACAATAATTCAGAACAGCTGGTATATGAGGTCAATCACTCATATTCATACTCCGACAGCTCATGGTTCAATGTATATTTCAATGTTTATTCACCCGGTTCGACTGCAGATATAGTAAAAATTTATAAAAGCCATTCATCTGAAATTACCGGTAACCTGAGCAACGGCCTGGTAGCCTGGTACCCTTTCAACGGCGATACGGACGATGAAAGCGGGAACAATAATGACGGAACTGCGTATGGGGCTTCACTCACAGCTGATATTTACGGTTCACCTGACGCCGCCTATCTTTTTGATGGCACTGACGACTATATTGATGTGGCCACCGGAGCAGGCAATAATGCAATCGGGAAACCATACGGCTCCTGGAGCTATGCGGTTTCGTGCCTTATTACTGGCAAACCTTCAACCGGGTACGAAAGAACCCTGTTAGCAAATTATTATTCCGAATCCTCTGCCAGTGATGATCAGTTCTCCGTATTGCTGCAGGAAACTTCTGCAGGAACAATAATAGCGTTCATCAAGACAAATGGAACATATTATGCAGCTACCACTTCCACCGACCTTGCCGACAGCAGATATCACGACATTACAGTGGTAGTCAACGGAGAAGAGGGTATGATGTATATTTATGCTGATAACATACTGGAAGCATCATCGACGTATGATAATACCAAAGACTATTCTGTAAACGAACCTCTGAAGATAGGGGCACATTACTGGGAAAGCGCCCCAACATCATACTTTTCCGGAACCATTGATGAAGTCAGCATATATAACAGGGCTTTAAGTGAAGATGAAATTTCGCGTCTTTTCTATGATGAAGACCAGCCCCCTGTAATAGCAGGATTAAGTAATAATGCCGCCCTTATCGGAGATCCTTTAGTGATTAACGGGAAAAACTTCAACCCGGAATCTTTCAATAATGTAGTATATTTTGGTCCGGTCATATCAGAAATTACCTCAGCATCACCATATTCACTGGAAGTCATTGTTCCTGCAGGAGCAAACTATGCACCGGTAACGGTTATTGATACGACCAAAGGTTTTTCAGCGTCAACAACAGGTAAATTCACACCACTGGCACCGGCAGCAACAACAGGGTTGCTGTTCGACCTTCCTTATACTACATCTCATACTTCCGGCGCTAGCGGAGCCTATGGTTCAGCCAGGATCTCATATGCTGATATTGATGGCGACGGCCTTACAGATATAGTCACCAATAACGGTGACGGTAGTTCTTTCTCGGTCAGGCGTAACCTGAGCACGGCGGGCAACTACGATTTTGACACGGAATTAACCTGGGCCACAGGCGGAACATATGCGTACAGCCTTTCAACTGGTGATATTGACGGCGACGGAAAAACAGATGTTGTTGTGCCCAACAGTGCAATCTACCTGGTATCTGTCTTCAGAAACCTCAGTACTGAGGGATCAGTTTCTTTTGCCGAAAAAATTGATCTTTCCGGGTATGATACACCGCTCCAGGCTGCCCTGGCAGACTTTGATCTTGACGGCAGACCCGATCTGATCGTTTCCCAGCAGGGTGCAAGCAATAATATATCGGTAAGAAGAAACCTGAGCACAAAAGGAAATATTTCTTTTGATGCTGCTGTAACATTCACTCCCGGAGCAATGCCAAATGCAATTGTGTGTGCCGATTTTGATTCCGATGGTCTGATCGATATAGCTTCATCCAATTCTACAGACGGTTCCATTTCGATACTCAGAAATACAAGCACGGGACAAGGGTCAATAAGCTTCGCGGCAACCACTGATATCGTGGCAGGAGATTACGCACAGGGACTTGATGCGGGTGACCTGGACGGCGACGGGATGACTGATCTTGTGATAGTTAACCAGACACCCGGGTATTTCAGCGCTTTCAGGAATACAAGCACTCCCAGCTCTCTCTCTTTCGAGACTGCCCTCACCTTCACGACAATGGCCGATCCATTCGGGATCTCCCTGACTGATGTGAACGGGGATACTTATCCTGAAGTTGCAGTCTGTTCCAACACCTCTGCGGCAATCTGGATTTACCGGAACACCAGCTCTTCAGGTGCAGTCTCGCTGGAGTCGCCGAAGAAGATTTCATCCTGGGAATCAGGTTGTGCCGGTTTTTATGATATGGATAATGATAAAGCTTCCGACCTTATCGGCATGAGCTTTTCTTCCGGCAATATTTATATTTTCAGGAACAACAGCCAGAGCACTCTTTCTGAAGGACTTGTGGCATATTATCCTTTCAACGGGAATGTTACGGATGAGAGCTGGAACGGACATGATGGCGCCAATTATGGTTCAACTCTTATATCAGACAGATTTACAAGTCCTGACAGAGCATATTCACTGGATGGTTCAAGCAATTATATAAATTATGGTCAGTTGCCCGTCCCAGTTAATAATTTCTCAGCCAGTTTCTGGTTCAATCCGAAAGAATTCGGCAATTCACACGAACTTCTTTATCAGACTAATGGAGAGAACGGGTTCAATATATACTTAAACACAGACTTTAATATTAATTTCACAGTACTGGAATCTTCATCTTCTTCAAATACTATTTCAGTTAACCTTGGTTCTTCATCCATTAATGAATGGCAGCATGTAGTGGCCATTAGTAACAGTGGCATGATAAGACTATTCATTAATGGAGTACTGATGTCTTCACAGACTGGTGTACTTGCTGTAAATTCTACAGCTGATCTTTATTCAGGTTATGACTATACTGTATCAACCTATTATTATTATGGGTATCTTGATGATTTCCGGATTTATGACCGCATCCTGACGGAAGCAGAAATAGATTCATTGTACTCAGAAGGCGGATGGCCTCCGACTACCAGGCCGGATGCACTTGAGGCCTCAGACACCACCCAGACCAGCTTCACTGCCAACTGGGCAGCCTCCGATAATGCCGACGGTTATTATATCGATGTTTCCACTGATAATGCATTTACCGGCATCCTGGCAGAATACAATAACAAAGATGTTTCAGACGTACTAAGCTGCCCGGTTACGGGGCTCTCTTCCAACACTTATTACTATTACAGGGTGAGGGCATATAACGCCATCGGATCAAGCTCATCTTCAGATACAATAACCGTATTAACCCTGCTCGATCCGCCTGATGTTCCGGTTTCCAGTGCAGCAACTTCAGTTACCCAGGTCGGTTTTACGACAAACTGGACTCACTCTGCAAGGGCTGAATCATATATTATTGAAGTTTCGGACAATATAGATTTCTCATCGTTGATTTACAACCTTGATGTCGGCTATATAACAACATGGACTTTAATATCGGGACTGGCTGCAGGCACTGATTATTATTACAGGGTCAGGGCATATAATAACGGAGGCACAAGCACTTATTCTGACATAATTACAGTCAGGACTATTCCTCCGGATCCTATTGCCGCTCCTGCCTCCTCAATTGTGCAGAACAGCTTCACGGCGAACTGGAGCTCAAGTACCGGTGCCGAAAGCTATATAATTGATGTGGCAACGGATGCAGGATTTACATCATGGCTCTATTATAACCTTAATGCCGGCAATGTAACTTCACTTTCTATATGCTGCACTTCATCAAACACACCATATTATTACCGTGTATATGCGTATAATTCAGGCGGAATAAGCAATTACTCGAACTCAATAGCTCTTACAACACTTCCCGATATTCCGTCTCCCCCTGTCGAATCAGCAGCAACTGCGGTAACACAGACATCATTCACTGCAAACTGGAATGCATCAGCCGGAGCAACGGGATACCAGCTTGATATATCCACAGCTAGTGACTTTTCGTCATTCATATCAGGCTATGACAGTCTGGATGTCGGGAATAACACAACGGGCAGTATTACCGGACTAAATACCGGAACCGAATACTACTACAGGATTCGTGCATACAATGCCGGCGGATTGAGCGCCAGCTCGGGAACCGTTTACGTCATAACCATTCCGGGCGAACCCATAGCGTATGAGCCGGGTGAAATATATGAAACAGGTTTTACTGCAGTATGGAACGCCGCGACAGGAGCATCCGGATACAGGCTTGATGTGACAGACAACAACGGCTATGTTGCCGGCTACCAGGATCTGGATATAGGTTTCACAACATCTTACAGTGTGTCTGTTGATATGACAACAAGTGAAGATTATTATTTCCAGGTAAGAGCATATAACACGAGCGGCATAAGCGGCAACTCAGAGATAATAATCGTCAGGCTTGTTAAACCTGACCCTCCCGCAGCAGTTGCGCCGGCTGCCAACTACGAGGATCATTTTACAGCAAGGTGGAATACATCTGCTGCATCTCTCGGTTATTACATAGATGTGTCACTGGAAAACGATTTTCCGGACTTTTTATATGAAAACGTGGCTACCGGGAATACAACAGTGTATGATATATACGGTCTTTCTGCAAATACAACTTATTATTACCGTGTAAGGGCCTACAACACTGTAGGTACAAGTGACAACTCAAATGTCATTACAGTTACCACACCGGTAACAGCCCCGGTAGTTGCTCAGCCTGATACTGTTGCACAGACCTGGTTCACTCCGACCTGGAATAAAACCGTTGCAGCTACCGGCTATATGATTGATGTAGCGACAGTTAGTGACTTTTCATCAGGGTTTATCCTGGCCGCCCAGGATGTAGGCAGTGATACGGCATATTATGTATCGGGGCTTGCACCGGGCACACCTTATTACTATCGTGTAAGGGCATACAATAGCAACGGAACGAGCTATAATTCAGGTACAGTGGAAGTATATACGCTACCTGACACTCCAGGAGCCCTTGACGGCACTACAGTGACTGAGACATATTTTCAGGCAAACTGGGGCAGTGTGCCAGGTGCTTCAGGATACATCATTGATGTCTCGCTGTCTAGTGATTTTTCAACATTTGTACCAGGATATGAGAATTATTACCCCGGCAATGTTACATCGTGCTGGATAACAGGGCTCACAGGGTACACACAATATTACTACAGGATAAGGGCATATAACTCCACGGGCGCAGGTGATTATTCAAATTCCGTTGAGGCTATAACTCTCGTTGCTGCTCCCGTTACTGTTTCTCCCGAAACTGTATCAAATACATGGTTCACTGCCAAGTGGAACAGCAGCAGGGGAGCAACAGGTTACCTTGTTGATGTCTCTTCTGTCAGCGACTTCTCATGCTGCTTCATTTATCAGAATGCATATACGGGGGATACACTGTTTTATGTTTCAGGGCTGAGCCCGAATTCAACATATTATTACCGTGTAACAGCTTATAATGACGACGGATTGAGTTATTACTCCGGTACTGTTGGTGCAACCACTTCTCCTGATCCTCCGGTTCCTTTACCTGCCTCATCTGTCGGGGAAACATATTTCACAGCCAACTGGAGCAGCTCGGCCGGAGCATATGCCTATTACCTCGATGTTTCTCCAGCCAGCGATTTCAGTTCGTATCTTTCAGGCTATGAAAGTCTCTACACGGAGAACACAAATTCATATTATGTTTCAGGACTTACAGGTTACACTGCATACTACTACAGGCTAAGAGCTACAAATTTTTCGAATATAAGCGGGAATTCTGAAACAATTGCTGTAGTGACATTCGTTTCACCGCCAGTAGCTGTTGATCCGGAGAATTTGTCGAATGACTGTTTCAGGACGAGATGGAACCCCAGTAACGGGGCTACAGGTTACATACTGGAAATAACAACCGCGAATGATTTTTCATATTACGATACTTATTATCCGACTGACACATTATATGACGTATGCAGCATGGCTCAGAGCACATGGTACTATTACCGACTGAGGGCTTTTAACGGAGACGGGACAAGCGATTATTCAAATACCATATCGTTCTTTACAACTATCAATCCTCCTGAAGCTCTGGCTGCTGTCTCCCTTACTGAAAACTCATTTGTAGCCAGCTGGAACTTCTCGTCAGGTGCATCTTCGTATTACCTGGATGTATCCGGGACAATAGATTTTTCAACGTTCCTTGACGGGTTTAATAATCTGGATGTCGGTAATACCAACGCTTACTATGTTTCCGGACTTACACCTGATACTACTTACTATTACAGGCTCAGGGCCTATAACACTTCGGCAACCAGTAATTATTCAGATACAATTACTGTAAATACTCTGCTGGTAGCACCTGTGAGTGCCGCACCTGACACTGTTGCACAGAACTGGGTCACAGCAACCTGGAACCCGAATCCTGATGCTGAAGGCTACTACCTGGATATTTCCAGCACCTGGGATTTTTCATGCTGCATGGTATATGATAATGCATTTACAAACGATACATCTTACACTGCTTATGGCCTCAGTACCGGAACCACATATTATTACCGTGTCAGGGCATACAGCAGCGTCAGCGGATCGAGCCTGAATTCGGGTACAATCCAGTTTACTACGATACCTGATGCACCTGTTGAACTGCCGGCTACCGGTGTAAGCTTTGGATGGTTCCTGGCTAACTGGAACAGCTCAGCAGGAGCCACAGGCTATTACCTGGATCTGTCTGAATCTGTCGATTTTTCATCATATGTCCCCGGTTTTGAACACTTATATTTAGGTAATACTACCTCAGCTTATATTGATCAGCTTAAATCCAATACAACGTATTATTACAGGATACAGGCCCGCAATGATTACGGTTCATCCGGATGGTCAGGAACAGTAAGTGTTACTACTCTTGTTGCAGCACCTGTAGCTGTTACACCTGATAATATAACCGGGACATGGTTCGTTGCCAAATGGTACCACAGTGCAGGAACCAACGGGTATATTCTTGATATATCAACAGCATACGATTTTTCATGCTGCTTCCTTTATGAGAATACTTACCTGGGGACTGATACTACATTCTTTGTACCGGATCTCAGCCCTAACTCTACCTACTATTACAGGGTAAGAGCATATAATGATCTCGGAGAGAGCAATTATTCAAATACAATTACCGCTAACACTGCACCGCTTCCTCCTGATGCTCTGGAAGCAAATTATATTAATGCCGGCGCCTTCAATGCAAACTGGAACAGCTCAGATGGAGCCTGGGGATATCGTCTGGATGTATCGAGATCAAATGACTTCTCAACCTATGTATCAGGATTTGAAAACCTGGATGTGGGCGGCAATACTTCACATACTGTACCAGCCCTGGCTTCCGGAACAGAGTATTTTTACAGGGTCAGGGCATACAACTCCATGGCAACAAGTATCAGCTCCGATACTATTCAGGTCATTACTTTACCGGCTGCCGTACAGATATCATCAGTACATTCATGTAATAACCTGGTTACTCTTACCTGGAATGCTGACAACTCAAACCAGGAGTTTATCACGTATAACATATACTCCGATACTTATCCCGATCCAGTAACCCTGATAGCATCAACAACAACAGGTCTCAGATCCGAGACTTCAAAAGTCATATCCGGTCTTACACCTGGCGCAACATACTATTTCAGGATATCTTCCGTGATCTCTCCTGGTCTTGAAGGGGATTTCGGTAATCAGCAGTCTGTTATAGTGAAGACAGGCCATATACCTGAGGTTGTTGTCAAATGGGATGATGTCCTGATCTGCTCCAATGTACGCGATTCTATCCAGAACCAGAGCTACCTGTGGTGCAGGGAGGGAGTTCCCCTTACAGGAAGCGGAGCTTCGGAACAGTTTTACAAGATTACCAGTCCTGGAAATTACAGTGTCAGGATCACTGATATTGATGGATGCATAAATTTCTCCAAGACCATATATGTCGCGGGTAGAAAATCACTAACACTATTCCCGAATCCTGCCAGTGAAGAAGTGAATGTCTCTCTTTATGATGTACCGCTTGGCAGAACAGTAATAAGCATAATGAATTCATCGGGGATGAAGGTCAAAGAGATAGTTACAGAGAAGAACATGGAAGACTTGTATGAAAAGATACCTGTCAACGGACTCGATGAAGGAATTTATTTCATCAGGATTATGGTTGACGAGACATATGAGTATTATTCTAAAATAATTGTTGTAAAATAATTGGGGGATATATTATGAGAATCAATACATTTTATATCAGGTATATATCACTCGTTATACTTGTTTCTGCCTTCACTATCCAGGGATTATCTCAGGGAATTGACATAAGGGAAAAACGTCTGCCAAAGTTCTATCTCGGGTTATCAGGCTCGTGGGCTCAGACCATGATTGTGAATGATGCTGAAAATATCGATGTGAATATTGAATCCACCCGGAAAACCTGTTATTTCTACTCCTTCGAAATAGGCACCTTCCCGTCAAGGCATTTCGGGATCACTACAGGAGTGATCTTCAGTCCTTATGCTACTGACCTGACTATCAATTCATATAATGATGTGCAGAACAATGTAAGGGACTCGGAAGGAGATACTTATACACGGTATATTGAAGGAACGAATATAATTGAGACCCAGGAAATTGACTTTATAAAGATCCCTTTCTTCATCAACATCTATACTGGAAAGGCATTTGGGATCCACTTCCAGGCAGGAATGAATATGTCTATTCCGATGAACCAGGGATATTCAACTACCGGTACTTTTTCGTACACCGGGTATTACAGCGAATACGATGTAACTATCTTTAACGTCGGGCATGAAGATTTCCTTGACAATACCAAAGTCACCACCCAGAAGGAGCTTCTTCTGAACAAGTATAATCCGGAACTTGTAGGAGCGGTAGGTTTTCACTTTGTAATAGCAAACACTGCACAACTATCATTCAGCGGATTTTATAATAAAATGCTGAAGAGCATGTCAGAATACAGCAGCTCATCAAATTTTATTCTTTCATCCAGCAAGACCCAGGGTATAAACAGCATAATGTCCGGAAGCAAAGAATCAATGACTGAAGCATTCGGAGCCAAGATCACTCTGAGGTTCTTCATTGGATCTAAAAAATAAAGAATATAAAAAAAACCCGCCCTTCGGCTTCGCTCAGGGCGGGTTTTATATCTAGTAACCCTCTCTCTCCGTATAATGTGTATGCAGGAGCTCGTGAGCCACATGACTGTTGGGCTTGCCAAGGAATTCCCTGTAGATGGCTATCACATCTGGATTCTCATGCGATTTGCGCAGAACCATATGTTCATCTTCTGAATAGATAGCTTTCATTCTCTTCTTCCTGATCTCCATGCTGGTAGGGATAGGCTGGCCGCCGCCTCCGAGGCATCCACCCGGACAAGCCATTATCTCAATAAAGTGATAAGGTGATGTTCCTTTTCTTACCTCCTTCATCAACTTATTGGCATTAACAAGACCATGGGCAATTGCCACCTTAAGCTCTGCACCCTCAAGGAATTTCCAGTCCTTAGTGGTTCCTTCGATCTTAATGGTAGCTTCCTTTACTCCGTCCATGCCGCGCACAGGAGTTATGTTCAGGTTTGTGAAGGGGACTTCCCTTCCGGTAACAATCTCATATGCGGTTCGCAGCGCAGCTTCCATAACACCTCCTGTTGCGCCAAAAATAATGCCGGCGCCTGTTGAATCGCCCATTATTGAATCATAATGAGATGATTCAAGGTTTTTGAAATCGATGCCTGCCTGCTTGATCATTACGGCCAGCTCGCGCGTGGTGAGAACATAATCAATGTCCTTATATCCGCTTGCCCTCATTTCCGGCCTATCGGCTTCATATTTCTTTGCCGTGCAGGGCATAACCGATACAGACACCACCTTTGACGGATCAATTTTCATTTTCTGGGCGTAGAATGTCTTTGCGAGAGCGCCGAACATCTGCTGAGGTGATTTGCAGGTCGAGAGGTTATGCAGGAATTCAGGGTATTTATGTTCAATAAATTTTACCCAACCCGGAGAGCAGGATGTGAACATCGGGAAATGCATATTCTTGTCACCATCAACCAGGGCTTTCTTAAGTCTGGTAAGAAGTTCGGTTCCCTCTTCCATGATGGTAAGGTCAGCCGTAAAGTCAGTATCAAGCACTGAATCGAAACCAAGCTGCCTGAGTGCGGTAACCATTTTACCTGTCACCCTTTCACCCGGGTCATAGCCAAGATCTTCGCCCAATGCTACTCTTACAGCCGGAGCAGTCTGCACCACTACATGCTTATCCTTATCATAAATTGCATCCCACACCTGGTCAATATAGGTCTTTTCAACCAGAGCGCCTGTCGGACAGCGGTTGACGCACTGACCGCAGTTGGTGCAGACAACATGGCTCATCGGCCTGTCGTGGAATGAGGATATCTTCTGATGCAGTCCCTTGTTTGCAACTGCTATTGCAGATATGTGCTGCAGCTCAGTGCATGTTCTCACGCAGCGCTGGCAGTGTATGCATTTGCTGTCGTCCTTCATGAATGAAGGTGACGACCTGTCAATTGTATAGGGATGATCTTCAACGAGATCGAGGAAGATCGTATCGCCGAATGCAAATTCGTTTGCAAGAGCCTGGAGCTCGCATTTCTGGTTCTTATAGCATTTGGTGCAATCGGACCTGTGTTCCGAAAGCAGGAGTTCCACGATGTGCTTTCTGGCATTTCTTACCTTCAGTGTATTAGTATGGATGTCCATTCCTTCCGATACCGGCATTGCACATGCAGCTATAAGGGTTCTGGCCCCGGTCTGTTCAACAACACATACCCTGCAGTTACCCGCAACACAAAGGTCGGGATGGTTGCATAATGTCGGAATATTTATATTGAGTTTCCTGGCAGCATCAAGAACGGTAGTTCCCGGCTGGACCGAAACTCTTTGTCCATTTATACTCAGATTTATCATTATTCAGTCTATTATTAATATTAATAAATTATCTCTTCCCTGAAGTTCTCGACAATTGTCCTGAAGGCATTGCCGACTGATTGCCCGAGGCCGCATTTTGAAGCGACTTTCATGGTATCGGCAAGCTTGAGCAATTCATTCAGGTAAGTTGATTTTACCTCACCTTTTTTCACCTTTTCGACACCTTTAAGAAGCTGCTGGCAGCCAACCCTGCAGGGAGTGCACTGTCCGCATGATTCTTCGGCAAAGAAATCAAGATAATTATGAAGTACATTGTACATTGACCTTGAGCTGTTGAACAGCTTCATTGATCCACCTGTAGGCACCCCTTCAAATCCGATCACAGTGCTGGTGAATTTCTTCCTGGGCACGCAGAAACCTGAAGCTCCTCCTACCTGGACAGCTTTTGTGTCGCCATCGCCGAATTCGTTTACAAACTCCTGCACCGACATTCCAAGTTCCAGTTCGAATATTCCGGGAGTGGGTGTATCGCCTGATATGGAGAATACCTTTGAGCCTCTCGAGTCTTTCGTTCCAAGCTGGCTGTACGATTCGGGGCCATGCTTGATGATCATCATCGCGGTCACCAGGGTTTCAACATTATTGATTGAGGTTGGTTTGCCAAAAAGGCCGGAAGTGGTCGGATAGGGAGGTTTATTCCGGGGTTCGCCGCGGCCACCCTCAACAGATTCAAAAAGCGCGCTCTCCTCACCGCAGATATATGCTCCGCTGCCGAGACAATAGTTAATTTTAAAATCATACCCGATGCTGTGGATAAGCTTATGGAATGATTCCAGCTCTTTCATCAGCTGGGGCAGCATGAACCTGTACTCTCCCCTGAGATATACAACTCCCTTCTGGGCGCCGATTGCTTTGCCGGCAATTACCATTCCTCCGTAAACCTTATATGGCACTTTATCAAGTATCTCCCTGTCCTTGAAAGTTCCAGGTTCCCCCTCATCTGCATTGCATACTATATACTTCTCAGATTCTTTAACAGCTGCAGTATATTTCCATTTCAATCCGGTAGGAAATCCTGCGCCTCCGCGTCCTTTCAGCCCTGAATCCAGCACCTGCTGAATAATATCGTCACGTTTCATTTTAAAGGCTTTTGTCAGAACCTCTTTCGGATCCACCTTCTCAAAAATGAGATCAACCTTGTTTAGTCCTCTTTTTTCCATGTCGTCAGGGTATTATTTCTTTTGCATATAACTCTTAATGATCTCAACTACCTTCTCCTGTGTAAGTTCGGTATAGGGTATTTCGTTTATAAGTATTGCAGGAGCTTTATGGCACCATCCGATGCAGTTGGTTTCAATAAGACTGAATTCCCTGTCGGGAGTGGTCTCACCAACCCTGATCTTCAGCATTTCCTCAAGGGTCTGAATGATCTCGCCCTTGCCTTTCATTGAACACGTTATGGTTTTGCAAACCCTGATCACATATTTACCTCTCACCTGTGTGTCAAGGAAAGTGTAGAACGAAGCAGTCCCGTAAACTTCTGCTGCCGAGATATCAAGCTCTTTTGCCACCTCAACCATTGCTTCATCCGTGAGATAATTATGCTTCTCAACAATTCCCTGGAGAATTGGCATAAGACTCTCTCTTGTGTGTCCATGCTTGTCGGTAAGCTCTTTCACAAGATTTCCTACTTGGTACATATCTATTTGATTTTTAATTAATTAGTTAATGATAACTCTATAAAAAAGTGCCTAATTAAGGCGATGTAAATTTAATAACAATACTTCTTAAAAAACCCTTACAAAAGTCATGAATGCTAATTTGGAATGAATATAAAGAAAGGCGTAAAGGCGTAACGGTGTAACGGCGTAAAGGCGTGAAGGCGTAAAGGCGTAACGGTGTAACGGCGTAACGGCGTAACGGCGTAACGGCGCAATGGTTCAACTCTTAACTTTACGGACTTTACGGACTGGTTATTCTTCCGGTTCGACAGCTATTGTACTGAGAAGTGTTATGTTCTGAATATTCGAATAATCATACTGATAAAGACCGTCGTCGCCTATCATTACGAGGAGATCATCAATTGGAATGACATCCCAGGCATTTATTGAAGGGTAGCTGTAAATAAGATTTGCTGAGATGAGCCATGGGTTGGAGGCATTATATATCTTCAGTCCGGCATCGCCGTCGCAAATGAAAAGAAGATCTCCGTTTTTGCCCAGTCCATGGGGATTCTTCAGGGCATAGGATGTCATCAGAACCGGATTGTTCAGGTTTTTAATATTGACAACATCGAGCTGGTTGAGTGTTCCGGCGCATGTGGTTCCCGTCCTGAGAGTTACAAATGCGAGAGTGTCATCAACCACCACCGGGTCGCAGCTCCGGATATGTGAGTAAGAAGAGAGACTGAGCGGATTATGAGGATTGGTGATATCGAAAATTAACATTCCGGTGGTTGTTCCCAGGAACATATTGTTTTCCGTAAGGAACATGGTTTCAATGCCCCAGCCGGCGTAGAATTCCGACAGCTTGCCAGGATCCGTCTTTGCCGAAATATCATATAACGTTATATTACTGCCGTCGAGCAGGTAGAGTACATTATCCTTTATTCCGAACCTTGCCATTGATCCCCCGATGCCAACTCCGCCGCCGGAGACTCCCGAACCTCCTGAGGTTAAACTTGCCGAATACGAAAGTGGCCTTATGCCATCCAGCTCATACCATGGATAAATATTGGGAGGATTGTTATTGACCCTTTCCCGTATCTTCTTCAGATCCCAGTCAACAACAACACCCTTTTCCTTATCAACTCCGGCTTGCGGGAAATCATTATCCACGGGAGGAACAGTGTAAGGAAGCACATCCTTCACACGGCCAACTTCCTTTATATCCGTGATATTCTGAACATCTATTGCCACAAGATCAACATAACTGTCGGTATAAAGAATATTACCGGAGATCGCCATGTCCACAGCTCCCGGCACATTTATAAATGCTTCCTTTACAGGTGATGACGGATCGCTGTTATTGAAAACATGTATCCCTTTCAGCTCCTCAATAATAAATATATAGTCATCCTTGAAATAGATCTTACCGGGATTTGAAAGAGGCACATCTTCCTTTATCTCAACAGATTCCCTCAGGTCGCTATAGGTCATGTATACTGGATCGTTGCCTTTATACTCCCTGTATGTTGAATCTTCACATGAAATCGATAACAATAATGAAATTGAGAAGAAAACAATTGGAATGATTTTTGCTTTCATCTGAGGTAGGTTTAGTTTCTTATCTGTAATAACACAAAAATCATGCTAAACCCTGTTTACTTAAAACATCATTTTATGAAAAGACTTTCTCTGATCATTATTACCATGACATTCAGTATTATACAACTGTATCCACAAAAGGCAAAAGATGTAATTTACCTGAAAAACGGAAGTAAAATATTTGGAAAGCTGCTGGAAGCTGATTCATCAAAGTATAAATTCGAGACTTCCGACGGTAGTATCTTTATTTATGACCAGCATGAAGTGGACAGATTTTCAATTGAGACACCTGTTTCGCAGGTGAGAAAAGGTAACCGCTTTATCTTCTCCCTTGAGACGGGGCTGCTTGTCGGTCCTCAGAATTCATCTTATCCTGCCCCCTTCAGCTTTGACTGCCAGGCCGGCTACCTGTACAATAACAAGAAAACATCTGTAAGCATCGGCTCAGGAGTCGTGTTTTTCGGGCGTCCTTTCACTCCCCTTCTGCTGGAGCTGAGGCAGAATTTCAGTGAGAGCAGGAACAGTCCTTATATATTTACAAGAGCAGGCGGTATAATACCAATTGGCAGTTATACGCCCGACGAAACCAATGAATATCCCTATTATTATTCAGAATACAATACACCAAAAGACTACGCTGGCGGAGCTTCTTTCGCCCTTGGCACAGGCATCTCCTGGGCTTACGAAGACTATGAGTTCAACCTGAGCTTTGCCTACAGGTATGCTCATTACAGTTATAAAATGAAGGAATATAATACGGGAGATGTCACCTATAAGGAAAACCTGAACAGGCTTGAAGTCAAGATCGGCTTCAGGTTTTAAACCGGGTGTGTCAGCAGATCCTCGGCAGCTGAACCCCTGACGGCATATCGAGTATGCGGGAGCCTCCTGCCACTGTTTTAAGGATCACCATATTCTTATACATATCAGTTATCTTTCCGATTACCGCTGAGTCTTTTCCCAGAGGATCAGATCTTAATGCGAGCAGTATTTCTTTCTCAGCCCGTGCACTGACAACTATGAGAAGCTTCCCTTCGTTTGCCAGGGAGAGCGGATCAAATCCCAGCATCTCGCAAACTCCCCTGACGGGTTCATCAACGGGAACCGCGGATTCATTGATGATGATTCCCTTCCCTGTCATTCCGGCCAGTTCGTTAAGCACTCCGGCAAGGCCCCCCCTGGTAAGGTCGCGCATAAAATGAATGTCGCTGCACTTGTTCATAATGCCGGTAGTCAGATGGTTCAGAGAGGCGCAGTCAGAAAGAACAGGTGTGCTGAAACTCAGATCTTTGCGTGCACCCAGCACCGCAATTGAATGGTTGCCGACCGGTCCGTTTATTATCAGCGTGTCGCCTGCCCTGACCTGAGAGCCTGAACCAATATGCTCCCTTCCTTTTTCAATTACTCCCGTACCCGATGTGGTGATGAATATCTTGTCGCATTTCCCCTTATCCACTACTTTGGTATCACCGGTAACTATCCTTACTCCTGCCCTGGCCGCTTCATCAGCCATGGAATCAACAATGGATCTGAGATCATCCAGAAAGAATCCTTCTTCAATAATGAATGAACAGGCGATATGCTCGGGTCTGGCCCCGGAGACAGCCAGGTCGTTAACTGTACCGCAAACCGAAAGCTTGCCGATGTTGCCGCCCGGGAAAAAAACAGGATCCACAACATAGGCATCGGTGGTAAAGACAAGAGCTGCTTCAGGCTTTTTCAGTATGGCTGAATCGGTAAGCGGCTCAATCATGCCGAACCGTGATGCAAACAAGTTCCTGATAAGCTCATTTGTCTGCCTGCCGCCGCTGCCGTGATTAAGTGTTATCCTCTCTTTCATCCTTCGCGTTTGTACTTGTACCAGGTGCTGCATGCACCTTCACCTGAAACCATGCATGCACCCACAGGATTCTCCGGAGAACATATTTCTGCAAAGAGGGGACAGTCACAGGGGTTATTCACTCCTCTCAGGATTTCAGGGCAGATGCAATTTTCATTTTCCTCATGATTTTGCACTTTGACCGGCATAGAGATCTCCGCATCAAACCTTTCGTAATCGCGTCCTGGTACCAGGCCGCTGGCAGGGATCGTTCCGAAGCCACGCCAGAATGCATCTGACGGAACGAATACTTCGCTGAGGTTTTTCTGTGCAAGCGTATTGCCGCCGGCAGTCACTACCCGCCTGTATTGTATTTCCACTTTCGGATACTTCCTGTTTACCTGTTCTATCAGCATTAAAATGGACTGCAGAAGATCCGTTGGTTCAAAACCTGTTATAACACAGCCCAGTCCGTATTTCTCCGGCAGGAAGCTGAAAATGGAGGATCCGGTTACAGCTGCGACGTGACCCGGGCATATGAATCCGTTGATCTTCGTACCATCCTTCACGATGGCTTCCATGGCCGGGGGCATGACTTTATGTGCGCTCAGCACGAAGAAGTTTTCAATTCTCTCCTGCAATGCCTGCCTTATGGTAACTGCAGTTCCCGGAGCTGTTGTCTCAAAGCCGATCCCGGGGAAGATCACTTTCTTATCCTTTTCTGACCTGGCAATATCGAGCGCGTCAAGGGCAGAAAATACTATTCTGATATCAGCACCGGAAGCTTTCTGTTTTTCGAGTGATGATGAAGAACCAGGGACTCTTATCAGGTCGCCGAATGTGGCAATGATCACATCATCCATTTCAGAGTACGCGACAGCTTTGTCAATGAAATCGGTTCCCGTGACACAAACCGGGCAGCCTGGTCCTGAGATGAGTTTTATATTCTCCGGAAGCAATGCCGGTATTCCAAACCGGTGTATTGCCGCGGTGTGCCCGCCGCATACCTCCATGAATACATAGTCGTGCCGGGCAGATGCCGTGATCCTGCCAGCGAGTTTCATTATCAGATCCCTGTCGCGGTATTCGTCAATGTACTTCATCAGGCATCATTTATTTCCCTGAGCAGTTTCAGCATCTCTTCAGCCTCTTCAGCACTTATCTTCTGAATTGCAAAACCCGCATGTAGCAGGATATAATCGCCGGGTCGGGCATCTTCAACCATCTGCATTCCGGCCCTGAAAATGGTGCCACCGGCAGAGACTTCAGCCATGCTGCCGTCAATTGAAATTATTTTAACCGGAATACTCAGGCACATTATTTTATTGTTTTAGAAGCAATTACAAGCTGACCCAGTGAAACACCTCCGTCATTTGAAGGCACAAGATGGTTAGTGTAAACACTGAACCTGTTATGGCTTAAAAGATACAAAGTTTTTTCGAGAAGATACTTATTCTGAAATACTCCGCCTGACAGAGCTACCTTTTCTATTGATGTCTCCATTCTTATCTGCTTTGATATTTCAAGGATCACCCTGGCAATCGTGTTATGGAATTTAGCTGAGATCACTGATGCCGGCTGCTTTTTCATATCCTTTAGAACTGCTTTCAGGGTTTCAGCAAAGACTATTTCACCATGTGCATCAAAAGGATAGAAATCGTCTGTTTCGTCACTTATGGCTGATTCGAGCCTCATGGGAGCTTCGGAATCAAACCGTGATACAATGCAGAGGCCCAGTATGGCTGATACGGCATCAAACAGCCTGCCTGCTCCTGATGAGAGAGGTGCATTGATGTTTTTTACCAGGGCTTCCCTGACCATAGTAAGTTTTCTCTTTTCCACAATTCTGAAAAGAGGCATCGAATCATAATCAAAATCATCGCCGTAATACCTGTATATATATGAGTATGCGGTTCTCCATGGTTCTTCAACCGCTTTGTCTCCCCCGGGCAGGGCAACGTAATCGAAATGGGCAAACCGCCTGAAGTTGCTGAGGTCCGCAACCAGAAACTCGCTTCCCCATGTGTTTCCGTCGGTTCCGTATCCGGTTCCGTCAAGGCTCACCCCGATGACCTCCTCATCAATTCCGTGTTCGGCCATGCATGAGGCTATATGCGCGTGATGATGCTGGATCCTTACAAGAGGTACCCTGAGCTCTTTCATCATCGCTTCGGCATGCCGGGTAGAGAGATAATCAGGATGAAGGTCGCAGGCAATAAAACGGGGTTTAAACCGGAATAGCTTTGTGAACCTGTCGATTGATTCTACAAGAAATTTAAATGTTGGCTGGTTTTTAAGATCGCCGATATACTGGCTCATTACTGCCTGGTTCTCTCTTCCGATGCAGAAGCTGTTCTTCTGTTCAGCGCCCAGGGCAATTATTCCCTCCACATTGAACTTCAGGTCCACAGGTCGCGGCACAAATCCCCTGGACCTCCTGATTATGGAAATCTTCTTATCGATGAACCTGACGACGGAATCGTCTGTACGGTTAAGTATCTGTCTGTTATAGCTGAGTATTGAGTCTGCTACAGGAGTGAGAAGTCTGACGGCTTCAGAATCTGAGATTATAACCGGCTCATCGGAAAGATTCCCGCTGGTCAGGACGACAGCCGGCGTATTTAATTCCCTGAACAGCATATAATGCAAAGGCATATACGGGAGGACTGCTCCGATAGTATTGAGTCCGTCGCTCACAGCTGAAGCAAGTGGCTTTTTCTGACGCAGGATCACAACAGGTCTGCGCCATGAGGCAAGTTCCTTCTCCTCGCTTTCATCAATATGGCAATAGTGCCTGACAGCCTTAATATCCCTGAACATGACTGCAAATGGCTTTGCGTCGCGCTGTTTTTTGTTCCTCAGCTCGCTGACAGCGTTGTTGTTGAGGGCATCGCACATAAGGTGGTAGCCGCCCATTCCCTTTACCGCGACGCTTCTTCCTGAAGCCATCTGAGAGCAAATCTCATGAAGTATCTCAGTTATATTTTTGAGCTCTTTGTTATGATCTTTATATGTGTAAACCGGTCCGCATGAATTGCATGCAATAGGCTGTGCATGGAAGCGGCGGTCGAGGATGTCGTTGTACTGTGTTTTGCACTCAGGACACATCCTGAAGCTTTTCATTGTAGTCCGGGGACGGTCGTACGGAAGTCGTTCAATGATTGTGAACCTTGGCCCGCAGTTGGTACAGTTCACAAAAGGATAATCTGTTCTGAGGGGATCATTCTCAAGGTCAGCAAGACATTCGGGACAGACTGCAATATCCGGGCTTATCTCTGTCACCTGGTCATCACGGGTTTTGCTTCCGGTAATTCTGAAGTTATCGAAACCGGGAATGGACACACTGTTTATCTCAATTGATTTTATCTGTGAGGCGGGAGGTGCAAGCTGAAGGATGTCATTGCAGAACCTGTCGATCGTCTTAAGGTCGCCCTGCACAACCACCGATACACCACCTGTCCTGTTCTCAACATGACCGGTAAGGCCGTGCTTTGCGGCCATTCTGCAGATAAAGGGGCGGAATCCCACGCCCTGTACGAGCCCCCTGATCAGTATTTCATATCCCTGTATAATAGCTCAAGGTTTTTAAGTCCGTCAGCTTTAAGCTGTTTGTGCACAAAATAGATCACTCTTTCAAGTTCATCACAAAGGTTAACGTTATTTATTTTTACATCGGGTGGTGACTTCAGAAGTACCGGGGCAAAATTCACAATTCCCTTTATGCCATGACGTATAAGCATATCTGCTACTTCCTGTGCCGATATCTCAGGTACTGAAATAATTGCAACCTTCACCTTGTTTTTCGATACAATATCCTTAAGCTTATCCATTGAATATACCGGGATATCTGATTTATATTTATGTTTGAATGGGTCGATATCAAAAGTTGCTATAATATTTATATTCCGTGTAACGAACTTGTGGTATTTTGAAAGCGCCTGTCCCATGTTCCCCATACCAACCAGGATTATGCTGTGATCCCTGTTACCGAAAAAGATCTTTTCCATCCTTGCCAGCAGGTCGTCGATCTCATATCCGCTTTTCCTGGTACCTTTTATATTGAACTCCGAAAAATCTTTTCGCACCTGGGCAGGTGTCACTCCTGTTTCAGTTGCCAGCGTATAAGAGAAGACCCTTTCCACTCCCATCAGCCTGAGCCTGTTCAGGCAGGAGCGATACAGAAAAATCCGGTTGATGCTGTTTTTCATTTTTATTGTGATTTTATTCACATAATATTGTATCATTAATTATGTCCATGCAAAATAAGAATTATTTTTAATTTAAAATATATATTTAATCATTTGATATTCTGTAGTATATAATTTTTATGATTTTTCTCTTGTTTTTTTAAAATAGAATTATATACATTTATAAAATGTTCTTAATGTGAATTAAATCACATAAATGCAATACAAAAGCATAAAAAAGGAAGAGTGGGATCAGTTTCTCGAAAAGCTGATTACATCACACATAGTTTATGCAAATGTTGCTGATGAATTCGGTCAGGATTATGAGCTTCTCAAAACGGCTCACATACCGGTGATCTCCTACAACAAACCCAAGCCTGCCACATCGCTGAAGAGTTTCTTCCTCCCTGTAAGGGAAAATGTGACATCAGAAATAAGCACTGGCAGGAAGAGGGTCATCATTGGTGCACCCAACTGCGATATTGAAGGATTGTCGATCCTTGATGAGATATATCTTGACAAGGATTTTGAAGATCCTTTTTACAGGACCCGCCGCGAGAACACCCTGCTGATCTCTTCCGACTGCTTCGGAACACAGGAGCACTGTCACTGCCTCACATATGGCATCAGGCCATACTCGCTCAGCAGGTCGGATCTTGCGGTTATAAGCATGGACGGGACGATAATATTCAGGGTAATCTCAGAAAAAGGTGAAGAGTTTCTAAATATGATGCCAGGTGCAGGCCTGCTTAATGACACGAACATTATTAAGGACATTGAAAATAAACAGAAAGAGACGGAGTCGATGCTCACTAATGCAAACAAGGGATTGCCTGATTACAGCAGGACAGGAAAAATAGTAGCTGAAGCAAAGCATGATGTATGGGTAAAATATTCTGCCCGGTGTGTCTCCTGCGGAGCATGCGCAACGATATGCCCCACCTGCACCTGCTTCCTGCTGATCGACAAGCCCGGATTTGAAAAAGTAAAACAGCTTGATGCCTGCCAGTACCCCGGATTCGAGAGAACCGCCGGAGGAGAAGACAGCCTCCACAGGCTTCACGACAGGTTCAGGAACAGGTATATGTGCAAGTATGTATGGAAGCCTCAGAAATTCAACTCCATCGCCTGCACAGGGTGCGGAAGGTGCATAGAGGCTTGCATAGGGAAAATAAATAAAAATGAGCTTTTCAGGGAATTTGCCTGACCATTATGGGAAACAACAATAATATATATAAGCCTATAAGGGCAAAGCTGACGGATGTGATAGAAGAATCATCCCTGATAAAAACTTTCTGCCTCACTCCTGAACATGATTTTGAATTCAAAACAGGGCAGTTCATTGAAGTTTCGGTTGATGGCATCGGGGAAGCTCCTTTCACTCCTTCCTCCTCCCCTCTTGTAAAAGAAAAGCTTGAAGTAACAGTAATGAAGACAGGTTATGTAACAGAATATATGCATAACCTTAAGCCGGGAGCCCTGATGGGGATAAGAGGCCCCTTCGGAAGAGGCTATCCTGTTGACAAATTCTATGATAAGGAGGTTCTGATCCTCGGAGGAGGCTGCGGATTTGCACCTATAAGATCGCTTCTTTACAACCTTATTGCCATTTCCGCAAAACTGAGAAAGGTCACTCTCTGCTACGGGTCAAAAACACCGGAAGACTGCATTTACAAACCCTATATCTCGGTCCTGAGACAGACTCCCAAATTTGAAGTGCACAGAAGCGTGGATAAGGCTTCCGGCGACTGGTCGGAAAGAGTCGGAGTAGTTACAATTCTCCTGGACGATGTAAAAGTTGATATAAAGAATTCTGTAGCAGTCGTATGCGGTCCGCCGGTGATGATGAAGTTCGGAACAAGAAAACTCCTTGAAATGGGTTATCCCGAACATGATATCTTCCTCTCGATGGAAAAGAACATGTCGTGCGGACTGGGAAAGTGCGGTCACTGCATGATGGGCAAATATTTCGTATGCAAGGACGGGCCCGTTTTCACTTATGATGAGATAAAAGACCAACCAAACATCTGGGACTGATATGGCCGGAAAGATCCTCATAGATATGATAAAGCTGCGGGCTGCAGCGGTTGAGAACTCAACCCTTGAACTGCCTGAAGCATTGTTATATCCTGCAGGCAACACCAACGGACTGAAGACGATCCGTGAACTGGCCTCATTCAGATTTACATGCAGGAGGTGTGAAGATGCGCCCTGTATCGCCGTCTGCCCCGCCGATGCTCTTGAAAAAGACAGCAATGGTGTGATCAACAGGCATACAAATCTCTGCATTGCATGCAAATCGTGTGTAACTATCTGTCCTTTCGGGACCATGATGACCGACTTTTTCACATACCACAGGAACAGGGATCTTTTTTACAACCTGAACGATGAAAGGGAGCTGGATAAGTTTACCAAAGAATCACCACCAGGAACTGTATCATTGACAGATGAGGATGAGTCGCCTGAGAAGAATATTTACAGGCTCAATGACAGGGTGCTTGTAAAAGACTATTTGTATATAACAGAAAAAAAGTAACATGGCAGTGTACCTGTTTTATTTCTTTATCTTCCCAGGACTGCTTTTTGTGGCAGTTGCCGGAGCTTTCCTTTCATGGTTCGACAGGAAGATAACTGCCAGGGTTCAATTCCGCAAAGGCCCTCCCCTGTTACAGCCTTTCTACGATTTTTTCAAGCTTGTTCTGGTAAAGGAGACCATACTCCCGAAGCACGGTTCACCAATGATGTTCCTGCTTGCCCCCGTTTTCGCGGTTTTCGGAGCAGTGATGGCCGGAGTCTTTATCCTTCTTCCCCTGTTTAACATAACAACGGGATTTAAAGGTGACCTGCTTGTTATCTTTTACCTGCTCACAATTCCTTCATTTTCATATATCATGGGAGCCCTGGCTTCAGGAAATCCCCTTGCAGCCGTCGGCGGATCAAGGGAGATGAAGCTCATCCTCAGCTACGAGCTTACTTTCCTGCTTTTCGTTGCCTCGATAATTATGAAATGCGGACAGCAGTTTGATCTTTATTCAATTATTCAAACCCAGCAGGCAGGGACGCCATTTATCTGCAGTGTTTCCGGTGTACTCTTATTTATTATTGGAATATTCTGCATCCAGGCAAAGCTTGCACTTGTTCCATTTGACATGCCTGAAGCTGAAGCCGAAATAACGGAAGGTATCTTCATTGAATATTCCGGTGCCCCATATGGGCTTGTTAAACTGGCTAAATACATAATGTTCTTCATACTGCCATCGTTTCTTATAGCCCTGCTGATGAACGGTTTCACTCTCCATGGATGGGGCATTCTCTGGGCAGTGCTCAAGGTTATTCTGGTAGTTCTTTTACTGACACTGATAAGAAATACGAATCCGAGGATCAAGATCAAACAGGCCATAAGCTTCTTTGCAATATGGATGAACCTGCTTGCGGTGATCGCTATAGTATTGATTGCATTTGGTTACTAAATATTTGCAGCTGTGGGTTTTAAAGAATTCTGCTTCAAAAAGTCACTTTGGGTTTTCCACTTCGGCGGAGCATCCTGCAATAACTGCGACATCGAGATACTGGATTGCCTGACGCCGAGACACGACCTTGAGCGTTTCGGGATACTCCTGGTCGGCAGTATCAGGCATGCAGATGTTCTGCTGGTCAACGGTTCAATAAATAAACGTGACAAGGAGAGGCTTCTTGAGATATATCACCAGGCTCCAAAACCCATCCTGGTTGTGGCAATAGGAGCCTGCGGATGCACCGGAGGAATATTTGCAGACGGCATCCCCTTCGCAGGACCAGTTGATAAAATAATCCCGGTGGATGCGTATATACCCGGGTGTCCGCCGAAACCTGAGGCAATAATAGGGGGAATTGTGAAGCTGCTTAATAAATAGACGGAAGACAAAAGACAAAAGACAAAAAACAAAAGAAAGAAGACCAAAGACCCATGGGCAGGGACCAGAATCGAGAGGATCCCCTCCTGGGAGGGGTTGGGGTGGGTTAGTTAGACCAATGACTAGTAAGAGTATAAAAATGGATACTGATCAGGTAATAGAGAAATTCAGGGAAAACTTTAAGGCTGATGTCATTGAAGTCTTCAGGAAAAGCGACAGGCGTGCTGTTATCACAATCAGACCTGATGCTATTCTGAAAGTTACTGAGTATCTGTACAAGACCGCAGGATTAAGGTTCATCATTGCTTCTGCACTTCATACGAAGAGGGGATTTGAGATACATTATCATTTCAGCATGGATGAAACCGGACTGATTCTGAACATACATGTAATCCTTGATAAGGAAAATCCTCAGATTGAGTCACTATCAAATATGTTCAATGCATCAAACTGGATAGAAAGGGAGATGCACGAGCTGTTCGGAATAAATTTTCTGAATCATCCGAACCAGGAGAAACTGATATCTGAAGGCAACTGGGCAGAAGGAGTTTATCCATACAGAAAAGAGTTTAAATAAGAACCTGAACTGAAGATGAGTAAACAAACTCTCATACCGATCGGACCATATCATCCCCTGCAGGAGGAACCTGAACTGTTTAAGCTGTTTTGTGACGGCGAGATCGTAAAGGACATAAAATGGGAAACAGGCTATAACCACCGTGGTATAGAAAAACTCAGTGAATCAAAAACATACGAGCAGGTTTTCTTCCTTGTTGAAAGGATCTGCGGTATTTGCTCAACATCTCACCCTTTTGCATTTGCAAATGCAGTTGAGGAGATCGTCGGATGTAAGATAACCGACAGGGCAAAATATATAAGATCATTCATCGGGGAGCTTGAAAGGATACACAGCCATCTGCTCTGGGTAGGACTGGCAGGCCATTTCCTGGGATACAACACAGTGTTTATGTGGGCATGGAAATACCGTGAACCGGTACTCGACCTCTTTGAGATGATCACAGGCAACAGGAACAGTTATGCAATGTTCAAGGTGGGCGGCATGCGGAGGGATATTGAGAACAACAAGATACCTGCTATCCGTAAGGTGCTCTCGGACCTGAAGAAGAAGGCCGACCTGCTTACAGGTGCTGTAATGGATGATCCCGTGATCCATGCCAGGACAAAGGGCGTAGGAGTTCTAACAAAGCAGGATATCCTGGATTATGCGGCAGTAGGTCCTACTGCAAGAGCCTCGGGTGTAGCAATAGATGTCAGAAAGGATGATCCCTATGCAGCCTATCCCCTGGTGAACTGGAAAGTCATTACAGCAGAAGCCGGTGACGTTTTTGCAAAAGCACAGGTAAGGCTTCTTGAGATGTACGAGTCAATATCGATAATCGAGCAGTGTGTTGCGGGCCTTGAAAAAACGAAGGAGGGTGAAATCAATGTAATTGTTAAGGAGATACCAGAAGGCAGCGGTGCCGGACGGGCAGAAGCTCCGCGCGGCGAGGTCTTCCATTATGTTGTATCAGATGGATCCAACTCCCCTGCAAGGCATAAGATAAGGGCTCCGAGCTATGTGAATATTGCAACATTCAAAAAAGCATGCATTGGTCAGACGATTTCAGACGCCACAATTTCTCTGGCCGCAGTGGATCCGTGTTACTGCTGCACCGAAAGACTTGCAACAGCATATGACTGCAACACAGGAAGCAGGATAATGAATGCAAAAGAGCTTATTGACCTTTCAACGGCAAGAACTTCTGAACTGAAGAAAAACATTATCAGTAAGAAATGAATGAGTTTATCTCCATAATATCGCATCCGTCAGTCTGCAGTTACCTGCAGTTTCTGATACTGGTGCCTCTTGCAGCGGGGATATTGCTGTTTCTGATACCTGATAAGTTCCAGACTATCAAAGGAATATTAGCACTCTTAGTTGGTCTGGTCACCGGCTATATGACTCTGTCGCTGTTCAGCTCATCTGTACAGATGGCTGTGCTTGACGGGTTAGTAGGGAAATCATGCGTTCTGCTGTTCGGTTCAAATCTTCTGCAGGGCGCCGACAGGTATTTTGCCTTTACAGTTGACAACCTGAGTAAACTTATTGCTCTGTTCATAAGCATTTTCACTATACTTATTCTTTTATATTCGCTTACCTATATTAAATTCAGAAAGGTAAAGAACTATTATTCATGGTTCCTGATTACAGCAGGCTGCTCCTTCGGGGCAGTTCTGGCTGATAATCTGCTATTATTTCTTGCATTCTGGGGAATACTGGGAATTACACTGTACAAGCTTATCCCCGGCCGCGATGAGGATAGTTCAGCCACAGCCAAAAAAACATTGATTCTTATCGGAGCCTCCGATTCAATAATGATCATCGGGATTGCCCTGATATGGAGACTGACCGGATCGCTGAGCATTGAATCAGTCAATCTGCCGACTGACAATATTTTGTCTGTAACTGCATTTCTTGCCCTCATGGTTGGCAGCTTCACCAAAGCCGGGGCCTTCCCTTTCCACTCGTGGGTACCGGATTATGCAAAAAATGCACCTGCCTCCTCGTCAGCTCTTCTGCCTGCATCGCTCGACAAGCTGCTTGGCATCTATTTCCTGGCAAGGATGATGACCGATATTTTCATCCCCGGCGACGGTATCAGGCTGATGCTGCTTATTATAGGCGTGGTTACTATAATAAGTGCCGTGATGATGGCTCTTATCCAGCACAATTATAAGAAACTGCTCGGATTCCATGCAGTATCCCAGGTAGGTTATATGGTTCTGGGTTTTGGCCTTGGCTCTATGATAGGTATTGCAGCCGGTTTGTTTCATATGATAAATCATGCTCTTTACAAGAGCGGGCTCCTCCTTTCTGCAGGTTGTGTTGAATACCGGACAGGAAAAGAGAACATTGATGACCTGGGAGGCCTTTCCAGAGCCATGCCTGTGACATTCGTTGCTGCTCTTATTTTTGCCATGTCAATTTCGGGTGTTCCTCCGCTGAACGGATTTGCATCCAAATGGATGATCTACCAGGGAATAATTGATTTCGGTTCCGGCGCAGGCATTTCAAACAAGCTCTGGATTTTATGGCTGGGGCTGGCCGTACTCGGATCCGCCCTCACTCTTGCAAGCTTCATAAAGTTTATCGGAGGAATATTCCTCAGCCGACGCAAGCCTGAGTTTGAACAAGTGCGCGAAGTACCCGCCGCAATGTGGATACCTCTTGCAATCCTGGCACTCTTTTGTGTCGGATTTGGTGTGTTTGCAACCAGCTATATTGTACCAAAACTTTTCATGCCGGTAACAGGTGAATTCCAGTTCATTGGATTCTGGAATTCATCATTTGTATCACTCCTTGTTGTTATTTCTTTGATACTGGGCGTGATCCTTTACCTCGCCCTCAACCTTAAACAATTCCGCAGGGAAGAGAGTTTTATCGGAGGTGAGAAGTTCCAGGCTCAGGCCAGCTATGCCACACCTGAATTCTATAAAACAATAAGCGAATTCGGTTTCTTCGCGTGGATCTACAGGAAAGCTGAGGAGAAATGGTTTGACATATATGACCTGTCGAAGAAATTTGTACTGTGGCTGAGCCATCTCCTGAGCGAAGCCCATGGAGGTGTACTGACGGGATATATTATCTGGGTATTTGCAGGATTGATCATTATGTTGCTGATTATGATATAAACATCTGAGTATAAATGGAAATTGCCATATCCATAATAACCGGTCTGATGATCCTGGGAGCCCTGTATGCGATCCATGCAAAGGATCTTCTTTCGGCTGTCATTGCATGCGGGATAGTAGGCTATGGCCTGGTTATCTGCTTCCTTCTCCTTAAAGCTCCCGACCTGGCAATTGTACAGATAGTGGTTGAAACTATCTCGCTCATAATCATGGTGGCTGTGGTTCTCGATAGCTCAAGGGAGGAATTGTTCTCTAAACCTGATACCCAGGGATATGTGTCAGCGATTACAGCTGTACTGCTGATCGTTGTCCTGTTTTACTTCTTCAAGATTGCAGCCGGATCGCTTGATATTTTCGGCGACAGCACACTTCGCATGGCGGAACACTATATTGAAGGAGCAGCTGCAAAGACGGGCAGTGCCAACCTGGTAACAGGAGTCGTGTTTGACTTCCGCGGGTATGATACACTTGGTGAGGCTACCGTTCTGGTAACTGCAGTGCTGGGTGTGCTGACTATATTGAGGATAAAGGGGAAGAAATAAGATAAAAGATAAAAGACAAAAGATTGAAGAGTAATGAAAGGGATGACGACCATAGTTAAGAAGACAGTTCAGCTGATATCGGGGCTGATATTCCTTTACGGCATATATGTGATCGTCCACGGGCATCTTACACCGGGAGGAGGATTTGCCGGCGGAGTGATCATTGCAGGTGCATTCATCCTGCAGATCCTTGCAGCCGGAAGCGACTTCATGAAGCTGACCAGGGAAGAGCTTGGATCTACCATGTATGAGAATCTTGCCATCCTCGTCGTTGTCTTCCTGGCTTTGTCGGGCTTCCTTTTCGGAGCTAAAGTATTCTTTTATAACTGGCTTCCGAAAGGGACCGTTGGAGAGCTGATCAGCGCGGGGATACTGCCGCTTTATAATATTTTTGTCGGGATAGAGGTTGCAGCCTCCATACTTACCATTTTCCTTGCTCTTGTAATATTTAAAGAAGAAATGCCGGAATGATACCTTACTATTTGTGCTTCATATTATTTCTTGTCGGGCTTTACGGAGTCATCACCAGGAGAAACCTGGTAAAGATAGCCATATCGTTATCGATCATGGAATTCAGCACCTTCCTGATTTTTGCGCTCATCGGTTTCAGGGAGGGAGGAGTTGCCCCTATTATTGATCCGGCAGATCCGGTAAAAGTATATGTTGACCCGCTCCCGCAGGCACTAGTGCTTACAGCGATCGTGATAGGGCTGGCAACAACAGCCATGCTGATGGCTGTCATTATAAGGATTTACAGGAAATACGGAACATTTGATATAAGAGAGATCAAAAATTTAAGAGGCTAGATCATGAATCCGCTGATACCACTGTTTGTTGTTATCCCGCTGGCAGGTGCATTCCTGATAATGATACTTGGGAGGTTCATCAGGAATTTCAACAAGTATCTTGCCTCTCTCATTCTTTTGTTCCTCGTTGTTGTCAGCTTCTGGTCGCTCTTCACCACCGGCAGCAATGTGTCGGTTTATAAGGTCGGAGGATGGGAGGCAATAAACAGTGTGCCGATAGGCGTATATTTGGTCATGGACGGATTCACGACAATCGTTCTTTGTATAATCAACCTGATCGGTTTCCTTTCAGTCTTCTATTCAATATCCTATATAGCAAGATACACTTCAGAGAATTACTTTTATGCCCTCTTCTGCCTCATGGTTGCAGGAATGAACGGGGTGGTTCTGAGCGGTGACATATTCAACATCTTTGTATTCCTCGAAATATCAGCCATCTCATCGTATGCGCTTGTGGCATTCGGAGTTGAAAAAAACGAGCTGGAAGCCACATTCAAATACCAGGTCCTCGGCGGAATAGCTTCATTCCTGATACTTATGGGAATCGCTTTTATCTACTGGGAAGCGAAGACACTGAATATTGCCGACATCCGGAATGTATTCAGCACAGGATATGACAGGAGCTATTACCTTCTTATACAGGTACTTCTACTTAGCGGTTTCGGACTTAAAGCTGCCATAATTCCTTTCCATGCATGGCTGCCCGACGCTCATTCATCTGCACCGTCCCCGATATCAGCAATGCTTTCCGGAGTACTTATCAAGGCAGTCGGGATATATGTCATCATCAGGCTCTTCTTCAATATGTTCGTCATCAGCGAAAGCATGGCAATACTGATAACCACGCTTGGAGCTTTATCGATGGTTGTCGGTGTATTCCTCGCCATAGGCCAGTGGGATATAAAGAGGCTTCTGGCATACCACAGCATCAGCCAGATGGGCTACGTGATATTATCGGTGGGAATCGGGATGATCCTTATCTCGCGCGGTATCAGGAGTGAAATTGCCGCCCCTGGCCATTGCAGGGGGCCTGTTCCATCTCCTCAACCATGCTGCTTTCAAGGGACTGCTTTTCCTGAATGCCGGGGCGATTGAATATGCAACAGGCACGCGCAATCTCCAGGAGATGGGAGGATTAGCGAAATCAATGCCTGCAACATCCGCCACATCACTGGTAGCTTCACTTTCAATCTCCGGGATACCCCATTCAACGGATTCTTCAGCAAGCTTATAATAATAGTTGCCGCCATAATGGCCAGGTTCTATTTCCTTGCGCTTCTTGCTGTGATAGTAAGCATAATCACGCTGGCTTCATTCATGAAATTTCAGCGTTATGCCTTCTTCAATAAAGCTGATGATGATAATAAGCTGAAAGTCAAAGAGGTGCCATTCCCCATGCTCTTCAGCATGATCGTCCTGGCTGTTGTCTGCCTTCTCCTGAGCATGCTGGTCTTCCCGGGGATCAGGGAGATGATCCTGACACCGGCTACCGACATACTTATGGATCCGTCAAAGTATTCTTCACAAATAACAGGAATATAAAATGAGATATGTAACAGTATTCATACTATCCCTGATCTTCTGGCTGCTGCTGACTTTCAAGATTACTGTGCCCAACCTTATTGTCGGCTCTGTTGCTGCCCTGATATGTTCACTGATATTCGGCAGATACTACTTCCATAGTGTTTATAAATTTCTTCAGCCGCAGCGTTATTTCTGGTTCCTTGTTTACCTGGTCATTTTCATCTGGGAATGTATCAAGGCTAATTTTGATGTCGCATACAGAGTGCTTCATCCGGCGATGCCTATCAGGCCCGGAATTGTAAAAGTAAAAACGACTCTTAAATCTGAGATGGCCCGCACCCTGCTGGCAAACTCAATAACCATGACTCCGGGGACAATTGCTGTCGATATTATAGGAGATTACCTGTATATACACTGGATTTTTGTCAGGTCAGAGGACCCTGAAGTTTATACAGGTATGATAACAGGAGCATTTGAAAAGTATATTAAAAGAATTATCGAATGAGTGAATTCCTTAACATATTGCTGTACATCCAGATCGGCTTGAGCGGCATCTGCCTGTACAGGATCATACGCGGCCCGACTATCCCCGACCGCATGGTGGGAGTTGATATTTTCGGGATACTCGTTGTGGGGGTCTGTGCAATAATATCAATCCAGACTGAAAAATCATTTATCCTCGATATAGGTATTGCCTGGATAATTCTCAGCTTCATCGGCACTTTGACATTGGCAAAATACCTGACCGGTAAAAAACTTAATGAATAAGATGATAAGCCTGATATTCATAACAATCGGTATACTGTTTAACCTGCTGGGCTGCATAGGGATCATAAGGCTTCCTGACACCTACAACAGGCTCCAGGCAGCAACGAAATGCGTGACACTGGGTTGTTGCAGTATCTTTGTCGGAGTTTGTTTCCATTTTGGGATCAGTGAGGCGGGTGTCAAGGCTCTTATCGCGATACCAATCCTGTTCTTCACCTCCACTGTGGCAGCACATGCTCTTATCAGGGGAACATACCATTTCGGGATAAAGCTTGGCAAAAGAACAGTGAAAGATGATTATAAAGATGCTGTAAAATGAAATACCCGAAGCTCAGAGAATTGAAGGAAGCTGTTGTATCTCTTGTTACTCCGGCGTATACATCAAAATTCCCGGCGGAACCCCATGTACCTTTCGAGAGATACAGGGGCAAACCTGTTGTTGACAACGATAACTGCGTAGGCTGTGAGACGTGCGCAAATGTTTGTCCGCCACATGCCATAACATTCACCGATGACAAGGAGAAGGGAATCAGGATCATAAAGAGGGATTATGGAAAATGTATTTTCTGTGCCATGTGCCAGGACCATTGCATAACGGGCAAGGGAGTGAAATTGTCAGACAAGATATATGACATAGCTGTCTTTGACAGGGAGAACAACGTTGAATACCAGAAAAAAGAGCTTCTGATATGCGAGAGTTGCGGCGCCGTGATTACTACCAGGGAACATCTCCATTTCATGCACAGGCGCCTCGGACCGAAGGCATTCTCATCAGTACTTAACCTCAACATGCTCAACGATAAGCTCAAATTTTCCGAAGGACAGGATGTTGATGTTGAGATCAGGGATGACCTGAAGCGAAAGGATATGTTCAACGTAATTTGCCCCAATTGCATGCGCCAGGTCCTTGTAAAATACCTTTTCAAAGGTGCATAGAAGCCTTGAAGATCTTCTTCTGCCGGGGGACAGGAGGATCCTCTTTGTTGGCATTGGCAACGTGCTTAAATCCGACGACGGAACCGGTGTTTATATAAGTAGCAAAATAATAAACAGAGGCAGTATCTCATCTCTTACCGTTGAGGTTAGCATCGAAAACTATATTGGCAAGATCAACAATCTTGACCCGGACATCCTGGTGCTTATTGACTGTGTTGACCTCGGTTTGTCCCCCGGCACATATAAATTACTGGAGTTAAGCCAGATACAGGATCTGACCTTTAACACCCACAACATCTCCCTGCGCAGATTGTCAGAATTTTTTAAAATGCCGGTTTACATACTGGCGATTCAACCCGAAAAACTTGAATTTGGTGAAAATATTTCGTACCTTGTAAAGAATATTGCTGACAAAATTATTAACCTGATTAATTCATAGGAGGCATATTATGGCTGTAGAATATAAGTGCAAAGTATGCAAGGGTCATCTCAACGTAAAGACCTCGATAATCCTTGCTGCCACGAACCTCAGTGACCGTAATGAAAGAGGTTTGGTCTATATCAATCCTGAATTAGGGAACTACACGCATACAACCCACCCTTCATTCAGCATGAAGGGAGGAGTTGAGTATATCTTTACCTGTCCTATCTGCGGAGCCCAGCTGAACAGCATGAAATACCTTCATATGGTCAGGATCCTCATGGTAGACGAAGGGGGCAAAGAATACAATATTTATTTTTCAGGCATCGGCGGCGAAAAATGCACCTTTAAGATAAGGGACAACAAGGTTGAGGCAAAATCGGGGCCTGATGTCAAATCCTACGATAAGTACTTTGAAGTTCCGGAGGAGGACAGGAAATACCTTTAACCGCAAAGTACGCAATCCCGAGTGCTCGGGAGCAGAGGACGCAAAGGATTCAGTCAGTAATTATTCTTTGCGCCCTTTGCTTTTCTTAGCGCACTTTGCGGTTATTTCTTTATTTTTACCTGTACTATTCAACAATAGAATTCAATGAGCA
This sequence comes from Bacteroidota bacterium, assembly GCA_043800695.1. Taxonomy (GTDB): domain Bacteria; phylum Bacteroidota; class Bacteroidia; order Bacteroidales; family VadinHA17; genus LD21. The sequence goes on from JAZDMU010000039.1 coordinate 107,481, forward strand.
AGGACATTAACAAACTGTCGGCCGACAATATCCGCATACTGGCGATGTCGATGGTTGAAAAGGCAAAATCGGGTCATCCCGGAGGCGCAATGGGAGGAGCCGACTTCATTCATATCCTCTTTTCCGAATTTCTCAGCTTCGATCCCTCTGATCCGAAGTGGATTAACCGTGACAGGTTCTTCCTCGATCCGGGGCATATGTCGCCGATGCTCTACGCTGTGCTGACTCTGACGGGCCACTTTACGGCTGAAGACCTCATGCAGTTCCGCCAGTGGGGCAGTCCCACTCCGGGCCATCCCGAACTCGATGTTGCGAGAGGCATCGAAAATACCTCCGGTCCTCTTGGCCAGGGCCATACTATGGCAGTCGGAGCTGCAATCGCCGAACGATTCCTTGCAGCAAGGTTCGGGGAGCTCTTTGCCCACAAGACCTACGCCTTCATTTCCGATGGCGGCATCCAGGAAGAGATATCGCAGGGAGCAGGAAGGCTTGCAGGGTTCCTGGGGCTGAACAACCTGATAATGTTCTATGATTCAAATGATATCCAGCTTTCAACAGAAACAAAGGCTGTCACAGCTGAGGATACAGCAATGAAATACCGCGCATGGGGATGGGAGGTGATCACCATTAACGGAAACGATCAGGAGCAGATCAGGAAAACGCTTGGTTCTGCTGTAAGCTCCGGAGAAAAGCCTGTTCTTATAATAGGAAAAACGATAATGGGCAAAGGATTACTCGATAACGAGGGCAATAGCTTTGAGAGAAAAACAAGTACCCACGGGATGCCCGTTGGCGAGGCAGGAGGATCCTATGAAAAATCACTTGCAAACCTCGGGGGCGATACAGCAAATCCCTTTCATATCTTCGAAGAAGTAAAGGCACACTATAAGAAAATTCTGACCGCAAAGCGCAGGAATGCAGCAGAATGGAAGAACCGAAAAGCTGAATGGGCCGCCAGTAACGGCGACCTTGACCAGAAGCTTCATCTCTTCTATTCAGGCAACATCCCTGAAATTGATTTCAAGTCGATCCAGCATAAAGATGGATCGGCAACAAGGGCAGCCTCAGCAGCCGTGCTGGGAGTGCTGGCAAAAAAGATCGAGAACATGGTTGTTGCATCAGCCGATCTTTCGAACTCCGACAAAACTGACGGGTTCCTGAAGAACACAAAACCGTTCGCCAGGGGTGATTTTTCCGGGGCTTTTCTGCAGGCAGGGGTTGCAGAGCTTACCATGGCTGCAGTGATGAACGGGATAGCCCTTCATGGAGGAATAATACCGGCATGCGGAACATTCTTTGTCTTCTCCGACTATATGAAGCCAGCGGTCAGGCTCGCCTGCCTGATGGGATTACCGGTTAAGTATATCTGGACACATGATGCGTTCAGGGTTGGAGAGGATGGCCCGACTCATCAGCCGGTTGAACAGGAAGCACAGATCAGGCTGATGGAGCATCTGAAAAACCATCATGGCGAGAACAGTATGCTTGTACTTCGTCCTGCTGATTCGGCAGAGACAACAGTTGCATGGCAGCTGGCGCTTGAAAACAGGAAAACGCCCACTGCGCTTATACTTTCCCGCCAGAATATCAAAGACCTGCCCTCACCAGGAAATGCAAGGTATGAAGATGCTTTGCAAATACGCAACGGAGCTTATATCGTACAGGATTGCCAGGGCAGGCCTGACGTCATCCTTCTTGCAAGCGGATCGGAAGTATCGACTCTTGTTGAGGGAGCCTCCCTGCTCAGGAAGAATGACCTGAAGGTAAGGATCATCTCCGCTCCTTCAGAGGGATTGCTGAGATGCCAGCCGGAAGGTTATCGGAGATCAATAATACCTGAGGATGTGCCCGTATTCGGACTCACTGCCGGTCTGCCGGTCACATTGCAGGGTCTTACGGGTCCAAGGGGTAAGGTATGGGGCGTATCAACTTTCGGATATTCAGCTCCTTACAAAATTCTTGACGAGAAATTCGGTTTCACCGCAGAGAATGTCTACCGCCAGGTGATCGACTACCTGGATCAGTATAAAAAATAAACATTAACATCATTCGTAAGAGGCCGCCTTACAAGCGGCTTTTTATTTTACGGATGAGCTTTTTAATTATATTTGCACCCAAATTTCTCAGAATGGAATACGATATTCACCCAGGGGTAAAAGGCCTGATATTTGATCTCGATGGCACATTGGCCGATACTATGCCTTTCCATTTTGACGGCTGGAAAAAAGCCTGCAACAAGTACGGTGCGCACATCGACAATGCATTTCTCCGCAAGCACACTGGCAGTCCCGGATGGATGATTGCTGAGGAAATAATAAAAAGCAGCAACCTTGACGGAAGTGTTACAGTTGATCAGATAATGACAGAAAAAATTGAGGAGTTCTACAAGGTTCAGCACCTGGCAATGCCTATTGAACCTGTGGTGAATATTGTTAAAAAATATCATGGAAAGCTGCCGATGGCTGTCGGAACCGGAGGCCACAGAGAGGCTGTCGAGCGCACTCTTGAACTTACCGGCTTAAGGGAGTATTTCGAAATAATCATCACCGCCAACGATGTGGATAACTTTAAGCCGCATCCGGAAACATTTCTGAAATGTGCTGACCTGATGAAAATTGAGCCACAGTTTGTAGAGGTTTTTGAGGATGGTGATCTTGGAATTGAAGCGGCATTGCTGGCAGGAATGATAGCCACGGACGTGCGGTCGTGGTACAAATCGGACTGGTAAATCCTGGTTGTTTCCGTATACAGTACAATAGCTGCCCTGGATTAACCGGACTTCCTGTGTATAAAGTGAATTTAATCAATTAAACACGTAACTTTACATAATTATCGCAGAATATAAGTTGATTCTCATAATATCACAGAAATAGTTTCTCAGAAATTAATTGATGAATTATGAAGAGTTTGTATATTCTTTTAGTCTTGCCATTCATCCTCTTAAACCGGATATCAGGGCAGGCTGACACATCCGGAGTTAACAACCTGTTTGAAATGTCTCTTGACGACCTGATGAACCAGG
>JAZDMU010000046.1:0-11288 GCA_043800695.1 Bacteroidota bacterium
TCATTCTTTTGCCTAATCTTCTCATAGTGTCCAACAACTAATAACCATTTATTTGTCATTAATTGCTTTTCTGTTTTTGTCATGGTAAAAGTTTATAATGTAAATTTATAAACTGTTACCTTTATTGTGAAGAATTACACAAGGAGGGGAACCAGAAACCTGTAACCGGATTTCTCCTGAATAATTGATATCTTTGTCTAAACCCTTAAAATTTAACCAATGGAATATGACAGTTTCATAAAACGGTCCGACTGGAAAAAGTATATTCCAGTTATTAAATATACTCTTCTGGGCATTGCATTGATCATCCTCCTGTGGATGACATTCTTCCAGGTGAGGCCCGAAGAGGTGGGCGTCATAACCCGCTTCGGGAAGTATATCCGCCAGGAAGAACCGGGACTGCATCTCAAAATACCGGTACTTGAAAGAGTATATAAGGTTGCAGTAGAGAGGCAGAACAAGGAAGAATTCGGATTCCGTACAATCACCTCCGGAATACAATCGCAATATACAAAGCAGGGCACTTCGGATGAGTCGATGATGCTCACGGGCGATCTTAACCTTGCCGATGTGGAGTGGGTGGTTCAGTACAGGATCAGCGATGCCTACAAATTTCTCTTTAAGGTGAGAGAGCCTGTTTCTACCATGAGGGATATCTCTGAAGCCTCCATGAGCCAGATAGTTGGCGATCGTACTGTCAATGAGGTTCTTACGGTAGGAAGAATAGAGATAGCCACGAGCGTACAGGAGGAGATACAGAGATTATGCACTGAATATTCACTGGGTATCAAGATCGAACAGGTGGTGCTTCAGGATGTGAATCCGCCTGATCCGGTCAAGGATGCCTTCAATGCCGTAAACCAGGCTCAGCAGGAGAAAGAGACGCTGATCAACCAGGCGAGGTCGGAGTACAATAAGATCATTCCAAAAGCCAGCGGACAGGCTGATGAAACCATCCAGATGGCCGAAGGATACGCGATGCAACGAGTGAATAATGCCCTTGGCGAGGCAGCAAGGTTCAACGCCGTCTACAGGGAATACATTAAAGCTCCGGAGGTAACAAAACGAAGGCTCTACCTTGAAACAATGGCCACTGTGATCCCCAGGCTGGGGAACAAGATCATAACCGATGAGGAGGGAAACAGTGTTCTTCCTCTTCTCCAGATGCAGATGAATAACAAGTAAAACCGGGGAATCATGAATTATAAAAAACTTATTATACAGCTTACCATTGCAATAGTTGCACTGATCCTTGTCATTGAAACGGTATTTAAGGTGAAGGAAACGGAACAGGTTGTGATAACGCAGTTCGGAAAACCCATAGGAGAAGCTAAAACCACTCCCGGGCTAAAGATCAAAGTGCCTTTTATTCAGAAGACAAACTACTTTGAAAAGAGATATATGGAATGGGACGGAGATCCTAACCAGGTGCCTACCAAAGACAAGAAGTTCATTTATGTCGATACCTATGCCCGGTGGCAGATAACTGATCCGCTGCAATTCTTCAAGAGGCTTACCGATGAGAGAGGCGCCATTTCGAGAATCGCAGATATCCTTGACGGTGAGGTCCGCGATTATATTGCAAACCATGATCTTGAGGAAGTTGTACGAAGCGTGAACAGGATACCGACACCATCCGGCTCGATCGGGGAAGAGGTAGGTGACACACTTTCTGATATAATTGAAGGCAGGCTCAACATACAGGCTAAGATATTGAAGTCATCAAATGAAAGAGCCAGTGATCTCGGAATAGTCATCCTCGATGTAAGGCTGAAACATATCAACTACGTTACGGAAGTGCAGACGCAGGTATATGAGAGGATGAAGAGCGAGAGGTTCAGGATAGCGGAGAAATTCAGGTCGGAAGGCCAGGGGGAAGCTTCAAAGATCAACGGTGAAAGGGAGCGCGACCTGAAGAGAATCCAGTCGGAAGCTTACAGGAAAGCCGAGGAGATCAGGGGGCAGGCTGATGCCAGGGCTACGGCTATTTATGCTGCTGCTTACAACCAGTCAGCTGCCTCGAGGGACCTTTACAGCTTTGTAAAATCGATGGAGACATTTGAAAAGACTTTTGACACCACGACCACAATAATCCTATCGACAAAGAGTGAATTATACAAATACCTTATTGATATAGAATAACCGGGGTCAGAAGGTGACACTGGTTATTCTGGAGGAAATTGTAAATGTCTTTTTGAGTGTTCCGCCTGAGTAGGTACCATCGGTAAAGAGTCCGTTTATATTTGTACCCGTTGAGGTTCCGCCTGTGTATATTGAACAGGACGAACCGCTCTTCAGCGAAGATGAAGAGAACACCAGGTAATAAATATTCCGGACCGGCCTGAATGTTAAGAGGTTGTTGCCGGAAGCATCCTCCAGGTGAAACAGTGTCGAGGATGAAAATGTTGAAGAGGAGGTTGCTTTGATACTGTATGCGCCGGATGATGCTGCAGGTGTTTCAATCATATGTCCCGAATTTGGCCCGGTAGCAATAAAAAATCCTCCTTCAATATTGAATGTGCCGTTTATGTCAAAGCCAACCTCCGGCGCGGATGAGGGTCCATGGACTATTACAGTTCCTGCGGTAATAGTAACATTGCCGTTGCTGTCGAGCCCGTCACCCTTTGAGGCATTCAGGCAGATATTTCCGCCGTTAATAGAAATAGTGCTTCCGTCGTTCATTTCGGTTGCCATTCCCATGGTTGCATTGAAGGCATCATCGGTTGATACAATGCTCACGTTCCCGTCATTCACTTCTATTTGTGCGCTTTCAAGCCCTTCGTAACATTTTGTGACATTCAAAGTACCTCCGTCAACTGTAATTGACGAAATTGCATCAATGGCATCACCGCCGGTTGAGGCGATTGTGATATTTCCGGAGGTTATTTTGATGTATCCGAGTTCAGCATCCTCTTCATTGTCCGATTTAAGGCCGTCGCTTTTTGCGCTGACATTTAAGTTTCCGCCGCTTATTATTAAATAGTCTTTCCCTCTGATGCCATCATCTGCTGCTATAACTGAGATTGTGCCGTTTTTTATCAGCAAACCGTCATCGGTCGATATCCCGTCATTATAGTTTCCCTTAACAGTAAGGGAGCCCTCGCCGTAAATGGTCATGAAGGTGTTGCTGAATAGTGCTGCATTGGGCTCTCCTGCAGATGAATAGGTAACCCCGTCGGTCAGAAAGTTTTCAGTGCCTTCTTCAAGCATGATTATTACTTTCTCAGCATCTGAAACGAACAGGGGGGCGCTTGATGAGCAAGTGATGCTGGCTCCGTTGAGGAGAAGCCGTACCGGAGCATCATCATCAGAATCGACGATCAGCTGACCGTTTGCCAGAGCGCCGGTTATGCTGTAAGTACCTGCCGATGTAATGGTTGCCTTGCTTCCTTTTATATCAACAACATCAGGTATTGCCGAAATTGAACTGCCATTAAGAATAATATGAACGACCGATGTTGTATCCCAGATGTAATCTGTGGGTTCTTCCTCTCCGGTATCGTCATTGTCAGGCAGGTAGGCTTTACTGCATCCGGCAAGGAATAAAATTAACAGAATAAAAACAACTGAAAAACCATATTTGCTGACAGACATTATTATGAAATTCTTTACAGCCTAAAACAGAAAAGTCAGCCTTTATATTGTCTCAGGCTCAGAAATCATTTTTCAGGTCATGCCGCCGTTGATAATCAGGTTGGCAGCTTTTATAAGTTAAATGTATAAGTGTACTTGACCATCACTGCTCTGGTAAAGTATTCCGGCAGGTTAGGCATCTCGCGCGACAGGTTTGTATTACGTCCTTCATTGAACACAAGGTAAAGATCATTCCCTTCTTTCGGGTTGTATCTTATCCTTAGATTTGAAATCACTTCATGAACGGATTTATTGTACTGGATAAATGCATTGACCGAGAATTTTGTGTTAAGCATATAGAGCGCCTTCAACCCCACCAGGTGGTTGGTCCAGGAAACATCTCTCCTGCTTACACTTACATGGTCGAAATTATAGGTTCCGCCTATTTCAAAATGCCTGGATATATTCCACATGGGCTCAAGTCTGACCGAAAACCTGTTTCCGTCGTAGTACTGGCCTGCCTGGATCACTGACATAACATAAAACGGTTTCGACATCGGCGTCGAAGAGGTGATCCAGAGATTAAGGTAATTGTATTTACCGGGAGGGATGTAGAGTTCGTCCGGACTTATTTCAAGACTGTCCCGGATATTCTCAAAATTTGTTACAAGGTTTATCTCCATCATTGCCTGGTTCTTGGTCTGGAACGACCATCCGGCGAAATTTGTGAAGCTCATCAGCGATCCGTCGTCGATGAACCTGCGGTAATTGATCCTGGTTTGCGGGGTGTGCGAATATAGTTTTGACTTTTCACCCGGGATCCATCCGTAAGCCAGCTCTGCCCTGAATGAATCATAATCATCCATCATCTCAAAGCCAATGCCCGGATTGAATTTTTCACCCGAAAGTGAATACCCGAGTTCATATCCAAGACCCCTGACTGAACGTCTCTGCCAGTTTACCCTGAAATTAGCCGGGTCGAGGAGTGATTCCGGACTGACATTATCCTCAAAAGTCTGGGCCCATGTAAAGTCGAGATAGTCGTCGCCGAAAACCCTGAATATGCCATCAATACCGTATGCCATGTTGTATGATCCGTCGGCTCCGAGGCGGCTTGTAGCCATTGCCCCGATATAAGTATTGTCATTGATAATCTGCCTGCGCATTCTCAGGACGCCGAAGTTCTCGGAGGGCTGCATCATTGTGTGTGTTCCTGCTTCGTCTTTATTCCAGAGAGGAGCAGTCTGCATGTCAAGAAATCCCACATCCCATTTATTGAGCCTTCCCGTCAGCCTGGCACCGCCATAAATGCGGACAGGTTCCTGGTATCCATCTTCATCTTCTTCACTCAGGCCAATGCGGCGGCTGTAGAAGAGATTGTTGTTACCTCCCATGCTGAAATCAAAAACGCTGGCCCGCTCAAGGAAGAAAAGACGCTTTTCGGGGAAGTACATAGAATAACGGGTAAGGTTAACCTGCTGATCATCAGCCTCAACCTGTGCAAAATCAGTGTTTGCCGTTACATCCAGGACCAGGTTTCCCGTGAGCCCGTATTTTATATCCACCCCGGCCTCCAGTACAGGTTTCTGTGATCTGTTATAAGCTGTACCGTCAGCATTCAGCTCATATTCGCTATCAAATCCGGCAAGTGCATAGGGAGCTATATAGAGAGGTTTGTCAGGTTTGATCCCGAGGAACACTATCTCCTGGGCCTGTGATGGTTTCATTGCTGATGCTTGTCCCCAGTTGGGGGGGATTGCAGGGTAAATATCGGTCTCATTTTTTGCAGGGATCCACCTCTGGACTATCAGACCCATCCTGACCTCCCCGTTGATCTCCTGGAACCGGAGGCTGCTGAGAGGAACTCTTATTTCTACACTCCATCCCCTGAAATCCTTTCTGGTTGCCACATCCCAGAATGTGTTCCAGCTGAGATTCATAGGTTCCTGTCCGGGAGCTCCTGTAACTGCGTCCCTAAGTATTCCTGCATCAAACCTCAGTCCGTCGGGGGAAGTAAAAAATGCAAGTCCGTTTTCCTTATCGTTGTACGTATCAAGAATAAATCCCAGCCAGTCTCCTCCCATGCCACTGAAATCTCTTTTATAACTGGCTGACTTTATCATGGCAGTATCATCGTAATCAATCCAGGCACCCGCATACAAATATTTGTCATCGTATACCATCCGGAAGTCGGTCTCCTCAGTAGGTTCCTTCCCGAATACAGGGGAGTACATTATCAGCTTAACCGGTTCAACAGAATGCCATGTATCCTCTTCAGGGATTCCATCGAATGTTATGGGATGAGACAATCTGTTTATGATTAATGCCTGCTTTAAAGACCGGGTCGAATCAACCTGGCCTGAAATAACCAGCGGGGAAAATATCAGAAGAAAGAAAAACGCCGGGATCCTGAAATTCATTCCTGAGAGATTTTTTTCAGGATGCCAAAGGTATTAAAAAACCGGAATAAACAATATCACTGCAGTCAATCCCGGCTTAATTAACATAATTTAATATCTGCCCGTCGCCTGTTTTCCGCAATGCAGCACCCGGAAAGGAATGAATAAGGTAATATATGACTTAATGATGATGGTGATGATTAATTAATTGCAACCACCTGCGCTGAAAGATCTAACATGCAGGCACCCATACTTAAATAGCTCTGAAAGAGCTTAATGTGAATAACCCCCGGTGAAGCCGGGGGTATGCAAGCCCAACACTATATCAGCTCTGAAGGAGCTGAATATGAGGGTTATGGAAAGTATCTTATCAATCCTTATACCTGATTCCAGGAGCATACTCCTGAACAAAAACAACCTGTAAACCCCAACAATATTAAACCCTTTCAGGGTTTGAAATCATGTTTTAGTCTTCTGCCCCCGGTTGCACCGGGGGTTATTCATATTCAACCCCGAATCGGGGCTGAGAATTTTTAAGCAACGTTTATATTCCAGGATCGCTATTGCAGCACCAATATTAGAAAACCGATATCTGATTATCAACTCTTTATAAAGATTTTATTGAAGTATTCGGAAAACAGGAAAAAACTGAAAAAAACAATAAGCCTGGCTAAAACGATTCTTAATTACTGGAAATTCAGTATCTGTCCGTCAGCCTCAAGTTTTAGTTTCAGCACTTCATAGCTGATATCCTGGACAGCTTCTCTCTTATCAACTGCCATTGATGCAATGGTTCCCGCGCTCTGACCAAGGATCATAAATACCGGCTCCATTCTTATTGAACCGAACGCAATATGAGAGCTGGAGACACATACCGGGACAAGAAGATTTTTACATTGCTCTTTATGAGGCAATATTGATCCTATATCGATCTGATAAGGGCGGTCCGGACTCACGCCGAGATCACCTTCATTCTGTACAAACCCTTCGGGTGTGACATACCTCTGAATATTATGCGAATCCATTGTATATGAGCCCATTCCCACAGGCCTGGGTACTGATCTCTTTCCCAGCACGTCATTCTCCGTCATTATATATTCCCCAATCATTCTCCGGGCTTCCCTGACATAAATATTATATGGCCAGTTGCCGTTATCAGAAAATTCATCCTTTGAATAGCCCCAGCTGTTCATGGTTTCCCTGACCCATTCCGGAAGCCGGCGGTCGGTAGCCATGAAGTAAAGCACTCCTTTCTGGTAGAGGATATGTTCGTTGATTATTTCCCTTCGTCTTTCATAGGATGCTTCAGGATAATCCCAATTCATTCCGATATTGTCATAGCTGAAGGGGCCGTGGTTGTTTACGTCGGTCTTCAGGTTTGGTATCGGATCATATTTGCCGAAGAATTCATCCCATCTTGTATCAGCCAGCCTTACAAGAAGCTCATACTGGCTTGAATCGTATCCTTCAGGCCTGGTAACCGGCACTCTGTTTTCAGAATGCTGAGTAAGGCATAACCGGAAGCAATAGGCCTGTATCTTATTGTCACCCGTCCCGTTTTCGCCCGGCATCTCTGATGATATCCGGGGAAGAAGACCGCTTGAAGAATCACCGGGTATCCGGTAAGGATCTATGTTGTCTTTGAACCAATGTCCGTGATGGAAGGCGCCTTTCTGTACACCGTTCCAGGTTTCACCATAAACGGAATTTGCCTCGCGACCGACGTTATAAGTAACCCCTGCAGCAGCCATCAGGTCGCCCTCGTATGTTGCATCGATGAATACTTTCCCTTTAAACCTTTTTCCGCTGAGAGTTTTAAAGGAAATAATTGATCCGTTTTTCATTTCAATGCCGGATTCCCTGTCAAGCCATTCATCCCTGAAAACAGTTATCCGGTTATCGTTTATCATCTTCTCAAAAGCTGCTTCAGCAACATGAGGCTCAAATATCCACTGGGTTCTCTTTTCGCCGTCAATGGCAGGATTGCCCTGGCCGCGGTTGCCATATTCCGACTGCTTCTGCCAGTTCCACGATTCCGGTTTCTGATAATGGTCGTAAATAAGCTGGTAAAACTCCCTTGCCAGTCCGCCGATCACTTCCTTGTTCCCTGTATCGGTAAAGCCAAGTCCCGATGATGTCAATCCTCCCAGGTGCATGTCGGGAGAGACAATTATGACCGAATAGCCCATCCTGGTCACCTGAACGGATGAGGTTACTGCAGCCGAGGTGCCTCCGTATACAATAATATCAGCTTTATAAACACTCTTGTTTTCCGGACCTGTGCACTGGTTCAGGAGCACAACCAGGGCTGTGAAGAAGAATACTCGTTTCATGGTTTGTTGGGTTTTTAAATATCGGTTTTTTTGGGAAACCAGGGAAGGAAGGCGCTGGTTTTCTCAATATAATCCCTGTACTGAGGTTTTTGTTCCTTAAGGCTTTTCTCGAGCAAAGCCACCCCTGATACCTGTATGATAAGCAGCGTCATAAGCACTGAGCCCAGTGCGGGCAGCCAGCTTCCGGCTGCGAGGCAGAAGAAGCCATAGCCCCACCATACCGATGAGTCGCCGAAATAATTGGGATGGCGTGTATAGCGCCAGAATCCTGAATCAAGTACTTTTCCCCTGTTTACCGGATTAGCTTTGAAGCGGGCAAGCTGCCAGTCTCCACCGGCTTCGAACAGGAAACCGGTGATCCAGAAGAACATCCCGATCGCATCAAAAAAATTAAATGGTCTCTCTGCTCCGGAATGCTGGGCTCCGAGAAGAGGGGCGGAGATAAGCCACATAAGAACTCCCTGTAATAGGAAGGTCTGGAAGAAACTTATCCACCAGTATCTTTTTTCACCGTAGTTCTGCCTGAACTTCTTATACCTGAAATCCTCGCCTTTGCTGTAATTACGCAATGCCAGATAACCGGAGAGCCTTAGACCCCATACCGAAACCAGGACTGAAACTATAAGCTTTCGTGTTTCATGGCCTTCACCATAAAAGTAATAGAACCATGCTGCGACAACGAATCCGAAACCCCAGAAGAGATCAACGATGCTTACATTCCTGATAAAGACAGAGACAATCCAGAGCAGGGTCATCATTATCATTATAACCATCAAAGCCTGAAACCAGATCTGGATGAAAGTCATATTTTAAAAATTAATCATAGAGGAGGGCTACCGATGCAGCCCCGACTCCTGCATTTGCACCTATTACGGGAGAAATATTGACAATGGAAACAGGTTTCAGTCCTGTAAGCAGTTCCATTTTTCCGGCATACCATGAAGCAGCTTCTTCGTTGTTGGCATGCAGCACAATGTAATTCCAAAGCTTTCTACCGGAAAGCAAAGCAGTGACGTGAGTCAATACCCTTTGCATGTTGGCCTTCTGGCTGAATGTCTTATCGAATACGATCGCTTTTCCGGTTTCATCCAGGGAGACTATAGGGTTGATATTCAATAAGTTTGCGATAAGCCCCCTTACGGCCGACACCCTGCCGCCGCGCACCATGTATCTGAGGGTTCTGACACTCACGAATATCCTGGCTCTTTTAACCCAGCTTTCTGCAAGCCTTACTATTTCATCGTGCGGAACTCCTGCCTCAACTGCCTCAGCCGTCCTGAGCACTATCAGCCCGAGCGAACCGGAAAGGTTCCTTGAATTGATCACCGATACCGGTTTGCTGAATTCACTGCTTACCGATCTTGCTGCTTTAAGGCTGCTGTTGCAGGTTCCGCTGAGCTTATCGCTGAGATGGATTGCAATTATTGAATCGTAATGTGAGGCAAGATGTGAATAGAGATTTACAAATGAAGCCTCGTTCACCTGCGACGATTTCGGGTAATCAGGGCTCTCATCAAGCAGTTTATAGAACTGGGCCGGCTTCATGGTCACCTTGTCGAGATAGTTATTATCGCCGAAACTGATATTCAGCGGCAACATATTTATCTGGTACCTGTCTATCAGTTCCTGAGGAAGGTCGCATGCTGAATCTGTCACTAATGCAATATTCCATTTTCTTTTATAGACTGCCTCGCTCTGGCGTACCATATCATCGGCTTTCTGGAATGTGAGAGTACCCATGCTCCTGAGTTCATCGAAAAGCTCGGCAGGGGTATTGGTATGCACATGAAGCCTTTTTATCCTGTCAGATCCTGCAATGACTATGGAGTCGCCGTAATCTGAAAGAATACTTTTAAGAGCTGTGTTATCAACACTGCTGTTTTTAATTATTGCCTCTGTGCAGTACCTGTGATCGACATGTTCAGCTGCCACCTCTTCAATTTGAGGAAAAGAGGATACTTCGGATTTTGAAAGTATAAGTTCCCGGATATTCCTTGACTGTATGAATTCTATTATTCCTTCAACAAAAAGAACAAATCCTTTTGCTCCTGCATCAACAACATTATTTTTTGCCAGTATCTGCAGCTTTGATTTTGTTTCGATAAGCGACTTTTTAAGGATGTCGTATGAGCTTACCATAAGATTGTTGAAGTCGCTGAACCTGCTCCATGCCTGCGAGATATATTCTGCCCAATCCTTTATCACTGTAAGCATTGTCCCTTCCACCGGGTTGGCAACAGCTTCGTAAACATAGCGTACAGAGCGTTGGATGCTTTCAGCGAATTGCCTCACCGTTATTGATTTAAGGTCGCCTGTTTCAACACTCAGTCCGTAGAAAAACTGAGCGAATATGATCCCGGAATTTCCCCTTGCGTTCATGAGGGTTGCTTCTGCTATCCTGTCGGCTGTTATCTTGTACGACCTGTGGGGATGAAGTGATTCAATGACTGACCTTATGGTAGATGCAAGATTTGTTCCGGTGTCTCCGTCTTTTACAGGAAAAACGTTGATCCTGTTGAGTTCTATCTGGTGTTCTATGATTTTTTTTGCCCCGGCAATAAAAGTGTAATAGAGGTTTCGGCCATCCATTATTTCCATCGGAGCAGGAACTAATGTCATTTTTAGTTAGTTAGAGTTAGTAAAGTTAACGAAATAAAAACAGATACTTCTTATAATTGTTCAATATCTCAATGAAGGGGAGAGTGGGGAGATTAGTACAACACTGAAAGTAAAATATTGAATATAAACCTGATACATTTCCCCTCCTTTTGAAGCTAATCTTTATACACAAATATTACATGGTGTTGATATTCAGGAGATTCCTCGCTCCGCTCGGAAAGACAGACATGTTAGAACAAGGTAGAGGGAAGAAGCGGCGAGGCGCACCAAGATTATCAATAAAAAGCAATTTTAGGTGTGCGCTTCGCCGCTTCTTCCCTCCATTACAATAGTTATTCTGTCATTCCGATCGAAGCCGATCCCG
>JAZDMU010000048.1:0-94402 GCA_043800695.1 Bacteroidota bacterium
CTTTTGCCATAACTCCAAGCTTATTAAATTTAGTTTATCGTATCTGTATTAAATTCAAAATTCAAAATTCATTTTTCCAGTTGAGCCGGAGGGGGGAATTGAACCCCCGACCCCTTCCTTACCAAGGAAGTGCTCTACCCCCGAGCTACTCTGGCCTCAAAGTAGTGAGCGGGAGACGGAACTCGAATCCGCGACCCTTAGCTTGGAAGGCTAATGCTCTACCAACTGAGCTACTCCCGCTTATATCGTCCATAGAGATCTCTATATTCTCCCTTCTTGCTGCCTGATTTTGCAACAGGAATCCGTTTAAGTGGGGAGAGCAGGATTCGAACCTACGAAGGCATTCGCCAGCAGATTTACAGTCTGCCCCAGTTGGCCGCTTTGGTATCTCCCCCTTGAAACAGAGTTAATCTCTTAAGAGACACATTTGCAACTCGTTCAAGAGCCGATGAAGGGATTCGAACCCCCGACCTGCAGATTACAAATCAGCTGCTCTGACCAACTGAGCTACATCGGCAATTTAAAGAACGTCCCGTTAGTGCATAGTACACCCTTAAAAAACGGTGTGCAAATGTATGAATTTAATATTTATTATTCAAAATAATTCAAGACAATTTTATAAACAGTGTTTTCAGACTCCTCTCTTCTTCTGTTTATGCCTGGTAATCTGTTTCTTAAGAGCATCAATTGCATCATCTGTTGCCTCCTCGAATGTCTTGCTCTGCTTCCTCGCAAATAAAGGTCCACCTGAGAGATCCAGTTTGATTTCGCTTATTTTGTTGGAACGTGTCTGATCTTTATCAAGCCTGAGGTATACTTCGGCATTTACAATATCCTCACCATACACGATAAGCTTGTCAAGTTTCTGGTGAACGAAATCAATTAGCTTCTTGTCGGCATCAAACCTCACTGAATGAATCTGAATGTTCATGGTAGTACCTCCTGTTTATTTTGATTTAGATTAAGCTCTTGGATGAGCCTGTTTATATATTTTTTTAAGTTTCTCAAAAGTGTTATGAGTATATATCTGTGTTGCAGAGAGATTGGCATGCCCCAGAAACTCCTTGATCGTATTGAGGTCAGCACCCCTGTTAAGCATGTGCGTGGCAAAAGTGTGCCTCAGTATATGCGGGCTTTTCTTTTCAATCGTAGTTACCATTGACAGATAACCCCTCACAACATTATAAACATATTTGTCATATAGTTTGTTCCCCTTGCCGGTCAAAAAAAACCAGTTGCCGCTTACCTGGACTGAAGCTTCATTCCTGATCTTCATATATTCCTCAAGCCTTGAAAGAAATGGTTTGGCAAGCGGGATTATTCTCTGCTTGTTTCTCTTCCCGGTAACTTTCACCGTTGCACTCTCCAGATCAACGTCAGCATCCCTGAGGCCGATGAGCTCCGCCCTCCTCATCCCTGTAAGGTAAAGCATCTCAATGATTGTGCGGTTCCTTATTCCGGCAAGGTCATCCCCGAAGCTGAATTCATCGAGCAGGGTCTCAAGAGCCTTTTCATCCACAAAAACGGGCAATCTCTTCTTCCTTTTAGGTAGTACTATCTTCTCAAGAGGATCGCCCTTTACTTTTCCCTCTTTCCTGAGATACCTGAAGAATACCCGTAGGCACGAGATCTTCCTGTGGACGGTGACGGAGGTGATCCCTTTGTCCATGAGGCTTACAATCCATGCCCTTATGCTGTGTGAAGATATTTCCGCGGGATCTTCGGGTATGTTATTTTCCGGGAGCCACGCGAAGAACTGATCCAGGTCATTCTGATATGACCGGATAGTATGCGGTGAATACCGCTTTTCGACTTTCAGATATTGCAGGAATGATTCCTTATGATCCATGAAGGAATCCTGTCTGTTATGTTAAAATGAAGATGATGCGGAAACAATGCTATTCTTCGTCTTCCTGCATCTTCTGAACGTACACAGCCTTCTTGATTTCCTCTCTCCGGCGTACTGAAGGCTTGACAAAAGCCTGACGTGAGCGCAATTCACGAATCACTCCCGTCTTTTCAAACTTACGCTTGAACTTCTTTAAAGCCCTTTCTATATTTTCGCCTTCTTTAATGGGTACAATGATCATAATAAAATTTCTGTTTTAAACGAGGCGCAAAGTTAGAAATAGAAATATTCTTTTCAAAACTTTTAAGGAGATAATTTATTCATGCTGTCTATTTTTTTGATATTTAAATAATTACAGGAATTCTCATTTTGGATTAAATGGATCTATTAAAGATACGGAATTATAGGGTGAAATCAAAATTTTAAGAGGAAAAAATTGTTTAAACTGAAGAATCAGAATATTTAACCACGGAGTTGCACGGTTCTTCGCCACGCTCAGACTCTCAGGGAGTTACACGGTTTATAGATTTAAAAGCCGTGTTACTCCTTTCTAACTCTGTGAAACTCTGTGGTTAACTCCTTTTAATACTCCAGATACGGCCTTATCTTACCTGCCTTTTCGGGTGCAATAAGCTTATTTTCAAGTAATTCATTAAATCCATCTACCCTGCCATGCAATTCCCTGTATTTCAGGATTGCAGTCACCTCAAATCTTTCAAAATAGGGAAACCTTATGAGCTGCCTGTAATCAGTACTGTTGATATTGATCTTTTGTACAGCCGACGAATCCGCATACAACCTTCCCGATATCATTTCAAAGGTCTCTTCCGGGAGCCCGTATACCTCCCTGAGCTGATCCACGTGTGCGAACCCGCCCAGCAGGCTCCGGTATTTGATTATACGCGCCGAGAGAACGGGCCCTATCCCGGGCAGGGCTTCCAGCGATGCCGAATCACACCTGTTGATGTCGAGCAACGACCTTTGCCGGCCGTCCCTGATCCCCCGGGAAGTTGTTCCGGCTTCCGATGTCCTCATACCTGACAGATATATATTAACAGTGTCCCTGACCTCAAGAGGCACCTCTTCAATCGAAATATGCCGTTCAGGAATGATGTACTTTAACCCGGTGACCGAAAGAATAAAAATAAGCAATATAAAAGAGGCTCTTCTTTCACACCTGGTAAAGCCAAGCCATTCTTTGACAGGTTCAAATAACAAACGGTTCATAATACGCAGTGAGACTGATGCAATTTAAGAATTATTAGTGAACAGGAGAAGAAATCCGGAATATTTTTTGATCAGAAGGGATATCCTATCCCGATGACAAGACCGAAAATCTTGGAGTGCTTGATATTTCCATAATAATCCATGTATTCGGTAGCTTTGTAATAATCTCCCCATTTTGTAATCCATCTTGAGCCGGCCTCCAGGCCCGGATCCCTCAGCTTGATCCCTATATCAGCTCTTAACAGCACGAAATCAAGATCAAACCGCAGTCCTGCCCCTGTTCCGACAGCAATTTCATTGACAAAGCTGTTGAATCTGAATTGTGAACCGGGAGTTGCGGGATCGTCATTGTACGACCAGATATTGCCTGCATCGAGGAAGAGTGCTCCCTCTAGTATCCAGAATAGCTTAAAGCGGTATTCCGCATTTACCTCCAACTTTATGTCAGCTGTCTGGTTAAGCAGCTTTGTATAATCGGGTAAATATGATCCAGGGCCCAGAGTGCGCACCTGCCATGCCCTGATACCATTTGCCCCTCCGCTGAAATACTGTTTTTCAAATGGTATTGCCCGCGAGTTCCCATATGGGATCCCGGCCCCGATAAAGCCACGGTATACTAAAGAACTGACATCATTGACGAAAACATTGTATCTGAGGTCGATATCTGTTCTTATATACTGTGCGAATGATTGACCCAGAAAATTGTAGCTTCCATTGCTGTTCTCTATACCTGCAAGCCTGCTGACCGCACTCAGTATATTTCCGGCAGCTTCGGCGTTGACCCTGATAAACCAGTAATCATTAGACCTCTTGATCTTCTGGTTATTGAAGATATATGAGTAACCTCCGCCCAGTATCATGACATCCCTGTAGGCGTCGGCCAGGTAAGATGATGATTCAATCCAGGAGTTCCATGCCGAATCGATCCTCAGAAGATTGACCAGGTTAAGCTGAACCGGATTGACGATATGAGTGGTATATGCGCTTCCGTTCCAGGTATACCCGAATGTTGCATTTGCCATGGTCCTGGCATATGTGGGCATATCCTGGTAGTTATAGGCGGCAAGCAGGGTGGTAGTGGGATTGTATTTTTTTACAAAGTTCTCCTTGTCAAGAAAAGGCAGCAGAAACTTGGGGAACCTCAGGCTTGTTTCAACACCGTACTCCTGTACGCTTCGCAGAGTATCCTGCTGCGACAGTGCTTCGTAGGCCCCTTTGAGCTTTAAGTTGAATAATTCAGCCCCCCGGAAAAGGTTCTTGTTCTGGTATATCAGGTTAAGCGCACCTCCAAGGTATCCTGCCGTGTTTGTACCTTCAAGCTCAACCTTATACGATTGTTTTGCAAGGGGAGTAAGCTGTATGGTGCAGTCAAGGCTCTTCTCATCTGATTCCGGGAATTCGGGATCTGCGACTTCACTGTAAAAAATATTCACCAGCCTGAATGTCTTCAGTCCAAGAAGATGCGACTGCGTCCGTTCGGTATTCGTTACATTGAACAGGGATCCGGGTTTCAGATAGAGCGACTGGATTATCAGGTCGTTCTTTAACGGGGGCTTTTCCCGTGATGTTATAAAATTATAGTCCCGGTAGTAAATAGTATCGAGACTTTCAATAAATGAAGTTCCGCCTTCCAGTGCGTCCTTTGGAACAAAATCAGGATATATGTACACATTTCTCACCCTGTACATCGAATGGGGAACAGCAATGATCCTGTTATACGGATCCACGGCTTGTAACTTCTTCACAACGTAATATACATCGACCTGCCTGTTGCCAACCGTACTGTCGACGTTGAAGTAGATATGCTCGCCTGAAAAACCGTAGAATCCCATGTCCTTGACATATCTTTCAAACCTCGACCTCTCCGCCTGAAGTACATCAACATCATAAGGCTTCCCCCTTTCTATCATGCAGTCGACCGAGTCGAAATAAAACAATGTTCTAAGTGATGTATCGGCAATCTCGTACCGAAGGTTACGGATGGTATAGGGAGTATTAAGGTCAACATTGAAATAGACTTTTGATTTACGGTTTGCTGTCTCAATGGTATCCACCACCTGGCTGTCGAAATAACCTTTTGATGAGAGGTACGACCTGATCTGTTCTGTTGATTTTGCCGTGGCGTAAGGGTCAAATATGACAGGCTCCTCGCCGATCTCCCTGAGCCACCCGTGAGGCCATCTCTTTTTACTGATATTGGAGAGGTTGTACAGCCCGAGGTGAAATCTAACACCGAAGATCCTTTTGTTGGGCCGCTGCTTCAGGTAGGGCATAAGCTCTGATCTTTCGATCCCGTCACGGCTCACTGAAACATGTGTCTCGTCAAGTAAAGTATCGTCATTCGGAACATATTTTGTTGGATTACATGACGATAACAGAAGCAAAAAGAACAGAGAAAAGAGATAATATCCCGGGAAAGAATTTTTATTTGATATATTTTTTTCCAAATTTTGCGGCAAAGAAGTCACACAAATATATCAAAAATTTGCACTGGTTCCTGGTTCCTGGTTCCTGGTTTTGGTTTTAGTATATTTGTAACTAGCAACAAGCAACTAGCAACAAGCAACTAGCAACATTTAAAATCACCTGCCAGAATGTTAAGCAAAACCAAAACCAGCTTCATCATCTCCCTTCAAAAGAAAAAGACACGTGAAGAAGAGCGGTTATATGTGATTGAGGGCGACAAGATGGTAAAAGAATTCCTTGCGGCGAGGATGCCTGTCAGGATCCTTATAGCCAAGCCTGAGTTCCTGAACTCCCTGCCGCTTGTTAAAAAGCAGGGAGTTGCGGAGATCATTCCTGCCAGCTATGAAGAGCTTAAGAGGATGAGCTCGCTAAAGACACCACATAATGCCATGGCAGTGGTTGAAATGGCAGAAGTCAAAATTGACACCGGCAAGCTGGCTGGTGAATTATCGCTGGCGCTCGATGGTGTACAGGATCCGGGCAACCTGGGTACTATCATCAGGGCTTCCGCATGGTTCGGGGTCAGGAACATTTACTGCTCAAAAGATTGTGTTGATATATATAATCCCAAAGTGATCCAGGCAAGCATGGGAGCTATTCTGCATATAAACGCCTTCTATTCAGATCTTCGAGAACTTCTGGAATCAGCTGCTGAAAAGAAGGCCAGGATCTTCGGTACCCTTCTCGAGGGAGAATCACTCTATTCCCATAAGCTGAGCAACAACGGTATTATCCTCCTTGGAAATGAATCAAAGGGGATCTCGCAAGAGCTGATACCATATATTACCGACAGGATCATGATCCCGAAAAGGACTGATGCAAATGCAGGTATTGATTCGCTGAATGTCGGCATGGCTGCATCGGTAATACTTTCCGAATTCACAAGGGTCAGAGGCCGTCAAGGGTGAGATATTGACACGGCCCTCTTTAGTGCAATTGCTTCTGCGGCCTTTATGCCGTCTACTGCCGATGATACAATTCCTCCGGCATAGCCCGATCCCTCGCCGCATGGATAAAGCCCTGAGATCTCAATATGCTCCATTGACTCACTGTTTCGCAGAATCCTTACCGGTGAAGAGGTACGTGATTCAACACCAAGTACAACTGCCTCATTTGTAAGATATCCCTTCATTGATGATCCGGCGAGGCGTAATCCTTCCCTGAGCCTTGATCCAAGCGATGAAGAGAGCCATTCATGCAAGGGTGAAGTAACAACACCGGGGAAGTATGAGACCTGGGGCAAAGATGATGATGCTCTGCCGGAAACGAAGTCTGACAGCCTCTGTGCAGGTGCACTCTGGGTCTGTCCTCCGTTGAGCCAGGCTTCACGTTCAAGCTCCTTCTGGAATTCAAGTCCTGCAAGCTCTCCGTATTTGCTGAATTCAGCCAGATCTTCAGGCCTGATCTCAACAACCACTCCCGAGTTTGCCCACCTTGAGTTGCGCTGCGACGGCGACATGCCGTTTACAACAACCTCCTCCTGCGAGGTGGCCGACGGGACAATGAATCCTCCGGGGCACATGCAGAACGAATAGACACCTCTTCCGCTTACCTGCTTCGCGAAACTATATGATGCTGCCGGCAGGAACTCACCCCGCGGCTGGTCATGGTACTGCATCCTGTCGATAAGCTCCTGGGGATGCTCAACCCTCACTCCCATAGCGAAGGCTTTCGGCTCCATTTTTACTCCCCTCCTCCTGCAAATCTCTGTTATTTCTCTTGCCGAATGGCCTGAAGCAAGAATTATATTGCCGGCTATGAATTTTTCATTTCCGGAGACTACGACTCCCTTAATGATATTGCCTTCAATAATGAGGTCGGTCACTCTTTTTTCCAGATAGAAAAGCCCGCCGGCATCTATTATTGATTTTCTGATATTCTGGATAATTCCCGGCAGTTTATCGGTACCGAGATGAGGATGAGCCTCATACATTATGCCACTGTTTGCTCCATGGAGGCACAGCAGTTCAAGAACCCTGGAGTTGTCACCCCTCTTTTTTGATCGCGTGTAGAGCTTGCCGTCCGAATAGGTACCAGCACCTCCTTCTCCAAAACAGTAATTGCTGTCGGGATCAACTTTATGTTCCCTGCTGATCCTGGCAATATCTTTTTTCCTTGCTGAGACATCCCTTCCCCTCTCAAATATCACCGGTCTCATTCCGAGCTCTATCAGCCTCAGGGCAGCAAACAATCCTGCAGGTCCGGCACCCACAATAATGATTTCTTGCCGGCAGGATACGTTATTTGAATGGAATGGTTCCGGCTCAGTAGCAGGCGGTTCACCGATGGTAAAAATCTCAACAGTAAGGTTGATTTTAATGTTTCTCTGCCTCGCATCAACCGAACGTTTTACAATCCTTAACTCGCTGATTGAAGAAGAGGGGATATTCAGCGCTGCTGCTGCATATCTCCGGATGGTTGTTTCACCGGCTGCCTCTTCAGGCTTAAGAACCAGATTGACCAGCCCGGGCATTCTTATTCAAAATGAAATGCAAGAACCCATATCTGTGACCTCATTTTCTCAATAGCATCCCGATACTGCTGGTAACCGGCAACCTTATCGTCAACAATCACGTTTCTGATGCCGTTCGACATTTTCAGCTCTACCGAAAGCTTGAAATACATGAGGTAAAAATCTAGTCCGGCGCCTGCCTCATAATAAAGGTCAGGCCTCTTGATCCTGATATATACCTGCCTGTCCTCGTCAAACTCTTTTCTTCCTGCCAGGTCGTAGCGATAATTGAGCCCTGTTATAAAGTAAGGACGGACATTATTGAGCCTGCTGCCCTTGTATTTAAGAA
The DNA here is from genome assembly GCA_043800695.1 of Bacteroidota bacterium. Lineage (GTDB taxonomy): Bacteria > Bacteroidota > Bacteroidia > Bacteroidales > VadinHA17 > LD21. The sequence continues at coordinate 8,344 of JAZDMU010000048.1, forward strand.
GCAGGGGAAACTCAAGGAAAGATGATTCGAGTCTTTGCTGCTCATTGTAAAGTAGCTGGTTCTTGTAGTATCTTACATTTCTCTGGCCGAATGAAACACCGGGAAGAAACCTGATGTCAATGTATTTTGAGGGATGATAGTTTGTAACGATCTGGATATTGATGCCCGGGTTAAGCTTTGTGACTTCAGGATAGAGCGAATCTGTTTCCAGGTACGCCTGTGAAGGAGTAATATTGAAATCCATTGTATTTAAGCCAAGGCTGAAACCGAAGTGAAACAGCTTCTCGTCGTACCATGATTTATTCATGGGTTTTTCTTTCTGTCCATACAAATTGTAAGGCAGAAGCAGAAACATCAGCAATATGGCAATATTGAGAATCAGGTTCTTCAGGCTTCCAGGTTTTTTCAAAGGTACAAGATAGTAAACTGATTTAAAATCCAATTATTGCTTTGCCTGCTTGAAGCCTGTATATATGCTGGCTATCCCTCCTGTCAGCTTCCTGCATCTTACATTGTCAAAACCAGTAATTTTCAGCAAATCCAGAAATTGCTCATAATCAGGAAACTGCATAACAGAATCAGGCAGATATCTGTAGGCGTTCCTGTTGCCTGAAAAGATCCTTCCGATCAGCGGGAGCAGCATCCTGAAGTAGAAGAGGTACAGTTGTCTGAACGGAAAATGCCGGGGCTTTGAGAATTCCAGTACCATTATCAGTCCATTTTCGTCAAGCACACGGTTCATTTCGGAGAGGCCTTTAAGCCTGTCGGAAAAATTCCTTACACCGAAAGCCACCATAGCAACATCAAAACTTCCGGCACTGAAAGGAATTTTTTCCGATCCGGCCAGAACAAGATCGATCCTCCCTTCGAGTCCCTTCTTTCTAATTTTCTGACGTCCCGACTCAAGCATTTTAGCGGAGATATCTATCCCGGTAATATGCCTGGGATCCAGTCTCATTGCCGCAATAGCCAGGTCGCAGGTTCCGGTCGCAACATCAAGAATCCTTGTGTTTTTGTGTGTTTCAGAGATAACCCTGACAGCCTGCCTCCTCCACGAGCGATCGACGCCGAACGACAGGAGGTGATTGAGGAAATCATAACGGGGTGCGATGTCGTCGAACATCGAACCGACATCAGAATATGACTTTTGCGGATTTGTGCCCATGCAATGTTAAACCGCAAAGATTTAAATAATTTATATTTTTACAGAACAATTTTAAAAATAATCCATGAGCAAAATTATAATGATAACCGGCGCAACGGCGGGTTTTGGCCGGGCAACAGCTAAGATATTCGCAAAGAACGGGTATGATGTGATCATTACGGGCAGGAGAAAGGAGCGTCTGGCAGCTCTTGAAAAGGAACTTGCGCAATATAATATAAAGGTATTGTCTCTGAATTTTGATGTCAGGAACAGTGATGAGGTTGCCTCGGCTGTCGGCAGCATGCATGAAGAATGGAAGCAGATAGATATTCTTGTCAATAATGCCGGACTCGCTGTCGGACTTGAAAAGATCGATGCCGGCATCCTCGACGACTGGAACAGGATGGTTGATACCAACATAAAAGGACTGCTCTATGTATCCAGGGCAGTATCACCTCTAATGGTCGCACGAGGGAAAGGACACATTTTCAATATCGGTTCGATAGCAGGGAAGGCTGCCTATGAGGGCGGTAATGTTTACTGTGCCACCAAATCGGCTGTTGATTCCCTTACAAGATCGATGAGGATAGATCTTCTGAAGCACAATATAAGGGTTACACAGATTGCGCCCGGAATGGCTGAGACGGAATTCTCCCTGGTCCGCTTCAAAGGGAATGAGGAAAAAGCAAAGGCAATATATAAAGGTGTTGATGCACTTACTGCGGATGATATCGCTGAAGTCATCTGGTTCTGTGCATCCCGTCCCGGCCATGTCTGCATCAACGACCTGGTGATTACTCCGACGCAGCAGGCTGATGTATTATTCACAAACAGAAAGGATCACTGATTCATAAAACCTTGTTTATTAAGGACATCCAACAGGGTTTTTGAAAAATGGATATTGTCGGCTTTTTTATACCTGACATCTGTAAATACCTGGGCGAGGGTCTCTTTCTTATTTTCAGCAACAAACTGTTTCGAATCAGTCCTGCTCTCCTTTTCTGAATAATACCTGGTTATCTCCTCTCCACTATAATCAGAATAAACCTCATTGTGCAATATCGCTTCGAGTGGAAGCCTGTCGACCTGATCAGGTTTTTCTTCAGGCCAGCCAGCTGTTACGGTCGTTACAGGAACAACCCCGGAAGGCAGTCTCAGGGTTTCAATAATTTTGTCGGCTGTATATGTTGTTGTACCAAGGTAACATATACCAAGTCCTTCTGCTTCAGCCGCTATGCAAAAGGTCTGGGCAACCAGCAGGGCATCAATGGCAGCGGTGAAAAATGACAGGAAGTTGTCGTATCCCGGGTCAGCATTCCGCTGACGGCACCACTTGCTGAACCTGTTAAAATCGGCGCAGAAAGTAAGGAGAACAGGTGCCTCAGTCACCATCTTCTGGTTGAAATGACAAGGGGCAAGCTCTCGCTTCATAGCCGGATCTCTTGTAATAATGATGCTGTAAACCTGCATGTTCCCTGTTGTTGAGGCCCGGCAGGTCATACTTAAAAGATCATTTAGGAGCTTTTCATCAACAGGCGCAGAGCTGTATTTGCGAATGGTCCGCCGGTTTAAAAGGGTTGCGGAAATCTTATTCATGATTGGAAACTTTTTAATATCCCGTAAAGGAAACAATTTCCGACAGAACCTGGAGAGAGGTTTAAAAGGATTTTCTATCTTAGTGAAAACTTATTCATCATGGGACGTTATGTAACATTATTCACCGGTCAGTGGGCTGACCTGCCTCTTGAGGAGGTGTGCCGGAAAGCAAAGTCGTTCGGATATGACGGACTTGAACTTGCATGCTGGGGTGATCATTTTGAGGTTAATATAGCGAATGACGCCTACTGCAGGGCAAAGCGGAAACTGCTTGACAAATACGGGTTGAAGGTGTTTGCGATTTCCAGCCATCTTGTGGGGCAGGCAGTTGCAGACAGGATCGACGAGCGTCACAAAAGCATACTCCCTGCATATGTGTGGGGTGACGGCGATCCTGAAGGAGTAAGAAAAAGAGCCGCGGAAGAGATGATAAAAACCGGTGAAGCTGCAAAGCGTCTTGGCGTTTCTGTTGTCAACGGATTCACGGGCAGCCCGATCTGGCACCTGGTTTATTCCTTTCCTCCTGTTCCATCGAAAATGATTGAGGACGGATACAGGGAGTTCGCCAGAAGATGGAAGCCAATACTTGATGCTTACAAGAAACTGGGAATAAGGTTCGGACTTGAAGTGCATCCTACAGAAATAGCTTTCGATATATTTTCTGCAGGTAAAGCCCTGAAAGCCCTGAACAATCATCCGTCCTTCGGATTCAACTACGATCCATCACACTTCGGATACCAGGGAGTTGACTATGTAGGGTTCATCCACACTTTTGCCGACAGGATATTCCACGTGCACATGAAGGACTCCGGGTGGTCAGACATCCCGGTTGAGGCCGGCGTTTTCGGAGGACACACCGAGTTCGGTACAAAAGGTCGTTACTGGGATTTCAGGAGCCCGGGGCGCGGTAATATAAACTTTGAGGAAATTATCCGGGCGTTAAACCGGATCGGTTATAAGGGTCCTCTATCGGTTGAATGGGAAGATAGCGGAATGGACCGTGAACATGGGGCCAGGGAGGCATGCGATTTTGTAAAAGCTGTCGATTTTGCTCCGTCCGACATTGCGTTTGATTCAGCATTCGAAAAATAGAAACCATATGAAAAAAATTAAACTCGGAATGATCGGCGGCGGTATTGGAGCATTCATTGGTGATGCTCACCGGCGTGCTTCGCGCATCTGCAATGAATTTGAACTTGTTGGCGGTGTTTTTGATGCTGACTATGCCAGAAGCAAGGAATTTGCAATCAGGGAAGGCATAAACCTTAACCGCTGTTATAACAGTGTTGATTCTCTTATCAAAGGGGAACTTGCATTACCAGCAAAAGAGAGAATGGAGGTTGTGGCAATTGTTACACCAAATTCTCTCCACTTCCCTTTTGCAAAAAAATTCCTGAATAACGGGTTTCATCTTATCTGTGAAAAACCCATGACCATCACGGTTAAGGAGGCACTTGACCTGGAAAAGCTGGTGGCAAAAAGCAAGCTTACTTTTGCCCTTACACACACCTACACAGGCTACCCGATGATAAGGCAGATGAGAGACATGTTAGCAAAAGGCACTCTCGGAACTATTCAGCGTATTGACGCTCAGTACTACCAGGGGTGGATCAATGCCATCATACACGGTACCGGCAGCCGCATCACAGGAGTATGGAGGCTCGATCCGAAATATGCCGGCGCAAGCAGCTGTATGGGAGATATAGGGATACATGCCTTCAACCTTATTGAATATACTACCGGATTAGAAATCAAAGAGGTTTTATCGGATCTGAACCCGGTCAAGGAAGGCGTGAAACTCGATCTTGACGGAACGGTGCTTCTGAGGTTCAGCAAGAAGTTGAAAGGAGTGATAAGATCAAGCCAGGTGTGCGCCGGGGAGGAGAACAATCTTACGATAGCTGTATATGGATCAAAAGGCAGTCTTAAATGGGGACAGGAGAATCCGAATTACCTGTACCTGATAAGCGACTCGGAGCCGATGAAGGTGCTGAAACCGGCTCACGGATACAACGGCAGGATGGCGGAAGAGGGGCACACGATGCCGGCAGGACATCCGGAGGGGATCTACGAGGCGCTGGCCAACATATATAAAGGTGCGGCTAAATCAATAAGGAAGGAAAAATTCATTCCCGGAGAGTTTCCGACGGTTCATGACGGTGTACGCGGAATGAAATTCATCCACGCAGTCGTTAACTCGAATGCAAAGGGTAACGTCTGGATGAAAGTATAATGGCTCAACGGCACAAAGGCACAACGGCGCAACGGCGTAAAGAACGCAAAATTTCAGTATAACAAGACTTTGCGCCCATTGCGGTTAATTCTTATTTCTTTTTCTTCAGAAGAAAGAATAACACTCCGCCAACTACCACAACAGCCCCTGAGATTAATGCGATAAGCACTGCTGAGCTTTTCTCTTGCGCAGCCTCTGACTTCTCATCCTCAACGGCATAATAGAAAGTCGGTTTGGCATCAGTATCAATATTTACAGTATCCTTTTGGGGTTGCGGTTGCTCCTGTGCGAAAGCCATGGTCAGTCCGGTCAATAACATTGCTGCTGATAAGGAGAGAAACAAGATCGCTTTTTTCATTCTTAAATAGTTTTATGATTATTTATCTTTTTCAGCCATTATTTTATCAAGTTCAACATACGCATCATAGTACTTCCGGTTAATACCTAAAAGCTTTTTGTAATAATCTGCCGCAACATCCATTTTGCCCTGAAATTTTGCAATATTGCCCAGATACATAAGCACAACCTCAGATTCCGGGTTTATCTCCAGGGCTCTTTTCAAAACGGAATCTGCTTCTGCATACTGTCCGTCATTGATTAATGCCCGTGCAAAATTATAAAAAATCATTTCATCATCATTAACAATTTTGAGAGCATTCCTGAACAATCTTATCGCATCATCGTTCCTCCCCTCTTCAAGTGCCAGATAACCGCGATAATCATCCCTGGTTTTTCTTTCAAGCACAGCACACAAAGGCACGCTGTCGGCATAAACGATATGCATGGCATCATCCGGAGGCCACTTTTCATTTTTGAGCATGAAGGGGGTGATATACCTGTTGGTTATTATTGCATAATCCCAGTCGTTCATACTCCGTTCCTCATTTCTGACAGAAGATGTACGGATACCGGGAAGATCCCGGAACTGCCATGCCACTGAATATGTGGCCGCTGCCAGGGCTGAATCTATTTTTTTTTCTGACAGATGGTTTATCAGCCATTCAGATGCTTCCGTCCGGGCTGTGTAATAATAATCGGTTTCATAATTGCCATGAGCTCCTTTTACCCCTCCGACCAGCTGATTATAATATATATAGGAATAAGGGAAATTCACTATCATGAATCTGACCGGATGAAAAGAAAGAATTAACACCGTAACAGTCAATAATATTCTTAATATACTGACTTTCTGTATATTAAATGCCGTGCTATACCCCTCTGCAGCCAGAAGGACTATCAGCGGATAAAGAAAAAGGAACTGCCGCCATGAACTGTACAGGTTTGATTTTTGAATCATCACAAAGACCAGCGGGAATATTATCGTGAAAGCAATCAATCCATATAAAACAGCTTTTCTGTCCTTAAAAATCTTCCTCATGAAGACCAGAAAGATTATTAACCCCGCTGTCACTGCAAGTGGGACTGTGATAGCCATTGATTTCGGGATGTAATACCATGGCATGTGATCGGACCACATTACATTACCTTCAAAGATCTGCCGGAATGTTGATGGGAACTGAGCCATAATACGATAGGATCCGATCACATTACGCATGGGGTCCTGAAGTGCATACGGCCAAAGCAGGATACTCATGAAAAATGCAGCAATCGTCACAAACAATAATACGACCAGTGTTTTCCACTCCTCTTTTCCGACCAGCCTCTCTTTTTGCAAAATGGAATAAATCAAGCCAGTGATAAAGAAGAAAAAAAGATAACAGATAAGTAGTAAGCCTGTCGCCCTTATGCTCAATGCAACTGCTATGCTTATTGTAAGAAGTATGGCACCGGCAAACGTATTCCTCTTTTTGGAAAAAATGAATTTCAGGCTGAAAAAAACTGAAGCGACATATCCAAGCGCAAACGGGACGTCTTTCAGATTATTCATGGCATGGCCAATGAATGTGGGTGACACGGCAAAGAGGAACAATACCATAAACCCTGATCCGTAACCCGACAGCCAGACTGCAAAAAGTGCTGTTAATAAAATAACACTCCAGCCGGCAAGTGCACTCATTATGTGCCGGAACCTGTAAACATCATCTATTCTGAGCCAATGGATGAGTATGGTAGCAATGTTATCGAACGACTGGCCGTAGTATTTAAGATGCGAATCCGGCGTATGAAGCGCTGACCTGTCAGTCCCTCCGGAGGCAAAAAAATCAAATACAGCTTCAGAGTGCCCGTAATGAAGCACCTCATCGCATGAGATACCGGCAAACCTGCTGGAGTAAACCATTGTCACCAGCAGCAAGAGAGCAACGGTATAGAAGATATATTTCAGACTTTTCTGTGACATCACTGCCCGGAATCGCCGCCGAAGAATTTCCTCACAAAATAGACCGGACGGTTCTGGGATTCCTTGTAGTTCCTGAAGACGTACTCACCGAGCACTCCCAGGAACACGAGCTGTACTGAGCCGAGAAAATAGATGCTCAGCAATATCGATGACCATCCCGGAACGGCGATCCCGGTGGCCTTTGCTATAAGTACATAAATGCCTGCCCCCAGGAATACTACTGTTCCTATCGTGCCCAGTATGAGGCAGAAACGTATCGGAAACCTTGAAAAGGAAAAAATGGCATCCGAAGCAAGAATGAAGAGTTTTCTGAAAGTCATCTTCGGCTTGCCCCGGTACCTTTCCTCCCTTACATACTCTACTTCACCATGCCTGAAACCGATATAGCTTCTCATCCCGGGCAGGTAGCGCACTTTTTCCTTCATCGCAAGAAGGGCATCAACGGCAGCCCGTTTCATCACCGAGTAATTACCGTAATTTCCCATTGAGCTTATATCGCCTATATTCCTGAAAACAGAATGGAAAATTGATGCGTACAGGTCACGGCTCCTGATGCCTTTCCTGCCTGTCCGCTTTGCACTCACAATATCAAAACCCTCATTAACAATCCTGTGATACATAGCTGAAAGCAGTTCCGGCGGATCCTGAAGGTCGCCGTCCATCATGGCAACGATGTCGCCGGTGCAATGCTCAAGTCCGGCAGTGTATGCGGCCTGGTGCCCGAAGTTCTTTGAAAGCGACAATAATTTGATCCTCTTGTTTGTTTTCCTGGCAGCAAGTATAGATCCAACGCTATTATCCGTACTTCCGTCATCGACAAATATTATCTCATATTCATTTGAAAATGATTCTATTGCGGCAACGGTGCGTTTTAAGAGCTCATCAACGAGCTTCTCTTCATTGAAAACCGGGATAACAAGGGAGAACATTACTGTAACCTGTCTAACGCAAACTCAACATCATCAGCCAGCTCCTGAACGGATGAGAGGGCTTCAATGGCGGGAAGACAATTCTCCGAGCCCATCCAGCTGATCTCTCTCAGAAGAAGTTTTTTTGCTTCTGTCGCAGCCTTATCATCTTCAAGAACCTTCACCATTTTCTTCTCGATTTCCAGTAGTTTCTCTTCATCGCCCTCAGCCTTTCGTATCATGCTTTGCAGGCATGCGAAATACTTTGTGCTTTTACTGATATCATAATCCCTGATGTTCTCAAATATCTCATCGTATGTAATCTCTGTGAAGTCAGGTCTGAGGACAGGACCGGCCGCTGTAGGGAAGTCAAAAGGCACTTCCCGGGTCACAGTCCCCGATGCTGCCCATTCAGCGCCTCGCTGCAATGTCACTATAAACCCTGCACAATGAAGTGCATTGTTCTCATTATCATCAGGAGTTCCGATCATCGTTGCGAATATTCTCCCCTTCCCAAGATTCCACGCTATCATTACCGGCTCCCTTCTGCCGCTGCCAGAATATGCAGTATCGGAATAAGCAGTGGCAAGAACTTGTGATCCTTCACCCGTAATTTGCAAACCATTCCGGATCAGATCAGCCTGATGAACCCATCTCACAGGCAATCCTTCAGTTACAGGATGATTCGTAATGGCATTCCTGATCTCGAAATCGTGCCGTTTCGTAACGGACACTGTCTCTGAAGAGACAGCAACGCGATCACTTAACGAATTATAAATTACAAGGCCTCCCCCTTCCTTTACAAATTCAGTCAATGCACTAACAGTGCCTTCATTCAGCGGATCATCGTAATAGTTTGAAACAACCAGGTCGTAATCAGCAAAAGCCGGAGAAAAAGATGACATATCCCCGCCCTTTTCCGGTGATATAATAATATCCGTTTTAAACAAACCTGTTAAATCAAGTATTTGTTTCGCCGACTCCGAGCTGACCTTCCAGTTATATTCACTTTGTCCTGTGATTATCAGTGCTTTATACTTAGGGGCTTTCTTGCATGCAGGGATTATGGAAATCAGTGCGGCTGCAAGCAGGTATATAAAATGTAGTTTTCTCATTTCTCTGTATATTAAACTGTTGGGAGAGTCCATGGTTTGCGGTAAGGCCTGCTAAGAAGCCTGGCTGCCCTTTCATTTCCGGTAATAGTCTCGGTGACTGGGTCCCAGTGGATCGTTTGCCCGGTCGTCATTGCGATTTCGCCGAGAAGAGCAACGGAAATGGCGCGGTAAGCAGGTTCAATGGGCGCAATTGCCGGAGTACTGGTGCGGACGCTATCGACAAAGTTCTGCCAGTGGTTATCGCTCCTGTAAAGATGTATCTCATTCTCCCCTATAACCTCGTCAAGGATTTTCGGATCTGAAGCAGTCAGGATGTTTCCCCTGTCGGTATGCACCCACCCCAGGTCGCCATGCCAGGTGGTGCCCATTCCGAGCTTCAACCTTGACGCATTGGCAACTCTCATTTCGATCCCGTTGGCATATTTGCATAGAAAATCATACTCAACCGGGACATTGTATAAACCTTCTGCCGGGTATACTCCGGTTCCTGAAATCTCGACAGGACCTGTATATTCCAGTCCGGCGCCCCAGTTGGCGATATCGATATGGTGCCCTGCCCAGTCGGTGAGCTGGCCTCCTGAATAATCGAGTATCCACCTCCAGTCCCAGTGCGACACTCCCCTGTACGGAACTTTCGGAGCCGGGCCGAGCCACATTTCCCAGTTCAGTTCAGGGGGAACCTCCTGCACAGGGGGAGTACCGATACCTCTGCCTCCGTCGGGAAGCCCTACTTCAATATATTTGATATTCCCTATCCTTCCGTTGATCGCCAACTCAGCTCCCCTGCGGAAATGAGGCTGCGACCGCTGCCAGCTTCCCGTCTGCCAGATGATGTTGTTCTTTTTAACCGCGGCCACTATTGTCTGCCCGTCATTGATGGTCCGGCAGATGGGCTTTTCACCATAAACATTAAGCTTTTTGTTTATGGCTTCGGTATAGATTATCCCGTGCCAGTGGTCAGGAAGGGCTATTGATACAGCATCAAGCTTTTCCTTTTCGAGGAGGTCGCGGAAATCACCGTAGGTGCGGCAGTCGCTGTTTTTGTTTGCAGCATCAACCGTCTCCTTTGCGCCTGCAAGATGTTTTGAATCGACATCGCATACTGCCACGAACTGCACTGCTTTCTTCAGATCCAGGAAGTCGCGCATATTAGACATACCCTGCGAGCCTGTTCCGATCGCTCCCATCACCACCCGGTCGCCCGGGGGAAGTTTGCCTCCCATTCCAAGTGCAGAAGCGGGAATTATGTTCGGAATAAAAAATGCCCCGGCAGCTGCAACGGCCGAGCGCTTTACAAAGATTCGTCTGGTTGTTTTTTGTGCCATATATTCTATATTATTTGTCCTTTAAATATAGGTTTTACATTGCTCAATACAGGGGTACCTGATACCGGCGTTTCAAACACCATGTCAACAGGTCCGAATTCAATCTTTGACGGCCCCAGGTCCATATCCGACTTGAAAATCTCATCCCATGTTATTGCACGCCCCGTATATGCCGCTGTCCTTCCCATGATGGCAGTCAGTGTGGAGAGAGCGGTCTGCTCAGCCTCATTGATATAATTGCCTGTCCTGATGGCCCATACAAGATGCATATGCTCCTGGACATAGGGCGGGATCACCGTCTGATTCATCCGGGTCCCGTTCTCGTCAAGGGGATACTCAAATTTCCATTTTACGTTCCCCTCCGTGTCCCATATTGTATTCTGGCAATTGGTATATCCTTCTGTTCCCATTACAAGCTCACCGGTCCCGTTTGTACAGCTGTCGATCTGCCTGCACATGCTGTGCGAACTCACGCCGCTTCCGTAATCATAATCGATGCTGAAGAAATCGTACTGGTCGCCAGTCACTCTTCTGTGACGGCCTCCGTAACCTATCGCTCTTTCAGGATATTTACCTATGAACCAGTTTATTACATCGATATTGTGAACATGAGTATCAAGTATATGGTCGCCGCAGAGCCAGCAGAAATTGTTCCAGTTGCGTATCATGTACTCCATGTCGTTCCATCCCGGTTCACGCTCCCTGAACCATACATGGTCCTGGTTCCACCATGCTTTGGCCGATGTGATCCTTCCAATTGCTCCTCCTGCAACCTGCCTGAATGTATCAATATAATCCTCCTGGTGCCTTCGCTGCGTCCCGGTGACAACATTCAGACCTATGGCTTCAGCTTTCCTGCCCGAAGTAATTATTGAACGGATGCCGACAGAGTCAACCGCGACTGGTTTCTCCATGAAAACATGCTTTCCCCTGGTAACAGCTTCAAGGAAATGATCGGGACGGAACTGAGGGGGTGTTGCCAGCAGTACTACATCAAGATCAGGCAGTGCCATCAGCTTTTTGTACCCGTCAAATCCTGCAAAGCAATTCTCTGCAGGGATTGGAAGATTGAATGATGCGAATCGCTCACGGCAGGCATCGATCTTATCCTGAAAGAGGTCGGAAAGTGCAACAATCTCCAGGTCAGGGCCCGAGCTTATGAAATTGATCGCTGCACCGGTTCCCCTGGCTCCTGCGCCGACAAGGCCCGCCCTCAGCTTCTTCCCTGAAGGCGCTCCATTCAGTATCGGGGGAAGCTTAAGCTCCGTGTTATCAGCTTTCCTTTTGCATCCCGAAGCCACCATACCCGCTCCGGCAATCCCGATCCCGGCCAGCGCTGCAGCCCCGATGAATTTTCTCCTGTCAATGTTTTTCATGTTTGTACTATATCTTTAAAAAACCCACCCCTAACCCCTCCAGGGAGGGGAATAAGATGTAAAAACTTTATTTTATAACCGAACTGTCAACCTCACATACTACTCTGAAACCCACGTCGATGCAATCTGAATACCACCAGATGCTCTTTGGCATCTGGGGATCGGTAACCAGCCACTCTTTCGTTTTAGTATAATCGCGTGCCGCGCTTCGGAGATCCCCGGCATCGCTTCTGAACGAGCCTCCCCTGATTACATGTTCCTGTCCCTTTGCCGGTCCACGCGGGTTTATCCCGGTTGAATCAGTGGAATAGAAATCAGGAGCATAGAAATCGGAACAGAATTCAGCCACATTACCCGGCATGTTTTTAAGGCCAAACGGATTTCCCTGCACTGATGAGGGCTCTTCAGTCTTCGCGTTGCTGTTAAGGCTGTAGATCACCCTTGAATCTATTATGGCAGTATCGGGACGGAACAGCTTCCTGAGAAATCCGTCAGAAGAATAGTCCCCTGCATCACCCTCAAAGAAATAAGGAGTCTCCGTACCTCCCCGGCATGCATACTCCCACTCAGCCTCAGTGGGCAGGCGATATTTTTTTCCTGTAATCCTCGACAGCCATTCGCAGTAAACATTTGCGGCATACCATGTCATCGTAATTGCCGGTCTTGACCCCTTACCCCAGCCCTGGTCAGGCGCGCCCCAGGGTGGAGTTGGTCCGCTGATAGCATCCACATCTTTCAGGTTTAGAAGCTGTGTTACTTTCGTCCCGGGCGGCGAACCTGTTTCCCTGAAGAAAGTCATATATTCATCCCATGATACCTCTGCCCTGCCGATCCAGAGCGGTGAAAGAGTAACTGTCCTGACAGGTCCCTCATCAGGATCCCGGAAAGGCTCATCATCAGGACTTCCCATGCGGAAAGTTCCTCCGGGGATTGCAATCATCTCAAATGAAACCCTCGTCCCGGGGATCATTTCAGTAAAGTTTTTAAATTCAGCGATTTTTGCAGGTTCACCAAATGGAGGCTCATTTGATGTAACAGTCACACCAAAGTTTGTATCGTGTTCATGCAAAACTGCATTCTTATCATAATGTCCTACAGTCAGATGGCAGTTAATACAATTCAGGGGATCCCTGCTTTCAGTATAGAACAGGTGTGCGTTGCCGCCGTTGACGGATAGAGTTACCGGGAACAGATTTTCGTGGCAGTCAATGCATGATTTCTCATATACTATTTTTTTTGCATACTCAAGAAGCCTCTTTTTTCCCCATTCAATTTCAGAGGTGTCCTTAAAAAGATAGCCGTACAGATCCTTGAGTCCGTGTTTTGCCTTGGCAACCAGATAGCCCTCTCCTTCAGGAGGAAGATGGCATTGGGCGCAGTGGACAATATTACCTGACGCATTATTGTAATGTGATGAGAGCTTCCAGCATTGGTCGGCGTGCGGGTGAACATGGCATGACATGCATGATTTGTCGGTTGAGGTGGCTTTAATCAGTTTTCCCCCTGAATAAAAAAGCACTGCACATACCAGCAAGCCGGAAATAAAAAACCAGGCTCTGGCTCTATGCCCCGCAGCAGGCCTTCTTCTAACATTATAATTCATCTGTCCGGCAGATCAATAACCTGATAAAGTTAATTGATTGCCGGACTTAGTAACAAGAAATGGTGAAATTTTTAAACCTTTCTAAAACCCTTTCAGAATCTTTTTGTATATCCGTGACAGTACGGAGTCTTTCCGTTGTTGAAGTAATAATCCTGGTGGTAATCCTCGGCTTCAAAGAATTCTGATGCTCCGGTAACTGCCGTTGCAATACGGTATTCCTTGTCAGTCAGTATCTTAAGGTTCTTATCGATGAGTTTTTTCTGTTCATCATTCATATAGAATATCTCCGACCGGTACTGGTCTCCGATATCGGGACCCTGTCCTCCAGCCTGTGTGGGATCGTGAATCTCGAGAAACAGCCTGAGAAGCTTTTCATAGTTTGTCTTTTCGGGATCATAAATGATCCTGACCGCTTCCGCATGGCCTGTCTTACCTGTACACACTTCCTTATATGACGGATTCTTTACATGGCCTCCCGTGTATCCTGAAGTCACTGAAATGACCCCGGGTTCTTTCTGCATGTAATATTCGACACCCCAAAAACAGCCCCCTGCAAATATTGCAGTCCCGTATCTGCCTTCCTCCACTATTGCAGGCACAAAGTCGAGTGAAACTGAATTAACGCAGTGGCGGATGTTCTTCGGGGTCATTCTTTCTCCTGTGAAAACATGGCCGAGATGGGCTCCGCATGAAGCACATATTATTTCAGTCCTCATTCCGTCGGGATCAGGGAATCTCTTTACTGCTCCTTTTATTTCATCATCAAAACTTGGCCAGCCGCAGTCTGACTCAAATTTCGACGACGAATAATAGAGGGCGGCGCCGCATTTTTTGCACAGGTAAGTGCCTTTCTGCCTGCTGTCGGTAAACTTGCCCGTAAAGGGAGCTTCTGTTCCCTTGTTATTAATGACATGCGCTTCAGCCTTGCTAAGGTTGTTGAGCGGAAGTTTTTCCTGGGCGAATGATTTTGCTGTCATTGTAAGTAATATTGACAATATTAAAATTATGAACCTCATAACAATTTAGTTTATGAAGAAATAACAAATTTATAATAAAAAAGTTGCAGGAAAAGAATGGTATAATTTTTGAACCATTTTCCACGTTTATTGTTTAATTATCCTGCTGACATACTGAAGGGGAAACCCTTGAAAAAATGTCAGAAATTAATTTTGGGTCTGAAGGCTGTTTTTTAAATGAAAAGTTTATTTTTGTAATCTATTAATACGATTCTTATGAAAAAGCTTGCTGTTGTCTTTTTAATTGCTTTTGCAACTGCACTGGTACTCAGCTCATGCAACAGGGAGACCTGTCCGGCATACAGCCAGGCTGATACAGAACAGGCAGGTCACCTTGGCTGATACTTTTTTCTTCCGGTTTTTATAAGTAGGCTGATAATGAAAAAGCTTCTTATAACAGCGGTACTGATAATGCTTTGTGTAGCCGCTCTGACTGCACAGGGGGAAATAGATGAACAGCAAAAAGTATTCTTCCGTAACGAAAGGTCATTTGCTCTTCTGCTTAACTCTGATGGATACGGCATTAATTACCGTGAAGCAAAGCGTATCAACTACCTGAACAAGCGCCTCCTTGAGTTAGATCTTGGCACATTGAAGCACCCCAAGGAATACAGGGTATCAAATCCTTATGCCCAGACGGCCGGCTCTTTTATCTTCGGGAAGCTTAATTCGGTGCTTTATCTCAGGGGTGGCATTGGGTACCAGCATGAAATATTCTCGAAAACCGACATCGGAGGAGTTGCTGTAAGGTACTTTGTCGCAGGCGGACCCGTGTTGTCGCTCTATAAACCGATTTTCTACAAGGTGCTTTACCTGGTTCAGGGCACTAACTACTATGAGGTAAAGGAAGAAAAATTCGAAGAGACGATACATACTCCCTTTGACATTTACAGCAGGGCGCCATTCACCAGGGGTCTTGATGAGATAAAAGCCCTTCCCGGCCTTTATGCCAGAGCAGGCTTCAACTTTGAATACAGCAGGCAGGACAAGGTCATTCATGCCATTGAAATAGGAAGCCAGATAAACGCATTCCCGAAGAAAATCCCGATCATGGCAAGCCCGGATAACAAAGCAATATACTTCTCATTATTTGTTAGTTACAGGCTTGGTGTAATTGTTGATCCGCTTCATCCCGAAGAAACAAACTTTAAAAATCTGTTCCGGAGTAAAAAGGTCCTCTGATCTTAAACAGCTTTGTTTTTTTCAGGGAATTTGCTAATTTTGTCGTTCAATTAATTAACCAAAACTATAATAAACAATACAGGTATGTCAAAAATTAAAGTAGGTATCAATGGCTTTGGCAGGATCGGCCGGCTGGCCTTTAGGGCTGCCCTGAATAGGAACGATATAGAAATAGTAGGGATAAACGACCTTCTCGATGTTGATTATATCGCCTACATGCTCAAATACGACACCATGCATGGCAATTTTGACGGCACGGTGGAAGTGAAGGACGGCAAGCTCGTTGTTAACGGACAGAGTATCCGCGTAACCGCCGAGAAGGAACCGGCAACCCTTAAATGGAATGAAGTGGGCGCTGAATATGTGATTGAATCAACCGGCCTCTTCCTTACGAAAGAAACAGTAATGGGACACATCACTGCCGGCGCAAAGAGAGTTGTAATGTCAGCTCCCTCAAAAGATGATACCCCCATGTTCGTGATGGGTGTCAACCATAATAAATACAAAGGCGACATGCAGTTCGTATCGAATGCATCGTGCACAACCAACTGTCTTGCCCCTGTAACAAAGGTGCTTCACGACAATTTCGGCATAATTGAAGGACTTATGACAACCGTTCATTCTACCACGGCCACCCAGAAAACCGTTGATGGTCCCTCAAAAAAAGACTGGAGAGGCGGACGTGCAGCTGCAGGCAACATTATTCCGTCATCAACCGGCGCTGCAAAAGCTGTTACAAAAGTCATTCCCGAACTGAAAGGCAAACTCACCGGAATGGCATTCAGGGTTCCCACCCTCAATGTTTCGGTAGTTGACCTTACATGCCGCCTTGAGAAACCCGCATCATACGAGGAGATCAAAAAGGCAATGAAAACAGCTTCGGAAGGTCCGCTGAAAGGAATTCTGGGATACACTGAAGACCAGGTTGTTTCAAGCGACTTTAACGGCGATTCAAGAACATCCATTTTCGATGCCGGTGCAGGTATTTCTCTCAACGACAACTTCGTAAAGATAGTTGCCTGGTACGACAATGAGTGGGCTTACTCATGCAAGCTTCTCGACCTTATTGCCCATATGAACACTGTAAAATAACAATTTAAATTGATTTATAAATACGTAGGGACGTTGCATGCAACGTCCCTACGCATTTTAACCAAAATATTTTTAACTATACTATCATTTCTATCTGCAGGGGTATCCCTGCGGTATCGCGGTAATGCTCCCCGAGCTCCAGCATGGCTTCATCATCCTCCTCGTAAAGCCACTTCATTTTTACCTCATTGCCCGCCGAGCGCCCGTAACCGGTGAGCCTCTTCAATATCTCATAGAGGTACTTTGAGGAGCCGCTGTTTATATATTCTAGCTGAACGTTTATGTTCAATGATTTATTCTTTTCAAAATGGAGGGTAATCCATTCATCGAGGCGCCTGAATATCAGCTCGGGATTTTCAGGTATTGACCTTCCGATCAGTTCAAGCTGATTTGTCTCGGGATAATATGCTATTCCCGGGCAATTCTTTAATTCTTCCTGAATTACATGTTTTTCCATACCATTGTTCTTATATCATTCGTACCTTAAAGCTTCTATCGGATCTATATTGGCCGCTTTCAGAGCCGGTGCGTACCCTGACACAACCCCTACTATAAAACATACCACAACTCCCATCAGCACCCACAGCCACGGAATGATGAAATCCGATTTCATCAGTGAAGATACAATATTGCCGATAAGAATTCCAAGAATTATGCCAAAGACTCCGCCCAGCTGCCCGATGAGCACCGATTCAAAAAGAAACTGATTCTGGATAGTCCTGGGTTTCGCGCCAATGGCTTTCCTTACTCCTATTTCCCTGGTGCGCTCCGATACCGACACCAGCATTATATTCATCAGGCCCACTGCGGCGCCGAACAGGGTCACAAGACCTATGATGGTGGCAGCAAGGGTTACATATTTGATGTTTTTAAGAAGAAGCTGGACTATATTGTCGCTCTTTGTCACATTGAAATCCGATTCATCCCTCGGATCAAGATTGCGCACTATCCTGAACACGCCCTCGGCCTCACCCGTCAGAATATCAAGGGAGGCAGGATTAACCGGCATAACCGTTATATTAAAATTCATGTTGGGCCTCGGGAAATACTGGCGTGCCGTTGTAATGGGTATGAAACATATATTATCGGAGCTTATCGCGGTTGCACCTTTGGTCTTAAGTACACCTGCAACAACAAATTTAAGTCCTGCAACGGATATCTCCTTTCCAAGAGGCTCAATACCTGTCTTGAAGATATCCCCGACCACTTCCGACCCGAGGATAATAAGGCGGCGGCTGAGCTGGATCTCATCGGGACTGAAGTTTCTTCCGGTATTGATATCGTAGCCTGACACTGAAAAGTAATTCTCATCGATCCCCCTGATAGAGACAGTTGGGTTAGTCTCCTCCGTTCCGTACTTAAGAGTAGCTCCCCCTGAGGCATTGAAAGATACTGAGACTATCGCCGGCTCCGTGAACTTCTCCCTGAACTCAATTGCCTCGCGATAGGATATCCTTGAGTGATTCTTCACCCTGTAAGAAGTCTGTCCTCCAAATATAATATTCATCCCGCGCGAGGTGATGGTGAATGAATTGGCTCCCATCATGGTAAACTGGTTCGTGAGCGATGATTTTATGGAATCAATGGCGGTCAGTATCCCTACAAGGGCCATAATGCCGATGGCGATGATGCAGATAGTAAGAATAGTTCGTACCCTGTTCGACCTTATGGCTCTGACGGAGATCCTGAGATTCTCCCAGAACAATCCTATTCTCAAATATCTTCGCTTCTGCATAAGTGCCTTCCGCAATAAAAAATAAAAGTACAATTTTTTTCCTTCAGACTCAAATGTGGCATACTATTTTATATATACAGCATTGATGGAACTCCCTATTGAATCGCGGAGCGGTTCCATAATAATTTCATTTTTTTGTAAAATAATTAAGAATTTAGTTGCATAACTAACATTTTCGTTGTATCTTTGTAAGTATGGAGTAATAAACAGGAAATAGCTATTATTTTACACATATTGATAATGAGAGAATTAACAAGGGCAGAGGAACAGGTGATGCAGGTGCTATGGAAGATCAAAAAGGGCTTCGTGAAGGATGTCCTGGAACATTTTAATGAACCAAAGCCTGCATATAACACAGTAAGCACCATTATCCGCATCCTCCAGGATAAAGGATTCGTGACCCACAAAGCCTACGGAAGGACACACGAATATTATCCCATAATAACAAAGGATGATTATTCAAAATCGCACCTCAGCTCCTTTGTGAGTGATTATTTTTCAAATTCGTTCGGCAAGATGGTAAGCTTCTTCGCAAAAGAGAGAGAGATCTCGATAAGGGAGATGGAGGAGATAATGAAGATTATGGACGGCGAAATGAAAAAGATAAAAGCTGAAAAATGAATACCTTATTAATATACATGATCAAGGCTGCTTTATACCTGGCAGCATTCTACCTGGTATATGCTTTGTTCCTTAGCAGGGATACCCTCTATCGGCGCAATAGGGCTTATATCCTTTTCTCGGTCACGGCAGCATTCATTCTGCCCCTGATAACGATCCGGACAAACACACCGGTAAATCTGTTCTCTGGAAAGACACTTAATGAAGTACTGATAACCGGCGTATATAATGGCCCCGTGAGTGCGATCCCGGGGAATGAGGGACACACGCTGCCGGAACTTTTTCTGATAATATATCTTTCAGGACTCCTTTTATTTGCCGGCAAGCTGATCCTGGATATATTGGAACTGGTGATCGTGGTACTGAAAAACAGAAACCATGAAAATCACGTAATAAGATTCAGCGGACTTGGCACATCGGGGTTCTCAGCGCTCGGCTTTGTTTTCGTCAATTCATCCCTGCCGGAAGAGGATGAACAGGAGATATTGAAGCATGAGCAAAACCATCTCGACCACCTTCATTTCATTGATATCATCCTGATTGAGGTACTGAAGGCATTTCAGTGGTTCAATCCGTTCATCCACCTTTTCAACAGGTCGCTGCGCGCGGTGCATGAATTCCAGGCAGATGAAGGGTGCCTGAGAACAGGCATTCCCGTAGTAAGCTACCAGAGGCTGATAATGAACCAGGTTTTCAGATCAAGGACATTTACAGTGACAAACAGTTTTTCCAATCCTACACTTCTTAAAAAACGAATGATCATGATGACAAAAGAACGCTCAAGGATGCTGGCAAACCTCAAACTGCTGATGGTTCTGCCGGTGATAGCAGTTGTGATGATTGCTTTCTCATCCTGCAAGGGTAAGACAACCGGAACTGAAACCACAACTGAAGAGATTGCTCCTCCTCCACCGCCTCCGCCGCCACCACCTCCACCACCAATTGAAGCTGATACACCATGGGTTAAAGTTGATGTAATGCCGCAATTCCCTGGCGGCGACGCCGGACTTTTGGAATATATTGCTAAAAACACAATTTACCCGGAAGATTCAAAAACCAAAGGTGTGCAAGGCAGAGTAGTTGTCAGATTCGCAGTGGAAAAAGATGGAAGTATCAATCAGATAAGCATTCTTAAAGGCGTTGCTCCCGATCTTGATGCTGAAGCACTTAGAGTTGTAAAGACACTCCCTGCATATGATAAACCAGGACTCGTGAATGGCAAACCTGTTGCGGTCTGGTATATGGTTCCAATAACATTTACCCTTAAATAGAATCATTTCTGATTTTTTAACTTCCGAAATCCTGATCCTTAAAACGGTCAGGATTTTTTTATGAATTTCATGTACCCATCCCCCAACCCCCTTCCCTGCTTCGCAAGGAAGGGGGCTTTAATAGATTGAATATGACCCATTTCCCCCTCCTTGCGATAGCAGGGAGGGGGATTAAGGGGGTGGGTACGTGTGACTCAGGAGCAGGAATAATGAATATGTCCATATGCAAAAAAATAAAAAAGGGAGTACTAAAATTCCTATTTTTATCCCCATATAATCTGACATGAACCTTCATACCCGTATCTCAGCATTCTCATCCCTTGGCGAAACACTAAGAGACGCTCTGGTGGGGAAACAGACAGGTTTTACAGACAGGATCAGTCATCTCATTGAAACACAGTATCTCAAAAACCCATGGTTCACTCCGGATAATGTCAGGATGGCAATAGGTGCAATAGCCGGTGAGCTGACGCAGGAAAATCTGACCAGATGGTGTTCGGCATATCCCGCACTTGATATCGCCATCAAGCCTCTGAATGCCGGCGTGGTTATGGCAGGCAATATTCCTCTTGCGGGTTTTCACGATCTGTTATGCGTGTTGATTTCCGGGAACAGGCTCATTGCCAGGACAAGCTCCAAGGATAATGAACTGGTGGTGCTTATCAGCGATGTGCTCCGCAAGACAGAGCCGGGATTTTCTTCTATGATAACAATCACTGAAGGAACCATTTCAGATTTTAACGTTATCATTGCCACCGGCAGCGATAACAGCTCCCGCTATTTTGAGTATTACTTCGGAAAATACCCGCATATAATCAGAAAAAACCGAAACAGCGTCGCTGTGCTTGACGGTACTGAGATCAGGGCAGAGCTTGAAAATTTAGGAACTGATATATTTTCATATTTCGGCCTTGGCTGCAGGAACGTGTCAAAGCTCTATATCCCGGCAGGATATGATCTGAAAAGCCTGATAAGCTGCTGGGATCAATTTACGGGAATAATAAAACAGAACAAGTACGCCAATAACTATGATTTTCACAAAGCTGTCCTTATGGTCAACAAGGATAGGTTCCTGGATACGGGTTACCTGCTGATGAAAGAGCATCCGGGTCTCTCCTCCCCTGTCGCGGTTCTGTACTATGAAGCTTATAGCAGCAGGGATTCTTTTATACGAATAACAAAACAGAACAGCAACAAAATCCAGTGCATCATTGGGAGAGAATATGTTCCTTTCGGCAAAGCACAGATGCCTGCCCTGTGGGATTATGCGGACGGTGTTGACACGATAGCATTTCTTCTAAAAAAAAACAGCCCGGGAATATTGTAATATAAAAAATACTATATTGCACCCGTTGAATTCAAATATGTCATGGTCTACAGATTTGTTGTATTATCGGATGAGGATGAGTCGTTTGTGAGGGAATTTGAATTTTTAGATTCTCACACTCTGCTGGATTTCCATAATGCACTGCAGGACGAACTGGAGTTCGACAAATCACAAATGGCATCATTTTACCTTGCTACTGATAACTGGGAAAAGGAAGAAGAGTTTACGCTGTTCGATATGGGAACAGGTTCCTCAACAATGGAGGTGGCCCTGCTTGAAGATATCATTTTCAGGAAAAACCAGAAACTTCTTTACGTGTTTGATTTCTTCAACGAAAGAGCGCTATTCGTTGAATATACGGGTGAAGTAAAAGAGATTGACGGCCGGGAATACCCTGCCTGCACCAATTCAAAAGGCATTCCCCCTAAACAGGTCATATTCGGAAGCAGCTCAAGGAAACTTTACAATAACATCGTCGTTTCAGATGATGATGATGAGGATGATGAACCTGAAGTAGACGACCTGTTCCTTAACGGCGAAGATGAAGAATCGCTTCCCGACTTCGAGAACGAAGAACCCGTGAACGAGGAAGAAGAGTAGCTTCCTCACGGAAAAATACCTGATGAAAAACCTTCTGATAGTACTTGCCGGACCGACATGCGTCGGGAAGACCGATGTTTCCATATCCATTGCCGGCCATTTCGGATGCGAAATCATATCGGCCGATTCGCGCCAGTTCTACAGGGAGATGAAGACCGGTACTGCAGTACCGTCAGAGGGTCAGCTTACAGAGATAAAACATCATTTTATCAGGTTCATAAGTGTTAATCAGTATTACAGCGCAAGCCTCTTCGAACGCGATGTTCTGAAAATTCTGCCGGGACTGTTCAGAAAAAATAATCTCGCGCTTATGACAGGCGGTTCGGGATTATATTTAAATGCTGTATGCTCGGGCATTGACGACATACCTGATGTTGATCAGGTAATAAGGGACAAATATCTTGCAAAGTATAAGGAAGAAGGAATTGCCGGACTGAGAATTGCCCTGAAGATGCTTGATCCGAAACAATATGACAGGGTTGATCTCAAAAACCCGAAAAGGATCATCAGGGCTCTTGAGATTTGCGAAACCACGGGACGCCCCTATTCGTCTTTCCTCACGAAGCAAAAGCAGGAAAGAGATTTCAGGATATTGAAGATTGGGCTTGAGAGGCCGAGGGAAGAGCTCTATGAAAGGATTAACACAAGGGTTGACACCATGATCGAAAACGGTCTTGAAAATGAAGCACGTGATCTTTTCGGATCAAGGAACCTGAATGCTCTGAACAGTGTCGGCTATCGCGAGTTCTTTGATTATTTCGAAGGGAAGATAACAAGGGATAAAGCTGTTGAGCTTATCAGGCGCAACACACGGCGCTACGCCAAACGACAGATGACGTGGTGGGCACGGGACAGGGAGATCATGTGGTTCGGGGCGGAGGATATCGCGGGAATCATCAGTTATATTGAAATGAAGCTGTAATTATTTAAGATGTTTAAGTCTTCTTATCGTTTCGACCGGATCTTTTGAGCTGAAAACAGTGTTTCCGGCAACAAGCACATCGACGCCTGTTTCAATCAGCCTGGCGGCGTTATTAAGGTCAACGCCGCCATCGACTTCAATAAGAACCTTATATCCGCCTTCATCGATCATCTTCCTCAGTTCAGCTATCTTGCTGTAACTCTCCATGATGAATGACTGTCCCCCAAAGCCCGGGTTGACGGTCATGATAAGCACCATATCCAGATAAGGAAGTATATTCTTCAGAAGCATTACAGGTGTATGAGGATTGATTGCCACTCCGGCTTTCATGCTCAGTTTACGGATCTCGGTAATGGTCCTCTGCAGATGGACACATGCTTCGTACTGGACAGTAAGCACTGATGCTCCCGCATCCTGAAAACGGGTAAGATACCTGTCGGGGTCCACGATCATAAGGTGCACGTCGAGAGGTTTTTCTGCAGCTTTCCTTACTCGCTCCACCACCGGGAAGCCGAAAGAAATATTGGGTACAAAGACACCGTCCATGATATCGAGATGGATCCAGTCGGCTTCACTGCTATTCAGCATCCTGACTTCCTTTTCCAGATTTCCAAGATCGGCAGTAAGTATGGAAGGAGAAACAAGGTGCTTCATTTTTTAAAAGTTAACCCAGGTATGTTTTAAGTATTCTGCAGCGTGTGGTGAACTGTATCCTTTTAATTGCCTTTTCCTTTATCTGGCGCACTCTCTCCCGGGTGAGGTTCAGCTCCTCTCCTATCTCTTCGAGAGTGAACGGATGCTTCATTCCGAGGCCGAAATAAAGCTTCAGGACTTTCGATTCGCGCGATGAGAGGGTGCTGAGAGCCCTCTCTATCTCAAAGGCAAGCGACTCGTTTATCAGGTTCCTGTCAGGACTCGGTGCATCATCGCTCTGAAGTACGTCGTACATCGTATTATCCTCCTCAGAGCTCAGCGGAGCATCCATGCTCACTGTCCGGCCGTTGGTTTTCAGCGATTCCTTAACATCTTCCGGGATCATCTCAAGCATGTCGGCTATCTCCGCCGATGAGGGTTCGCGCTCATATTCCTGTTCGAGCCGCGCGAAAGCCCTGTTTATCCTGTTTATCGATCCGATCTTGTTTACCGGAAGCCTCACTATCCTGGCCTGCTCTGCCAGGGACTGAAGTATAGCCTGACGGATCCACCATACGGCATACGATATGAATTTGAATCCCCTCGTCTCGTCAAACCGCTGTGCTGCTTTCATCAGCCCGAGGTTCCCCTCGTTGATGAGGTCAGGAAGGCTCATTCCCTGGTTCTGGTATTGCTTGGCCACAGAAACGACAAAGCGGAGATTTGCCTTTACAAGCTTTTTCAGTGCATCACAATCGCCGGATTTTATTTTCCGCGCAAGAATAACCTCATCTTCGGGTGATATAAGGTCAACCTTTCCTATCTCCTGAAGGTATTTGTCAAGAGAAGGGGTATCGCGGTTGGTAACCTGCTTGGTAATCTTTAATTGCCGCATTTACAGGCTAAGGTTAGGTAATCCATTGCATCCCCGGCAAGAAGTACAATTTTAATAAAAAAAACATCTGTTTTGA
The DNA here is from genome assembly GCA_043800695.1 of Bacteroidota bacterium. GTDB lineage: Bacteria > Bacteroidota > Bacteroidia > Bacteroidales > VadinHA17 > LD21. The sequence continues at coordinate 33,313 of JAZDMU010000048.1, forward strand.
CCTGTTGATAAACTTTTTTTTGATAAATCACAGTTTATTTCGTATATTGCACAATTGTTTTTCATCCTGAAAATCAAATTATTAATTGATTTGATTTAAAAACCGTTGCATTTTTATAACATTTGACAGGAAATAATTGATCATTTTTATTTAATATTGACCCGGTTTTTGGATTCGTGATACATATCCACCGGGCCTATCACCAAATCATAATCCGGATTTCCATTAAAATCATTAAGACCTTTTAAGTTCCAATTATCATTTATAGTATGTATGACATTCTTGAATTAAGTAAGATGCTTCTGCCCGAGCTAAGGGAGATAGCTAAAGAACTTTACATTAAAAAGGCTGAGACTCTGAAGAAGCAGGATCTTATTTACAAAATCCTTGACCAGCAGGCAATTGATGCCACTGAGAAAAAGAGCCTGCCGCTCCAGGAGGATAACGGATTAAGCAGGCCTTCGGAGAAAACGAACCAGGATCGTGATCCCGGCCAGAGAAGAGGCAAAAGACCAAGGACACACAAACCTCTCTTCAGCCGTCCGCCTGAATCTGTAATATCTGTTTCACCAGATGACCTGAAACGTCCGGTTGACTCGCAGGATGACCAGAAAGAAAGTTCACAGGCAACAGAGAAGAAGGAAGAAAAACCTGACCTTTTCATGATAAACGAACAACCGTCAGAGGAGAGCAGTGTTCTTTCCCGGATGGCGGACAATAAAAACGAAAATATGTTGGAAAAAACGGAAGAAACTGAACCAGAAAAAATAGAGCAGCCTGAGGAAAAGATCCCTGAACCTGTGAACATAATTGAGGTCGCACCCGAAAGTGCTCCTGCAGTCAATAATGATCTTCCCCCTGAATATTTCAGCCCCGAAGTTGAAGCTCCGCCGGAAGAACTGCTGCCGGCACCACCAGTACCTGAGATTATCGCACCACATATCCCTGAGCGGGAGGAAAAGAAGGAAAAACCATATGATTTTGAAGGTATAATCTATAACACAGGTGTTCTTGAAATAATGCCTGACGGATACGGCTTCCTCAGATCGGCCGACTATAATTACCTGAATTCACCCGACGACATCTATGTCTCACAGTCGCAGATCAAGCTATTCGGGCTGAAAACGGGTGATACCATCAAGGGCACTATCCGTCCTCCCAAAGAGGGTGAAAAATACTTCCCTCTTATCAAGGTGGACGAGATCAACGGAAGAAGTCCCGATTTTATTAGGGACAGGGTTCCGTTCGACTTCCTCACTCCTCTTTTCCCGAATGAAAAATTCACACTCTGCACTCCAGGCGAAGGAACATTGTCAGTAAGGGTTATTGACATGTTCACCCCGATAGGCAAAGGACAGAGAGGCCTTATCGTGGCACAGCCAAAGACAGGTAAGACAATCCTTCTCCAGGAGATCGCCAACGCCATCGCCAGGTACCATCCGGAAGTTTACCTCATGATACTTCTTATTGATGAAAGACCTGAGGAGGTAACCGATATGGCCAGGAATGTGAAGGCTGAAGTTATTGCCTCAACGTTTGACGAACCTGCCGAACGCCACTGCCGTGTGGCCAACATAGTGCTTGAAAAGGCCAAGAGACTTGTTGAATGCGGGCACGATGTGGTGATACTTCTTGACTCTATCACCAGGCTTGCAAGAGCATTTAATACCACTGCCCCGGCTTCAGGCAAGGTGCTTTCGGGCGGAGTTGACTCCAATGCGCTCCATAAACCGAAGAGATTTTTCGGCGCAGCACGTAACATTGAGGATGGAGGCTCACTGACGATCCTTGCCACGGCACTCACCGAAACTGGCTCAAAGATGGATGACGTGATCTTTGAGGAATTCAAGGGAACCGGCAATATGGAACTGCAGCTTGACCGCAAGTTGTCGAACAGAAGGATCTTTCCGTCAATTGACATTCCTGCCTCAAGCACACGCCGCGAAGATCTTCTTCTGAATAAGAGCATTATGCAGAAGATATGGGTACTCCGCAATTACCTGGCCGACATGAATGCAGTTGAAGCGATGGAATTCCTGCGCGACAGGCTCCTGCAGTCCAAGTCGAATGAAGAGTTCCTGATTTCAATGAACGGAAGCTAACAGATATCTGTTTTTAATAAATTTGCAATCTGTTAATTAATTAACAATAAACCATAAAATATACTTAACAAAATGGCAACAAAAAAATTTATAACATGCGACGGTAACCAGGCCGCGTCGCACATTGCATATATGTTCAGCGAGGTTGCTGCCATATATCCGATCACACCGTCGTCAACCATGGCCGAACTGGTTGATGAATGGTCAGCAAACGGGCTTAAGAATATTTTCGGCGAGCAGGTGAAGGTTGTTGAGATGCAGTCGGAAGGCGGAGCGTCAGGAGCTCTTCACGGGGCACTGCAGTCAGGTGCACTCTGCAGCACGTTTACTGCATCGCAGGGACTCCTGCTGATGATACCGAACATGTATAAAATTGCCGCCGAGCTTCTTCCGGGAGTATTCCATGTTAGCGCCCGTTCCATTGCAGCACACGCCCTCTCGATCTTCGGCGACCATAGCGACATCTATGCAACCCGCCAGACAGGGTTCGCGCTGCTTGCCAGTGGAAGCGTTCAGGAGATAATGGACCTTGCCGGAGTGGCACACCTGTCAGCCATCAAATCAAGAATACCTTTCCTTCATTTCTTCGACGGATTCCGCTCATCGGCTGAAGTTCAGAAAATAGAGGTAATTGAAATGGAAGACATGACGAAATTGCTCGACTGGGACGCGGTGAAGAGATTCCGCGACAATGCCCTTAATCCTGAGCATCCCGTAACAAGGGGTACTGCCCAGAACCCGGATATCTTCTTCCAGGCCAAGGAGGCCGTAAACAAATTCTACGAGCCGGTTCCCGATATAGTGAACTCATACATGGCTGAAATATCAAAGCTTACCGGAAGGGAATACAAGCCGTTCACATATTACGGCGCCCCTGATGCTGAAAATATAATTGTTGCCATGGGTTCAATAACCGATACCACAAAGGAAGTTATTGATTACCTGAGGGCTAAAGGCGAAAAAGTCGGACTCATTTCAGTTCACCTCTACCGCCCCTTCTCCTTAAAATATTTCTTTAATGTCTACCCGAAATCAGTTAAAAGGATAACCGTCCTCGATAGGACCAAAGAACCGGGAGCCCCCGGAGAACCTCTCTATCTCGATATTAAGGATATGTTCTATGACAGAGCTGAAAGACCCCTTATAGTAGGCGGCCGCTACGGACTGAGCTCAAAGGATACAACCCCGGCTCACATGCTTTCAGTATTTGATAACATGAAGATGAAAGACCCGAAAAACCAGTTCTCTGTTGGTATCGTAGACGATGTTACTTTCCAATCACTCCCTATACTTCCTGAAATACATGTTGCACTCCCGGGCACCTATTCTGCAAAATTCTACGGCCTCGGCTCAGACGGTACCGTTGGAGCAAACAAGAACTCGATAAAGATCATAGGCGATACCACAGATAAATACTGCCAGGCTTACTTCGCATACGATTCAAAGAAATCAGGAGGGATTACAACTTCAAATCTCAGGTTTGGTGACAAACCTATCCGCTCACCCTACCTGGTGAACACGCCTGACTTTGTTGCATGCCATGTGCCCTCATATCTCGACAAATATGATATGCTCAAAGGGTTGAAAAAAGGCGGGACATTCCTTCTTAACTCAATATGGGATGTTGAGGAGACAAAGAACCGGCTTCCGGACAGCATGAAGAAGTATATGGCTGAGAACGATATCAAATTCTACATCATCAATGCAACAGCCATTGCAGAGGAGATAGGACTTGGCAACAGAACCAATACAATAATGCAGGCTGCATTTTTCAGAGTGGCAAACGTCATCCCGTACGAGAAGGCTGAATCTGAAATGAAGAAAGCAATTGCCAAGACGTACGGCAAAAAAGGCGAGAATGTCGTCAAGATGAACTATGCAGCAATTGACAAAGGCACAGAAGTTATAAAGGTTGATATTCCAGCCGGATGGGCAGACCTGAAGGTTGAAAAGAAAACTGATACCCGCGATATTCCGGAGTTCATCCGTGAAGTGATGGAGCCTATCAATCACCTCAAGGGAGACGACCTGCCTGTAAGTGCATTCGTCAACCGGGAGGATGGCACATTCCCGGCCGGTACAACAGCATATGAAAAGAGGGGAATTGCCGTGAATGTTCCCGAATGGCAGCCGGGTGAGTGCATCCAGTGCAACCAGTGTGCATATGTATGCCCTCATGCTGCAATACGTCCTTTCCTTCTTACCGAAGAAGAGACTAAAAATGCACCCGAAGGAACAAAGACAATACAGGGCATACCCGGAGTTCTGAAACAGTACAGGTTCAAAATACAGTTAAGCGTATACGACTGTACAGGTTGCGGCAACTGCGCTGATGTTTGTCCATCGAAGAACAAAGCCCTGATAATGAAGCCTTTTGAAACACAATTGGCCGAAGCTGAGCGGTGGGTCTACATGAATGATAAAGTAGGTTATAAGGATACCGTTGTTGACAGGTTTGTGAATGTCAAGAACAGCCAGTTTGCCCAGCCCCTGTTTGAATTCTCGGGTGCCTGTGCAGGATGCGGCGAAACTCCTTATATAAAAGCGATAACTCAGCTCTTCGGAGAGAGGATGACAGTGTCAAACGCTACGGGGTGTTCATCAATATTCGGTGGGTCTGCACCTTCAACACCCTATACGTTCAATAAGAAGAGCGGACATGGAGTTGCCTGGGCAAACTCGCTGTTTGAAGACAATGCGGAATACGGATTCGGAATGGCTATCGGATCAAACAAAATGAGGGAAAGAATAGCTTTGAGGATGAAAGAATCTGCGGCTTCCGTAAATCCCGAAACAAAGGCAGCTTTTGATGAATGGCTTGCAGGCATGGACAAAGCTGAAGCCTCAAAGACAGCTTCTGCAAAAGTTATTTCAGCATGCGAAAAGGAAAAATCGCCGGTTGCCGGAGAGATACTGGAACTGAAGCAATATCTTATTAAGAAATCACACTGGATCTTCGGTGGAGACGGATGGGCCTACGACATTGGCTTTGGCGGTCTCGACCACGTTCTGGCTTCAGGAGAAGATATCAATGTGCTCGTTCTTGATACGGAAGTTTACTCAAACACGGGAGGACAGGCATCAAAATCGACACCTGCCGGAGCCGTGGCAAAATTTGCAGCATCTGGTAAAAAGATTCGTAAGAAGGATCTCGGGCAGATGGCAATGACCTACGGATATGTTTATGTAGCACAGGTAGCAATGGGTGCAAGCAACGCGCAGTATCTCAAGGCTGTGAAGGAAGCTGAAGCTTATCCTGGCCCGTCGCTCATTATAGCTTACTCTCCTTGTATCAACCACGGACTGCGTGAAGGAATGGGCAAGACACAGGAGCAGGAGAAACTGGCGGTAGGATCGGGTTACTGGCATTTGTACAGGTTCAATCCGCTTGTTGAGGCTGAAGGGAAGAATCCGTTCACTCTCGACTCCAAGGAGCCCGACTGGAACAAGTTCCAGGCATTCCTCAACTCCGAAGTGAGGTATACCTCGCTTATAAAATCGTTCCCTGGCGAAGCTGAAGTGCTCTTCAAGGCTGCCGAGGAAAACTCAAAGTGGAGGTATAACTCCTACAAACGCCTTGCGGCTATGGAATACGCTCCCAAAACAGAGCAGACAGCAATCTGAAGACCATAATCTGATAGATATGGAAGCCATCCGCAAGGGTGGCTTTTTTTGTCTTGCAGTCTTGAAGTTGTTCAACATGGAAAATGCCGTTGTACCGTTGAGCCCTTAAGCCCCCGAGGCTACGCCCGGGGTAAGCCGTTGCGCCTTTCCAATATTATTAGTATTTTTACCCCGTGAATAAAATATGCAGGATAATCGGCATAGATTACGGCACTAAACGAGTCGGACTGGCAGTTACAGATCCCCTGAGGATAATTGCCTCGCCGCTTGAGACAGTAACCGTAAATGACTTTGATGCCTGGATTGAAAATTACATGAAGAGTGAGCAGGTTGATGAATTTGTTATAGGTTACCCGGTTCAGATGAACAATAAACCCAGTGAATCTGTTAAGGTTATTGACCCGTTCATCAGGAAGCTGAGGAAGAGATTTCCAGATAAGCCTGTTCACCTCGCTGATGAGAGGTTTACCTCAAAAATTGCTTCCAGGGCAATGATTGAGGGAGGATTGAAAAAGATGAAAAGAAGAGATAGATCGATAGTGGACAAGGTAAGCGCCGCATTAATATTGCAGTCGTTTATTGATATGAGTAAAAGGGCAAAAAAACCCCCTACCCTGCCCTCCCCCCCGGGGGGAGGGTCTGAGCATTTCCCCCTTGGGGGAAACGGGAAAGGGGGTAAATTAAATGGAATAAAAAATGACATACCCGATAGTTGTATACGGTCATGAGGTTTTAAGAAAGATTGCCGCGGAAATAGACAAGAATTACCCTGATCTTCAGCAACTTATTGCCGATCTTTTCGAAACAATGTATAAATCTGAAGGAATGGGATTAGCCGCCCCGCAGATCGGGAAGTCAATAAGGATATTTATCATTGACGGAACTCCAATAGCTGAAGACGAACCTTCGCTATCCGGTTTCAGGAAGGTATTCATCAACCCGCATATCGTTGAAAAGAGCGGCGAGATGAAACTGATGAACGAAGGGTGCCTGAGCATCCCGAACATCAGGGAAGAGGTCAACCGCGAAGGCAATATAAGGATACAGTACTATGACGAAAACTTGGAGTATCATGATGAGATTTTTGACGGCTACAAGGCAAGAATTATTCAGCATGAGTACGACCATCTCGACGGTGTCCTTTTCACCGACAAGGTAAGCCCGTTAAAAAGAAGACTGCTCAGAAGCAAGCTTCTGGCCATCACAAAGGGTAAATTCGAGGCTGATTACAGGACTATACTTCCGGGGCAGAAGATAAAGAGTGCTTAGAGTGCCTAAAGTACTTAGAGTACTTAGAGTTAGAGAGTATTCTTTTAACTTTAAGTACTCCAAACTTTAGTCACTCTAAGTACTTCTCCTTAACTTTAAGTACTCCAAACTTTAGGCACTCTAAGTACTTTTTTGTAACTTTATCCAGTCTCAAAAGCTGCAGGCTGTGCTTAACAAGGAAGTTCCTTTTCTTCGCATTGTCGTACCACTTTGCCTTGGCATCATCTCAGGAGCATATTTTGCTCCGGGAAATCTGTTTTTTGCAGTTTCAGGAGCCTTAATCCTGATCCTCTTCTGTATAAGTCTGTTTTTCAACAGACAGCTGACCAATCATTTTTTTGGCTTTTCGATGATCCTGTCTCTTTTTCTCTGCGGTCAGTTTCTTTATACCATGGAGAAAACGCGCCTGTCGGTTCTTGACATCAATGAGAGCCTCTTTTATGGCATTCTGGATGATTATCCCGAAGAAAAGGAAAACAGCTGGCGGATGATTTTCAGGATGGAAGAATCAATAATGAGCGGCCGGAAAGAAAAGGTGAATGGCTCCCTGCTTATCTACTGCAGAAAGGGGGAGGATCTTCCTTCATTTACTCCCGGAGACTGCCTCTTGATCAGATGCACGCCGCAGGAAATTGCCAGCAGGGGCAATCCCCATGAATTCGATTACAGGTTCTACATGGAGAACAACGGCACTAAATATTTCGCATTCATTGACCGTGGCGACATAGTTTTCCATTCATCCCCGGAACACAGAAAACCTGCTCACAGGGCCCTGATTGTTCGTCAGAGGATCATCAGCATGTTCAGGGAGAGAGGCATTGAGGGCGACAGGCTGGCGCTGGTTGCTGCAATCACGCTTGGGCAGAAAAGCCTGCTTGATCCTGAGCAGAAACAGCATTTCATCAAAGCCGGGGTAATGCACATAATGGCTGTGTCGGGTCTTCATGCAGTGATACTGAGCATGTTCATCTTCAGGATATTGTTTTTCTTAAAGGGCAGGCTAAACATTATCAGGGTAATTGTAACAATTTTTTCATTGTGGATATTTGCTTTTATTACCGGATTGACCCCTTCCGTATTAAGGGCCGCTATCATGTATTCATTCCTGCAGGCAGGTAATACCATGAGAAGGCCTGTAAACGGAATTAATTCAGTTCTGGCATCTGCTTTTGTCCTCATAATAGCAAAGCCATCAGTTATATTTGATGCAGGGTTCCAGCTATCATACGCAGCAGTCATATATATTATATTGTTTTACCGCCAATTGTACATTAAGATACAATTCAGGCGCCACATTCCGGATCTGATCTGGCAATCGGCAGCAGTCACCATAATAGCCCAGGCAGGAACACTCCCGCTTACAGTCATGCTCTTCAACCGCTTCCCGACATGGTTTATAATATCCAATGTAATAATCGTTCCCCTCTCCTCCCTCGTTGTCATACTCGGATTCATTTTCCCAATGACATATCCCATTGCATCCGTTTCCCGTTTGATTGCATGGCTGCTGGGTTTCACGACCGGCCTTACGGAAAGCCTGACGGAGATCGCCTCGGAACTTCCTTTGTCTTCAATAGAGAACATGGGGATAACCGGAATTGAATGTGTTTTCCTGACTATTGCCGTTTTCCTGTTCACAAAATATCTGCTTGACAGGAAATCCATATCAGTATTCTATCCGCTTTTCGCCATCCTGCTGTTTACATCTGCTGTTACCGCAAAAGAGATATCTGCAAGAAAGTCGGCTGAGCTTATTGTTTTCAACTCTATAAATTCATCAACCACAGGCATCAGAAACGGGAAATATCTTACCATCTTTTCGGATTCCCTGCCTGCCGGCCAGGAAGTTACCAGGCATGCTGCCATCCTTAACCTCAGGATAATCGAAAAAAGACCGGAAAAGGATGTGACAATCTTGAAGATATCGGGAAAGAACATACTGATAACAAACACATTAAACAGTTATCTCCTTGAAGCAGCATCACCCGATATTGTCATTCTTACAGGAAAAAAGCCCCGGATAGAGCACAGCATTATATATAAGGTATATATTGAAGCGATCGTTGTCTCTTCTGAAGTCTCCGGGTATTACAGGATACCCGGTTCCACAGCCGGTTTGAATGCAGGTAAGGTACATTACGTTGAGAAAGAGGGCGCTTTTTACTGCAGGCTCTGATGATGCCTGAAAATAAATATGCTAAAAAACATGATCAATCTGCTATTTATAGTATAATTTTGTGCTGTTTTTTATTTTAACGCGATGAGAATAGTAATAGCAGGAGCAGGCGAAGTTGGAACACATCTGGCAAAGATGCTCTCAAATGAGGACCATGAGATAATCCTGATCGATCCTGAAGATTCAAGGCTCGATCCTATAAAATCATCGCTTGATGTTCTTACGATCAACGGATCCGCCACCTCTATCAGGATACTCAGGGATGTGCTGCAGAAGAAGACCGATCTGTTCATTGCGGTCACCCATTCTGAAGACACCAACGTCACATCGTGCATCCTTGCCAGGAGATTTGGAGCGAACAAAACCATCGCCCGGATTGATAACATTGACTACCTGGAGCAGTCGACTCCCGAATTCTTCAGAACCATAGGCATTGATTCGCTGATATATCCTGAGCTTATTGCGGCAAGGGAAGTGCTCGGCCTGCTTCATGAGACCGGGACTTCTGAATTCATGGAGTTTTCAAACGGTCAGCTTTCGCTCTATGTGCAGAAGCTGGATGAAAATGCACCCATCATAAATAAAAGCCTTGCCGAGATAGCTGTTTCCAACAAGACCGACAGATACAGGGCTGTTGCCATAAAGCGCAACGATAAAACCATCATACCAAGAGGTAACGAGGAATTTCAGGTTGGAGACCTGGTTTACGTGATTACTACCCGTGAGGGCATCGAGGAGATGATGAAATCATCAGGCAAGGAGGTTATCGAAGCCCGGAACCTGATGATCATCGGTGGAAGCAGGATAGGCAAGCATATTGCCCTATACATGCAGAACACCTGCGGAGTAAAACTTATAGACTCTGATCCCGGAAAATGTGAATACCTGGCCGAGATCCTCGACAATACCCTCATTATAAACGGTGATGCACGAAATGCCGACCTTCTTGAACAGGAGGGAATATCGAAAATGGATACTTTCGTGGCAGTGACCGGTAATTCCGAAACAAACATACTTTCATGCCTACTTGCCAAGAAAATGGGAGTCAGAAGAACAATAGCCGAGGTTGAGAACATGGAGTATATAAATCTTGCCGAGAACTCCGGTATTGATACTATAATAAACAAGAAGATCTCAGCGGCAAGCAGGATTTTCAGGCATACCCTCAACCCGAATGTCACACAGGTCAAATACATGACAGGTACTGAAGCTGAAGTTATCGAATTCATCGTTCCGGAAAATTCAAAGATAACCAGGGGCACTCTTCGCGGTATCGACTTTCCAAAAGATGCTATTGTAGGTGGAGGTACAAGGGAAGGCGTGCCTTTCATTGCGACAGGTGATACTGTTATTAAGGCAAATGACAGGGTTGTAGTATTTACCCTTCCGTCAGCCTATGACAGGCTCTCTAAATTCTTTACCTGATAAAGGGATGGTCAATTTCAGAGTCATTGCCAGGATATTCAGCCTGATCCTCATTGTTGAAAGTCTGTTCATGCTGCTTTCTTCAGCCGTTTCTTTTCTGTATGGGGAAGAGGCTGCAACAAGGTTGTTGCTGTCAGGCATAATCACTTTGGTAACAGGCGTACTAGTATTTACTCCTTTGAGGAACGAGGAAAAGCTGTCGGGCCACAAAGAGGGCTATATTATTATTACCGGCATATGGCTGATCATCAGCCTTTTTGGAACACTCCCCTATTTGCTGACAGGAACCATCAAACCTTTTACGGATGCTTTCTTTGAATCTATCTCAGGGTTCACTACGACAGGTGCGACTATCCTTACCGGCATTGATTCGCTTCCACGCGGAGTACTGTTCTGGAGAAGCATCACACAATGGCTCGGAGGCATTGGTTTTATTACAATTTCCCTTTCACTCATACCTGTAGTAAGATCAATAAATGTACAACTTTCACTAACAGATTTTACCGGACAGACAACCGACAAGATCAATCCGAGGATCGGCGGTTCGGCAAAACGCATGATAACTCTGTTTGCACTCTTCACCCTTGCAGAAGCAATCCTGCTTGCAATAAGCGGCATGCCGTTGTTCGATGCTGTATGTAATTCATTTGCAACGATGTCAACAGGAGGCTTCACGACCAGCGATAACAGCATGGCATCCCTGGGCTCGCCCCTGATACTGTTAATAATGACACTGTTCATGTTTATCGCGGGTACTAATATGTCGCATATCTATTTTGCAGTTAAAAACGATTTTAAAAAAGCCTTTGGCAATCTTGAATTCATATTTTACGGAATAACCTGCCTGGTTTTTGCAATAGCCGTCTCATCAGCCCTGTGGATAAAACCAGGGGTCACTGCAGGACAGGCCTTCGTTGAAGGCACTTTCCAGGTAGTTTCAATTATTACAACCACGGGCTTTTATCACTCAGATTTCAACCAGTGGGGAAGCTTCCTTATACTGATGCTCTTCATACTTATGTTCACCGGCGGTACATCGGGTTCGCCGGGAGGCAGTCTGAAATTCATCAGGCTGCTGCTGACCACCAAGAACTCGCGGCACGAAATGAGAAGGATGATCCATCCGAATGCATATCTGCCTCTAAGAATGGATAAAAAGATAATACCTGAGGGTATTGTACACAATGTACTGATTTTCATTATATTATATTTCATGACGATCTGTCTTAGCTCGCTGGTGATCTCACTGATGGGCTACGATATCATAACTTCATTCAGCACATCTGCGGCTATGCTCGGGAACATAGGCCCCGGGATCGGGGCTTTCGGACCCTATTCAACCTATGCCTCCGTTCCGGTTGCGGGCAAATGGTTCTTTGCTTTCCTGATGCTTCTCGGAAGGCTTGAGCTGCTGTCGGTACTCACTTTCTTTACAAGGGATTTCTACAGGAGATAGAAATGACCCCCTCCCAACCTCCCCCAGGGGGGAGGAGCAACAAACCTCACTGTTCCAGGATTCCCAGGCCCTGGCGAAGGATGACAGGCTCTTCGCCTGTGCAGTCTACAATTGTTGATGCTTCATTCTTACCATAGCCGCCGTCAATCACTATATCAGCAAAATCGCGGTACTTTTCGTGGATCAGTTCCGGGTCGGTAGTGTATTCAATTACTTCGTCCTGGTCGTGGATAGACGTGGTTATAATAGGACGGCCAAGTTCACTGATGATCGCGTGCACAATTGAGTTATCCGGGATCCTGATTCCTACTGTTTTCTTCCTGTTCTTGAACATCCTGGGAATCTGGTTATTTGCCTTTACAATAAAAGTAAAAGGTCCTGGCAGGTTTCGCTTCAGAAGCTTAAAGACAGAGTTGTCCCTGATGACAGTATATTCGGAGAGCTGACTCATGTTGAGGAATATAAGCGAAAGATCGGGGTTGTCGGGGTTCATCCCTTTGAGCTTTGCGATCCTCTCGATAGGTTTATTTGCCTTTATATCACATCCCATTGCATAAACGGTATCCGTGGGATAAATGATTATACCTCCTGCATCAAGGAGGTCGACCACCTGTCTGATGTGGCGGGGATTGGGGTTCTCGGGGTATATTCTGATCAGCATGCATTAAGGTATCTACCCCCCATCCCCCCTAAAGGGGGGCTATAAACCCATTACTACCGGTGACCTCAGAGTCGGGTTTTAACCCTCCTTCAGGGGGGCCTGGGGGGTCTTTATAAAAAAAAAGGGTAAGCTACTTATATCGCACCGCTACAACTGCCTGCCCTTGCTACCTTCCGATCCTGGGGGAGTTCAGCAGGAGCTGGTCGTATAAGACTTACCCTATGCAAAAATACAATAATTTGTCATGCCCTCCAAATTATTATTCACTGCTCATCAGATAAATCATTCGTGAATTTTATCTTATATTTGTTATGATTCACCAAACTGATACAAAACAAATATTCAAGTCAATGGAAACAAATGTTAATGTCTGGAAAGCAAATCTTGTTAACGGATTGATACTTGGACTTATAGGGGTTGTGTACTCCCTGGTTATGTATTTTCTTGATCTCACATTTAATCAGCTTCAGGGGTGGATATTCTATCTCCTTTTAATTGTTGTGCTGTTTTTCCTGGTCAAATCGTACCGTGATAGTTACAGAAACGGATATATAACATTTGGGCAGGCTCTCGGAGCAGGAATGGTAATCTGCCTTTACTATGCAATAATTGCAGCCATATTTGCATATCTTCTATATGCGGTCATTGACACTAATTTAATGGATAAACAGCTGGCATTCGTTGAAGGAAAAATGCTGGAAAGAGGATTGCCGCAGGAAGCTGTAGACATGAGTATGAATATACAGAGAAAGATCATGATACCTGAAGTGATGGCGCCAATAAGCATATTTGGCTCAATGTTTTTCGGATTGATTTCTTCCCTGATCGTTGCTGCATTCGTCCGCAAGGAAGGAAATCCGCTTATTGAGACACCTGCTGCTGAACCCGGAAAGTAATATGGACGTTTCGGTTGTAATTCCTGTTTATAACGAAGAGGATTCAATCCGTGAACTGTCGGAGTGGATTGAAAAGGTATGCCCGGGAGCAGGACTTTCATTTGAAATTATTTTTATAGATGACGGCAGTTCTGATGCTTCCTGGAAAAGGATCTGTGAATTGTCGGAGAATAAGACACATGTAAAGGGGTTAAGGTTCCGCAGGAATTACGGCAAGGCTGCCGCACTTCATACAGGATTCACGGAGTCGTCCGGCGATGTGGTGATAACCATGGATTCGGACCTGCAGGACAGTCCTGATGAAATACCTGAACTGGTACGGATGATCCGGGAAGATGGTTATGATCTTGTGTCGGGATGGAAAAGGAAGCGTTTTGATCCATTCATAAAACGCTCCACCAGCAGATTTTACAACACAACAGCAAGGTTGTCCTCGGGAATCAGGCTTCATGATTTTAATTGCGGACTGAAAGCATACCGTAGCGAGGTAGTGAAGAGCATTGAGGTGTACGGCGAGATGCACAGGTATATCCCGATGCTTGCCAGAGAAGCAGGATTCAGGAAGATCGGCGAAAAGATCGTTGAGCATCGCCCAAGGAAATACGGAGTTACAAAGTACGGGCTCGACCGTTTTATGAAGGGATATCTCGATATGCTTACTATAGGGTTCATCACCCGCTTCGGCAAGAGCCCCATGCATCTTTTCGGATCGCTGGGCACCCTGATGTTCGTAATTGGATTCTTAATGGCTTTATACCTGGGCATAAGGAAGCTGGTGTTCGTGCATAATCATCTCAGGGCTCCGCTGGTGACCGACAGCCCCTATTTCTACATTGCACTGACAGTGATGGTAATCGGTTCACTGCTGTTCCTCACAGGCTTTCTGGGTGAACTCATCAACAGGAATTCATCTGAGAGGAACAGGTATCTGATCAGGGATAAGGTCAATATTTAATCAGAAAATAAGAACTTACACAGAGTTACACGGAGAAGACACAGAGCTACACAGAGTCATAATTCTCTGTGGCACTCTGTGGATCCTCTGTGGACCTCTGTGTAACCAATACAAGATTTCTCTCTAAAATTCCGGCCCTTCTTCCGGCTTCGAGATCGGTTTCCTTGTCACCGATTAAAACACACTGCGAAATGTCAAGATTAAAATCAATGATCGCCTGCAGTATCATCCCGGGAGCCGGCTTGCGGCATCCGCAGATGCCTGTATTTTCAGAATGATGAGGACAGTGGTACACTTTTGATATATTGACGCCTTCACTGCTGAACCGATCCAGCATCCATGAGGTAAGGTCGCAGAAATCTTTTTCAGTATAAATTCCTTTTGCAATCCCGGCCTGGTTGGTGACTATTATAATTAGGTATCCTTCAAAGGCATATCGCCTGCAGAGATCAAATATCCCGGGCATAAATTCAAATTGTACCCTGAGATAAACGTGCCCTTTGTCGATGTTTATCACACCATCACGATCAAGAAAAAGCGCTTTATTCATTACATATTACTGATCGTGCCCTGTGGTAATCTTCCGGAACTCCTATATCGATGAAAGGTTCATTAAAAACTACACCTTTAAATACATCGGATCCTGCCTCCATAGCGAGGATATCATCTTCAAGAGAAAATACTTCAGGAAATTGCCGGGATTCAAAAAAATGTCTGTTAACCAGATAAATACCTCCGTTTATCACTCCATTTTCACAATACTTCTTTTCATTAAAACCTGTTATTGTGTCTCCCGAAATTTCCACCGAGCCATATCTTGAAAACCTCTCCAGCCGTTTTAATGCAATTGTAAACAGATGGTTATTCTTAACATGATGAGAATAAAATTTATTCAGATCTATGGGGAACCAGGTATCTCCATTCAATATCAGTATATTGCATCCTGTTGTTTCCTTAACAGCGTTAACAATTGCACCGCCGGTACCCAGAGGTTTTTCCTCTTTCGCATATTCCAGCGGAATACAGCCGAATGAATGTCCGAAATAATTTATTATGGTTTCGGACTTATATCCGACTGAGAGGATAATCTTATCAACCGGGAATTCCCTGATCCGTTGAAGAAGATAAAACAGAAATGGTTTATCATGTATCACGGCCATGGGTTTGGGAACATCAGAGACAACTTCTTTCAGTCTGATCCCTTTTCCCCCGGCCAGAATTATTGCATCCATTATTTTACATCTTTAAACCTTTTAAAAAGTTCTTCCTCGACCAGGTTGCATATGATATGCCCGATGAGTATGTGCGCTTCCTGGATCCTGGGCGTTTCGCCCGATGGGATTTTAATGCAGATGCTGCACAGGTCTTTCATCTGCCCACCGTAAATACCTGTGAGTCCGATGGTTTCTATCTTCTGCTTCCGGCATGCATTCAGCGCTTCTACCAGGTTATGAGAAGTACCTGATGTGGAGATCCCGAGAAAGATGTCTCCCGGGCTTCCTATCGCTTCGATCTGTCTTGAAAAGACTTTATCGAAGGCTGAGTCATTGCCCACCGCGGTAAGGACAGAGGTATCGGTTGTAAGCGAAATTGCCGGCAGTCCGGGGCGGTCAAAGCCGAACCTGTTCACAAACTCGGCTGCCAGGTGCTGGGCATCTGCCGCGCTTCCTCCGTTGCCTGCAAGAAGCAACTTCCTTTTATTCCTGAAAGCATTTATTATTGCTTTGGCTGCATTCTCAACAGCCGACAAAATCTCTTCTGATTCAAGAAGCTTCTGTTTAAGTTCAAGAGAATTCTTAATCTGGGCTTTTATCCTATCCTGCATTTGAATTTATCTAAAATGTTGCTGGTTGCTTGTTACTGGTTGCTGGTTAAAACCTTAAAATTTAATCTTTTATCTTTTTACCTTGAACACTGTACCCTGCACCTCCCTGCCTGCACCCCTGAGCCCCAAGGGGGCCCACCGCGCACTCCGTACCCTGCACCTTGTACCCTGTACCTTGCGTCGTGTGTCATGAGTCGTGCGTCTTTAATTTATTTTCCAGGCTTCGCAGCCGTTTTCGCTGAAATGGAAGCTGATCACATTACCGTTAAACCTGCTGAGAGCTTTTATCAGGCCGAGGCGTTTTACAGGATCGATTGTAAAGAACATGAATCCGCCCCCTCCTGCGCCAGATACTTTACCTCCGTAAGCGCCTGCCTTAATAGCTGCCCGGTATATCTTCTCTATAGCAGGATTGGTGATCACCGATGCCATTTTCTTCTTGTTCTCCCACTCTTTTCCCAGTTCCCTGGCAAATTTTAATATGTCGCCCTTCAGAAGATAATCCTTCATGACATACGAATTCTTCTTGAGGCGGTGTGTGGCTTCGAGAGGAGCCTTTCTTCCGCTGCTCGTATTGTTCTGTTGTTCCTTTATTATCCGGTCCGACGACCTTGAAGCGCCGGTGTAGAACAGTACCATTGACACTTCCAGCTCATCAATAGTTTCACGCTTAATCCTGAGAGGGTTTACGATGACCCTGTCGTCCTTATAGAACTCTATGAAATTGAAGCCCCCGAATGTAGCGGCATACTGGTCCTGCTTTCCGCCGCGGAATCCCAGGTCGTTCCTCTCAATGCGGCATGCAAGATGGGCCATGTCATAGTCGCCAAGCGGGAGGTTCAGCCATTCGGTGAATGCCCTGAGAATTGCCACTACCATTGTGGACGAGGAACCTAGACCACTTCCCGGAAGCGCATCACACCAGGTTGTTACCATGAACGAGAGCGGTCTTGTGATCTTAAAATCCTTTATTATCCTGTTATACACACCTTTGTGAAGATCAAGCATGCCGTCAATAGGCAGCTCTCTCAGAGACGGGTATCTCTTCTTCAGGTTCAGATCAGCAGCATTGATGATAATTGATCCCGTAGCTGTCTCCTCAATGGTGCAGTATGCATACTGGTCGATGGTGGCATTAAGAACTGCACCGCCATAAATGTCGGAGTACGGCGAAACATCGGTTCCGCCGCCGGCAAGGCCAAGACGCAGGGGGGCTTTGCTTCTATAGATCATGTTGCTGGTTACTGGTTGCTGGTTGCTGGTTGCTGGTTACTGGTTGCTGGTTACTGGTTGTTTGTCAGTCATTGCGAGTCCCGCCTCAGGCGGGACGAAGCAATCCTTATCTTTCATTAGATATTTTCATTATAGACTCCGTTAGTTTATTCCAGGTAAATTTAGCTTTTTCTTCCTTAACACCTGTTGTGAACAACTCCTTACGGTTGTTGGTGAAATAATCATCAATGGAATCTGCCACAGCCTTTGCATCGGGTTCCACAACATAACCGCATTTTCCATGGGGTACGATCTCACTCAATCCTCCGACATCGGTCACCAGCATCGGCTTTTCGAAATGGAAAGCTATCTGTGTCACGCCGCTCTGGGTAGCACTTCTGTAAGGCTGTACAATCAGGTCAGCAGCACTGAAGAACAGTGCAACCTCATCTTCATCGATAAAGCGGTCGTACAGGATCACATCATCAGCAAGACCATGTTTCTCAATAATCGCCTTGTAGGGCTTGTCACTCTCATAGAACTCGCCGGCGATAATCAGTTTCAGTTTCTTGCTCCTCAGCGTTCTGTCTGCAAATGCTTCCAGAAGAAGATCAAGTCCCTTGTATGCCCTTATGAATCCAAAAAAGAGCAGGTATGAATTCCCTTTATCAAGGTTAAGACTCTTCAGAGCCTCATCCCTCCCAACCTTTTCACCATAATTGTCGTATAAAGGATGAGGGTTGAAGGCAACCGGAATATCTACATTGAATGTTCTGAGGTCATCGCCAACGCTTTTCGACATGACAACTGCCCCGTGAATAGCTCTCACAAAATAGCGGGTAAGGAGCCTATCGATGAAGCTTTCTTCGTGCGGTATAACATTATCGAATATGCAAATTACCCTGGTACTTTTCTTACCTGCAATCCGGGCAACAGTACCGAAACAGGGCGACATGAAAGGATGCCAGTACTTTATCACAAGAAGATCAGGCTGCTTCCTTTTTATGCTCCGTCCGGTTTTTATCCAGTTGAAAGGATTAACTGAACTCAGCACCCTGCTGATCTTTAATCCCTGAGGTGCAGGAGTTTCAGTATATTGTGTTTTGCCGGGGAAAAGAAATCCGGGATACTGAAGTGTAAATGTAAGTATCTCAACATCATGACCTTCGTCAATGAACTGCCGGGCCAGGCGCTCATTGTATGAAGCCAGTCCGCCGCGGTAAGGGTGTGCAGTTCCCAGTATTACAATCCTCATAATCCCTTAAAAGTCCAAATTTAATGAAAATGAGGGATTGTTACTAGTTACTGGTTACAGGTTGCTGGTTGCTGGTTTACTAAAACAGGGAACCTGAGGCAAGCAGTCCGATAATAACTATCAGGTAGATGCCAAAGAAAGCAAGTCCTATTATCGTTAGTACAAACTGGATGAAGAAGGCTCTGGTCTGTTTGTCAATCGTATAGATGAGATCATCTTTGGAACCGGATGCAAGGTATTTTTTAAACCCATCTGCGGCTTCCCTGAGCCTGATGCCCATGTAAATTACCGGCACTCCGATGAGGGCTCCGATGATCGTGAGGCAATACAGGGCCCCCCCTATTATCTGAAGCAGCCCGATGAAATTCATATACTTTGCCAGGTTTGGTATATTCGATGATAATAAATTATCGGTCTGGCCGCCGGTTGTAACTGATTCCTGTTCTGACATGTTTGATCCTCCTTTGGTTAAGTGAATAATATAAAGTACTATTTTACTCCAGTGAAAAACTAATATAGATATAATTCCTGACAAAAAAGGACAGGCGTGAGGAATTATGTTGTTTTTAATTGCACGTACTCACCCCCCAGCCCCCTCTCTGCTGAAGCAAAGAGGGGGAGTGACTCTATTGAAGATAATCTTTAAGGTAGCTGAATCCCGGGGTAAGCTCGCCAGCCCTCAGTATCGATGCCCTCTCCAGCATCAGGCTTGTTTTTCCGGTGAGCAGGTCATGCAAAGCGTTTTGCATCAGCTGCCTGCCGAAATCATGAGATGCATCCCGCGGAAGCTCGCCGGGGAGATTATCAATAGCCATCACAGTAATATTTGTCGGCCTGCTGAATGCAGGTTCTTCAGTTTCTAGATGCGGATTATATCCATAGAAAGGATCTGCAATCGTGGTCGCCCGTAATGTCGATGGAACCGGACCATTGACATCACAGCTTATGTCGGCTATGACAGATATCCTGAAATCAGGCCTCCTCATATCCTCTCTGTTAAAAAAAACCGGTGACTTCGGATTCCAGAAGTGACCTGTTACGAGTAAATCGGTAACCCTTGTAAAAGGGATAAATGCTGATTCATATTCTTCAGGGTGCCTGGAGAAATGGGCAAAACTGTACTTCTGTCCATCCCTGCGCCGGGTGTAGTGCTCAGGACCTATCTGGCATACGACAGGGACATCGAAATCGCGGGTAAGGAACTCTTCAGGTGCAACCTGCACGAGATTGCAGATACTGAGTGTTTCCATTGCCCCGTTCGCAACCCTCCCCTGCCCTGTAACCAGTATCTTCAGTCCGGGTGTAAGCTGGATAAGTCTGAGCCCTGCCCACATCTCATCAAGGTCGTGGCACTGATGCGCCGGCTTCAGCCTGAACCTGTTTGTCTTTATTCCCCTTGCCCTCAGTCCGTTATATGCTCCGACGATCCCTGCATAGCGCCCGAATGCAACCACCCTGTCACCCTTATCCGTAGTTAGATATTCATAATCTATAAGGCTAATCTGTCTGGCAGCCATCTCGCGGAACATCTCCCTGTTATGCGGCTGTCTCTTGCCCACATGTGCAAAAAACAGGTATGTTTTGGCGGGAATGAAGGTTCGCCTGTCAACTTCCTTGATACCCATAAGGATATCACAATCATGCAGATCCTCTTTCAGCGGGATATCAAGGTATTCATACTCTTCATCAGAATAGCACCTTATATCGCTTGGCTGTACGTAGAATTCAACAAACGGATACTGCTCTTGCAGGACTATTATCTGCGGCGGAGTCAGGGGAACCCTCCTGTCGGGCGGATTCTTTGTCTCGCGCAATATTCCTATCCTGAGTGTTTTTTCCATAACTGGGCCGGTTTTATTCTTCCAGCAGCTGGTCCGCCGCCAGGACAAGGAACATGAAGTTGGTTGCACCTCCTCCCATAACATATTCCTGCTGCTGCCAGAGGTAGGGCCACTCGAGCAGTTCCGGGAAATCGGGGCGTATCAGTGCGGTCCCTGAGGAGACACCGCCCGGAATGTACGACCAGTCAGCCCTGTTGACTCCGTAAGCTATTGTTGTGGACCTGGCACCAACTCCGGAAGCAAATGATGAGGTATTTATCCCGGGATGCACTCCCAGGATGAAATTCAACGCATTGAAAATGTAATCTGAGGGAAAGATATCAGGGAAAGCCCTGTGCAGGAAATATTGTCTAACTCCAAAACTCTGGATATCCCATCCGGCGCCCCATATATAAGGACGGTAAGGCACCCCGAAAGGAGTTTCGGCACCCTGTTTTATTATATCTGCAGAAATTGCCCTGACAGCTTCCCTTACCGACCGGGTTAACAGATCATTATTGATCTTTGGAAGAGCGGGACCTATGAGCCAGGCAAGACTCCTTATGTCCTTCAGGATAAATGACTCATTATTAAGAACATAATCCTTGTACGACTGTTTCCCTGTTGTCAGATAAAGCTCAGTTGCAGCATGGATCTTTGATGATATAGCACGTCCGTTTATGGGTCTGTCAAGAGCAAAAATCGCTTCAGCAAGCTCAAGGCACAGGAGGCTTAGGGTATCGTTGAATCCTTTCAGGACTCTTGAAGCGGCTGCCATGTGAGCTGCCGTACTTAGTTCTCTTCCAGGATTATCCTCGGTGAACACCCACCTGTCGTCAGGTTGTGCCGGTTTATTGATCAGACCATCAGTCATTGCAGCACCGTCGCCCAGAAGGACATACTGCCTAAGCGTGGGACAGATGATGCCTCTGTATAGTCTTTCCATATTGTGGTACCCTCCCACAACAGAGAGTGCTCCGTGCTCAATCTGCTGAAGGATATCGGGCTTACCATCGGGTTGATGGATCTCCACTATCCTGGAATGCTGATCGATTGATGTCTCATCATATTTAATCTTGAAAGCCTCGTAAGCCTGTACAAGAATATAAACCTCACCGCTTTGTGACTCAACCCTCAGGTCATAGTCGCCGGCATCGTGCCAACCTCCGATATTAAGTCCGGGAACATGTTCTCCGGATTTATATTTTGTGAGTGTGGATGGACCCTGAAGGTATCCGTCGAAGTGATTGGTATCGGTTGGCGCCATGCGTGCATCGTCCATATGGCAGAGGTCGTGCCATACGCGGTACTTTTCATTAATCCTCATATGGCACATCTGAACAGGAAGAAAGTATTCCAGTGTCGGTTGCCAGACATCCCTTTTAAAAACGTCCTCAGCGATCCTGAAAGACTGTGATTCATAAGTGCCATATCTCATCATGTAAATACCTTCCTTATTGACTGAAGTAAAATCGAATTTCAGGTAATTATATCTGAGAAATTTACCCCATTCTTCAGGTTTGATGGATTTTACGATCTGCATTTTACCATCTGCCCCGATATTGAGAAGTTCCGCATCGTGTCTTTCCTGGTCATTCTTATCCAGTTCAATAAGTGCATATTTCTGCTGTGAGGGTTTATAACCTATCTGTGATACATGAATAACAGGATCGCTCCTCCATCCGCTAACAACATTGGGAGTTATTATCCATTCGATAGCATTCTTTGTTGTGCCTGGCGAAACAAGGGTTCTGATGACGAACCAGCCATTATTGTGAGTGTACCGGCCGTCAATCAGCTTAATATCTCCAGTCCTCGACATGATTGACAGCCTCAGGAGGTCGTCTTCAGGAGCAACTGTAATTTGTTTTCCGGCAGCCATTGGTTCAGCTGCAACAAGGTTACCGTTTTTGTCAAATATACCCGGACCGTTTGCCTGCTGCGGGAAGATTCCTGACTTGTTATCCAGTATCCATGTTTTTCCGAACAGGATCCCCGGGAACAGTTCCATATTGAATCCCACCTTGCCGATAAACTCTTCAGGCACCGGCCGGTCAATATCTACAGTTATTATTATTGACCCGCCCTCAGCACGTGTTTTTACTATATAATTAAAATAGAGATCGGGATAGGTTATCGGGTTGAATCCTTTCCTGTTTATTGCAGAATCGGGATACGTAAGATAAGCCGTGATCAGGTTTCCGTTTTTATCGACTGTTCTTTTTTTCTGTTTCGGGATCGGCTGCCACTGCCCTGGTGTTTCATCAAGCCTGAGGTCGCCGTTTGTAGCTATCCTCATCCCATGCATTATCACGGCAACACCTCCCTGGTGGCCTTCGGGATAGATATCCTGGAATGCCATCACGTTAACTCCCCCGTTCTCAAAATATTCCAGATCATTTAACCGGAAACCCGGTTGCTGTGAAATGCCATTAAGAATAAGTGTAATAAATACACTTATTATGATGATCTTTTTCATGCGTCTTGCTCAGTTGTGTTTATAATGTGAAGATAAAAACTATCCGACTAATAAAGAAACATATTTGCTGGTACTTCCCACATTATGAATTTACTGTTTCACATAACGAAACTTTAGTTTTCGGACTATTGTGGTCAGCCTTTTACAATTATGACTGGAATTTTAAGGTAATCCATGTCCCTTTACCCGGAGTAGAGTTTACCGAGATTGTTCCATTATGATTTTGCATTATTTGTTTCGCCAGGCTTAATCCTATTCCCGATCCGTTTTCTTTTGTTGTATAAAATGGAACAAAAATATCCCCGATAATATCCTCTGATATCCCGGTACCATTATCTTCAACCTGAATTATTTTACATCCTTCACCATAAAAGGCCTTCAACAGAATAACTCCGTTATCATTGTTGTCTAAAGCCTCAACAGAGTTTTTTATCAGATTGATCAGGATTTGTTCAACCTGGGCATAGTCTGCAGTTAATACAATATCTTCAGGGTTAATGTGTGATCTGATTTTCAGGTTATCCGGTATATTTGATTCCATGAGGAGTTTGCATTTTCCGAAAAGGCTGTCAATAGTGAATCTTGTTAGCTTTGGTTTTGGCAATAATGTTAAGTTTCTGTACTTTTCAACAAAATTCAGTAATCCTTTTCCGGTTTCTTCAATAGTATTTAACCCGGATATCGTTTTAAATATTGTCTGATTATTTATTTGTTCCGGATGAACCGGATTATCATTATCTTTAAAATAGCCTGAAATAACCGAGGTAAGCGAAGTAATAGGACTTACAGAATTCATAATCTCATGGGTTAACACCCGGATTAGTCTTTGCCAGGAATCCAGTTCTTTCTTATCGAGTTCATTGGTAATATCCTGAAAAGAAACCAGCTTAATTACATTCCTTTCAAATTTCAGTTCGGTGGCTTTTAATAAAATACTTTGTAAAAGATTGTCTATCTTCATTTTATGCAAAACCTCCTTTCCCGGTTTGATAGTATTTACAGTTTTAAACATTTCATCATCAATGGTTTCTAAAGATGATAGTTGCCAGAGTTGTTGAACGTTTAAATACCTTTTTGCAGTCCTGTTTAAAATTCCTATCCTTCCATTCGTATCAAATGATAATAGTCCAGTGTCAACATGGTCAACCACACTTTGTAAGAATTGGCTCGTTCTCTCATTTTCAATTTTTGTATTCTGAATGACAATATTGACCTGATTCATTTTATAATGTAGTTTTTTGAATGAAGTATTCATAGCCCTTTCAGAAAACCGAACGGATGTATCATGGTCCTGAACCGATGAAAAGAACTTTTCCAGATCTGCATTTGTTTTGTTAACCTGGTTTACCAGTAACCAGGTCTGTAACACAATAAGAAAAATAATACCTGCCAGTGTAAAATAGTATCCCCTGTCAAGATGTTGAAATATTATCCCTAGTGCAATACAGGATAAAACGATCATAATTACCCGGATGAGCACATTGATGAAGAATTTATTTAATACCATATTTAAAGTTTCTAAAGGTTATACTTTTGCATCTTGTTGTACATGGTTTGCCGTGCTAATCCCAATTCTCTTGATGCTTTTAATACACTCCCGTTATTGTTATTCAGAGCATTTAGCAGGGCTTGTTTTTCTATTCCTGCAAATGTTGGTGGCTTTTCCTGATGGATTGTTTGTTGTGTCGTATGCAAGATGATAAAGTCATCGGGCGTTAATGCATCAGAATCACATAATATAACAGCCTTTTCTATTGTATGCCGCAACTCTCTCACATTTCCCGGCCAGTTATATTTCATGAGTTTATCCAGGGTTTTACTGTTAAATTTCAGGTAATATTTTTCGTATTTGTTTGCATATTCCTTTAAGAAATGCTCTGCAAGCAAAATAATATCCTCACCGCGGTCACGCAAAGGAGGGATTTCGATAACAATTGTGTTAATCCGGTAATACAAATCCTCGCGAAAGAGATTCTTCAAAACCATTTCTTCGAGATTTTTATTCGTTGCACAGACAAGCCGTATATCAAAATGGATAGGAGTTTTTGAACCTACCTTATAAATTATACGATTTTGAATGGCTGCCAGCAGTTTTGATTGCATGGTAAGAGAAAGGTTGCCTATTTCATCCAGAAACAAGGTGCCTCCTGAAGCCGTTTCAAACCACCCGGTTTTATCTTCCCTGGCATCGGTAAATGCCCCTTTAATGTGCCCGAACATTTCACTCTCAAATAATGTATCAGTAATTGTGCCTATGTCAATGCCGATAAAGACTTCATCTGTTCTGCCCGAATTATTATGGATTTCTCTTACAATTAATTCTTTTCCTGTCCCATTCTCGCCAATGACTAAAACATTTGCATCTGTCCTGGCTACCTTGTTTATTACCTTCAATACATTTCCCATTACCTGTGATTTGCCAATCAAAGGACCATCTTTTTTAGTAAGCCCTTTGTTTATCTGCTTTTGCCTGTCGCGGAGCTTCTTAGTTTCAATCTTTGATTGCCTGAGTTTAAATGCTGATTGCATGGTGGCGATAAGTTTATTATTGTCCCATGGCTTAGCCACAAAATCAGTGGCACCTTCTTTTATAGCCCTGACAGCAAGATTAACATCGGAATAAGCAGTTATCATCACAACAGCAGCTATCGGATCTGTTTTTAATATACGGTTAAGCCAGTATATACCTTCATTGCCCGTATTAACACCTGCTGAAAAGTTCATGTCCAATAAGATCACATCAAACTCCTCCTTGTTAATATAACTAATGATTTGATTAGGATTTGATAATCCTGTAATACTTTCAAATTCCGGTTCAAGCAACTGAATCAATGCTTTTAAAACCTGTTTGTGATCGTCAATAATCAACAATTTGCCATTCATCTTATATGCTTAATATTTCTAATTATGTCTATATTATGGACATCTGATGCCCTTATATTAGACAAATATAAATAATATTCTTAGCAGAATATTCCTTAAATAACTAATTTTCAGAAAGTAATATATAAGGGCATGATAATTGAAAATTACAGCTGAAATTCATAAATTGTAATTAATATGAGTTAAATTATGATCAGGAACTACTTTAAAATAGCCCTTCGGAATATCCAAAGGTATCCTGTTTATTCCATTTTGAATATCACTGGTCTGGCTATTGGCATGACCTGTTCAATCCTGCTTCTTATATGGGTGCAGTATCAGTTCAGTTATGACAGGTTCCATAAAAACGCCGATTACCTGTTTCGTGTGCTTGTAAGAAATAATGCAGATGGCGAGTCAAAGGGAATGGCTCTTACAATGTATCCGCTGTCTGATGTACTGAAAGAAGAGTTTCCGGAAATAATACGTTCCTCCAGGTACCAGAATTTCTGGGAAACATTCCCGAAAGGGGATGATATTGTCGAAGGATCACTTGCCACAGTTGACAAGGATTTCCTGGATATGTTCAATTTCGGATTTATTCAGGGTGATAAGAAAAGTGCACTGACCGGACCATACGATATTATCATTACAGAAGATATGGCAGAAAGATATTTCGGAGACGAGGATCCTCTGGGGAAAAGTATGACTGTCTGGCCAGATAATCTGTTTACTGTAGCCGGAGTTATAAAGAACGTACCTCGCAACAGTCACTTTTATATTGACTGTATAGTTTCGAGTGAGTTTTTACATATGAAAAATGGGATGAATCTGAAGGACTGGAAAAATGCAAGTAATTACACCTTTATTGAACTTGCAAGGGGAGCTGACAGCAAATCAGTTGAAGGAAAAATTAAAAATACCATCCAAAGAAACATGGAGGAATCTGAATCAGAATTATTTCTTCAGAATTTAAAGAAGATCCATTTATATTCCAGGGGACAGTATGCCATGGATATTGAGCGCGGCAATATCACCCAGGTCAGGATCGCGATCCTGGTGGCATCATTGATCCTCACAATTGCATGCGTCAACTTCATGAATATGTTTACGGCTCTTTCATCCGGGAGGTATAAAGAAATAGGTCTGCGAAAAATAGCAGGGGCAGACAAGTACAGAATTATGCTTCAGTTCCTTGGGGAATCCCTGATTGTGGTAACAGTGTCCATGGCTGTTGCAATGATACTTGTTGAGTTACTGTTGCCTGGTTTCAATAATCTTATGTTGATGGAAACAAAGATTAATTATAAGAGTCCGGGAATATATGCAGGTCTGATAACTATTGTATTGGCATGCGGTTTGCTTGCAGGCACTTACCCTGCTTTATATCTTTCATCTTTAGAACCGATGAAGATCATGAAAGGCATGATCTTCCGGAATACTGGCTATTCCAGATTCAGAAAAATACTAGTCATTACACAGTTCACACTCGCCTTTATGTTCATTATTTGCACTTTAATCATCAGATCTCAACTTAATTATGTTCAGAATAAAAACTTTGGTGTCAATATAAAGAACATAGGTCATTTTGAATTCACGGAAGGGATAACACGGGAGACTTTAAGAAATGAGATCAGCAGGAATCCTGACATTGAGAGCATTACAATTACAGACCACCAGTGGGTCGTGAATAACTGGTCGGCCACAGGAGGTATATCATGGGAGGGAAAGAAGGAAAGTGAAGAGGTAACATTCAGCCTCCTTCTTACAGACAGCGGATATGCCAACACTTTTGGTCTTGAACTGACAGAAGGAAAATTCTTAAACACTGATGAAAGCTCAACAGGCAGTTCAGAAGCAGTGATCAACGAGAGAGCGGCAAAAATAATGGGGCTTGACGATCCGGTCGGAAAAATTCTTTCAACCACATCGGGTGATAAATTTACAATAATAGGAGTGGTAAAAGATTTCCACTTTAAATCATTTCATTTTGCAATTGACCCGCTGATAATTGTGCCGATACACGAGTCTGCAAAAGGGGGAAGATGTTATATCAGAATGAAGCCTGACAATATTCCTTCAACTGTAAAATTTATAAGGAATATTTTCAAAACTCATAATCTTGATTATGCTCTGGCTCTGGGATTTGTTGAAGATAATCTGAATGACCATTACAGGATTGAACAGATAGCAGGGACAGTGTTCAGTTTGTTGGCCGTTCTGGCTATTGTCATTTCATGCCTGGGTCTCATAGGTTTATCAGCGTTTATGACGATCAGGAGAACAAAAGAGATCGGAATAAGAAAAGTGAACGGGTCAGAGTCAGCAGAAATATTCACCATGCTGTTAAAAGAGCACACTAAGCTTATTCTTATTTCATTTACTATTGCCTGTCCCATCTCATTCCTTATAATGAATATTTGGCTGCAGGGTTTTGCTTTCCGGATAAACATGAACTGGTGGTTATTTGCACTGGCCTGGATTATTGTTATGGTGATCACCATTCTGGCAGTAGGTTTTCAATCTTATAAAGCAGCTATGAAAAATCCGGTTGAAGCTTTGAGATATGAATAAAAGCTAAGGTTTAAGGTTGTTACTGATCTGCAGTTATTTAACCGTTACCTGCTTTGTAATCTTTATATCTCCTGCTGATGCACCCACAAGTAATTCAATATCACAGGGATCATCATCCCATCCATGAATTTCTACGTTCCAGTAACGAAGCTCCGTTACAGGTATCTCAAGAGTGATACTTTTGCTTTCACCAGGCTCAAGATCTACCCGCGAAAATGCTTTCAACTCTTTATAAGGCCACTCCACGGAAGGATTGATACGATGCACGTATGCCTGTACAACCTCGTCAGCTGCCATTGCGCCGCTGTTCTTCAGTTCAAAGGATAATGAAATAACATCCTTCTTTCCGTATTTTTCTTTATCTGTAGATAATGATGAATATTCAAAAGTGGTATATGTAAGCCCGTGACCAAAGGGATACATCACCGGAATATTCTTTGTATCGAACCACCGGTATCCCACAAGTGACTCCTCGGAATAGTATGCTATGTTAGGATCTTCAGTAGGTTTTGAATCTTTCTCCATGGTTTTTAAAGTATCGGTCCCGGCTACAAGACCTGCAAAGATATCTTCCATTCGCGGACCCGGAGAATAGTTATCAAGGAAATATGCCGGTGAATCCTCAAGCTTCACAGGCAACGTAAACGGCAAACGACCAGAGGGCGAGATATTCCCCACGAGCACATCAGCCAGGGCATTACCGCCTTCAGTACCGTTAAACCATGAGATCAAAAGTGCCTTTGACAGAGGCTCAATAACATTCAGGTCGCTTGGTGCTCCGCTGACAAGAACAGTCACGATCGCAGAATTTACTTCAGCGATTTTACTGATAAGATCATCCTGACCTGAAGGTAACTTTATATCTCTCCTGTCGCTGCCCTCTGTTTCAACAGCACGGTTATTACCTCCTATAAAAAGCACAATATCAGCCTTTTCTGCAATCTCCACAGCCTCCCTGGTGAGTTTTATAAGGGTTAATTGCTTTTCATGCTCTTCCTTCTCAATCTCCTCAGGGGTTCTCCTTCGGAACATCCTGGCAAAATCAAAAACTTCAGGAATATAGCCCTGTGCATAAATTATCTCAGCCTTATCCCCGATCCTGTTTTTTAATCCCTCAAGAGGAGTAATCTCATACAGCGTTTTCACACCTGCCCCCATGCCACCAAGACCCATTGTCTGTACAGCATTAGCTCCAATAACTGCAATCACAGGTTTTTTCCCGGGGCCAAGAGGAAGTATACCCTCATTTTTAAGCAGAACTATCGATTTGGAGGCAACATCATAGGATATTTTCTGTTGCTCCGGTTTGGAGGTAACTTCCTTGTTCGCCTGGTCCGCCGGAACCGGTTTTATTGCCATCCTTACTCTTAAAATCTCACGAACACGCTGGTTGATCACTTCTTCCGGAATAATACCAGCCTTTACCGAATCAAGAAGTGCCTCTCCATGGAACCTGCTGCCGGGCATTTCAACATTGAGCCCGTTTATTACCGTTTGTACAGTATGATGCGTACCGCCCCAGTCGGAGACAGTAATACCTGCAAACCCCCACTCATCTCTGAGTATCTTGTTAAGCAGCATATCATTCTCTGAGCACCACCATCCGTTAACCTTATTATATGCAGGCATAACGCCGTAAGCATCGGCTTCTTCCACTGCTGCCCTAAAGGTAGGAAGGTATATTTCACGCATTGCACGCTCTCCGATAATCACGTTGACATTTCCGCGGTTGTTCTCCTGATTGTTCAACGCATAATGCTTTATACATGCAGCCACACCGTTATCCTGTACCCCCCTGGTATATTCCGCTGCAAGCCTTGAACTCAGAAAGGGATCTTCGCTCAGGTATTCATAAGTACGTCCGCCTGTCGGAATTCTCTGAATATTGATAGCAGGTCCGAGAAGCATATCTTTCCCGCGCAGCCTGGCTTCCCTTGCCATACCTGTGCCATAGGAATATGCCAGTTCCGGGCTCCAGGTTGCCGCCAGTGCCGAGCCTGTGGGGAAAAACGTTGCCCTGTCTGTCTCCCATCCTAGAGGGGTCCAGCTGTTGGGTTCCATCTCCTCACGTATACCGAAAGGCCCGTCCGTATATACCAAATCGGTAATGCCAAGTCTTTCAATGCCGGCTGATGTAAACATGTGTTTTCCATGGAGCATGTTTACCTTTTCTTCAATTGTCATCTGTGAAATAATACCGTCTATTTCGGAATCATATTTCAGTAATGCCGATTTATGCACTTTATCTTCGGTGCAGCTGACGAGTAATAATGTGCAGATCACTGCACTTATAAGTCTCTGGTTCATCCTGATATAATTTAAATTAATATTTTATTTAAGGTATTTTATCGTCTTACAGAATTGTCAAATTTAATCAATTGAACAAAACGAAAAGCCTGATTTTTAAGAAAGATATCACAGATGTAGAACAATGTTGTATCTTTGTATTTGAAAAGGCGCATTGCACAGGGTTCAGGGCGCAGGGCAAGAAAAAAATAACTTTTGCTCTGTGCTCTGAGCACTGAGCTCTGAGCTATCCCCGGGGCTGACATGGTTTTGACAGCACGAGGGGTGTTATGTAAGCATGCAGGATGTGGTGACGCGTTCCTTGAACAGTGTTACAAAACAATAACTGGCGAATCTAATTACGCTCTCGCTGCTTAAGTGAATAAAGTAACTTAAGCTTCATCCCGGCACATGTGCCGGGACGAGACGTCTCCCGGGCGGTCATGCCCTGATCCAACCCGATACGGAGGCGCACGCAATCCGGGGTTAGCCGGAGGGGCTCTCTTCCCTGAAGGCGAAGCAAGCAATGAGATAAGGAGATGTCTGGTCGTTCTGCACCTTACCTTTCCCGACAATCAAGCAGGACTAAGCATGTAGAAAGCATATGGCTTCCGTGACTGGACCGGGGTTCGACTCCCCGCAGCTCCACATAAAAAAGAGCGAGAGTGAGAGCGAGAGCGAATAGTCTCGCTCTTCATGCCGGTAAAGGTTTGACCCCGCTGAAGATGAGGTACTGTTTATTTTTTCTCAGATTGCGGACACTCAGTATCAGGTTAGTGAGATAGAAAAACCTGAAGATGGCGGTATGAACAAGATTTCTCTTTTTCATTTGCCTGAAGTACGATCTATAGTTCAGGAAGCCCTTAATTATACTCTGGGTAATATTGTCAGAAGCCAGTACTTCCAGACCGGCATTCCTGATTCCCTCATTATATTGATCGAGGGTCCAGTGGTGCATTTTCATCCTTTTCTTCCAGGTATTTCTCTTATATCTGTTCGGGTCTGCTGTTGAGACTATATCAGCAATAATGAAACTGCCTCCCGGTGAAAGAACCCTTTTTATCTCATGAAAGAAGGCCTGCTTGTCGGGATAATGGAACGCACTTTCAATATTGATTACGACATCGAAATAGTTGTCTTTTATCTTCTTCATATTCTGAGCATCGTCAACCAGAAAGTGGACATTCGCAAGGCCCCTTCGGCTCTTTTCCCGGTTAGCTATGGAGATATTAGATCTGTTAAGGTCTATGCCTGTAATTAATCCTGGGTTATAATTCGTTGCAATGAATTTCGTCTGCACGCCATTTCCGCAACCTATTTCAAGCACAGTTTTACCTTCGAGTGGTTCAATGAAGCTTATGCAATGGCGCGTCAGATTTTCCTGGGCTGCTAAAAAATCTTCCTTGTCATTTACAAAGAGCGGATAATGAAGCATGGTGTATTCATCCTTCATTTTATACAACGCATGGTTCATAGATTTGTAGTACTGTCCCGTTGAGGAACCTGATCTGACCAACCCGATCAGTTGGGAAATGATACCACTCTCCCGTTTTACTGCATCTTCCATTTATTCAGTTTTAAAATCGGCCAAAGTTAAGTATTATTTCGAACCTTTGTCTGCATCAAAAAAAACGAATTTAAACGAATTACTATGAATTACTACGATTCCCACCTCCTTACAGCCGCTGCCAGCTTAGGTGTCAGGTAGAGGTTTTATATATGCTTCTGCCAACCATAAAGGCGACAGGCAAAAGGCAACAGGGCTCAGGGCGGAGGGCGAAGATAGTTTCCGGAAAATGGATGATTACATAAGTACAGTTCTAATGCTGATACGGTTTGACTATTTTACCAGGATTATTATTTTTCATAGTATTCAGATATTCAGGGGCTTTACCTTCTTCAACCCACCGAATGAGGGCATCGAGATTTCCGACAGGGGAAGGTCCGGCACCATTTAGGCTGTGATCTGTACCTGGAACCAGAAACAACCTGACAAATTTTGAAGTTTCTTTGCGACCTCCCATCCTGTCTTGCACCTTCCCGAAGTAGTCAATCGTTCCCTGCGGAGGTACAAGCTGATCAGCCAGCCCGTGGATAATGATCAGTTTACCACCATGACCTTTGAAGCCTGTAAGATCAGGATTTTCTGTTCCGATAACCTCCGTGAACTGATCAACGGACTGATTAAAAAGCAGTTCGAATTCAGCCCATGTAAGAGATTTTACATCGTAATGCGGATCGAGCAGCAGAAAGTAACGGATCCAGTCTAATGAGACATCGAATGGGACTCCGATGAGAGGCTTTCCTTTTGTTCCGGCAAGATCTGTCAGTCTTGCACCCCTGGTTGGTCCGTACCACATGAATTTTCCGTCATGTGTCCGGGGACCTTCCCAAATCCTGTTAACGACAGTTGCATCGGCACTGGTAAAAACCTCATCACCTATTGCTGTGCCTGTGAATTCTCCGGGATCCCATTTAGAGCTTATGGGGTCATCGATTACTCCGTCAATCACGTTATCATTTCCGTCAGATGCTTCTATCACCGCCCTTGTCACTGCTTCGAGTTTGGCTTTTGAGACATAGTTTCCCTCATCGTTCATAACAACCTGAGGCCAGAGGTCAGCAACCAGGAGCCGGCTCCAGTTAATTGCCGGGTAATATGATATAATACCATCATAATCACCCGGGAAACGTTGTGCTTCCATCATCCCCTGTCTCCCGCCGGTGGAGCCGCCGACAAAATATGAAAACCCTGCTGGTTTCCCGTAAAAAGCCTTTATCACCTCTTTTCCGGTGACTGTCATATCATGAATACCCTGATAAGCAAAATCACGTATCTCCTGCCACCTCAAACGGTGATTTGCGGTATCGAGTGCAAAGCTGCCGCTTCCTCCGGAGTGTCCGGCATCTGTCACGGCTGAAGCAAAACCCTGTGAAACGGGAAGGTTGAGAAACAATGGAATGCCAGCCATAAAGCCTCCGCCGCCCATCCCGTAAAACCTTCCGTTCCATTTCTTCAGGGGAAGTGCAATGTAAACAGTTACACGATCGTTTGAAGGCGGATGATTCACAACAGCCGTCACCCTGCAGGAATTATCATCAGCCCTGAAGAGAGCCGACTCAATAGTTGTATTAGGCAATGACAGCTTTTTAAGATCTTCACAACTGCAGACCGGCACAATACCGCTGTAAACCGGATTCAGGATTTTATCATCACTTACTTTAAATAATGCTGTCCAATCCTGTGCAGTGAGGCAGGAGACAAGGAGTGAGGTTGTTAAAACCAGAAATAATCTTTTCATTGCAATTGACCGTTTTAGTTAACAGTTCTTTCCGTCTTGGGTCTTGAGTCTTGGGTCTTGGGTCTTGAGTCTTGGGTCCTGGGTCTTGGGTCTTGGGTCTTGAATCTTGGGTCTTGGGTCTTGGCTCGTCTTAGAACCCTGATGCCTTCACCCAGTCATAAAATCTTTCTATCCAGCTGTCGACCGGCATTCCCCTTTGAGCCATACCAAATCCATGACCACCTTTTGAATAGATATGAAGTTCCGCAGATTTTCCTGCAGCTCTCCATGCCTTATAGAGATCAGGACATCCGGCAGAGATCGGGTCGTCGGCTGCAGCCAGGATGAAAAGCGGAGGAGCATTTTCGGGTATTTTAGAATCGCCAAGCCATCCGCCATAGATAGGAGCTGCAAAATTTGGTTGTTTATCTGGTTGAGAGTTAATTATCACATGCATGGTCACCCCTGCCCCGGCTGAAAATCCCATGATGCCAACTTTTCTCGGGTCAATGCCAAACTCTGCCTGGTGTTCGCGGACATACTCCACAGCTCTTATCCCGTCTTCCCCTGCAAGGTATTTCTCTGATGGAAGCGGTACCGGTGCTTTTGCAGGCTGCCCTGGCTCTGCAGGTGCAAGTATCCTCCTGAAAAATTCCTGGGTGAACTTTGCGAACTCCGCTTCGTCCTCTGGAGTTCTATTGAGGCGATACTTCAGGACAAATGCCGTTATACCCTTAGCAACCAGCCATTTGGCAACATCTGTTCCTTCACTGGAATATGACAGCCAAACGTTCCCTCCGCCCGGGCATACAATTACCGCAGTGCCTGAAGCCACTGACTTATCTGGTGTATATACTTCAAGCGTGGGATCAACAACATTCCTGACCATCAATCCCTTGTTCATCGGATTGACGTATTCAATTTCCCTGTAGTTCCAGTCTTCTGATCCGGGAGCTTTGCCTTCATAAAGACGTACAACCTTCTGGGAGAATACATTCAGTCCCAGAAAGGCAACGCAGACAAATGGAAGTATTATTCTTTTCATTTTTATCAGTCTTAATGCATAGTTAAAAGTATTATTTATTTTAGTAACCGGGATAATGTACAGTAATCATGTGCAGTAACGTATTATAATACGTATTTTAATACGTAGAAGTCCTATAATCATATTATGCTTAAATTCTGATAGTTTTTATTTGACTATAATTCCGGTCGCATCAATTGTAAAATCAAAGCTGCCTGAAGTAAGTTCATAGACAGATGCTGTAATACCGTTCCTGAGGGTCTTTTCAATGAATTTCACACCCTCCTGAGTTCCGAAATTCGCTGCCATGTCACTTACCGGGAGGTAAAGGGTGGCAGTAGTGTTGGCAGGAATAACGGTTTTATATGAATTCATGCTGCCTTGTCCGTCCGCGGTCCAGCTGCTTGAAATGGTACCATAATTTGATTCATAACTGCCGGTAAGGGAAGTATAATTTCCACCCGCCTGGGGTTGAAGGATAAAATGCTTGTACCCTGCCTCACCATTTATGTGATCATTTGTGATACCAAGCTGGTACTCATACATCCACTGACCCACGGCCCCCAGTGCAAAGTGGTTGAACGAGTTCATGCTGTTCTGGTTATTCCTGCTGAAAGCGGCTTCATAACCATTCCAGCGCTCCCAGATGGAAGTTGCTCCCATAGTAACAGGATAGAGCCAGGAGGTATAATCGGTGCATGAGAACATCCTGAAGGCTTCTTCTGTCTTCCCTGCCCTGCTGAGCGCCGGAAGAATATTAGGTGTTCCTGAGAAGCCGGTCGTTATTGTATAGGGTTTGAATTCAACCGGGCCTTGAGACCCTCCGCCAAATCCCCCAAACCTTCCCCTGGGAGCAGGGTAAACTACCTTTGATCCGTCAGGATTAGTGTTGCTCATTGCAGGGCTGGCAGCGAGTTCAGCCAGATATTCCTGCGCCTTCTTTTTGTTTTCATCACTGAAAGTATTGAAGTTCAATGGTGTGGCATACGATGTCTGTGAATGTACGATCACCCCGTCAGCATTTTTTGTTCTCCCGGAAACAGGATCAACATAAACTTCATTCCACTCGGCTTTGGCTTTTTCATGACGCTCTTTCAGCAATATTGCATATTCATCCCTTCCGATTGCCTCAGCCATGATGACTGTAACCTCCATCATATAAATATAAATTGCATTATTTACCAGCTCTGCAGGGGTATGACTATCCATTGCCAGCCAGTCCGACAACCCTGTGGTCTTTGATGACAGGTATGTATATTCTTTGCTGAAATCATAATAATCCATGCCATTGAGCCATCGCATCATAGTCTCCATGTTTTCCTTAATGATCTGAGTGTCGCCGTACTGAACATAAAGCTGCCATGGCACCATGCAGACTGCTGCTGCCCAGGTAGTGCCATCGGGGAAGCGGGTGTCATCCCTGGTATTAAAGGTGGGTACAGTGCTTCCGATACCGCCGGGAGCGTCGGTTTCGCTTCCGATACCCTGATCATTGCGGAGCGCCACCATCCATTGCCGGAAGAAACTGCGGGAATCCGAGTTGTAGGTTCCTGTACGGGTATATGCCTGTGCATCTCCGGTCCAGCCCATCCGTTCATTACGCTGAGGACAGTCAGTGGGAATGGTAAAGAAATTACCCAGCTGGCTCCTCTGTATATTTTTAAAAAGCTGATTCACGAGCGTCCCGGTCTTATTATCATCTGCTGATGTTGCCAGATATGTACCGGTTGGAAGCCTGTCGGACGAAAGTACCAGACCATTTACATTTTCCAGTGGTAATGGTCCGGAATGTCCGGGAATAGTGATCTGGATATACTGATACCCGCGGTAGGTTGTCCTGGGCTGAATGACCACCCGGCTGCTTCCCTTTGCCTTATAGAAATCGGTTGCCAGTGCTGCACGATACGTTTCAGTCAGTATCCGGCCGGCCACGCCCCTGCCTGTATCATTATAGCCGTACAGGTCAACATACTCCTGCTTGTCGCCAGGAAATCCGGGATAGAGTTGTTCCCCATAGCGTAGTACTACAATATCACCCTCTCTCAGCCATCCCTCAGGAATAGTCACAGAAGGCACCCCAACCATGTTCACACCCATATCATACGTATAGGTATGACTATCATCGCTATGAGTATCCATCACCTGTTGCGCCTGAAGTGTTTCAACGAGCTGAACTGCCTGGTCGTATCTTGCCATAATATCGAAATTCATCCACTCGCGCTGAGGGATTATTTCTGCCTGAGTCCATTCATTTTCATCATAACCTGTTGTTGTCCAGCCGTTAACATCACCATTGACTGAGATTTTATCTTCTTTGAGGGCATTATAGCGTTCACCCTGAAAGAAGCTTCCATATTCAATGGGACCGTTCTTAAAGACCTTCCAGGTAGCCGGATCTGTTACAATTGTTTCGCTTGTTCCGTCGGAGTAGGTTATCACCAGCTTTGCAAGAAGTGCTTCATTATCACCAAAGAAATTGAAATTGCCGGGGGTGAATGTCATATACCCGGTGTACCAGCCCTGACTCAGGATTGAACCAATGCTGTTATCTCCTTTATTTATAAGGGCTGTAACATCATACGAATAATAGCATATTGTTTCCCGGAACTGGCTGTCTCCCGGACCAAACCAGTCCTCCCCTACCCGTTCTCCATTGATGAATACCTCGTTTGCCCCCATTGAAGTGACATATAATTTTGCTTTGTCCACTTTCTTCCCTGACTCTGTTTTGAAATCAGTCCTGAGCATGGTAATCGATCCAAAGCT
This sequence comes from Bacteroidota bacterium, assembly GCA_043800695.1. Classification (GTDB taxonomy): domain Bacteria; phylum Bacteroidota; class Bacteroidia; order Bacteroidales; family VadinHA17; genus LD21. The sequence goes on from JAZDMU010000048.1 coordinate 71,261, forward strand.
GGGATCAGCATAACCTGCTATCATTTCACCGGAATCATTATTTACAGTAATTGTAGTGTCACTGACCGAAATGCCGGGGATCTTCCCGAAAATTGAATAAGTGGCGCCTGCGTCCGCTCCGAAAACTACGTTATGTTCCGGATTGCTTCTTCCCTTGTTAAGTATCCTGTAATTGGTAAAGACCGCTACATCACCCGGACGTGAGGCAAAACCAACCGAATTGAGATTGGGGAACGTGTTATAATTATTTCCTGCACCATAACTCGATATAGTAATGCTGGAACCCCGTCTTAAGCCGGGAGGCATTTCACCTGTTGCGAAAGCCATTCCCCCCCTGATTACAGGCGGAGTTGTCTGAACAGATATTCCGTCGATTTCGAGCGTGATATTGCTGGCATCGACCACAATACTCAGATTATGAACCGAGTTCTTGTTTGCGGAGGTTATGATCTTATTGATGTTGGTCCCGGGAAATTTTTCTTCCGAAATAGTCATAAATGGAATATCCCCGGAGTCTTTCTTTCCGTAACCGACCCTGTAAATATTCAGCAGGGCTCCCTGATCGCTTCCCACACCCGATATATCAAGTTCAATGCGCACATAGTTTTCACCTGCCACATTTTCAATATTCTGGAACTTATCATTCAGCCGGAAATCGTTGGCGCCGAATATTATCGAAGCTGCATTGCTCCCTTCCGGTATCCGGAAATCAGTGTTTATCTCGAACAGGATCGCTGAAGCTGCATCGAGAGTCAGCATATTTGATCCGATCCATTTTGCTCCGCTCCAGGCTGAAATATCCGGATCCATGATCCCCGTTTCAAACCTGGAAGAAGACGAATAACTCTTTTCAGCAGCATCCCAAACTGTCAGTACCCAGGAGTAAGAAGTTTCTGGCTCAAGCGGAGTGCCGTCATAAGCAATGTTCACCGAAATGCCGCTTTCTCTCTTTTCACTGTCCCACACCACCTTCCCGTCAGCTTCCTGACTGACAACGATCTGATATGCAGTTTGTTTCTGTCCGGTAATATCCGATTCCATTTGCCAGCTGAGCAGCGGATTCCTGTCTTCAACAGAAAGTGGTTCAACCAGTGACTGAACCTTCAGATCGGTAATATGTGTTGATGAGGTGCAGGATGAGCCGGCCATTACCATTGCCAGCAAAACAATTGACATTAGACTGTAAGAAACCTGCTTCATAGATCCCTGGTATTTATATAAGTGATAATAAACTATTGACATAACAATTAATATTTATACATTCCTGATGAAAAGAGATATGACCCGGAATTAACTCTGAAAACAGCATAATTGTCCTCCATTCCGGTGAATTTGATATTTTTGTTGTTCTTTTTAATTACGCTTCTGTTTTCCATGATCTGACTTATTGATCCTGCAGGCACATATACTGTTGCAGTACTTCCAACCGGGACCTTTAAATCCATAATGAAATTATCATCTTTCTTCTCCCATCGTATTCCGACTGTCCCGTATGGAGTAAGATTTGAATATGATGCATATTTCAAATCGACAGCAGGCTGAGGACGGAAAATAATATTGCGATAACCCGGATTTTCAGGATCTGTATTCATTCCTGCAAGTTTCCGGTAAAACCATACTATACCTCCGCCAAACATAGGATGGTTACGCGATCCGCTGCCATCCCATTGTTCCCAGGATGTGGTGGCTCCCTGTTCAATCCACCAGCCGTAGGATGGCTGAGTTCTTTTATTCATTGCCTCATAAGCCAGCTCCTGCATACCATTATCAGCCAGAACTTCAAAAAAGAATTGTGTACCGAAGATTCCTGTATCAAGGTGACCTTTATCGGAGGTAATATCTTTTTTCAGGGCATCAATCACTCTCTGCTTTTGATCAGCCGGAACTCCCATTACCAGAGCAAAGATGTTGCCTCCTCCGGGGCCATAGGTTCCTTTCTCCTGATCAAAGAACTTCTTCTGAAATGCCTGTTTCGTTCTCTCTGAAAGTGCTGAGTATTCAACCGCATCACTGGTGTGACCCAGTACTTTTGCCGCTTTTGAAGTAAAATCCACACATCGCCACAGGTAGAATGTATGGACCATTATATCGGGAGGCAAATCTGCCGGCGCGCACCAGTCACCCAGGTTGAACCATCTCAGGGGCTGGTCGTTGTTACCTTCTCTTTGGGAATTCATTATACCATCCTTATCTGTCCAGGTCAGCATATATTTCACATATCCCTTCATGGCGTCATAGGCGTATGCGAGCAGGCCTGTATCACCATAATGGACAAAATATTCCCATGGCATTATATTTACAGCTGCTCCCCAGGCGACTCCGCCTCCGCAGCCAGGCTGCCACGGGGCTCCGTTGGGTATATATCCTGTCTCTTCAATCTGGGCGCCGACAATATCCTGTATCCACTTGGTGTAAAACGCTCTTGAATCAAAATTGTGCATAACAGTCACGCATGCCACCTGCCCGTCGCCGGTGTAGGGTGACCGTTCCCTGTGCGGACAGTCGCTGGCTATACCGCCATGCATATTGTCGGTCTGACTTCTCCACCAAATTTTGTTTATTGCATTGAAAAGCGGATTCGATGTTTCAAATTTTCCTGTTGTCTCAACACTGGTATATACAGCTTCGGCAGTGATCTGGTCGGTGCTAAGGTTTCCGGGCCAGTTGCTTACCACAACCTGCCTGAAAACAAACCAGGTGAAGCGTGCAGCGTAAGATTCATTTCCACCTCCTTTTAAGGTGTATGTGTTATCTCCATTTGTCGACTCGCATATATAATCAAAATCAATCACCCTTCCGGCATCGCCCTGAACGCCGGAGATACGGATCCATCCTGAAATTTCCTGTCCGAAATCCACATAATATTTTCCATCTGAATTTTTAATGATTGTTACAGGTTTCAACTGTTCCATGACTTTATCAGGCGGCGACATGTGAGCCTTCATTAAACCTTCAGGCTTTTTTTTCAGTACAGCATTTTCCCACTTTGAATCATCAAATCCCGGTGCGTTCCATCCCGGCTGTTCGAGGCGTGCGTCATAGTGTTCGCCCTGATAGATCAGATCCATTACAATAGGACTCTTTGATGCTTTCCAGCTCTCATCAGTAACAATAATGTCCTCAGTGCCATCAGTATAAGTGAGGTATATCTGGCTAATAAACCTTGGTGTTCCGTAAGATTGCGTCCAGTTCATGGGGGCATTGTAAAAACCATTGCCCACGATTGCACCCAGGACGTTTTCTCCCTTTTTCAGAAGCCCGGAAATATCATAAGAGAGGTACATTACCCTGTATTCCCTGAAATCATCAGGGAGCGGTATCCCGGCTTTTTCCAGACCCGGCCTCTTTCCATAATTGGTCTGGTTGGGAACCAGAACATCATCGCTGACTTTTTCTCCATTCACATAGAATTCAAAATATCCCAGGCCGGTAACAAAAGCCCTGGCATCTTTAATTTCCTTGCTTATATTGATTTTTTTTCTCAACAAAGGTGCTGGTGGAGGCAACTCCTTGAGCATCATTTGTCTGTTCTCACCGCGGACAGGATCGGGTATGGGCTCTTCTCCCTGCCAGGGAGCTCCGATCCATTTTGCTTTCCATTCCGAGGGATTGAGCAGCCCCATACTCCAGAAGGCCGGTTCGCTCCATTCCGAGACTTTTGCGTTCTTGTCCCATGTCCTGACTTGCCACCAGCAATCCTGTCTTGAGGTTAAGGCTTTTCCTTCATAAATCACATTAACAGATTGACTGGTATTTACTTTTCCGCTTGCCCATAAATCAGCCTGTCCTCTCAGTAATTTTTCTTTTGTTCCCGCTACTCTGATTTCCCATGCGGTCTGAACCTGTCCCCGTTCAGCCTGGCCAGCGATGTTGACCCAGGAGAGGTGCGGTTTTACAATGTCAATCACCTGCGGATTGTCAAGATTTTCGCATTTCAGTCCTGTTGGAAAAATCCCGGCTTCAGATCGGGCGTAAAACAGGAATATAATACCTTCCAGGATGAAAAACAATTTCTTCATATAGATTTATTTTATAGTTTAATTTACAGGACCCTTCCCATAAGTGAGAATACAAAATAAGGGCATGCTAAAAAACCTGAATGCTTTTAAAAGTACTAAAAATCATCATATTCCCGCACAGGGTCCTTTTCATGGTAAGATTTCCACATGTATATATTAGAAAAAAACAATAACAATTTCTTAAAATTATTATTAGATAAGATATATAATATATTAGTTTTCATATCTTTACAATATTATTCTCACAATTTAAATTGAAGAAATCATGGAAGAAAAGACCCATTTTGCTCCGGCCCGCAGGTCAACAAATCAGGAGGTCCTGGAAAAACATGACCTTATCGCTTCTCTTAAGCAGTTTAATGAGATCTACGGCGCCATTTCGGGTATTACAGCAATAATCGATAAAAATCGCCAGGTTGTGTTTTCCAACGACGATTTCCTGAAACTCCTCGGACTGGAATCTGTAGAACCCGTACTTGGTAAAAGACCGGGTGAAATTGTATCCTGCATACATTCAGATGAAGAACCGTTTGGATGCGGAACAGCCCAGGCCTGCACCTACTGCGGCGCCGTTAATGCTATCATGGAAAGCCAGCTCTCAGGAAAGAAGTCGACTAAAGAGTGTCGCATTTCAGCAGGCGGCGAAGGGAAGCTTTTAAGCTGGGACCTGAATGTCACTTCAACACCGATTGTCCTGGCCGGAGAAACATTCTATGTCCTTACTATTCAGGATATAAGCAATGAGAAGAGGAAATCGGCGCTTGAAAGGATTTTCTTTCACGATATTCTGAACAGTGCAGGAGGGCTTAGCGGACTTCTGACCATTCTGAAAGAGGGGACCGACCCTGAAGAGGCAAAGGATATAATAAATCTTTCCGAAGAGGCAAGCAGGGATCTGCTTGAAGAAATAACGCTGCACAGACAGATACGGGCAGCGGAGGCCGGGGATCTTCAGGTAAAAATTGAACCTGTCGATTCGCGTGAGTTCCTTGTTTCAACAGTTGGTAAGATCGGTTCTCATGAGGTTGGTAAGAATAAACAGGTGATCATTGATTCCGAAACTGATTCTGTCAGGTTTGAGACTGACAGAATGCTTCTCCAGAGAGTCATAATAAATCTTCTGAAGAACGCACTTGAAGCTACTTCACAAAACGGATCCGTTTCAACAGGGGTGGACAGTAAAGACGGAAAAATAAAATTCCGGGTGAAGAATGACGGAGTTATGCCGGAAGAAGTAAAGGCCCAGATTTTTCAGCGGTCATACAGCACAAAAGGTCAGAACCGCGGAATAGGGACATACAGTATCAAGTTATTAACCGAAAACTATCTAAAGGGGAAGGTCAGCTTCATCAGTAATGAAAAAGACGGGACTGTCTTCTATGTAGAACTAGGCACGATCTGGCCTCCGGCATAAATTATTTGCAAACAAGAATTTATTCCCCGGGTTACCGGTTATCGTCCAGGCTTCTTTTTACAATGAAAGAGAAAAAGCCCTTAAAAACGGTTGTGATGATCTTATTTCATCTTATGTTTTCAATAGGGATGCTTTCCGAATCGTCGATGTCAATCATTGCGTTGATCCGCCTGACTTCCACATAATTCTTTATATCCGTAACCATAACTTTTCCTTCCCTTATAAGACCTCTGTCAAGCAGCGATGACCTCCTGGTTCCTTTCAGAAGACACGAACCAGGAGTCACCCAGGAGCCGTCAGCGGATTTGAAAATGCAATTTGCATAATATGTGTCCGTTACAAGCCCGTTTTTAACGATTAATATATCGTCGCAATCACCTCTTGAATCAAACAAAGCATCAAACCGGCTCCGGTCAGCGAATTTATATCTGTACTCAATCTCATTATCTTCAACTAATCTGAGGCTCCTGACGGGACGAATATAATATGGTTGAAATTCAATCTTCCCAATAGTTCTGTCGTATTCAATTCTGCACTTTACAACTCCGGTTGAAGAAATAACAGGCACCTTAATTACTGATTCCAGGTTTATTTCCTTTTTAATACTAAAAAGTCCGGATAAAGAACGATGCATTCTTTGATTATGATATTCCAGGTTTACAGGGATACCATCATTGATTCTTATAGTTTCAACCAACAGGGACATAAACTTTATCTATCAGTTCTTTAAACTCTGATTCTGCATTGCTCATAAATGTTATTCCTCCTCCGCTTTTATAATACATTGTTCCTGAATCATTCTCAATATATCTTATTATAACGGCACTGTCAAGATTTCTACCGTCATAAACACCAAAGACTCCTGTATACCAGCCCCTGTCGTATTCTTCACTTTCCTTTATTATTCTTATCGTTTCTTTCTTTGGAGCGCCGGTCACGGAACCGGCAGGCAGCATACTTAAAAGTATATTACCGAGCCGGTTTCTATAGTTCTTTTCAAGATACCCGGTAATTTCCGAGCTCACCTGCAAAAGAGTCTTCCCGGATGTCTTTATCCTGTCAATAAACCTGTATCTGGTAATGGTCACGTTATCAGCTACGATGCTTAAATCATTCCTTATCAGGTCAACTATAGTATTATGTTCGGCGGTTTCTTTCATATCAGACAGGATCAGATGTTCAGAGCCGGGAATTGAAGCGTCAATTGTTCCCTTCATCGGAAATGAACTGATGATATGATCATTTATCCTGATAAAAGTTTCAGGAGAAAACACGATGAATTTATTGTGATAAAGGAGCTTATATTTTGCACTGCTTATATTAAAAATATCCTCCAGTGTCAGGTCCGTCTTTATCCTGGTGGGGAATGTCAGGTTAGCCAGGAATGTCCTGCCCATAGAAATGGTATTCTGTATAAATTTAAAAGCCTTATTATAATGTGAGAAAGGAACCGGGTATTTTTCAAATAAAAATGATCTGGTAAATGACTGTAAAGGAGTTGAATTTGATAACAGGGGAGTTGTGAATCTGATTCCCGGCGGGATATCATCCAGTTTATATATTTCCGGAGTTTTTATATTGAAGTCAATGATAAACAGATAAGGCACTCCCCTGACACTGTACTCATTCATTAGTCTTACAAACTTATCAATGGGCGTAACTTTCATATTAACTCCTGCAATATCTGCATATAAATTTGTTTTATTGAAACTTTTATTTATTTTTGCACCGCAAAGTAAACAAATGAAAGCATTTCTTACAAACTGGCGCTGGTGGTTAAGCAAATTTCTCAGAAATATGTGAGACTATCAGATCATTGTAATAAAAAGTAAAATATATTAACAACGGCCTGTCGTTCTCACGACAGGCCGTTTGATTTTAAAACTGACATATGAAAAAGATAAAAATAAGGATCAATATCACCGAAATGCTTGCCGATATGATCACTCCAGTGAGCATATACCTGAGAACACGGGACATATTTCCAAACTCCATACTTCTCGAAAGCTCCGACTATCATGGCAATGAGAACAGCTTTTCATTTATCTGTATGGAACCTGTGGCCGGTATTGAAGTGAATAATGGCATAATAACCGAAACATATCCCGGCGGGGAGGTCATTAAAACGGAATTGAAAGATCAAATTTTGTTTAAGATCAGATTCAATGAATTTTTCAATTCATTCGGACTTAAAGAAATGTCAAAGGAGATACCCGTGAATGGTCTTTTCGGTTATATATCCTACGATATGGTTACACATTTTGAGAAGATTAAGATCAATGCGGCTGCTGACCCCGATTATGAAATACCTGATATGCATTACAGTTTTTACAGGTACATTATCGCGATAAATCACTTCATGAATAAACTGTATATTATTGAAAACCTGATTGATCCGGAAGAAAGTAAATTGAACAGGATTACATCTTTGCTGAACAGCAGGAATATTGCCGTTTATTCATTTAATACCATGGGCAATGAACAATCAAACATGTCAGATGATGATTATAAAAGACTTGTTGTGAAAGGCAGGGAACACTGTTACCGGGGTGATGTTTTCCAGGTAGTGTTAAGCCGCCGGTTCAGACAAAAATTCAGCGGCGATGATTTTAATGTCTATCGGGCGTTAAGGGCGATAAATCCTTCACCGTATCTTTTCTATTTTGATTACGGCAACTACAAGTTATTCGGATCATCGCCGGAGACTCATCTTAAAATCCGGGACGGTAAGGCCTACATTAATCCAATTGCAGGGACATTCAGACGTACAGGAGATGATGAAAAAGACAAAGAGCTTGCAGGGAAACTTGCCCTGGATGAAAAAGAAAATGCCGAGCATATCATGCTTGTTGACCTTGCCAGGAATGACCTCAGCAGACATGCAACAAATATAAAAGTGGAAACTTACCGCGAGGTACAGTTTTACTCACACGTCATCCATCTTGTTTCGGCCGTATCAGGCGAGATCAGGGAAGGTTCATCCATGACTGATTTAATAATGGCAACCTTCCCTGCAGGAACTCTTACAGGCGCACCTAAATACCGGGCTATGCAACTGATTGATAAATATGAAAACAGGAAACGCGGATATTATGGAGGGGCAATCGGTTTTATTGATTTCCGGGGCAGGTTCAACCATGCGATACTGATCCGGAGCTTTCTGAGTAAAGGGAATATACTCTTTTACCAGGCAGGGGCAGGAATTGTAGCCGGTTCGGTCGAGGAGAACGAACTGCAGGAAGTAAATAATAAAACAGGAGCGCTAAAGCAGGCCATTCATTTGGCAGGAGAGATAACGTAAAGTAAACCTGATAATTATGGGAAGAATATTAATAATTGATAATTACGACTCTTTTACTTACAACATTGTACATTATGTAACCAGGCTGACGGGAACACGTCCTGATGTCTTCCGTAATGACGAAATTCAGATTGAACGGATTGGGAGTTATGATAAAATTGTTATATCACCCGGACCCGGCATACCAGTTGATGCAGGAATTTGTCTTGAGCTGATCAGGAAATATGCCCCGGAAAGAAGCATTCTCGGGGTATGCCTGGGTCACCAGGCTATCGGGGAAGCTTTCGGAGCCAGACTGCGCAACCTTGACAAAGTGTATCACGGCATAGAGGCGCCGGTAATTGTAACCGAACCATCAGATTACCTTTTCAAAGGCATCGACTCTGTATTCAATGCGGGACGTTACCACTCGTGGGTTGTGGACAGGGGAGATCTCCCGGACTGTCTCAGGATCACATGCGTTGATGAAAATGGCCTCATCATGGCAATAAGTCACAATGAGTTTGATGTAAAAGGAGTGCAGTTCCACCCCGAATCGGTAATGACCAAAGCAGGGATGGATATCATGAAAAACTGGATTGAGAAATAATCATATGAGAAAAATATTAAACCACCTCTTTGAGTATAAGACTCTTGACCGGAAAGAGGCTGAAGAGGTTCTTACAAATGTTGCCGGCGGCTTATATTCAGAACCTGAAATTGCGGCATTCATTACTGTTTATCTCATGCGCGCAATAACGGTGGAGGAATTGTCGGGATTCCGGGATGCATTGATGAATCTTTGTATAAAGATTGATCTGTCGGATTTCGATATTATTGATGTCTGCGGCACAGGCGGCGACGGGAAAAATACCTTTAATATCTCGACACTGGTCGCATTTATTCTTGCCGGTGCAGGTATGAAGGTGGCAAAACATGGAAATTACGCGGTGACTTCTGCATGCGGTTCTTCAAACATTATGGAACATATTGGATATAAATTCTCCAATAGCCGTGAAAAGCTTCGTTCTGAAATCGACAGAACAGGTATCTGTTTCTTACATGCACCTTTGTTCAATCCGGCGATGAAAAACATAGCTCCTGTTCGAAAGGCTCTGAAAATAAAAACATTCTTCAATATGCTGGGACCTCTGGTTAATCCTGCATCTCCTCGCCGACAACTGACAGGAGTATACAGTCTTGAACTTTCCAGGTTGTATAATTACCTGTTCCAGGAATCCGATAAAAAATTTGCGATAGTCCACAGTCTCGACGGATACGATGAAATATCTCTTACTTCAGACTTCAAAGTCATAATGAACGGGACAGAACAGATATTCTCACCGGAAGCTTTACACTATGAAAAAACAAACCCGGAGGATCTTGCCGGAGGCGCAACAGTAAAAGAGGCTGCAGATATTTTTATAAATATCCTCAAGGGGAAAGGAACCACGGCTCAGAACGATGTAGTGATTGCGAATTCACAGATGGCACTGAAATGCGGACTCCCGGACCGGAGCCTGGATGAATGCAGGTTTACTGCGGAAGATTCACTTAACAGCGGAAAAGCCCTCAGGTCACTCGAGAAACTAATCAGGATGCAGCAATGAATATTCTTGAGAAAATAGCGGCAATTAAAAAGAAAGAGCTGACAGAACTGGTCAGTAATATTCCTGTCAGACATCTCGAAAAATCAGAGTTCTTCGCTCGTGAAATCATACCACTGACAGAATTTATTCTGAATCCTTCCAAAACGGGGATCATTGCTGAATTTAAACGGAGATCTCCGTCAGCAGGTATCTTTAACTCCCGGGCAGGGATTGAAGATGTGACAACCGGTTATTCAATGCTGGATGCTTCAGCTCTCTCCATTCTCACCGAAAAAGTGTTCTTCGGCGGAGATAATAACGATCTCATCAATGCCCGCAAACTGAACTCTATCCCGATATTACGCAAGGATTTCATTATTGACGAATACCAGGTTATGGAATCAAAAGCGATCGGTGCGGATGCTATCCTGCTGATTGCATCCCTGCTTACAAAAAGCCAGATCCTGAAGATGGCATCGCTTGCATGCTCTTTAGGAATGCAGAGTGTACTGGAAGTTCATAATGCAGATGAACTGAATAAACTGAATGAATTTATTAATATTGCAGGAGTCAATAACCGTAATCTTAGAACATTTAAAGTTGATATTGGGCTATCATTAAAGCTGGCGGCAAAGATACCTGCGGGATTTGTTAAAATCTCCGAAAGCGGAATTTCTTCTCCTGACACTATCATCAAACTGAAACGGGCCGGCTACAACGGATTTTTAATTGGAGAAAGGTTTATGCAGAGTAGCGATCCTGTGAAATCATTTGCTGAGTTTATTAAATCACTTAAGGAAAAAGATGCTGAAAATTAAAGTCTGCGGTCTGCGTGATATTGAAAATATATCGGATGTTGTAAAAGCGGCACCTGATTTTATGGGTTTTATTTTCTGGCAGGGATCAGAGAGGTCTGTCGGCAATAATCCTGCAGCGATCCTTTTCAGGCAAATTCCTCCCGGATTAATAAAGACAGGCGTCTTTGTTAATGAGAAGATACCTGTAGTTAATAAAACAATTAACAGTTTTAGTCTCAACGCAGTACAGTTTCATGGTTCGGAATCTCCAGACTACTGCAGGCAGTTCAGGGAAGCCGGGTATTTGACAATTAAGGCATTCGGGATTGAAGAACGCTTCGATTTTAATATGCTTTTACCTTATCTTGACAGTTGCGATTACTTCCTTTTTGATACTAAAACACCGGGATTTGGAGGAAGCGGGAAAAAATTTGATAAAAATATCCTTGATGACTATAAATTCGATAAGCTTTTTTTCATAAGCGGCGGAATAGAATATGATGACATCGATGAAATAAAGAATTTCGGAAATAAAAGACTATTCGGGATTGATATAAACAGCAGATTTGAGACCTCACCCGGGATAAAAAATGCCGGTTTATTAAAATCTTTCATTGATGAAATCAGAAAAATATGAGGTTTAAGGTAAATAAAAAGGGATTCTACGGTGAATTTGGCGGAGCCTGGATCCCCGAAATGATGTATCCCAATATAAAGGAACTCCGGGATAACTATCTTAGAATCATCAGAGATAAAGAGTTTAATGAAACCTATTCGTCCCTGCTGAAGGATTTTGCCGGAAGACCATCTCCACTCTACCACGCAAAGCGGTTATCCTCATTCTATAATACAAACATCTATCTGAAACGCGAAGACCTGAACCATACAGGGGCCCATAAAATAAACAATACTATCGGTCAGATACTTATTGCACAAAGACTTGGTAAAACCAGGATAATCGCCGAGACAGGAGCAGGCCAGCACGGCGTGGCGACTGCCACAGTTTGTGCGCTGACTGGATTAAAGTGCACCGTATACATGGGAAAGCTTGATGTTGAAAGACAGGAACCAAATGTACTGCGGATGAGAATGCTCGGCGCTGAGGTTGTCCCGGTCACGAGTGGAAACATGACTCTTAAAGATGCAACCAATGAAGCGATGCGTGACTGGATAAGTAATCCCGCTGATACATATTATATAATCGGGTCCGTCGTCGGGCCTCACCCCTACCCCGACCTGGTTGCAAGGCTCCAGTCAGTGATAAGCATGGAATTAAAATGGCAGATTAAGGAGAAAACGGGGAACCATGATCCGGATTATATTTTTGCATGTGTCGGCGGAGGAAGCAATGCAATAGGATCGTTTTATCACTATCTTGATAGGGAACATGTCAAGCTTGTTGCAGTGGAAGCTGCCGGAAAAGGAATCAATTCAGGCAAGTCGGCTGCCACTACTTTTCTGGGTCGCCCGGGTATCATTCACGGGAGCCGAACCCTGCTTATGCAAAATGATGACGGTCAGATTACCGAACCCTATTCGATCTCAGCCGGGCTGGACTATCCGGGTATTGGTCCATTTCTGGCTTACCTTAAAAAAGAGGGACGTGTAACTTTTAAGAGTATTACCGATGATGATGCCCTCGAAGCTGCTTACAGGCTTACACGTCTTGAGGGGATCATTCCGGCGCTTGAAACTGCCCATGCCGTGGCAGCTCTTGGAAAAAAGAAATTCAGAGAAAACGATGTTATCGTTGTAACACTCTCGGGAAGAGGCGATAAGGATATGTCTGCATATATTAATCACATGAATAAAAAGATTTCTGACAGATGAATCGAATTGATAAACTCTTCATGAATCAGAAGAAAGGTATTTTATCAGTATATTTTACTGCAGGCTATCCTCATCCGGATTCCACTGTTGAGATAATAAATGAACTTTCATCTGCCGGTGCTGACATGATTGAGATCGGAGTTCCATTTTCCGATCCCATTGCCGACGGACCTGTCATCCAGCACAGCAACAGTGTCGCACTGAAAAATGGTATGAGTCTGAAGCTCCTTTTCAGACATCTCAATAATATAAGAGATCATACAAGTATTCCGCTGATAATCATGAGCTACTGCAACCCGATCGTGAACTTCGGTATGGAGAAGTTCTGTATTGCCTGTAAAGCTGCCGGTATTGACGGAGTTATAATTCCGGATCTTCCACCGGAAATATATGTCGAAGAATTCAGATCGCTTTTTAAATCTTACGGCCTTAAGAATATATTGATGATCTCGCCCCAGTCTGACAAGAACCGCATTCTGGAAATTGACAAAATGAGTACGGGTTTCATTTATATGGTATCCTCCTCTTCCACAACAGGTGTAAGACAGGGATTTCCGGACAACAACCTGGAATATTTCTCCAGGGTGAAGAAGATGAGACTGAAAAATCCTGTTTTAATCGGATTCGGAGTGTATGACAAAAAAACCTTCAGGATAGTCTGTGATTATGCCAATGGAGGCATAATCGGAAGTGCATTTATCAAAATGTTGGATGGACGGAATTTATGTAACACATCAATCAGGAATTTTATTAAAGAGATCAAGGGAATATAGATTTTCGGGAAATTTTTAGAATTGAGACAAATCTTTTAATCCTCCGCAGCTATGCTAAGATCATCTTCTTTAATAGCATATTTTCTTCGGGAATCGCCTTTAGCAGGAAGCTTAAAATCAAATAATTCCGGCAATTCAATATCCAGGATCCGGGCAATTCGAAAAACAGTGCTTAGTGTTGTATTAATTTTTGCAGTTTCAATCCGGGCTATCTGGCTCAGAGTTAATTCGGTCCTCAAAGCGAGTTCTTCCTGGGATAGGTTTTTTGTCTTTCTTACCTCTTTAAGTCTTTTTGCAAAAGCTTTAAGACCTGCCTCATCAAAAATAAGTTTTCTTTCCACACGGGTAATATCAGTAAAAAAGAAACAAATTATTATAGCATTTGTGCTATAATAATATATCTTTGTTTACGATGATTTAAAATACTTCAAACCGGAAAGTCTCAACGCAGCCATAACAATTGTTAAAAACCGGAGTTAACATGTGTTCCATTGATAATAACCATATCAGTTTCAGGGATAAGCTTTTAGTTATCGATGATGATAAAGCAACACGGTTATTGATTAAAGAGTTAATGAGGGATACCGGGGTAACGATCATTGAAACCGGTTGCGGTGCTGAGGCAATTGAACTTTTCAAAAAATATTGCAGGGAGATTTTCCTGGTTATTCTTGATATCCGTCTGCCGGTACATGACGGCTGGACTTTGCTAAAAGAGTTCAGGCAGACTGATCCGTACCTGCCTGTGCTTGTTGTCTCCGCAATTATGCCTTACGAATTAGCTATAAAATGTGAAATGGAAGGTGTACTTCTGTATATGTCCAAACCCTTTATGATAGAAAAGCTGATACAAATGATCAGGTTATATCAAGACGAATGGGCAGGTATTTTTGATATCGAAAAAAATTCATGCTGCTAACAGAATGATCTTCAAGATAAATTATCGACCTGCAAACAAATCCGTTGTCAGATATTTTTCTCCCCTGTCGGGGAAAATTACCACAATAACTCCTGATTTTATCTTTTTTGCCGTTTCTATGGCAGCAAGCATGGCTGCACCGCTGCTCATCCCGACAAAGATGCCTTCTTCCCTTATGATCCGTCTTGCCATTTCAAATGCATTCTCTGTTTCCACCATTACTGTCTCATCAATTACAGCCGGATCATATATTGACGGAACTATTGCCTCCTCCATATTCTTTAATCCCTGTATGTAGTGCCCCTTTACCGGATGTGCACAGACTAATTTTATCCGTGGATTATTCTCTTTCAGAGCCTTCCCTACACCCATAATAGTGCCGGATGTGCCAATTGATGAAACGAAGTAGTCTATTTTGCCATTTGTTTGTTTCCAGATTTCTTCTCCCGTAGTTTTATAATGTGCTGTTTTATTATACTTGTTTGAAAACTGATCGGGCATGAAATACTTATCCGGATAACTCGTGACCAGTTCCCTTGCTCTCATTATTGCACCATCTGTTCCAAGACTTCCGTCAGTCAGCGATACTTTGGCGCCAAATGATTCAATCATTCTGATTCTCTCCGGCGATACAGCATTGCTCATTATAATTTCAACATTATATCCCTTCACAACCCCGATCATTGCCAGTCCAATTCCTGTATTACCCGATGTCGGTTCAATAATTGTCTTCCCTTTTACAAGGGAACCGTCAGCTTCAGCCTGTTCTATCATCTTAAGGGCTATCCTGTCCTTTATGCTGCCTGTCGGATTAGAGCCTTCAATCTTGGCATAAATTTTAACGTCCTGATTAGGATTCAGCTTTTTGATTCGAACAAGAGGAGTATTCCCTATGGTCTGTAAAATATTGTCGTAGATCATTATAAGCTTTTAAATAAGCTACCTTTCACTCAGAGAGATATATTCTCTTTTCTCGTATACATTCCTGAAAGCAGGCCGGATGATCCTTTTTGCAGAAAAGGTGAGTTCTTCAATACGGTGTGCACACCAGCCGGAGATCCTTGCCATGGCAAAGAGCGGAGTATAAAGCTCTTTGGGAATGCCTATGCATGAATAAACAAATCCGGAATAAAAGTCGACGTTGATACAGACAACTTTTGCCGTTTGTTCTCCCTTAAATTTCCTGAAGACTTCAGGCGTCAGCTCTTCAACCAGGGAATACAATTCAAATTCATCGAGCTTACCTGCCTCCATGGCCAGCTCTTTTGCTTTTAACTTTAAAAGGCTGGCCCGCGGATCTGATATAGTATAGACTGCATGACCAACACCGTATATTTTGCCGGTATGGTCAAAAGCTTCCTTTTTCAGGATTCTCAACAGGTAGCTTTCAACTTCTTCAGTATTCTTCCAGTTACTGACATTCTGCTTTATATCCTCCATCATATCAAGAACCCTGAGGTTGGCGCCCCCGTGAAGGGGACCCTTCAGAGAGCCGATCGCAGAGGTTACCGCCGAATAAATATCTGTCTCGGTGGAGCTCGTAACCCGCATGGTGAAGGTTGAATTATTTCCCCCGCCATGTTCGGCATGAAGCACCAGCGCCAGGTCAACAAGATCAGCCTGAAGCCGGGTGTACGACCCCTCCCCTTTTATAAGATGAAGGAAGTTTTCTGCTGTCGTGAGCTCCACCTGGGGATGACGTATTGAAAGTGTCTTCCTGTGATATGCATGCCTGAGCGCCTGGTATGAATATGCTATTATAGCAGGAAACTTGGCAATCAGATTCAGCGACTGCTTCACCATATTATCAAGAGTAATGTCGTCCGGGTTATCATCGAGCATATACAAACCGAGGACTGACCGCGCCAGCATGTTAAGCACATCCTTCCCTTTCATCGACAGGATCATATCATTGATGAAGTTATCGGGCAGCTCCCTGAGCGACGCAAGATGTCCGGAGAACATGTTCAATTCCCCGGAGTCCGGAAGCTTACCGGTCAGAAGCAGGTAAACTGTTTCATCAAAGCCATGTCGCTTCTCCTGCTGGAACCCGTGAGCTATAGCTTCAATATCAATACCTCTGTAAACAAGCCTTCCCGGGATCGGGATCACCCTCCCGTCTTCTTTTTTGTACCCGACAACATCTCCGATATTGGTAAGTCCGACAAGGACACCTGTCCGGTCATTGTTCCTCAGTCCGCGTTTAACATCGTATTTCTCAAACAGTTCATTATCAATCTGGCACGATTCCCGTACCGACTCTCCAAGTTTTGAAAAAAAGTCCAGTTCATTCATTTTCGTGAGGTTTTTACATTCCTGAAATAATCGCATCTGCAAACCCTGATGTCTTCACAAGAGTTGCATTTTCCATCAGTCTATGAAAATCATAAGTGACCATCTTCCGTGAAACAGCACTCTCAAGCCCTTTATATATCAATTTCGCTGCTTCCTTCCATCCGATATATTCAAGCATCAGCGCCCCTGAAAGAATTACCGATCCCGGATTCACCTTGTCCTGTCCGGCATACCTGGGTGCTGTACCATGAGTGGCTTCAAAAATTGCATGACCGGTTTCATAGTTAATGTTTGCACCGGGAGCAATTCCTATCCCACCGACAATGGCTGCCAGGGCATCTGAAATATAATCTCCGTTCAGGTTAAGTGTTGCTATGACGGAATAGTCTGCAGGCCGCGTAAGTATCTGCTGAAGAAATGCGTCTGCAATAACGTCCTTTATGATAACCTTACCTGCCTTAACCGCTTCTTCTGATTTTTCATCAGCAACTGCATTCCCGTGGGCCCGGGCTATTTGTGTGTATTGCTGCATCGTGAAAACCGATTCTGCAAATTCCCTTTCAGCCAGGGCATAGCCCCAAAGCATAAAAGCACCTTCTGTATACTTCATGATATTCCCTTTATGAACAAGGGTTACTGATGGCAGCTTTTTATTGACAGCAAACCTTATTGCCTGCCTGACAAGTCTTTCGGTACCTTCGAGAGATACTGGCTTTATCGCCAGTGAGGAAGTTGCAGGGAATCTGATGGATTTTACACCCATTTCATTTATCAGGAAATTTCTGACCTTTTCAGTAGCGGGGGAACCGTGCATAAACTCAATTCCTGCATAGATATCTTCAGTATTTTCCCTGAAAATATGCATATTCACATGCTCCGGATGCCTGACAGGACTGGGCACGCCATTGAACCAGCGCACAGGCCTGTAACATGTATAGAGGTCAAGTTCCTGGCGCAGGGCAACGTTAAGTGATCTCATTCCTTCTCCAACAGGTGTTGTAAGAGGTCCTTTTATACCGACCAGGTATTCCCTGAAGTCATCCAGTGTTTCCTGCGGGAGCCAGCTGCCTTTAAGACGGAATGCCTTCTCACCGGCAAAAACCTCTTTCCATTCGATTTTCCTCTTCCCGCCGAAAGCTTTTTCGACTGCAGCATCAAAAACCCGCACCGAGGCGCTCCATATATCCGGTCCCGTTCCGTCTCCTTCTATATAAGGTATCACGGGATTTTCAGGTACAATCAGCTTATCTTTGCTTTTCTTTATTTTCTCGGCCATTATTTTTGAGTTTCGCTGTTTCTGATAATATTAAGTGCACCTCCTGCCTTATACCAGGAGATCTGAATTTCGTTGTAAGTGTGAGTAACCGGAATATTTTCTTTTGTCCCGTCGGAGTGATTCAGGGTCAGAGACAAGGTGGTTAACGGAGAAAAGTCTTTCAGTCCGGTTATGTCAGCCTTATCATCTTCCCTGATTTTATCATAATCACTTTTTTTGTGGAAGGTAAGTGTCAGTATTCCCTGTTTCTTAAGGTTGGTTTCATGAATACGGGCAAATGATTTAACGATTATAGCGCGCACAGCAAGGAACCTGGGTTCCATAGCTGCATGCTCGCGTGATGATCCTTCACCGAAATTTTCCTCACCTGCCACAACAGATCCGATACCGGAATTCCGGTATGCTTTTGCTGTTGCAGGAACCGAATCATAGTCTCCAGTAAGCTGATTAAATACGGAATTTGACAGACCATTAAAATAGTTCACTGCACCTGTCATGTAATTCTCAGAGATATTCTCCAGGTGTCCCCTGTATTTCAGCCAGGGTCCGGCCATGGAAATATGATCGGTAGTACATTTCCCCTTTGCCTTAATAAGAAGCGGTATGTTTATGAAGTCTT
This sequence comes from Bacteroidota bacterium, assembly GCA_043800695.1. Lineage (GTDB taxonomy): Bacteria > Bacteroidota > Bacteroidia > Bacteroidales > VadinHA17 > LD21. The sequence goes on from JAZDMU010000048.1 coordinate 90,072, forward strand.
TCCCGTCCCATGGATCCAGTGGTGCCAGAGCCTGCAGCCTCTGCGAGTGAGGATCTATCTTTATAGTACTTACGGGAGCAACAGGCTCAGAACCAATACTTTCCCTTCCAATCTGAACGAAACCTCCTGGAGGTAATGCAGGTCCATTCGGTTCACAAAGTAAAACTTCAGAACCCTCCCCGTTTACAAGTTTATCATTAAACGGATTAAATGTAACCTTGCCAGAAAAGGCGATAGCGACTGCCATCTCAGGAGATGTAATAAAGACATGAGTATCAGGATTACCATCAGTTCTTTTTGCAAAATTCCGGTTGAATGTATGAATAATAGTGTTGGGGCGATTGCTGACGGAATCTTTACGATTCCACTGGCCGATGCAGGGTCCGCAGGCATTAGCCAGTATTTCTGCTCCGGCTTTTCTGAACAGTTCCATGTAACCACTTTCTTCAGCAGATAACAGCACCTGTTCAGAACCCGGGATAATAAGTAGTATTGATTTCAAAACCAGCTTCTTTGAAAGAGCATCTTTAACAACCGATGCTGCTCTGGCAATATCTTCAAATGATGAATTGGTACACGAACCTATCATAACGACTTCAGCATCGACGGGCCAGTTATTTGCAGCAGCTTTTTGTTTCATATCCGGGACAGGAGTTGAGATATCCGGGGAATAAGGTCCGTTAATATGCGGCACCAGTTTCCCCAGGTCAATTTCAATCAGCCGGTCATAGTATTTTGCAGGATCGGTGTAGACCTCTTCATCTGCAACAAGGTGTTTCCTGTTTATCCGGGCAATATCTGCGATTTCCTTTCTTCCGGTGGCTTCCAGGTAAGATGCCATCGCCTCATCGAATCCAAAAAGCGACGCTGTTGCTCCGGTTTCCGCTCCCATATTGCAGATAGTTGCTTTACCGGTACAGGAAAGAGATTCTGCACCATCCCCGAAATATTCGACAACGGAATTTGTAAATCCGCTGACAGAAACCATTCCTGCAATTTTAAGTATGACATCTTTTGCTGACACCCATTTATTGAGCCTGCCGGTCAGTTTTACACCTGTAATCTGAGGAAATCTGAGCTCCCAGGGGCAACCTGTCAGTGCATCAACCGCATCGGCACCTCCGACACCGACGGCCATCATTCCCAGTCCGCCGGCGTTAGGGGTATGCGAATCAGTACCGGTCATGAGCCCGCCGGGGAAAGCATAATTCTCAAGCACAATCTGATGTATGATTCCCGAGCCGGGCTTCCAGAAGCTGATCCCATATCTACCGCAGGCCGATTTCAGAAAATCATATACTTCGCTGTTTATCTCCCGGGCTGTTTTCAGATCCTGTTCAGCACCTGAATTTGCGGTAATCAGGTGATCGCAATGTACGGAAGCGGGAACTGAAGAATGATTTCTGCCTGTTATCATAAACTGAAGCAGGGTCATCTGTGCAGTAGCATCCTGCATCGCAACCCTGTCGGGGTTAAAATTTGCATAGTCAAGCCCGCGCCTGTATATGTTCAACTCTTCCCCGGGAAACAGATGTGTATAAAGGATCTTTTCGGTCAGTGTCAGCGGTCTGTCGATATGTTTTCTTATCGCCGTTATCCTTGAAGGCAGGCTGTTATAAAAATCCTCTATTATGCTAAAATCCTGAATCATAAGGAATTATATCTATTTTCTGATTTGTCCGTTTCCTTCAATAATCCATTTATAAGTTGTCAGCTCCTCAAGTGCCATAGGTCCCCTGGCATGCAGCTTCTGGGTTGAAATTCCTATTTCAGCTCCGAGTCCGAACTGACCGCCGTCGGTAAAAGCAGTTGACGTATTAGAATAGACCGATGAGGCATCTACATTTTTCTGAAATGCCCTGATACTTTCCTGATCTTCACTGATTATTGCTTCACTGTGCTTTGATCCGAATTTCTCAATGTGTGATAAAGCCTCATCCAAAGATATTACTGTTTTAACTGCCATCTTATATGATAGAAATTCCGTCCCGAACGATTCCCCGGTTGCTTTTTTCAGAAGGCTGTCAGGGTATTTTCCTTTAAGCACAGAGAATGCCCTGGCGTCGGCATATATAATAACAGATGAACAGGAACAAAGGTTTACCAGATCAGGGAGATCCCTTAGCCGTTTCTCATGAATGATCAGGCAGTCGAGGGCATTGCAGACACTTACACGCCTGGTTTTGGCATTATTGATTACCAGTCTCCCCTTTTCCGCATCACCGGACTCATCAAAGTAGGTATGGCAGATACCAGCCCCGGTTTCTATAACCGGAATCGAAGAATTATCTCTCACAAAATCAATAAGCGTTCTGCTTCCCCTCGGAATTATGAGATCAATGTATTCCCTTGCTTTAAGAAGCTGACTTGTTTCTGAGCGTCCTGCCGGCAACAGTGAAATAATAGCAGGATCAACACCTGATTTCTTAAGCACCTCTTTTATTACCCTCACAATAGCCCTGTTGGAATTAATCGCTTCGCTGCCGCCTTTAAGAATACAGACATTTCCCGATTTCAGGCAGAGGGAGAATACATCGAATGTGACATTCGGCCTTGATTCATATATGATGCCTATGACACCAAAAGGAACAGCAATCTTCGATATCCGCAGTCCATTTGGTCTGGTTGTCTTTTTCAATATTCTGCCGGATGGAAACGGGAGATCAGCAACTTTTAAAATATCCTCTGCAATCGATTTAATCCTTTCGCGTGTTAACATGAGCCGGTCGCAGCGGGGATCAAATTCATTCATCAAAGCAAGATCCCTTTCATTCGCCCTCAGGATGTACCCGGCATTTTCGATAGCAGACCGGGCAACCATTTTAAGGATCCTGTTAATGGATGTCTCGTCAGAAGTATTTAACGATCTCCTGGCCATTACAGCCTGTTTAAGTCGGGAAGTTATATCCATCTTTCAGTTTTCTGCACCCTCATTTATAACCAGATAATCATAGTGAATCAAGGGTTTGCGCAATTTTTCTCCGATAGTCTGTGTTGCTTTTTCGGAATCGTACTGCGATTTTCCGATTCCTATACTGTTCCCTTCTTCATCAATTATTCTTACAATATCACCACGCCTGAAGGAGCCTTTTATACCGGTTATCCCTATCATAAGAAGGCTGGTCGCCTTATCTCCCAGCAATGCCTGCTTAGCCCCGTCGTTAATATAAACTTCACCCCTGGCAAATGATTCCGAGTGATTAAGCCACTTTCTGACACTGTTTTTTGTTTTTCTGCAGGCTTTGAAATGAGTAAACGGGACATCTTTTCCCCTGACAATATCAGTTATTATCGAATCACGTGTTCCGTTTGCAATGAAGACATCGATGCCTTCAGTTGTCAGTTTTCTCGCGACTGAATATTTGGTTGCCATCCCTCCCCTGCCGGAACCTGATTTTGAAGCCGAGATGCAGGGGGTCAGGTCACCTGAATCCGGATTAACCTCACTGATAAGCTTTGAGCCTTCACAACCGGGGACTCCGTCAAACAAGCCATCCACATTGGATAGTATGATCAATGATCTGCTGTCCATCATCGAGGAAATAAGCCCTGATAATTCGTCATTATCCGTAAACATGAGTTCATTTACAGAAATGGTATCATTCTCATTTATAACAGGCAGCACCCTGCTCTCAAACATTGCGGAAATACAGTTCTTCATGTTCAGATAATGAGTACGGTCCCTGAAACTTTCCTTGGTGGCGAGGACCTGTCCGGCAGGGATACCGAACTTACCAAAAAGGTACTGATAAATTGACATTAGCTTTACCTGTCCTATTGCCGACCATACCTGTCTGGCCGATACCTCACTTATTTTCCGTGACAGTGACACTTCACCGCGTCCGGAGGCAACAGCTCCCGAGGTTACCAGGATAACTTCAATCCCCCATTTAAATAATATGGCAATATCCTGGACCAGCTGTGAAATCCTCCATTCATTGATAGTTCCGTCTTTACCGGTAATTACATTACTCCCGACCTTGATTACAATTCTTTTGAATTTCGGCTCAATATATTTCACTTTATAATTATTTACTGCATTTCAGGAACATTCCGGCGCAAATTTAACAGTTTTTCTTAATATTTGAATATAAACCTGATACATTCCCCCCCCTTTTGAAGCTAATCTCTATACACAAATATTACATGGTGTTGATATTCAGGAGATTCCTCGCTCCGCTCGGAAAGATAGACATGTTAGAACAAGGTAGAGGGAAGAAGCGGCGAGGCGCACCAAGATTATCAATAAAAAGCAATTTTAGGTGTGCGCTTCGCCGCTTCTTCCCTCCATTACAATAGTTATTCTGTCATTCCGATCGAAGCCGATCCCG
>JAZDMU010000005.1:0-160644 GCA_043800695.1 Bacteroidota bacterium
GATCCTCGTAGAGGATCGCATAATTGTAGCCATGATCATCACCACACTCTTTGGATCCTCGTAGAGGATCAAATTATTGCAAACGCTGAAGGGGCCGATTTATCTAATCCCTGTCGGAACCGCGATGAAACTCGCTGCATTTCTCGTGCTATTCAGGGTAGATCCGGGAATGCTTGTAAACCCCGGGCCAAAGCGTTTCCCAAACGCTCAGCTGACCACCAGGCCCGGGGTTTTTATTCCGGGCTAAAGCCCCCCCAAATCAAGAGAGCTTCATCACCCCCGGGCTGAAGCCCGGGGTTAGTCGGGGACTCACTTACGGGGATGGCAGTCTTATGGGAGGGATCTGAAACCCGGGATTAATCGGGGACTCACTTACGGGGATGGCAGTCTTATGGGAGGGATCTTCATCCCAGGCTTAACGCCGCGCGGTGATCAAAGGTACTTGTCTTTGGTTTGCTTCTTCACATCCTCAAGATAATTCTTTATGTTCTGCTCCTCATCTTTGCTGACAATAAGCAGTACATCCTTCGTCTCGATCACGATGTAGTCCTTCAGCCCCTGGATCACGGCAACCTTGTCTGGTGAGAGGTTGATTATGTTGCCCTTGTTGTCGTATGAGAAGACATTGCCGCTGAGGATCGCATTGTTCTTCTTGTCTGTTGTCGAATGCTCGTATAGCGACCCCCAGGTGCCGAGGTCCGACCAGCCGATGTCGGTGCACATTACGAAGACGTTATCGGCTTTCTCCATGATGCCGTAGTCGATTGAGATGCTCCTGCAGGTGGGGTATGTTCTGCCAATGAAGCTCTTCTCCTGCCTGGTGCCGAACATCTTCCTGCCCTCGTCAAACGCGTTATACATATCGGGAAGATGCTTTTCAAAGGCAGCCAGAATGCTTTTCATGTTCCAGATGAAGATCCCGGAGTTCCAGTAGAAATCGCCGCTCTGGATGAATTTCTTCGCCAGGTCAATGTCGGGCTTCTCGGTGAATGTCTTCACCTTGAGAAGATTATCGTATCCCTTAACAGGTTTCTTGCGGTCAGCCTGGATATACCCGTAGCCTGTCTCGGGCCTGTCGGGCTTGATGCCGAGGGTAAGCAGGGCGTCATTTGTTTCTGCAAAATCCATAGCATCCCGGATCACATCGGAGAATTTCTCCTCCTTCACAATAAGATGATCAGCCGGGGTAACAGTAATCACTGCCTCCGGATCCTCCTTCAGTATCCTGAAAGTGCCGTATGCAAGACATGGGGCCGTGTTCCTGCGGAAAGGCTCGGCAAGAACATTCTCAGGATCAATGTTGAGCTGTTCCTCAACAATATTCCTGTGCTCGGCGCTGGTGACAACAAAGATATTCTTTTTTGGGCATACCGATTTGAAGCGCCTGAATGTCTGCTGAATCAGGGTTTCGCCGGTGCCCAGTATATCGAGAAACTGCTTTGGCTTCTCACGACGGCTCAGCGGCCAGAAACGGCTCCCGACACCGCCGGCCATTATGATAACATACCTTTTGTCCATGGTAAGGCAGTTGATTTCTGAATTCCCTGCAAAGATATAATTAATTTACGCCAAAAACCCTGCAAGGGAAATACGGTAAATATTAGTATTTTTGAATGCTGTAAACTCTGGTGAATGATAAAATTTCTGTCACAGCTGGGACGTTACTTCCTTTTGCTTAAAAAGGTTTTTTCAAAACCCGAAAAAGCTTCTGTGTATTATAAGCAGACAATGCATGAGCTGGTATTCCTGGGACTCAATTCAATTGGCATTGTTACAATAGTTTCATTCTTCATGGGGGCTGTGATTACCCTGCAGACCGCATATAACACCGAGAACCCGATTTACCCTACCTACCTCATCGGACTCGGAACACGCGATTCAATACTGCTTGAGTTCTCTTCAACAATAGTGGCGCTAATACTTGCAGGTAAGATGGGATCGAACATTGCATCCGAGATAGGGACAATGAGGGTGACAGAACAGATCGATGCTCTTGAGATCATGGGCGTCAATTCGGCTTCTTACCTCATCCTTCCCAAAATGATCGCAACACTTTTCTTCAATCCTTTCCTTACAATTATCAGCATCAATGTGGGAATAATAGGAGGCTGGCTGGCCGGGACCACTGCCGGTGTCATTACATCTGAGGATTATATCTACGGGATCCAGTATGCTTTCATTCCTTATTATATCGTTTATTCGTTGATTAAAACGGTTTTTTTCGCTTTCATCATAACCAGCGTCTCGGCTTTTCACGGCTATTATGTCGACGGCGGATCGCTTGAGGTGGGAAGAGCGAGCACTAAAGCCGTCGTCCACAGCAGTATCCTCATACTGCTCTTCAATGTCATACTCACTCAGCTTCTTCTGTCATGATAAGAGTGAAAAACATTAACAAGTATTTCGATGACAAGAAGGTTCTCGATAATGTGTCGGTGAGCTTTGAGCCGGGGAAGACAAACCTTATTATCGGGCGCAGCGGATCGGGCAAAACGGTGCTTCTGAAATCCATCGTGGGGCTTCTTGATGTTAACAGCGGCGAGATCTGGTATGAGGATGTGCTGTTCAACAACCTTGGTTTTAAGGAGAAAAAGGAGATACGGAAGCAGATGGGCATGCTTTTCCAGGGAAGCGCCCTGTTTGATTCGCTTACGGTTGAGCAGAACGTAAGGTTCCCTCTCGATATGTTCACTAAAAAGAACCTGGAAGAGAAAACAGAACGGGTGAATTTCTGCCTGAACCGCGTGAACATCATTAATGCCAATAAGCTTTTTCCTTCCGAACTTTCAGGGGGAATGAAGAAGAGGGTGGCGATAGCGAGGGCAATTTCGCTGAATCCGAGATATCTCTTCTGCGATGAGCCCAACTCCGGACTTGACCCTCTGACGGCGATCCTGATAGATGATCTCATTAAGGAGATCACTGAAGAATTTTCGATGACCACGATCGTAAATACTCACGACATGAACTCGGTTATGGAGATAGGGGAAAAGATCGTATTCATCAATGAAGGCGTCATCTGCTGGGAGGGAAACAAGGACGAGATACTTAAATCAGACTGTGCTATTCTCAATGATTTTGTTTTTGCCAATGCCCTGGCAAAACAGCTTAGGGAGTCAGGAAAATAAGAGGTTATTGCTTATCAACATCCTCATAATCAACATACTCACCAACCTCTCTCGAAACCTTTTTAATATTTGGGGATCGTTTTTCCTCATGTACTTCACGTTTTTCCTCTTCCCCCCGGAAATACCTGAAGAATGACCTGAAGAGCAGATAAATTATCAGGCCTATGAGAAATATGCGAAGTAGGATGATCATCGTACTTTCATCGGTTCAGGAATAACCAGCATGGGTTTGTCATTCTTCTTCTTGATCCTGTTCCCGAATGCAAGGTTCATTCCGAGCCTTAGATGTATTGTATTAAAGCTGTCAGGTACCGGAATAGCAGGTTCTTTCCAGATAGAGCTCAGGAATTCAGGTATTTCAATATCATCGGATTTGATCAGGTTTACCGGGAGAGGTATTCTGTCGGCCATAAAATAAATCTGAAAACAGCCTCCTCTGACCGCAAGTCCGAAACCCAGGTTGTCGTACCTGTGGTTGGCGGCAGTATATGCCAGTGTGGTTGATAATGCATTGCCCAGGTTAATGTTGGCCGAAAGTGTCAGGGCTTCCTTGATCTGCTTCCCTATGAACCTGGTATGCGACAAAACACCGAGAGAAAAGTTTTTCGTCAGGTTAAAGCTTGCTCCGGCAGTTAGATTAAAAGGCAGGTAAGTAGTAAAAGGTGTTTCATCAGAGGTTGCGGAAAATGAGTTCATGAGCGAGTCGAGCAGCTCGGCTGCCAGGGAATCCGGATCAATTTCCCTGTTGTACATGTCCATCAGGTCGATCCCGGTAAAATTGAAACTGCTCTCGGTATTCAGGTTTGTAACATCTCTTTTCCATCTGATCATTCCAAGATCGGTAATGGCTGCAGATACCCTGAACCTGTCGCCAAAGGTGTACTCTGCACCGGCATCCAGCCCCACGCCAAGATTTTCAGTGCTGAGGGCATATTTTATTATCTCAGCCCGGTCATCAAACCGTGTATCATCAAATACGAAATTATCAATATATCCGTCTGTATCCAGATCAACAGATATCGGTGCACTCAGGTTCACAGTCATATCAGCATCAAAAATATGGCTGTAATCGTCATTCACGGTTATGCCAAACGACCTGACATCTGTTGAAACAGCAGCCATTCCCATCAGCAGCTTTCCTTTAACACCTATTCTCAGGTTATTTGTAATATTCTTTGAAAAGCCGATACCGGCTTCGTGGTACACCATCACATTTGTTCTCAGTGAAGAAAGATCGACCTTACTGCCGATAAATGGTTCATTACCCTGGAGGGCCAGTCGCAGCAGATCGCCGGGAAGTGCAATATTTGCCTCAACACGTTCATTGATGTCAAGGAATATATAAAGATCTTTACCTGCATTAAAGCCTAGTCCGAAGAGCTGAACAAGAACCTGCGGCTCAATGGCATTCACATCCTTGATCTTTGCTATGAAATCTTCAATGGGAAAATCGGGATGTAAAACAGTGATCAGGGAATCGCCGCTCTGCAGAAGGAGATCAGAAAAATTGAAAAAGTTATTATTGATATTCAGGTTGATGCCCGACAGAACCGGAAGTCCGATGTAAACCGAATTAGTTGGCCGGAGCGCGGGATTAAGCATATGCCTCTGAGGCAGGTTCATATGGTAAAGTACCTGGCTGTTCTGGGCAGAGGAATCATACATAACCGCGGCCAGCAGAATTATCATTATATATTTGAGTCTTCTGATCATACTATAATCATGTTGGATTTCATTAAAAACTAAATCTCATATTTATATTTGGCTTGACAAAAAGTGCTGCTTTGTAATTCAGGTAATAATCTGAATAGATCTTCACTTCCTCATTGTCTGTTGTAACCAGCTTTATAGTGAAGATTATTTTATCAGCCGTGTTAATATACTTCCAGAATTCTTTTGTCAGGCTTATCTCTGTCGTATAATGTATCGGATCCGTCTTACCCTGGGTGTTAACAGGAGCAGGATCCAGGATGATCTTATCGGTGATCGTGCTTCTTGTCGAATCTTTTACGGACTCCCAAAGGCTGGCGCTGAACAAAATGCCAAGAGGGAATGTGTTTTCTATGTCCAGGAGGATCCTGACACTGTCAATATCTTCAGGAGCGACGGGAGAATCTTTAAAATCTTCATCAAGAAAAGGATTATCAATGGTATCGGCCAGTGTAATGTCAAAGCTGAATTCCATCGGGATCTCCACTTCAAGGTTCCCGAGGAACCGGCTGTTACCGAAAATATAATTATCCATACTGCCTGTATCCCCATCGGGATTCATAACTGCAGACCCTCCGAATAGTATTTGTTCCGGCGGCATCGAAATAAGATCCTCAAAGTTGGATGTATTGTCAATAATAAATACCCCTTCCTTATCACGTTCACCGGGTGCAGCCGGATAATCAAGTCTTTCAGGATCAAGGTCAAGATCAACAACATCATCACCTCTGTAACCGGTTGCATCAACATTTATTTCAACAGGGACCGCAAAAGAATTGAAATAGTTCAACCTGACCAGAGGGTCTGAGATCAGGAAGGTGTATGTAACATTTTCCAGGATATCTTCTATTTCCAGATCAAAAGTCTCAGCTTCTATTGTGTCGCCATACTGCCCGAAATATCCTTTAACATAATCAATTCCGGGGTCTGTCATACTGATGCTGATGTTAACCTCGTCGGTGCTGTTGAAAATGATCATCTCTCCGTCTGAACTGACCTCTGCAGCGTATTCTACCGGAAGCCTGTTGTATTCATGGCCGGCAACCGTACTGAGATCGATAACGGAATTAGCCAGTTGAATGCTGTCGTTTATGGGTATATCTGGTTCAATTTCAATGATTTCGATTATTGTATCGTTGTCGCGCAATGATGTAGGCAGAGTGATTTCCAGTGATGCCTGCAGCGGAATACCGGAATTAATATTGTAAGTAAGATATCCTGTCGAAATGCTTATTTCGGATATTTTAATGGAATCTCCGGGATCAAAGGAAATGGTATCCTGTTCTTCAAACGACAGGATCTTCTGCAACGGCAGAATTACCTGGCCGGAACGTATTTTCAGGTCCCTGGCTTCGAACCTCATTTTAATATTATCATTGTCCAGGCTGATTGACACATCATCAACACCGCCGCTGCCGGTTAATACTGTGGATACTATAATGGAGTTGCTGATGTATGCATTTTCAAGATCAATGCTTCTGATTGCTGTCTGTCCGGGAGCTATTGTTGAGAACGTCATGGGAGCCCCTATGACTGTCATATCCCCTTCATTATAAAGCTGGATAATAAGTCCGCTTACCGGTATTGAAAGATTATTGGTGATGGCAACTTCAACAACGCCTGCAGAAAAAGTAGCATAGTTAAAATTATCGAACGGACCATATGTCTTATCATCGAGATCTATTGATGGGAATTCAGGGAAATATCCGGTGTGACCGTCAAGCAGGACGAGGGCATTCCTGACAACAGGATCGAAGCCTGAACTGTTTATTATCTCACTCAGGGAGAAAGAGACAGAATCCCTGAAAGTGCCGAGGTTCAGCTCTCCTACCTCGAAAGATTTTTCATACGAAAGCAGGCTGTCAATATCATAATAATCATCCAGGTTAAAGCTGATCACAGAGTCTTTTCTGAAAACAAAGGTGACTACATATTCATCGTCAATAAAGACAGTATCGCCTTCAACCAGGATTGTATCATTCTTTTCAATGATGTCGCTGAGAGTGAAAGTGCCTTTGACTACCGAGACCCCGAAGCCCTGTGAAAAATGAACCTCCTTCGAGAGCTTGTCAATCTCATAGGTCTCCTTGACGCAGCCGGCGACTGCCGCTATCAGTGCTGTAAGAATAATAACAGATAATTTCTTTGTCATGCCCTGAACTATTTAATCTCTGTATCCAACCTGTAATTATAAAGGAACCTGTCGGTGCCGCCAACGATAAGGTGCCAGCCGCTTTTGTCCGACAACTTCCCGATCGAGAACATCGAAGCTCCGCGCAGGGGGAATCCGCTCATCGTCTTTCCGTTCTTATCGATCAGGTAGATCAGGTTTTTATTAATGTCAAAAACACCGATTTTCCTGTCGGAAGTCGAAAAGGTGAAGTTGATCGGGCCTCCGAGTTCAGATGAGCTGAAATCCCTTGTGAACATCTCCGTCCTGTCATGGTCATAAAGATACAATATACCTTTATCAATAAAAATATATTCGCCAAAACCATCTCCGTCCACGTCAAAAAAATCAAAGGCATGGTCAACGGAAAAGGCCTTTAAACCGGATTTTTTCACACTTCCGTCAAAATATATATGCTGAATGGTCCCTTCAGGCGATGAACAGACCAGCGAGGGGTTTGATCCCGACGATAATCTGAGAGATGATTCTTCTGCTTTTGTAACAGGCTCTTTCAGATGAAGCCTTATGTTTCCGGTCCTGTCGAGCAGGTACACAGTTGAATTGTCCGAAACCACAATGTAGTCCTTTCCCGACACGCGGCACCAGCTGATCCCGGCATTCACCGGACCCGCGGTTCTGAAAGTGTTCCATCCCCTGACAGCGCTGCCGCTTTTATCGTAGGCATAGATCATCCTGTCCTCGCCGGCGATCAGAAGCCTGTAATTGAGGTTATTGTCATAATCAAAAAGAGCAAGTGAATTTGAAGCCGGTGATCTCATCTTCACCGGGTATCTCTCAACATAATTGCCGTTCCGGTCAAGAAGATGAAGATAATTTTTTCCGGAGAAGAGGATCTGGTATTTGCCGTTCCTGAAAAAGTCTATCATGAAAACCGATCCGGTTATCCTTTCCTGCAGGGGCACTTTCCAGAGCACTCTTCCCGCTGCATTAATAAGGTAAGCGTTATTCCTGAGATCCTGGATGAAGATCTCCCTGGCTCCGGTAATATGGTTTGTAAAGAAAAACGGCTTGATCGCGGCAACTGTATCAAGCAGTGTCTCCCACTCTGTTGTCGATTCCTCACGCGCCTCATCCATGAAACGCACAGACAGGCTGTTGTATATCATATCGTTGCTCGAGGTGAACTGGTAACCTGCCGCCTGGATCTTTTCGAGAGATGTTTTATTTGATTGCAGGGAACTGATCGCTTCAGTACTGAGATAACTCTTCAGGTAATCAATGATCCGTGACGGGACGCAATAGAAGAAATACCCTGCGACAGTTGGAAGCGTTGTTTCAAAATCCCTGTAGATGAGGTCGTTTGCCAATGTTTTATTGAGCAGATTATCATAAAGCAGCCGTGAAACTGTGATATATGAACTGCCTGTTATGAGGTAATTGTCATAAAAGGTAAAATAAGAATCACTGAAGTTCCTGGCAAAACCCGGGATCACTGCCTCGGAAAATCCCTTATAGGGAGTTACATACACCGGGATCTTTATCTGTTCATCAGGCTGGAAATATAGGGTGTTGGTTTTTCCTGTTTCTGCAGAGAATACATCAAGGAATAATTTCTCGGCGTAAGCCCTGTTTTTCAGCTCATATATGATCACCACGTTCTCTTCTGCCGGTCTCTCCCTGATGTCTATACAGGCTAAGGTGACCTCATCGCCGGTATATTCCCTCAGCGCTGATGCCAGGGAGGCTGCTTTTACAAAGAGAGTGTTGTTTTCACCACGTCCTGACCCGTTTTCAGCGAGGAAGACCGATTCAAAAAGAACCGTGGATGAAGGGAGTATCTTGTATGTACTGAATACGCCCACCTTTGAATTTTTATACCTGAAAAGTATCTGCTCCGGCCCCGTGCTTTCGGTATAACCGCTCAACACCAGTCCGTTTTCGTTAAGAAAAATGTCACCCTCGGCACAGGCTGCCAGCATCCCCGTTTTATGTGCGGCTGAAGAATTGTCCTCGTTGAAAAATGAGCTGAAGAGCCCGGGAAGATTGTTGAAAACCACGAAAAACCTGTCTTCATTCTTGCCTGATGCTTCAAGCACCCTGGTAAAACCCGGGATGCTTCTTATGTCATCCTCTTCTCCGGTCTGTTCGATTGCCCTGGTCATGATTTCTTCCGACAGGCTGCAGATAAGCAATCCCGATACTATGGAAATATATGCTTTGCCCTGCAGGTTCTCAAGAGTAAACGGAAGCTCCAGAACGCTATTACCCCCCATGTTTGATTCATTTATCGTTTTTATCCCTGACAGGCGAAGGTCACTCTTCAATTGTCTGAGCCTTATCTCTGACGGGACAGCCATGGTCAGAAGAGGCTGAAGCTTACCCTGATCAGTATTATGGAATGAAATAATTGCTGAATTGCCTGTCATCAGTCTCTTATATGCTGCATTGTTAAGCTGGTCTGACAGGAACTTTGCTTTCAGGAAGAATGTGTTGAACTCCTTTACACCTGAAACTTCTCCCATAAATCCTTTGCCGGAAGTGATAGTGTTAATAAAGCTCTGAAGGTCAGCGGTTTCAATGACAAATGCAGCTGTAGGGCTCACGGCTTTATAAGGCTCAGTAAAATAAGTCTTACGGCCCTGGTAAAGAAAGTATCCCAGAACTGCCATTCCGGAGACAAGAATTATTACAAATATGATTGCCAGCCTTTTAGTCATTGCAGCTATATTTTGGCACGTTATTTGAAATGATGATTGTACAGGCAATCTCAATCATATACTTGATCCTTCAAGTTCAGCCCCGGGTACTTCCGGGGCTTTCATTTTTTATGCGTCAGAAGAGCCTGTATCCTATGATCTCACGCACCTCCCTGACTGTCTTTGATGCGCTGGCCCGTGCCTTTTCAGCCCCCTTCTTCACGATTTCTGCCATATAATTCCTGTCGGCCAGGATCTCATTTATCCTCAGCCGGATAGGTTCGGTAACCTTTATGATATCTTCAGCAAGCTGTTTTTTCATGTCGCCGTAACGGATCTCGCATGAGGCATGTTTTTCTGTGAAATATTTAACAGTAGAGGGGTCCGATACAACCTTCATTATCGTAAACAGGTTCTGGACCGGTTCGGTCGGTTTTTCCCCCGGTGTTTTGGGACCGGTATCGGTTACTGCCCTCATCACTTTTTTCCGGATCTCTTCAGGAGTGTCGGCAAGGAAGATGCCGTTGCCCTCGCTTTTTCCCATCTTGCCTGTTCCGTCAAGTCCTGGGATCTTGATCAGCTTGTGGCCGAAATTATATGCATCAGGTTCAGGAAAATAATCAACTTCATACATTGTATTGAAGCGCCGCGCAAAACGTCTGGTCATCTCAAGATGCTGCTCCTGGTCCTTGCCCACGGGAACCTTGTGGGCTTTGTGAATTATGATGTCGGCAGCCATAAGTACGGGATAGGTCAGCAGTCCCGCATTGATATTATCCGGCTGGTTCCTTATTTTTTCCTTGAATGAAGTGGTCCTCTCAAGCTCGCCCACATAAGCATTCATGTTAAGCAGAAGATATAATTCAGTTACCTCCGGTACGTCACTCTGAACAAATACTGTAGCTATCTCAGGATCAATTCCGCAGGCCAGGTATTCAGCCAGCACCTGCCTGATGTTTCCCTGCAGGTCATCAGGCCTGGGATGTGTCGTAAGCGCATGATAATCGGCAATAAAGAAAAAACAGTTATTTTCCCTCTGCATTTTCAGGAAGTTGCTTAAAGCACCAAAGTAATTGCCAAGGTGCAGGTTGCCCGTTGATCGTATGCCGCTTACTACAGTCTCCATAAATCACATTTTTGAACTCGTTGCAAAAATAGAAAATATTGACCATAAAGTGCTAACTTTGCACCTCAAACTCAAACAGCCGTGGAATCGCAGGAATCAACAAGACAGAAAAAAGTATCAAGGCTTATTCAGAAGGAGATCGCAGATATATTTCTGCGAAAGGGAAGCGAATATGCTCCTGGTAAGATGATATCAATCACAAAAGTCAGGATAAGCCCCGATCTCTCATTTGCGAAAGTGTATCTGAGCATATACCCATCAGGGAACCAGACCGGGATATTGAAAGCAGTGCAGGACCATGCTTCGAAGATAAGGTTCGACCTCGGGCATAAGGTCCGTTCGCAGCTGAGGATAGTACCCGAGATAGCATTCTTTATCGACGACAGCCTTGATTATATCGCTAACATCAACAAATTGCTGAAATCCTGATTTCCATGCAGTACGAGCCTATAAAAAGATTGCTGGGCAAATTCATTTCGGGACCATTATTTACAAGGAAACTATTTTACGTCCTGCTTGATACCCTTCTTCTGCGCACATGGCACGTCAGGAAGGC
The DNA here is from genome assembly GCA_043800695.1 of Bacteroidota bacterium. Lineage (GTDB taxonomy): Bacteria > Bacteroidota > Bacteroidia > Bacteroidales > VadinHA17 > LD21. The sequence continues at coordinate 11,348 of JAZDMU010000005.1, forward strand.
TCTGAAAAACACAAGCCGGGATCTTCCCGGTAATGCAAATATCCTGGATGCAGGCTGCGGTCCGGGGCAGTATACCTGGAGGATGTGCAGGATGAATAAAGGATGGAGTGTTACCGCTGTGGATATCGATAAAGAACAGGTTGAGGATTGCCGGAAATTCTTTCAGAAGGCAGGTCTTGGGGAGAGAACCTCCTTCCGGGCGGCTGATCTTTCTGAATTCAGGGAACCCGGCGCTTATGATCTCATTCTTTCGATCGACGTGATGGAACATATACCGGAGGATGAAAAGGTGTTCCTGAATTTCTCTGAATCGCTTAAGCACGGCGGGCATCTTGTCATCTCAACGCCGTCCGACAAAGGAGGCTCAGATGCACATTCTGATGGAGAAGAATCATTCATTGATGAGCACGTCAGGAACGGTTACGGTATCGGTGAGATAACCGGCAAGCTCACCAGGGCAGGATTCAGGGATATTGAAGCCCGCTATACATACGGTCGGCCGGGAAATATCTCCTGGCGCCTGACAATGAAATATCCGGTGAAAATGCTGAACATTTCATATATTTTCTTTCTTTTTTTACCGTTTTATTACCTGGTTATTATGCCGGTATCATTAATTCTCAACATTTTTGATCTCAGGATAAACCATAAAACAGGGACAGGACTCCTCGTAACCGCAAGAAAATATTCCGGGTGAAGCTTTCATTATATATAGCAAAACGGTATCTCTTCGCAAAAAAATCGCGAAATGCGATAAACATAATCTCTGCCGTATCGGTAGCCGGTGTGACTGTCGGAACTATGGCCCTCATCATAGTTCTTTCGGTGTTTAACGGACTTGAATTACTGGTGACTTCCATCTTCAATACATTCGATCCCGACCTGAAGATTACGGCTGCCGAAGGCAAAACTTTCATTTCTGACACAACAAAGCTGCAGCTCCTCTCAAATGTCAGCGGAGTATCGTGCTATTCACTGACTGTTGAGGAGAACGCGCTTCTGAAATACGGCGACAGGCAATATATTGCAACCATAAAGGGGGTGGATGACAACTATGTCAGCGTAACGAATATCGACAGCGCGATGTGGGACGGTGATTTTGCACTTTATGCTGAAAACGGAAGGCCATATGCTGTTCCGGGGGTGGGAATCGCGCAGTACCTGGGAATAAACATAAATTTCGTAAACCCCCTGTTCGTGTATGTCCTGAAACGATCGGCCGGGAGCTCGCTTAATCCGGAGGATGCCTATAACCGGGATTACATATTCGCTTCGGGGATATATCAGATCGAGCAGGCCTACGATTCAAAATATATTTATGTGCCTTACGACTTTGCTTCCGGGCTTATGGAAAACGAAAATGAGATAAGCGCTGTTGAAATAAAATTTACTGAAGATGCTGTTGCAAAAGAGGTGCAGAAGAATACTGCCGCCATCTTCGGGAATGCTTTTATTGTTCAGAACAGGTTCGAGCAGCAGGAGCTTTTCTATAAGGTTATGAAATCGGAAAGGCTTGCTATATTCCTGATCCTCACGCTTATACTGATCATTGCATCATTCAACATCATAGGTTCGCTTACGATGCTGATAATTGAAAAGGAGCGGGATATCGGGATACTTAAAAGTCTTGGCGCCAATAATAACCTGATAAGGAAGATCTTCATTTTTGAAGGGTGGCTCATATCGATCATCGGGGCTGTTGCAGGGGTGATGCTCGGTTTCCTGGTTTGCTGGCTTCAGCAGACCTTTGGCATTGTGGGACTGCCCAGCGAATCCCTCATAATGGATTCTTACCCTGTTGTGATGAAACTTCGGGATTTTATAATTGTTCCGGCAACGGTTCTTCTTATTGGTTACTGGGCTGCATGGTACCCGGTAAGGTATCTCACAAGAAAATATCTCAGGGATCATGAATAGGAGAATACATAATACAGGATCACTACCCCTCATGCTGATTCTCGCCGGGATCATTCTTCTGGCATCAACCGTTTCATGCCTTAAGGTAAACGAGGAGAGAAAATTTGAAAACCTGATACCCGAGAAGGATTTTAAGGCTATACTCTATGAGCTTCACCTCACAAACGGACTGATGTCGCTGCCCGGGATGAGGAACATTTACACCAACGAGGATACGACGGGCCTCTATATGGAAATAATAGAAGGGTATGGGTACACGACCGGTCAGATGGATACCACTATACAGTATTATTATATTAAAAAAGCCAAGCGTCTCATAAAGATCTATGACAATATGCTCGCCAGATTCAGTGAGATCCAGGCGCGTGTCGACAAGAAGTATAACAGCGCCTCCGGCAATGTTGTTGACCAGTGGAACGGACGCCATTCTTATTTTATGCCGGATACCGGCACTGCTGAAAAGCCATATTTCAATATAACCCTTGCTACCCAGGGAACATATTCTCTCACTTTCTCAGTAACGGTATTCCCTGATGATCAGACAAAAGAACCGTGTTTCACGGCATGGCTGTGCAATGCCGACAGCGCTGAAACAGGCAGGAAGAACTACCTGTCATCCATTGAATATCTGAAAGACGGACATCCTCATTTCTATACTGTTACGGGAACGCACACAACCATGGAAAGAGTTGTAATAAAAGGTTATCTGTATGATTTTTCGAACCACCCGGATGCAGGTTTGCAGAATGCCGCAATTGAAAACATAACATTTTACTATTCCGGGAGAGTGGAATGAAACGGTTTGCTTCACAACTGATCCTCACAAACTCAGGGAAACCGCTGCGGAAAGGCATAATAACCGTTAGTGATGACGGTACGATAACCGGGGTTACAGATACCCGTGGCAGGCTGAAGGAAGAGAGTTCTGTGGAATTCTTTAACGGGATAATTATACCGGGCTTCATAAACTGCCATTGCCATCTCGAGCTTTCACATCTTAAGGGTGCCATACCAAAGCATTCGGGGCTTGGAGAGTTCCTTGCGCTTCTTCAGAAAATCCGGGAATTTGAGCATAAAGAAATTGTTGCATCTGCCAAAGCTGCCGTTAATGATCTTTACCGCGAGGGCACTCAGCTCTGCGCGGATATCTGCAATAACCCGCTGACATTCAACATTAAGAAGGAGAGCAGCATCAGGTTCATTAACCTGCTTGAGGTATTCGGCACACGCCCTTCAGCGGCTGAGAGCAGGATGGATGAAATTTTAAAACTGCACTGTGAGTCAGTCTCATCAGGATTTGAATCATGGATCGTGCCGCATACTCCATATTCCGTATCATTGCCGCTCTTCAGTCTGATAAAGAAGCACACTTCTGAAAACAGGGTCACTTCCATTCATTTCATGGAGACTGAAGGAGAGGAATCCTTTCTTTCGGACCATAGCGGGCCGCTGATTGATTCATTCAGAAAATCAGGAATGCCTGGTTATGACCTGAAGACTCCGGCAAGCGTGGGATCTGCAATACTTGATGAGGTGACTTCTTCCGGTAACCTGATACTTGTTCATAACACTTTTGTCACACAACAGATAGTGAATGAAGTCAGCAGAAGGAAGAACCTGTTCTGGTGCCTCTGTCCAAACGCAAACCTCTATATTGAAAACAGGATCCCTCCTGCTGAAATGCTCTTTTCTGAAGGGTGCGAAATTGTAGTGGGAACTGATTCGCTGGCTTCCAATGACTCTCTAAGCATCCTTTCGGAGCTGAAGACTTTGCAGTATTATTATCCTTCACTGAAACTTGAAGATCTTATCCGGTGGGCAACTGTTAACGGAGCCAGGGCTCTTGGAAAGGAAGAGAGCTACGGTAAAATCGAACCGGGTAAAAAACCGGGATTGCTTCTTCTTGAGAATCTCGACCTGATCAACCTGAAGCTCCTGCCTGAAACCACAGTCAGGCGGTTGTTGTAAATAAATAAAGCTTCAATCACATATTATATATTAATTTTGAAATTTGAACTTTGTTTTAATGTCTACGTTCCTATTTGATAAGATCGTTTTCGGGCCGGTTAAAAGCCGTCGGCTGGGAGTTTCCCTGGGGATAAACCTTCTGCCTTCAAACAGGAAGATATGCAATTTCAACTGCATTTATTGCGAGTGCGGATGGACAGGCAGGGCAGAAGCATCTGCAGGTGAGCTTCCTTCCAGAAAGGAAGTGTACGAAGCACTTGAAAAGAGACTCTCCCTGATGAAGGGGAAAAATGAAGCGCCTGATGTGATAACATACGCAGGCAACGGCGAGCCGACACTGCATCCCGAATTCCCCGGAATAATAGACGACAGCATAATTCTGCGTGATAAATATTTCCCTGAAGCAAAGATCGCGGTGCTTTCAAATTCAACAGCAATTACAAAGCCGGAAATCAGAAGGGCCCTCCTGAAAGTCGATCAGAACATTCTGAAGCTCGATTCGGCATTTAACCTGACAGTCAGGATCCACAATCAGCCGCGTGTTAATGTAAGAGTCAAAGATCTGATTAAAAGCCTTGCTGAATTCAGGGGACAGCTGATAATCCAGACTCTCTTTCTGCGCGGAAATTATAAGGGACAAAAAATTGACAATACCACCGGGGAGGAACTGGATGCATGGCTGGAGGCACTGAAAATAATCGGACCGGCAGAAGTAATGATATATACAATTTCGAGAGATACCCCCGAGGGTGGAGAACTCGCTAAAGTGCCGCTGTCAGATCTCAGGCGCATAGCTTTGCTCGTGAATGGACTTGGCATTAAAACACAGGTTTCAGGCTGATATTGAAGCAAAACCTTAATATACTGATATGCCCTCTTGAATGGGGGCTCGGTCATTCCGGACGCTCCATTGTGCTGGCAAAAAAACTCCGGGAATCAGGCAATAATATCCTGATCGGAGCAGGCAGGGAGCACCTGGCTTTTTTCAGAAGGGAACTACCGGGACTCATGTACATTGATTTCCCGGGCTTTAAACCGGGTTATTCGAGATATCTGCCCCAGTATCTTAAGCTTCTGTTTGATATTCCCTTACTTATTTTTCATTCAGTAAGGGAGCACAAAAATCTAAAACGTATTATCCGGGAACACACTATAGACATGGTGATAAGCGATAACAGGTTTGGCCTCTGGAACAATGAAGTCAGAAGTGTCTACATCACTCACATGCCCAGGATCCCGTTTCCAGGCTTTTTCAGGTTCCTCGAGTTCACCGGCATTCTGCTGCACAGGATGATCATTAAGAGATACTCCCTGTGTTTTATTCCTGACCTGCCCGGAGAGCAGAATGTTTCAGGACGATTGTCACACGGACTCAGGCTTCCTTCAAATGTCAGGTATATCGGGCTTTTATCACGGTTCTCAGACGTGGAAACGGGCGGAAACGCGAATCCTGTGAACGTAACACACAATACTGTGATACTTTCAGGTCCGGAACCTCAGAAGGAAATACTTAGAAATAAACTTTACAATATTTTCAGGGACAAGGAACCTGTCACCGTGTTTCTTGGCGGTAATCCTGACGGTGCCGGTGAAATATTGAGGGAAGGTAATATAATATGGTATGATCACCCGGATGCTGCTCAGATGAAGGAGCTGATAATGACAAGCAAAAGCATTATTGCCAGGGCAGGATACACCTCAATCATGGAACTCATCTCTCTTGGCTGCAGCGCCATGCTGATCCCGACGCCGGGACAGACAGAGCAGGAATATCTTGCCCGGTCGCTCACGGAAAGAGGATGGTTCAAATTCATTCCCCAGAGACATACAGATAAAGGTGTAACTCTTCCTTCAATTGAACCTGAGTGGCCCGATCATCTGATTGCACAGAGTAAACAGTATCTCGAAAAAGCAATAGAAGAGCTTTTAAAAGAGTAGTAGCAGCACTCCTGCGATAAAGAATCCCACGAAGAACCCCGACCACACCTCCACGGACTTGTGATAATCGAGCCAGAGCCTTGAAGAAAGGACGAGCCCTGCTGAAATAATGACTCCGGCCAGCAGCCACGGGAGGGGAGTATGCATCTTTATTGAGAGAACAACGACAAGAGCGACCAGTGCACCGGAACCTCCGGAATGGATCGATATCTTATGCCATAAATTTATTATTGTCATTGCAATCGCCAGGACAGCCGCAGTAAGTATGAATAATTTTATGAATACCGGTATGTGGTACCGGAATGTTATAAAGAAGGTGACCGAATAGAAGAATGAAGTCGACAGAAGGGGGATTATCCTCTCTTTCCTGCTGTCGAGTTTCCATGATGAAATTATGTTTCTGATTTTGAAGTAAGGGATGAATGAAAATGGAAGAAGCACATTATTTATAAGTATCAGGATGAAAAGAGTTTTTTTCACGTTATAAGGCAGATAGCCTATAAGCGTGGGAGCGGAGAATACTATCAGAAGCCCGTACAGCGTGATCAGCAGCGGATGAAATATCAGAGAGATTGTTTTTGCAATAATATTGCCTGTGTTTTGCAGCCTGTCCTTTATCATCAGATCTCCTTTCTTAACCTGGCAACAGGGATATTCAGCTGCTCCCGGTATTTTGCAACTGTCCTCCGGGCTATCTGGTATCCTTTTTCCTGGAGAATCTCGGTAAGCCGTTCATCCGTAAGGGGATGTCTTTTTTCTTCATTGCTGATACAATCCTGCAGGATCCTTTTTATTTCGCGGGTTGATACTTCTTCGCCGCTGTCGGTCTGCAGTCCTTCCGAAAAGAAGAATTTAAGCGGATAGATACCGAAATGGGTCTGGATGTACTTGCTGTTGGCAACTCTTGAAATGGTTGATATATCCAGTCCTGTCATCTCGGCGACATCTTTCAGTATCATGGGCTTCAGCTTTGTCTCGTCACCGTCAATGAAATATTCCTGTTGGTATTCAAGAATGGCATTCATGGTAATAAGAAGGGTATTCTGCCTCTGCCTGATTGCATCTATGAACCATTTTGCCGAGTCGATCTTCTGCTTCACGAAAAGGATCGCCTCTTTCATTTCCTTTTTGCTTTCCTTATCTTTCGTGTATGCCTGAAGCATTTCTCTGTATGCGTTGCTGAGCCTCAGTTCGGGAAGATTGCGGGAGTTCAGGTGAAGGTCAAATCCATCTTCGGAGTGCTCCAGGATGAAGTCGGGGATTATTGGCTGGGCGCTTTTTGTAAAGGAGTCGCTGAAAAGACCGCCTGGCTTTGGATTCAGCTTAAGTACCTCATCTATCACAGATTTAAGCTGATTCTCGCTCAGGTTAAGACGCGACATTATCTTATCATAATGCCTTTTGCTGAATTCTTCAAAGTGCTGATCAATGATCAGATAAGCAAGCCTGACTGCAGGCTCATCCATCTCTTTCTTTTCAAGCTGAAGCATCAGGCACTCCCTGAGGGTCCTGGCGCCGACCCCGGCAGGCTCCAGGTCCTGTACAATTGTGAGCACCTCCAGGAGTTCCTCCTCGGTGGTCTGAATATTCTGCAGGAATGCAAGATCATCAACAATGCTGGCGGGTTCTCTTCTCAGGTACCCGTCTTCATCAATATTGCCGATGATATATTCGCCGAGGATCTTTTGCTTTTCCGTGAGCTCCCTCAGCCCGAACTGAGCCTCAAGATGCTCGTGGAATGACGAGCCTGCCGAAAAAGGTATCTCAGCCCGTTTATCGTCATCCTTGCTGTAGTTGCTTGTCTGAAGCTTATAATCCGGGATCTCGTCCTCATCAATGTAGTCATCAAGAGTGAACTCATCCCGGTCTTTGTCCTCCTCTTCGAAATTATCCTCTTCCTGTTCGGCTGCCGGCACTTCCTCATCCTCAGATCCCTCTTCCAGGGCCGGATTTTCTTCCAACTCCTTTTTTATCCGCTGTTCGATCTGTAAAGTGGGGATCTCCAGCAGCTTTATCATCTGGATCTGCTGCGGGGAAAGCTTCTGAAGCAATTTCTGCTGTAACCTCTGATTTAACATCCTATTGCCTTACAATCAGTAAACGGAAAAGTACCTTTAAAATTCTGCGTTTTTGGGTGTTCTCGGGAACGGGATCACATCCCTGATATTGGCCATCCCTGTTACGAACTGGATCATTCTTTCAAAGCCGAGACCGAATCCGCTGTGTGGTGCAGTGCCGAATTTTCTTGTTTCGAGATACCACCAGAGCTCTTTTTCCGGAATCTTCAGCTCCCTGATACGGTTGAGGAGCTTATCGTATATCTCCTCTCTCTGTGAACCGCCTATTATTTCACCGATTCCCGGGAAGAGCACATCCATGGCCCTTACCGTCTTTGCGTCATCATTCTGCTTCATGTAAAACGCCTTGATCTCAATCGGGTAGTCGGTAAGAATGACCGGTCGTTTGAAATGCTTTTCGACCAGATATCTCTCATGCTCTGCCTGCAGGTCTCTTCCCCAGCCGACGGGATATTCAAATTTCTGGCCCGATTCGACAAGTATTCTTACAGCTTCGGTATAGGTCATCCTTACAAATTCATTTTCTGTAACGAATTTCAGCCTCTCAATAAGGCCTTTGTCGATCATATTATTGAGGAATTCAAGGTCATCCTTGCAGTTTTCGAGTGCATACCTGATGAGGTATTTGACAAAATCCTCGGCCAGGTCCATATTGTCGTTGATGTCGTAGAAAGCCATTTCCGGTTCTATCATCCAGAATTCTGCAAGGTGGCGGGGCGTGTTTGAATTCTCAGCCCTGAATGTAGGGCCGAATGTATATATCTCACCCAGCGCCAGGGCTCCCAGCTCTCCTTCCAGCTGCCCCGAAACGGTAAGATTGGTGGGCTTGCCGAAAAAATCACCGCTGAAATCCACAGCTCCTTCTGATGTGCGTGGAATGTTCGCAAGGTCGAATGTGGTTACGTGGAACATCTCGCCTGCGCCTTCCGCATCGCTGCCTGTGATAACAGGTGTATGAAGATAGAAGAATCCCTTGTCGTTGAAATACTTATGTATCGCGAAAGCGATCGCATGTCTTATTCTGAGGACGGCGCCGAATGTGTTTGTCCTCGGGCGGAGATGCGCAATGTCCCGGAGGAACTCCATTGAGTGCCCTTTTTTCTGCAGGGGATAGGCTTCCGCATCACATTTACCGTAGATCTCTATTTTTTCTGCAGAAATCTCTACATTCTGCCCCTGTCCCTGCGATTCAACAAGCTTCCCGGTGACAGCCAGGCAGGTGCCAGTCGTAATGTCCCTGAGGAGGTTCTCGTCAAATTTTGAAGTATCGGCAACAACCTGAATGTTGTTTATTGTGGAACCGTCATTCAGGGCAATAAAAGCTATGTTTTTGTTTCCGCGTTTCGTCCTTACCCATCCTTTCACCAGCACATCATCCCCGGTTTTGTCAGAGGCTAACAGTTTTTTGATCTTTGTTTGTTTCATCACTCTTAAAAATATGGCCACCCAAAAATACTAAATTGTTGGTCGCAAAAGATCATTATTGATGCGTAATAGAGCATTATGGCATTATTTTTGTGCAAAAGGCTCTCATTTTCTGTTACAGTAGAAGAACATATTATGCAGGAAGGCAAGGGGTTTGAAAATTGGTAAAATCTGAATAACTTTGAGTATAATTTGAAAAATTAAAAATTTATGGAAGAGAGCAAGAAATTGATAGTTGTTCCGTGGGATTTTACTCCTGTTGCGGAACATGCGCTTGCACATGCAGTCAAGATAAGCCATATGGTGCATGATGAGGTTTGCCTCCTGCATATTGTTGACAAAGGCATTAAGCCTAATGAGGAAGGTGAGAAACTGGTGCTTCTCAAGCATGTTGCCGGGGAGCAAAGCAAGAAATACAATATGACGGTAGGGGCAGAGTTGATAAAAGGAAGCATATTCACCTCGATTGCCGAATTTGTAAATGATAAAGAGGCAAGCCTGGTGATCATGGGCACTCATGGCATGAAGGGTATGCAGAAGCTTACCGGAAGCTGGGCTCTTAAAGTAATAGTGAAGTCAAAAGTACCTTTTATTGTTGTCCAGGATCCGCCTGCGGACCAGGAGAGATACCATAACATAGTTTTCCCTGTCGATTTCCGGAGGGAAAACAAGGAGAAGACACAGATGGCAATATATATGGGTAAGTATTTCGACTCAAAAGTCCATATGCTGGTTACTACATCAACCGATGCGAGCCTCCTCAAGAAAACAAAGATAAACCTCAATTTTGCGATCAGGTATCTCATTCAGAACAATATAGAATATGAGATTCACGAAATTTCCAAAGGTGATTTTGCCCAGCAGACACTTGATTTTGCCCAGCGGATAAATGCCGACCTGATACTCATAATGACCACAAAGAATATCACGTTTGCTGATTATATGGTTGGTGCGTCGGAGCAGTATATTATTGCAAACAGTTCCAAAATACCGGTTTGCTGCGTTAATCCCAGAACTTCATTCGCCAAATCAGGCCAGTTTATGGGCGGCTGGGGCGATTAGAGCCTGACAACGCGATTATCAGATAGGTTGCAAGCAGATGTCTATTGTAGTTCAGGGAGTTACAAAGCTTTATGGGCAGCAAAAAGCTCTTGACAATATCTCATTCGAGGTAAAGACAGGGGAGATAGTTGCTTTTCTCGGACCGAACGGAGCAGGCAAAACCACTATGATGAGGATCATCACAGGATTTATTCCCGCAACTTCGGGAAAAGTTTTTGTAAACGGCATTGAAGCATCTGAAGATAACACAGGAATAAAGAAATGCATTGGTTACCTGCCCGAAAACAATCCCCTTTACCCCGAGATGTATGTAAGGGAATACCTTGGTTTCGTTGCTTCAATGTACAGAACCGGGGAACCGGTTAAAAAGCAGATTGATAATATAATAGACATCACCGGACTGGCACCCGAGCAGAAGAAGCGCATTGGCTCGCTGTCGAAAGGATACCGGCAGAGAGTAGGCCTTGCCCAGGCTCTTATTCATGATCCTGATGTGCTTATTCTTGATGAGGCCACCAGTGGACTGGATCCCAACCAGATAGTCGAGATCCGCAACCTCATAAAGGATGCCGGTAAGGAGAAAACCATACTGCTTTCTACTCATATTATGCAGGAAGTTGAAGCAATATGCGACAGGATCATCATCATTGACAAGGGTGTAATAGTTGCTGATGAAAAAAAGAGCGAGATATATTCGAAAATAAAACGACAGCGACAGACAGTTCTGGTTGAATTTGACACTTCCCCCGGTGAGGATGATTTAAAAAGAATAAGGAATATTTCAGAAGCCAGGCAGATGAGAGACGGATTATGGCAGATCGAATCAGATGCTGAAGAAGATATCAGGCCCGCACTGTTCGAGTTTGCCGTAAAAAACAAGCTCACGGTTCTTTCGCTTAAGAGGGAAGAGAACAATCTCGAAGAGATTTTCCGTCATCTTACGGGAGGCTGATATTTTTATATTACACTTTTTTTTATTTGCTTTGTTCCTTATTAGTCAGGTGGAAAGATTTGTGCTGATTGCAACCACGGGAAAAAATGCTAAAACGCGGAAATTCCTCCATTCAGTCAACCATTCTTCTCATCATTTGTTGAATTAATAGTTTTATGAACTTTAGTCACTCCATACTCTAGTCACTTTAAACTTAAATTAATACCATGGGATATTTTTTTACTTCGGAATCAGTATCAGAAGGTCACCCCGATAAGGTGGCCGATCAGATCTCAGATGCACTGCTCGATGAATTCCTCAGGTGGGATCCCGAATCCAAGGTGGCATGCGAGACATTCGTAACGACAGGGCTTGTAGTTTGCGGCGGCGAGGTTCAGACCTCAGGCTGGGTTGACGTGCAGGAAACGGCCCGCAGGGTGATTCGCAACATCGGATACACCAAAGCCGAATACAGGTTTGATTGTGACTCATGCGGCGTGATCTCGACGATACATGAACAGTCATCCGACATCCGCCAGGGAGTGGTCCGCGCCAACCCCGAGGACCAGGGAGCGGGCGACCAGGGAATGATGTTCGGATATGCCTGCAGGGAGATGGATAATTACATGCCCATGAGCATCGAGCTTGCACACACTTTCCTTCAGGAGCTCGCAGTGATCAGGCGCGAAGGGAAACAAATGAAATACCTCAGACCGGATTCAAAATCGCAGGTAACAATTGAATACGACGATGACAACAACCCCCTGAGAATAGACACGATTGTAATCAGCACACAGCATGACGAGTTTGTTTTGCCGAAGAACAGCTCCCGCTCTGCCGAAAAAACAGCAGAAAAGGCAATGCAGGATAAAATAAAGGAGGACGTGCTTGGTATTCTCATCCCGAGAGTCAAAAAATCGCTTCCTGCCAGGATTCAGAAACTATTCAAACCCGGTTTGAAATTGCTGGTGAATCCAACAGGCAAGTTTGTTATAGGCGGGCCTCACGGAGATACAGGTCTTACAGGCCGCAAGATCATAATCGATACTTATGGCGGTCACGGGGCTCATGGCGGAGGCGCTTTTTCAGGAAAAGACTCATCGAAGGTCGACAGGTCGGCAGCCTATGCGGTTCGCCACATAGCAAAGAACCTGGTGGCTGCAGGTGTCTGCGACAAGGCTCTGATCCAGGTTGCTTACGCTATAGGAGTGGCACAACCTGTCGGATTATATGTAAATACATTCGGAACAGCTCATATGAAGGATGCAAAGGGAAAGATCCTGCACGATGGCGAGATAGCCCGCAGGATAAACGGAATCTTTGATATGAGGCCTTATACGATTATCAAAAGGCTCGGACTCAAGAATCCTGTATTCCTGGCTACAGCATCATACGGGCATTTCGGGCGCGAACCATTTACAGGGAACGTGGAAGTTTATTACGAGGTGCCCGGCAGTAAGCCCCGGTCAGTAAATGGCAACGGAAGGAAAACCTGGGTCAAAAAAGTTGAGTTCTTCACCTGGGAGAAACTCGATTTCGTGGATAAGATCAGGAAAGCATTTAAAATGCACCCTTAACGATCCTTGCAACATTATCTGAGCGGCCCAGAGTATAATAATGTATACCGGGCACACCTGCTTTTATCAGTTCCTTTGACTGCATGGTTGACCACTCTATTCCGACCTCACGTGCATCTTTATCAGTTGTGCATTTTTTAATTGCTGCTACCAGGTCAGATGGCACGTCTATATGAAAGGTCTGAGGAAGAAGCCTGATATCATTAAGAGCTGAGACCGGCTTTATCCCTGCTATAACAGGAACATTAATTCCGATCTTTTTACACTCATCCCTGAACCTGAAAAACTTGTTATTGTCAAAAAACATCTGGGTTACAATGTAGCCTGCTCCTGAATCAACCTTGAATTTAAGGTTTTCCATGTCGATCTGCATATTGGGCGCCTCAACATGTTTTTCGGGATAGGCGGCAACCCCAACGCAGAACCGGGTAGCTGCAGTATCTTCAAGCGACTCCTCAAGGTACTTGCCGTTATTCATGTTAATGATCTGCTGTACAAGCTGATATGTGTGAGTATGCCCCTCTTTTTCCGGGATGAATGTACGGCTTCCCTTCTGAGGGTCCCCCCTCAGGGCAAGCACATCATCGATGCCAAGAAAGTTCATTTCGATCAGAACATTCTCAGTTTCCTCCTTTGTAAAACCTCCGCAAAGTATGTGAGGAACGACTGTAATATTATACTTGTACCTGACTGCTGCTGCCAGTGCAATTGTACCTGGCCTGAGCCTTGTAACCCTCTTCTCAAGGAGCCCGTCAGTTCTCTCTTTATAGGTTATCTCGTTGCGGTGGGTTGTGAAGTTTATATAGGCAGGTTCAAACTCAACCAGCCTGTCAATTGCAGCATAGACCTTCTCAATGCTGTGCCCTTTCAGCGGTGGGAGCAGTTCAAATGTGAACAGAGGTCCCTTTGCGCTTTTTATTTTGTCTATAACGCTCATATCAACTCTATTATAAGTTCGGGGCAAGCCACCTGGCAGCCTCCTCAATTGTCATGTTCTTTCGTGAAGCATAATCCTTAAGCTGATCCTGTCCTATCTTCCCGATATTGAAATAGGAGGAGGCAGGATGTGAAAATATGTAACCGCTCACCGAAGCAGGCGGAGTCATTGCGAAATTCTCCGTCAGTCCTGACCCAATGCATTTTTCTGCATCCAGAAGGTCGAACAGCATGCGTTTTTCAGTATGGTCGGGACAAGCAGGATAACCCGGTGCAGGTCTTATGCCCCGGTATTTCAGGGCCAGCATCTCTTCAATAGTAAGTTTCTCACCAGGAGAAAATCCCCAGTATTCCCTGCGGATCTTTTCGTGAATCCATTCAGCAGACGCCTCAGCAAGCCGGTCGCTCAGTATCCTGATCATGATTATCGCATAATCATCATCACCATATTTTTTAAGAAGCTCATCATGGATATGTGCTGATACGACAAATACTCCAATATGATCTGTTTTTCCTGAGGATTCCGGTGCAATAAAATCTGCAAGGCAAAGGTTTGGAACACCCTTTTCCTTCTGTTCCTGGTTCCTCAGAAACCTGAAGGATAATTTATCTCCCCCTTCATTATTCACGATCACATCATCTCCCTTTGACACAGCAGTGTAAAATCCAAACACTGCCTTAGCCGTAATTATCTTATATTTTATGATATCATCAAGATATGCCTGCGCATCGTCGTAGAGCTTCTTTGCTTCACTTCCTTTTACGGGATCGCTGAAGACGGCAGGATACTTACCGTTTATTTTCCATGCAAAGAAAAAGAAGGTCCAGTCGATATATCCGGAAAGCTCTTTCAGGTTAATTGTGTCAACAACATGATGTCCGGGCTTCTTTGGCTTTATCAGATTAAGTTTTTCCCAGTCTGTCACGAGCCTGTTTTCCCTTGCCTGTTCCAGGGAAAGAAGCTTTCTCTCTTCACGCCTTGATTCATGCTGTTCCCTTAGCTTACTGTATTTTGTTGAAAATGAAGAGACAAATTGGCGGTTATCTGAACGCAGAAGTTCAGAAAGCACTCCGGCAGCCCTTGATGCATCCTTCACATGGATAACGGGATTTGAGTATGCAGGAGCGATCTTCACTGCAGCGTGGATCTCTGAAGTTGTTGCACCGCCGATAAGAAGAGGCAGGGCAAGTTTCCTGCGCTCCATCTCGGAGGCTACATGCACCATTTCTTCAAGCGACGGTGTTATCAGTCCGCTGAGCCCGATGATATCAGCTTTGGTATTTATTGCAGTATTAATGATCTTATCGGCAGGCACCATAACGCCCAGGTCGATCACCTCATAATTATTGCATGAAAGCACAACCCCGACAATATTCTTTCCGATGTCGTGGACATCGCCCCTGACGGTTGCAAGCAATATCTTTCCGGCTGTTTTCTTCTCCTCGCCGGCACTCTCCTTTTCAATATAAGGAGCGAGTCTCGAAACTGCCTTCTTCATCACCCTTGCGCTTTTTACCACCTGCGGAAGGAACATCTTTCCTGATCCGAAAAGATCACCGACTTCGTTCATTCCTCCCATAAGCGGTCCCTCGATAAGCTCGATCGACCTTGAAAAGAGCAGGCGGGCCTCTTCTACATCCTCTTCAATATGTTCGTCAAGACCCCTGATCAGTGCGTGTTTGATACGTTCAATTACCGGCAACGACCTCCACTCATCGCCTTTTTCCTCTTTTTTGGGGTCGGTCTTCAGACCTTCTGCAAATTTTACCAGCCGTTCGGTCGCATCTTTTCTCCTGTTGAGTATAACATCTTCTGTAAGATCAAGGAGATCCTTCTGTATCTCACTGTAAACCTGGAGCATGCCCGGATTTACGATTCCCATGTCGAGCCCTGCCTTTATTGCATGATAGAGGAATACCGAATGCATGGCCTCGCGCACCTTGTCATTTCCCCTGAATGAGAATGAGAGGTTGCTTATGCCTCCGCTCACTTTGGCATACGGCAGGTTCTGTTTTATCCATTGTGCTGCCCGAATGAAATTCACTGCATAATTGTTATGTTCCTCTATTCCTGTGGCAACGGCAAGCACATTTGGATCAAATATCAGATCTTCGGGAGGGAATCCGAGCTTACCGGTCAGAAGGCGGTATGACCTTTCAGCAACCTCAATTCTGCGTTCGAAGGTATCAGCCTGTCCTTTTTCGTCGAACAGCATTACCACAGCTGCAGCGCCATATTTCCTTATCAGGCGGGCATGATGAAGGAATGCTTCTTCACCCTCCTTAAGGCTTATTGAGTTGACGACCGATTTCCCCTGGATGCATTTCAATGCTGATTCAATCACGTTCCATCGCGACGAGTCGATCATCAGGGGAAGCTTTGCTATATCAGGCTCTGCCATGATAAGGTTGACGAACTTCACCATAGCCTTCTCTGAATCAAGCATGGCTTCGTCCATACAGATATCGATTACCTGGGCGCCGCCTTCCACCTGGTTTCGTGCAATAGCAAGCGCTTCACCATATTTCTCCTCCTGGATCAGCTTTGCAAATTTTTTACTGCCGGAGACATTTGTCCTTTCACCGACATTTACAAAATTGGTTTCAGGTGTAATTGTCAGCGGTTCAAGTCCGCTCAGCCTTGTATATCTGGTAATTTCAGGTCTTTTGGCCGGTTTGTATTTTTTCGCAGTCGCGGATATTTCCCTGATATGGTCAGGAGTTGTTCCGCAGCATCCGCCAATTATGTTCACCCATCCTTCTTTCATGAACTCTTCGGTGACCGAAGCCATGAACCGGGCCGACTGGTCATATTCTCCAAACTGGTTCGGCAATCCTGCATTGGGGTGAGCCGACACATAAAAGCCTGTCTTTGACGACAGTTCCTGTACAAACGGCCGCAGCTGTTCCGCACCCAGAGCGCAATTCAGCCCGATGCTGAACAGAGGGAAGTGAGACACTGATATTATGAACGCTTCCAGGGTCTGGCCCGTGAGTGTTCTTCCGCTGGCATCAGTTATGGTTACCGATACCATTACAGGAAGCCTGACACCCTTCTCTTCAAATACCGAATCGATTGCAAAAAGAGCGGCTTTGCAGTTGAGTACATCGAAAATAGTCTCCACCATTAGTATGTCGACACCTCCGTCAATCAGCCCACCGGCCTGCTCTGAATATGCTTCAACAAGGTCGTCAAAGGTAACTGAGCGGGTTCCGGGATCATCGACGTCAGACGACATTGAGGCAGTACGGTTCGTTGGACCGAGCGTTCCCGCGATAAAGTGCACTTTATCTTTTTCATAAGTATTTACAGCTTCCCTGGCAAGTTTTGCAGACTGATAATTCAGGTTGTAAACCTGCTCCTCCATGCCATAATCCGCCATGGAGATCCTGTTTGAATTGAAGGTGTTGGTGGTAATTATATCAGCGCCAGCTTCCAGGTAGCCTTTATGAATATTCAGGATTATCTCAGGATTCGTCAGCGAAAGCAGGTCATTATTGCCCTTCTGAGGTTTGGGATGATCCTTGAATTCCTTTCCGCGGTAGTCATTTTCCCCGAGCCTGTGTTTCTGGATCATGGTGCCCATCGCACCATCAAGAACCAGAATGCGTTGCTGAATAATATCTTCGAGTTTTGAGTTCATCAATTGATTCCCTTTCTGCCTGTGTTAACTATAAAAACATCCATGCCGGAAAGTTGTTCCCTCAGTTCATATAATTTGTTCAGGTTTATGGTGCCAATGACATACTTGTACGACCGGCTGCTAAAGTATTCCGATACTTCCTCAAATCCAAACAAATCCCTCGCCTTTTCATCGTTATACCTTAAATATACCTCCAGCTTGTAGTTTCGTGTGTAGTTCGTAACTGTACCCTGCTGGTATTTCTTGTATTCATATCTGTATCCGTATGAGTTGGCTGAAATATCCGACAACACGGCACTTCCTGTTGCATGTCCGCCTGCTCCTTTCCCCGAAAAGAACTGCTTATCGGCAAATGCAGCTTCAGTTATCACTCCATTGTATTCATTGTCAACGTTGTAAAGATATTTGTCAGGTGAAATAAACCGCGGAAGCACAAAACTCGTTATTGTATTTTCATTTGTTTTACCAACAAAAGGAACAAGCTTAATCTTGAGCCCCTTCTCCTTTGCATACTGTATGTCAAATTTTGAGATCCTGCTTATTCCATAGTGAAACACTTCATCAGGGTTGAGAAAAAGCCCGTAAGCATGTCCTGTTATTATGCATAGCTTGAACTTTGCATCCCATCCGTCAACATCAAGCGTAGGATCCGATTCAGCAAATCCTTTTTCGCGGGCTTCATTGAGTGCAACATTATAATCAATACCGTGATTATGCATGAGCGTCAGAACGTAATTGGTCGTACCATTAAGGATACCCCTGAGCGAATAAAGCAGCTCATTATCATAATACTCTTCAAGGTTCCGGATGATGGGAATGCTTGCTCCGGCCGATGCCTCATAGAGGAATGATACTTTATGTTTTTCCTGGAGATCGACAAGCTCCTTAAAATGCTTTGCGATCATGACCTTGTTTGCCGAAACTACATTCTTGCCCTTCTTCATGGCGGTTGTAACTATTTTGAAAGCCGCATCTGCGTCATCAATAAGCTCCACGACCAGGTTGATTGAAGGATCATTGAGGATCTCATTTTTATCGAATGTGAAATACGACATAGGGATCCTCCTTTTCTTGTTTTTATGCTTTACGCAGATCTTTACAATGTCGGCTTTAAAACCCTTGCTGCTGTTGAGAACATCATGCAATCCCTGTCCAACGCAGCCATATCCGAACATTCCTATTCTTAGTTTCTCTCTTGTCATTTTATTAAAGATTTGAAGTTTTTTTCCAGAATCTCCTCACCACATCTGTTACAACAGACGTCTCGATCAGGAATCCGTCGTGTCCGTATGGAGAATCTATTTCAACATATTCAGCATTATCTGCATTCGCGGCTATGAATTTCTGGTCATCAGTCGGGAAGAGAAGATCTGACTTTATTCCAACGCACAACACTTCGGCCTTAATTCTCTTAAGTGCATTAATGATGCTGCCTCTGCCTCTGCCTATATTATGAGTATCAGAAAGACATGTAAGGCACCAGTATGAATGGGGGCTGAATCGTTTTACAAGCTTCTCTCCCTGGTAAGCCTGGTAGGATGCTGCCCTGAATGATTCCAGTTTTTCGTCATCCTCCTCCTGCTGGGTATTGTTATAAGCTTCCATGGTCCGGTAACTTAAAAGGGCAATTGACCTTGCAGCCATGAGCCCGCCCTTTCCGCCGTCAGGATCCCCTGATGTAAAAGTCTGGTCCGCCTTCATGGCCAGCCTCATCGATTCGCTGAATGCCAGTGCCCAGGGTGTCTGCTTTGCTCCTGAAGCAAGAACGATCATTCTTTCAATAAGTTCAGGAAACATTATGCTGTATTCCAGGGCCTGGTATCCGCCAATCGAAGCACCTATTATCGTGTGGATTCTCTTAATCCCGAGATGATTTCTCACTATCTCATGGACATTCACCAGGTCTCTTACGGTGATAAGCGGGAAACTGTTGAGCCATGGTTTGCCGGTTTGCGGATCAACTGATGCCGGACCGGTTGTGCCATAGCATGATCCCAGGACATTCGCACATACAATAAAGTACTTTTCAGGATCAAAAAGAAGTCCCTGTCCCACCATACCGGGCCACCACGCTTCAACATCTGAGTTTGCCGTCAGGGCATGGCAGATCCATATCACATTATCTGATGAAGAATTGAGCTCCCCCCAGGTGTTGTATGCAATTTCCAGTGAGGGAAGGATCGCTCCGGTTTCAGTTTCAAACGGAAGTATATGTTTGAGTATCTTCATCATATTACCTGTTTAAATGCCTGTTCAAAGTCACTGATGATATCATCGATATGCTCAAGTCCCACGGAAACCCTGAATAATCCCGGTTCCACGCCGGCAGCAAGCTGGTCTTCGGCAGAGAGCTGTGAATGGGTTGTAGCCGCAGGCTGAATGATCAGGGTTTTGGCATCCCCTACATTTGCAAGGTGGCTGACGAGATCAAGGTGCTCGACAAGCTTTGATGCTTTTTTCATGTCAGCTTTCAAAACAAAACTGAGAACTCCCCCGGCGCCTTCTGGCAGGTATTTCTGTGCCAGGCTGTAGTTTGGATTTCCCGGTAAGCCCGGATAATTGACTTTCTGCACACATGGCTGCTTTTCAAGCCACTCTGCAAGCGCAAGAGTGTTTCTGACATGCCTTTCCATCCTGAGAGAAAGTGTTTCAAGTCCCTGCAGGAGCAGGAAGGAATTGAAAGGGCTTATTGCAGGACCGATATCCCTGAGCCCTTCAACACGTGCCTTGACAATAAAGGCTATATTGCCCGAAGATGACTTCTGTGAGAATTTCTCACCGAATACCAGTCCGTGATACCCTTCAGAAGGTTCCGTGAAAACAGGGAAATTGCCGTTGTTCCAGTTGAAATTCCCGGCATCTACAATAACTCCTCCAATGCTTGTGCCGTGTCCCCCTATCCATTTGGTGGCAGACTGCACCACAATATTGGCTCCGTGATCTATCGGCCTGCAAAGATATCCGCATGCCCCGAAGGTGTTGTCAACCACAAGGGGTATCCCATGTTTTTTTGCAAGCGCTGAAAATGCTTCAAGATCAGGGATATTGAAGCCGGGGTTGCCTATCGTTTCAACATAAATGGCTTTTGTGTTCCTGTCAATCAGGGATTCAAATGAGCGCGGATCAAGATCCCCGGCAAACCTGGTTTCGATCCCGAATCCCGGGAATGTTACCTTGAACTGGTTATGGGTTCCTCCATACAGGAACGGGGAGCTCACAAGGTTCTCTCCTTTCCTGATGATGGTTGAAAGGGCAATGAACTGGGCGGCATGGCCCGATGCCACAGCAAGTGCAGCTGTGCCTCCCTCAAGGGCTGCGACCCGCTTCTCAAACACATCAGTGGTGGGATTCTGGATCCGTGTGTAAATATTCCCCGCCTCCGACAGGTTGAACAGATCTGCCGCATGCCTTGCATTCCTGAATACATAGGATGAAGTCTGGTACAGCGGGACAGCCCTTGAATGAGTATCCCTGTCAGGGTGGTGCCCTGCATGTATCTGCAATGTCTCAAAATGTATTTTTTTCTTTTTCATCATAATATAATTTTGATTTTAATGGTATGATGGAACCGCACATGATAGAAAATTATATATTTATCGTGTTTATGATTGTGGTCAATCATGTGGGTTTCATATTTATCGTTACTGATTAATTATACTAATCCGGCAAACAGGAATAATACTCCTGCCAATGCAATGATCCTGCACAATGAAAAGCTGGTTGATTTCTTATCAGGATCTCAGCCAGTGCATGCACATAGGCATGAGCGGCATCGTGAGATTCTTTCGGGTCAGATGAAATGAATTCATGGTTTCCGTGTCTGTTTTTATCATCTCCCGGCTTTCCCGGGATTAGGTTTTGGCACCGTTCTCCCGATTACTCGGGATTGGTTGCCAGGGTTTCTCAGAGCCTAATCTCTCCGCCCTTCTCAATAAAAATCAAACACCCTTGAAAGGAAGGAATATTTGATTTGTGACTGCAAATGTATAAATGAAATTGAGAAATGCAAAAAATGAATTCAAAAATATTGAGGGAGAGAGGGGGAGAATGGGTGAGGGGGAGAAAAGAATTGCGTATTTTTGCTTGGTTAAAGGAACATTAATGGACAGCAAACTTATCATCTATAACAGCCTCTCAAGGAAGAAGGAACAATTCATTCCGCTTAACCCGCCGTTTGTAGGATTATATGTCTGCGGGCCTACAGTATACAGCAATGCCCACCTCGGCCATGCAAGGCCTAATGTGACATTCGACCTGCTTTACCGGTACCTGATGCATCTTGAATACAAAGTGAGGTATGTCCGCAATATAACCGATGTTGGGCATCTTGAAAATGACGCTGATGAGGGAGAGGACAAGATCGAAAAAAGAGCACGCCTTGAAGAGATGGAGCCTATGGAAGTGGTTCAGAAATACATAAACACCTTCCTGAAGAATATGGAACAGCTCAACAATCTCCATCCCTCCATTGAACCACGGGCATCGGGACATATAATTGAGCAGCAGGAACTTATAAAGAGCATCCTGAAAAACGGATATGCCTATGAAACAAACGGCTCGGTGTATTTTGATGTGGATAAATACAATAAGAAATATAATTACGGGAAACTGTCGGGCCGCGTTCTCGATGAGCTTCAGGTGAATACCAGGGACCTTGAGGGACAGGATGAAAAGAGGGGACCTTTTGATTTTGCGTTATGGAAAAAAGCCACGCCCGGGCATCTAATGCGATGGCCCTCACCGTGGAGCGAAGGCTATCCGGGATGGCATCTGGAATGCTCCGCTATGAGCACAAAATACCTTGGCGAGGTATTCGATATTCACGGAGGCGGCATGGATCTTCAGTTTCCGCATCATGAATGTGAAATTGCCCAGTCAACTGCTGCACAGGGCAAAGAATCAGTAAGGTACTGGATGCACAACAATATGATCACGATCAACGGCCAGAAGATGGCGCGGTCTCTTAATAATTTCATCACGCTTGACCAGCTTTTTTCAGGCGATCACCCTCTGCTGCACCAGGCTTACAGCCCGATGACTGTCAGGTTCTTTATTCTCCAGGCTCATTACCGCAGCACCATTGACTTTTCGAACGAAGCACTGCAGGCAGCAGAAAAAGGACTGCAGAAGCTGATGAAGGCGAATGAAGCGCTGAACCGGCTTAAACCTTCTCTTTCTTCTTCGGTTGACATCTCACAACTTAAGGTAAGATGCCATGAAGCGATGGATGACGACCTAAACAGCCCGATCCTGATTTCTCATCTTTTCGAAGGTGTCAGGATCATCAATGCTTCAGGCGATGGCACAGAAAGGCTCTCCACCGCCGATATTGAAACCCTGAAAAGCCTCTTCAGAACATTTGTCTTTGAAGTGCTCGGGCTGATAAATGAAGAGGCAGGCAGAGCCGATGACAAACTAACGGGCAACCTTATGAGGATCATCATTGACCTCAGGCAGGATGCCAAGAACAGGAAGGAGTGGGCGGCTTCTGATAAAATAAGAGAGGAACTGAAAAAAGCGGGAATCATCCTGAAAGACCAGAAGGATGGGGCTGACTGGGAGATAGAGTGAACAAAATCCCCTCCCGGGAGGGGTTTGGGGTGGGTAATAAATTAAGTCAAACTATCCTTTAAATAATAGAATACGGAAAAAGAGGCTGTAAATGAATTCTTCTATTTTAAATAATAAACCCACCCCCAGCCCCTCCAGGGATGGGAGCCATGAACCATACATATCATCGGTTGTCAATGTAGGCTCTGTTCCCCTGGGAGGCACCCATCCCATCCGCATTCAGTCGATGACCAACACCAACACCCTGAACACCAAAGCTTCAGTAGCCCAGTGCATCAGGATCATTGAGGCCGGTGCCGATTTCGTCCGTCTGACGGCACAGGGAGTGAAGGAGGCGCAGAACCTTGAAAACATCAGAAAGGAACTCCGGAAGGCGGGATTCACTGCACCTATGATCGCTGATATCCATTTCAATCCTGCTGCTGCAGAGACAGCCGCCAGGCTTGTTGAGAAGATAAGGATAAACCCCGGGAACTATGCCGATAAGAGGGCAACGTTCGTAAAAGCCGAATTAACGGAAAAGGAATATGAAGAAGAACTGGAACGGATCCACGAAAAGCTGAGTCCTCTTATAAATATATGCAGGGAGAACAATACGGTAATACGCATAGGTATCAATCACGGTTCCCTCTCCGACAGGATAATGTCGAGGTATGGCAACACTCCCGAAGGGATGGTAAGATCGGCAGCGGAATTCATAAAAGTTTTCCGTTCAGAGAATTTCAATAACCTTGTCATTTCAATGAAATCATCCGATACCGGCGTCATGCTGCTCGCCAACAGATTGCTGGCTGGCGTCCTGAAAGAGGCCGGGCTGGCATATCCCATTCATCTTGGTGTAACGGAAGCAGGAGAGGGTGAGGATGGCCGGGTGAGATCTGCCGCGGGTATCGGGGCGGTCCTGTCAGAGGGCATCGGCGATACAATACGGGTGTCATTGAGTGAAGATCCCGAGTATGAAATCCCCGTAGCAAAGGAGATCGTCCGGTTTCTGGGAGGCAAAAACGGCAGGATAAACAATCCGGTCGCCCCCCAGGGCTTCAGGATCAGGGACACGCTGTATAAACCTGAAGTCCTGACATATGCCGATGGCAGGTACCTGAAGGAGGACGGACAACCATTCCGGGGCGAAGTATTGATCTTCAATCATAAAACACCTCCCCTTCCTGATGAGAGGCCTGACAGAAAAGTGTATCTCTCTCCAGTGTTTTCGGAAGATGATCCCGAAAGGCTGATAATCGATGCATCAGCGCTTCTGGGCCGTTATTTCATCCTGAAGCAGGCTGATGGGTTATGCATAACCAACAACGGAAAAATCCAGGGTGACAGACTCAGGGAACTATCCTTTTCAATTCTCCAGGCTACAGAGGCAAGGATAACCAGAAACAGGTATGTATCATGTCCGACATGCGGCCGCACAAAATTCAACCTCCGGGATGAAGTGAGGAAGGTAAAGGCTGCCACTGAACACCTTACGGGACTTAAGATCGCCGTAATGGGATGTATTGTGAATGGGCCCGGTGAAATGGCCGGCTCAGATTACGGATATGTCGGGGCAGGAGAGGGGAAGGTTCATATATACAGAGGTATGACACCTGTGAAGAAGAATGTTCCGCAGGAGGATGCGGTAAGGGAGTTGCTGAGGATAATTGAGGAGGATCATAACATCCTGTAATCCAGCTGCTTCTTCTGCAGATCTGCCTTCACGACAACGATTTTGACCTTGTCGCCGAGCGTATATACCTTTCCGGTTGAGCGGCCCCTGATACAGTAGTTATCCTCGTCATATTCGTAATAATCGTCTCCCAGTTCACGGATGTTGACCATGCCTTCACACTGGTTCTCAATTATTTCAACATAGATGCCCCATTCCGTGACTCCCGAGATGATACCCTCAAACTCCTTCCCTGTCTTGTCGCTCATATATTCCACCTGCTTATACTTCACGGATGCCCTTTCAGCCTCGGCTGCAGTGCGTTCCATCTTTGATGAGTGCTCACACAACTTCTGGTATTTTTCCTTGTCGTCAGGGTGCTCATTATCAAGATACCGGGAAAGCAGCCTGTGAACCATCATATCGGGATAACGCCGTATCGGCGATGTAAAGTGCGTGTAGTGCCTGAATGCCAGTCCGTAATGGCCGATGTTGTCGGTTGAATAAACTGCCTTTGCCATAGCTCTCAGGGCCAGCGTCTCAACAATATTCTGTTCTTTTTTCCCGGCCACTGCATGGAGCAGGCTGTTCATGGCTTTTGGTAACGAGGTCTTTTCGTCCTCTTCAAGCTTATATCCGAATCGCTTTACAAAAAGGCTGAAGCTCTCAATTTTCTCAGGATCGGGTTTATCATGAATGCGATATACAAAAGTCCTTCCCTTAAGCTTTTTCCCTACATACTCAGCTACATGCCTGTTTGCCAGAAGCATGAATTCCTCTATCAGCTGGTTCGATGTGCCCATCTCACGGAATCTTATTCCCAGGGGTTTGCCCTCGTCATCAAGGTCGAACTGCACCTCCACTTTTTCGAAGAGGAATGCACCCGCTGAAAAACGCCGTTTGCGAAGCTTCTGGGCGAGACCATGCAGCAGCAGTATCTGCTCTTTCATGTCGCCATCACCGGTGTCGATCACCAGCTGTGCTTCCTCGTATGAGAACCTCCTGTCAGAATTTATTATCGTCCTTCCAAACCATTCATTAATTACTTCTGCCCGCTCATTCATCTCAAAGACAGCTGAATAGGTAAGCTTGTCCTCCGAGGGGCTGAGGGAGCAGATATGGTTTGAAAGCCTCTCCGGAAGCATCGGAACAACTCTATCGACAAGGTAAACTGAAGTGGCCCGCTGTTTTGCCTCATTTTCAGTAAGTGAACCGGGATTGATGTAATGAGTTACATCTGCTATATGAACTCCTATTTCAAAATTACCATTATCAAGTTTCCGGCATGAAAGAGCATCATCAAAATCCTTTGCATCTGCCGGGTCGATAGTGAACGTAGGCACACTGCGGAAATCCCTACGCTTCCTTATTTCAGCTTCGGTGATCTCTGCAGGTATGTTTTCTGCATCCTGCTCAACCTCTTCCGTAAAGTGATACGGAAGCTCAAATTCGGCAAGTATGGCATGCATCTCCGTCTCATGGAGACCCGGGTCACCCAGCACTGAAATGATTTCAGCAACAGGGTTTTTCGATTTCGAATCCCACTCAACGACCTTTGCAACAGCTTTCTGTCCCTGTTTTGCTCCGTTAAGTTTTGATGTGGGTATGAAAAGGTCAAAAGGCATATTCTTATTGTCGGGGATCAGAAATGCGAAATTTGGCATTATCTCCACAGTACCGACAAACGAAGTGCGCCATCTTTCGAGTATTTCAACGACCTCGCCTTCGGGCCTTGCTCCTTTTCTCCTTGCGAAGAGCCATACCTTCACCTTATCGCCGTGAAGCGCTGTCCGCAGGTTCCGGGCCGATACGAAAACATCTTCCTTAATATCATCTGAAGTGATAAATCCGTAGCCCATCCTTGTCATGTCGACTGTCCCGGTTATATATCCGCGGATGGCTTTAGCAATGTATTTTCCCTGGTATATCTCCTTTACGGTTTCCTTTTTTGCCAGTTCCCTGAGTATTTCCGACAGCATCTGTTTCTCCGACGGATCATTGATGTTAAGACGTTTTGCGACCTGCTTGTAATTGAAGCCCTGCTGCGGTGCTGCTGATAATATCCGGAGTATTTGTTCTATGGCAGTTTCCCTCGAAATACCTGATCCTTTTATTCCCTTTCCCTTCTTCCTGCTCATGAATTTTTGATTTTTGCGAAGGTACGAAAATGAACCATTAATTTTATAAATTTGATTATTAATATAATATGTATGGTCGATCTTAAAACCGTCCCCCTGCGGTCACCTTCTGTTGTAACGAGGAAAACCGGAAATGAATATGTTCTTGTACCGGTTGCAGATAATATCGCCGACATGAACAGTGTCTACACTCTTAACGAGACAGGCGCCTTTCTCTGGGAGCTTATCGATGGAGAAAACAATATTGAAGATATGATCGAAGCCCTCATCAGGGAATATGACATCGACGAACAGTCAGCAACAAACGATGTCTTTGAATTCATCAGCGAAATGAGCAAGTATCTTATCATTAATGCATAGTGTCAATAACAGGTGAGGAACTATGATCTAAATATCGCAGGGTACAAGATACGGTTTGAGAGCACAGCAGGAGGACCTGAGCTGTTACCTTCTGAAAGATTCCATAAGTTTATAGTTGCTGAGCAGGATCCGGATATTATAATAAAGGTGCATTCAGGAGATTTCAAAATCCCTTCTGATGCAAAAATGGTTTTCAATGCACCTTATGTAGAGGAAATAAACGGACTGAAGCTGAAGAAAAATGATGAGTTCTGGAGCGTATATAAACTCCGTGATGATATCTTCATCAGAACAATTTTCCCTCATACCGGAGAGAACAGAACGGCCGTATTGAAGTTTTCTCTTCAGAAAAAGGAGTGGGACCTCTGGCCCGGCAACGAAGTGAATGAGACTGATCCGATGGAATATCCGCTTGACGGACTTATACTTTACTATCTGACAGTAGCCTCCGGCGATATCATGATTCACGCCTCAGGCGTTCAGCATTCAGGCCTCGGATACCTTTTCAGTGGCATTTCGGGTAAAGGAAAATCAACCATGGCAAAGCTGTGGGACGCTTATGGGGCAAAGGTGATACACGACGACAGGCTGGTATTGCGAAGGAAATCAGATGGCTTTTATATGTTCAATACGCCGGTTTACAAGAACGAAAAGCCTGCAAAATCAAAGCTTGACAGGATCTTCATAATTGAACACGGACCGGAGAACAAAATAGTTCCTGTCACCGGGGCGCAATGTATAAGCCTTATAATGGCGAACTGCATCCAGCATAACTGGGATCACGTCATTATTTCCAGTCTGCTCGATTCGATATCGGCGATGAGCAGTTCAATTCCTGCGGCAAAGCTATATTTCAGGCCCGACAGCAGCATAATTGAATTACTACTGGCAAATGAATAAGGAGAATCATAACCTGGTAAAAGAGATTGGCTTCTCACTGCTTGCCGAAGGGAAAACTGTAAGGATCAGAGCCGACGGATACAGCATGTATCCTGTGATCAGGCCCGGGAATATAATCTATATCGAGCCTTTCGCTGAGGATGAGGCTCCGGTACCGGGCACTGTCATTGCATGGAAGAGAGAAACAGGTTTTGTGGTTCACAGGCTGATCCACATAACAAGAGAAGAAAACAGGATCTTTTTCATCACCCGGGGCGACAGTTGCTTAAATGAAGACAAGCCTGTAACGAAAGAGCTTATTGCAGGAAGGGTGGTCAGGACAGAAAACAACCGGGGCAAAAGAATAAGATCAGGTGAGGAACTTATCCGCAAACCCAATTATCTTTATAACAGATTACTGGTCTGGTTTGTCATAAGGTTCAGAAAGCTGATGAGCCTGGCCGGGAAACGCTGAATGAGCAAAACATTTAAATATTTCAGGGAAGCCTCAGGGCTGGTATGGAAAAGCGCCCCGGGCTGGGCTTTGGCCAATTTTTCCATCTCTTTCCTGCGCAGCTTTTTGCCCCTTATCCTGATTTGGCTGCTGAAGGAGCTGATTGACGGTATTACCAATGCAGTATCAGCATCACCTCCTTCGTCTTCAGATAATGTCATCTGGCTTATTGTCGCCGTTGTCATAACCTGGTTCCTCGACGAAGCCTCCTCCGACTTTGGCAATTTCATCCGGAAGAAGCAATCGGTGATGCTTGAAGGGTACATGTATAACCTCCTTCATGAGAAAGCCGTGCGGCTCGACCTGATAAATTTTGAAAAGCCTGAATATTTTGATTGTCTTGCCAGGGCTTCGCGCGAAGCGCCATGGAGGCCAAACAGCATTCTCAACAATATTGTTTCAACGTTCAGGGCACTGGTGTCGCTTCTGATGATGGCCGGCGTTCTGTTCTTCTTCCACTGGGGAGTGGCATTGCTTCTGATAGTATTCAACATTCCGGGGATCTGGCTGAGGCTGCACTACGCAGGCGTCCTCTATAACTTCAAAAGGGAGCAGACACCTGAATCAAGAAAAACGGCATATTTCAACTGGCTTCTTACCGGCGACAGGCCATCCAGGGAAATAAGAGTTTTCGGACTTGGAAATTACTTCATCTCGCTCTTCAGGAAATCATTCATGAAGACCAGGGAGGAGGAGATAAGCATTGTCAGAAAGAGATCTCTTATCGAGCTGGTATCGGATCTGTTCAAGGCAGGGGCTGTTCTTATAACACTTCTGATAATTGCTTCACGGACAATCACCGGCACCATTTCCCTGGGACAGATGGCGATGTTCCTCCTTGCCTTCAGGCAGGGAATGGTTTATATCAGGGAGCTTTTCGGCTCACTGGCAGGACTTTATGAAGATTCCCTCTTTGTGGGCGATACATTTGAGTTTCTCAGTCTTGAGGAAAATATCAGGGCGGTACCTCCTGTCGTGGTGCCAGAGGCTCTTGAAAAAAGCATTACCGTTGACACTCTTTCATTTAGTTATCCGGGAAACACCACAAGGGCGATCGATAATATTTCACTTAGCATAAATAAGGGTGAGATAATCGCACTGGTCGGTCCGAACGGAGCCGGCAAGAGCACTCTTGTACGGCTTCTATGCAGGCTTTATGATCCTGATTCCGGGTCAATCAGGTATGACGGGAATGATATCAGGAACATGGACCCTGACCTTTACAGGAAACAGCTCTCGGTTGTTTTCCAGGATTTCATGCTTTACAACCTGGATGCAGGAGAAAATATAAGACTGGGAAGCATTGATGAACTAAAACCGGAAGAGAAGATCATTTCAGCGGCATCAACCACCGGTGTACATGATCTTATTACCAGCCTGCCGGCAGGATATTCAACGGTTATAGGCAACCTTTTCAACGACAGCCGCGAGCTCAGCTGGGGAGAATGGCAAAAGCTCGCACTCTCGAGGGCTCTCTTCAGAGATGCTCCTGTCCTGATACTCGATGAGCCATCCAGTGCGCTCGATGCCGATACTGAATACGAAATATTCACCAGGCTCCGGACCATTGTCAGGGGGAGAACCACCATCCTCATAAGCCACCGGTTCAGTAATGTAAGCCTTGCCGACAGGATAATCGTGCTTGATAAGGGCAGGATCGTGGAAACCGGGACCCATGATGAGCTAGTAAAGAAAAATGGCACATACAGCACGATGTATAAAAAACAAACCTCCAGGTTTGCCTGATGACACGTGCCGCCACCATAAAGAACGAGCTAAGCCTTCTGATAAGTCTCTGTCGTCTCGATTTCGATCCTGCACATTCAGAAAAAATCAAATCTGTTGTATCTGAAGTCAAAGACTGGCAATATTTTGCCGGCATGGCCAATGCACATGGAGTCGGGGCCATGGTATATTACAATCTCGGCAGGCTTGGCTTGCTGGAATTCCTGCCCGCAGGAACACGTGATTTTCTGAAGAACATGATGGTGCTGAACCTGGCAAGGAACACCAGCCATATCAGCCATGTGAAGGAGGTCTTAAGTATTCTGGGCGGAGCCGGGATCAAAACGGTTCTGCTCAAAGGAATGGCATTGGAACATACAGTGTACGGAAACAGGGGCATCAGGCAGATGACAGATGTGGATGTGCTTATTTCCAGGGATGAATGCATTCATGCCAGGAACCTTCTGCTTGCCCGGGGATTCAGATCGCTTCCGCTGAAATCTCCCGTTCATAAGCTGATAATTGCCCATACAGGCAAACACCTGCCGTCACTATTAAAGGGCGATTTCTCGGTTGAGATTCATCATGAATTGTTTGGAGGAGGGGAGAAGTCACTGACAAAATTGCTTTACGACGGAAGCTTTGAGACCGTATTTACCGGTGAAAAGGCATTTGTACCAGATGCACTGTTTCACTTCCTCTATCTTGTGAGGCATCTTGGTTACCATGAGATGAACAATGAGTCACAGCTCAGGCTTTATGCTGATCTTGTCGTGCTTATTGAAAAATACCCTGAAAGGATACTGAACATGAACCTGTTCAGAATGGCCGAGACAGCGGGTATAGAAAATATTCTTACGGGCAAGCTAAATCTGTTGAAGAAATTCTGGGATATTGAATTTCCTGTTTGGATTAATGACCATATATATATAAGGTATGAGGGGAAAGCAGATAAATTTCTGTTCTTTCTTGACAACCCTAAAGGAAATCCGGTTCCTGCCCGGGATATGCCTTATAAATATATAATACAGGAGATCCCTGGCATTCACCGCAAGTTTCTGTTTGTACTTGGGGATCTTTTCCCGTCGGTTCAGTTTATGAAGAAGAGATACAAATGCAATAGTGGCTGGAAAGCCTTGTTATTTTACCCGCACAGGTTCGGGAAGCTTTGGTATCTGATAAAATGAGTAAAAAAAAAGAGGCGGTTAAAAACCGCCTCGCTTATTTCTAGTATTCCCAGAGATCATGTTCAAAGTTGAACAGCTCTGTTTTTATTCTTTCGGCTTCAAACAGAGTGGATTTGCCTATTGTGTATGAATTTACCAGCCTGTCGTTGAAGACGTTGGACTCTCCATAAATAATCCCGCTGAATCTTCTTTGCATGAAAAGATCATCGAAAGATATTCTTTGCGCATCATTATTTGAGACGAAGGCTTCGTTTCTGGCTAAAACTTCTCTAACCTCATCGAAGTTGATCCAGAATAACTGAATTCTGCTCTGCCTTCCCAGTTCTTCACTGAAACCCATATAATAAGGGCATATGGCAATGATTCTGACATCAAGTTTACCGAGTTTCTTATCAAAATACCATTCTTCATAGAGCATTAACTGCTTTATTTCTTCAGGTTTTGGGTCAACCGGTATAGTATCTGTTCTTGTATTGCCATAGGCATCAATCTGAACCTGTTCAACACGGCTCCCTGCTCCCATCTTGGATTCAATGTCCTTGTAGGTGGTAGGGACATCTGTATTTCCGGGATCATATGCTGAGATTGAACCATCTTTAATTCCTTCCAGGATAACAGAGATAAAGCTCTTTCTTCTATCCTGAGTTGGTTGAGTCGGATAGTATAGAGGATGATTCACTTTTTCCCTGAGGTCGATAAGACGGTAATATTTTTTTGACCAGATTACATCGCCTTCCCTGAGGTAGGGATAATCAATCTTTTCAGCATCCGGTATTGATTTCTGGTAAATATCGCCAAAAGACTGGCTGCGGGCTAATCCCGAAGATGCCAGGAGAACGATAAGTCCAAAACATACTTTCTTATTCATAGTGCAGAGATATTTTAACTATTCTATTTTTAATACAATTGATTGAACTGATTTGATTCCATCCGGACCTTTTGCTTTAATATCAGTGATAACAAGCGTTTTTCCTCTTGTTAACTGGTTAAGGATTGCTTTCTGTGCAGGAGTGAAACTGCTTGAAGTACTCTGTTCATACTTGTCGCCCATTCTGTCGGTGTAGATCATTGTGAATCCTGTTATTTCATACACCAGGTCAAAATCAAAGTCCGGCAATCTTGCGAATACACCCTCCTGAGCAACTGCAACGTTTCTTGAAATGGCTCCCGAAGATTTTCCTCCAAAAACAGCTTCTGGCGGTGGAATAGGTTTTACCCTGAATGGATAGGGTGCATAATTGGTAACTTTTCCATCAACATCAGTCGATACATTCACCTGTACATCCTTGCCAACAGCATCAGGCTTTACTGCCCAGCTACCCCTGAAGAATTCACCTCTTGGATTCCTTATTTTTTTCACAGCGGCACTGCCGTTCACAACTCTCACTTTTATATCCTGCGGATCAATACCCGGAACAGATACATCGAGCGGATTCTCAATTCCTGCGTACATAACATTCATTGCTGTAGGCGAGCAGATAACATTAGGTTCTCCGACATTATAGCTTTCTGAGAAATCATATGTTTTAACTGAGCCATCAGGTGCTTTCATGGAGATAATACCACTGTAATTCCTTGGTCCTATCGATGATGCTCTGACAGAGTATAATCCCCTGCCCGAGTCGTCAATGTCAAGCTGCTGACCCTCAACCGTGATATTAGGTTGTGTGGTGGTGTCAGAAGCTGAAATAAACACTGTTGCTTCGTAATTGTTCCCAAGGGTAACGTAATTTGATTTTGGGATTACGACGGCCTCCAGCTTATTAAATTTGAATGATGATGCGTCGATCTGGGTATAAAGATGATTGAGCACTTCGGTCTCAGCATTTCGGACATCTACCTGCATTTTTGAAAGAATGGTAATACAGGCTATCAGCGGAAGATTATGGAATGTAAGGTTTTCCCATTTTTCGGGATCTCCGCCGGGATCTTTTCCGTCAGCAGTGTTAAGGCTGGTACGGATTGCATTTTCAGCAGTCTGATTTTCTCCTGCAAGAGTCTCAATCAGGAATGAACGATAATCCTCAACCATGGTTTTAAGTCTGAACGCAGTCCCGTCTTCATTATCGCCGATCATAATCTGTGACGGGATATTATTTTCATCAAACTTTTTTATGGTATCAACGTCGATTTCACTTCCGTTAATAGCATAAAGTTCCTTTGCTTCAGTCACAATTTCAATCTTAAGTCCCTGCAGATAGTCAAATAATTCGTCAGCGCGTGCCTTTACTTCGTATGCAGAAGTCCTGAATTTACCTGCTTTTGCAGGATTTTCAGCAGCGGCCCGGTCAAACTCACTGTAAATCAGGTTATTTTTAAGCTCATAGTTCTTATTTATAATTGTAAGGCCCTTATCAACCTGTTTAAATGCTTCCACGGCGTCCTTTGATACGTTAAGCGCAAGCATGGCAGTAAGCACCAGGTACATCATACCGATCATCTTTTGTCGCGGAGACAGCTTTTCGTGAGCCATTTTACGTTAGTTTAATTAGGTAAAACAAATGCTGTATTATTTAACATTCATAGCTGAAAGCATATTTCCATAAACATTATTCAGAGCTGACAGATTTTCATTTAATTTCGAAATCTGCTCACGGTATTTCTTTGTGTCGCCGGCTGAATCGGTAAGGTCTTTCATAAGTACCTGAAGTCCTTTGTAAAGCGATTCTGATTCCTTAAGATGATCATCAGCGCCTTTTTTCTGGAGTTCATAAACAGTATTAAGGGCAGAAAGGTTTTTGTTAAGTGTCTCCAGCTGCTGCTGGTATGATTTGCCTCCGACTTCAATTACCGAGAATGAATCAGCCATGTTCTTGTATGTTGAGCCTGTGTCATTTATGGCTTTTGTTGTGGTCTGGTATGATTCGGTGAGTTTGCCAAGAGAATCAATAGCGGTATTGATCGAACCTGCATACTTAGTCGAGGCTGCGGTCACATCACCCATCGCGTTCATGTTGGCAGTTGTCTCGCTGAGCTTCTTCATACCCACGCCAAGGTTTTTGAAGAGGTCAGGAGTGATCTCTGCCGTTTCCAGCATCTCATCAAATTTTGCGAGTGCTGCTGAGCCTGCTCCGCCTCCGTAACCGCCGCCGCCTGTGCCATGTACTAAGCCATCACGCTGCCTGCCTGTGCCGTGTGCCGGAAGCTCTTCGCCTTCCTCGGGTATTCCGGCGAGTTCAGGATAAACCAGTGTCCAGTCTATCTCTTCGTGCAGGGGTTCGAAAGCTGAAAAGAAGAAAATAACAGCTTCTGTAAGAAGGCCGATAGTAAGCATTGTTCCTGCCAGTGGCCAGTGCTGTATTTTAAAAAGTGCTCCGACAATAACAACAGAAGCACCCAAACCATAAAGTTTTGCGATGAAATTCTTCCATCCGCTGCTTTGTACAATTTCTGCTAGGCTCATATACCTGATTATTTTAGGGTTATTTCAATTAGATTTCTGCTCCGATGTAAGATCTTACGTTACGGAATCCGATATAAGGTTTTGTTGAATCCTGGTATTCATAATCCCTTGTGCTTGTCTGGAGATAATATGAAATATCTTTCCAGGAGCCGCCACGGATTACTTTTCTCTTCAGCACGGGAGGATCCTGGGGTTTTGCGTTATATTCATAGTTAGGCTGCAGGTCATGCTCGAATATATATGCAGAGGGGTGATATGCGCCGCTGGTCCATTCCGACACATTGCCTGCCATATCGTAAAGCCCGTACTCATTTGCTGCGTATGATGCGACTTTCCCGGAATATACGTTTCCGTCGTCGATATAATTACCACGCAAAGGTTTGAAGTTAGCCAGGAAGCACCCCTTGTCATTCCTTGTATAGGGGCCGCCCCACGGATACATCGACAGGTCAAGAGCTCCTCTTGCGGCATATTCCCATTCTGTTTCAAGAGGAAGCCTGTATCTCTGCACGTCAACTATACCCTGTTTCCTCAGGGCTGAGTTCATAAAGTCGGTCCTCCAGTTGCCAAACGCTGTAGCCTGGGGCCAGGTTACACCGACAACAGGATAATCGTCAAATGAAGGATGCCAGAAGTAAAGGTCGGCCTGAGGGTCGTTGAATGAATAAGTGAAATCCCTGATCCAGCAGAGTGTATCAGGATAAATGTTCAGCACTACATGCTTGATGAACGATGAACGGTCCCTGATATCGGTCCTTGTTCCGTCAAGATTGGTTATCTGTCCTTCATACTTGCCGGTATTGTTTTCATAATCATATACATACCTTGATCTTGCAGCTGACTGGTAGTCAACCCAGAAATATGAGTAGTTGAACTTGCGGACATCGAACTGCTTTCTGCCGTTAAACCTCTCTTCAGGAGGGTAATACATCTCTTCAATGATCCCTATTGTGGTTTCTTCTTCCGGATCGATCTTTTCATCCCAGTTGATCACATTGGGTTCAATGACATTTCCTTCCTCGTCAACCATGAAATAATTCCTGTCAGCTATTCCTGCCTCGCCAAGCTTTGTCCTGAGTATGGAGTCGCGCACCCAGTATACAAACTGTCGGTATTCGTTATTGGTTATTTCCATCTGGTCCATCCAGAATGCTTCAACGGTGACAGACTTGGAAAGGCTGTTCATTGCAAAAACAGCATCCTGATCGCTAGGGCCCATCATGAAGCTTCCGGCGGGTATGAATGCCATCTCCATTGGTACCGGTTCAAAAAACTTCTTCCTTCCCAGCACACCAGTAAGTTCCCCGGTGTTCGAAGTCCCGCACCCGCTCAACAAGATTATAATTATCAGTGCAGATAGGATAACCTTTTTCATATTTCTCAAGAATTTATATTGCAAGTAAGTTAAAATTTTTTAAATAATCATAAAAATCTGATACTTTTATATCTCATGGGGCTTTTACCCAGACTGAGGTCGAAACAATAGTTCACCATAAATTCGTGCGATCCGCTGGTACTTTTTCTGATATCCGACAGGGGAAAATCATACGAATAGCCGATCCGGATCCCGTTGTAGAGTTCGAAGCCCACAATTCCTGCCAGAGCATCTCCGGCCCTGTATGAAACGCCTCCCCACACCCTTTTATTGTATCGCACCAGGGATGTCACGTTGAATTGCACAACCTTACCATCGCTGTAGGCAAACACCGAGGGGAGGAGCTCAAGCGAAGGATTGGGCAGCTGCAGGTTATAGCCTCCCGTGATGTAATAATGTCTGCTGATATAGGATACGGCAGTTGAATTGTTTTTAGTGAACTTTACTTTAGGCTGGTTAATGTGTGTAACCGACAGGGCAGCATAGTATTTGTCGGCCCTGTAATAGGCACCTATGCCGGCATCAAATACCAATACGCTCTCCTTGTTGACCGGTATCAGGGGGTCCTCGGTCGCCTGAGTGAATCCGTCACCCGTCGGTATCTGCCAGGCCGGCTCAAGGGCCTTGTTGATTATCCCCAGGTTTATGCCTATGCCAAGCTTCCCCATGCCCACATCCATAAGGTACGAATAGGCTGCTGAAAGATTTATATCCTTGTTAAAGCCGATGTTGTCACTCACTATGAGCAGCCCCACTCCGCTGCTTATCCTGAATGGGGAGACCGGAGCTGTAACATGAAAAACCGTTGTTGAGGGTGCTCCTTCAAATCCAACCCATTGCTGCCTGTTCAGCGCCGTGGCGCAGATCATTCCCGACGTTCCTGCCACTCCCGGGTTATAGCTCATCGCATTGAACATGTACTGGCTCGAAAGGGGATCCTGCTGTGACCATAAAGTACAGAGCGGCAGAGCCAAAAAAAGAAATGTAATTTTTATTTTTTTCATTTCTTCTCCAAAAGATGCAACTGGCGTGAACAGAACCAGTAAAATAACTAAAAATATAAAACGTAAACAAATATACTTTTATTTATCCGGCATTAAAAAAAGTTGTTTTGATGAATGGCCGGATTTTGTTGATTAACGGAGCCGGTCATAACCAGTCACCCACCTCTCAGGCACTTCGTTCCGGTTGGCCTGCATATAGTCTTCATTGGAGCATGCCAGCCACAGGTTCCTGTCATCCCCTGAAGGGATCTCCATCCACCACCTGTCAGTAAGGTTGCTTTTAACGAAAGTCAGGTCATCGTCAAGGCCGGTGACCCTTACATGGTATGTTGTGAACCTTCCTGAATTGGATTTGCTCAGCACAGGAGTCTCATATTGTTTTTGTGAGAACCCCTCAAGGAAGAACCAGAGCATCTGCGCTGCCAGCCCCGAGGTCTGAGATCTTACATCAAGTTCCGGGTTCACATCAAACAGGCAAAACACCTTTAGATTGTCAGAGATACCTGCATATCTTGCC
Source organism: Bacteroidota bacterium (assembly GCA_043800695.1). Taxonomy (GTDB): domain Bacteria; phylum Bacteroidota; class Bacteroidia; order Bacteroidales; family VadinHA17; genus LD21. The sequence goes on from JAZDMU010000005.1 coordinate 49,151, forward strand.
AGCAGGCATATCTCCTCTCCGTAAAAACCATTGGGCGAAGGGCTTATGGTTCCGGGTGCATCAGACTGCCTCACCGCCGAAATATCAAAAAGAGCCGCATGGGAATCCCTGAACAGCGGTTCGGTAAGATGGATGGCTTTTCTGACATCGCCTATCCTTACCAGTTCTGACTTGCGTTTATGAAAACGGTTAATAACCTGCTGATCATTCAGATATGTCTGGTATCCGATATTTATGTAATGATTGAAGGTGCTTTTATGGCTGTGCAGAAGATTGTACAGGTAATTAAAGGAATCAGCCTCCCTGCTCTCGTTGATGAAATCGATCCTGGGATCAACTGCTATCAGCGAATACCTGGTTTTCATACGGGTAAATGCGCTGTCAATCGCTGAAACCAGTGCGCTGCTGCCACCAATAATAATGGGGAATATATCTTCACCCATGAGCCAGCACAGTATATCAGTGAGTCCGGCGATTGTATCATTGAAAGTGACCCCCTTTTTCATGTTGCCGAAATCAGCTATTTTCAGCTTCCCGGGAACCCTCGCCAGCCTGTAAAGCTGTTCCCTGATGCAGTCCGGCCCCTTCATGGTACCTGTTCCCGGTGAATTGCGCCCCTCAGGAACACCGAACAATGCAATTTTGAATTTGCTGATATCCCTGATCGGGGAGTTTTCGGTATTGACAGTGATATTATGCGGAAAACCGGCCTGTTCTGCAAGGTGCTCAAATCCGGATCTTTCAATGCTTACCGGATCAAAATAATCTTTTAGATTGATCATGGTGAATGTCGGAAGCTATTATTTGGATTTAGTGCTTTTTTCAATGATATTCAGGCAATCCTCTTTAGTGAGCTTTTCAGCATCAGTGCCTTTGGGAAGCCTGTAATTGAGCTTGTCGCGCGTTATATACGGACCATACCTGCCGTTCAGAACAAGGATGTCGCCAAAATCCTTAATAATCTTTTTCTGGTCGCTTTCCGTCTTCTCCATTATTATTTCCAGGGCTCTTTCGACAGTTACCGAATATGGATCGTCAACTCCCTTTTTGAGTGAATAGAACTTGTTCTTATGTCTGATATAAGGACCGAATTTTCCAGTGCCTACTATCATATCTTCTCCCTCATGGTTTCCCAGGGTTCTCGGAAGACGGAAAAGGCCAAGGGCTTCTTCAAGGGTTATGGTCTCAAGAAGCATGTTTTTTGCCAGGCTTGCGAAGCGGGGCTTGCTGCCATTATCGGAGCTGCCTATCTGCGCCACAGGTCCGTATCGTCCCATCCTCACCGTGACAGGCTCTCCGGTTTCAGGATGATTGCCGAGAAGCCTTCCTCCTGTCTTACGGTCTTTCTTTTCGAGGGTATTCTCAATGGTTTTGTGGAAAGGACCGTAAAATCCGTGAAGCATCCCTGTCCATTTCAGTTTTCCTGCCGCGATCTCATCAAACTGCTCTTCCACTTCGGCAGTAAAGTGATAATCGACAATTACCGGGAAGTTCTCGATCAGGAAATCATTCACAATCATCCCTATATCCTGCGGGAAAAGTTTTGATTTCTCTTTTCCCGTTATTTCAGTCTTTGTGGAAGCTGACACTTTCCCTTTTTCAAGTGTCAGCATTTTGCTGAGCCTTTTCTCGCCCGGGCGGTCCTCCCTGAGGACATATCCCCTGTTCTGTATGGTGGATATCGTGGGTGCATAGGTTGATGGACGCCCTATCCCCAGCTCCTCTAGTTTTTTAACAAGGCTTGCTTCAGTATACCTCGGGGGCGGGGTTGTGAATTTCTGCGAAGCCGTTACATTATTATAGTAGAGAGGCATTCCTTTCTTGACGGGAGGGATGATATATTTTTCCTCGTCGGAGCCTTCCTGATCGGTCGATTCGGAGTAGACCCGGAGGAAGCCGTCAAATTTTACCACTTCTCCTGTTGCGCTGAAGAGTACCGGTGAATTGTTCATTTCAACTGAAATAGTGGTTTTCTCTACTTCTGCATCCGACATCTGTGATGCCACCGTTCTTTTCCATATGAGTTCATAAAGCCTCTTCTCATTCTGGCTGCCGGTTGTGGTTGAATTATCGAGGTATGCAGGACGTATTGCCTCATGGGCTTCCTGTGCTCCTTTCGATTTGGTTTTGAACTGACGTGTCCGTGAATATTTGTCGCCAAAGCTTGCAATGATCACCTCGCGCGATTTTGCAAGAGCCAGCTTTGAGAGGTTTGTGGAATCGGTTCGCATATAGGTGATCTTCCCGGCTTCATACAGTTTTTGCGCTACCGCCATTGTCTGCGCTACCGAGAATCCAAGCTTACGGTAAGCTTCCTGCTGCAGGGTGGAAGTTGTGAAGGGCGGCGCAGGAGACCTTGTTCCCGGCTTTACCGTGATGCCTGAAACTTTATACTCTGCATCAGCACAAAGCTCAAGGAATCTCCTGGCTTCATCTGCCTCATTAAAGCGCTTTGAGGCTTCAGCCTTGATAATGGCACTTTTACCCTCTTTTTCGTCAATCCTGAAGACGGCATTTACCCTGAAAGATGATTCAGATTTAAAGGCAAATATTTCCCTTTCCCTTTCAACGATCAGCCTTACGGCGACCGACTGAACTCTTCCTGCAGAGAGGGCAGGCTGGACTTTTTTCCACAGAACAGGAGATATCTCAAAACCAACAAGCCGGTCAAGTATACGGCGGGCCTGCTGCGAATTGACAAGGTTCATATCGATCTGCCGTGGATTTTCTATTGCATCCGAAATTGCATCTTTTGTTATTTCGTGAAAGACGATTCTCTTTGTTGTTGCCAGATCAAGTTTAAGAACTCCTGCCAGATGCCAGGCTATTGCTTCTCCCTCGCGGTCCTCATCAGAGGCGATCCAGATATTCTTTGATCCGACAGCAGCTTTACGAAGCTCACTGACTACTTTGATTTTTTCCTTCGGGATCTCATAATCAGGCGCAAAATCATTCCTGATATCTATACCCAGATTCTTCTTTGCAAGATCCCGGATATGCCCGAAACTCGATATGACCCGGAAATCTTTTCCAAGAAACTTCTCAATGGTCTTTGCCTTGGCAGGGGACTCAACAATTACAAGATTTTCGATCATTTATAGCGAGATTATTTCTTATTAAAAACACGACAAAGTAAATCATTTAGAGACCAAACTTCAAAATAAACCGATAAGTTTCTTTTAGAATTTACTATTTTTGATCCAAAATTTCCTCCCTGATGAAAGGCGATACTGTCAATAGGAAATACGTTATCTGGTTCTGGATAATAGCCGGACTGCCTTTTATTGTGATCATTGCTTTGTTTATCCTGATCACAAACGAAAAACTCGGGCCGATGCCTTCATTCAGCGAGCTCGAAAACCCTGAATACTATCTTGCTGCAGAGGTCTATTCTGAAGATGAAGCACTGCTTGGCAAGATAAGTATCGAAAACAGGACCTGGACCAACTACAAGGATCTTTCACCATACCTTGTTGAAGCCCTGATAGCCACTGAAGATATCAGGTACTACAGGCATTCAGGTATTGATATCAGGGGACTGGCAAGGGCTGTTGTCAAAACCATCCTGATGGGTCAGAATACAGGCGGCGGCAGTACAATAACCCAGCAGCTGGCAAAACAGTTGTATCCAAGAGATACGGCAAAACTATCTGCATTCACCAGGACTCTGAGGCTTGGCGTTTCAAAGTTCAAGGAGTGGCAGACAGCAGTCAAGCTTGAAAAAAGTTATACAAAGGAAGAGATCATTGCAATGTACCTTAATAAGTATGATTTCCTCTATCACGCTATCGGCATCAGATCAGCAGCCAGAGTCTATTTCGATACCACCCCCGATTCCCTGAATATACAGCAGGCCGCTCTGCTGGTTGGCATGCTTAAGAATTCAAGCCAGTTCAACCCGGTCAGGTTTCCCGACAGGATGCTTAGCAGAAGGAATGTGGTCCTGTCACAGATGGCAAAATATGGCTATATTGAACCTGCCGTGGCAGATTCAGTGAAGCAATTGCCGCTTGAGATCGATTTCCGGATGGAAGATCATAACACTGGCCTGGCAACATACCTTAGAGAATACCTCCGCAATACAATGAGGAGACCGGAGCCCGACAGGAACAAATATGTAAGGGAGTCGTCATACGAAGAAGCAAAATGGGAATGGGATACTAATCCTCTTTACGGATGGTGCAACAAGAACAGGAAACCTGATGGAACCAATTACGATATATATAAGGACGGTCTGAAGATTTATACAACCATCAATTCCAGGATGCAGAGATATGCCGAAGAAGCACTGACCGAACATCTGTCAATGGAGGTTCAGCCCGATTTCTACGAAAGGGCAAAGACATTCAGGAATCCTCCTTATTCAGATGATCTTAAGAAGGAAGCCATTGATGAGCTCATAATGAACTCCCTGAAGCAGAGCGACAGGTATTACGTAATGCGCGCAAAAGGCGTTCCGGAGGATTCTATAATACTTTCATTCAATACTCCGGCAGAGATGAAGGTGTTTTCATGGAGAGGAGAGATAGATACAGTAATGACGCCTCTTGACTCTATCTGGTATTATAAGTATTTTATCAGATCAGCTTTTATGGTCGAAGATCCGCATAACGGACATGTAAAAGCTTATGTGGGGGGGCCCGATTTCAGGTATTTCAAGTGGGATGCATGCACCCAGCAGAGGAAACAGGTGGGAAGCACAATAAAACCATTCCTTTATACCATTGCAATGCAGAATGGCTATTCACCCTGCTATGAAGTTGAGAATATTCCCCGCTCATTTGAGCTTCCGAACGATTCGACCTGGACACCCAGGAGCTCAGGCCCGAAGGCCTGGCATGGAAAAATGGTGACATTGAGATGGGGGCTGGCACAATCGGAAAATTATATCTCGGCATGGCTCATGGAGCAGTTCCGCCCCACGGCAGTCGCGGATCTGATGAATAAGATGGGAGTAAGAAGCTTCATAGATCCGGTATATTCAATATTCCTCGGAACATCAGATATCAAGCTCGAAGAGATGGTTGGTGCATACGGTACATATGCAAACAAGGGAGTCTATACAAAACCGATGTATGTAACCCGGATCGAAGACAAGAACGGAAATGTCATTTCAAGGTTCACACCGAAAATTGAAGAGGTGCTGAATGAAGAAACAGCTTATCTCATGCTTAACCTGCTACAGGGAGTGGTTCTGACAGGATCGGGAAGAAGGATGAGAAGTGAGCCTTATCTTCTTCTTAACCAGATAGGAGGTAAGACCGGTACTACCCAGAATCATTCAAACGGCTGGTTCATGGGGGTTACTCCGAACCTTGTAGGCGGAGTATGGAGCGGCTGGGAGGACCAGGCTATTCATTTCGAGACACTCGGCGAAGGCCAGGGAGCAAACATGGCAATGCCGGTAATGGCTATATTCCTCAGGAAGGTATATGATGATCCCGAATTCGGTATCATGGAGACCGATGAATTCGAACGTCCCTCGGGCTTCAACATGGAACTCGACTGCGACAAGGTAAAACGCGAATCAACCAGAAGGGATAATCCGCTGAGGGACAGGTATTAAACGGCTCAACGGCGCAACGGCACAAAGGCAAAACTGAAAAAATCACCTCCTGTCATAATACGTTGTACCCTCAGTATCTTCAGGAGGAAAATAATGACTGGACGGCCACGAAGTTGTATTATACTCGACAAGTGATCTGCCATTATCCACCATGAAGTAGATCTTATAATAGAAAATTTCATAGGTTTTTCCATCGTGTGATAGAACCGTGGTACTTTTAACTATAAAAGATTGTCTACCGGGGGACCAACTTGCAGCCCTTTTATATATTCTTGTACTATCGATCAAATCAATTGATTCTTCTCCATTGAGTATATATGAATATTTCCCGTCATCAAAGCCCATCGTGATCATTGGCATTTTATGCTGAAGTGTTATTTTGTCTTCTGTATGAATTATGCTGAGTGTTTGTGCCATTAAATTTGATGGTTTGCTGCTCTTCTGCAGGTTCATCTCCCAATTGCCTGTAAAGTCCGCATAATCCCGGGGATCGGTAATATTTTTTAGGCACCGTACTGAAAACCCTGCCCGCTTGCTTGGCCAGAAAGGCATGATCCTGCTGTAATAATTTACCAGGGAGAAACTTTTGCCAACAAATTCATTGTATTCATTTGAACTCCACCATGTCGCGAATTCCCCGTCATCTCCATACTCACCATTATAAGTACGAATACCGGAGGGAATTGCAGTGAATCCGCTTGTATTATTGCTTGCAGGATCTGTACCTATATTATACAGGCTTGTATCAGGTCTCCATCCTGTGTTGGAAGCGAGAGCTTTGGCAATCTCCTTGCCGCTGGCCCCGAGACCATAACCATTATTTTCAAGATAATCCGGAAGGATCATCCAGAATTCAATCATGTCAGGAACGTGCCATCCTGCAGGACACAACTTATCAGTATTTACAGCATACCAGTTATATAGTGCACCGTATTTGTCTTTAAAAACAGCTTCATCATTATTGTACCAGCAGAATGCAGGTTCGTAATTCTGCCACGTCACTGAATCTGTTACCAGGGGTATCATTTCGCCGTCATTATACCTGGTTGTTTTCAGATTCTCAGCCATCCATTCCTGTTTTCCAAGAGTCACTGTTTTATACACATTGCCGTCAATATCTTTTACCTGGCCCATGGACCCGGCACCTGTCTTTATACAGCTTATCATGAGAAAAACAAAGACAACCGCACTTACAGTTATCATTATTCTTATTCTTTCACCGGTCTTCCCCGGATTTGACCGTGTAAGCATCAGCAGCCTTTTTCTTGTTAATGATGGATTGAATCCGCTGGTCAGCCTGACATTATTCTGATAGCAGATAAATCCAATAAGGGTTTCGGCATAAATTCTGATATCGGACGGTTCATTTAATACACCGCTGTCGGCCAGATATTCGTGATTCATCCTAACAGCCGAATTATACAGAAAGATGAGGGGATTAAACCAGTATATCATCCGGATCACTTCAAAAAAGATGATGTCGATTGAGTGCATCTGCCTGATATGTTCAATTTCATGCTGTAACAGCTCGGGTGTTATTTTATCATTATGGTAATCATTCTTGTTTACTACTATTGTACGGAAAAAGCTGTACGGATTGACATGCTGGTCTGTGAGGGCTAATGTATATCCTGAATGCGCCAGCTTCTCTGACCGGTTGATCTGTGTACTTATAAACAGAATATTTCGGATGAAGCGGACTAAAAATATCAGAAAACCTGCCAGATATATCGTAATTATTATTGGTATTAAATCAACCGGTGAACGTTTAACCTCAGGGTATTGAGATGCCGGTGTCAGGAATTCCCCGGTAGTCATCACTGGTAGCTCAGTTTGAGGTTCGATTGCCTCTATGGTGCTGTTGACTGCTGTAAATAATAATCCGCTGTCTTTGTTCTCTCCGGCATGAACAGGAATGGCTATTAAAGGAATGACCAGTGAGAATATAACTGAAAAAATAAGGAAAAACCTGTTGAACCTGAAAAGCTTCTCCTTTCTTAACAGGAACCAGTAAAGCCCGAACAGCAGCAACAGACTTAAGCTTGATTTTATAATATATATTGTCATTTTCTGGTTTTAGATTCAATTTTTTTGTTTACGATATCTCTCATTTCCTGAAGCTGTTCTTTTGAAAGATCAGTTTCATTGGCGAAAAATGATGCAAACTGTACAGGGGAGTTGTTGAAAAAGTCTTTGATCAAACCATTGACGTGATCAGAAAAGTAATCCGCCTTCTTGATCAAAGGATAATATTCCCTTGAGTTTCCATATAGTCTGTAGCTTACAAAACCCTTATCAATCATCCTCTTGAGTAAGGTGACTACAGTAGTGGGGGCCGGTTTGGGATCGGGGAACTCGTTCAGCAGGTCGCGCATGAAAGCTTTATCCAGCTTCCACAGCAGTTTCATGATCTGTTCCTCAGCGTTTGTCAGGTACATATTGCTCTACATTTAATGGGTATATTCTACAAATGTAGAACAAATACTTGTGATTTCCAAATTTTTTAAGGGAAAAATACGTTTAATTTTCAGCTGAACAGCCCCTTCACAAGATGCTCGATCTTGGCTACCTTTACAATCTCAATTTCTGAGCCTTTAATAGGAATGGTCTTATTATATTTTGACAAATAGATCTTCTTAAATCCCATCTTCGAAGCCTCCCTTATGCGCTGCTCAATCCTCGACACAGGTCTTATCTCACCTGAAAGCCCTGTTTCACCGGCAAAGCAGACCTCCCTTGAGATCGGAATGTCAAGATTTGATGAAAGCACTGAGCTAACAATAGCAAGATCGATTGCAGGGTCATTGACTTTAATGCCTCCTGCAATATTGAGGAAAACGTCCTTAATGCCGAGCCTGAAACCGGCTCTCTTCTCCAGAACTGCAAGCAGCATGTTAAGTCTGCGGATATCAAATCCGGTTGAACTACGCTGAGGCGTTCCATATACAGCGCTGCTGACCAGGGCCTGGGTTTCAATAAGGAACGGGCGCAATCCATCCACAGTTGCAGCGATTGAAATTCCGCTCAATGGCTCATCATGCTGATTGATAAACAGGTCAGAGGGATTGTTAACCTCAGTAAGTCCTGCTTCTCCCATTTCAAATATGCCAATCTCGGAGGTTGAGCCATACCTGTTCTTTATTGAGCGCAGTATGCGGTATACATAATTATCATCTCCTTCAAAATAGAGAACCACATCAACAATATGTTCAAGCACCTTTGGTCCGGCCAGGGTACCGTCTTTGGTGATATGCCCGATCAGAAACACGGGGATGCCTGTTATTTTTGAATATTTCAGAAGCTGAGCAGCACTTTCCCTGACCTGTGAAACCGATCCGGCAGATGATTCAAGCATTGAGGTACTGATGGTCTGGATAGAGTCGATTATGATAAGGCCCGGCTTTATATCCTCAGAATGGGCAAGTATATTCTCCAGCTCAGTTTCACTGAGGACATAGCATAAAGGATTGGAGCCTTTCAGCCGCTTTGCCCTCAGGCTTATCTGTTCGTCGCTCTCCTCTCCCGATACATATAATATCTTTGTATCCTTCAGCGCCAGTGCAAGCTGGAGCGCCAGTGTCGATTTGCCTACCCCCGGTTCACCGCCAAGGAGTATCAGTGAACCGCCCACCATTCCGCCGCCGAGTATTCTGTCAAGCTCGGCTATGCCTGTTTTACGCCGGTCCTTTTCATCTGATGCTATGTTTTCAAGCAGTTCCGGCTTGCTTTTTTTCAGGTCAGCGGCAAATGACAGCTTCTTTGACGATGCCGGGGCAATTATCTCTTCGTGATATGTGTTCCACTCCTTGCAGGAGGGGCATCTTCCGATCCACTTCGGCGATTCGGCACCGCAGTTCTGGCATACAAAAACAGTTTTAGATTTAGCCATTTTTATCGCTATTTAGCCCCCCTTTAGAGCCTGTCCTGACCGCAGGTCGGGAGGGGACGGGGGGTTTTTCATTTTACCATACATTATATAGATTGAAAAAACTCCGACAATTATCTCGAAAATTATCTGCGATTCATGGGTAAGAAGTGCAAATGTCAGTCCGTCTTCAAGAGATACGCCCTGTATTACAACCAGTGCACGCGACACGGCATAATGGAATGCCCCGAATCCGCTCTGCACAGGGACCGACATTGCCAGCCCGCCGATTACCAGGATGATGAGAGAATTCCAGAATGAGATATGCGATGTGCTTTCAAGAGAAAATACCACCACCCATGTCATCAGCGCATAACTTATCCAGATGACGAAGGTATGCAGGATAAATTCCCATTTTCTTTCAAGGCTGACAATGGTTTTAAGCCCGCTGATTATTCCTCTGGCAGTATCAAAAATCTTTGCGAAGAATTTTATTTTCCTGAGGTTGTGCCTGTAACGGATTAGAATATACAATCCTGCAACGGATACCAGTATGATCAGCAGCCAGAATATCCATGAGAGGTTCACATAGGAAAGCACTTTATCCCTGAAAGGAATAAAAATGCTCTCTTTCAGGAATTCATTTATTATCGACCCGCTTGTGAATATTATTATTACCAGAAGCACAAGGATCGAAAAGAAATCAATTGTACGTTCAATGATAACGGTTCCGAGCAGTTTGTCGACCGCCAGGTTTTCTTTTTTCCCGAGTGCCACGCATCGTGTTACCTCACCTATTCTTGGCAGGGCCATATTTGCCAGATACCCTATCATCATAGCATGAAAAGTATGCCAGAATGTCGGCCGGTAATCAAGCGGGTGAATAAGAAGCTGCCAGCGGCGAGCCCGGCTCATGAAAGCCACCATCCCGAAAAACACCGAAAGGATGAGCCAGTAATAATTTGCTTCCCTGAGATTATTGGAGAGACTTCTGAAATCAACATTATGGAAAGCCAGCCACAGCAGGAGAGCTCCAACGGCAAGAAATCCCAGAAACTTGAGAGCCTGTATGATGATCTTTCTCAAGCTCAGATCAGTTTATTTGTTTTTGTGTCGGGGAAGATTATTGCAGGGTGGAATGTTTTTGCCTCATTAATATCCATTAAGGCATAAGCCATGATCAGAAGGATGTCACCCACAAGTACTTTCCGTGCTGCTGCCCCGTTGAGACAGATTTCTCCGGATCCCCTCTTTCCTTTTATCACATAGGTCTCAAGACGCTCTCCGTTGTTAATATCCAGGACCTGAACCTTCTCGTTCCCGATTATGTTCGCAGCATCCATCAGATCCTCGTCTATTGTAATGCTTCCGATGTAGTTAAGATTCGCTTCAGTGACCGTAACCCTGTGTATCTTCGATTTTAAAACTTCTATCATCATGGCAGTGTGGAGTATCTGTAACACGCAGCAAAGTTAATCAACCTTTTGATTCACACCAACGGGAATTCAATATTATCAATAAGACGTATTTTCCCTGCCCTAACTGCAATGCATCCGTAATAACGCCTTCCTTTTTTCATCTCTTTTTTCGTGATCAGGGGTATGAGCTTCCTGTCATCGGCAACTTCAAAGTACTCAACAGTGAAGCCTGCTTCCCGGGTGATTATGCCGGCAACATAATCCTTTATTTCCGGGATATCTGACAGTGTGAGCATCTCTGACGCCAGGGAAATGGTTTTAAAAATAACAGGAGCTTTTTTTCTATCCTCCGGCTTAAGCAAAATATTCCTGCTGCTCATTGCCAGTCCGTCGGCTTCGCGGATAATGGGATTTACGATGATCTTTACCTTATATTTCTTCTGCCTGACAAGTTCTTTTATTATAGTTACCTGCTGAAAATCTTTCTGTCCAAAGAATGCCAGGTCAGGATTGATTATATCGAAGAACCTGCTCACTACCTTGGCTACACCGTTAAAATGCCCGGGCCTGTGCAGGGCCTCCATCACCTTTCCGGCGCTCCCGAAACTAAATACCCTTATATCTTCTGACGGATACATTTCACTGTCAACCGGGGTAAATACAATATCATTTTGCCTGAGCACGCTGCCCAGGAGCTCCAGGTCCCTTTCAATGGGCCTGGGGTAATTTTTCAGGTCTTCCCTGTCATTGAACTGCATTGGATTGACGTAAATGCTGACTATCACGACAGGGCATTTTGCCACTGCATTTTCTGCCAGGGAAAGATGTCCCTTATGCAGTGCCCCCATAGTAGGTACAAATCCCAGCGGGCTCAGGTTTGTTTTCGTAACCAGCTCCCTTAGTTCAGCAACAGTCCGGATTATCTTCATTTAAGATTATTTAACATACAAAGCTAATATATAGTCGGTTGTAAACTATCTCATTTTTTATTATTATCTTTGCACCTTATTACGAAGCGGTTATCGAGGAACGCTAATGGAAAGCAAGAAGGTTTTATTCATTTCACAGGAGATCACTCCGTATTTAGGGGAAAACAAGCTGTCAAAGATCGGAAGGTATCTGCCTCAGGGAATCCAGGAGAGAGGCAAGGAGATTCGTACATTCATGCCCCGTTACGGATGCATAAATGAACGCAGAAATCAGCTTCATGAGGTGATCAGGCTTTCAGGCATGAACCTTATTATTGACGACACCGACCATCCCCTGATAATCAAGGTTGCCTCCATCCAGAGCGCAAGGATGCAGGTCTATTTCATCGATAACGACGATTATTTCCAGAGGAAGCACATTGTGACTGATGCTGCAGGCAAGGAATTTGAAGACAATGACGAGAGGGCTCTTTTCTTTGCGCGCGGAGTGATTGAAACCGTTAAGAAGCTGAGATGGGCGCCCGACATAGTCCATTGCCACGGCTGGATGTCAGCCCTGGTTCCGGTATATCTCCGGAGCGTGTACAGCGACGATCCTCTGTTCCATAACTATAAAATCATCTATTCGATCTACAATAATGATTTTAAAACACCGTTTAGAACTACGTTCGCCGATAAACTGCGTTTTGACGGAATTGACGGGGAAAACATCAAGCTTGTTAAAAAGCCTGATTTCGTTAATGTATCAAAACTGGCGATCAAATATTCCGACGGGATCATTATCGGAAGCGAAGAGATAAACAGTGAGTTGAGCAAGCACCTGAAGAGTATCAGCAAGCCGGTGCTCCAATACAGGAGTGAAACAGAATATATTGATGCCTACAATGACTTTTATGACAAGATCCTATCATAGTCCGAAATCAATAACAAGATCATTAAACTTTCTTAGCACTCTCTTCCTGGCCTCTGCTGCCGGGATACTTTTTCTTTTCAACTCCTGTGAAGATGAAGGGACAATAATCGGCAAGAATATACTGCCGGCAGGAGACTTTGTTTCTCTTCACTCCACTGATACTCTGAGTGTCTACTCCTATACCATGTTCACTGATTCTCTGGAATCAGACAATCCTGCTGATGTGTTCCTCGGGCAGATCCAGGATCCCTATTTCGGCACGACAACGGCAGGCTTTGTTACCCAATTGAGGTTGTCAAATCAGTTGGATGAGGCAGCATGGACCATTGACTCGGTGCAGCTTACACTTACATTTGAAAATGTAACAGGAGATATCAGAGCTGGTCATATTTTGAAATTATCAGAGATCTCCGAACAGATATTTCCTGATTCAACCTATTATTCCAACCAGGCTGTCCCGCTGACAGGATTCAGCATGGAGGTCACTCTGCCCCAGCTGCAGGCCGACACAGTGAACAATCTCATACTTACGCTCCCGGTTGCGCTTGGTGAATATATCATACGCGACACCTCAATGCTCTTTCACAGCGACGATGAACCTGATTTCAGGTCATACTTGAGGGGATTATACTTTGAACTTGAAGCATCTGTATCCCCGGTATTCATTACAATGAACATTGAAGCCCCGGGTGACTATGAGACATACAAGCATCAGTTATACATCTATATGCACGATGCCGACGGCACCTCCGACATTTTGTTGCTGAATATAGATGCACAAGCCAAAAATGCAGCTTTTAGCACATTCAACCATGATCTTTCAACTGCCGATCCTTTTTTAAAGATCACTCATGTAAATGACAGGATAAAGGATACCCTTTCCTATGTACAGTGCCTGAACGGCATATATACAAAACTTGAGATTCCCGGGCTGGAGCAGATCAGGAACGATTCGTCGCTTGACGGGATCCTCATAAACAAGGCGCGCCTGACATGCCCGGTTCATTTTGATGGTTCTTCCTATAACGGCGCCTCATTCCCCAGTCAGCTTTTCATGGGATATTATGACAAGCTTGACAGAAGGTACCTTATACCTGATTACTATGTGAGCACCGCTTTCTTTGACGGGGTGATTGATACTACCGCAGCGAATTACACATTCAACATTGCCAGATATATCCAGCGTTACCTTGATGACACTACTGAATACTATAAACCCGAATTTCAACTTGCTCTTCCCGCGGGCTCACTCAGGAACGCAATTCTGAAAGCCAACGGCAGCGCGAATCCGGTAAAATTTGAACTGGTATATACCAGGTTCTGATTATTCAATTCTATTTTCCTAAATTCGTGACTTATTTTACAAAAATTAGCTTATGTGTGGAATTATCGGATATATAGGGAACAGGCCTGCCAGGCAGATCGTGATAACCGGCCTGAAACGGCTTGAATATCGCGGTTACGATTCAGCAGGGCTGGCTCTCGTTAACGGGGAGACAAAGATCTTTAAATGCAAGGGCAGGGTCAGCGACCTTGAGGAAATGGTAAGCAGTTCAAATTTCGACGGGACAATCGGAATGGGCCATACCAGGTGGGCCACCCATGGCGAACCGAACGAACTCAACGCACATCCTCAGATCTCATACAAGGGTAACTTCATTGTCGTGCATAACGGGATCATCGAAAACTATGCACTTCTGAAAAAACATCTCCAGGGACGCGGCATTGTATTCACAAGCCAGACCGATACGGAAGTCCTGGCAAACCTGATGGATCATCTTTATGTTGAAGGCGATCTCACAGCTGAACAGGCAGTTACGATGGCGCTTAACAGGGTCGAAGGCGCTTACGGGCTCGTGATAATATGCACAAAAGAACCTGACAGACTTTTTGCAGCAAAAAAAGGGAGTCCGCTGGTGATAGGAGTGGGCGAGGGAGAGAACTTCATTGCTTCAGATGCCACCCCCATTGTTGAATATACCAAGAGGGTCATCTATCTAAATGATGATGATATAGCTATCATCAGAAAGGATGAGCTCGTGCTTAAAACGATAAGAAGCACGATGATCAAGCCCGAGGTCAGGGAGATTGACCTTAAAATCGGCGAGATCGACAAGGAGGGATTTGATCATTTCATGCTGAAGGAGATCTTTGAGCAACCCCGGGCAATACATGACACCTTCAGGGGCCGGGTTCTGCCTGACCATTCAGGGATCATGCTCGGAGGCCTTCATGATATGATAGAGACTTTATCAAAGGCTGAAAAAGTTATTATAGTGGCCTGCGGTACTTCGTGGCATGCAGGACTGCTTGGAGAATACCTGTTTGAGGAATATACCAGGATCCCCGTTGAAGTTGAATATGCTTCTGAATTCAGATACAGGGATCCCATCATAAATAAAAACGATATCGTTATTGCAATAAGCCAGAGCGGTGAAACAGCCGACACACTTGCTGCGGTAAAGCTGGCAAAGCAGAAGGGAGCAAAGGTCATCGGGATATGCAATGTGGTCGGAAGCAGCATCCCTCGTGAGACAGATGCCGGTGTTTATACACATGCAGGACCTGAGATTGGTGTAGCCTCAACCAAAGCATTCACAACGCAGGTCACGGTACTGGCCATGATGGCTTTTCAAATAGGGCACATAAGAGGGATAATCTCAGATTCCGGCTTTAAAGAACTTATCAGTGAGCTTGTGGCTGTTCCTGAAAAAATTGAAAAAGCCCTGCGCGACAATGATCAGGCTCTTGAGTTATCAAAGATCTTTAAGGATGCTCATAATGCCATATACCTGGGAAGAGGATACCTGTTCCCGGTTGCCCTTGAAGGCGCATTGAAGCTCAAGGAAATATCATATATTCATGCGGAAGGATATCCCGCAGCTGAAATGAAACACGGTCCGATTGCGCTTATCGATGAAAACATGCCGGTGGTGGTTGTCGCCACAAAAGATGACACCTATGAGAAGATCATAAGCAATATTCAGGAGATAAAGGCAAGAAAAGGGAAGGTGATTGCAATAGTAACGGAAGGTGATGAGCTGATCAGGAAAATGGCTGACTATGTTCTGGAAGTCCCTGATACTCTTCCGGTGTTTTCAGCCCTCCTTGCCGTGATACCTTTGCAGCTGCTCTCATAT
The DNA here is from genome assembly GCA_043800695.1 of Bacteroidota bacterium. Taxonomy (GTDB): domain Bacteria; phylum Bacteroidota; class Bacteroidia; order Bacteroidales; family VadinHA17; genus LD21. The sequence continues at coordinate 64,982 of JAZDMU010000005.1, forward strand.
CATATTGCCGTTCTCAGGGGATGCGATGTCGACCAGCCGAGGAACCTGGCAAAATCAGTTACGGTTGAATAAATAATTTGATACAAATCAAGTATGCCGGCAAAATACAGAAAACTAAAGCAACCCGAGATCCGGACACTTCAGTCAAACGGATGCAGCGCCGATGACTGGGGAAATATCACCGTGCTTGAAGGATTCAATCCGGTACAGTGCAGGAATGTCATCTTTTCAGGCACTATAAGGCTGGGTATCTTTGACAGGCCGTTTACAGATGAATCGGGGGTAAGCACTCCGGGCGGCATTCTGAATGCGAGGCTTCATAACTGTACTGTCGGGTCTAACGCAGTCATAAACAATATCGGAGATTATATTGCTAATTATATCATTGAGGATGGCTCTGTAATAAAGAACTGCGGCAAGATACACACTGAAGGCGTTTCAAAGTTCGGCAACGGGACAAGCGTTGCAGTGCTCAATGAGACCGGCGGCAGGATGGTAAAGATTTGGGACCGCCTTTCGGCCCACGAAGCATATATCATAGCGCTCTACCGTCACCGGAGCAAAGCCGTGAAGATCATGGAAAAGATGATCGATGATTATTCAGCTACAACTTCATCATCGATGGGCATAATCTCCCGGAATTCAAGGATATTGAATTGCAGCACAATCCGCAATGTGAAGATCGGATCCTGCAGCCGGATAGAAGGTGCTGTCAGCCTTAACGAAGGATCAATTAACAGCTGCCCGGAGGATCCGGTATATATAGGTCCCGGAGTGATAATGGAACATTTCATTGTATGTTCGGGCGCCATTGTCACCGATTCAACCCTTATAGAAAAATGCTTTATTGGGCAGGGTTGTGTTCTGGGCAAGCACTATTCAGCCGAGAACTCCCTCTTCTTCGCCAACTGCGGAGGTTATCATGGTGAAGCATGCTCAATTTTTGCTGGGCCATATACAGTGACGCATCACAAATCGACCCTCCTCATTGCAGGCATTTTCTCATTCATGAATGCCGGTAGCGGCTCAAACCAGAGCAACCATATGTACAAGCTGGGGCCTATCCATCAGGGAATCATGGAGCGGGGTTCCAAGACAACCTCTGACTCATATCTTCTCTGGCCTGCCCGCATCGGTCCATTCACACTTGTCATGGGAAGGCATTACAAGAATATGGATACGTCATCGCTTCCATTCTCATACCTTATTGAAAGTAATGACGAAAGCATTCTTGTCCCGGGCATTAATCTACGGAGCGTAGGCACCATCAGGGATGCACAGAAGTGGCCCGTACGCGACAGGAGAAAAGATCCGGTGAAGATCGACCAGGTCAATTTTAACCTTCTTAGCCCCTACACGATCAGAAAAATGTTCGAGGGAAGGGAACTTCTCTGCAACCTCAGGAATCTGTCGGGTGCCCTGTCCGGGTCATATACATATAAAAACATGCTGATAAAGGGGCCCTCCCTCGAAAGAGGCATAGAGCTTTACCAGACCGGCATCAATAAATTCCTCGGCAACTCCATTATAAAAAGGCTTGAGAACAATAGCCTGAAGTCGATCGCTGAACTACGCAAAAGACTTGCTCCTGACAAAAAAATGGGTTCAGGTGAATGGGTCGATATTGCCGGGCTGATAGCTCCGAAAAAGGCTGTTGACAATCTTCTCGGTGATATTGAATCAGGAAAACTTAAAACAGTTGAAGCCGTTGAAGAGGCTTTCGGGAAGATGCACAGGTCGTATTACGACTGGGAATGGACATGGTCGTGTGAGAGAATTGAGGAAGAAGAAGGAAAGCCTGTTAATAAATTCATTCCGGCTGACGTAATCAGGATAGTTGAAAGATGGAAGAAGAGCGTGGTCGATCTCGACAAACTGCTCTATGATGATGCAAGGAAGGAATTCACGCTTTCATCAATGACAGGCTTCGGCATTGACGGAGGAGATGAGGAGAAGAAACTTGACTTTGAGGAAGTAAGAGGGGAATTTGAATCGAATTCGGTGGTAGCGGCTATTCAGGATCATATAAAAAAGAAAACCGTCCTCGGGGACGGTCTCATTAAGCGAATGGAGAAGATTAGATCCTGAGGGCTTATCTTCCCCTGTACATTGAATCATAGTATTTTTCGTAATCACCTGAAATGACATTTTCAAGCCATTGTGTGTTGGCAAGATACCATTCAACAGTCTTTTCAAGCCCCTCTTCAGGATTTACCGACGGCGACCATCCAAGCTCATTTCTCAGCTTTGATGAATCAATAGCATACCGGAGGTCGTGTCCCGGCCGGTCCCTGACGAATGTTATCAGCTTTTCGGATGTTCCCGGCGAGCGCCCCAGTTTCCTGTCCATGATCCGGCACAGAAGCCATACGAGTTCGATGTTCTTCCACTCGTTATTTCCACCGATATTGTATGTCTCCCCTGTCCTGCCGCGGTGAAAGATAAGGTCAATGGCTGAAGCGTGATCCTCAACGTAAAGCCAGTCACGAACATTTTCGCCTTTTCCGTATACCGGTACCGGTTTATTGCTTTTGATGTTGTTTATTGCCAGCGGGATCAGTTTCTCAGGGAACTGATTGGGACCGTAATTATTTGAACAGTTAGATATTACAGCAGGAATGCCAAAAGTGTGGTTGTATGCCCTGACCAGGTGGTCGGAACTTGCCTTTGAAGCGGAATAGGGGCTTTTCGGATCATAGGCTGTAGTTTCGGTGAACATGCCTGTTTTTCCAAGCGAACCAAATACCTCATCGGTGGAGATATGATAGAAGAGCTTCCCTGCGGGGGAATCCTTCCAGGAGCTGAGGGCAGCGTTGAGGAGATTGACAGTTCCCACTATGTTTGTATACACGAATTCATCAGGGCCTGTTATTGACCTGTCGACATGTGATTCTGCCGCCAGGTGGACAACTCCGGCGAACAGATATGTGCTGAAGAGGCCGGCAACTGTCTTCTTGTCGGTTATATCAATTCTTTCAAAGACATAATTTCCCTTTTTCTCAATATCCCTGAGATTTTCAAGATTGCCGGCATAGGTGAGCTTATCTGCATTCACTATCCGGTATTCAGGATAACTGACCACGAATCTTCTCACGACATGAGAGCCTATGAAGCCTGCTCCTCCGGTGATCAGGATCGTCTTTGTGAATTTCATAGTTAATTCTTTTTCTTTCTTATATTGTTCTCCCATTTCCATGCGCTGGCCATTGCATCATCCAGCGAGCTTAGAGTTTTCCATCCCAGCTCACTGTTCGCAAATGACGGATCAGCCCATATTTTCTCAATGTCGCCCGCCCTCCTGCCGGTGATCCTGTATTTCAGGTTGATTCCAGATACTCGCTCAAACGCCCTGATAGCCTCAAGCACAGTTACGCCTGTTCCGGTTCCCAGGTTGAATACCTCATAATCCTTCCTGTTCTTATTTTCAATGAGCCTCTTTATTGCTACTACATGGGCTTTGGCCAGATCCACCACGTGAAGATAATCCCTTATGCAGGTTCCGTCAGGAGTATTATAGTCATTGCCGAATACTTTTAGCTCATCCCTCAGTCCATATGCAGTCTGCGTAATATATGGAACAAGGTTTTCCGGCACTCCGCGGGGGAGCTCTCCAATCAGCCCTGACGGATGCGCTCCTATAGGGTTGAAATATCTCAGGGATATTGCTTTAATATTTTTATTTGATGCAATGGTATCCATTATTATTTCCTCGCCTACCTGCTTGGTATTGCCGTAAGGCGAAACAGCGGGCTGGAACGGGGCATCTTCGCTTACGGGAAGTTTATCCGGCTGCCCGTAAACAGTGCATGAAGATGAGAAAACCATATTAGGAATGCTGAATTGTCTCATTCCTTCAAGGAGGTTCATCATCGACACAAGGTTGTTCCTGTAATATTCCAGCGGTTTTCTGACTGACTCACCGACAGCTTTATAGGCCGCAAAGTGAATGATTCCTGAAATATCTTCAGTATCCGACAGAAAGGCGTTAAGCTTTGCAGCATCGCAAAGGTCAAAGACTTCAAGCCGCGGAGTGACCCCGGTAATGTGTCCGATCCGGTCAGACACATAAGCCTCTGAATTATAGAGATTATCGATCAGGATCACATCATAGCCGTCCAGTATAAGTTCAACGGCTGTATGCGAACCTATGTAACCTGTTCCTCCGGTGACAACGATCTTTTTTTTCATTTGTTCTTAAGCAGGGGGTGGTATTCTCCCTTGATGCCGACAGGTTTAAGATTCCTGATGTTATATGCAATCTCCACTGACTGGCGGGCATCTTCAAGGCTGAAGCCTCTTCCTGCAAGCACCTCTCTGTACGTCTGTGTATGCAGATCGGTAAAGCCTTCACTGAACTCGATCTCCTCGCCGTTTACCTGGATCGATCTGAATGTCCTCTGGCCCTTTTCTGTAATTCCGGAGGGCAGGTCATCATGGTCAAGGCTGAGAAACCACCTGATCCTGGCATTCTCAAGTTCAAGGTAACCCGCTGCTTTGTCAGGTTCTGACAAATGCACTACGCTTTTCCTTGTGGTTCCGAAGATCCATCCCAGCAGGTCAAAGAAATGGATGCCGATATTTGTTGCTACTCCGCCGGACTTCTGGATATCTCCCTTCCAGGATATGTAATACCAGTTACCGCGGCTTGTAATGTACGTCAGGTCAACATCATAGATCTTGTCGGCAGGACCATTTTTGATTCTGTTCCTGAGCTCTATGATGCGCGGATGAAGCCTCACCTGGAGAACTGTAAAGATCTTATGACCGGTTTCATTTTCAATTTCCTGCAGGGCATCCACGTTCCATGGATTGAGTACAATAGGTTTCTCGCAGATTGCATCAGCATGATGTCTGAGGGCAAACCTTATATGTGAATCGTGCAGGTAATTAGGAGAGCAGATGCTTACATAATCGATTTTGGTGCCGCCTCTTTTCAACTTGTCAAAATGCCTGTCAAACCTTTCAAATTCAACAAAAAAATCACTATGCGGGAAATAATTGTCAATAAGGCCTATGCTGTCAAACCTGTCAAGGCTGGCAAGAAGGTTATTGCCCGTTTCCTTTATTGCTTTCAGATGACGGACAGCAATGTAACCTGCAACTCCTATGAGCCCGAAATTTTTTGGTGTATTAGTCTCTATCATTTTTATTTCTGGTGCGCAAATTTACTAAATAATTTTAGTAACATTTCCATGTTCCAGGCGGTAGCGGTCTCCGCTTTCCGGGCATATTGCAAATCCTTTTTCATCAAATATCAGCTTATGCCCGAATTCGCTCATCCAGCCTGTCTGCCTTGCCGGGTTTCCGACCACCAGGGCAAAGGGTTTTACATCCTTTGTAACCACTGCACCGGCTCCGATAAAGGCATACCTTCCGATAATTACTCCGCATATTATTGTTGCATTGGCGCCTATCGAAGCGCCTTTTTCAACAATGGTGGTCAGGTAGTTGTCCTTGCGGATAATCTGGCTCCTTGGATTTATAACATTAGTGAATACCATTGATGGACCGAGAAACACATCATCATCGCATATCACGCCGGTATAGATCGAAACATTGTTCTGAACCTTGACATTTCTCCCAAGTTTCACTTCAGGGGACACAACAACGTTCTGTCCGATATTGCATCTCTCCCCGATCTCCGCCCCGTTCATGATATGAGTAAAATGCCATATTTTACTCCCTTTTCCTATTATGCAGCCTTCGTCTATAACGGCTGTCTCATGTGCAAAATATTCCTTCTCCATGTCAGTTTTTTTCAAAGAATTTCAAGATGTTAAGTACTATATGATCGATTTGGTCATGCTCCATGTCGGGGTGCATCGGGAGGGAGAGTACTTCTCTGCAAAGCTGGTTTGTAACGGGGAAATCATCTTCCCTGTAACCCAGGTAACGGTAAGCATCCTGGATATGGAGCGGTCCGGGGTAATAGACCATTGAAGGGATTCTTTCTGATTCGAGGAATCTCTTCAGTCCATCCCTCTTTCCGTTTTTCACTCTTATGGTATACTGGTGGAAGATATGTGTTGAGAAGGAAGATCTTTCAGGCAGGATGAGCAATTTGCATCCTGCCAGAGCCTCATCATAATGATCCGCCACCGACCTTCTTGCATTGTTGAACTTGTCGAGATACCTGAGTTTTACATTCAGAATGGCAGCCTGGATGGTATCGAGCCTGGAATTGATACCAATATCATCGTGGTGATATTTGACCTTCATTCCATGGTTGGCAATGCTCCTGATCTTTTTTGCCAGCGCTTCGTCATTTGTGAAAAGAGCGCCGCCGTCGCCATAGCATGCCAGGTTCTTTGAGGGGAAGAATGATGTTGTTCCGGCAGTGCCTATCGTCCCTGCCTTTTTCCTGCTGCCATCCTTAAAAATATAATCGGTGCCGGTAGCCTGGGCAGAATCCTCTATCACATGGATCCCGTGTTCAAGAGCAACTTTCATAATGCTCTCCATATCAGCACACTGACCGAAAAGATGGACAGGGACGATAGCCCTGGTTCGGGGGTTTATCGCTTTCCTGACGGCATCGGCAGATATATTATATGTATATGGATCAGGATCGACCAGTACCAGCTTCAATCCCAGCAACGCGACAATTTCCACAGTCGATACAAAGGTGAAGTTGGTGGTTATCACCTCATCACCCGGCTTCAGCCCGAGCGCCATCATCGATATCTGAAGGGCATCGGTGCCGTTGGCACATGAGATAACATGATCAACATTCAGGTATTTCTGAAGCTCCTTTTCAAACAAACTTACTTCGGGGCCTTTGATAAAGGCAGTGGAATTAAGCACGTTTTTTATAGCTGCATCAATCTCCGGACCAAGCTTCTCGTACTGTGCCTTCAGGTCAACCATCTGTATTTCTCTCATCGGAACCGGAATCTTTGGAATTACGAAGGTAAAAAATTTATTATTCCATTTCTTACCACCCCCTTTCTAATTTCCCCCAAGGGGGAAAGGATTAGCTGGCTCCTTCCCCCCTGGGGGAAGGTCGGGAAGGGGGTAAGAGTAATAGAAAGTAATATGAAGTATTAAAGTTTTTATTATTTTTGTAAGGAAGTAAGGTTAAAGATGGATATTACTGCTTTCATAAGAGAACTATTATTCAGCCACGATTGCGTGATCGTTCCCGGATTCGGAGGGTTTGTCGGCAACTATTCACCTGCGCGCGTTGATAAAACCACTGACACTTTCTTTCCGCCGGTAAAGCAGATATCATTCAACAGGAACCTCAACCATAATGACGGCCTGCTCGCAGGAAGAATATCCGGGACATCAGGTATCGGATATGGCGATGCACGCAACCTCATCGATGAATTTGCGGCATCAGTAAAGAAGAAGCTTGAAAGGGGGGAGAGGGTCACCTTTGATCATATCGGCACTTTCATAAACAACCAGGAGGGAAATATTCAGTTTGAGCCCGACCGCAGCGTCAATTACCACCTGGATTCATATGGACTTGAATCCTTTCAGTTCCCGCCGCTTGAAGGATATGATGCAAGGAAACGCATCACAAGGCATATCGGTAAAGAGCCGGTCAGGAGGGCTTCCCTGAAAAAGATAATATGGAGAGCTGCAGTGATTGTTCCCGTTCTGGCAGTGCTTGCTGCGATCCCTTTCAGCAGGGATATTTTCAGATCAGGTGTTGAAGCAACAACCCTGAATCCCCTGGTAACCACGGAGCTTGATGAGAACAGGAAAGCTATTGAAGAGACACCGGTAACGGTACCTGTGGTTATTGAAACTACAACTGTTCCCATAGTTAAAGAGCTGCATTACTGCATTATCACCGGAAGCTTCAAGCTCAGGCAGAATGCCGTTAACCAGGCAGAGCTGCTGAAAAAGGAGGGATTTGAACCTGAAATACTCGACGCACCGGATAATTTCTACAGGGTCAGTGCCGTAAGGTGCAAAGACATTAATTCTGCTCTGGAGAAATCCGCCTCCGTATCTCGAAAATTCCCGGGAACCTGGGTAAAAAGAATCTGACACTCTATTTTATCACGCTCCCGTTGCTTACCTTTCCGTCAGGTGTGACCAGAACCAGCCTGCCGTCCTTGTCTTCCGCCATCAGTATCATCCCTTTTGATTCAATGTCCTTGATCTTTCGCGGTTCAAGGTTGGCAATTATTGAGATCTGCCTGCCAATAAGCGACTGCGGCTCAAAATATTCAGCTATTCCGGATACGATTGTCCTCGTATCCAGGCCGGTATCTATTTTCAGCTTCAGTAGCCTGGTCGTCTTTGGAACTTTTTCGGCTTCAAGTATTGTTGCAGTCCTGATGTCCATTTTCGTGAAATCATCAAAAGAGACAGGATCTTTGGGTGGCTGAATTTTCATTGATGATTCTTCGTTAGCCTTTTTTGTTGCATGAAGTTTCTGAACCTGCTTTTCTATTTCCTCATCGCCAATCTTTTCAAACAGCAGTTCAGGTTTATTGATCTGATTCCCCGCTGCCATGATTTCTGTTCTTCCCGCATCGTTCCATTTAAGCGGCCCGCAATTCAATGATTTCCGCAGCTTCTCCATCGAAAAGGGAAGGAACGGTTCAAGAACGACAGTCAGGTTGGCAGTGATCTGCATTGCAACATTGAGGATGGTCTTTACTCTTTCGGGATCAGTCTTGACAACCTTCCACGGTTCGGCATCGGCCAGGTACTTATTTCCCAGCCTTGCAAGATTCATAGCCTCTTTCAGTGCTTCCCTGAACCGGTATGCCTCAAGGCTGTTTTCAACATTCCGGCGGATCTGAGTTATCTCTTTAAGAGCCGCGTCATCCTCAGGCGTAGTCTTGCCTCTTTCCGGCACCCTGCCCTCATAGTAATTTGTTGTCAGAACAAGTGTCCTGTTTACAAAATTCCCGAGTATCGCAACCAGCTCATTGTTGTTTCGTGCCTGGAATTCTTTCCAGGTGAAATCATTATCCTTTGTCTCCGGGGCACTGGCACAGAGTGAATACCTCAGCACATCCTGCTTGCCCGGGAAGTCGATAAGGTATTCATGCAGCCAGACTGCCCAGTTGCGCGAAGTGGATATCTTGTCGTTTTCAAGGTTAAGGAACTCATTTGCCGGAACATTGTCGGGAAGGATGAAGCTGCCCTCGGCTTTAAGCATTGCCGGAAATATAATGCAGTGAAAGACGATATTGTCCTTTCCGATGAAATGGATCATTTTTGTCTCTTCGCTTTTCCAGTATTTTTCCCAGTCGGGGGTAAGCTCTTTGGTTGCCGAGATGTATCCAATAGGTGCGTCAAACCACACATAGAGCACTTTGCCTTCTGCATTTTTCAGCGGCACGGGAACACCCCAGTCCAGGTCGCGGCTCACCGCCCTTGGCTGCAGGCCCTGGTCTATCCACGATTTGCACTGCCCGTAAACATTTGTCTTCCATTCCTTATGATCTTCCAGTATCCATTTCTTAAGCCACGGCTCATATTTGTCGAGAGGAAGATACCAGTGAAGCGTTTCGCGCAGCACAGGCTTGCTCCCGCTGATAGTTGAGTGCGGATTGATAAGGTCGGAAGGACTGAGTGAAGTGCCGCATTTTTCGCACTGGTCGCCATATGCGTTTTCGTTTCCGCAATGCGGGCATGTTCCTGTTATGTACCTGTCGGCAAGAAAAGTGCCTGCCTCCTCATCATAGTATTGTTCTGAGGTCTTTTCAATGAATTCACCTTTATTATAAAGCTTCAGGAAAAAATCTGAAGCTGTTTCGTAATGGACCTTATTTGATGTGCGCGAATAAATATCGAATGCAATTCCGAAATCCTCAAATGCCTTCTTGTTGATGGCATGATACCTGTCGACGATTTCCTGCGGCGTAACTCGCTCATTCCTGGCTTTAAGGGTAATCGGCACGCCATGTTCATCGGAACCGCATATTGAAATCACATCCTCTCCCTTCATCCTCAGGTACCTTGTAAAAATGTCTGATGGCACGTAAACTCCAGCCAGATGACCAATATGCAACGGACCGTTTGCATAAGGCAAAGCTGAGGTGATGAGGTATCTTTTGTACTTTTTCATTGCAATAAAATAAAAACGGTTAAAGATATAAAAAATGGCACAACGGCATAACGGCGCAATGGTACAAAGGCAAGATGATGAAACAAATTCGCTATTTTTACGTATAATATAATTAATAGGCATGTCTGTAACAAAGATACGTCCGCCATATCTGAAAAAGGGTGATGAGGTTGCGATAGTTTCACCTGCTTTTACCATTGAGGAGGCTAAGCTTAATTCCGCCGTTGGGATACTGGAAAACTGGGGACTGAAAGTGCATGTCGGCAAAAATGCTCTCAGGCAGGAGGGCCCCTTTGCCGGAAGCGACAGGCAAAGGTTGCGTGATTTTCAGGCAATGACCTCCAATGACCGTATAAAAGCACTATTCTGCTCCCGGGGCGGTTACGGGATGCTGAAAATAATTGACCGGATAGATTTCAACTCCCTGCGGCGGAGTCCGAAATGGTTTATCGGATACAGCGATATAACGGTACTGCATTTATGGCTGAGCGAAAAATTCAACCTGGTCACAATTCACGGTGAAATGCCGCTGAATTATTCAAATCCGGATAAAACAGCCGCGACCATTGATTCATTATACAATGCCCTCTTCAAAGGATGCCGGCCTCTGGAGTGGATCCCTGATTCCGGGAGGGTAAGCCCTGCATCGGGAGAGGTCACCGGCGGTAACCTCTCGCTGATATACAGCCTGATCGGCACTCCGGGTGAACCCGCGACAAGAGGAAGGATCCTTGTGATAGAAGATGTAGGGGAATATTATTACCATCTCGACAGGATGATGACATCGCTCAGGCTGGCCGGCAAGCTTAAGGGCCTGGCTGCGCTTGTTGCCGGCGGACTGAATGACATGAATGAAACAAAGATACCCTGGGGAAAAGGTGCTGGAGATATCATTTATGATGCGGTACGCGGATACAGCTATCCCGTTTTTTTCAATTTCCCGGCAGGGCATATCAACGACAACCGTGCATTTTACATCGGAGCCAGGGCGAAGATCGAAATAAAAGGAGGTAAAGCTGTGCTCAAATATTTCTGACCTCAGAATGCTGAAAGAAGAAGGTCAAGGTCCTTGGATAAAATGCCGAACTTTTGTCCGAGTGTTTCATTTGTGAGTATCCCGTTATACAGGTAGACTCCGTTCCTTACGCTGGGATCGCTTCTGAGAAGCTGGGTTATCCCTCCTGAATCGGCCATTTTCTGGAGAAGCGGTGCAAGCACATTGCTGAGGGCGATTGAAGCTGTTCTTGCCACGCGGGAGGGCAGGTTCCAGGCAGAAAAATGGATGACGCCATATTTTTCGTACACAGGGTCTTTCATTGCCCTGCACTCTGTTGTCTCGATGCATCCTCCCCTGTCGATGCTCAGATCAATTATCACAGCGCCTTTCTTCATGGTGCTTACCATTTCTTCGGTTACATAGTACCACGGACGGAGATCTTCGAGCTCGATAGCTCCAATCAGGACATCGGCGGACAGGAGAGCTTTTTTCAGTACCTGGGGGTGGAACACAGAAGTCTGAAGGCGCTGGCCGATAACTGATTCAAATTTTCTTAATTGCTGCAGGGAGCTGTCGAATACCTTTACAATTGCTCCCAGTCCCAGAGCTGCCCTTGCAGCAAACTGACCTGCCGTATTTGCACCAAGAATAACTACCTCGGTGGGAGTGACTCCGGTGATCCCACCCAGCATCACACCTTTTCCTCCGTGATGGTTGCTCAGGTAATCTGATGCCAGGAGCACCGATGTGACGCCGCTTATCTCACTCATCGATTCAATAACCGTCAGTGTGCCGGTGGCATCACGTAGCTTTTCAAAAGCTATCGCGGTTACTTTCTTGCGGATGAGCCGGGCAAGTGTATCCTCGTTCAACTTGAGAACATTCAGGTATGACATTACCACCTGGTTTCCTTTCAGGTAATCGGTATCTTTTTCGGTGAGCGGTGCCACTTTTATTACCACATCTGCTCCGAATACCCTTGCAGGGGAGTCGGTTATCACAGCTCCGTTTTCACTGTAATCCTTGTCGCTGTAATGGGTTCCGGCGCCGGCACCTTTCTGGACCACCACTTCATTGTCGGATTCAACAAGAAGGTTTACGGCTTCAGGTGTCAGAGCCACTCTCTTTTCCTCCTCATCAGTGTCGCCGGGTATACCGATGGTTATCCTTCTGAACCTGACAGCGGTTTCAAGATGTTCTTCCTTGGGCATGAATGCGCCGTTGCCGAGATTCACTTTTCCGCTTTTGCCTCTCATGTTCATCTCAGAAAAAGTGTTGTTTCCTCAAAGTTAAAAAAAATGCGACTCAGGTACAAATAAGATCAGGCTATATGGTCTCTAAAATTCTTGCTTCGTCTTCTGTCACAGTAATGCTTACTCTTACCGTCTCTTCAGGAAGAAGATTCCCCGCAAGCTCAGGCCATTCAATGAAGCAATAACTTCCGCTGTAAAGATATTCTTCAATGCCAATGTCAAATACCTCTATGAGGTTTCTAATTCTGTAAAGATCAATATGATAGAGCGGCTCTCCGGTTTTTGTTCTGTATTCATTTACCAGGGTGAAGGTGGGGCTGCTGGCTGTGTCGATGGCTCCCAGCGCGTCACAGATGGTCTTTATGAATGTTGTTTTGCCGGCTCCCATCGCCCCGTAAAATGCGAATATTTTTTTCCCGCCGTAATGTCTGAGAAGCTTACGGGCGGCGGAATGAAGGTATCTTTTATCCTTGATTGTTATTCTCATGATAAGGGATCAAGAACTGCAACCGGCAAGATCATCTCCTGCATCGAGATGCCACCGTGCTGGTATGTATTCCTGTAATAGCCGGCATAATAATTAAAATTATTATGGTACACAAGGAAATCCCTGTTTGTGGCAAAGATATACCTCGAGCTGATGTTGGTTTTTGGAAGGAAGGCTTTTTCGGGATTCTTAATCTCAAATACTTCAGAGGGGTTATAGTCGAGATTCCTTCCTGTCTTATACCTGAGGTTGGGCGATGTTTTTTTGTCTCCAACGATTCTTACGGGATTTTGAACCCTGATGGTTCCATGATCGGTTGATACGACAATTTTTACCCGGTACGAAACAAGAGCCTTCATCAGTTCAAACAGCGAGGAGTGCATGAACCACGATCTTACAAGGCTTTTATATGCTGTTTCATCCCCGGCAAGGTCTCTTATCACACCGACCTCGGTACGGGCATGCGAGAGGATATCAACGAAATTGTAGACCAGGATGTTGATGTCATTCTCAAGGAGCTGCCTGATCCTCTCATTGAGTTTCTTTCCTTCGTTGCTGTTGCTGATCTTGCTGTAAGTCCATTTAAGATTAAGGCCTCTTTTTGAAAGCTGGTTCCTGAACAGATCTTCTTCATGGTTGTTTTTTCCGGCTTCATCGTCATCCTCAACCCAGTACTGCGGCATCTGGCCGGCAATCTGTGAAGGCATGAGACCGGAGAAGATGGCGTTTCTGCTGTATTGTGTCGCTGTCGGCAGGATGCTCAGGTACAGATCCTCCCCTGCGATCCTGTACAGGCCGGAAAGCTCTGCCGAGATCGTTTTCCACTGGTCGAACCTCATGTTATCTATAAGGATGAAAAACAGTGGCCGCCCGGGGTTTATGTGAGGGAATATCTTTTTCGGGAAGAGGTCGGGGGAGATGACAGGAGCCTCACTATTACTGTGATCAAGCCAGGAGGTGTAATTTGAGGTTACAAATTTTGAGAATGAGTTATTGGCTTCGTTTTCCTGTGTTTTAAGAATCTCAGCCATTCCCGGATCGGATGATTTCCCGAGTTCCGATTCCCAGTAAGTTATCTTGCGGTATAGTTCTGTCCAGTCACTCCATTTCCGGGCCGATGTGATCATGGTGCCGATACGGCTGAATTCCTGCTGGTAGTCTGTTGTGGTTTTCTCCGTTACGAGTCTTTTCTGGTCAAGGAGCTTTTTCAGTACGAGAAGGATCTGCTTGGGTTTAACAGGCTTGATCAGGTAATCCGCAATTTCCGATCCTATTGCGGCCTCCATAATTTCCTCTTCTTCGCTTTTGGTGATCATCACCACGGGGATGTCTGTCCGCACCTCCCGGATAAGCCTGAGCGTTTCAATCCCGCTGAGCCCGGGCATGTGTTCATCCAGGAAGATCAGGTCATAAGTATTCTGTTTTACGAGATCTATAGTGTCGTTTCCATTAGAACAGGTATCGATATCATATCCTTTCTCCCGGAGAAAGAAGATATGCGGACGGAGCGCCTCGACCTCATCATCTGTCCATAATATCCTGATCTTTCTCATTTCAGATAATTCTCATTAAAGAATATCAGATAACGTTCAGGCTTTTTATCATTGTCAAGCACTTTCATGTTGGCGCTGTTGATAATGAAGGAATACATTTTTGAGGAGGAAGGGTTTCTTACAAGCTTTTCGGCTGAGAATGAACTGTAATACTCCATGGCCTGCAGATATTTTTGAAATCCTGATACTGTGATAATTATATACTTGTTGTCAACCAGGATGCCTTCGGTACGGTAATTCAGGTTTGTATAATTATCAATATTATAGCTGATCACATCGAAGGTTGCCTGGTTGATGTTGAAAGCCGGATTTTCGATTACCAGGGCAAATACATGAGCAACCGCTGTATCAGCTACATATAGTTCCTCAGCTATCTTCTTTTCTTCCTCCACCTTCAGCTCAGGTATCTCCTGGTTTATGAATGCAACTATCTCTCCGGCCTTCTTTGCTTCCTCGCTACCCGGCCATTGCTTTATGATAATGTTCAGTTCATCCTTGAAGCTCCTTTCATCGCTGATACGGGCAACAGAATATGCCCTGAGGAGCCTGAACTTTGGTGCAAGGGGATCCTGGCTGAATTTCATAAGTGCCGAATCGCACATAGCCATTGTTACGTAAAAGTTCTCCCTGATATAGTTATCATAGGCTTCCCGGTAATGCTCTTCTGACATTTTCCGGGATTCCATCTTCTTATCATAGTAGCCCGGGTCGGATATCATCTTTGCAAATTCGGTTTCCGGATAATTTTCGACAAGACGCTGCCTGTAAATTTCCGATTTCGGATAATCGATCCCTTTGTTCAGATTATACAGGTTGTAGAGGGTTTCCGGCACAAGCTCGTTACCGGGGAACCTTGTAAGGATTTTTTCAAACGATTCAGATGCGCCATTCATGTCGAGGATCTTTTCAGCATATGCCTTACCGGCGTTAAGATAAGCATTGGCTATCCTGCTGTCGGATGCAACCATGAGCGAATCAGTCAGAGGAAGGTTCTTAAGATAATATTCAGGTTTTTTATAATCCACGACCTGGGCAACTGATGAATCGGCGCTATTTTGAGTATCTTCTTCTGAATCTGATTCTGACAATGCCCCTGAGGTTCTGGCCTTGTTAACCCTTCTCCAGTTATCCTCGAGCCTTCTGTCGCCCCACCTGCGCTTGAATTCAGTGCGGCCGAAAGTAAGGGCGGCCTGGTTATAAAAATACCATTTGCCTTCCTGTTCTATATTATCCTGAAACCTTCTTTCATTTTCATAAAATTGCCCAAGGTTGTACCTGTCGGAATATTGTGAGGTCTTTCCTTCGCTTTCGGCTTTTGTTATATCGTTGATAATGCCGGAAATCAGTGCATTGCGTTCAGATTCAGGCATGCGTGCCACCTTCTGAAGGCTGTCCTCGGTCTGA
This sequence comes from Bacteroidota bacterium, assembly GCA_043800695.1. Taxonomy (GTDB): domain Bacteria; phylum Bacteroidota; class Bacteroidia; order Bacteroidales; family VadinHA17; genus LD21. Next base: position 80,715 of record JAZDMU010000005.1, read on the forward strand.
ATTACGGCAAGATGCGAGACAACAGCATTCAGATTGGTCGATTTGGTCTTCAGCGCCAGGTACTCAGGATGGCTGGTGCTGAGGAACACTACGGTGCTGTCATAATATTTGCCCGCATTGATAAGATCAGGTTTCCTGTAGTAGTAGTCGGCAAGCGCCATGTATGACCTGCCTTTCTGGTTCTGGTTAACTGAGGATACCGATACAGATTGCCTGTAGAAATCAAGGGCACCGGTTTCATTTCCTTCCTTCATTGAAAGGTTGCCAAGTGCAAAATAGATCTGGTCCTGAAAGTCGGCGTTCTTGGAGTCTTTCAGCATCCTTTCCATTTCTTTCCTGATCTCCTTCGGGTTTCCGGAGTTGACGTCAAAGACACCTGCGATATTTATTCTTGCATTGAATTCCACATCATATGGAGGGTTCATTTTTACGACATCACGATAGAGCGCTATTGCGGCTGATGAATTACCCGCTTTCTCATTGAGCTGGGCGAGCAGGTATGTAAGCCTGTATTTTGATCTTTTCCCTGATGCAAAAGCTATTGCTTTTTCAAGTGGATCAATTGCGTCGGCATACTTTTGCTGCCTGACGAAAAGATCCACCATAGTGGTGTGGTACATCGACTGCAATTCCCCGGGTGATTTTGCCGGGATCTCAATTTCCGTGAGGGTCCGGTATGAATCACTATACCTGCCTTTTTCATTTTGGATCCGGGCAAGCCATATTGAAGCCTCCTGCCTTATCACCGGATCGTTTGCCTGGGATATGCAGTATTCAAAAAGGGCTTCGGCTTCGTTGTATTCATGCTTATAGAAACGCGCCCTGGCGATAAGAAGGTAGCTGTTGTCGACCCAGGCATTATACTCCTTGCGGTTCAGGAGATCTTCTTCTTCAGGAGTTAGCTTCTCCCTTTCCCTGCCTTCGGGTTTTGCCGTGATTGATTTCAGTGAGATAAGCTTGGATGCCTTCTGAATGGCTCTTTCCATATCTGAGCTGCATCTTGAAGGGGATGCGGGATCACTGTATTCGAATACCCTGAGCAGATCGGCATAGTCGTCGGTGTACCCGTTTATCATTTTAAGCAGCCCCGATTTGTAGCTCTCATAGCCATTGAAATAGATATTGTACCTGGCCGTCATTCCATGGTAGAAACGGGTGGATGCAGTGTTTTTTTCGACGGAACAGTCTACCGGTAGCAACAGCAGCATCAGCAGCAACAGCGATCTATATAATGCTTTTAGTGAAGGCAATAAACAGATTTTAATACTATAAACTTTTCAAAGCCGGATATAGTATTTCAAAGGTAAATAAAATTGGGAACCTGCGGTTTGTCAGGCCGAAATTACCTTTTTAATTTCAGGCACTTCCTTCATTATGGCCTGTTCTACTCCTGCTTTTAATGTCTGCATGCTGAACGGACATCCATGGCATGCGCCGGTGAGTTTCACTTTTACTGAAAGGTCTTCAGTGATTTCGATCAGTTCAATGTCGCCGCCATCGGATTGAAGATAGGGTCTTACCCTGTTAAGTGCTTTTACTACTCTTTCCTGTATGTTCTTGTTATCTGACATGTTTTTCAGCTTTTATTCATTATTACTTTTACTGTTGGTCTCATCTCCCTGTTGCGTATTTCCACATTTCTGACAACTTCATCTGCGAGAGCCATGAACGCTCTGCCTGCAGGTGACTCTTCAAGTGCCGTCGGGACTCCCTTGTCTCCGCTCTCACAGATGCTCTGGACAATGGGGATCTGGCCCAGCAGGGCGACACCCATTTTTTCGGCCAGTTTTTTCCCGCCATCCCTGCCAAAAATGAAATACCTGTTTTCCGGAAGCTCTGCGGGAGTGAACCACGACATATTCTCCACCAGCCCCAGAACAGGCACATTTATCTTCTCGCTCCTGAACATCGATATACCCCTGATTGCATCGGCCAGCGCAACTTCCTGGGGAGTGCTGACCACAATTGCCCCTGTTACAGCAACCTCCTGCACGAGTGTCAGGTGAATGTCACTGGTTCCGGGAGGCAGGTCGATCAGCAGGTAATCAAGCGAACCCCACTCTCCCTGTGACATTAGCTGTTTCAGGAAGTTGGACGCCATGGGGCCCCTCCATATGACCGCTTCCGAAGGATCCACAAAAAAACCTGTCGAGAGGATCTTTACTCCGTGCTTTACAAGAGGGACAATATAATCGGTTCCGTTCTCACTTTTTATCTCAGGCCTGAACTGTTCTGCATCAAGCATCTTCGGTACAGAGGGCCCGAAAACATCTGCATCCAGAAGACCGACACTATATTTCTTCTTTGCCAGTGCAATAGCAAGGTTTACGGCGATAGTTGTTTTTCCCACACCGCCCTTTCCTGATGAAACGGCGATGATATTCTTTATGCCGGGCAGCAGCTCATCTGATCTCCCGTGTTTTTTGTCAACGGTCGCTCTGGGCTTTACTTCAATGCTTGCTATCACTGCATCGGGACCAAGCGATTCTTTTATGGCTCTTGTCGCACTGCTTTTTATGGATGATATGAAAGGGTCATTTGACTTTTCAGGTTCCAGAATGAGTGATATCCCATTCCCGTCCGATTCAATTTTTGATACAATGCCAAGGGTAACAATATCAATCCCTTTTTCCGGATGGATCACTTTCCGCAATGCGTTTAATATCTGATCGTTTGAGAACATAAGTATCTGCTTATTTTTATTTGAACTAATTCTAAAAGACTGCAATATTACCTCTTTAAAGTATTAACACAAAATATTCATTTAAGTTCTGATGACGGATCCCAGAACTTTTCCCTGAAATTAGTGATGCGGTCGTCTTCAACAATAATGCCCTCATTCTCAAGCAGTTGCTGCATGGTGGTTGAGTTCCCGAAATGAAGTTTGCCGGTAAGGAGCCCGCTGCGGTTGACTACTCTGTGGGCAGGAATGAAGCCGGGCTGACTGTGACTGGCATTCAGCGCCCAGCCAACTGTCCGGGCTGACAGACCAGATCCAAGATATCTTGCGATCGCACCGTATGATGTAACCCTTCCCCGGGGTATCAGTAATGTAACCCTGTAAACACTGCTGAAGAAATCTTCATCAGTTTCAGATCTTTGCCGGGGCATCTTCGATTCTCCTGTTCTTTTCAAGCCTGAATGCAAGATATTTTATTTTCAGTCCCTTAGCCAGGAACTGGTTTTCGTAATGGGTCCTGATTGAAAGTATGTCATTTTCCTTCCTGCCGGACCAGATATCAGAGGAAGAACAGATGATCTGCAGGTTATTTCTAACTGCAATATTCCTTGTGTAATTGAAAAGCTCCGTATTGTCTGTTTTAAGGTGTACAATGCCATTTTCTTTCAGGAAGTTACGATAGATATTAAGGAACCATGAACAAGTAAGTCTTTTATTCGAGTTAAGTTTTCCGGGATGCGGGTCAGGGAATGTTATCCATATTTCATCAACTTCATCTTTTGCAAAATACGAGTTGATATACTCAATTCGTGTTCTCAGGAATGCGGCATTCGGCATTCTGTTTTCAGAAGTTGTTTTTGCTCCCCTCCACATTCTTGCCCCTTTAATGTCAATGCCTATATAATTTTTACCCGGGAACATGGAGGAGAGTCCGACTGTATATTCGCCCCTCCCGCAGCCGAGTTCAAGTATGACAGGATTTGAATTCCTGAAGATATCCCTGCACCAATTGCCCTTTACAGGGTGGTCTTTGCCATAAAGACCTTCCGTGTCAGGCTGGAAAACATTGCTGAATGTTCCCAGCTCAGCCCATCGTGCCAGCTTGTTTTTACCCACTCCGACGGTTACTTTGAGGTTTCAACGATTCTCAGTCCGAAATCATAAACGGCCGCCAGGTTACCGGTGCGCATGCCATGCTGTATCTTAAACCTGTACGGGCCTGTTACCGGGAAAAATACTTTTGACCTGTATGGAAGAGTGAGCTCATGAATATCTCCGAATCCCTTGCCGTACCAGTTTCCCTTTTCATCGGCCAGTTCATATTCAAGGGTATCTGAAATGCTTTTTCCGTCTGGTGAGTACGCGGTTATGAAAAGCCATAGATTCCTGAACGGGTAGTCGGATCCCGTGCGGATCGTGAATGAGATGTCGGTCATCTGAACAGTATCAGAGACAGGTATGGTGAATTCAGGTACGTGTGACAGCTCCCATACCTGTTTCTTCATTGCAACGGCGTCGGTATAAATCACATCGCTGCTGCATGATGTGATTATTAAAAAAAGAGTGAGGAAGAGGAGGTTATTTATTTCTCTTGTCATGAAATCTCCTGTTCTTTTTCTTGTGTGGATGCCTGCTGTGTTGTTTTTTTTCAGGCGCCGGATCAAACCTTGTGAGGCTGTTGTTTTTGAGAAGGTCTTCGGATACCGGTGTATTTTCCCAGGACTGATCAGCAGTTAGCAACCGGTCGGCTTTTATGCCTTTTTTATTAAGAGCCTGAATCTCCTTCACTCTTTCAACCGGTACAGGAATGAGATTGGCTGTTGTGTGACCGTCGGTAGTGTACCAGTATATGCCCTTATGAACTTCCATTTTCTGAAAGAAAGCTCTGGAATCGGAGAGCTCAAGAGGAACATCCTTTGGCGGGAAATGCTTCTGCGCGTCCATATAGCAATCAAACTCAAAATTGAGGCAGCATTTCAGCTTACCACACTGCCCGGCCAGTTTCTGGGGATTGAGACTGAGTTCCTGGTACTTGGCATGGGTGGTAGTGACCGAAATGAAATTGGTTATGTAAGTCGAGCAGCAGAGCTCCCTGCCGCAGGCACCAATTCCGCCAATCCTTCCAGCTTCCTGCCGTGCGCCTATCTGGCGCATCTCTATCCTCACCTTGAATTCCTCTGCAAGCACCTTGATCAGCTGCCTGAAATCGACTCTTTCATCAGCGATGTAGTAGAAGATAGCTTTAGTCCTGTCACCCTGGTATTCCACATCTCCGATCTTCATATTGAGCTTCAGCTCTTCGGCTATCTGCCTTGAGCGAAGCATGGTGGGGATCTCCAGGTTTCTGGCTTCTTCCCATTTCTGGATATCAACATCCTTCGCCTTCCGGTATACTTTTTTGAGATCTTCAAGTGCAAGCGCGACCTTGCACTCCTTAATCTGTTCACGCACAAGCCTGCCGATCATAGACACCCTTCCGATATCATGTCCCGGTGAAGCCTCAACGGCAACAAGATCGCCGATCTCGAACCTGAGGTTGTTCACATTCCTGTAAAATCCCTTGCGTGTATTCTTAAACCTGATCTCAATAATCTCATTTTCACCCTGACACTCCGGAAGGTCATGGAGCCAGTTGAATGAGTCAAGTTTGTTATTGCCGGGTTTATATTTTATGTCAGGTAAACGGATCTCTTCGCCCGTCGGTCCCTGTACCTCTTCATTATCTGTCATAAAGATCCTGCTCTGTTGAATAATCCGCAAAAATAGTGAATAAATGCAACAATGTCAATTGCCTGCAGTTTAATCAGCGGATGAGCCTTGTTGCCTTCAGAGCCAGATCGAGGAAAATTATTTTTGCATTTCCGTTTGCCTCAACATGCGCATGTGCAAGGTTGAATTCATCAGTGAGCGGATATATGTTATGTGCTGTAATGAATGGGTGGAAATTATCAGAGAAGGCGGCTTCTTCACCGGCCAGGAATACAAGGTCGTTCTTCGATTGGCCAAGGGAGAGCATCAGGTTTTCCCTGAGCAGTCTCAGCGAATAAGAAAGGAAATTTTTCTGGGTCTCCCTGCCTGCAGAGGCCATCTCTTCCGACCATCCGATAGCTGAAATGATATCGCGCTTCCAGGCAAACCTCATAAGGCTTCTGAAACGGTCGAGATTCTGAAGTGAAGCATCTTCTTTATCATTCTGCCTGATAGCCTTGATTATATTTCCGTTGGCCACGCGGGCGATCCCGAAAGCCCTTTGGTCGTCAGTCCCGAATTTTGTCCTTATGAATTCCCTGATCTCATCATCTGAGAACCCTGCCACCTTGATAATCTGGCAACGCGAAATTATCGTCGGGAGCAGCTTATCAGGCTCCTCCGAAACAAGCAGGAAAAGAGTTTTATCAGGCGGTTCTTCGAGAAGTTTCAGGAGCTTGTTGGCCGCAGCAGGATGCATCTTTTCGGGCAGCCAGATTATCATGATCTTGAAGTCTGACTCAAAGGTTTTCAGGCTCAGCTTCCTGATTATCTCGCCTGATTCGGATGCAAATATCAGGCCCTGTGCGTTTTCAACATCTATTGCGTTGAGCCACTCATTGAGCGTGAAGTAAGGCGATTGCCTGGCAAACTCCCTCCATTGCTCAATGAATGAATCACTGACAGGTTCACTGTTCTTCTTGTCCTTTATGACCGGAAATACGAAATGAAGATCGGGATGGATCATTTTTTCGTATTTGACGCACGATTTGCAGGTTCCGCAGGAATCGCTTTCCGTACGGTTCTCGCAGCTCACATATTGTGCATATGCAAGGGCCAGGGCAAGCGAGCCGCATCCCTCAGGACCGGAAAACAACTGAGCATGGCTCACCCTCTGTTCGCTTACCGATCTTATAAGCCTGGCGATAGTATCTTTTTGTCCGGGGATCTGAGCAAAATTCATAAATCAGATATCTTCATTCCATGCGTATAAATACCGGCTTGATTTAAAGAGCCGCCAACGCTGAATCATAGTCAGGTTCTGTTGTGGTCTCAGGAACAAGCCGGGTGTAAATAACTTTTCCTGTTTCATCGATAACAACAACACTCCTGGCATAAAGCCCCGCAAAGGGTCCGTCAATAAGGTCGACACCGTAAGATTTACCGAATGAGGTGTCGCGGAATCCCGAGAGGGTTACAACATTTGTTATGCCTTCTGTCGAGCAGAACCGGGAGTGAGCAAACGGAAGATCTTTCGATATCGCCAGTACCATGACGTTATGTTTCCCGGCAGCAAGCTGGTTGAATTTTCTCACCGACATTGCGCAAACGGAGGTATCTAGGCTCGGGAATATATTGAGGATGAGCTTTTTACCCTTAAGGTCCGATAATGACAGGGAGCCCAGGTCGGATTTTATCAGTGAAAAACCGGGAGCAGTGCTGCCTTTTGGTGGAAGGTTTCCTGATGTGTTTACAGGATTTCCTTTAAATGTGATTTTTGCCATTATTTTTTCTTCAAAATTAGTCAAATATTAATTATGTTTGCATTCCATTGATCCAATATAAATAACCTTAAAACTATAGCAATATGAAAATGATCCAGGACTTCAATTTCAAAGGCAAAAAAGTCATTGTCAGGGTTGATTTTAACGTACCGCTTGACAAAAAGACCCTGGTGGTTACCGACGATACCCGTATCAGGGGCGCACTGCCGACAATAAACAAGATCATCACCGAGGGCGGATGCGTAATCCTGATGTCACATCTTGGCAGACCTGAAGGCAGGATGGAAAAATATTCACTCAAACCTGTGCTTCCTGTTCTTGAAAAACTTCTTGGGAAGAAAGTTCTCTTTGCCGATGACTGTCTTGGTGAATCTGCGGTTAAGATGTCGGCAGAACTTAAACCGGGAGAAGTGCTGCTGCTTGAGAATGTCAGATTCTATCCCGAGGAGGAGGGCAAGCCTGTTCTCTCGGAAACAGCGACCGACGAGGAAAAGAAAGCTGCAAAGGCAGAACTGAAGATTAAACAGAAAGAGCTTGCAAAGAAGCTGGCCGGATATGCCGGGATCTATGTGAATGATGCTTTTGGCACAGCTCACAGGGCACATGGGACAACTGCAGTAATTGCCGATAATTTCCCTGAGGATAAAAGGATGTTCGGATTTCTGATTAACAGCGAGCTTGCTGCGATGGACAAGGTGTTGAACAATGCTCAGCGTCCTTTCACAGCTATTATGGGCGGTGCCAAAGTGTCCGACAAGATATTGCTGATCGAAAACCTGCTGAACAGGGTTGACAATCTGATCATCGGAGGCGGGATGACTTATACATTCATCAAGGCCAGGGGAGGGAAGATAGGCAAATCACTTTGCGAGGAGGATAAGCTCGACCTGGCTCTGAAGTTAATGGAGAAAGCAAAGGAAAAAGGTGTTAAACTCTATCTGCCGGCAGACAGTCTGAATGCTGATAAGTTTGAAAATGAGGCCAATACAAATGTTACGGCTGTTGACGCTGTTCCTGACGGCTGGCTGGGGCTCGATATTGCCGAAAAGAGCATCGCAGAATTCTCGGCAGTGATTGAAAACTCAAAAACGATACTCTGGAACGGACCCATGGGAGTTTTTGAAATGGAAAAATTTTCAAAGGGAACAACAGCTATCGCCAAAGCAATCGCTGCAGCAACAGCGAAAGGCGCATTCAGCCTTATAGGCGGCGGTGATTCCGTTGCGGCAATAAATAAAAATAATCTTGCCGATAAGGTGAGCTATGTATCAACAGGAGGCGGCGCCATGCTCGAATATATGGAAGGCAAGAAGCTTCCGGGGATCACGGCCATAAGAGGGGATAAATAACGGTATAACGGCGCAAGGGCACAACGGCACAACGGTCTCAAATCCCTTATCTTTGCATCAGTATGAGAAAATTGTTTTCCATATTGGTCTTCGTGATATTGGTCATGCACTCATGCACGAAGGAAGTTGCCATTCCCACGTCCGGAACGGCAACAATAAATAATATCCTGACATATAATTCAACGCAGCAGGCTTATTTTGCATATGGATTCCTTTTTTCAAAAGCAGAACTGGTATCAACCATAGGCAATTCTCCGGATATAACGGTTGACAGTGACGGAACGAACCTGTTCCTGCAGACCAATAACTTAAAAAATTCTTTCCATAAATATGGAGAGTATTCAGACGAGGCTTCAGCAATTCAGGCATTTAATGATATTGATGAAGTTAATGTTACACAGTGGCTTGAATGGGCTTCTTCGCTAAAGCCCCACCAGGTCTGGATCTACAGGTCGGGATCGGAGCACTATGCAAAGATCAGGATAATATCGACAGTTTCGGAGGTCGGGGATAGCCGCGACTATGCAGAATGCACCTTTGAATGGGTGTACCAGCCCGACGGATCATTAACATTCCCGGCTGAATGAAGCCAGGCTTATCAGATAAGATATTCAATTTAAAAAACAGGGATGATTTTGATCATGCAGCCCTGGAGATCTTTAATTACCAGGCAGCTGGCAATAGGGTTTACCATCAATTCATCGATTTGCTGGGAGTGGATCCGGGGTCTGTGGATGCACCTGAAAAGATACCATTTCTCCCGGCCGGATTCTTCAGGGACCATAAAGTGATAACGGGAGAGCAGCCGGAAAAAATAATTTTCGAAAGCAGCGGTACAACCGGGACCTCTGTCAGCCGGCATTATGTTGTCGACCCCTCTCTGTATAAGGAGAGTTTCCTGAAGGCTTTTTCATTGTTTTACGGAGATCCGGGAGAGTATCTAATCGCAGCGCTGCTGCCTTCGTACACCGAAAGGCAGAATTCATCACTGGTCTTCATGATGAAAGAGATCATAAAAAGGAGCGCTTATGCAGACAGCGGTTTTTACAGGGGCAACATCCGGGGAATGGTTTCGAATATAAAGAGAGCGAAGAAAAGAAAATGGAAGATACTGGTCATGGGTGTAAGCTTTGCCCTTCTTGATCTTGCCGAAAAATACCATCCTGATCTTGATGGTGTTATTATTATGGAGACAGGCGGGATGAAGGGAAGGAGAAAGGAGATCACAAGAGGGGAACTGCATTCGGTCTTGAAAACCGCATTCAATGTTGAGGCTATCCATTCAGAATACGGGATGACAGAGCTTTTAAGCCAGGCCTACTCAAAAAGTGATGGCATCTTCAGCACTCCTCCATGGATGAAAATAATGATACGCGATCCGCATGATCCGCTCTCTGTTCTCGATGAGCCTGGCAGAACAGGAGGAATAAACATCATCGACCTGGCAAACATCCATTCATGTTCATTCATTTCCACCGACGATCTCGGAAAGCTACATGCAGACGGAAGCTTTGAGGTCCTTGGCAGGCTCGACAACAGCGATATCCGCGGCTGTAACCTGATGATCAGTTAGATACCCAGTTTTGTTTTGATTGCGGGCGGGATGGCGTTCTTGTTTACCATGATGAACAATGTCTTGGCTTTTACATAGTTTTCCGACATGTTCAGGTATCCACCGAAAGCGTTCCGGTCGGTTCCCCAGGAGTTTTTTGTTTTGTAATATTTCGTCCCGTTCTGGTCTTTAACTATCCCGGTAAGGTGCATCAGGTGATCATCCGTTGTTGTGAAGCTCTCATACCCTGCCTGCCGAAGCTCCTGGGTGACATTAACTTCAGGACCCGGGCCTGCAGGTAATGCCTGGGCTGCAGGTTGCTGACCGGGAGCTCTCTCCAGACGTGCCCTGTCGGTTATCGCCGGCCTGTCTCCGGGAGGCAGAGATGGCAGGATAGCATATCCGTTTGAATGGGAAAATCCGCTCTCGCTCACATCACCGTCCCAGTTAACAGTATATCCGTTGCTGAATGAATAATCAATGATCTCCATCAGCTCATCAAGAGGGACATTGTAAAATCTGGCCATAGACCAGTTATCAGGTACTTCAAGAATACCCTGTGAATAGAACGGAAAGTGAGTAAATGAGGTTATCTGAACATAATCATCAGGGTTTATTCCCAGGGTTGCCGCAAAGGTTTTCGGAGTATACTCCACACCTTTGTAAGTAAATGATCCGGGATATTTTCCGAGATACGAATCGAGAACTGCGCTTACGATTTCCTGGTACTGTATGCTTTCATTTTTACGTTTTACCGGAACGTCAGCAACAGCATTAATGAATTCCTGAAGTTCACTGTGATTATGAGTCGGAGAGCCGTAGTTCAACCCTGGATATACTTCATCAGGAACTATACCATATTCTGTAAAAACTCTCATCCAGTCGTGTGACAGGCTGCCCGGGCCGGTGTTGCCGGTTCCTCTCCTGAGGTAATTATCTTTAAGCCGGTCAATGTAATTCTGTCGTACAACATACATTTCCGACAGGTCATATTCTTCCCTGCCCATCCTCAGAAGCTCAGATTCAATGAATGATGTAGTGGCGAAGCACCAGCAGGTGCCTGTGGCCGACTGGTTTTTCACCGGAGTGGTTTTCAGGTCAACAACGGGAGTAAAAAGATAACCCTCTGCTGGTTTTGCCTGCTGAGGAGCTGTGTTTTTCGTCTGCGCGCTTAACGGCATTATTGCTGATGCAATAAGTGCAGCAGTTAGAATACGTGTTTTCATAAACATAATTTATTATAATCAGGTTTAAAGTTATCTGAGTGTAGGATAAAATGCAGCTTCAATATGATCGATCTCCGGCACATCATCTTTCATTATAACAGTAATCACATCAAAGCGGCTCTCCTTATCAACTTTATTCCATTTGATGTAATTATCGGCTGCGAAAATTATTGATCTCTGTTTTTCCCTGGTCACGGCACTCTTCGGATCTTCCCTGAAGTCTTCTGAACGTGTTTTGACCTCTGTGAACACTATAAAATCACGGTTTTCGGCAATGATGTCAATTTCGATCCTGCCCGATCTCCAGTTGCGGTGCAGAATTCTGTAGCCGGATTTTTTCAGATGTGTCACTGCAGCTTCTTCTCCTTTTATGCCAAGATCGTGAGACTCTGCCATCAGATTTCGATTAATTTGTTCTTTATCGCAAACAGAATAAGACTTGCAGTGTTTTTTGAATTAGTCTTGCCCAGAAGATTTGCCCTGTGCTTATCGACGGTTCTTTTGCTGATAAACAATGTATCGGCTATCTCCTGGTTGGAGAGGCCTTCACATATTTTGTGAAGCACTTCCTTTTCTCTTTTTGAAAGATTGGCGGTTTTGCTTTGAAGCTCACGGTGCTTGATCTTCTGGATAACATGGTAAAGGAGTTCCTGTGAGAAGTAGCTTCCTCCCTTTATTACCGTGAGGATTGCCTCCCTGACCTCCGCGATGTCTGAATCCTTGAGCAGGAATCCTTTTGCTCCCGAATCCACCATCTTGTAATAGTACTCTTCCTCGCCATACATTGAAAGGGCGATGATGCTGATCGAAGGACATATCTTCAGGCCTCTCTTTGTTGCTTCAATCCCGTCCATCTCAGGCATGTTGATATCCATCAGGGCAATGTCGGCCGGGGTTGTTTTAAGCAGCTTCAGGAAATCCTCTCCATTGGAAGCCTCTCCTGCAACTTCAAATTCCGGGAAAGAATTCAGTAGTATTTTCAGTCCGTTTCTGAATAGCTGATGATCATCGGCTATTATAATCTGGATTTTTGTCATTTACGAATTTTCATCAATTACCTTGATCAGTGCTGTAGTACCCTTTCCGGCTGAACTTTCAAGGATGAAGACTCCTTCAACCGATTTCACGCGCGTCTCAATGTTGGAAAGCCCCATACCCTTGTTATCTTCCCCTCTGAGTGCTGATGTATCAAAACCCCTGCCGTTATCAGAGTACTGCAAGGTAACAAATTTTTCGTGCTTATGAAGCTCGATCTCTATCCGGGATGCTCCCGAGTGGCGGATTGAATTATTAATTAATTCACAGACAGCGCGATATATAACTACTTCCTTGTCATTTTCAAGACGCTGGTTCTCCATGTTTGACTTTAAATCGATCTCAACGGCTCCTGTCTGGCTTATCTTTGTCGTAAAGGCGCTGATCGCACTGGCCAGTCCGAAATTTGAAAGCACATGGGGGCTGAGGTTGTTTGACACATCCTTAATCGCATTGAGCGCCTCAATTACCAGATGGTTTGTATTGTTGAGGATATCTGTGCCAACAGGGTCCTTCACTTTGTCATTCAACGATGAGATTGACATTTTTACTGTGGAAAGTATGGGACCGAGACCATCGTGAAGATCCTTTGCAAAACGCCTTCTTTCATTTTCCTCAGTGTTTATAATCGCATTTAAAACCCTTCTTTCTGTTCTCAGCCTGTCAATTTCAGCTCTTTTCAGTGAATAGAAAATCTCGCGTATAAGAACCACTCCGACAATTATCAGAAAAGAAACAAGAACGCCAAGCCATTCATCAACCATTTGCCAAGTATATGATGGCGTTCCCCGGAAGATTTCAATAAGCTGAATGATCTTCCTTACTGCCATAAAGACAAATGACAGGGAAAGCAGGATCCAGGAGAGCCTGTATTTTGTCATTTTTATGAATCCGAGGGCTATTGAAGCTGCGATAATCTGCAGGACGATTGAAATGATCAGGGCTACCAGGCGTATCATGGCGGGGGTATTTTATAATACAAAAATAGCAGGAATTTATTTATAAGGTGTTAGGGCTTTAAGGCTTTAGGGGGATAAGGCTTTAGGGCAATAGGGCTTTAGGGTATTAAGGGATATAATCAGAACGCCTTAATGCCTTAATGCCTTCTTGCCTTAACGCCCTAACGCCGTAATGCCGTAATGCCGTTGTACCGTTGTACCTTTTTGCTTACCTTTGACACTTCCAATTTTTAAAAATGTCAACACTATATAATATAGGTATATATTTTCTTACCGGAATAGCTTATCTGTTATCTCCCTTTAACAGGAGGATTAAGCTTTGGCGAGAAGGCAACAGGAACTGGTTTGAGCATCTCAGGAGCAAAATAAGCGCCGGGGAAAGATATGTTTGGGTGCACTGTGCATCACTGGGGGAGTTTGAACAGGGCAGACCGGTAATTGAGGCGATAAAAAAAGAGAAGCCGCACGTGAAGATTGTTCTTACTTTCTTCTCACCATCAGGTTATGAGGTAAGGAAGAATTACCCCATGGCCGATATTATCTGCTATTTGCCCCCGGATACTCCCGTTAATGCATGGCGGTTCATACAGATTGTTGATCCGGCGGTAGTGATATTTGTCAAATATGAATTCTGGTATAACTATTTATCTCTGCTTGGAAAGAGGAAAACACCGTTATATCTGATCTCCGGCATTTTCAGCGGCGATCAGCATTTTTTCAAATGGTATGGAAGTTTTTTCCGCAGGATACTTGATAATTTCACATGGTTCTTTGTTCAGGATCAGAGATCCCTTGAATTGCTGGGAAGAATCGGACTCGGGAATGCGACTGTTGCAGGCGATACTAGGTTCGACAGGGTGGTTGAGATAGCAGCAGGAGCCAGGAATATTCAGCAGGTTGAACATTTCCGCGGGAGTGAAAAGCTGTTCCTTGCGGGAAGCAGCTGGAGGCAGGATGAAGAGATAATAGCCGGATACATCAACAGGAATCCGGGAAGAATGAAATGGATCTTTGCCCCTCATGAAATCGATCCCGGAAATATTGAACGGCTCACCAGGCTTCTCCGGGTCAAATATGTTAAGTTCTCTGAGTACTCTGAAAATCAGTCTGATGCAAGAGTTATGATCATCGACAACATTGGAATGCTCTCATCGGCATACCGGTATGCTGCAATTGCTGCTATCGGAGGCGGATTCGGCAGGGGGATACATAATATTCTTGAGCCTGCATGCTGGGGTATGCCTGTTATATTCGGACCCGTGCACCGGAAGTTCCGGGAAGCAGTTGAGATGATAGAACGGGGCGGGGCATTTTCATTTAGTGACCAGGGAAGTTTTGAAGAGGTTCTGGAAACTCTTCTAAATGATAAAGACGTTTACAGACGTTCTGCAGAAACTGCAAATAAATATGTGGCTGAGAACACCGGAGCCACCCATAAAATCATGCAGGGAATCACCTGAAAAGATGTTAACAGAATCTGCTCATAATTTGTTGACAACTATCTTTTTTAAAATTCTGCAACATCCTTCAAAGAGAACTAAATTGCAAACCCTGATTTAACTGAATCGTAATTTTTTTGTTATCAGGTTATCAGTTAAATATGATATTCTTGTGAAAATATTATTAATCCTTAATCCTATTTCTATGATGAAACTATTAAAACAGACATTTGCGATGATGCTGTTGATGTTTGTCACTGCCGGCTTGTCCGGACAGGGATCGACAACATCATCGATGAGCGGCAAGATTGCTGACTCTCAGGGAGAAGCCCTGGCAGGAGCAACCATTGTCGCAACGCATGTGCCTTCGGGATCCATGTATGGTGCAACGGCCAATAACCAGGGACTTTTTTCAATCCAGGGCATGCGTCCCGGCGGTCCCTATAAAGTGGAAGTCTCCTTTATCGGATACTCAAAGAAGACCTTCACGGATATCAATCTTCTTCTTGGAGAGACTTTTAGCCTGAACACGGGACTGACCGAATCGAGCACCGAGCTCAACGAAGTTGTTGTTGTGGGAACCAGGCCTTCGAAGTTTAACACTACGAAGACCGGTGCCACTACAAACATTTCGGGAGAACAGATGACATTGCTGCCCAGCATTAACCGAAGCATTAACGATATTTCAAGAGTTTCTCCATATGCCAGCGGAATGAGTTTTGCCGGCGGTGACGGACGTTCTTCAAATTTCACGGTTGACGGTTCAAATCTCAACAATAATTTTGGTTTGGCCAGTAACCTGCCGGGAGGAGGCAATCCTATTTCCCTGGATGCTATTGAAGAAGTACAGGTTGTGATTGCTCCTTTCGACGTAAGGCAAACCAACTTCATCGGAGGCGGTATCAATGCTATTACCAAATCGGGAACTAATACTTTTAAGGGTACTGCTTATACCTATCTGACTAACCAGAATATGCGCGGCAACAAGATTGGCGATCATGATTTTGGTGACCGTGCCGAAGAATCGAATTCCATCTATGGCTTTTCGTTGGGCGGTCCGATCATTAAGAATAAGTTGTTCTTCTTTGGAAACCTTGAATACGAAAAAAGTCCGCAGCAGGTAATCCGCTGGCGTGCTTCGACCGATGGTATTTCCGACCAGCAGACGATTTCACGTACAACGGTGGCTGATCTGCAAACAGTATCGGATTTCCTGAGAAATACATACGGCTACGAAACAGGTTCATTTACAGATTTTCCGGCTGATGAGACAAACCTGAAATACCTCGTCCGCCTCGACTGGAACATCAGCGATGCCCATAAACTAAGCATGCGTTTCAACCACACAAAGAATACTGCCTGGAACCCGCCTAACGGGAACTCAACTGATGGCAGTTACCGTGATAATACAAAAAGCCGTGTCGGGGAATTTTCGATGTCATATGCCAATTCGATGTATTCAATGGATAATATAGTTAGTTCCGGATCCATTGAGCTGAACAGCAAATTGTCCCAGAATATGTCCAACCAGCTGCTGCTGACATACTCCAATATTGAGGATGTCCGCGGATCGACTTCCTCACCCTTCCCTTTCATTGATATTATGAGCGGGGATATTGCCACCGGAGTTGATGCACTGGCCCCCTATATCTCTGCCGGATATGAATTATTTACATGGAACAATGGTGTAAAAAACAGGATCATAACTGCCACAGACAACTTTACTTATAACGTTGATGCTCACAAGCTGACAGGAGGACTCAGTTTTGAATACCAGATGGCTGACAATAATTATATGCGCAGCGGAACAGGCTACTACCGCTATTACAGCCTGAGCGATTTCCTGAGCGGAGCTGCACCGGTTGACTTTGCACTGACATATGGTACCAACGGAGAACTTGTACCTTCGAATGCGGTTAAATTCAACCAGATCGGTGCATACATCCAGGATGAATGGAACCCTGTTCAGAATTTCAAGCTGACTGTTGGTTTGCGTGCCGATAATCTTTCATTTATCGATGATATTATTACCAACAATGCCATCCTGGCGCTTGACTTTGGTGGACAAAATATTAACACAGGAGAATGGCCTACACCTAAAATCAACCTTTCTCCGCGCGTTGGTCTTACCTGGGATGTTAACGGCGACAAATCACTGGTTGTACGCGGCGGAACCGGGATCTTTACCGGCCGTCTGCCACTGGTATTCTTCACCAACATGCCTTCGAATGCCGGCATGAACCAGATATTGATGAAGATACAGACCCGCTTCAGTGCCACCGGCACTGTGACATCCAGAGACCCGAGACTGGATCTGCTGACAGGCGGTTTGATCACAGATGCTGATGAAATGATAGAAACAATGGGTTTCCAGACCGTGGTAACACCTGAGGATGGCAGTGTACCAAGTTCAATAGCAGGCGTTGATCCTGATTTCAGGATGCCTCAGGTATGGAAAACTTCAGCAGCAGTTGACTATAAAGCGCCTGTTAGTTTCCCCTTCTCCATAACAGCTGAAGGAATGTTTACAAAGAACATAAATGCTGTAAGGCTGGATAATTATGCTATAAGAAATCCTGATGCAACATGGACGACTTTTGCAGGTCCTGACAACCGTTACATTTTTCCGGCTAATTATTTGTACACAACTGTCAGGGATGCGTGCGTTCTGATGAATACCAGTGAGGGCTATGGTTACACAATAAACCTGTCTCTTGACGCAGAACCGGTAAAGAACCTCGACCTTATGGTTGCCTATACAAGAACAGAGATGAAAGAAATTTCGGGTATGCCCGGCAGCAATGCCAATTCAGCATGGGTGGGACTGCTTACTGTTAACGGACCGAATAACGCAACTCTGCAGCGCTCGCAGTATGTAGTTCCTGATAAGGTGATCGCTTCAGTATCATACCGTATTCCTTACCTGAACGAAAAAATGGCTTCAAGCTTCAGCCTGTTCTTATCCGGATATTCTCCCTATGGGAATACATTCAGATACAGCAACGATATGAACGGCGATGGTGTAAATAACGACCTGATATACATCCCGAAAGAAAGAGGTGAAGTTGCATTTGCCACCCCTGCTGACGAAGATGCATTCTTTGCTTTCATTGAACAGGATAAATACCTGAGTAAACACATGGGCGAATATGCTGAAGCCTACTCTGCACGTGCACCCTGGGTGAATAATATTGATTTCCGCTTTGTACAGGATTTCTCCGTTAAGGCCGGAAACACAAGGAATACTCTTCAGCTAAGTGTTGACGTTCTGAATGCAGGCAACCTGCTGAATTCAAACTGGGGAGTTAACAAAAACATGGCTGTCTCCAATAACGGAGCAATCTTAAGATATGCCGGACGTGATGTAAACGACGTTCCCAGCTTCTCAATGGTTCAGGTTGACGGCGCTTATCCAACAGAAACCTATTCTCCTTATCTTAACATTAGCCAGGTCTGGAGATTACAGATCGGTCTCCGCTATATCTTCAATTAAGGAAGAGACTTCTGGATACAATATTAGAAGGGTGCTTCAAACGAAGCACCCTTTTATGTTTTTAACCGGGTTGTAAGCATTTTATTTTGTCAACAATTTTAACTAGCAGGTTTTTAATGACTTTACTTTGATCAATTCATCCAAAAGAAAAAGTAAAATCATAAATTATTGAAAATCAGCAGAAAAGAAATAGTTAATAACTCTACCATCAAATGTTGATAAACTTAAAATTTTTGTCTTGCATCGAGCTTAATGCTTGTCTAATTTAGCAACTACCCGCTTTACAAATCAGTGGTCGTTTAATCCTATTATAATCAGGGAATAACAGAATATCGAATCGAACATGGGAGATCTTTTTGTCCAGGAATCAGTTATTGCATCTGAGAAATCGAAAGATGAACAGGAGGCAGCCGGAGCTCAGAATAAAACTGAGACGAAGAAAATTTCGAAACCTGTTTATTCTCATGATGAAGCTGTGACTGCAAGTATTGAGTACTTCAGGGGCGATGAGCTTGCTGCAAGGGTATGGGCAAACAAGTATGCACTTAAGGATTCTTTCGGCAACATGTATGAAAAGAACCCCGACGACATGCACCGCCGCCTGGCAAGGGAGATACACAGGATAGAGCTGAAATATAAAAACCCGCTCCCGGAAGATCTTATATACAATGTTCTCAGGGATTTCAGGTACATAGTTCCCCAGGGCGGCCCGATGACGGGTATCGGCAATGACTATCAGATTGCTTCCCTTTCAAACTGCTTTGTGATCGGCAACGACGGATCGTCCGATTCCTACGGCGGCATAATGAAGGTCGATCAGGAGCAGGTACAGCTGATGAAACGACGCGGAGGCGTCGGCCATGATCTTTCCCACATCCGTCCGAAAGGAACCCCGGTGCTGAACAGCGCCCTCACTTCAACCGGCGTTGTTCCGTTTATGGAACGATATTCCAATTCAACCCGCGAAGTTGCACAGGACGGAAGACGTGGAGCACTGATGCTTTCAATATCGATAAAGCATCCGGATTCGGGCACTTTCATTGATGCAAAGCTCGAGAGCGGAAAAGTGACCGGCGCAAATGTCTCGGTAAAGATCACCGATGAATTCATGAATGCCGTGGAGGGAAATAAGATTTTCCGCCAGCAGTATCCCATTATTTCCGATAAGCCGAAATTCATTAACGACATCGACGCAAACCAGCTCTGGAAAAAGATTATACACAACGCCTGGAAATCAGCAGAACCGGGGGTTCTCTTCTGGGATACGATAATCCGGGAGAGCGTCCCTGACTGTTATGCCGATCTTGGCTTTACAACGGTGTCAACAAATCCGTGTGGCGAGATACCACTCTGCCCTTACGACAGCTGCAGGCTTCTTGCCATCAACCTGTACAGCTATGTGAATAATCCCTTTACGTCGCGGGCTGATTTTGATTTCGAATTGTACAGGGAACATGTCGGCCTGGCCCAGAGGATGATGGATGACATCATCGACCTTGAGATGGAAAAGATAGATGCAATACTTGCAAAAATAGAGGCGGACCCGGAGCCGGATGAGCTCAAAATGGTTGAGAGAAACCTCTGGACGAACATAAAGAAGAAGTCGCAGGAAGGAAGGAGAACAGGAATAGGGATCACAGCTGAAGGTGACATGCTTGCAGCACTCGGACTGCGCTACGGAAGCGAGGAGGCAACAAGTTTTTCTGTCGAAGTCCATAAGACGCTGGCTCTGGAAGCATACAAATCATCTACATACCTGGCTAAGGAAAGAGGTCCGTTCGCAATATTCGACGCAGAACGCGAAAAAAACAATCCGTTCATTTTAAGGATGAAAGAAGCCGACCCTGTGATGTATAACAACATGGTCAAATTCGGGCGGCGTAATATTGCCCTTCTTACAATTGCCCCAACAGGAACAACCAGCCTGATGACACAGACAACATCAGGTATAGAACCAATCTTCTCTGTCTTCTATAAACGCAGAAGGAAAGTGAATCCCAATGACAAGGATGTAACGGTCACCTTCAGGGATGAGGTAGGTGATTCATGGGAAGAATTCTACGTTTTTCACCATAAGTTTGTCGAATGGCTCAGGTTAAACGGCTATAATCCTGATGAGCTCAAACAGATGAATGACCAGGAGATCGGTGAGATAGTAGCAAAGTCGCCCTATTACAAGGCTGCATCTAATGATGTCGACTGGATAGCCAAGGTGAAGATGCAGGGCGCAATCCAGAAGTGGGTCGATCACTCCATAAGCGTCACAATTAACCTGCCCTCCGATGCTAAAGAAGAACTGGTCAGTGACCTTTATCTGACCGCCTGGAAATCGGGATGCAAGGGAGCAACTGTTTATCGCGACGGTTCAAGGGATGGTGTTCTTATCACCGGCAAACCGGAAACAGCCAGGGAGAGACCCAAGCGCCCGAAGGTGCTGGAATGTGATGTTATCAGGTTCAATATAAACGAAGAAAAATGGGTGGCATTCGTCGGACTCAAGGACGGAAAACCTTACGAGATATTCACAGGCATAGCCGACGAGGAAATATTTCCCATACCCAGAAGCATAGTAAAAGGCCAGATAATAAAAACCAGGAATGAAGAGGGGAAGACCAGGTATGATTTCCAGTATACCGACAAATACGGATACAAGAAGATCATAGGAGGACTGTCACACACTTTTCAACCCGAATTCTGGAATTATGCCAAGCTTATCT
Source organism: Bacteroidota bacterium (assembly GCA_043800695.1). GTDB lineage: Bacteria > Bacteroidota > Bacteroidia > Bacteroidales > VadinHA17 > LD21. The sequence continues at coordinate 101,637 of JAZDMU010000005.1, forward strand.
CCGGAGTGCTTCGCCACGAAATGCCGATAGCCGATGTCGTCAACCTTATCCAGTCGCTGAACCTCGACAGTGAATCTATCAATAACTGGAAGAATGGCGTGGAACGCGCTCTTAAAAAATACATTCCGAATGGTACCAAGGCCAAGGGAAAATGCGAATGCGGTTCACATAACCTCGTTTATGAGGAGGGGTGCCTTATCTGCAAGGACTGCGGCTCATCCAAGTGCGGATGACCTGGGAATATTTGATTTTTCATCATTCTTATCCTTATAAATAAAGATGATATTGTGATAAAAGTGAATGGAAACAATATTCTCATCAAAATATGTTGGCCGGTAACCTGATATTAAAAATTCCCTGTGATTCAGACAGTCGGTCAGCTTCTTAAAAAAATTCATTGACGAGGAAGGATTGTCAAGGTTGTTGCTGTCACCGCCGTATTCAGGCCAGTAAGAAGTATTGGTATCTTCAATAACATATATTCCTCCCTCATTCAGTTTTGGGAAAAGAATCCTGAATGATTCAATAACATGCTCATTCACATGGCTGCCGTCATCGATAATAATATCCAAAGGTCCTGTTTCATCACAAACCCTGTTGAGAAAGTCTTTATCAACCTGGCTTCCCTGAAAGATCCTTATTCTCTCTTCCTGAAGGGCAGATTTATCATATATATCGATTGAATATATATTCCCGAACGGGAAATATTTCTTCCACATTCTTAATGATTTCCCGCCTGAAAAAGGTTTTTCATAGCCCCCGACGCCGATTTCCAGCAGACTTATCTTTTTGTCCCTGAATCTGTCAAAATGCAACTGATAATGAGGAGTATAGAAATGAGTTCCTGTCTTATCAGTTCCGTAAATCCTGCCTAACTTATCAAGGTCATCTGTGGCATCTTTTGCCCGGATTTCTTTAATGGGATTTAATATTTTATTTTTAATTTTCCGTAACCAGTCAATCGTTTTCATATTCTATAAGGGATTTTATTCAAATGATGGTTTTTGCATAACGGCACATAATATATGTCCCCTGTCTTTGCACACAATAACACCGGAACCAAACAATTTCCTTGATTTTCCGTAAACCTTTTTAAAGAATCTCCTCATGTTTCCCGCCACTCTGTGCAGAACCGGTAATTTAATCAAAATCAATTGTATATAGGTTTTAAATTTGCTTTCTGGCATGCTCTTTTTAATCAACACACCTTCACTGTCAAAGAAAGGTTCCGGCAGACGATTTCCCAGTAATGAACGTGTGCCAATTATCTGATAGTTCATTTTGTAGTAATCACGGAAGTTCATGAAGCTGATACTGACATCAAGCTTTCCGGCAATATAGGTCATCGAATCTTCACTCAGCCACCAGCAATGAACAGGAGGAAGATCCGAAGCCCATATCACTTCCCGTGGATAAAACGATTTGTTTGGAGTTGTTATTATGGTCCTGCCGCCGGGTTTAAGCAGTTTTACTATTGATTTAATAAATTCCAGGGGATTACTGACGTGTTCTACTACTTCAGTTAATATAACAATATCGGTTGATTCAGGGGCATGTTTTGAATATTCAAATAAATCCCTGCAGATATAATGATCGCCAAAGTTATTTATTGCCCGGCTTATCGCTGTCTGTGATATATCTATACCTGTGACATCATAGCCTGCCTCGATTAATGAATAAGTCAAATAACCCAAACCGCTGCCGATTTCCAGGATTTTTGCTGATGTTTTGTCATTTACATACATTGCCAGGGCTTCTCTTACGCTCCAGTAGTCTTCGTGGCTCCCTGCGAGGTAATCCAGGGGTCTTTGTACTTTTTTTATAATCCCTGCATACCTCCAGTACCGGCTGTATCCGGGAACCCTGTCTCCGTTTTTATATATGTTTTCATAGATTACAGAGCTCTCTTCACCGGGTAAAGAAAAAGCCGTATTGCATACAGTGCAGTGATATATCTTATAAGTATGTGGTTTCTGGTACCCGGGAAATTCATTATGTTTTAAACAGGCTTTTGCCCCGCAAAGAAGACATTCTGTTTCATTATTTTTCATACAAACCTTCCAATCTACTTCTTTAAGATACCTAATTCTTTTCCGATCTTCCCGAATGCCCCGATTGCCTTATCGAGATGTTCTTTTTCATGTGCTGCTGAAAGCTGAACTCTTATTCGAGCCTGTCCTTTTGGAACGACAGGATAATAGAATCCGATTACATAGATCCCCTCATCAAGAAGCTTTGCAGCAAATTCCTGTGATAGCCTTGCATCATAAAGCATAACAGCACAAATTGCCGATTTGGTTGGTTTGATGTCAAAACCGAGGTTTGTCATTCTGCTGATGAAGTACTCTGAGTTCCTGTGAAGCTTGTCCTGAAGTGTGTTGTTTTTGGTCATCATAGCGACCAATTTTATTCCGGCAGCTGCAACAAGCGGAGGGATGGAATTTGAGAATAGATATGGACGTGACCGTTGCCGGAGAAACTCGATAATCTCCTTTCTGCCGGTTGTGAATCCGCCTATTGCGCCGCCAAATGCCTTTCCAAGAGTTCCTGTTATGATCTCCACCTGTCCCATTATATCGTATAATTCGGTTACGCCCCTGCCTTTCTCGCCGACTACTCCTGCAGAATGCGATTCATCGACCATAACCATTGCATTATAAAGATTTGCCAGCTCAACAATTTTTTTCAGGGGAGCGACATTTCCATCCATGGAAAAAACACCGTCTGTGACAATCAGGCGGAATTTTTGTTCCTGAGCCAGCTGCAGTTGAATTTCAAGATCTTCCATATCGGCATTTTCGTACCTGTAGCGCCGGGCTTTACAGAGCCTGACTCCGTCAATTATTGAAGCATGATTCAATGCATCGGATATTATGGCATCTTCGCTTGTAAGAAGGGGTTCAAATACACCTCCGTTGGCATCAAAGCATGCTGCATACAGGATAGTATCTTCAGTATTGAAAAAGTCAGCAATTTTTCTTTCGAGCATCTTATGGAGATCGGTTGTTCCGCAGATGAAACGCACAGATGACATTCCATAACCATGATCGTCAAGAGCTTTTTTTGCTGCTTTGATAAGATCCGGATTATTTGAAAGGCCAAGATAATTATTGGAGCAAAAATTCAGGACTTTCTGACCTGTATCAAGTTCTATCTCAGCTCCCTGAGGTGAAATAATAACACGTTCGTTTTTAAAAAGACCAGCCTCTTCTATTTCCTTAAGCTGGGTTGCAAGATGATCTTTAAAAGCAGTATACATGTATTTTTTTACATTCCGTATTTTGCGGTGATCTGTTCTTTTGTCAGGCCCAGGATCTCATATTTTTTGCCAACTTTAATAAAGGCATTCAATGCTTTTTCAAGGTGATGCATCTCATGTCCGGCTGAGATCTGTGTTCTTATTCTTGCCTGTCCGTTCGGAACCACCGGGAAGAAAAATCCGATAGCATAAATACCTTCGTTGTAGAGATCTTTTGAAAAATCCTGGGATAGTCTTGCATTGAACAGCATAACAGGAATAATAGGGCTGTTTCCTTCCTTTATAATAAATCCTGCCCCGGTCAATCCTTTTCTCCACCATGCAGCATTTATTTCCAGCTTATCTCGCCTTTCGGTGCTTGAAGAAATGATATCAAAAACTTTCAGCACCCCTGCGATAATTACGGGTGATATTGTATTGGAGAACAGATAGGGCCGGGCTCTCTGCCTGCACATCTGGACTATTTCTTTTCTACCCGACACACATCCCCCGGAAGCACCGCCAAGTGCTTTACCAAAGGTGGTGGTAATAATATCAATTTTACCGGTCGCGTTGAAATATTCATGTGTGCCGCGTCCTGTTCTGCCAATAAATCCTGAAGAGTGAGAATCATCAACAAGGATCATGGCATCATATTTTTCACAAAGCTGTACCATTTCATCAAGCTTTGCCAGGTCGCCATCCATTGAGAATACTCCGTCGGTTATCACCAGCTTGATCCTTTTATCAGCATGAAGCTGAAGCTTCTCTTCAAGGTGCTCCATGTTGGAATGTTTAAAAGTATCATGCTGGGCGCTGCATAATCTCATTCCGTCAATTATAGATGCATGTACGAGCCTGTCAGATATCATTATATCCTCGCTTGTGAGAATAGCTTCAAAGACTCCTGCATTTGCATCCATGCATGAAGGGAAAAGGATTGTGTCCTCGGTGCCAAGAAACTCAGTAACCCTGTTTTCAAGTTCCCTGTGAATATCCTGGGTCCCGCAGATAAAGCGAACAGACGACATCCCATAGCCTCTTTTTTCAAGCCCTTCATGCGCAGCCTTAAGCACCTCAGGATGACTTGATAATCCGAGATAGTTGTTAGAACACATGTTGATTACTTTCCTGACAGTGGCTCCGGAAGGAAATTCCACTTCGATATCAGCTGCCTGGGAAGAATGAATAAACCTCTCTTCTTTATAAATGCCGGCATTCTGAATCTCTGACAGCTGATGCCTGTAAAAATCTTTTACCTTATTGCTGTAGCTCATAATTGAGGTTATTTATTTAAATACTTATTCACCAGTTCAACAATTTTATTTACTGAATCAAACGCTTCAGGAGTAGCTTTTTCCGGCGGAATTTTGATTTTGAATTTATTTTCCAGGAAAACCAGCAGGGAGACCATTGAAAAGGAATCCACATATCCGCTGGAGATCAGGGGTGAGTCATAAGTAATTTCCTCACCTTCTTCCATGTATTCACGAATGACATAATTCCTTACAAGTTCTTTAATATCTTCCATAAGTATTAAGCAATTAAGTTATGTATTTGAATTAATCATTTTCAAGAGTGGAAATATCCCCGATTTCCTCTCCCCATTCCTTTGCGTGCAATAATCTCCTCATTATTTTACCGCTTCGCGTTTTCGGAAGCTTATCCATAAATTCAACAGCCTGGGGCATTGCAAGGGGAGAGAGTTTTTTTCTTATGAAATTCATTATTTCCAGTTCAAGATCAGGACTTGGAGTGAATCCCTGTTTAAGAGTTATAAAAGCTTTAACCACTTCCATGTTTATTTCATCGGGCTTGGAAACTACTGCTGATTCTCCCACTGCAGGATGTTCCAGCAGGGCAGATTCCACTTCAAACGGACTTACCAGATGTCCACCGGTATTGATAACATCATCATCACGTCCGATGAACCAGAAATATCCTTCATTGTCAATGGTTGACCTGTCGCCGGAAAGATACCATCCGTTGACAAATTTTTCCTTATATTTCTCTTCATTATTCCAGTAATTTCTCATCATTGACGGCCACCCCGGGCGAAATGCAATAAGTCCGATTTTCCCCGGTTCTGTTATCGGTTCATATCTTTTCGGATCAAGGACCACTCCTGTAATTCCGGGGAAAGGTTTACCCATAGATCCTGGTTTGACTTTCATTCCGGGGAAATTGGTTATCATTATACAACCTGTTTCAGTCTGCCAGAATGTATCATGGAAAGGCTTTCCAAACATTTTTATGGACCAGATCACCGCTTCTGAATTCAGCGGCTCTCCGACACTGGCAAGATGACGCAGGCTTGTGAGATCAAATTCACGAACAATTTCATCGCCTGCTCTCATTAGCGATCTTATTGCCGTCGGAGCCGAATACCAGACGGTGATTTTATTATCATAAATGAATTTATACCACGCCTGTGCTGAAAATCCTGCATCAAATACACACTGGGTAACCCCGAGGCACCATGGTCCGATTATGCCATATGAAGTGCCTGTCACCCATCCCGGGTCTGCCGTGCACCAGTATATGTCATTATCCTGCAAATCGAGCACCCATTTAGTGGTAATATACTGTGCGATGAGTGAATAATGAACATGCTTTACTCCTTTTGGCTGTCCGGTTGTTCCCGATGTATAGTGCAATACAGAAGGTGATTCTGCAACTGAAGGAAATATTTCAAGATTCTCAACAGGTGTCGAATCGTTGAGGCTGAAAGCAATTTCACCGTTTTCAAGTTTCCTGGTACTGATGTGGTCAACAATGATTATAAACTCAAGATAAGGGAGTCTATCACGGATCTTACGGACCTTTGATAAATGTTTGCTCTGGGTTATAATTGCTCTTGTTTGTGCATTCTCGAGTCTGATAAAAAGTGATTCATCACCAAAGGCGGAAAAAAGCGGCTGTACTATGGCACCTATCTTAAGGACAGCAAGAAATGATAAATATAATTCAGGGATCCTGTCCATAAACAGGCAGACCCTGTCTTCACTGTTAATTCCAAGTTCACGAAGGAAATTACCAATAGTATTTCCTGCCAGTCTGATATCATTAAATGTATATTTTTTTTTGATCCCTCCGAATCCTTCATAAATAAGAGCGGTTTTACCGGCTTTCCCTTTTAAACAGATCCGGTCAGAACAATACCATCCTATATTTATTACATTACCATCCCTGTACTCAAGCTCCGTTTCGGCAACAGACCAATTAAAATCTCTGATTCTTTCCTCATAAAGACCAAAAGCTGCCATATACTAACTCTATTAATTTTTTTCCTTACATCCCAAGATAGATATTTTTTGAATTCACTATCCCCGGGGTTTTATCTTAATCCCAGTTGAGAATTACTTTACCGCAGGTTCCTTCCTCCATGATATCGAAACCTTTCTGAAAATCATTAATGTGGAAGCGGTGTGTTATAACCGGATCCAGGTCAATACCACCGATGATCATCATTTCCATTTTATACCAGGTTTCCCACATCTCCCTGCCATAAATGCCCTTAAGGGTAATAGCCTTGAAGATTATATCGCTCCAGGGAACATTAAAATCGGAAGGCAGTATTCCAAGAAGCGAAATGCCTGATCCGTTATACATGTTGCTGATCATCTCAATAAATGCCTTTGGAGAGCCCGACATTTCAAGACCCACATCAAATCCTCTCATCCCCAGCTTTTCAACAGCATCTGTAACCGTTTCGCCCTTTGAGGGATTTACCGTGAGGGTTGCTCCCATTTTCCTTGCTATTTCAAGGCGGTAGTCGCTGAGGTCGCTTGCAACAATAAATCTTGCTCCCGCGTACCTGGCAATAGCAATGGCCATGCTTCCTATCAGGCCGGCTCCTGTCACAAGTACATCTTCACCAAGGAGAGGGAATGAAAGCGCTGTATGCGTGGCATTTCCAAACGGGTCCATTATTGCCGCCCATTCATCGGGTATTCTTTTATCGAGAGGCACCACATTCAGTGCAGGCACCCTGACATACTCCGCAAACGATCCATCAATATGAACGCCTATTCCCACGGTATTCTCGCACACATGTTCCTTGCCCCTCCGGCAATTCCGGCAGTGCCCGCATGCAAGATGCCCTTCACCCGTTACGCGGTCGCCGGGCTTTAAATTTACCACCCCGGCACCAATCCTATCGATATAACCCATGTATTCATGCCCTATCACCATGGGTGTTTTTATTGTTTTCTTCGACCACTCATCCCACTTGTAAATATGCAGATCAGTGCCGCAGATTGCTGATTTTTTTACCTTGATGATAACATCGTTGACCCCGGGTTCAGGTACAGGTACTTCCTGCATCCATAATCCCCTTTCGGAGCGTGCTTTTACAAGAGCTTTCATCTTTTTCATGTGGGTCTCCTTTGAGCTTTTTGTGATTCAGATACATTGCAAAGTTAATACAATAAAATCTTAACAAAACCTGACTAATGCCATGCTCTTAATATATATAATGGTTTACCTATCTTTGCAGTGTATTAACCAGATTTACATTACATGAAGCAGGTAAGGGTACGCTTTGCTCCAAGTCCGACAGGTCCGCTTCACATAGGCGGGGTCAGGACTGCTTTGTATAATTACCTTTTTGCTAAAAAAAACAATGGCGTTTTCATTCTCCGTATTGAGGACACCGACCTTGTTAGATTCGTTGAGGGAGCGGAAGAGTATATTATGGATTCGCTGAAATGGTGCGGAATTAAAGTGGATGAAGGTATTAACGAAGGCGGAAATTATGGTCCGTACCGTCAGAGCGACAGGAAGGATATTTACAGGCAATATGCTGATATCCTTGCAGATAAGGGAGATGCCTATTATGCCTTTGATACAACTGAAGAGCTTGAAACCCTCAGGAAAAATGCGGAGAAGGAGGGAAGGACCTTCATCTACAATGCATCGGTCAGGGAGAGGCTGCGCAATTCACTTTCTTTGCCTGAATCACAATGGAAGATGCTGATAGGAAAAGGCGAACCCTATGTGATCAGGTACAAGATGCCGGTGAATGAAGATATTCATTTCGACGATCTGATCAGGGGGCATATAGTTGTCAATACCGGCACACTTGATGACAAGGTTCTTTTTAAGGCTGACGGGATGCCCACATATCATCTTGCACACCTTGTTGACGATCATCTTATGGAGATAGGCCATGTTATCCGCGGTGAGGAATGGCTTCCGTCGCTGCCGCTTCATTTCATGCTGTACCGTTCATTCGGATGGAAGGCTCCACTCTTTGCGCATCTTCCCCTCCTGCTCAAGCCTGACGGGAAAGGCAAGCTGAGCAAACGTGACGGCGACAAGATGGGATTTCCCGTATTCCCGCTCTACTGGCCGTATGGTGAGACTGCCAAAGGCTACAGAGAAGAGGGATATTATCCGGAGGCTTTTATTAACATGCTTGCACTGCTGGGATGGAATCCGGGAACAGAACAGGAAATCTTCAGCATGGATGAGCTTATTAATGAATTTTCAATCGAAAGAGTTCACAAATCCGGTTCCCGGTTTGATCCGGAAAAAGCAAAATGGTTCAACCACAGCTGGCTCCGGCAAAGAAGCAATAATCAGCTCGCACTGGAGTTCAGGGATTACCTCAGGGCACAGGGACATCATCACGATATCGGCGATCTCGAAACAATTGTGGGGATGGTCAAGGAGCGGGTGAACTTCGTTAAGGATATCTGGAGTGAAACCGATTTCTTCTTCAGAGCGCCGGAATCGTACGATCAGGAAATCATCAGGAAACGATGGCTTACCGAAACGCCGGAGCAGATGCTGGAACTCAAGTCTGTCCTGCAGGGTATTGACAGTTTCACTCCGCAGAACAGCGAGCAGGTTGTAAAGCAATGGATATCGGAAAAAGAATATAATACCGGCGCCATATTGAATGCTTTAAGGCTCCTGATAGTAGGCGCATCACACGGACCTCACCTGTTCGACATTATTTCCTGGATAGGAAGAGAAGAGACGGTCAGGCGCATCGGAAAAGGGATCTCAATTATTGCAAGCCAGGTAAAATGAATCTCCCTCAGAGAGAAGATTATATTGATATTCATACTCATGAGGCGGCTCCGGTCAACGGGATTTTTTCAGTTGATGTACTTATGGCCCATGAGGAGAGAACCCCTGCAAATCTTAAAGGGATTCTCTATACATTCGGAATTCATCCATGGTATCTGAATGAGAACAATCATGACAACCTGCTGGCTCTGGTAAGAGAGAGGTGTTCCGATCCCCGGATCATTGCAATCGGCGAAGCAGGATTTGATAAGATTAAAGGTCCTTCAATGGATCTTCAGCGCCGGGCCTTTGAAGAACAGGTTGAAATTTCAGAAGAAACCGGCAAACCGCTCGTTGTTCATTGTGTGAGGGCATGGGATGAACTGCTTCGTGAACATAAGAATTTAAGACCCGTAATGCCATGGCTGGTTCATGGTTTCAGGGGAAAATATGACCTGGCGATGCAGCTGATATCCAGGGGAATGTATATCTCGTTCTGGTTTGATTTCATCCTTAAGCCTGAATCATCGGAGCTGGTCAGGAGCCTTCCTGTGGAGAAGATTTTCCTGGAAACCGATGGAGCAGATGTTGATATCAGGGATATATATAATAAGGTATCAATAGATCTTGAAATAACTGTTGAAAAACTAAAAGAGCTGCTTCAGATAAACTTTGTAAATTTTTTTAAAATAATAAAGAACTAATTTACCACGGATTTTCACGGGGTTTCACGGAGCAGAACACGGAGTTGATCCGTGTATATCCGTGCTTTCCGTGGTGAATTTAAAAACATGGAATCAACCTGGTTATCGAGGACGGAGTTGCTGATCGGAACGGAGAAGCTTAAAAAGCTCAAAGCTTCAAGGGTGCTTGTAGTGGGGCTCGGGGGAGTTGGGTCCTATGCAGCTGAGATGATTTGCAGGGCAGGGGCAGGCTCAATGACAATAGTGGACGGGGACAAGGTACATACCTCAAATCGTAACAGGCAGCTTCTGGCGCTGAAAAGCACTGAAGGACGATCAAAGGCTGAACTGATGGCCGAAAGACTCCTTGATATTAATCCTCACCTTGATCTTCTTGCATATAATGAATACCTTAAGGATGACCGGATGATCGAGATCCTTGACAGGGGATATGATTATGTTGTTGATGCGATAGATACTCTTTCTCCCAAGGTATTTTTGATTTATCATTCCCTTCAGCTTAAGTACCCGGTTGTCAGTTCAATGGGTTCGGGAGGCAAGTTTGATCCGCTTAAGATCTGTATATCGGATATCTCAGAAACAACTGACTGCACTCTTGCCAGGATACTTCGGAAAAGACTTCATAAACTCGGCATACGCGACGGCTTTACAGCTGTCTACTCACCCGAGACTACCGACAAATCAAAAATTGTACCTGCATCAGGAGAACAGAATAAAGCCTCAATTGTAGGCACAATATCATATATGCCTGCCGCTTTCGGGATAGCCTGCGCCTCGGTGGTCATTCGCGACCTGACCGGGATCACCATTTAAACATCTCTGTGTCCCTCTGTGCATCCTTGTATGTAAGTTCTTAAAAAAGGTTACACAGAGTCACACAGAGAAGGCACAGAGTTCCACAGAGGAAAAACTATTTGTCTTTATCTTTCTCTTCTTCCCCTGTCACCACTTTTGCCGTATATCCCAGTTTTTCGATAGCTTTCTTGATATCGTCGGGATTGTTTTTATCCTTCTGATAAATTACGGTAACCTCCTTTGTGCTGAGATCGCACTTAACATCCTTGATGCCTTTTTCCTGGGGAAGGTTAGTCATGACCTTGTTGACACAGTTATTGCATTCAATGGATGTTTTATACTTAACAGTCTCGGTAGACTTGTTTTTATCCTGTGCTGAAAGAAGCGAAGGAATTGCAACAAGAAGCATTGCGATAAAAAGTTTCTGAATGGTTTTCATGATTGCTCTTTTATGGTTTTATAATTATTCTGTTTCCCTGTTAAAGAATATGCGGAAACCGGCATATATTTTTCTTCCATGGACCGGACCCCAGATAAGGCTTGAGTCAAAAAACCCGCCAAAAGGATCTTCAGCGGCAATGATCGGATGATGCTGCATGAAATTGGTAAGGTTTTCAGATCCAATGTACATGTTCCATTTCCGGAAATTCCTCGTAATCTGGGCATTCATAACTGCATAAGGACTGAAAGTATCATCACGCTGATACATCTCAGGATTTTCTGCAGTCGATGGGATCCTTCCGGGTCCGTTAATCTGGAGAGTATAGTCAAACTGCCATTTTCTCAGGTGGGTGAGCCACGATGCGGTCAGAAGGCCCTTGTACCTGCTTGATAGCGGCTTCTCGCGCAGTACCCCATCGATCGTCATCTTAACATCGTTCCATCTCCAGGCGGCAAGCAGATCGAAACCTTCAAAGATCGTTGATGAAGCCTCAAGCTGAAGTACGTTGGAATAAGACTTTCCGCTGAGGTTATAAAATCTGACTTCATCAACGTCAGCATCCATATCGGTTATCACCTGGTTCATGAAGCTGGTGCGGTATGCCTCGCCTGAGAGCCTGAGTATCCTGGCACCATAAGGAATGGTGGCAGCAAGACTCAGCCCCGCATTCCATGCTTCTTCAATGTCAAGATTATCAGCAATATGCATCGTCCTGCTGCTTGCAAGCAGGAATGCATTTTCTGCAAGGATATTGCTTGCACGGAAGCCTTTTCCTATGGAGGCTCTTAATGTGAACACCGGGTTTATAACGTACCTGAAATGGATCCTTGGCGTAAAAAGTGTGCCGTACAGATTATGGAAATCTGCCCTGACACCAGCTATCAGTGTCATTTTTGCGCTGTCGGTATACGTATACTGGGCAAAAAAACCGGGAACCGACTCTTCACGGCCGAAAGAAAGCGTATCCAGCTGTTCGTCGTACAGGTCGTACTTATAGCTGAATCCGGCGTCGATGGTATGTTTGCTCAGACCGGGATTCCACTGTAAAAGCATGTTTGAGTAATATGTTTTCTGGGTCCCGTCATATGATTTATATCCGAAGAATGATTCCTGCCAGTGGTATGCCACATTCTGGATCCATCCGAGCGATATGCTCTGATCTTCTTTGAATACGCCTCCGACCTTAGCGAATCCTTCATACCTTTTTGTGTTTATATCAATACCAAAACCGTTGGTCCACGTATCCGAAGCATCGGGCTGGTAAGTGAACTGCCCGCCGACCCTCTCTTCCCCGAGGATCTTTATCCCGGTCCGGAATGTGAAGCGTTCAGTCATGTAATCCCACCGGTTCATGAGATTATACTGCATGATATCGGGCTCATCCCTGAACCTGTCATCGTTATGGTCGTTATTGCTGTTCTGAAGCTCTCCGTGCACCATAAGCAGAGTACTGAGATGATCGTTCAGGAGAAGCGAGGAGTTTGCATTCACTTCTTTCCTGCCTGCGTCGCTGATGAAGCCGTTCATGTATAATTTTTCACTGGTCCGTGGCTTCTTGTATTCGACATTAATCTGTCCGGCCATCGATTCGTATCCGTTTCTTACAGAAGAAGTGCCTTTTGATATCTGGATTGACTCCATCCAGGGTCCCGGGATGTAATTGAGACCGTAGGCAGTGTTCAATCCATATACTGAAGGGATGTTTTCAGCAAGTATCTGAGTATATGTTCCGGCAAGACCGAGCAGCTGTATCTGTTTTGCACCGGTGGCAGCATCGGCATAGTTCACATCGACTGAGGCGTTGGTTTCAAAGCTTTCAGAGAGGTTGCAGCAGGCAGCCTTGCAAAGCTCCACACCGGTAATATTTATCGTCATCACCGGATCGATCCTGTTTATGAAGGTTCCTGCAGCTCTTCCAACGATTACCACTTCGTCCATTTCGTTCTGCTGATGAAGGGAATATGTAAAATAATCTTCACCAGGATCAACTGTGACTGTGTCTGTTTTATACCCGACAAAACTTATCACCAGCCTGTCGGCATTTCTGACACGTTTTAAACTGAAGTACCCTGCCGCGTTTGTTGTTATGCCGACAGTTGTGCCGGCCCACATGACGTTGGCTCCGGGAAGTCCGAGGTCATCCTTATCGGCTGCATCCGATATCTTCCCTTCGAGTTTGCTTTGTCCCTGCAACAGCATGGGAGCAGCAAACAAACCTGCGATAAGAATATATTTATAGATTTTCATCCTGTTTATACTTAGTTAATAATCAAAGAACATCGGCTGCCCCAAAGAGCAGGCGATCCTTAATTAAAACAGGATAAAATTCAGGATATCAGCTGGCAGTTAAATGAGAGCAGATACCGTCCCCCGTGCTTATTGTGAAGATTAACAGGGACCGAAATGCTATGGTGAATTGCCTGGTTATTTAAAAGATCTGTGGTGTAAGGTATCTCAGCCAGAGCCGATAGAAGAAGAGGAATAACCGGAGCATAATTTGTTATTCTAAGCTTTTCGATTGTAAAATGGCAGCAGGAACTTTCCATTGAGATATTACCCTCTGATGTGCAATGCATGTCTGCAGCCTCACAGCAGTTATCCTCAGGCTCTTCAGGTGATAAATATATTCCTGCACTGACAGTATGTTTATCACATACCGGACAATTATGTATTATCAGAGTAATGCCGGTACTGCCGGCAAGGAATATCAGGCCAATAAATGCTGAAGAGAGAGACAATATTAAATTCCTGCTTTTCACAAATGCAAAAATAAGAATTAACCTTTTACAGTAATTAAACAATTGATACTTAAAATGGTTCGGTTCTGTTAAATATCCATAAAAATTCACTCAGGGGTTCCGGATCTCTTTTTGAATATCAGATATGCGGGGATGCCAATCAGTACAGTCAGCAATGCAATTGATGACTCAACCGGCATTTCAAGAAATGACAGAACGAGGATCATGACTCCTGCAGCGATATAGATTATCTGTGTCACGGGAAATCCCTTCAGGCGTGGGGCATCTGGGTTATTTTTCCTGAGCTTCCACACGCCAATGACAGTAAGTATCGGAAAGATGCCGAGGGCAAATCCCATGTATGTCAGTATCTGTTCAAATGAACCGGAGAGAACAAGAATTATAGCTATGAGCGCCTGGAGGAGAATGGAATTTGACGGGACCTGAAATCGTGGATGGATTTTAGCAACCGATTTGAAGAAGAGTCCGTCCTTCGCCATTGAATAATATACTCTCGGTCCAAGTATTATAAATGCGCTAAGCGACGAAAAAAGTGCGAATGCAATCAGTATCGAAAACAGCATTTCAGCCGGCTTCCCGAACAGGTTCCCCATTGCCAGTCCTCCAACGGATATCACACCTTTCATCTCCTCAGTCCTGATGCCATAGACGTACAGGACATTCAATGCGAGGTAGACAAGGATCACAATTCCTGTTCCGTATAAAAGCGACCGGGGAAGTGTTTTTGAAGGGTTCTTTATTTCGGCTCCCAGGTAGGTGGATGCATTCCATCCGCTGTAGGCAAACATTATCCACATCAGTGAAAGGCCAATGGTTCTAAGGTTTGCGGAGCCTCCTGCCGTACTGCTCTCACTGCTGAAGTTGGCCATATCGCCATTGCCAGAAAGTAAACCGCCGAAAATCAGTACTCCGATCAGGAGAACTTTCAGGATCGTCAGCACATTCTGCACCCGCGCCCCTGTTTTGATACCGCGGTAGTGGATGGTTGTAAAGACCAGGATTACTGAAACAGAGAGAATTTTGCCAGTAATATTTTCGTTCATGATACCGGCAGATGAAAGCCATTCGGGAAGTGCAGGAACAGCTCTTAAAAAATATTCACTGAATCCCATTGCCGAGGCTGCTATTGGTGCTGAGAATCCAACGATGAATGAGACCCATCCGCTCAGGAATCCGAAAACAGGATGATATAGTTTCGAAAGAAAGAGATATTCACCTCCTGCCCCGGGCATTGCTGCTCCAAGCTCGCCGTATGAGAGAGCCCCGCAAAGTGCAATTATCCCTCCGACACCCCAGAGGACGATCATAAGGACAGGATCGTTCAGTCCTGACATAAGGAGGCCGGACGTAGTGAATATTCCGGCTCCAATCATATTGGCTATAACAATATTCGTCGCCGGGAAGAGTCCAAGCTTGCGCTGCAATGTTTCTTCAGCCATCAGTAAGAGGTTTATTTCCCGGATTTCTTGTAACTGATCGATACACCGCCGCCGGCTGAATTGACAGTTGTTTCATAGTTCACCAGGCTTCTGACATATTCCAGAAATGCTCCCTGTCCTCCGTAACCTCTGCCTCCGCGTCCTCCATCGTAGATGTTGTGAGCGGTAAAACAACCTCCGGGTTTCAGCTTCGGGTCCACATCAATAAAATAGTTCTTGTACCAATCCTTGTCGGCGTCGCTGAAAACAAAATCAAACGGACCCTTAAGTTCTTTTACAAGCTGGTGGGCATCAGCCAGCCGGGCATCGATATAGTCTGACAACCCTGCCTCTTTGAAATTCTGAAGAGCCTCTCTGTGCCTGCCCTCGTCGATATCGATGGTTATAAGTTTACCCCCTGTTTTGCTGAGTGCCCAGGCTATCCATATCCCGGAGTGTCCGGTAGAAGTACCTATCTCAAGAGCGCTCTTATAGTTGTTCTTTATGATAATATCATGCAGAAGCTGGCCGTCAACTGCAGGAACGTTCATATCGTACCAGCGGCTGGAATGATCAATAAGGAATTTTCTCACCTTCTCATCGAGAGCGCTGTTCGCTGACGGTGTCTGCGCTGCGGCTGCCAGTGTCAGGAGGGTGAATCCTAAGATTGATGACATTAATATGACCGGGAAATCTTTTCTTTTCATGGCTGTTTCGGTTTATTTCCTGCTTCAAAGCTATAATTATTTGACATTTATCAATCCTGATTTATTCCTGATTAAACATTATGTCAGCAGATACTACACGAGTTGTTTACTTTTTATAACTTTCCGGTTCCTGTTGAAAAGGGGAATTTATATCCAATGGGCACAGAATGAAGGCATTTTTCAGAAACAATTCAGTACTTCTGATTCTTACAGGGCTGGCGCTTTTCAATACGATTTTCCACCTGGTTATGTCGTATAATCTTGAATATCACAGGGATGAGCTGTTATATTTTTCACTTGGCCTCCATCCGGAATTCGGATATGCATCAGTGCCTCCTCTTATTGGCTGGATAGCCTGGCTGATGCAGAATATTTTCGGATACTCAATTTTTGCAGTCAGGATCTTTCCTGCGCTTATGAGCGGAATTATGGTTTTCCTGATAGCTGATCTGGCCAGGGAACTTGGGGGTAATGGTTATTCAAGGATCCTTGCAGCCATGGGAATAATTATCTCAGGATTCGGACTCAGGACGTTCATATTGTTCCAGCCGGTACATATCGACCTCATATTCTGGACCCTCTCATTCTACCTGGTAGTAAAATATGTAAATACTCAATCAGAGAAATACCTGATGCTTTTCGGCATAGCTGCAGGTGTTGCATTATTGAACAAATACCTGATAGGATTGCTTTTCCTCACATTCCTGGTTGCCCTCCCTTTCACCCGGTACAGGAATTTATTCAGAAACAGGAAATTCTGGATTGGTATTCTTGCAGGTATCTTGATTCTCTTACCAAATATTATCTGGCAGATATCCAAAGGATTGCCGGTTATAAATCATTTTTCGGAACTAGCACGCACCCAGCTGGTAAATGTCGATAAGACCGGGTTTCTTATCGATCAGTTAATTTCACCAATGGCTGCCACTACCCTGACTTTAGCAGGAGTTATTTTTCTTTTTGTCAGTAAGTCCGTTAGAAGATTAAGGTTCCTGGGTATTATTGCAATACTTATAGTCGTAATTCTCCTGTTTTTAAAGGGCAAAAGCTATTATACACAAGGGATATTTCCATTACTGATTGCTGCCGGTGCCATCGCATGGGAGAAAATATTAAAAAGACTTTGGGCCAGGATTCTGTTTGTTTTAATTCTGATTATGCTAACCCTGCCGGGAATGACTTTTGGCATTCCGCTTTACAGGGCTGATAAGCTGGTAAGCTATTTTAAAGACCTGGAGGATCAATACGGAATGACCCTGGGTCGTAGGTTTGAAGATGGTTCAATCCATTCATTACCACAGGATTATGCCGATATGCTTGGATGGGAAGAACTTACCCAAATTACCAGTAAGGCCTGGCAGATGATTGATGATAAAAAAGCCGCATTCATTTACTGTGAAAATTACGGACAGGCAGGTGCTATAACTATAATTGGGAAAAAATACGGATTACCCGAGGCAGTGAGCTTTCACGAGAGTTTTATGTACTGGTTTCCGGAGCGGTTCAACCCCGATATTAAAACCGCTGTTTATATAAATGATGACCTGGGGGAGGATATAGATGAACTTTTTTCGAAAATCACAAGAGTTGGGAGCATATCCAATCCTGATGCCAGGGAATATGGCACCACGGTATATCTATGTGAGGACCCGGAACGGAGCTTTAATGAATTCTGGATTGAAAGAACAACTCATTTAAGATCACAGAACTGATTTATTAATTACTTGTTTAAATATAATGGCAATAATTTTATAATTTTAAACTATAAATCACACATCAGTAACATGAATTTCACAGACTTTACAACACTCCACGGCAGGAAAGTGAACAAGGAGGCATTCATTCATCTTGTTCAGATCTCCCGTACAGATAAAAAGGTAAGTAAAGAGGAGCTGGAACTTCTTCACAGGGAGGGCAGGAAATTCGGGCTGACGGATCCCGAGATCGATAGCCTGATGCATGCCCAGAGAGGTCATCACTATGTTCCCCCCTACAGCCTTGATGAGAAATTCGAGCATCTTTACCAGGTGGCTCAGATGATCCTTGCCGACGAGGTTGTAAAGGAAAGCGAACTCAAAATGATCAGGAAGTTTGCAATTGAGGCAGGATTCCAGGATAAAACCATCGATAAGCTTGTGGACCTGCTCTTTGACGGAATTAAAAAAGAGAAATCAGAAGACGACCTGCTTCATGAATTCAGGAAGAAGCACCTTTTCAGGGACTAGTTTCACTTTTTTTTGATCGGGTGATATTACTTATCATAAAATCTGTATATTGGCTAACCACAAATGCCAAAAACAAATTTTATGGAATCAACCGATCAGTACAATTTCAGTATTTTCAGTCCACGTAACCTTCACGGGAGAAAGAACAGGAATGTTATTTTCTCCATGCTTCTGATCTGGGCCGTAGCTGTCTTCGGCTTTCAGTTTCTTCTTAGGGGGATTCAGGAACCGAAGGCCGAAAAATCGCTTATTTTATTTGAATCTGTCTGGCCTTCAGCTCTTAAAGGAGATATGGCTGCAGATGATGTAAAGACACTTCTCGGATCCCTGGTTCACGTAAAAGGGAAGAATATTGTTAAACCAGCCGACCAGGAATTATTGAACAACGCCATCAGCAGTATGATGTACGGGATCATTTCCGACAGTGTCAAAACAGAGATCATTGGTGTTCTTGCAGATACACGGAAATTAAAATCTGAACTTGCGACAACAAGAGACCAGGAGTACCTTGACATCAAATCGGAGATTACCGGCAAATCGCAGAACCTGATTTCTCTGCTGGAGTCATATACCGGATTCATACCCTCATCGCTGGAAGCTACGATACTGATAAACAGTTTGAAAGAGGAGTATCCTCTAACGCTGGCAGATGAGTCACTGACGAGGTTGCCGGCTGTAATGAAATTATATCTTACACATAACCAGTCAAAGCTCACTGATACAAAATTCCTGGGCTTTCCATTTCATTACTTCTACACAGCAGTGTTTCTGTTAATTCTTTTCGTAGCACTTTGTATAATATATAATGTGTTGATTGAATGGAGATTAAGAAAAGAAGGAATCGTTGAATAATTGTACCCTAAAAGAATGATTATGAAAAAAATATATTTATCCTGTCTTCTTTTGTTTTTTATCAGTTTATCCCTGAATGCTGAAAGTCTGACCCAGCTTGAAGGCAGCTTTAAAACAGGTCCTGCAATTATTCTGATAGCTACGCTGGTAACATTTGTGCTTGTGGGGATCTTTTTTAAGGCGAAGGATCCGGCAGACTACTATGCCGCCGGCAGGAAAATTTCGAGAGTTGGTTCGGGAATGGCAATTGCATCCAACTGGATGAGTGCAGCTTCGGTCCTTGGAATGGCAGGTATGATGTACGGGTTTGGTTATAACGGGCTGGCTTATGTTGTGGGATGGACAGGCGGATATGTTTTGCTGTTGATCCTGATGGCTGCACAGATAAGAAAATATGGTAAGTATACAGCTCCTGATTTTATTGGTGACCGCTATTATTCAAGAGACCTCCGTATTGTAAGCGCCATCTTTACTATTCTTATTTCGTTTGCTTATTGTGTCGGTCAGTTTGGAGGTATAGGGCTTATGTTCAAATGGATACTGGGCCTTAATTATACATGGGCTGTTATTATCGGATCGTCTGTGGTTTTGCTGTATACCCTTATCTCCGGAATGATAGGAGCAACCAAGAACATGCAGATCCAGTATGTTATTATTGTTGTATCCTTCCTGGTTCCGGTATTTATCATGGCTTTCAAATTCGATTATTTCTGGCTGCTTCCGCAGATAGGTTACGGCGCTGCGGTTACTGATATCGTGCAGGGAATACCGGCGCCAAATATTGCAGAGGGAGTTTCCCTTTTAAATGCTTACGGGCATGATTTTTCCATTGTTCCAAGTCCCGAGTTTGCCATGCCCTGGGATCCTTCAACCGGAACAACTTTTTTCCAGTGGGTGGCTATCTGCTTCTCGCTGATGGTCGGCACAGCCGGGCTGCCTCATGTGATCCAGAGATTTTATGTAGTGCCAAAAGTATCTGATGCAAGGTGGTCAGTTGTCTGGGGACTCTTATTTATATGCCTTGTTTACTGGACTGCTCCGGCGTACTCTACATTTGGCAAAATACTTTCCTCAAGTCCCGAGGTGGGAAGACTGGCTACAGATGCCATTGTTGTTTATACCGCCCAGCTTGGCGGAGTTAATTCACTGATAGTCGGATTGCTTGCCGCGGGAGCTATTTCAGCGGCTTTTTCGACCGTATCAGGACTTCTTGTTGCAGGAGCATCAGCTTTCTCGCATGATCTTTATGTCAGAGTTATAAATCCCACTTCCACACCAAAGTCACAGCTTAGAATTGCCCGTATCGGTACGATCATAATGGCGCTTCTGGTTACAGTTGTAGCTCTGATGAAGCTGGGATTGATCGCACAGCTTGTTTCAGTTGCATTTTCGATGGCAGCCTGTACGATTTTTCCATTGTTCCTGCTTGGGATCTGGTGGAGCGGGTCAAATCGTGCAGGGGCAAAAGCCGGACTGTTTGCAGGCAGCCTGGTAACAATAATTTCACTGACATATTATATTGCGGGACTCAGCGGCGGTTCCCTTCCAGGCCAGGAATTCATTTCTTACTGGCTTAATGTATGGTATTTTGCATGGATCGGGGCACCTCTGGCAATCATAGTAAATATTATTGTATCATTGTTTACAACTCCTACTCCGTTAGAAATTAAGAAATTTCTTGCCGAACAAGTGCATAACTAATGAGCTTACGGGATATTTTCATGGTAACACGGGGAACGAAGGTGATCATCGCGATCACCTTCTCCGTTTCTTCTGCTGCTATAATATTTGCATTTTTTTACTACCGTAGCATAAACCGGTCGGAAGATCCGCGGATTGAGACCGCACGGAGGTTGTTAACTGAATTTGAAAAGATACCAGCGGAAACGGAGGGAATTGAAGCTTTCCATTACCTTGATTCGGCCTTTTCAATTTTCAGCCGCCTGCCGGATTACAGGTTTTCATTTGAAGCCGGTGTTATCTATAACAATAAATGCAGTGCTCTTCTGATGAAGGCAATATATGACAGCACCATTTCATTGCATGAAAAACAGGCACTTCTTGACCTTTCATCAGGGTACTGCGACAGCAGTATAATGGTTTACAGAAGATGGATCAGAGAATGGGAGACATTGTCAGCCGGGGAAATACACCGGAAGATTATTCCTTTCATGGACAAAAACGATCAAGCTTTTTCGGGATATAATATTGACAGGATAGTTAATAGAAGGATAAAGAATATTATATTGGCCCAGATTGAGACACCCAGGAGGCTTTCTGTAAGCCTGACAAACAAGGGAACTATTTTCCGACATCTGTCTATGCCTGATTCTGCCCTGCATTATTATAATTTTGCATTATCGATATGGAAGGATAACAGGACAGCAGAAAGCAACAGGAGCGTACTTATGGGAGGAGATCCGTTGAAACCAGGGCTTATAGAATCACTCTTTCCCCCTGATAAAAACAAAAATTGAAATAAATTTTCGATACAATATTAATAATACGATTATGAAAAAGTGCCTGTTAATCGGATTGTTCACAGCAGCCTGGATTTCACCTGCATTACCGCAGGAAGCTGATCCCGGCTGGGGAATTAAGTTCACGGGTTTTGTAAAGAATGATATTTTCTTTGACACCAGGCAGTCAACTGCTTCAAACGGATTGCGTGAAGGACATTTTTACCTCTACCCCGACAATGTATTACCTGATCTTAACGGAAATGACCTTAATGCCAACCCCAGCCTTCATTTTCTGAGCATACAGAGCAGGATCAGAGGCGATATAAAAGGGCCTGATGCTTTCGGGGCAAAAACTTCAGGGGCAATAGAAGCAGAATTCTTCGGTACCAGTGAGGCTGATATCAACGGGTTCAGGCTGAGGCATGCTTATGTAAAACTTGACTGGAGCAAGACAACATTACTGAGCGGTCAGTTCTGGCACCCGATGTTTGTAGCGGAGAGTTTTCCCGGAACTGTCAGCTTCAATACCGGTGTTCCGTTTATGCCATTCAGCAGAAATCCCCAGGTCAGGGTAACCAGAATGCTCGGGAAAGCAGGATTGACCTTGACCGCATACGGCCAACGTGATTTTACCTCACCCGGACCTGATGGCAACAGTAATAAATATCTGCGGAACAGCTGTATGCCGGGAATCGATCTTCAGGTAAAAATACCGGCCGGAGATATAGTTACGGCATGGCTGGGTTTTGACTATAAGAGACTGAGGCCTGAACTAAGAACCGAATTCAATTTTGAAACCAGTGAATCGATAGGAAGCATGGCTGCCTTTACCAATGTTAAGATCAAAACAACCCCTGTGAATATTTCAATGATGGCAGTTTATGCGCAGAATGCAAGCGATCTGATGATGATTGGCGGATATGCAGTCTCCTCCGTCTCATTAGTGAATATGCAGAAGACCTATACAAACCTGAATACAGGTAATGTGTGGATTGATGCATCTACAAACGGTAAAAAAACCTCATTCGGTCTTTTTGCAGGATTCAGCCAGAACTTTGGTTCAACTGATATTATTGAATCCGTGGTCTACGGACGCGGTTCAAATATCGATCATTTGCTCAGGATATCTCCCCGTATAAATATTACCGCGGGGAAATTGAGTTTTGCAGCAGAAATAGAACATACTACAGCTGCTTATGGTACAATGCAGGATAACGGCAAGGTTATTAATACAAGCAACGTATCCAATTTAAGGATACTTCTGAGCACAATCTACAGGTTCTAGATAATATTGGTATAAAAATCTGTTCCTGCCTTCAGAAGCAGATTGTTGATACTCCTTACTGCCTTTTCGGTAAAGTACCGGATTTCAGGATTGACAGCCTGCAGGTCAACTGAATTATCAGGTTCTTTGCCTTGTGAAACAGATAAGGCCTGGTGATTTAACCGGATTGAGGAAAGATTTTTCCATGCAGCCAGCGTATCCCTGAGAATATTATTGTCAATGTTTCCTCCTTTGTAAAGGTCAATTATCCTTTCAGCCGTTGAAAGCCCCTTTATCCGGTGCCTGAGCGCATAAAGCCTTATTATCCCGGTCAGAGGCATAAGCAGCCTTTTTATATCTGTTTTGCCGGATGATGAAAGCATGTGGGAAGGATTATACTGTTTCCATGCATTTGTCATATGATGGAAATAAATGTCACAGGTAGTCAGATCATTATTAATATAGTCTCTCAGCTCTTCCGGCAGAGTGCTGTCACCGGAACAGAATCTGAAGTCAAAGTATATACTTACCTCCAGAAGTTCATCCGGTCCCGGTCTTTTGATCCACTCAGTGAAATACTCTTTCCATACTGAAAGTGGCTTGCACCATCTCTGATTTCCTGCCATATTTCCTCCCCTGCATGTTTTGTAACCGATCTCAGAGAGGAGTTCATTGACCATTTTCCCCAGGTTCAGAAAATATTCACGTGCCCCTTCAGACTGATCTCCGGGAAGATTTTCAAATATTATTGCATTATCCTGATCGGTTAATAAAGTGGGTTCCCGTCTTCCTGCACTGCCTGTAAGAATAAATGCAAACCGGCAGGGAGGAGGACCTGCAGACTCCAGGCAAAGCGCGAGGGATCTCTGATATATCATATCATCCACTTCCGAGAGATACAGTGATACAGAACCAGGATCGGCCTTCCCCAGGATCATTGATACGGCCAGTTTGCGGCTCCTCAGGAATAAGGATTTCAGAGCTGTGGAAGAACCGGCCTGACCTGTTTCTTTTTCTATCATCCCGGGAGCTGTAAAGAAGGCATCTGCCAGTTCCCTTTGAGTAATAATTCCGGCAGCACTGTTTTCACCTGATGCAACAAGCAGGCTTTTACTTTTATTATTGTAAAGCGATGAAAATGCTTCATAAATTTTTGCGTTTCCGCTTATAAAATCCGGTGGTGAGATCATCCATCTGAAAATTTCCGTTTCAGGAGAACCCGGCTCTGAAAGTTTTAACCCGAGGATTGAGGAATCGATCGTTCCCATCGGTTCCCCCTGCTTATTGATTATAACTACAGTCTGTGTATCATTTTCTTTCATTATCGATATTACCCTTTTTGCCGGCATATTTTCGCTGCATTTCACGACAGACCTCATTATCAATGTTGCCGGAGCATCCATAACATATGAAGAGCTGAACCGGGTGAGGTCAGGTCCGGCCGGATCGAGCATGATTGATGATGCCGACAGAATTTCAAGTGATCCTTCACACCAGGGCTCATTATTATCTGATTCCACCGCTGAGGTGTTTATGACAGCATGGAATTCGTCACCGTCTTTACGCCGCAGGATAATCTCTTTATTGATTATATTTTCTTTGACTGTAATAGCCGCCCGGAAATATTTCAATTGCATGGGATCTGCAAAAAAATCGTCAAATGAATATGAAAGAAGCTCGTTTAAAGTACTGCATCCCAGCAGTTTAATAGTTGGTTCAGTAGCATATATAAACCGGTTTTTCCTTCCGGTAGTGATCTTGAAGAATCCTGCAGAAATATTATCAAAAATTTCTTTTCCGGGTTGAAAATGATGTACTGCCGGGCCTGCTTTTACCGGCCTCAAAACTGCAAGGACAGCTTTCATCTCATTCAGCTGAATACGTGAAAAATCAGCATGTGATTTCAGCAGGTTTCCGTTCTTTGTTTTAAGATTTCCCTCAAGAAATCTTCTTGCAGTCAATTCTTCATAAAGGGCGGGAGCAGAAAGAGGTTCTTCACCCCATTCCGTAATAAAAACACCCGGAAGGTGTTGATCCCTGAATTCGGTATCAGTATATCCGAGCCACGAAAGAAGGGTTTTATTGGCCTGCAAGCCGTTCTCTGACCAGATCAGGACGCCTTCTGAAGCCGCTTCGGCCAGTGTCCTGTACAATTCTTTTGATTTATGGAGGTCTTCTTCGGCCTTTTTTCTTTTCTGCTCAATCCTGTGGGTCTGGCGGGAGATAACACTTAAAAGTATTACGATTATTAAGCCAATGATCGCAGAAATAATAAAAGCCCTCAGTTCAAGTCTGCGTATTTCGGTGCGTACATCGTCAATATATATTCCTGTTCCGATTATCCATCCCCAGGGCTCAAAAAGTTTAACATAAGATAATTTGGGCACAATCCGGGTTGAGTCATCATTCCACTGCCACATATATTCAACATAACCTTCCCCCGAAACAGAAACTGCCTTTACAAATTCAACGAAAATGGTTTTTCCCTTCGAATCTCTGAAATCTGTAAGATCCTGTCCGTTCATATCCGGCCTGTAAGGATGTATTATCATTCCGGGATGCAGGTCTGTGATCCAGAAGTAATCTTTCAGGTCTTTGCCGTAGCGGATGTTACTGATTGCATTCATTGCCTGGCTCCTTGCTGTATCTGTATCCAGTGATCCGGATGATTCAAGTGAATGATAGTAGTTAAGCAGACTGTAAGCCGAGGAGGTTATCTCACGGATTAGATTTCTTTTCCTGTCCATCATTACAGTTTCGAATCCCGGAAGCAGGTAAAGGAAGATCAGTCCTGCAAAAAGGGCAACAGCAAGAATGACAGGAAGGTCAACCTTCAGAACAAACAGACTTTTTTTCCATAGATCTTTCATCAGGAATTTATTAATGCATCAGGGTGGTTATTATACTCAGCTTCATATTGTCTGTGTCAATTATTGAAAATCCGGTTCTCCCCTTTTCTCCGGAAAGCGGCGGAAGAAGAATGACTACAGGTTCATTGCCCAGCTGGAAAATATTGTTTGGCAATGAATGAAAAGCATGGAGAAAAGGTATATTATTCTTATACGCAAATCCTGCAAGGAAGTTGTGTGAATGCCCGATAAATGAAACAGTAAGATTTTGTGATTTCATAAGGTCCCAGTGTTTTCCCATGTGGAGGTTCCTTTTTACATACTGGGTGGTGGAACCCGTCAGGTCAGGATAGATATAGTGGGAAAATAGAAATGGGGCATTAATTTCATTGGGGACCAGCATTTCAGGTATTTTCCTCAGATAATCCGATTCCTCAGCATCAAGATCATTCACGGCTTCATTCTCATAGCACCACACCCTGCCTGAAGCCGCCTCCTTCCTTTCTGATGTGCTCATCGAGAACCAGCCGGAAGGATAACTGAATCCGTTCGTATAAACAGGAAGCCGCCCGGCTGCATGAAGATCGTGATTACCTGCCACAACCCACTGGCAGTTTGATTTTACAAGCCTGACACATTCTCCGGCTGAACGTGAATCATGGCCATAAAATCTTGTATCATATCCTGCAATATCACCCAGGCAGGCCAGCTCGTCAACTTTATGAAGATCAGCCATCCTGAAAGCATTCTTCAGAGCTGCGGTATTTTCATGGATATCTGTCAGAATGCCAATTCTCATCCCTGTAAATCCTTATTGCACAATTTATACACTAAAATTACTGTTTTTTTTAATCCTGCCGGGTAAAAGAAAAATTTGTTTAGCATCTAAACAATTTGTATTTTTGTTTAGCATCTAAACAAAATTACCATGAACAGCGAATTACAATTACTTCTCGATCAGTTCCACGCAATACTTCATCTTTATTCTGTAATATCCAGAAAGCCTGTTGATTACGGAACGGGTGACCTGTTGTATTTTACAGAGATCCATACTATTGCAACAATAGGAAAGAACAGGGAGATAAACATGACCCAACTGGCGGAAAAAATGATTGTCACAAGGGGAGCCATCTCACAGACCATCAGAAAACTGGTAAGTAAAAACCTGGTGCTGAAAACAAACACCAACATGAAGGAATTCAGCCTCAGGCTTTCGGATAAAGGCCAGATCGCCTACAAGGGACAAATGTCGCTCCAGCACGAGATATTCACTTTTGCCGAAACTCTGTATCAGAAAGGCTCACCCCAGAACAGGGAACTCGTACTTGGACTCTTCGAGGCTATTATCCATAATATGCTGGAAAGGGTAAGAGCCATGGAAGCCGTGAAAACATCAAAAGAATGAAAAGGAGGCTGATATTTTTTATTTTTCTGATGCCGTCTCTACTCAATAGCCAGCCTGTGCTGGAGAGTTACATATCGTACGGCCTCGGGAATAACCTTGCACTGAAACAGTTACAATCTGATTATGAGAAGAGCATAGAAGCCCTCAGGGAGGCAAGGGGGTTATTTTACCCGGGTATCAGCTTCAATGCACGATACACTGTTTCGGAGGGAGGGCGGGTTATCGATTTCCCGGTTGGAGACCTGCTCAACCCGGTCTATGCTACTCTTAATGCGCTTACCTCATCATCCCTGTTTCCGGTCATTGAAAACCAGAGTATCAGTTTTTTACGTCCCACCGAGCATGAGACCAAAATGAGGCTTGTCCAGCCAATTTTCAATACCGATATCTATTATAATTCAAAGATCAAAAAAGAACTCACATTTATCGGAGGCATGGATGTAGAGCAATACCGCAGGGAGCTCACGGCTGAAATCAAAAAAGCATATTACAATGCCGCAATGTCCGATGCACTTGTATCGATGCTTGCTGATACCCGAAATCTGCTGGTCGAAAACATAAGGATAAACCGGAAACTCCTTGACAATGACAAGGTTACTGCCGATTATGTGTTTCGTTCCGAAGCGGAGCTGAATAAATTTGACCAGGAGCTACGGAATGCAGAAAAGAACAGTACCCTGGCAAATGCCTGGTTTAATTTTCTGCTGAACAAGCCGCTGACTGACACTGTCATTATTCAGCAGCCTGAAGCATTTCCTGCGCTGGTCAG
The DNA here is from genome assembly GCA_043800695.1 of Bacteroidota bacterium. Classification (GTDB taxonomy): domain Bacteria; phylum Bacteroidota; class Bacteroidia; order Bacteroidales; family VadinHA17; genus LD21. The sequence continues at coordinate 129,544 of JAZDMU010000005.1, forward strand.
ACTGGAAGATGACTACGCATCAGCTGCCATTGGGAACAGGGAAGAGATAAAAAAGCTTGAAAACTACGGGAAGATAACAGGCCTCCAGGTTAAAATGAACAGATCCCGTAAGCTGCCCGACCTGTTTGCTGTTGCCGACTACGGATTCCAGGGTGAGGAATACGCATTCAACATGGAGCAGGATTATATGCAGGCTTCCGCTGTTCTTACGTGGAACCTCTTTGAGGGTTTCAGCAACAAGGCAAGGATAAGGCAGGCGGTGATACAGAATGAGATGGCCGGAAGCGAGCTTGAAGAGGCAAAAAAACAGATCGAACTTCAGGTGATACAGGCAATAAGCGAACTCTCTGCTGCCGACAAGGGAATTGCAGCAGCCGGAAGCCAGCTGAAAAATGCGCGGGAGAGCTACAGGATTATTGAAAAGAAATACGGTGAAGGCCTGTCGAGCCTTATTGAATATATTGATGCAAGAGCCACCATGACACAGGCTGAGGAAAACCTCATAATTTCAAAATTCCATTACCTGTCAGCATTTGCAGAATTTGAAAGAATAACCGGTATCAGGGAGACCGAATAATCATTTCATGCCATGAACAGACCAGTTCTATATGTTTCATTATTAATTCTGATGCTAAACGGATGCAGGAATGAAACAGCACCAGCTCCGAAAGATGAGACCACAAGGGTCAGAGTAATAAGCATTGCACCCGAAAATGTCAGTATTTCAGTTCATTCCAGCGGCATACTTGCATCAGAAGAGGAGACAAAACTCTCTTTTAAAACAGGAGGTATTATTGCTGTTATAAAAGCAAAGGAGGCTGAAAAAGTGAATAAGGGAGACCTCCTGGCATCGCTGGATCTCTCGGAAATAAGGGCTGGAGCTGAGATGGCAGGGAATGCTTATGAGAAAGCGCTTCGCGACTGGACCAGGGCAAAAAACCTTTATGCTGATACAGTAGCGACCCTTGAACAGTTCCAGAATGCAACAACAGCTCTCAACGTTGCAAAATCCAATCTTGAAATTGCAATATTCAATCAGCTGCATTCAACGATCAAAGCACCATCGGATGGAACAATTCTTAAGCAGCTGGTAAGGGAGAATGAGCTCGTGGGGCCCGGATACCCTGTTTTTCTTTTTGGCAGCAGAGGAAAATTCTGGAAAGTCAGATCCGGGCTCTCTGACAGGGATGTTGTTAGGATAAATCCGGGGGACTCGGCTTACGTGAGCCTTGATGCCCACCCGGGGATCAGGTTCCCTGCAGTTGTCGACCAGGTGGGCGGGATATCAAATCCGATGACCGGAACCTTTGAAACAGAGCTTAACCTGGATGATATGGGGTACCGCCTGGCTTCGGGTTTTATCGCAGGAGTTGATATCTACCCGGCCGGGGAAAAGCGGTACATACTTTTACCTGTCGTAGCAGTAATTGATGCTGACGGGCAGACAGGATCAGTTTTCTCGGTATCAGACTCCTCAACGGCGGTCAGATACCCGGTATCAATTGAAGCCATTAAGGGTTCCGGGATTGCAGTGACGGGGATACCTGAAAGTGTCAGGACAATAGTAACCGAAGGAGCTGCTTATCTCAAAGACGGAGATAAAATTGTTATTGTCAGATGAATCAAAAAAATAATTCACCACGGACTACACGGATTGACACGGAATTCTTTCCGTGGATTTTATCCGTGTAATTCCGTGCAATCTGTGGTAAAAAAAATATGAAAATATCTGAATCAGCGGTTAAAAATTACCAGTTCACTCTTGTTGTGTTTCTGCTGCTCATCACACTTGGGATCTATTCATATATTAAGATCCCTCAGGCTGCCGATCCCGAGTTCCCGGTAACAATATTCCCGGTTGTAGCGATCTATCCGGGGGCCACTCCGGCAGATATTGAGCAGCTTGTAGTGGACAGGCTTGAAAAGAGCTTTAAAGAGCTTGAAGATATTGACAGGATGACAAGCGAGATTGAAGAGGGCGTTGCGATAATGGTTATTGAATTTTCTCCTCAATCCGATCCCGACATAAAATTTGATGATCTCCAGCGGCAGATAAATGCCGTAAGACCTTCATTGCCCGGTGATCTTTACAGTGTTGAAGCACTGAAAATACAGGCCGGGAATACGAATGTTATCCAGAGTGCAATTGTGTCGGGAACCGCAGAATATTATGAGCTTGGCCGGATGGCTGAAGATCTCAGGGATGAAATTTCGGCCCTGCCGGGAATAAGAAAAGCCCAGGCTGTTGCATATCCCGATCAGGAACTGAGGGTGGAAATTAACCTTCCAAAAATGGCGCAGCTTCATATAACTGTGAGCCAGGTGATAGGCGCCATCCAGAGCGAAAATGCCAATATTCCCGGAGGATCACTGGAGATCGGGCCAAGGAAATTCAATATCAAGGCAAGCGGAAGCTTTGAAAGCATTGAAGAGGTTGAGAGAACAATTGTCGGGGCGGGTATGGGAAGGGTATTGTACCTGAAGGATGTTGCAGATGTAAGCTGGAAGTATGAGGATCTGAGATATTTTGGAAGATACAATGGCAAAAAATCTGCATTTGTGATCGCCTCTTTAAAAAGAGGACAAAACATTCACAGGGTCCGCAATTCAATATACGGGGTATTTGATTCTTTTGAGAAGAAATTACCGGCAGGTATCACTCTTGAAAGAGGATTTGATCAGTCGGCAAACGTGAAAGCCAAGCTCGGGAGGCTCCAGAAGGATTTCCTGTTTGCCATTCTGCTGGTTTTGATCACACTTCTGCCCCTGGGATTAAGAGCTTCGGGAATTGTAATGATTTCCATACCGCTCTCAGTCCTTATTGGTCTTACCGGCCTGTATCTGACCGGATTCAGTATAAATCAGCTGAGCATAGTGGGCGCCGTGATAGCACTGGGACTGCTGGTTGATGATTCAATAGTTGTTGTGGAAAACATATCCCGGTGGACCAGGGGAGGAACCTTACCGGTGGAGGCTTCAATTCTTGCTACAAAACAGATCGGTCCGGCAGTCATCGGATGCACCGCGACTCTGATACTGGCATTTCTTCCGCTTATGTTTCTTCCGGGAAAGGCAGGTCAGTATATGCGTGTGCTCCCGACAACCGTAACCTTCATAGTTACCGGTTCTCTTTTTGTTGCCCTGACAATAATCCCCTTCATTACAAGCAAGATCTTTAAGGGCGATGCCGACCCAAGGGGAAATATTGTATTGAGGGGATTTCATAAAGCTATTGATTTCACTTATGCAAAAGCATTGCACTGGTCGCTTGGGAATCCTGTAACCACAACAATGATCGCGGCGGCTTTGTTTGTCGGGTCGCTTTTCATTGTGAATATAATAGGGTTCAGTCTTTTCCCGAAAGCAGGGGTACCTCAGTTTTTCATAACAGTTGAAACGCCCAGGGGAAGCAGTATCAATGAAACCGACAAGGCTGTCAGATTTGTGGAATCGGTGCTCAGCAGGAAACCTGAAGTGATTTACTATATGTCGAATGTGGGGAAGGGAAATCCAATGATTTATTATAATTCATTTCAGAAAAGTGAACAGTCTAACCTCGGAGAAGTATTTTGTGAAGTTAAGCGCGAACATGTACCTGGAATCAGCAGCTTTATCAATGATCTCCGTGATACCCTGAATACCTGGGTAAATGCCAGGATATACGTTAATGAGTTTGAAAATGGATCTCCTGTCGATGCCCCTGTTGCTGTCAGGATAGTAGGAGATAACCTGGATTCCCTTAAGCATTATTCAGCTGTTATTGAGGATATCTTCCGGGCACATGAAGGAACAACATATATAAAAAACCCTCTCAACCAGACTCTTACGGATATAAAGATCAATATTAATACAGAGAAGTCAGGCCTCTTAGGAGTCCCTTCTTCAGAAATAGACAGAACCATAAGACTATCTCTTGCCGGCATAGAGGCAGGCAAATACCGTGATCAGGAAGGAAAGGAATCTTCAATAAAAGTGATAATGCCTGCAACAGGTGATAACTCTATACTTGTTTTGGATGATATATATGTTGCATCGCTCTCCGGTTCGCAGATACCTCTGTCACAGCTTGCCGGTATCGGGTTTTCCAACTCGCCGACACTGATTCAGCACTATAATAATGAAAGGGCCATGACAGTTTCATCGTCAGTAAGGACAGGATACAATACTGACAGAGTAGCAAAGGAGGTAATATCCCGAATCAGAGAGCTGAAGCTTCCCCAGGGGTATAAAATCATTGAAGCCGGTGAAATTGAAAGCCGCAAGGAGAGCTTTGAGGGGATAGGCACTGCCATAATCATTGCAATATTCGGGATCTTTGCAGTGCTGATCCTGGAATTCGGGACTTTCAGGAGCACCCTGATAGTCCTCTCGGTTATACCTCTTGGCATAATCGGGGGCCTGGTCATGCTCTGGATCACAGGTTATTCTCTTTCCTTCGCTGCTGCAATTGGTTTTGTGGCTTTGATCGGGATTGAGATAAAAAATTCGATCCTGCTCGTCGATTTTACCAACCAGCTGAGAAAGCAGGGTACCCCTCTTGACGAAGCCATAGAGAAGGCAGGAGAGATCAGGTTCCTGCCTGTTCTGCTGACGACACTTACGGCGATCGGGGGACTCCTGCCTATTGCACTCAGCAGATCGGGACTCTACTCTCCCCTGGCCTGGGTGATAATCGGGGGACTTATAACTTCGACACTCCTGGCGAGGCTTGTAACCCCGGTGATGTACAAGATAATACCGCCCCGTATTGGATGATCTCAGATTTAACAGGGCCGGAATGCTAATATTTTGTTGCTTTCTGCACCGGGATTCGGTAATATTTTAGTAACTTGTAAGGACTTAAACCAGACTTTAACCAAAATTATCCAATATGAGAATTCTTATCACTGGCTTGATTGCATTTGTAATCTGGTGTGTTTTCTCGGCCTGGATCTACAACGACCACATGCTGCCTGCGCTCAGGAAGCCGGCTCCAGTCGTCATAGTTCCGGACGCAGCCGCCAGAGAGGCTGATTCCCTGATGAAACTAAGGGCGATGATGCCGGAGGCTCTCACGATCTACTTTGAATTTAATGACGCCAAACTCAAAGCAGATCCGCAATATGAAAACAGCATCGCTGAATTTAAGGCATGGCTGGATAAATATCCTGGATCTAAATTAGCTGTCGTTGGTCATACTGATCTTGTCGGTACCCCTGAGTATAATGCCGATCTTGGATTGAAAAGAGCTCAGGTTGTTAGTAAATATGTTGAGGGTCTGGGCATCAGTTCTGAAAGGATGACAATTGGAACAGCCGGAGAGACACAGCCTTCAGCCGGATATATTACTGAAGAGGAAAGAGCAAAGAACAGAAGAACAGAAATAACTATTAAACTAAACTAATATGACACAATTATTCGTACCACTCGTATCTGTTGCCGGGGCAGTCATTACCATAATTGCCCTGCTCCTGGTTGCAGCAATCATAGGATATCTCACGGCATGGTTCTATGCCAAATCAGTTTATACTCCGGTAATAAAGAAACTCGAGGAAGAAAAGGCCGATCTTCAAAAGCAGGTTGCCGACCTGAAGGAAAATGTAAGCAGGCTTAACAGCAAGGTTGATGATCTTAACGGAAAGATCGCAAAACTTGAGGAAGAGGCAGCTAAAAAAGAGAAGGAGATAAAAGAACTGAAAAGCAGGATAAAGGAATAAGAAAGACACATGAAAGCTACAAGAAGGACTTTTATTAAGACAGGCACCCTGGCTGTTGCCGGGACAGCTATACTCCCGGGATTATTGTCATCCTGCAAAAAACAGACGGGAATGGTTGGGATCCAGCTCTATTCCATCCGTGATGAAATGACAACAGATCCTCTCGGATCCCTGAAGCAGGTGGCTGCCATGGGATGGGAATATGTTGAACATGCCAATTACATCGAACGTAAATTCTACGGCTATGCGCCTGCTGAATTCAGAAAGATCATCGATGACCTCGGTCTTAAAATGATCAGCGGCCATACTGTTATGGGCAGCCAGCACTGGGACGAGTCAAAAAAAGACTTCTCCGACAGCTGGAAATATACCGTTGAGGATGCCGCTCTGCTTGGACAGAAATATGTTGTTAGTCCATGGATGGACGAAAGCATGAGAAGTACTTATGACGACTTCATGAGATACATGGAGGTCTTTAACAAGTGCGGTGAACTGTGTCAGAAAAACGGCATGAAATTCGGGTATCATAATCACGACTTTGAATTCAGCCAGAGGCTAAATGATAAAAAGCTTTTTGACATTATGATGACCAGCATTGACCCGGATAAGGTTGTCATTCAGCTTGATACAGGCAATCTTTACAGCGGCGGGGGTGTTGCCCTTGATGTGGTGAACCAGTATCCCGGGAGATTTGAAAACCTCCATGTTAAGGATGTAATTAAAACCACGGGTGAAAACGAGGGCTATGAAAGTTGCGTGCTGGGAGAAGGCATCGTGAATATAAAAGAGGTGACGGATCTTGCTACCAGGATAGGTGGAACAAAGCTTTACATAATTGAACAGGAATCCTACCAGGGGAGAACCCCGATGGAATGCATCAAGCTTGACCTGGAGGTAATGAAAAAGTGGGGCTACGCCTGATTCACTCCTCTTTGGCAGAAAAAGGAAAGGGGAGAATGGGAGATGGGGGGAGGGGGGAAAAAAATACTATTTTTGATAGATGATTTCTTTTTTCCAAAAAGCGGGTTATGCATTTGTATTTGCATTAATTCTGGTCTCTGTCAGTAAAATGGCAAAGGCCCAGACATTCACCGACAGCAACCTTCCTATTGTTATAATCAACACTGATGGCAATGTTTCCATCCCTGATGATCCGCGAGTAAAGGCTAACATGAAGATCATTTACAGGGGCGAGGGACAGAGAAATTATTTGACCGATCAGAACACAACAGCATATCTTAATTACAACGGCAGTATCGATATTGAGATAAGGGGATCATCTTCACAGTATTCAAATAAGAAGCAGTATGGTTTCACAACACGCCAGGCCGACGGGATTACGGTCAATAACGTAAGCCTTCTTGGAATGCCAGCAGAAAACGACTGGATACTCAACAGCATGATCTTCGACTCAGCCCTTGTGAGGGACTTCCTCTGTTTCAACCTGTCAAGACGGATAGGGGAGTATGCATCACGGACAGCGTACTGTGAGGTTGTTATAAATAATTCATACAGAGGGCTTTATATGCTTGAAGAGAAAATAAAGCCTGATAATGGCAGGGTTGACATCAAGCGGGTTTCATTCCTTGATAATTACCTGCCGGAGGTTTCAGGCGGATATATTTCAAAAGCTGATAAAACAACAGGGGGAGATCCTGTAGCCTGGAGCATGCCGGCATGGAACGGAAGTTATGTTGCTTATATTCATGAATATCCCGACCCTGATGAAGTTACTGAACTGCAAAACGCTTACATCAAGCATCAGTTCAGCCTGATGGCTGCTGCCGCACAGGAAGGCAATTCTTCAATAACAACAGGATATCCTGCGTATATGGACCTGCCGTCATTTATTCATTACATGATCATCAGCGAGCTATCGTCAAATTCAGACTCATACCAGTATAGCACCTATTTTCACAAAGACAGGAACGGAAAGCTGAGAGCAGGACCGGTATGGGATTCGGACCTCACATTCGGGAATGATCTTTTCTTCTGGAACCTTGACAGAAGCTTTTATAATGTATGGCAATTCTCAAACGGCGATAATGAAGGCCCCAGATTCTGGAGAGACCTTTTTAATGAAACCACATACAAATGTTATCTCTCAAAAAGATGGAACGAGCTCATCCAGCCAGGACAGCCACTAAATGCAACCAGCATTAAAAATTTAATTGACTCAACTGTAAACCTTATAAGTGAAGCTGTCGTAAGGGAGAATACAAAATGGAACAATGTAAGGAACCATCAGCAGAGGATCACGCAGCTTAAATCCTGGCTCGACCAGCGTATCACATGGATAACTGCCAACCTGCCATCACCGGCAGGATGCACCGGAATAACCGTTCCGCCGCTTGTGATCAGCAGGATCATGTATCATCCTGATACGACCATTTCTTTTCCCGACAATGATGAACGGGAGTTCATTGAAATAACCAATACGGGAAGCCAGGCTGTTGATGCTACAGGAATTTATTTCAGCAGTCCAGGTCTCACGTACCAGTTCCCGTCAGGATCAATATTAACTTCCGGCGAATCACTTTACATTGCGGGCAATCATTCAGGTTTTTTCAGCACTTATAAATTTCCACCCTTTGGCCAATATACCAGGAACCTATCGAACAAGAGGGAAAAACTGGTTCTTTCTGATGCTTTCGGAAATGTAATAGACAGTGTTACATACCATGACTCCGCTCCATGGCCGGATGCCGACGGCAACGGGTATCACCTCAGGCTTATTGATCCTATGTCGGACAACAGTGTTGCTCAGAACTGGACTGCCTTAAATGATCTGCTGATTTCAGGGGAGGAAAACCTGTCAGAAGAAAACATCAGGGTCTATCCCAATCCTGTAAAAGATCTATTGACAATTACGGCAGGATATGAAATAATTTCAGTTGCGATTTATGACCTGACTGGCAAAATGATCAAACCAGAGAACCAGGTAAACTCCTGGAAGTATCAGCTGGATATGAAGAACCTTGAACCCGGAGTCTATTTCATAAATGTAAAGGTCACATCAGGGACCTCTGTTTATAAGGTAATAAAAATCTAATTGCCAGCTGATTTCAGATACTCATCCAGGAATCTAAGTATCTGTTCCGTACTTGTTATTTCATTAGACTTTTTTCTGAATCCATGCCCCTCGTCAGGGAAAATAATATATTCAACAGGAACATTATTCCTCTTAATGGCAGCTACTATCTCATCTGATTCTACCTGAAGGACTCTCACATCATTAGCCCCCTGCAGTACAAGCACGGGATTCCTGACCTGGCCGGCGTGAAACAAGGGAGATATCTCAAATAACCTGACCGAATCTTCAGAGTCAGGATCACCGAGTTCTGCATACAGTGCCTTTCTGTCAGCTTCCCAGTCGGGAGGAATTGATTTTAAAGTTCTGATCCAGTTTGTTACACCGAAAAGATTTACCCCTGCCTTAAACTCGTCAGGTGTGAAAGTCATTGCTGCCATTGTCATATACCCTCCATAACTTCCTCCTATAATACCTATTCTGTCAGGATCAATATAATCCATGGACTGCAGCCATTTTTTACCCCATATACAATCTTTCAGGTCCTTATCTCCGTGGTTCCTGTCATCCATTTTAAAGAATGTCTTTCCATATCCGCTGCTTCCCCTGTTGTTCACACCCAGCACAACATAACCATGGTTTACCAGGCACTGTGTAATTGCACTATATCCCATCCTTGTCTGTCCGCCGGGACCTCCGTGAACATAAACCAGTGCGGGCACCCTGTTCTTCTTTGATGCATTCAGGGGTTTATAGAATATTGCAGGTATTTCAACTTCATCGAATGATTTGTATCGTATCACTTCAGCCTGTACAAGATCCTCCGGGTTAATTTCGGGATTAAGAGTTTCAGTCATTTTTTTCAATTCCCCTGTTTCCATGTTGTAATAAAATGTATTGCCCGGAGCCTTGGAGGTACCAACCTGGAGGAGCATTTTATTTTCATTGTCGGATATTCTTACGCTTAAAATATCTCCGTCAGGGAATTTGGGGAGGGTGATGTCAGAGCCTGAAATATTGTCTTTTACTATCACGGTATTCTTCCCGTCTTCATTAATTGTGATAACCTTGTATTTCTCATTTTCACTCAGGTAAATTCCTGTGACATCCCAGTTAGTTTCATAAAGAGTTTCTCTGATTCCTGTTTCAATTTCATATTTTACCAGGTAGTTAAACTCTTTCCCGGCGTCTGTGATGTAAAAAAAATAGTCCCCATCATCACTGAAGTCGGAAGCCATGTATAATCCCGGGATTGCCGGATCGGAAATTTCTATCGTGCTGTTTTTTCCTTTGTTATGAAGATAAAGCAGGTTTTCGCTGCCTGTTATTGCTTTCTCCACGGCAAAATAATTTTCATCTGCTGACCAGGCTGTAATGTTTATTCCTTCATTGTTCTGATATATCATTTCAGGAGTCCAATCGCTGATATGCGCTTTATAAAGATCGAAAAACCTCGGGTCTCTGATGTTGGAAATAAAATATAGCGATTTTTTATCTTTGCTCCAGCCGCCAAAAGAGGCTTTTTCCTTCTCTCCCGGTGTAAGGTCAGCTGTCGTACCATCTTCATTCAGCAGAAACAGGTGGGAGTTCTCATTGCCTCCCTTATCAGCGGAATATAGCATCTGAGAGGTTCCGGGGACATAACCGGCAGCATAGAATGATTCAACAGTTGAATTTGTAACCTGCCGTTTTGTTCCATCCGAAAGTGCGATCTCATAGAGGTTATAAATCCCTGATTCATTGCTGCTGACAAGGATTTTAGATTCATCAGCCGAAAATGTCCCAAGCGAAATGTTAATGTTTTTGTAAAACTGTTCTACAGAATATTGCTTTGTTTGAGTTTTGTTAGAGCAGCTGCACAACAGCACCAGGAGGATGTAAAAATACATATGTGTTTTCATCATATAATAATTTATTTTAATGGTATGATGGAACCTCCATGTAGTTGATTATTATATTATTGTGTTTGAGCATGCAAATACATGGAGGTTTCATAGGACGGTATTTATGGATTAAGGTACCTTAATTCAAATTTACTTCCAAATTAATTAGTTCACAATTTTCCGGATATAAATCTGACACTTTATAAATCTGCCAATAATTGCTGCCGCTTTGCAGAATCAGCCGAATTGTATTAATTTGGTATTTATAGGTTAGACTCTCTTATAGATTTATATATGAAGCAAGAATCTTTCAGGACGGGTTTGAGCCAGCGCATTCCTGCACTGGCATGGCTCCCCGGATATACCATGAAGCTTTTTGGCGGTGACGCGGTGGCCGGGCTCACCCTTGCCGCCTATGCAATTCCTGTATCGCTGGCTTATGCGACACTGGCCGGACTGCCGCCGCAGTATGGAGTTTACGGATACCTGATAGGAGGGATCTTTTATGCCCTGATGGGAACCGGCAAACAGCTGGCAGTTGGTCCGACCTCAGCCATATCAATGCTTATCGGAGTGACGCTTGCAACTCTTGCTGAGGGAGATGTGAACAGATGGATAGACCTGGCATCATTGTCGGCGCTTGTATTTGCGGTAATCAGCATCCTGGCATTCTTGCTGCACCTGAGCAGTATTATAAACTTCATCAGTGAGATAGTGCTGGTCGGCTTCAAGGCTGGAGCGGCAATTGCTATAGGCCTCACTCAGCTACCCAAGCTTTTTGGCGTTCCCGGAGGCGGTGAAACATCGATTGACCGTTTTGGTTTCCTTATAAAACAAATACCTGATACAAATCTGATTGTCCTGGTATTTGGCATAATTGCTATTACCCTGATGATAACCGGACAAAAATTCCTTCCCGGGAAACCCGTGGCAATTGTCATAGTGATACTCTCCATACTGGCTATTTCATTCACACCTCTCGGGACAACGGGATTCAAGACCGTGGGAGTGATTCCGAGCGGCTTGCCGCAACTGCGTATGCCTGACCTTAACCTTACTGACCTGGGCAACATTATCCCGCTTGCTTTCGCATGTTTCCTTCTGGCTTATATTGAAAGCGTCTCTGCCGCCAAAACGCTGGCCCAGAAGAACGGTTATGAAATAGACTCACGTCAGGAACTGCTTGCTCTTGGCATTGCCAACCTGGCAACATCATTCGGCCAGGGATACCCTGTCAGCGGAGGTTTGTCACAATCAGCAGTGAACGAAAAAGCAGGAGCAAAGACACCTTTTTCCCTGGTGATAGCATCGTTTACAATAGCGATCTGTCTTTTATTCCTGACAGGATTGTTGAAAAACCTTCCCACGGTTATTCTTGCGGCTATTGTTCTGGTTGCTATAAAAGGGCTGGTTGATATAAAGGAAATGAAACGTATGTTCAGGGTGAACAAATTTGATTTCATTATTATGCTGACCGCCCTGTTAGCAGTTATAATATTCGGAATACTTAAAGGAGTGCTGATAGCAGCTGTTTTTTCCCTGACCCTGATTATAAGGAATGTTTCGAGCCCTCATGTTGCATTTCTCGGCAGGATCCCCGGAACGAACAGGTATACCGATATGAAAAGGCATCCTGACAATGAACTGGTTCCCGGGGTGCTTCTGTTCAGAGTTGAATCGGCACTTGTATATTTCAATGTTGCAACTGTCTACCTCAGGGTGTGGACCAGGGTAAAGGAAATAGGATCTTCGCTGAGGGTGGTGATCTTCGACCTGAGCACCTCAGCCACAATTGATTCCAGCGGTGCGCGGCTCATAAAGCGGCTTTATGAGAACCTCAGGGCAAGAGGAATTGAATTCAAGGTTGCCGAAGCTCACTCTGAAGTGCGCGATATACTCAGGTTTGAGGATATTGAACATCTGCTCGGGCATGTGAGCAGGAGGGATACGCTTCATGAAGTGGTTGTTAACTCTATCGGTGAGAAGGAGCCTGACATTAAGAAAGCACCCGTCAAGCCTAAGACGATCCTTCCGCCTGAAATCGTCGCCCAGATTGTTATCGGGAACAACTACTTCACTCAGACACACCCGCACGAGTACTTTGATAGCTTCAGCATTGAACAGAAACCCTACATTACTCTTGTTACATGCTCTGATTCAAGGGTGCCACTGAATTCGCTTATGCCCGATACATCAAACAAGGTGTTCTCAATACAGAATATCGGGAACCAGATCCTTTCTACAGAAGGATCGGTCGATTATGGCATCTATCATCTTAAGACACCGATGCTCTTTTTCCTCGGGCATTCCGACTGCGGAGCCATCAAAGCCTTCCTGAAGGGATTCGATGATGAAACCTACAATATCAAGCATGAGCTCGATTTCCTTCGTCCTTCGATCAGGGAGCTTGAAACCACAAAAGATTTTGAGAAGCTTCACGCCCATATTATCGAAAAAAACCTCGATTATCAGGTAAATATCGCTTACAAGAAATATAAAGACCTTGTTCAGTCAGGGGCGCTAACCATCATGGCCGGATTCTATGACTTCAGGGGAGAGTTTGGTAAAGGTCATGGAGACATCGTGATTGTGAATGTCAACAAGCACAAGGATGTTGAAGATATGCGCAGCCTGCCACTATTCGATATGCTGTCAAAAGCGCAGAAGGAGCTTCATATTGGCAGACTGCCGGGTTAACCTGCTTTTGTTCAATAATAGATCGTCACGATCCATGATCCTGGCTCATTAAGCTTTAACCTGACTTCACAGTTTAGTGTAACAGTTGGGGTTAATGTACTGGGGGCTGTGAACTGGACCTTGCCTTCGAAAGGGAAGGTGATGTCCTCATAGCCGGTGAAATTAGTAGAAATATTTTCGGTACCGGAGCTTCCCTGCATCATCAGGTCGGTTATTGCAATGAAAGATGATGCTTCACCCGATCTCGAGAATTTGTATTTGATATAAGACCGCTCATCGCCTGCTTTCATGCAGGTAACCCTTCCAACGTTACTCCTGTAACCTATCACATAAGGAGAAACGTTTTCCTTCCCGATGTATTTATCATCTCTCCAGATTCCGGCCAGAGTTGAATCACGGCCTTCGGTATTGAAGAGAAGCGTACCATTTCCTTCCCTGAGCCCCTTTTTCCATCCACCCTTGTATATTTCGCCGGTTTGCCATGTGTATGTTCCGTCACCATCAGGCAGTCCTTTTTTAAACTCGCCGATATACCTGTCAACACCCGAAGCTTCGCCCATGCCGTCGGCCAGTCCCTGTTTGCACGACCCGGTGTAGTTATCACTGATGCTTGGCATCAGTACCTTGCATAAATTCTGACCGGTTGCCGCAGGTGTAAGAATTAACATTACCACCACGACAGCAAAAATTGATACTCTTTTCATAATTGGAGATTTTATATTAAACCAAATTTAGTTTAAATAATTGGTTTGCTGCAAAAATCACACCAGATTCCGGCATGTTGTTTATTTGGAAAGGAGCATCCTTATATCCGGATTTCCCGCGTAGTCCAGCGCTGTTCTGGACTCATTATCCTTTAGATCGGGATTTGCCCCTTTTTCAAGGAGCAATTTCACGACTTCAGTATGTCCGTTCACTGCAGCCGCCATCAGGTCGGTGAATTTTGCTGTTTTCTCAAGATCGAATTTCGCACCTTTTTTAAGCATCACTTTTACAATAGCGATATGTCCGCTCCGGGAGGCGCGTATAAAAGCGGTGGTCTTATTGTAATTCTCATACAGGCTTGCATTGGCTTCCTTCCTCCTGTTGAGTTTTACGGCTTCCAGGGCTCCGTCCTGCGAGGAGGTGATGGTTGCAGTAACCTGTTCATTGTAAAGAGAATCGGGTTTCGTGGCATTGTCAAGAAGGGTTTTTAAGGCTTCTGCAAGTTCTTCGCTGGCGTTTATAATGAGGGCGCTGGTCCCGTCCGATTCATGCAAATCAGGTTTAGCTCCATTTTCAAGCAGTATCTTTACAACATCCGCATTTCCGTTCAATGAAGCCAGGAACAGGGCATTTGAACCATCGATGCACTTCAGATTGATATCTGCGCCATGCTCCAGCATCAGTTGCACATATTCCCCGTGACCGTTCAGTGCGGCTGTCATCAGGGCAGTCAAGCCTCCCTTGTCCTGCAGGTCGGGTTCGGCTCCTTTATCAAGGAGTAACTTTGCAACATCAGTGTGCCCGGAAAGTGCTGCCTGGATAAGGGCTGTCGTTTTGCTGTTCAGATCCCGGGTATCTGTCTGTGCTCCTCTTTCGAGCAGTATACTTGCTATTTCAGAGTATCCGTTCTGCGCCGCCAGCATCAGGGGTGTAAATCCGTCATAAGACTGAAGGTTTATATTTGCCCCGTTGTCAAGAAGCATTTCCACAATTTTTGCATGTCCGTTCTGTGCTGACATCATAAGGGCAGTTAGTCCGTCAATTTCCCGGATATCGACAATGAATCCTCTTTCGAGCAGCAGTTTTACTACCCTGGTATGACCGTTATAGGAAGCATACATGGCAGCAGTTGCACCGTCAAGTGATTGCATGTTTGGGTCGGCGCCTCTCATCAGAAGGACCCTGCATGCGGAATAATATCCTTTTGATGCCGAATGCATCAGCAGGGTTCTGTCGAACGGGTCGGTGAAATTTACATCGTCAAAAATCCTTGCCAGTGTCAATGCATTAGTCCTGTCCCCTTGTACCTGCGCATGAAGCGGTGCCGGACTTGCCAGCAGTAATAATGAAATTACGGTTATATTGACAATTGGTTTCATGAATCCATTTTTATAAAACCTGTAATCGTTGTTACTGATAAAGGTCTTGTTTATCAAACAACAATAAAGTTATAAAAATGTTGTGATATAAGAGCCAGGTAAATCTGAAAACAAGTGTCCTGACACAGTTATGCGATGGCGAGGACCTTTTCTCCGTACACAGGATGTCTTTCGGCTGCCATCATAACGATCCGCTTTACCATCTGGCTATATGAACAGCTGGTCATTTCTGCCGCAAGGGCAAAGCTGGCATTGAAGCTGATGTCGTTATTGGGGTTGATATCGAGGAGGAAGAATTCATCATTGCGAAGGCGGAAATCGAGCCGGGCATAATCGAGGCATCCGAATCCTTCCCATACTTTAAGAGCAGCTTTTTCGAGCTTCCTGAGCAGTTTTGGCTGCAGTGGTGCCGGTACAAGTGTCTCTATTTTTTCATAATGATCCGAACCCGGGACAAACTTGGAATCATAGGTGCAGAGTCTTTTCCTGGCTTCAGTGAAATTTGAGAAATTCATTTCAACAACAGGAAGTATTTCAGGCGGGTCATTGTTCCAGACCGGTACGAAAAATTCGCGACCGTCGATAAAATCCTCGACCAGGGCAGGTTGATTTAGTTCATTATTCACCAGGATTATCTGGTCCCTGAGAGATGATATATCGTACACGACAGATTTTTCTGTGATGGTAAGGCTGCAGTGTTCGCGTGAAGGTTTAACGATAGCCGGGAAAATATTCCATGTATAAGCCTCTTCTGGAGAGATTATTGCACCCTCCGGGACCCGGATACCAAGAGAGGCAAGAAGTTCTTTCACCCTGACTTTGTCGTAGCTGAGGTCCAGTATATCAGGAGTATTTCCTGTATAGGTGAAACTGAAATTTTCGATAGTCTGCACAACTCTTTTTTCGCTGTGTGGTATACCCGGAAGAGTTTCGCAGAGGTTAAAAATAATTGTGTCGTCAGGATCGTATTTCTTCAGTATTTTTTCCAGATGCGGAGTGTTCAGTTCTTCAAGATATGTTTCGATACCTTCGCTTTTCAGGGATTCATAGAGCACTCTGTTTGATTTCCGGGCGTCTCTGATTTCGTTTTTATCCCAGGCGGGATCGAGATTATATAGAACAACAACCTTCAATAAAAATCTAATTTTTCACGAAGCTAGAATAAATGCATGAATTAAATTTCGCATAAAAAGAAAGTTGTAAACATTAGTATGACTGTTATTCACAATACAAGAAAATGATCGAGAAAATTGAAGATGCTGTTTGTAAATCGTGAACTAAACATTTCAAATTTTCGTATTTTCAGTTCACAAAGACAATAAATGCAATTGTAATTACAAAATTTAATTGTATTCTGGCTGATCCATCATACAAGCTTTTGAAACACCGGTTTCGTACAACTATATACAAGTTGATTTATTTTCATCGTTGATTTTTGCATTTCATATTTTTTTATATCTTATTCCATAATAATTGATTAAAAACTAATCAATAAATTTTTTAAGTTATTTACTTTAAAATTATACTTATGGAAAAACTGATTGCCTGTTGCGGATTGAACTGCGCTGCCTGTGATGCGAGAATTGCAACAATTAAAAATGATGATGAACTCAGAAAAGCTACCGCTGACAAATGGCGCGTTGATTTTAATGCCCCTGATCTGTCCCCGGCAATGATAAACTGTACAGGATGCAGGGAAGAAGGTGTAAAGTTCAGTCATTGTGAAATGTGTGAAATAAGGAAATGCGTGAAAACGAAGGGATTCAACACATGTGGAGATTGCCGTGAGCTTGAAACTTGCAGTATCGTATCCGGAGTTCATAAATATGTTCCGGAAGCAATAACAAATTTACGGAGTTTAAATTAGACTTAAGAATCCGGAAGCCTGCTAAACTTTACCACCGGACTGAGATGGTCAGGCAGATCCGGCGCGGGGTGGTCAGGAGCACTGACTTTTGCACAGAATTTTCTCTGACAACCAGAAATATTAACAAATAAATATAATAACTTGTTAATAAATATGTTTATATTTGGAAGTAAGATGTTTTTATAACATAGTTTTAAAACCCCAATAGACCCATAAAGTAATGGATACCAACAGTATAATCAGCAAAAACATCAGGGATTTGCGTGTTAAGTATGGTTATACACAAGCTTTTATTGCTGAATACCTTAACTTAACTTCTGCAGCCGTTAACCAATACGAAAACGATGCACGAACAATTCCTACTTCAGTTGTAGAAAAACTTGCTTTACTCTTTGATGTTGAAGAATACGATTTATTTGAAGAAAATCCTGAAAAACGGCAATTAATATCATCGTTTGCCTTTCGTGCCGGGGAACTATCTGCACAGGATATGCAAAGTGTGAGTAAGTTTAAAAAGGTAATTCTCAATTATCTGAACATGTCATCCGCTCGGGCAAATGGATAATCAGTTTGTAAATCTGGAGTTACATGCGAACGATTTTAGACAGCAGAACGGTTTAAACTTGACTGAGGCTATACGGATTAAGAGCTTAGTACAAAAATTAAATATTCTAACAGTATTTCTTCCCCTTGGAAATGATTTTTCAGGGATGGCTGTAAAATTGATGTCTGCTGAAAATCCGAAACGTTTTCTTTTGATTAACTGTAACCATACAATTGGACGACAACATTTTACGATATGTCATGAATTTTATCACCTTTATTATCAAATTGACTTCAAATCTAAAAAAAGTAATGCTGGGACTTTTAATAAAAATGGGGATACAGAGGAATATAAAGCTGATATATTCGCATCTTTTCTGCTGCTACCTACAAACGGAGTACTTCAACTCATTCCTGAAAATGAGAGGAAAAAAAACAAAATTACTTTAAAAACCATTTTGTCAATTGAACATTACTACTCCTGCTCAAGAAATGCTTTGCTTAACAGGCTCTTTAACATGAAGTTAATTGACAGAGAAGCAATCTTAGAATATATAAAGGATATTATTAAGTATGCCACTCTTTATGGTTATAACACTGATCTGTATCAACCTGGGAATGAAGGTATGGTTATAGGTGATTATGGAAGTCTTGCACGTGAATTATTTGATCAGGGGATAGTATCCGAGAGTTCATATTTTACACTTCTTGAAGATCTTGGCATTGACTTATCTCAACTTGATCATTTAAATGATAATGAGTAAGTCTGCTAAAATAATATTGCTTGATGCAGATGTTATATCACATTTCATTTCCTGTAATGAAATCTTATTTTTACACAAAATTCTAGATCCACACGCTATAGCAATATTAGACAATGTATACAAAGAAGTTGCCCGTATATCGTCTCGAAAAATTATACTTGATAATTTATTGAAATCAATCCGGGCAGTTAGTGTAATGGCATTCCCAATAAGGGATATTGAAATTAAAAAAGAATTCGCTCTAATTAAAAAGAATAATCCACTAATTGGGGATGGTGAGCGAGCTTGTATGGCGGTAGCAAAATATAACAAAAATATTATAGCAAGCAGTAATTTTCGAGATATTGCTCCATATTGTAAAGCAAATAATATTCTATTTCTCGGGACCTTGGATATTTTAGCAATCGCTCTTCAAAAAGGCATTTTTGATCCTGCCAGATGTAATAGTTTTATTGCCACAGCAAGGGTAAAGAATAACGCAAGATTCCCTTCTGCCGTAAAGACAATAAATGATTATAAAGTACCCGACTTGAGTTTTATTTAACTAATAATCAGATAGTTTATAAAATAGTCAATGGGTTCATTAAGAAGTGCAAAAGCCAAACGGCCTGACCACATCTGGCCGGTTATATTGAGCACATAACACCGGACTGAGATGGTCAGGCAGATCCGGCACGGGGTGGTCAGGAGCACTGGCTTTTCCAGTAAGCCTTGCTTTAGTCATAAAATACCCCCACTACATTTGCCGAAAATTGCCACCCCTGCAAACCGGCTCCTCACTAAATTTACCCATCGGGTAAATTCTTAACGCTCTGCCCTTCGTGACGACGAGCCGACCTGATGAATTAGGTTGAGGGTATTAAGGATACCTTTTATAAGACAATTGAAATATGGCATATAACCTGGGTATTGGGTTGAAAATAAACTTGACTTTGATTTATACAAGGAGTAACTTTGATAATAATAGAATAGAAAAGCCCAAGTGCTTTTAAACAGCTATCTGGGCAGGCTTAGTGTACTTTAAATTATACGCGCAGATAGACAGGTTATGACCAGGTTAAAAAGATACACAATGAACAAACTGACAAGAGGACCACCTGAAACAAATCAGATTGTTTCCGAAAAACATTCAAAAACCGGTGAAATCTAGATACCACTTTAGAAATGGGGCGACATTTATCAATTAAAAGAGAAGGAAATTATAAATAAAAAGTTATGAAACCTCCATGTATTTGCATACACAAACACAATAATATAATAATCAACTACATGGAGGTTCCATCATACCATTAAAATAAATTATTAAATGATGAAAAAAAGAATTATAATCACATGTTTGATTTGTTTCGGAATCGGAATGATCGGCAACGCACAGAAATTAGATAAATTTAGTGCAGACCTGGGCAAAAAGAGTGTAATGGGCAAAGAAGTTAGGGTCCCTTATACAGATATTACGAGTTATTTTGGGTATATAAAACCAGGCGCAGTTCCTGATGAAACCAGAGATGGTAAAAAATTCTACTATCTTTATGTATGGATTCCATTGGCAGCTCCGGAAATTGGCATTAGAATGGCGTCTCCGATTCCGGAAGGAATGAAACCTTCTGAAACTGATTTTGTTGGCGCTGATTACATAGGAAATGAAGGAGATTCCGAAAACTATTTTGATACCTGGATTACCCTTGAAAGGGCGGATGGTGTTTTAAATGCAGATGATATCCTGAATGGTAAATCTGCAAAATGGGATTCGTATGGATCCAATGACGATTCTGGCGAGATGCCTGCCCAGCCTTCCGGCAGTAAATACAACTCTTTAATGCGAATAACAAGTGAAATAAGTAATCCTGCAAAAGCATTGGTGGTTGGTTTGTATCGAATTGGTTTCACAACTTATAAAGTTGGGGAAGTCCAGGGCAGCTTCTTAGCACAGGTTGGGGCACCTGTCAAGTTGCCAGGAGTCGGAATTTCTTCAAACCTGGAGGATTTAATGAAACAGGTTAAAAAATAACCTATTATTCACACTCACCAAATTCCCACATATACTATCCCCCGGGTAGCCGGGAACATATCACATAAATAGCTTTTAATACCCAAATTGTTTCAGTATAGTTTCAGTAGGCACATCAATAAAAAAGCGCATTCAGCCATATTATCACTGTTTGCGCAATAATTGTGGTTGCTCCGCGAGGGCTTCCCGAGTCGTCCCTCCCGAGTACTCGGGATCGGGACTCTCGGGACAGGCTTCTCGCCCTTCCGTCGCAAAAAAAAACATGCCGCTCTTCGGCTTCGCTCAGAACGACATGTTTTGTTGCTTCGTCAAGGCTCGAACTATTTTTCCAGTACGCTTATAGTCAACTAGATACAGAAGTACTTCTTAAACAGGAATTGAATTTTACTCCTCTTTGCCTGCATCTGCAATGTAAGGTTAATTATTTATTGACAAAAAATATGTTTAATATACGTTAAAGATAAATCTCGTGCTTTCAGACACAGATTAATAAAATCCATATAGTATTGACATTGATTTAATTATGGTTTACCTTTGTAATAATTTCATTTTTTAACATAAAATTATTTGTATATCCTTCTTCGTTAAATATTTATGTGAGTTCAAAAATTAAAAGAAAATACTATGAAATTTATAACAGTTCTTATTATTCTAATATTTTTTTCTTTATCGGATAAAATAATTGCACAGCAACTGGACCAGTGCCTTGCCGTGATTACCGGCATAAACGGTAATGTTCAAATTAAAAGAGGTGATAATGGTATGTCAGTTAAAGCCTGTTGGGGGACACAATTATTTAAGGGTGACCAGGTCAAAACTACAGACAATTCTGAAACTACAATTACACTTTCAAACAGCAGCTTTATTAAACTGGGACCAAACAGTACAATTACAATTTCAGAAAACGAGACTTCTGCAACCGAAAAAAGCGGTGATGTAAAAAAAATATCATCTGCAGCCATGATTGATTTATCAGCATTCACTGGAAAACGTAATGCCAGACCTGAATCGGGAGCATTGGCCGGATTACGCTCCAACAATACAGAAAAGACAATAGAATTGACTTCACCTTTAAATACTCTCATTAAAACAAACCGTCCTTCATTTTCATGGACTGCGAACAAATCATTTGACAATTACTTTGTGAATTTATATAATAGCAAAGGTTTGGTTTGGAAAAAGAAAGTACCTGACAGTGCGATGGAATATCCTGAGAATGAAAATTATCTGGAATATGGAGAATCTTATTTCTGGTATGTTGAAGGTGAGGGTCTCCTTGAGAATGAAAAATCAGAAAGTTTTAAATTCTCTGTTATTTCAGATGTAAAAGCAAAAGAAGTTGAACATCAGGTAATGATGATAAGGGATGCTTTTAAAAATGAACAGGATACAAGCAGCTTGCATTCCGTAATGGGGGCATATTTTATAAATCACGGATTGCTACAGGATGCCATCACTGAATTTCAGATAATTTCAAATTTAAATTCTGATACTCCTGTTCCACATGAAATTCTGGGCTCACTTTATAACAGTATTGGTAACAAGGACAGCGCGATAAAAGAGCTGCAGAAAGCTTTAGAATTGTCAAGAAAATAGAATGACTTGAAGTTTTCTATTTTTCTGATTATGGTTGAAAGCCAGGGGTAGTTATACTATCACTCATGAAGAAGATTAGTCAAATATTACTTGGCTGCCTTGTTTTTTTTATTCAACCAGTACTTTTATCCCAGCAACTTTCTCAGGATGAATTCAGTCTGCGGATTTTAGAAGCTTATCGTCAGAATAATAATGAGGAAGCCAATACTTTAATTATGAATAACAGGCTACTGGTTAAACCATTTGTTGATGGCCTGATCAGAGAATGCATAGAAAAAGAGCTTAAAGGATGGGGAGTGGAATATCAAGGCATGAGGAGTATTTTAGAAAAGACTGCGGGAAGTTTTGACAACATTTTTAGAGAAAAGAGCCTTTTGATTGCTGTTAATTATTTAACAGTTTGGTCAGAGGACCAGAAAAGGGAAAAGATTACTGCTGACAGTTTATACGCGTTAGGAACAAGGTACCGGCTGGGAAATGATTATGAATATGCAGTAGAGTATTTCAAACCAGCTATGCTGCAATATAAAAGTATTGGGGATGAGAGGGGAGAGGCCGAGATTCTGGGCAGTTATGGAGCAATTAACTTCAATCAGTCTGAGTTTGAAAGTGCCCTTGAGTATTACCGGGCAGCTTTGGTAAAACGCGAAAAGATAGATGACAAAGTTCTTATAGGCAATACACTCAGCAGTATCGGATCAGTTTATTTTGAGTATTATAAAGACTATGATAGGGCGCTAATTTACCTTGACAAAGCTGAAGCAGTAAGATCAGAAACCGGGGAGACATCAGCCCTGGGAAGGACTATTCACGTGAAAGCTGCAACTCTTGAAGAGAAAGGTCAGCTCGAAAGAGCCCTTGAGTATTTCAGAAAATCTTATGAATTGAATATCATGTCAGGAGCTAAATTATTAGCGGCTCAGGCGGCGCTCCATTCAGGCCAGATTCTGAATACAATAGGAATGTACCCGGATGCCCTTGTTGAACTGGAAAAATCAATAACACTTTATAAAGAAATAAACTCCAAGCCTGGAGAAGGCAATGTTCTGAGTCAGATCGGATTTGTTTACTCAAACCTGGGCGATCTGAATACGGCAATAAACAAGATAAACGAGGCTGCAGCGATAATGAAGGAGTTAAATGATATGGAAGGATTTGCAGGCGTCTTAAATCATCTGGGAATTGTCCTGGCTGATGCCGGCAGATATGAAAAAGCATTGGAATACTATTTTCAGTCCCTTGGTATTTTCACTAGCATGGAGGATAAATTACTTGTTTTGCCTGTTTTAAGCAATATAGGTAATGTATACCATTATCTGAAAGATTATTCCAAAGCTGAAGATTATCATGCCAGGGGTCTTAAAATTTGCCGTGAACATTATGCAAAGAATGAAGAAGTCCATTGCCTGCTGAATCTAGCAAATGATCAGCTACTGCTCGGGAAGCTCGATTCTGCAAAAATCAATTACGACTTAGCTGGTGAAATAGCAAAACCATTTAATAATCCTGATCTCGATTGGAGGATACTGGTCGGAAGTGCTGAATATTATGAACAAACCAGAGAAATCACCAAGGCTATCGAATTAAATGATTCAGCTTTAACTGTTCTTGAGGAATTACGGAATTCGCTGCAAACCACAGAACAGAAGGCCACTTACATGGCAAGTGAACGATACATATATGAAGACATAATTAATTTTCTTATGTTGCTTCATGAGAACAACGACAAAGGAGGTTACGATGCTCTGGCATTCAGCTATGCCGAAAGGAGCAAATCACGGGTTTTACTTGATTTGCTGCTCGAATCAAAATTATCTTTGGATGATTCAGCAAAATTAGTAGAACATATTTCGTCTGAGCTGCTTTCGCTTGAAAAGGCAAAACAGATATGTTCTGATAAGAATACCGTAATATTTAACTATTTCACAGGTGACAGCAGTTCTTGTTTATGGATTGTCACAAAATCATCAGATAGGCTTTTCAGAATCCCGGCCAGGAATAAGCTGCAGGAACAGATTGAAATAATCAGGTTTGGATTACTTGATCCGAAGCAGGATGTTTCTGAGTTTTTCACCCGGGCCGCTGTTTCACTTTATGATGAACTGATAAAACCTGCAGAATCATTCCTGTCAGAAAAGAGCAAACTAATAATAATACCCGATGGAATATTAAATTATTTACCTTTTGAAGTTTTATTAACTGACATTAATTCAAAAACTCTTGAAGATTCATTCTCCGCTCTTCCATTACTGGTAAAGAAGTATCCAGTCAGCTACGCACAGTCGGCAAGTGTTTTAAAGTACCTGTTAACAGAAAAAACAGGAAATGAAACAGACAAGTCAGGCAGTAAAAAAATAATTGCTTTTGGTGATCCTGTAATTAAGAATGAATCTTCAATATCGGTTATTAATTATCCAAGACTGGAATATAGTGGTAAAGAGATTGAAAATATTGCATCATTTTTTAAGAAAGGGAATGCCGAGATTTGTTTAAGAGATGACGCAACAGAGGAAAATGTGAAGCGGGAGAGTGTATTGAAGAAATTCAATTATGTGCACTTTGCCACCCATGGATTTATTGATGAAAATAAACCCGATCTGAGTTCATTGCTTCTTTCCGTCGATAAGAATTCTACAGAGGATGGACTTCTTCAGATGAGAGAAATTTTCAATCTTAAACTAAATGCTGATCTGGTGGTTTTATCTGCATGTCAGACAGGTCTAGGAAAGTTGATAAGAGGTGAGGGAATAGTCGGTCTTACGAGGGCTTTTATGTATGCAGGAACACCCTCTGTTCTGGTAAGTTTATGGAGTGTGTCAGATATCTCAACTGCAACTCTCATGGGAGAGTTTTATAAGAATCTGATAAAAAATAAGCTAAGCAAAACTGAAGCGCTACGAAAAGCGCAACTTACTCTGATGAGTGATAATAAGTATGCCCACCCATTTTACTGGGCTCCATTCATACTTATTGGAGACTGGAGATAAATATTTTGACCTTAACTAATTTTAATCGGAATCATCTGCTATTGAATTATCTCTCTGAGGTGGCGGATGGAGATTTCTTTCAAATGCACTTTAGCTTCTCTGATTTTTACAGTATCGGCTTCTAATTCAATATAGTTTTGCCAATAATTAATGCTCTTATTTGTCTCACTGACAGCTTCGTATGCTTTTGCCAGATATAAATTTGTCTCTGGTTCATCTGGTTTAATTGCCTTCGAAAGTTCAAGGTATTTAATTGCTGTATCGTTTATACCTTGTAAAAGATAAGCATTACCAAGGTTTTTATACAGCAGATAATTATATTCTGATTCGGGATATTTTTTTAGTGCAAGGTCCAGAATAAGTATGGCATCTATTGGGATATTCTGCAAATTGTAGATTCTCCCTAAAGCACTGTAAGCAGGAATAAAAGTTGAATCTATTTCAATAGCCTTTAAATACCATTTTGTTGCCTGAAGAAAATCTTTCTTATCATCAAGAGCATAAGCCATATTGTATGCTGCTTCATGATTATGAGGATCAAACTTAATGGCTTCAATAGTTTCCTGAATTGCATTATTCAAATTGCTCTGTTTGACGCTTACTGCAGCCAATGTGCTCCATGCATAAGAATATTTTGGATCACTTTTTAATGCAAGGTCTAATTCAGATTTTGCCGCTTCATAATCATTGTTACTAAATAAATTTACCGCGTTTTCAACATGTAATTTCGCAGATTCTCTTTTTGAATTATCAAGCCCCAGTATTTTTGTTATCACATTCCAGCTGAATACAATACCCAACAGTGGAACAATTATTAACAGTGTATAAATGTACTTTTTAAAACTGGCCCGTCGTTGTTGCTTATCTTTAACCTTTAAAGTCTTTTGGATATCATTGTGCTCAATATTAATAGAAGATTCCTGTCTCTTGTCCAGACTGTTTTCCTGCTGGTTTATCAGTTGCATGCTTTTTATGCTGCAAATAATTTCATCAATAGCATTGGCTGCTTTGTTGATCTGATCTCTATAATATGTTTTATTGAGGTTATCCTGGGGATGATCTTCATTTGCCCGTAAGGGGCGGTTTACCCCCGTAGATTTATAAATAAAATCAATTGATCTAATAACACCAATATGAGTTTCGACCAATTTTATATCTTCCTGATTAAGGTCATGAATGCGAACAGGCAAAACTCTGCTGGCGACATTGCCAAACCTTAATCTTATGTTTAGTCCTAACCTGTCTTGCCTGGTAGTTTTAAGGAAAGGCAGAAATTCAAAGTTCCATGCAAAACTGGCTGTATCACAATAAGTACGGGATAGTATTGGGATAAAAATCAGACATTTTAGTTTATCTTCCAATGATTTGTCTACTGAATGGGTTTCGAGAAGTCCATCTTGAGGATTTGCATCAAAATACACCGCTATTTTATCCTTTATTGTTGCTTCCAGTTCCTTATTCAGGTTTGTTACAAAACTGGTAACCCAACCATCATACTTATTGTCGTTCTGACGGTAACTTATAAAAACATCATATGTATATCCTTCAATAATACCTGGCATCCAGTGGTCTATTTAATTCATTATCAAATTTAAACCAAAGCCGGGTTAAAAGCAAAAATTTGTTTGGCAGGGAACAGTATAATGTGGTAACGCCAGTGCCCTTGACCATTATTCGCCGAATTATTTTGACCATTTCTGTCTGGATTTAGATCACTGATATTTAGAGAAATATAATTAAGGTAATGTGACCGGATAAATGTGGTCAAGCCTTCCTGCTTTTGCAATCTACTGCTTATTATACGTCTTTTAATACGTAGCAGTACTCGGAAGCCTGCTAAACTATACAACCGGACCGTCAGAGTTAAATACTATATGCACCCTGCCTGTGCAAAAGCCAAACGGCCTGACCAGATCTGGCCGGTTATCTTGAGTACACAACACCGGCCTGAGATGGTCAGGCAGATCCGGCGTGGGGTGGTCAGGAGAACTGGCTTTTCCAGTGAGCAAACAGTATCAGAATTTTGGAACAAGACTGTTAATAGGCAAATATCCTTTTCCCAGTGAATTTTCTTTTCCGAGGAGGAAGTCGTCAGCTACTTTTTTCAGGTTATGTTCGAATGCTTTAATATCAATGGGGACATAAAGCCACATGACATTTTCAAATAAAAGCGGTGAAAATGAAGTCAGCCTTTCTTCAATATCAATTTCGTTTACTACGGCTTTCTCCTTTGTGTGCATGAAAACATCGTGCCAGTTGAAAGATGAGCTAAGGGCAATATGAACAATATCGAATACATCCTTGGGGTCATCCCGACCAATCAGGGCAGATAACTTATTGGATAGAATATTTAGTGGTGTATCAATCAGACCGAATTTATATACAACAGGTTGCCCGGGATAAAATCTTACATCATTTACCAGCTATATCTTAAGTGATAAATCATTCTCAGTAATAAACAACCTTAAAAAATCATCGGTGACAAGAGTCTGTTGTTTATTGACATTAAATTTTTCTGCTACTTTTTCAAGAAAACCGGAAACATATCTGTTGAATTCAGGATTAGCATTGCAGAAGAAATCGAGATCGTCGCTTGCCCTGTGATTGAGGTAAAAACGACCAAGTGCAGTCCCTCCTGTCAGGTAAAATGGATAATTCAGTGTTACCCACCATGCAAGGAACTTATCCTGCAGATAAAATAACTTCCTGTAATCTTCTGCTGATGAATTCATATTTCTTTTTCAGTGAAGGTGAGCGCAATTTTTTTATTACATCCTTATTCAGAAGAGCTTTGATTTCCTCAGGTGTAAAGATTTCCAGAACGGTAAACCAGGGATATGATTCGAGGATCCTCCTGAATATATCACTCCTTGTAAGATGTCCTGCGGTTTCCATTCGACCCCTCAATACAGCATCAATATCCTCAACCGGAATATTGTAATCCCAAATGATCTGACGGAGCAGTGATTCTCTTTGCATCTGATACTGAATTAACGCTTCTGAAAACAAAGATACTAAAATGGTAAGTAATATACTGCAGATATGACTCCCGGGGCAATAGAATGAGTGAAAACATGCCGCTCTTCGGCTTCGCTCAGAACGACATGTTTTGTTGCACCGTCAGCCCCGGATACCTGGTCCCTTTTAAGTTGAGTCATGTTGCATTTTGTTTTCGGTTGTTCTGAGAAGGTTCACCTCAACTATAAAATCTCAAGAACCCCTGAAAATCAACCGTGCTTAATTCCACCCATCTGAGGTCCAAACTTGGTTGGGTGGATTTTTTTAACTTATACATTTAAAACTATGCAACTAATGAACAAAACATTGTCGGACGGTCAGATTATGCCTTTTATTCATATATCGGACAATTTCGACAGGATAGGCAAGATTATGACTGATACTGAGCTTCATGAATTTGCCACGATACTATTAATAGGTTACCTGGATATTTGTAATGGTAATGTTATTAAGCCAACAGGTATTCTCAAGGAGGAACATCCCCATATGATTGTCACTGCACCAAATGGCAAAGTGTTTGACTTCTGGATTAAGGTTGTCATGCATCCTCTAACCCCGACAATAGAATTATTTGAGCATCATACAGAGATTATTCACCTGGCAAAACAGGTCAATGCTATACCTGTTTTTGCAGGGGTAAAACTTACATGCATGTCTAATGAAGATAGTAGTATACCAATCTGTGGTGGGAGGTTTAAAGCTGAGTTTACTGGTATAAAGCAGTTTAAACTGAGTTATTAATTATTACCGGCAAAGGTTAAAGTTTTTTATACAGATTTCGTAAATTTGAGAATCGTCTTATTTCCTGACAGTTAATTCATTTTTAAGCTCATGAAATATTTAAGTAAATCAATCGTATTTTTCATTTTATTTTCATTATGCATTTTATCTGCATGTGAAAAGAAAGAAATACCTACTGTTGAAACAACAGAGATTACCGAGATTACTGCAACCTCTGCAATAAGTGGAGGAGATATTTCTAGTGATGGTAATTCTTCTGTAACAGCAAGAGGAGTTTGTTATAGTACAAATACCAATCCCACTATATCAGATAATTTAACTTCAAATGACTCAGGCATAGGAACCTTTACTAGTAACCTGTCGGGATTGAATGTAGCAACTACATATTTTGTAAGGGCATACGCTACAAACGAAGAAGGTACAGGTTATGGGTCAACAGTATCATTTACTACTCTTGGAGCTTTGTCTTCAGCATCTAATTTAGCTGCTACTGATATTACAATAAATAGTGCATTATTAAATGGTGTTGTAAATCCAAATAACCTTTCTACAACTGTTACATTTGAATATGGAACAACAACAGAGTACGGACAAACTATTACAGCAACAACTAGTCCACTCACAGGAAATTCAGAAACTAATATATCAGCCAGCATTTCAGGTCTATCTCCAGGAACAACATATCATTTCAGAGTGAAAGCTGTTAATGAACTTGGAACAACAAATGGAAGTGACAAGACATTTACTACCTTAGGGCAAGTGCCCACTGTTGAAACCGAAAAAGCAATAGATACAACAACTAATAGTGCTTCACTTAATGGAACAGTAAATTCAAATTATTTACTTACTACTGTTACCTTTGAATATGGAATATCCATCGATTATGGCAGTAGTGTTGCAGCTACACAAAGCCCTGTAAGTGGGAGTTTTAGCACAAATATATCTGTTGATATATCAAATTTATTACCTGGTACAACATACCATTTTAGAGTTAAAGCTGTAAATGAGCTTGGAACCACATATGGCAATGATATGACATTTACAACGCTTGGTCAAGCACCGACAGTAACAATCTATCCAGCGATAACTTTGCTATCTGGTTTAGTGACATTAAGTGGAACAGTAAATCCAAATTATTTATCCACTGCAGTTACTTTTGAATATGGTACCACCACTAATTATGGACAGACTGCTATTGCTACACAAAGTCCTGTATTAAACTCATTAACCAATGTTAGTATAAATATTTCGGGCCTAACAGGCGTTACGACCTATCATTTTAGGATTACTGCAACAAATTCGCTAGGAACCACATATAGTGATGATATGACATTTACAGTCTATAATTGGATTCTAGATACCGTTACAGATTACGATGGGAATACCTATTATACTATAAAAATCGGTACGCAGGTTTGGATGGCAGAAAATCTTAAAACTACAAAGTACAATGATGGAACCTTTATCCCCAATGTAACCGACAATGCCTCATGGGAGGCACTTACAACTCCTGCATACTGTTGGTATAATAATGCAAGCAGTTATAAAGTTCCTTATGGAGCATTGTACAACTGGTATACTGTAATCACAGGTAAACTCTGCCCGACAGACTGGCATATACCCAATGATATAGAATGGTCCACTTTAACAACCTATTTGGGTGGAGAAAGTATAGCAGGAAATAAACTAAAAGAAGCCGGTACTACCCATTGGCGAAGTCCTAATACTGGAGCTACTAATGAAAGTGGCTTTACAGCCCTTCCGAGCGGTCTTCGTCAAAGTGGATTTTCCTCCAACATTTCATGGGATGGGGTATGGTGGTCTATAACGGAGTACTCAATAGCTGCTGCAAACTACAGGAGCATGAACTATGATTACATCGGAGTTTTTATAACCCACGATTATAAGTTTTTTGGATATTCTGTTCGATGCGTAAAAGATTAATTAACCAGGTAAATAGGTGTTCGGGTTGCTCACTTTATGTTGTATAGCTGAATGCATAGGCTGTAGGTATACAACATAAATCGCAACCCTCACTGTTGATTAAGGCTCGCCTGCTGCAGCCAATTTTATACGGCAAATCGTGGGTTTGCAAAAAGCAATATTTAATCAGAAATAATTGATTTTAATGGTCTGATTGAACCTGCCTGATAACCAATACCTGATATATTGATATTAAGTTCATG
>JAZDMU010000019.1:0-222368 GCA_043800695.1 Bacteroidota bacterium
TGGCACCTCCTTTTCGGACTGCAAATATAACCGTCAAATTTGAGTATGCAAAACTTTGACAAAAAAAAGAGCAACACTGGTCGCTCTGATTTTAACCTTTCACCCAGGAATCGTCCCGATAACTATCGGGACGGGGACACACGGATTTTCATTCCGATAGCTATCGGAACGTTGCTCTACCGACTGAGCTATGGCACCTCCTTTTCGGACTGCAAATATAATCCACTATTTTATTTCAGCAAAATATTGATCTGAAAAACTGAGAGAGCCTGTTTCCCGGGCATGCCGAAAGAGCTTTTGGTGGTCAGACAACCAGATTACATTCTTTACGCCTTTAAAGAAGTGCAGATATAGATAAATCTTCGTCGATACTTTCCCAATGTATCCCTGCTCCATTGCCAATAAGCCTCCAATTGTTCAATTGTTCATCACTGGCTTTTCTTAATCTGGGGAACCATAATAATGGTACTCCTATTTCCCTGCCATCCTGAAGAAGAACATACATCATATCCCCTGTGAACCATACTTTTGAGGCAAGGACATCTTTTGATCTATTGGCCAAAGTGCTCATTCCATTTTTCCCTTATAATAATTTCATTAATGTCTATTATTTCACTTATCTACCTCAGTTCCCTGCTTGTAAAGCCATAATTAATTGCAACAAAGAGAGGATCGAGCCAGAATTTCGCGTATTTCTCGGCTTTTTCAATATGAATATGTATTGGTTCATTTTTTTCATTGCTGAAAAAGAAGAATCTGTAACCATTTATTAGTAATACTGTTGGCATACCCTTACAAAGATAATCAAAAAGCAAAATTATTACATTGGGTAGCTTATTATGTAATTTTCTCCCGTTTAATCACCAACAGAACAAAACATGGACTTACTTGTTCTATAAGAGAATATTGACATACATTTTCAGTGACAACAATGAAGCTTAACAATTATACAAAACCCTGGCTACTTAAAAATCTAATTTTAGTTTTCTCATTCGGGATACTTGCAGGCAGAGCAAACGCAGGCCAGCCTGACACTCTGTTCCGCTCTGATGAGGTCATAAGGATGGAGCTTCGGGCCGACTTCACAGCGATACAAAAAGACCGTGATGCAGACCCGCAGGAACACAGGGGGGAGCTGACTTATCTTACCCCGGCGGGCGAAACAATCAAATTTAAAGTCAGGGTGATGACAAGAGGCAACTTCCGCCTTGACCCTTCTAACTGCAGCTTCCCGCCGCTGCTTCTGGATTTCAAAAAAGATGAGGTGAAGAATACACTTTTCGCCAACCAGGACAAGCTTAAACTCGTTACACCCTGCCAGACAGAAGAGGATGTGATAAATGAATACCTGATCTACAAAATGTACAACCAGGTTACCGGCCTGAGTATGAAGGTAAGGCTGGTTAATATTCTCTATTTTGATACTGACCAGAATAAAAAGATCTTTGAGAAACACAGCTTCTTCCTTGAGGACAGGGAGCGGACCGCAGAAAGGAACGAACTGACAGCAAAAGATATGTTTGCCACTCCCTTTGATATCGATGAGGATAATTTTAAGAAACTATCAGTATTCCAGTATCTTATTGGTAATAAAGACTGGTACGTCTCATCAAGGAAGAACATCGTAATAATGCAGTCGAAGGACTCATCTTCGCTCTATGCAGTTCCTTATGATTTTGATATGGCAGGTTTTGTCAATGCCGACTATTCCAAACCAGCGGGGGTGCCTGAAAATATGCTCAGCGATAAGAGAGTATATAAGGGTGTCTGTTATTCATACGATGAGCTGAAGCAGGTGTTTGAGTTTTACAGGGAGCTTAAACCGCAGTTTGAATCTGTTATTAACGATCAGGAGGTTATTTCAAAAACCGGGAAGAAGCAGATACTCCAATACCTCAACGATTCCTACAGAGTCCTTGAAGACAACGAGCTTGTCGCAAATAAATTCCTTAATACATGCGAGACCAGGAAGGATTATAACCTCTTCGAGTAGAGCTTAACCGATCCCTGGATCTTTCATGACTATGATCTCTTCACTGAAGCAGCAGAACAGAGGTATTTTTCTCAACTAACATCCGGAATCTCTCAAGCCCATTGCTTTGCTCCGTCTCATAATGCATCGGGACCGTGAATTCCGGTTTAATGTGATTGACCAGCCTTGCTGCATCATCGACGTTCATTGTAAGATTATCTCCTCCGATGGGAACCAGGATTAAGTTTATATCCATGATGCCTTCCATCTCAGGGACATAATCGGAATCCCCGGTATGGTAAATCCTTATGCTGTTTATATTTAAAACATATCCGGCATTCTGTTTTGATTTTGGATGAGCCTTTAGCCATAGCAAGGCATTATTAATATTATATGCTGCAATAACCTCAACTGTCAGATTATCATCAAGATCAAGTGAATCACCGGGTTTTACTTCCTTTATTGTGTAATCATAACGGCGAAGCTTATCAGCAACACTTTCAGGACAGATAATTATTGTTTCAGGCTTCAGGATCTTCTTTATATCCTTTACTGAAAAATGGTCAAGATGCTGATGTGTTATAAAGATATAATCAGCCCTGCCGGTATCATTTAAGGCAAGCGGATCGATATAAATCAATTTGTCATTTTCTAATATCCTGAACCCTGAAGGGAAAAAATCTGTTCCGGATATTCTCGTCAGGCCTGTTGATGTTACCTCAATATTATTGCCTGGCCGGACGATCTGAGGACTCTGATTCCTTTTATCGCTGACCTCTATTTTAATTAATTTACAACCGATAATACAGGGAATAGTCGCAAGACAAATGAATATAACTCCAATCTTATTCATTTAAAGATTTTCTATTACTCCGAACTCAATCAAAACAAATACGATATCAACAATCTCGGGTGTATATGTATTATCAATGCCGGCTTTCTTAATGATATCCTTTACTGTCAAAAAATCAGCGGTCGGGAATGGCAGGTTAAATAAGAATCTTCCCTGTGGCATCGAAAGATTGATTTTCCTTTCTGTACGGTTGCGGCCTTCCCCCGTCCATATAACCACATTACTTATATAATCATTGCTCCTGGATGTTGTAAATCTTACCCCGGCATTCTTCTTCTCCCTGATCTTCAGGCTTAATCTGACATCGTTCACAGGTTCATCCCCGGGAAATGACTCCAGGTCAATTTCAAAGAATATTTTTTTCACTTTCAGTTTGTACCTGAAATACGGACGCTTTCCCTCATAGACTTCTTCCCTGTCAAGTATCTGAAGGCTGAACAGATCTTCCATAAGATCCTGAACGGTTTTAATATGAAGGTTCAGACGTGATGCTGCTTCAGATGATGAAATGCTTTCATATGTAGCCAGGAGCCTGAAAAGATCTTCCGCATAATCCTTAGACAGGCATGAGCCGAGTTTTGATGCTTCTTTAAAATCCACCCTGTTATATTTAGTTACTTGTTTTTTAATTCATCAATCATCCTTCTTCCATATTCATAATCCGGATTGAGCTTTACGGCTATTTTGAAGTATTTAAGAGCCGATTTTTTCTCCTCTTTCAAAAGGTATGTTTCTGCAAGGCTGTCATTAACCTGGAATGACACAGGGAATTCTTTAACTGCTAATCGGAATATGGCAATTGCCTCATCCATTTTGCCTTGTGACCGGAACTTATGTCCCAACTGGTTTAATATTTCATCTGCGAAAAGATATTCTCCGGTATTGTTGTTTTTAATTTCTTCATATTTTTTTATTCCGGCTTCTATGCCTGCGTCGTTTATAACCGGCTCAACAGCATTTGTTACCGGTTCACCTCTCTGGAATTCAAGCCCGACTGTAAAGTTCAGTGATATTACCTCATTATCATTCCCGGTTATAAACGAGATCTGATATAATCCGGTCTTGTCAATCCAGGAATCACCCGTTTTCAAATAGCTTATTCTGCCTTTTGATCTTCCAGGCGGCTCCTGTGTTGTAAGAGCACCATTGTCAAACATAACGTCCAGAGAAAGCCTGGCGGGAGCAAACTGATAATTGCCCGCATATTTCCTGAATTCTTCCGGGATTTTATTCATAACTGAATCGGGTGATGACATTTTCCGCAGCCTGTAATATTGATACAGAATAATTATTCCTGCTTTGTCTTCTGCAATATTTTCAGGTTTCAGGCTTATTTCTCGTGTCAGCTTAGGGAACCATCTTCCCTCATTATCAGGCAGATTAAGATCAAGGACAACCCTTCCGGGAATATCGATGGCAATGCCCCCGTTCATCTCAACAATCTTAAAAATCCTGTACAATTCAATGTTCATGTAGCTGCCCGTAAGAGCTTTAATGTCTTCAGAAATAAGTGTTTCAGGTTCATTGGATAGTGCCGTGAAGTCAAGAATTTCCATAGTTGCCGGACGAAAGGTTGCTTTTTCACCCAGTTTAATATGACCGGCATCAATATAATCCATTTCATTGATAGTGGCATCGAGAGGGATCCAGCCTGCATCACCCATATAAACCTCGGTCCAGGCATGTTGTCCGAAACCGCCGGAGTGATATGAGGTGTACATACATCCAACAACCACTCTGGCCGGTATCCGGAGTGCCCTGCAGAAGGCAGTTAGCAACCGGGAATGGCCGCCGCATTCAGCTTCACGCGTTTTTAAAGTATTGATAGCAGAAATACCTCCGGGCAACACACCGGCAATATTTTCAGCCACCCATTTACCAAGCCGCACTGCTGCTTCCCATGAGTCTTTTGAACCTGCAGTAATTCTGGCAGCCTCTGAAATAATCAGCGGATCATCAGATTCTATAACTAATTCCGGTTCGAGATACTTTTTCAGGTCAGGGGATTTACTAA
The DNA here is from genome assembly GCA_043800695.1 of Bacteroidota bacterium. Lineage (GTDB taxonomy): Bacteria > Bacteroidota > Bacteroidia > Bacteroidales > VadinHA17 > LD21. Next base: position 4,840 of record JAZDMU010000019.1, read on the forward strand.
AATCCGGAGGAAAAGGCGGGGCGTTTTTTCCTGTGTACCTGACTGGTTTAATTTCAAATATTCCGTCAATTAAATTCCCGGATACTTTGCCTTCAAATTTCTGTCCCGGGTAATTAAGATTCTCTGCTGTTATTTCTTCACCGTATGAGTTGAGTTTCGCTTTTACCCTGAGCCATGAAAGGTTCATTATATCAGGGATTTTCCTGTCAACCTTTGCAAATAGTTCATTATCAATATTTGCAAAGGTTATCCTGCTGGTTACTGATCTGTCGGCGAAATAAATATTTCTCCTTCCTGCCACAATGGCCTTAACGTTAAAACCGTCTGCTTTATTCAACCAGAGGATGGTTTTGATACCTGTAGTGTAGTCTGTTTCCTCGAGGACCAGGGTTTGGAATGAAGAATCACTCAACTCTATGGTTTCTTCTGATTTCAGTACATATCCTATTTGAGTAACTTCTCCTTTTAACGGATCATAAACATTATACCTCTTTTCCGTTCCCTTCATTTTTATGAAATCGTTATAAAGATGAGGATACCAGGATAGAGATGTAAAAATCACACCAGGATCGATGGGAATGGCTTTTTTTACACCTGAGGTATGACTGCTGAACCATGCAGTATCACCGGTGATCCTCGTTTGTGTTGTAACGACCGATTCGCCGTTAATTACATCTACCTGGATCTCCATGGCTTTATTAGTGACAGGATCTATAACATGTTTCCACCTGAACCCCCCATCCATATCTGCACCCAGGGCTGACATTTTAAGAATCACATCCGAGTACATAAACCGGACTTCTTTTCCATTAAGCATACCGTCACAGTAAGTCTCAACGGCGTATCCGCAGAGGACATCATTCATTTCCACCCCGAAATAACAGGTCTTTCCTCCTGTTTTGCAGGGATTCACATCCTGGGCACCGGCCAATCCTGAAAGGAGGATCGTGCAGGTAAGCAGGACTTGTTTGGGTGATTTGAAATTGTCTTTCATGGCTTTATGTGTTCCTGGTTGCTTGTTGCCAGTTGCATGACTGTTGAAAACCAGTAACCAGCAACCAGTAACCAGCAACCAGTAACCAGCAACCAGTAACCAGTAACCAGCAACCAGATTATTTAACTGATTTAAGTTCAATCATAATTCTTGATTCAAGTCCTTTCTTATAATATTCAAGGAACCTTGTGAAGATATCTGCAAGAGAAGCACATAGCTGGTCAAAGCTCAGTCTCTCCCTGTAGTCCATGTAATCCCTGTCGGACACCTTAACCGCCACGCTGCCATCGTACCCGATCATTACATGACTTACCTCCTTGCCTTCATGAATAACAATGAGGCTTGTATTCATGGAGAATGAGAGACAGACATAGTTCTCGTAATAGAACGGCTTTATTATATAGTTACCATGAAGGAATCTGACAAAACCCAGTAATTCGTCCTTTGTGCACTCTGCTTTCCCTCCCGAATAAGGCCTTTCGGTATACCCATTGTCGGTCCGGATGATCCTCTCGGAAGCAAGACGAAAAAGCCGCCTCGAGTTTATTTCAAATCTTTCGTGACTGTATAAAGAGTTCCAGTTAATGAGGATGAAGAGGATAATCAGGATGAAGGATATAAAATAGGTCAGTCCAAATATTCCGGGATTATCATAATCAGGGAAAATAAATGATACCTGGGCTATGGTTATACCCATGAGAAATCCGAGGACAGGGTAGATCCGGTTCCTGTACCGGAACCATTGTACAATTCCCAAAACAATGAACATCAGCGCAACGAGTATTATAGTTATGTACGGTACTCCCCATACATCATTTCCATTTTGAATAAGCATCCGCCTGAGCTGATATTCAAGTAACAGTAATATATAAGAGGAGAATATCCCTATCGCGTAGATCCATCCTATCGACATTCTGATCTTTGATCTGTAAACCATGATTACCAATGTTTTATATACTTTATAAATAATAAACTATACAAATATATAACTATTAAATAATGCAAGTCAAGTTTTTTTGCAGAAATTTTTCAAAAAAGAAAAAGATTTTGTCTATGTGTAAGAAACAGAGAGATTTAGAAATAGAGATCCCACATTTCAGAGGTGCGGGATATTCATTTTTATAGTTGACTGAACGTTCAGTCAACGAAGTTTTTCAATGTTTTAGTTAAGGTCAGACATGGAAAAAACTGTCGAGTCTGTTACCCTTTTTAAGCCTGTAATGATAGAAGAAGAAGATCAGTGAAACAGGAAGTATGGAGACAGCGGCAATCAGTGACCATCGCAGATCAACATTGCCTTGGAGATGTTTATCGAGCGACATTTCAATAATTATGCAAAACCCTGATAAGATTAATAATGCTGCAGCAATGATATTGAGTCCTTTGAAATGGGCAGCCCTGAAAAGAGCTATGATGATTGCTGCCGAGACAAATGCCGAGACTGACAGGGGCAATCCTACCGGGAAGAACCATCCCTTTGCGCTTGTAATAAGGTCGACAAAAAAGAGAGCGGCCAGGATGGTGATAATCACCAGTGAAGACAAAATGAGAGGTTTCCTGTGAAAAAAGATAAAGAGCGAGATAATGATCCATGCTGCTGAAATTGAAACATCTGAATAGAGCGACCATCTGAGGCTTTTGGTTACAAGCAGATCGATTATGGTACAGACAGCAATTCCTGAGAAAGCCAGTATACCGCTTAGTTCCCAGAGATACCTCCTGTTTTCCTTTCTCTGAAGTTTGATTATCGCTGAAGGAGAATTATCAGGAACATCTTTCTCATCAGCCTTCTCTGCAGGATCCCTGCCGCATAACGGACAGATGTTCATTCCATCATCCAGTTCTACTCCGCAGTTGATGCATATTTCCATTGCTTCTGGTTTAATCGTTGTTTAAAATCCTGACATGCATACCGGCATCTGAAAGATGCTTTAATATGTTTCTTTCAAGCTCATTTGACTCAGTTATATTGCTGAAGGTGATCCTCAGCCTGTCATTGTATGAAACCATGGCACAGACAACCTTCACATTGGGGTTTGGCGGGGGAGGGATAATGTCTATGGAATCTACCATATCCTCCATTTCTGCCGGAAGGGTGACCAGCCCGAGATTTGTGACAATGCCTGTCCACCTTTTTGACGCAAGCCCCCTGTACACTGAAGCAATAACCATTTTTTTGATGAACAGAGGTATGATCCTGATGATCAATTGTTTTTCAGAACTGACATTGGAAGAAAGGAATCTTGAAATCTGTTTCACGTCCGAGCTTATCTGAAGCTGGTGGTGAACTGACCTGAGGATCTCCTCAAAGGTATAAGTTCCCAGCCTGACATCAATTTCTGGCAATACAAAGAGAGAAAAATTGCGCATCGTCCTGATCGGAAACAGTTTCCTCATGTTTACCGGAACCTCAACCCTCAGTACCTTCCGTGGTTTTCTTCTCTTTTTTCCTTCGGTTGAATTGTAGATCTGCTGAAGTGCAAAATGGTAGACTGATACAAAATACTCGGTAACGGATACTTTATTTTTGTGTGCTGTTTCAAGGATATCGTCTACCAATATTTCTGCCTTGAGTATTTTCAGTTTTGGCCGTCTGTTCAGCCTGAACGGAAGATGCCAGGCTTTAACCATTCCGGATGGGGGAGGGAGTCTCTGGAAAAACTTATTGTACCCGTCCTCAAACTCCTCTTCAGATACAGGCTGGCCGGGGAGCATGATATCACCCGGTGAGCTGATCTGCTTACCGGTGAGAGTAAGGTAAGTGTATAGCAGGCTCTTAAGATACTCAAGTGCACCTGAGCCGTCAGTCAGAATATGAATGAACTCAACAGAGATCCTTTTACCTTTTATTATGACCCTGAAAAGGGGCTCATCTTTCCTTTTTGCGGCAAATGCGATACAGGGTAATTCTCCCTCAGCCTGGATACGGGGCAGCTGGCGGTTAAACTCAAGGAAATGCCAGAAGATTCCGCTTCCAAGGGAAACATTGAAATAGGGGAATCTTTCCGAAGTTATTGCCACAGCCTTACTTATGGCAGAATATCTGACCGGTTCCTTCAGGATTGCGGAGACCCTGAAGACCGAAGTAAGATCGTCTGACATAATTGCCGGAAACAGCTTCGCTGCGTTATCAAGCTTCAGCCAGCCTCTCTCCTGAAATGATTTTGTTCTGATTGCTGTTCTCCTTCCCCTTTAATAATATGTAAAGATAAATTGTTTATTTTATTGTACATTTGTCATTATTATCAGCTTTCCGATTCTGCGCTTTGTTCTGCCGACCGACAACCAGGCTGCCTGACTACTGCTCACTATCATTTTATCAAGCTGATCACATTTAATTGACAAAGGAAAAATATTGCCACTATGGGTAGATCACAGGAGACTTATAATAAGAAGGAAGTAAGAAAAAAACAGGACAAAAAGAGAAAAGAGAAAAACGAGAAGCGTGCAAAGAAAAAAAGTGAGGGGAGGAAAAGCAGCTTTGATGATATGATTGCCTATGTTGATGAGTTCGGTAACATAACTGCAACTCCGCCTGATCCGGGTAAAAGGAGTGTAGTTGATGCCGGCAGCATTGAACTTAAGATAACAAGGAACAATCCGCAGGCTTCACCTGATTATATAAGGAAAGGGGTTGTAACCTTCTTTAACTGGTCAAAAGGATATGGGTTCATCCGCGACTCGGTATCGAACCAGAGTATTTTTGTGCACGCAAACAGCCTTCTGGAGCCTGTGAAGGAGAACGATGTTGTTGTTTATGAAACAGGGAAAGGCCCTAAAGGACCTGCTGCCATGAAGGTAAAACTGTTCAGGGAAGGACAGGCCGACGGTTAGAATTCATTATTTTATTCTCCGGGTTGTATTCCGGGCAAAGTACCGGTTTTTTGCCTCTTCAATATCTGCGCCGGGAAGTATATAGATTTTGGTTCTGTGGTCTATAACTATTTCCTTTAATTTAGAGATATCCGGGGACTTAAAAATCATTGGTCTTTTTTCGTACATAATTTACTGAATTAAATAAAAAGTCCCGCTTTGGGCGGGACCAAAAATATTAAATGATAATAATAGTAAAACTAAGCAAGTTTAACATTAACTGCATTTAATCCTTTTTTACCCTGTGCCACCTCGAATGTAACGACATCATTTTCTTTGATGGTGTCTTTAAGTCCTGATGAATGCACAAAGTATTCTTTTTCTGAATCCTGATCTTTAATGAATCCAAATCCTTTGAATTCATTATAGAATTTTACTGTTCCTTTACTCATAATTTGATTATATTAAAAATTGTGCCGCAAATGTAAGCATTAAATCGGAATAATTCATTTATTTTCAATAAATTAATTATTATTTCAATATAAGGTACCATTATGGTTTCTGATTCTCCTTGTCTCTTGCCATACGGCGCACGATAGATTCGTTGTATTCCTCAGCCTGCAGATCCCTAGTACGGGCATAATCTTCCCTTCGTCTGGCTGCAGCTTTTTTATCTTCCTCTTTCGGATCAGGAAGAAGTTCGGGTATTGTTACTTTGTCTTTCATTGGATAAAGATACGAAATAATACAGTTCTGGCCACATTTGCCTGATTTTAAATTATTTCAAAGGATTAATCAACTATCTGTTATCTTTCCTTCAAACAATAAACAGAAGGCTCCTTTAAAATGCAAATCCGAGACTCGCATAGATACAATCAGGCCAGCCCAAACCGGTTCTGAAGACAAAATGTCCGTCATTCCTCTGGAACCTGTATCCCAGATTTACCAGCGGGCTAAATCCCGTCTTTTTGTCATAATTATCTCTGATAATATTGAATAAATAAGCAGCTCCAAGGTCAGCCTCAACATGGCCTGATCCTGGTCCAAATATGAAATTTGTACTCGCCAGCAATAGTTCTGCTGATCCTGACGGATCAGCCTCTTTTCCGAAGCCAAGCCTCAGATTAATAGAACTCACCGAACCAGTGACGGGCTTATAATAAATATTTCTTTCGTAATTTATATTGTAAATAGCCAATGGATATACTCCGAAAGTTCCAAAAACAACATTTTTAATATTCCCGGATGAGACAGTATCCTGTACTGACTGGCCGGATCCCCTGGTAAACAAGGGAAAGAAGATGAGCAGTATTAATGCCAGAGCTCTCATTCTGTTGTTTATTTTCTTATTTAATACTGGCAAGGAAGACATCCCATACTTTCAGCTGCTGTCCGCTAAAAGATTTCCGGGTTTTGATTAAATAAAAATCTATTGTAAGCGGTCCGGAAATATCTGCAGGGCTTAGAGAATCGAAGAATGGCAGCCATTTCTGATAAAATGAAAGCCGGCCGCTATAGGTTGAATCATTTTCCCTGATAAGAGCATTGGAAATTTCTATCTTTTCAGGCATTGCCCAAAAATCAGTGTTAAGTGAAGTAAGGACGTATCTCTTTGTTTCACCAGTATTCTCTGTGTTCATTGAATAACCTTTGTACCAGGCTGTGATAATTGGTTCTTTTGTAATAAATAAGCTGCCCGCCATTTCAAAGCTGTGCTGCCTGAATTCCGGGTCAAGGGTTGTATCTGCAGCTATTTTAAGATAATCTGCAAAATCGATGAGTTTTTCACGCGCTGTAATTTCATATGCTTTAAGCAACAGGTCAGATATCGAGTCGGACATAAAGACATTTCTGATACTGTCCTTCATTTCAATAACAGACTGCTCTTCCCTGAATGCCGCAGCATCTTCATCCTCAACGCAGGTTCTGGCTGAGGCTGAGATATAAATGACTATCAGGATCCATATGTATTTAAACAACTTCATTCACTCTCCGTCTTAATTCTGAAACGCAGCAGGCTTATCTTACCATTCAGATATCTGCAATCCAGTATCTCTATTTGCCTGAGTCCTGAAGCGGGCATAGTAATCTTATCAATAAACTCCCATTTATTATACAAAGCCATACCGCTGCCTTTATTTTCTTCGGGGAACTGGTAGATAATTGCATCCTCGCTGATTATGGCAGCCAGCTGTTCCCTTCTTTTTACCCACGATTCAACATCAGATTGCGAAAAATAGCTTACCATCAGAGCATAGTAATCGGCATGCAGGCTTATAAGTATATTTTGGTTGAGTTTTCTGAGCGTTCTTGTTACAGTATCGGTTAAATAATAAGGAGCTTTAACGATCATCCTTACGAAGCTTCTGCTGGTCCGCATCGAAATGACTCCCTTCCCTCCTGATCCCATTGATACAGGGGATTCGTTTACCAATAACAGCTCAATTCGGAGATTGTCGTCAGTAATGGGCTCTCCTGTGTCTGCATCAATAAAAGTAAAAGTGTAATCCTGTGTATTTATAATTTTGATGACAATGAATAAAACTATCATGACCGCTGAGAGCAGAAGGGGCATCTTTAAGAGGCTGCTTATTTTTCTCCCCGGGTTTTCTTCCTTCGGAAGTACACCGGAATTCTTATGCCTGAAGTCCTGCCAGTTAAGATAACCTGCATACTGGCTCAGCAGATCAAGGACATCGATCCTTGGGAGCGAGGAGTTTTCAGCTTTCATGTGAGTATAGAACCACTTCTCGCTTATCTGTCCGTTTACTCTGATGCGCAGATCTTCCTGGAAGTCAGTTATTTCCTGCCCCTTCCATTTTGATATATCCTCTTCAATGCCCGGATAGGATTGCTTCATCTTCAGTGCTGTTTCCTTCCTTAGAAGGTTGAATAATATTTTGTCCTGATCCTGCAAAATTGAATAAGAATTTAAAATATTATATGTAAAACCCCTGTAAAGTACTTTACAACCAATTTACAAAAGAATTGCAAGACAAGCCCTGAAAATGATGATTATTTTAACATGTAAAAACAAACCTCAAAATTCTATGATAATGAAAAACATTAAATTTATGATCAACAGGTTCAGGGCAGGATGTTTACTCTTGATGATCTTTATGTTCTCTTCATGTGAAGAGATAAATATTCCGGCGGAAATGATAGGAAGCTGGGAGTCAGAAACAATCCCGGTAACAGTACGGACACACAGTCTGAAAACCGGATTTGTATTTACGTCTGACACTGCTGTTATAAAATTTACAATTAACAGTGACAATACAGCATCAGGCTCAATAGGATCAGCACAGTTTGTTAATGCCGTGATCATGAAAAATGGTGGGAATCCCGATATTACGGGTGTAGCGTATAATATTGAATGCGGCTCAGTCGGCAAGATCTTTGAAAACGATCCGCTTGATGAGAAGGTGGTTGAGCTTTGGCTGGGTCCGGTTAAGGATAATACGATAGATGCAGAGCTGAGGTATACCCAGGGGTTAGCATATTTTCCCATGGCCAGCGCCATATATTCCAGGGTGGATTGATAATAATGGATCCAGTGGAAAAGATACTTCAAACTCCGGAATCACGATTCTGTAATCTGAAGGATTACCCTTTTCAGCCTCATTTTTTAAAGGTTGGCAGCTTGCGGATGCACTATATAGAAGAAGGTCCGTCATATGCAGAACCTGTTCTGCTTCTTCACGGAGTTCCGGCATGGTCGTATCTTTACCGTCATATTATATCCAAACTGGCGGGAACGGGCTGTCATGTTTTTGCCCCTGATCTGATTGGCTTCGGGAAATCCGATAAACCATCAGCAGCAGAGAATCATTCATACCGCTTTCATATAGAAGCAGTCACAGAATTTATTCTAAAGCTTGGACTTAAGGATATTTTGCTTTTCGCCCATGACTGGGGATCACTTATTGGTTTGAGGGTGCTTGCGTGTCATCCAGATCTTTTTTCAGGCATTATTATCAGTAACGGCATGCTGCCTGTCGGAGAGCATAAACTCCATCCGGGGTTCAGGATATGGAAGCTGGTATCAAGATACTTACCGTTCATTCCTGCCAGTTTTATAATAGAATCAGGAACAGAAAGAAAGCTCGACGATGAGGAGAGGAAAGCATACAACGCCCCATTTCCGTCAGCAAAGTATAAAGCTGCAATAAAGGCAATGCCTTCGCAGGTTCCCACATCACGCGATGATCCGGAATCGGAAGAAAACAGATCAGCCTGGAGTTTGCTTGGAGCCTGGACCAAACCTTTTTTGACCCTTTTCAGTAACGGAGATCCGATAACCCGGGGTGCTGATGAATATATACAATGCAGGATCCCGGGAGCCGCAGGGCAGGATCATAAAAGGCTGGATGCCGGTCACTTTATCCAGGAAGACAGAGGAACAGAAATCGCGGATATAATTATCAGGTTCAGGAACAAACTGCTGACGGACTGACTTACTTTAAGCAAAGGACTATGGAATGGAGAAGCAAGATAGAGAGCATCGGGGTGAAGCTTCCGCAAAAGAAGATGTCAACAAGTGAGCTGCTAGCCAGGATTAAAACCCCATGCATTAAGAAGTTCGGACTTCTTACAGGGATACAGGAACGGAAGGTTTGCTCAGCAGGGGAGGATTCATTTTCACTGGCCGTAGATGCCGCAGAAGAGTGTCTCTCTTTTTCCAGGTACGAAGCAGGAGAGATTGATATGATAATTAATTGCTCAATAACCAAATACAAGGACGGGTTGTCACATCACTATGAGCCTTCTTTCTCTGCGCTGATCAGGGACAACCTCGGAGCAGGAAAAGCAATGACATTCGATATTTCAAATGCATGTGCAGGAATGCTTACCGGTGTTTACATTGCTGACAATTTCATAAGGCAGGGAACAATAAAAAATTGTCTGATAGTGAGCGGAGAATACATTTCGAATATCTGTGATCATGCAGTTAAAAGAATTAAAACATCGCTGGGAGCGGAGTTGTCTTCGCTTACACTAGGTGACTGCGGTGCAGCAGTTATTATTGACCGGACCGGTGATGAAAAATGCGCACTGTCAGTTTCAGGTTTCAGAACATTCAGCGAATACAGCAATTTATGCATCGGCAGGCAGAACCGTAATTCTCCGGGCGGGAAAATGAAAACAAATGCAAGACGGATACATCAAGCTGCAATATGTGAATCTGTTTCAGTAGTGAAGGATGCTCTGAGCATGAACCATATGTCATTTAAGGATATTGACTGGCTTATCCCGCATCAGACATCGCGAAGCTCAATCCTCTCCGGCGCAAACCGCTACCTGGAATATTTCGGTGAACAGCCGGCACATGTTCTTATTAACCTGAAAGAAACGGGGAACACCGCATCTACCACTCATTTTCTGGCCTTATACAGGTACCTTAATGAAAAACGGTTTACTGAAGGCGAAAATATCATGTTGCTCTGTTTTGCCTCAGGACTGATAATCGGCGCTGTTCTGTTTAAAATGAACGATATTGTCTTCAGGTATGGGAACATTAATTAAAACGGTATCTGTGGTAATGCCGCGGATCAGCCTGCTGCCGTGGAATTCAATCAAAATGACTGCACGGGCAGCAAGCCGGTGTCTGGAGAATGCCGGCATAAATCCTTCTGACCTGGGGTTGTTGATAAACACGGGAATCTATCGTTACAGGAATACCGGGGAACCTGCAATCGCGGCATTGGTACTGAAAGCAATAAGAGCGAGGAAAAGGAGGAAAAAAGCCCTGGAAAATCCGGCAGGAACTTTCTCATTTGACCTGAATAACGGAGGATGTGGTTTACTGACAGGAATTGAAATTATTCACACCATGATGAATAACGATGAAATATCATACGGAATGGTTGTAACAGGCGATTCGGAGCCATTTTACGGGTTATCTGAGAAATTTGATTTCAGCACGGCCGCTGCAGCAATAATCCTTTCAAAATCAAATGATTTTTCAGGGTTTAAAATGTTCAGAACCTACAATTACCCGGAATACAGCGGGGAATTCAGTAGTTGTACTTCATTCTCCAGGAAAGGAGTGAACGGAAAAAGAAAAAATGTACTGAGAATAATGCAGAAGTCAACTTATACAGATTCATGCGTTAAATGCGCTGTAAAGTCGCTATATGAGTTTCTTGATGAATCAGGAAAGAGACTCGATGAAATTGACCTGATAATATCTTCGCAGAGTCCCGGAGGGTTCATAAACGGTATGAAAAATTATATTGGAAATGGCAATAAGATCATCTTACCGGAGGGAAAGGGGAAAAAAGTCTTGCACACTGCCGGCCCGGCATTTGCACTCAAAAAGGCATTTAATGAAAACCGGTTCATGAATTCCGGGAACATTATTTTTCTGACAGTCGGCTCAGGAATAAGTGTATCAATTACACTTTATACCAATTAGTAATACAAATGCGAAAGGCAGATTACCATATTATAACATCTGACATTAATAATGTTGCTGATTATCTGACAATTAATGCCGATAAACATCCTGATAAACCTGCACTGCTTCATCCTGTAAGGATTTCATACAGGGAACTCGGGCAGAGTGTCAGCAGGTATTCATCGGGACTATTTAATTGCGGGATCAGACCAGGTACCCGGACACTCATGATGGTACCGGCAGGAGCCGACTTCTTCATCCTTGTATTTTCACTTCTGAGAGCCGGAGCTGTTCCGGTAATGATAGATCCCGGGATGGGAATTAAAGCTATGATCTCAGTTCTTTCAGGACTGGAACCGGAAGCTTTCATCGGTATTCCGAAAGCACACCTGCTGAGGTTTATTGATCCGGGAATATTTAATAGTGTCAGGATAAAAATTACTACCGGTAATATTGGTTTCAGGGATACAATAACAATGAAAAAAGTCCTGAATTGCAGCTCAGGTATGCCGTCAGCCCATTCATTTGGTGACGGTGACATTGCTGCTGTATTCTATACGAGCGGTAGCACCGGTCCGGCTAAAGGAGTAATTTATACAGCAGGTATGCTTAAAAACCAGATAGAGGCAACCAGAAAGCAGTTCAGGATCGGGTCTGACGAAATCGACCTTTGCACATTTCCTCTGCTTGGCCTGTTTGCCCTCTGCCACGGCAATTCTTCTGTTATCGCCGATATGGATATGGTTCATCCGGCAAAACTAAATCCTGAAAAGATCATCGGAAATATAAGTGAATTCGGATGCACCCGGATGTTCGGATCGCCTATGATACTTAAAAAACTGGCTGAATACGGAGTAAAAAAGGAAATAAAGCTGCTGTCATTAAGGAAGATTATTTCTGCGGGAGCCCCTGTACACCTGAACATTCTGGAATCATTCGGCAGGATGATTTCAGATAATGCTGAGATACATACCCCTTATGGCGCAACCGAAGCTCTTCCTGTTACAGATATAACTGCTTCTGAACTATCCGGGCTTATTTCAGAAAATGATCAGAATGGATCCGGTATATGTGTTGGTAAACCGGTTGTGCCGGTGGAAATAAGGATCATTGATATTACCGATGAGCCTTTACCCTCATGGGACAGGGTGAAAATTATGCCGGTAAATGAAATAGGGGAAATAGTTGTAAAAGGACCGTGGGTGTCACCTTGTTATTTCAGGAACAGTCATGCTGATATGGTTTCAAAGATACCCGGTGAAAATAAAAAAGAGATATGGCACCGCATGGGTGACCTGGGGAAAATTGATTCGCTTGGAAGAGTATGGTTTTACGGGCGTAAATCACACAGGGTAATAACTTCTGACACAACACTGTATACAATACCATGCGAAGCTGTATTCAACCTTCATCCTTATGTATCCCGTTCAGCGCTTGTCGGAGTAAAACATGAAAAATCAGGAATAAGGCAGCCTGTGATTATTATACAGCTGAAACCAGGGTTTCAGACGGATAGAAAATTAATGCAGGAATTAATTGAACTTAAGAATTCATCCGGATTGACAAAAGGGATATCAGAAATCTTGTTTAAGAAAAAATTCCCTGTCGATCCCAGGCATAATGCAAAGATCTTCAGGGAGAAACTGGCTCTCTGGGCTGAAAAAAGGTTAAAATGAAAGCACTGGTAACCGGAGGCGGCGGTTTTATAGGATCTGCACTGGCGAAGGCATTGGTTAAAAAGGGTTACAGGGTTACCTCTTTTTCAAGAGGTGATTACCCTGTCCTCAGAGAATCAGGCATCAGAACTTTAAGAGGGGACTTATCTGATTTAAACCTTGTCGTGGAAGCCGCGAGGAATACTGATATAATATTTCATGTTGCAGCAAAAGCAGGAATTACAGGCTCTTATAGTGATTATTACAGGACAAATGTTACAGGCACGGATAATGTTATTAAAGCCTGTAAGATGAATAAAATAAAGTACCTGATTTATACCAGTTCGGCAAGCGTTGTTTTTAGCGGGAAGAATATTGAAGGAGGTGATGAGTCATTACCTTATCCGGCAAGGCCTCTCTCTTTTTATACTGCAACCAAGGCCATAGCTGAAAAGCTGGTTCTTGAGGCTGACTCTCCTTCTCTGAGGACCTTGTCGTTAAGGCCTCATTTAGTTTATGGCCCCGGAGATAATCATTTATTTCCCAGAATAAGGAAAAAAGCTGAGTCAGGCAGGTTACAGCAAATTGGAGATGGCAGGAATAAAATAGATGTATCGTACATTGATAATGTAATTTCAGCCCATCTTGATGCAGCTGAAGCCCTGGCAGGTAATCCTGAAGCTTCAGGAAAGGCTTATTTTATAACAAACGGTGAACCTGTGCTGTTATGGGATTTTTTGAACGATATGCTCAGGATGTCCGGACTGAAACCGGTAAGTAAATCAATCCCGGTATGGGCAGCATCAGCATTTGCAGTCCTGGATGAGGTAATTCACAGGACGATATTCAGAAAGCAGGAACCATTCCTGACAAGATTTCTGGTTAAAGAACTATCAGGTTCTCACTGGTTTGATATAACCAGGGCCCGGAGGCTCCTGAATTATTATCCTTCTATATCAAATATTGAAGGACTTAAGAGAATGACCGGGGTTACAAATACTGTTCATTGATTCTGAAACCATCTATATGAAAGGAATAGCGAAATTATGGCTTATAACCATCCTGATTGAAATGATGATTCAGTCACCATTAATTGCTTATGATCCGGAGGATATTCAATACAAGTTCTCTCTGACCGATTCTACCCTTGTCTTTCACGGCAGCTTCAGGACAGTCAGCAGTCCTGACTGCCTTTTAGAAATATTTTTCAATTACAATCATATTAAAGCACTTGCATCTGAAGGAATGGAAGTTCAGCTGGTTGATCAGGGGACTGACTGGAGCCTGATCAGATATAAATTCAGAAGATTCATTTTTTTTGAAAACACATCTGAATGGCAAAGAAAGCTTAACAGGGAAAACCAGGTACTTGATATCAAGCTTGTCTCATCTGTGAATAACCAGGCCGCAATGCCCCGGATGATCTCTTCTTCAGGCAGCTTTAAAGTACGGGAACAGGGCGACGAAATAATAGTGGAGTATCATCAGAGCTGCCGTCTTACAAAAACATTGATTACTGAATTATTCTTAAAAATTCTCAGAAATGAAGCAATTCAGTTTATGCAAAAACTTATGGAATATACAAATACAAATTGCATTGATAAACCTGTGAAATGAAAAATCATTTTATTACTCTTTTTAACCGGACGAACCGCACCAGGACAATATTTTTTCTGTCCATTGCTGTTTTCTTTTTCCCCTTCGCTTTATTTTTAAGAACCCTGGAATACCCTGCTGTTATCTGGATTCATCAGATATTGCTTTTTGGAGGAGCTTTTTCCCTTTTCACCGGGCTGTTTCGAATCTGGGCTTTGCCAAAACACTTTTTTTTGTTTGCCGGTGCCTGTTTTGTAATTGCCCTGATTCCATTCTTCGTCATTGTTCCGGTTGTTAATGCCATTAATACAGGTCCAGGAACAAAATTTGAGGAAGCCCTGACTGGCGTAATATTCTTTATCATCGTTTATTTATGCATTCCCGGGATAATTTTCGGACTGGCAGGTGCAGTTTACAGATCGGCAAAAAAGTAAAATGAATTAAGTGTAAATCTGACTCTTGTATTCATCAATGCAGCACCAGGAATAGAATCAATGAAGTACTATTTACTTAATAAGATAGTGCTGATTAATAACAGAACCTTGCTCTTAAAGAGCTAAATATGAATAATTCCGGGTGATGTCAGGGCTATCCGGGCTTATGCATAGGAAGAGCTCTGAAAGAGCTTAATGTGAATAACCCCCGGTGAAACCGGGGGCATATCGGTACACATCATGGATCAGCTCTGAAGGAGCTGAATATGAGGATTATGGAAAGAATCTCTCATCAATCCTGATACCCGATTCCAGGAGGAGGTTCCTGAACTCCTCCTCAAATGACTTTTTCTTATGATGTTCCCGCTGGTTCTTAACATAATCGATAAGATCCCCGAGATCTTTAAATGAACAGGTAAATGAACCATAACCGTCAGACCAGCCAATGAATGAAGGAAAGAAACCACTTCCTTTCATCCATATTGAGGATGCGACCTTGATATCTTTAACAAAATAAGCCGGTGCAATCGACGGATGTATATCAGTGAGAATATGAATGTGATTTTCAATACCATTAATACGATACAGGTGGCTGTATTTGTTTTTTATTATCCCCGTCATATAAGCATAAAGCTGATCAGACTGATCCAACTTAATTGTAGGTTTACTATCCTTAGTTCTGATAACAATGTTATAGAGATGTTGACGATAACTCGACATATCAGGAAGTATTAAATTAATAATGCAGCGAACGAAGACTAAGTTACAAAAAGTAGCTATTAATTCCAGGCAATATTAAACCCTTTCAGGGTTTGATACAAATTTTTAGTCATATGCCCCCGGTTGCACCGGGGGTTATTCATATTCAACCCCGGGTTCCCGGGGTTGAGAATACTCAAAACCACCTTAGAATACTACAAACGGTTAGAAATATTTTAACCACCAGGAAAATTTCATGCTCGCCGAGTCAATTTTCAGATTCCGGGGACTTCGATAGCATCAGCCTTATCTTTGTAGCAGCCGTTGTTCCTGCAATCAGCCCTGAGTACTCGGGGCAAAGTTTAAAACTATGTTTAAACTTTAAAAACGCACCTGGAACACACAAATTAAAGACTCAATATTTAGATATCAGTTTGTTACAGAGATCTTCCCTACAACTTCGGGAAGCCTGCATTATAAGCATACTCACCGGATTTACCCCGGGGAGCCGCACCTTTTTTTCATCGTTACGACACCCGGAATAGAATCAAGGAAGTATTATCTGACTTAAATAAGATGCTGATGATTATTTCTACAAACAGCTCTGAAAGAGCTTAATGTGAATAACCCCCGGCGCAACCGGGGGCCTGAACCCACCCGCCTTAGAACAGCTCTGAAGGAGCTGAATATTTATCTTTTTTGTTTGATCCTGAAATGATAATACAAATACAGAATTCCCTGTATGAAAATAACTATACCTATAAATATATATGGCCCCCTGTGGAGGAGCTCACCATACCGCAGCTGGCCATAAAGTACTAAAAGATACCACAAGATGAAGAAGATTCCCGCATATGCCTCATGGTTCCACGAAAGGATAAATCCGGTAATAAAAAGTCCCAGAAGAAAAGGCAGGATGATCCCGGGGACGGTTAAAAGATCAATAGCAGGAGTGTATATCAGTTCTGCAACCACATATATCAGGTACATTACGGCGTAATTGATAAGTAGTGCACTAAGGATGAATTTATATCTCTGTGGTCTTGTTGGCGGTGCAGTTCCTGAAGCTTTATACCAGCCAAGGATTAAAAATGCACCTGTTACAAAGAGAGGGACTGCCGTTACAATATCCATCCCTCTTTCCCTGTTGATGAATAGCCCGTTAACCCAGATAAATACATTCAGGACCATTAACAGTATCCCTGCAAGAAGCTTTAAAAGATTAATTCCTTTTGATTTCATTCTTTACCTTCTCCATGTGAAGATATATTTCATGATCGCAGACAGGTTTAATATCCCGGCTTTTCTGTAACAGGTCAAGCGTTTCAGTCAGCTTCCCCTGCTTATACAAACCCCAGCCTTTTGTGTCAAGATACAGGTAATTGTCGGGACTCAGTTCGAGAGCCCTTTCAATAAGCTCCGGTCCTTCACTGATATTTACATTTTCATCATTGGCTGACTGAAGGATTTTTAGGGAGTAAAAAAGTAAACTTTGTCCATACTCCGGGTTCGCTGGTCACCCATATCTGTCCGTTGTGGTCCTTAATGATCTGTTTAACTATTGAAAGCCCCAGGCCTGATCCGGTTTTAATATCCCTGGGAACATTTGAGGCCCTGTAAAATTCATCAAATACTTTTGTTAGCTCTTCCTTTGGTATGCCAATTCCTGAATCGGAAATTTCCGTAACAATATGATTGATCCGGTTCTTTACCGTTAACTCAATTCTGCCATTTTGCGGAGTGTATTTAATGGCATTCATGAGCAGGTTTGAGTATAATTCTTCAATCGTAAAGGGATTCCCTGTGATTGTCCGGACTGATTTATCGATATAAAAACTGAAATTAATCGCCTTATCCTTCATAAGCATCTGTGTCTGAGCCAGGACTTTATCTATCAGGTCTTTCAGCGAGAACTCTTCAAGTTCACTGTCGTGTTTAAGCCTTTTCCTGGTAAGATTCAGAAGATCCTTTGTAAAACCTGAAAGTATCTCAGTCCGCTCAAATGCCCTGTTGGCAAACTCCACCTGAACCTCATTCAGCGCTCCTGTTGCTTTTGACCGTACCACTTCCAGACAGCTCAGTATTGCAGCAATATGTCCTTTTATATCATGGGTTACCCGCAGAACATATTCATTTTTCAGCTTGTCTTTGTTTTCCAGCTCAATATTGGTTCTTACATAAGTTTCCTCGCTCCTGATTGACCTGTGAATAATCATGTGCGACAGGCTTACCACAAGAACTGCAGTGCACGAAAAGATGAAACCTGCCCCGAAGACATAAAATACAGATTTGTAAAGATCGTGAACGACTAAACCCTCCAGCTGATAATGAGGGATAACCGCATAACATTCAAGAATTCCCAGAAGAGCTGCCAGGACAATTGCAAATGCCGCATAAATATAGCTTTGAAATGCAGAAAAAATTGAGCTTGCAATTATCAGATGGAAAAAGTAGAAAAGGACCAGGGGATTTTCCACTCCCCCTGAATAATGAATGATCAAAGTAAGGATTATCAGATCCGTTACAATTTGCAGGTGAATGTCCTGCTTGATCTTTTTAACTACTTTACTTCCTTTCTCTTTTTTAAGCCTTCCCAGGATGATCCTGTGAATGACATTCAGTACAAACAGAATAACAGCAAGTATATAAACTGCCTTTTCCTGAACGTATATTCCCAGCAGGTGATTGACGATGAAGTTGGAAAAAACAAGGATTACTATAGCAACCCATCTGATCCGGATGAACCATTTAACAAAAAAAATATGAGCCGGAACGAGTTTTTCTTCCATTATCAGTCAATGCCAAACAGTCCGTCAACCTGTGCAAGTACCTGCTGGTCAGTGAAATGACGTCCTTTGATAGCTGATGACGGGCATGCTGCAACACATACGCCGCAACCCTTGCAGAGTGCACTGATTATATGGCTCTGTTTCTTTTCTTCAATAAATTCTATGGCGCTGAACGGGCAGAGGGTGTTGCACAGGCGGCATCCGGAGCAAAGATTCTCATTTACCTCAGAGTAGAGAGCGTCGACCTCGATCTTTTCCTTCGCTATTCTCGCAAGGATCCTTGCAGCTGCGGCACGAGCCTGTGCTACCGTGTCGGGAATGTCCTTCGGGGCCACACAAGTGCCAGCTATAAACACACCGTCGGTTGTAGTGGCTACAGGTTCAAGTTTCGGATGGCTTTCAATGAACCAACCCTCCTTATCCTGGCTTATATTAACGGTCCTGGCTATCTCGTGAGAATCCTCCCGGGCTTCCATCCCCACCATAAGTACGACCATGTCGGCTGGAATTTCAATAAGCTCGCCGGAGAGTTTTTCATTGACCTCAATCAGCATCTCACAGCCATCTTTGGGATCAGCCTTATGAATCACGGGTCTGTCACCTTTTTCATACATCAGAAACAGAGTTTTGGCTTCCGAAGAGCGGCGGTAGAAATCCTCATGTCCTTTCCCGAATGCATGCATGTCGATATAGACATCAGATATATAACATTCAGGATTGGCAGATTTGATCTCGTGAGCATATTTCAATGCGGTCATACAGCATACCCTGGAGCAGTAGGTATGGAACTCCTGGCTTCTGCTGCCTACGCAATGGATAATAGCGACATATTTGGGTGTTTTTCCTTCTTTAGTTTCAATCCTGCCTGCCCGGATCATCCTTTCCAGCTCAAATGACGTAATGACATTCGGAAGCTTTCCATAGCCATAGTGTACTATACGGGATGCGTCAAATTCCTTGTATCCGGTGCACACAACCACATTCCCTATTTCAACCTCAGCCTGGTTGCCTTTTCCGGATGCTTTTCCATTCAGGGAGCTTATTTTCGCTTTGAAATTACCAATGAACCCTGACAGATCAGTCACCTTTGACTGCAGATGCAACTGGATTTTTTTATTTTCATTTGTTCTTGTTATTCTCTCCGTAATAAGATCGCGGGCAGAATAAAGATATGGGGCTGTCAGGTCGACACGGGCAAGATTACCTCCAAGGTGATCGTCTTTTTCAACGAGGTGGACCATATTGCCTGCATCAGCGATTTCCAGGGCTGCCGTCATGCCTGCAATCCCTCCTCCTATGATCAGAACGTTAGGGCACATGTCAACTGAAACATTCTCCAGTTCCTCGTGCAGCTCTACCTTACGCACAGCTGCCTGCACCAGCGCTTTGGCTTTTTCTGTTGCTTCCACAGGATCAGTATGAACCCAGCTGCACTGTTCGCGGATGTTGGCCATCTCAAAAAGATACTGGTTAAGGCCGGCAGAGCGAAGAGCGCTGCGGAAAGTACGCTCGTGCATATTCGGGCTGCAGGCGGCAACAACTATCCTGTTGAGGTTGTGTTCCCTGATATCCTGGGTTATCATCTCCTGTCCCGGATTGGAGCACATATATTTATATGATTTTGCCAGTGCAACATTGGGAAGTTCAGATGCAAACCTTGCAACTTCTTCAACGTCAACTATTTTGGCGATATTTGTGCCGCACATGCAAATATATACGCCTGTTCTGCAATTTTTCATGGTTGGATTCTTTTACTTTATAAGGACCGGATTTGTGCTTAAGATAGTATCCCGCTGTGTGATTGCATCACGACGGATGGCTGCAAAATACATAGCAAGCGGCCTGTAGATAAGGTGCGACCATTTGCTGAAAGGCATTCTTAAAAGCCATGGCACAACACTCATTAAGTGGATAATATAAGTAATGTTGGCCAGTTCAAGAAGACCGGTACGATGGAAAACATGCTGGGCGATCCCGGTCAGAACAATTATAAAGAGCAGACCCACAAATACCCAGTCGGTCCCGTGTGATTTCTTATACTGGATATAATGTTTTCTGAAGCGGCCCCGGATGAAATAAATGGTCCCGGCAATCAATCCTATGCTTGCCAGGTACCCGAAGATATGTACCTCCCACCGGATTTCAGGACCTGCCTGAAGACGCTCAATATATACCATGACCAGAATAAGCATGATTACATATCCAAGCATCAGGCCCAGGTGAAGCAACCATGGCATATAAAATGAGTGACCACGTTTTTTTTCACAATCCGCATAGCGCTTCTGTGTAAAGAAATGCCAGGGGAGCTGGTATAATTGTTTAATATACAACCATGGTGATACGGGAAACGGGGATCCTTTAATCATAACAAGATACCACATGTGGATAGCGTTCATAATAAGAAAAAGAGCAAGGATCCCGCCAACAGTAAGGTCGAATTTATGAATGAAGTCGCTTGGAAGAAATGCTCCTTCACCATCATAAATATGGAAACTCCCGCGTGACAAACCATAAAAGAGCATAAAGGACCCGGTAATAAGGGCAACCAGGATTATTGCCAGGATCTCTGTGGCCCTGGATTTGAAGAACTTACCGGCCAGGCCTGTGAAGTCATAACGGGAAATAAGCCAGCGTCGGAGGCTCATCATCGTTTCACCGGGATCTGCTTCTCTGGGACATTGTTCCGAGCATTGTCCGCAATAGTAGCATAGCCATGGTTCCAGGGTGGTTTCAAGTTTCCTGTCAAGTCCCATCTGCAAAAAGCGCATCGATTTGCGTGGGAATTTGTATACCTCGTCAGCGTGAGGGCAGACTGTGGAACAATCGCCGCACTGGTAGCACAATTGGACATCCTCTGCACCATAACGGTCAAGGTTATCAATAAATGTCGGATTTACTCTTGTTGACATAACTTCCTCCTAAATTGTGTGTATGGTTTTGGCTTTGGCTTCAATTTCACTTAGTGTAAGGCTGCTCATATGTCCGATCCCTCTCTTGCTGGTAAAGCTTCCCAGAACTCCTGCTGCAACTGCAGATGCCTGCGCCACGGTATCCGGGATATCCTTCGGGGCCTGGCACATTCCTGCCACATAAATCCCACCCTTGTCAGTGTCGGTAGGGCTTCCGTTATAGTCGAGTTCTGAAAACCAGCCGTCTGTATCTCTTTGAATTCCAAGCATCCTGCTGAGCTCTTCTGTTCCCGGTGTCGGAATCAGACCAACTGCAAGGACAACCATGTCGACTTTGAATTCAACCAGCCTGTCATTGAAAATATCTTCTCCCTTGACTATCATCTGTCCGTTATTCATTGAAACGGACGCTGAATGTCCCCGGACGATAAATGTTCCTTCCTGTTTTATCCTCTCGGCAAACTCCTCATAACCTTTACCGAAAGCTCTCATATCGATATAAAATTCGTAAACCGTCACGTTAGGCACTTTTTCCTTGATCAGGTGTGCAAATTTCAGCGAATACATGCAGCATACACGCGAGCAATAAGCATTATACTTCTTATTTCTCGATCCCACACAATGGATAATAGCAACGCTGGAAGGCGGTATACCTTCGGGAGAAAAGACCCATTCGTCCTTTTCTGTCTTCTTGTTAAAACGCTTTGTTTTGGTTACTATCCGGCCTCCAGTAGTTCCTGAAGCATTAGTAAGGCGTTCAAATTCCAGTGACGTAAGTACATCAGGAAAAACTCCGTATCCGTATTGTTCAATCTTGCTGACATCAAGAAGTTCATACCCTGTGGCCAGTATTATATTTCCTACCTCGATATCCACAATATGTTCCGGCTCATTCAGGTTTATGCATTCTTTAGGGCATTTTTTCACACATACGCCGCATTTTTTCCCATCAGAAAGTATATAGGTGCAGCTTTTTTCATCCACGAGGTAGGCGTTTGGAACAGCCTGGGGGAAAGGAATATATATCGCTTTGCGCAGGGATATGCCGGCATCAAATTCACTTTTGACCTTTACCGGGCACACTTCAGAGCACAGGTTGCAGGCGATACATGCCTTTACATCAACAAACCTGGGGCTCTGCCTGATTTTGACCCTGTAGGATCCGGGTTTTCCCGAAACTGAGATTACTTTTGCTTTCGTCAGAAGCCGGATCATTTCATGCTGCCCGACAGAGACCATCTTGGGTGTGAGAATACAAGCGGCGCAATCAAGGGTAGGGAATGTTTTATCGAACATCGCCATATGGCCGCCAATGGTTCCTGTCTGTTCAACAAGGAAAACCTGCTTTCCTGCATTGGCAATTTCAAGAGCTGACTGGATCCCGGCAATGCCTGCCCCGATGATCAGGGTAGCGTGGTTCACCGGATTACCTCCCGGTACTGCTGCCAGGGGGAAAGGAACACCCATTGTAGCACAGGCAACAATGGCTTTTGCACGGTCCATTGCATTTTCACCCCGCGCCCCATGCTCCTGAAATGAGGCAAGCCGTATCTCAGAAGTGTTGCCTTCCGCAATTGCCATTGCTCTTGTGAAGACCGGCTTGTAATACCCCGGTATATCTCCTGCAATAACAATCCTTTCAAGGTTATATGTTTTTATCTGATCCGTAAGAAACTTCACTGAAGGAAGAGGCTTCACTCTCAGGATTTGGACCGTCTCGACATCAGGTAGATTTGCCGAGTACTTGGCAATCGAATCTATATTAAGACTCCTGTTGTCCTCTGTCTGTAAGAAAAAGACTCCGGTTCGCATAGATTTGTTTTTAAAATATATTAATCTCTTATCAAACGTTGTTTAAGTTCACCATTTGGTTCACGTATTTCAATTATCAGGGGCATCTGTCCCGGCAGGCTGTGTGTTGCACAGCTGAAGCATGGATCGTAAGCCCTGAAAGCCATTTCAACCAGGTTGAGGATCCCGTCCGATACTTCTGTTCCCTTTTTGATATATCCCTGGGCAGCTTTCTTTATGGACATGCAGATAGCAGCATTATTATTGGTAGTGCCAACAATGATGTTGACTTTCTTTACAATGCCTCTGTCATCTGTCCAGTAATGATGTGTCAGCGTACCTCTCTGGGCTTCAACTATCCCGACACCCTCACCGGGGATCGGACCAAGCTTAGCTCTCAGTTCCCTGCCTGTTATATCAGGGTCCAGGGCAAGCTCGAGGCAATGTTCAGAGGAATAGAGAAGTTCAATGAGTCTGGCCCAGTGCATTGCCAGTGTGGCATGTACCGGTTTCCCTCCAAGAGTGCTGTACATATGTTCATATTCCTTCTGGGCGAGGGGAGTGGCCATCCCGTCGGCAGCATTGAGCCTTGAGAGCGGGGTGGCATGGTACACACCTGAATTCTGACCGTCAATAAATCCTGTCCAGCCGATCTTTTTAAGGAATGGGAATTTGAGATAACTCCATGGTTCTACATGTTCTGCAACATATTCGAGATATTCAGGGGGTGAATATTTGCATAATTCCTTCCCTTCCGTATCGACTACCCTGACTTTACCGTCATAAAAATTAACCTTATTGTTATTATCCACGAGTCCCATTGAATGAAGTTTCAGGGAGTATGGACCGTTAAGGATTATGTCGAGGTAATCTTTGTTTGCAAGGACAACATCTTCAAAAATTTTCAGAGTGAATTTTGCAAATTCAACAAAACCTTTTGCTTTTATAACTATGTCATCTCTTTCCTCTCCGGAGAGCCCTTTGCGAACGCCACCGGGTATATTCATAACCACAAACGTCTGATGTCCGCCGAGAAGAGCCTGTATCTCCTGGGCCAGGCGTCTTTGCCTGATCACCTCAGTGCCAATTTCTTTGCCGACTTTTTCTATTACTCCAAGGATATTCCTTTTGGAGGGTGGAGCAAACGGTCCTACCACAAAATCAGGAGCAGCAAGCGCATAGAAATGGGCAGTATGGCTGTGAATGAAGTGTGCCATGTAAAATAGTTCCCTTAATTTTTTAGCTGTAGGCGGGGGTTCAACACCAAAAACAACGTCCACAGCCTTACCTGATGCCATGTGGTGACAGCCGGGGCAGACACCGCATATCTTTGCCACAATGGCAGGGAGCTCTTCAACAGGCCGCCCTTCACAGAATTTCTCAAAACCCCTTAGTTCAGGCACCTGGAAATAAACATTTTCCACATCCCCCTCATCATTAAGGAAGATCTCTATTTTACCGTGGCCTTCAAGCCTTGTAATCGGATCTATTGTAATTGTTCTCATGGCATTTTTCTTCTTAAAATTGAGGAAGGCAGACTGAAACGATAAAAAGAGCCGGCCGGATCAACAAGATCTTCAAGCACCCTGCTGATATCCTCAGGTTCTTTTTCATCAATAATACTTGCGATAGCTGACATCATCTTGGTTCCGGGATCTGTTACACCGGCAGGAGGTCCATAACAACCACGGCATGGTGCATTACCTTTAATGCAGCGATAGCCGCACCCGGCTCTTGTGGCAGGTCCCATACAAAGGACCCCCTGTTCCATAAAGCAAGTGATTCCGTCATCTTGTATTTCCCAGGGGCGGTAAAATTTCCTGATCTTCTTGTTTTCAGACTTTTTTCTCACGCATTCATCACACTGGGTTTTGGTTTCAGCACCTATGACCGATCCTTTGGGAGGCAGTTCGGCTCCGCTTACAATGGCAGTAAATACTTCAAGAAGCCTTTCAGTCTGAGGAGGACAGCCCGGAATTGAATAATCCACGTCAACTGTCTGGGAGAGAGACCGCACATCATTAAAAAACTCAGGCAGGTGCAGGTTCCCCTCAGCGACCTTAACCAGGATCTCGGGTCTCACTCCTGCAGGATTTATTGTTGATTCACTTTCGGAATAGATGCGGTTGAATATTTCCTCTCTGTTCGAGAAATTGGCCAGACCCGGGATCCCGCCAAGGTGGGAACAGCTTCCATAGGCAACCAGAATTTTACTCTTTTTCCTGAGCAGTCTGGCCATATGTTCGTTCTCACTGTTTCTGACAGCTCCGTTGAACAGGGTCAAATCAATATGGTTATCCGGCATCTCTTCCACATCCTTGTATTTGATATCAAGTGCTATCGGCCAGAAAACCAGATCAGCTGCTGCCACAACATCAAAGAGTTTTTCATGCACATCCAGGACAGACACACAACAGCCACCGCATGCGGCTGCCCAGTAAACAGCAAGTTTCAGTTTTGGTTTTGATCCTTCCATTTCTTTTTGGTTTTAATTTCAGATCTTAATTGTTTCCCTTATCCTGCATGGACCGAGTTCAATGATAGTCTCGGTAAAGCTGTTCACCAGCTCGGCAAATTGCTTTCCCTCGCTGGCGCTGATCCATTCCAGCTTTAACCTCTCTGTCTCAATACCCATCTGCTGGATATATTTCTGTAGCAGGAGGAACCTGCGGAGACACCGGTAATTTCCCTCCTGGTAATGGCAATCACCGGGGTGACAACCACATACAAGCACTCCGTCGGCACCGTTCCTGAATGCCCTGAGTACAAATGTTGGTTCAATACGGCCGGAACACATTACTCTTACTGCACGCACATTAGCTTTGTATTCCATTCTTGATGTTCCTGCCAGGTCTGCACCGGTGTATGAGCACCAGTTACACAGAAATGCGATAATTTTCGGATTGAATTCCATGTTTAAGTATGAGTTTAACAGAATATGATTTTTACTCTCGGTATCCAATATTATACAAAAAAATAATACAAAACCCTTTATGTGTTTTTTTTCACAATAAACCAGAAGATTTTTTTCAAAGCTTATTATAAAAGGATAGTAAAAATAACAGCAGGAGAATTAGATTGCTGATTATCAGACATAAACAGAAGAGTAAAGAAACAGGACTAACTGCAGAAACTTACTACAAACTGAATGCTACTCTTTTTTTTGAGGCCAGTCACTCCATTTACTGGTTTTTTGCTTCAGGAGCTCTTCAACTTTATTATACAGCTCTATGGTTTTAACAGGTTTATCAATAAATGCATCAACCGGTAAATACTCCCCGTCAGTTTCAGGTGAGAAATTAAAAAATGGTCTTTCTGTATTAATTGCCGTTATCATCAGGACAGGTATACCGGCGAATAATTTGTTATGTTTAAGTTTTTGAGCAAAATCGAAGCCTTTTGATTCTCCTTTGCTCCCGAACATCACATCAAGGATAATGAGGTCAGGCTTTTCCCGGTTCAGCTTTTCCAGTCCTTCTGCAGGGTCGTAAGCAAAGTTTACAGTATAACTCCTGTTTTCAAGTAATTTAACCATAGCTGCGACAAGGTCAGCATCATCTTCAATTATGAGGATCTTCTCCTTTTGATTCATAATAAGTTCCTCCTTTATTTATTATAAAAATACAAATAAATTAAAAAACGGCAATATTAATCGGGAAAAAACAAGACAGAAACCTGAACTCTTATGCCAGACACTCTTTCACAATTGTCTGAACTTTCTCAAGGATGACCGGAAATGCTTCCTGCAGTTCTCCAGAGAGTTCTTCACTGAACTCCAGGTCCGTGATAATTTCAACAGCTATAATATGCAAATCTGACGGCAGATCCATATCCAGAAGTTCTCCCATTTTCAGAGCGGTAAGGAAATTTATATCATGAAGATTTGAAATATTGGAAGTCTCCCTGAAATCAGATGGTATAAAGTGATAAACCTCACCTGGCTTGCCATTCACTGACCGTATCGCATCAATAAAGATCACTTTCCGGTATCCTTTGATATATTCCATTATCTCAAGACCCCCACAGGAAGCAAAATTAAAAATGATATCAGGCCGTGTGAAAATCTTTGACATATCCCTGGCAAGTCTTGGTCCTATACCGTCATCTGTGAGGATATCATTGCCGAGACCTAGTATCAGAATTTTCTTTTCGTTCATTCTCAGAAATCTTTGTAAGATAAAAGATAAAAGATAAAAGATAAAAGATACAAGATACAAGATAAAAACATGGGAGATGCTAAAAATTTTCTTTCGGGATTAAATCTTCATGATTTGTTCATCTTCATGAACGTATTTTTGACCCTGTTAACCGAAATAAGTATAAAATAAAAATAAGAATTATGAGAAAGATTTTTTTTATTCTTGCAGCAATAGCCCTGCCTCTGTTTTTTAACGCTTGTGAAGAACAGACAGGATCAGGGTCGATGACTCTCTCAATCACGGACTCCCCGATTGACGGAGATGATGTCACAGGTGTATTCATTACCATAAATGAGATCCAGGTCCATACCAGCGACAGCGGATGGCTCACCATTGAAGATTTTGAAGGACCTGTGACATTCAACCTGCTCGACCTTACCAGGGGTGAGTCGGAGATGCTCGGCACTCTTGAGCTTGAGGCCGGCAACTATACACAGGTCAGGTTTATGATTGATGCCCCTGAACAGGGAGTGGCAAGACCTGTCAATCCCGGCTGTTATGTTGAGTTCACTGACGGAACCACTGAGCCCCTTTTCGTTCCAGGCGGGTCACAATCAGGCTTCAAGGGTGTCGGCAATTTCAGGGTACCGGTAAATGGTACTGTGGAGATAACGGCCGATTTTGATGTAAGGAAATCTGTTCACAAAACAGGGTCAGCAAATCCCAGGTTTATACTGAAGCCGGTTATCAGGCTGATCGTCAATGACCAGGCAGGCGCTATCCGCGGGAATGTGACCAATATCCCTGAAAATACCGGAATTGTTGTATATGCCTATGAGGATGGGACATATCTGGCAGAGGAAGCAAATGATCCGGTTGATACGAGCACCAGCCGCTTCCCGAATGCAGTAAGCTCGGATATGGTCGACACTCTGGGTGTATATCATTTAGCTTACCTGGCAGCAGGTAGTTATGACCTGGTTGTAACGTCGGTTGCCGAGGGCAATTTTGTTGAACTCCTCGGGATCATTGAAAATGTCGCTGTTGAAAGCAGAAAGGTCACAAAGCAGGATATAGATATTTCACTGTTAAAATAGCCGTAAGGCAATTCTTTGCATTTATTGAGAAATCCCGCAGATCACAATGGTTTGCGGGATTTTTTCAGATGAAGATCTGGGATTCCTTCACGATCTTACCGTCATCATCAACGCCATAGATCTTTATTCCTACGCTGAGGGAGGGGGTGCCTATGTTATCGATGAGAGAACCCATTATGCCTTTTATTTCGTCTTCATCCAGTGAGTCGGTATCCTCAATATCGACATAAAGATGAATAAGGAGGACGCATTCAGGTTCTTTGATCGTGCTTAAAACCTTTATCAGCTTGGCCAGCCATATCGTGGATGCAGTGTTGAAATACTCGAGGTTGAGGCGGAAGTTGGTTGTCTTGCATGGCGTCTTGATATACTCACCGGCCCATTCAATAAGAGGATCATATATTTTTGTAACGTTCTCGGGGATGGACTTGCCTGTCAGTATCAGTTCTCCTGTCAGGTGATTGAAGTCAACATGGGGAGTCTTGAATGCCCCGTCAATTAGTAAACTCTTTAGTTCTGCCATATAGCGTGATTGATGGTGTAAAGGATATAAATTTACGGCAAAATTGTGATATTTTACCGGTAATTATAGTGCACTTCGTCAAAAACAACGGGTTTTTGTCAAAAAAAACAGGCATCTAAAACCTTAATTTTAGAATTTGAAGGATTAAAACTGGCATCTCAGAAACCCTATTGGGAGGAATGGAAACTGCCAGGAGTATTCAACCTCACCTGTCCGTGAATTAAAGTATTGTGTGAAAATGTCCTTATGATTTGTAATATTCATAAAATCAACAGCAAGCTCAATGCTGAATTTTTTCTTGACAAGTTTGTAGCTGAAACGTCCGTTTAGTCTGAAGTAATCATTTCTGCGGTTCTCATAAGCCCGGTTCCAGTCCCACGCCTGTACAAAATAATTTGAACTGACCTGCTTAATATCAAACGGCACATATCTCAGGCTCCCTGCATAAGTCACCTTCAGATCGAGACTCAGAAAATTGTATTTACCTATTTTGAATTCCTTTCCCGCCAGTGTATTGAGAATAAAATTTCCGTTAAAGGCACTGTTCCTCTCAACGTTGTCAAATCCTTTGTATTTTGATTCATACAGCGACCAGGTCAGCAATGCGTAATACCCTTTTTCCAGGAACTTTTCAACTGTCAGCTCCAATCCATAATTCCGGCCTTTTCCGGAATTTATCAGGCTGTCAATAACCGGAAGCTGGTCAAAGTAGCTGTCGCCGAAATTGAGCATTGACCAGGCAGGATTCCCTTCTTTTACCGGTATCCCGTAAAGGTATTGATAGTATAATTCAAGCTTAAGGCGGAGATTTTTTGAAATAAGGTAGTTATATCCCAGCACTGAATGCAGGCTTTTTGAAAAACCAAGTTTTTGATTCAGCGGATCATACTCGCCAGGATTTGATTCATCCTCAACAACATAGAACATGCGAGGAACAAGCTGGCCATGTAATCCCAGGCCTATATTTAACGAATGATCAGGATTGATGTCCCATTTGAGTCCGGCCCTTGGTTCAACGGATGTCTTGTTGTTGAATGTAAAAAGCATGAAATTCAATCCGCTGTAGGCAAGAAAATAATCAGAGAATTTATGCTGCCACTGGATATAGGTTTTTAACAGATTATAATTGCCTTTCTGGTTGAGGGTTACTTTAAATTCATTTCCGGATCTGATACTGTCTGTAAATCGGAAATTCAGAACCTGCAGGCTGATTCCCGTCTGGAAAATATTTTTCGAATTTAACTTGTACTTCACTGTTGAAGAAAGGTTTATTCCTTTTTCATCCGATATCTGGCGGTAATAAGCTGAGGGTTCAGGAAACTGAGTTGTAAAGGTATCCTCGGAAATATGGCTGAGAGTGTATGAAAAGGAAAGGATATTCTCTATATTGGTCTGGTTGTTTATCAGTAATTTGTGTATCAATCCGACAGATCCCATCCCGGATCCGAAAGTGAAATCCTCGCCTCTTCCGTTCTTTAGTTCTGAAGTATCCTTTTCAGAGTCGAACTCATTTACATAGCTGTAGCCGGCTATCCCCACAAGTGAAAATTGCCCCAGTCTGGTTTTATTCGATGATATTTTGAATGAGGCATCCTGAAAGAATGGTATTGCATCGATCCCAACCTTGAAGCCCATTGCATCAACAACTGCAAGAGTAGAGTACCTGTAGTTTACGAGGAAGGAGGATCTGTTGTGGATCAAAGGTCCCTCAGCGCCCAGTTCAAAACCGTTCATCCCCACCTGCGTAACGAATTCATACCCGAGGTTATTCCCCGATCTCATTTTAAGATCAAAAACCCCGCTAAGGGCATTGCCATATTCGGCCGGGAAAGCTCCCGTAAAGAAATCGGAATTTGTGAGAAGATTGTTGTTCAGAATGCTAATTGGGCCTCCACTGGCGCCAAAAGACGAAAAATGATTGGGATTTGGGATATCTATTCCATCCAGCCGCCAAAGCACTCCGAGAGGAGAGTTCCCCCGGATCACAATATCATTCCTCTGGTCGCATATGGTCGCTATCCCGGCAAAATTGGAAGCCATTCTGGCAGGATCGCCGATGCTCCCGGAATATCTTTCTGTTTCTTCGATGGAAAAAGTCCTGGCCGATACGGTGGCATTTGCATTTATCGGCTGATCTTTTTTCAGCTTGTGAGTAACAACAACTTCATTCAGCGAGGTAACTGATTCCTCAAGCTTTATCGAAAGATAAGTTTCCCTGTTTGATGTTATGAAGATATTTTCCAGCGAATTTGACAGATACCCGATATAGCTAGCTTCAACAGTCTGTCTGCCGACCGGGACGCTCTCAATTATAAAATTACCTTCTGTATCTGTTCTGGCTCCAAGCACAGGATCGGAATCCTTTATTATCACAACACTGCCTGCCAGCGGTGCCTCAGTCTGAGAATCAACAACTCTGCCCCGAATGGTTTGAGTCAATTCCTGAGATAGTAATAAAGGATTGAATAAAATGAGCACTAATGAAATAATTCCTCTGTTCACTGGTCGCTTGATGGTTCTCCTTTATCGGCTTATACTTTAAAGATATAATAAAAAACAGAGTCCCGCAAATCAATAATCTGCGGGACCCGGAACGAAAGTCAATCAAAGATTCAGGAAATATACAATGATTAAACCATGGCTGTTCCTTACACCTGTCCGGAAGCCGGGATGATATGATCTTCAGCAGATTTTTCCTTACATCTATCCTCAAACATTTTCTTCCACTTCTTATCCTTGCCGTGGGGTGTGCCGGGCGCAACTCCGGTCAGCAGGATCTTTGACAGGAAAAAGAGACCGACGGTCTGCCAGAAGGTCAGTGAGGGTCCGTTGAATAATTCAGGAATCAGCCAGTTCCACAAGGCTTGCACGCCAAATATTACACCGATCATGAATGCGACACCAAGAATTCCGAAACCGACATACTTCAATACATTAAGTGCTTTCATACTATTTTTCTTTTAAAAGTTTATAAAACATTTCCAGATTTTCCCTGAGGGCAAGGACGGCATAACGTTTTCTCGAGATGAGAGTATTTACTCCAACACCGGTTTTTTCTGAAATCTCTTTGAAGCTCATCTCTTCAAACTCGTTCTCAACGAATACGCTCCTCTGCTCTTCAGGCAATTCCGACAGCGTCTCATCAATGGTTTCCCATATCATTTCCTTAAGCTCATCGTCTTCGGGAGTCGACCCGACTGATGGTAAGATCTCCTCAAGCGTCAGCGGACCCTCTTCTTCTTCCAATGCATTTGTCCTGTAGCCGAGAGTAACCGGTTTTTTCTTCCTGAATAGATCCGTGATACGGTTATCAGTCACCTTATAGAGCCATGCTGTCAGGTTGTTTATTCTCCTTAAATCATTGAATCCAACGGTCAGCTGGTAGAAAACATCCTGCAGAATATCCTCTGCCTCAAACCTGCCGGAGGTTCTACGCCTGATATACCCGAGCAGACGACTCCGCTCTTCCTTATAGGCTGTTTCGATTCTTTCCGACTCTCTTGGACTCATTGTAAAGGATCTTTACTTCCTAAGACGACAAAGTCATGAAAATATTTTAAATAATTTTTAATATATTGAAATACAGGCTTATCTGGTGTGATTTGTGTACTGCCTTATATATCCGATGGTTATCAGGTATTGGGCTGCAATATAAGTTGACATTATCACAAAACCTGAATGATCAAAATCCCAGGTGAACCTGTTAACGGCAATTGCAGAATCAGAGAGGACAAACAGTGCGGCACCCGCCAGAACAAGCCTGTAACTGGGACCGTTCACTTTTTCAAACCTGTTCAGTGCACCGGTCAGCATCAGGAGTATGACTGCCGCATAAACAATAACAGGCAGGCGCATATCGCCAAGGTCACCATACAGATACAAGCAGAGTCCTGCACCATAAAGCAGTACCGGGATCAGTAATCCGATCCGTTTTGTGAAGATGATGCTTTTCCCGGGTGTCATGAAGAATGCAGCCAGGTACATTACATGTGCAAGGAGAAACAAAATTAACCCGGGAACAAATGTAAACTGCAAAACCATATCCCCCGCCCAGGAGAAGATCAGGCCAAGGAGCATAAGCGTACTGATCAGGTTTGTAAAAACTTTAAGATTAATCAATAATATCACTATAAGCCAGGGGATTATCAGCGCCTTTAGGATGAACTGAACAGGTTCAGAAGAGTTATTTTCGAACAGGATGAACAGAATTCCTGTAATGAAATAAAAAAACGTAAGCACCCTGGTTTTCATTTGTGTCTGCCTCCTGCAGAATATTCAGTATCCTTAACATGTAAGATATAAATATTATTTGAAAATGCAGATATGAATTATCATTACCCTTGTTTTTATCTGATCGGATTTATTACATTTACTCCCTGTAATTATTAAATAAATAGTCATGAAAAATTTCTTAGCAATAGTCACATTTGCTGTAATATTTACACCATTTGCATCTGCCCAGGATTATAACAATGCAATCGGTCTGAGGGGCGGATTATATAATGGTATAACATTCAAGCATTTTATGG
Source organism: Bacteroidota bacterium (assembly GCA_043800695.1). GTDB lineage: Bacteria > Bacteroidota > Bacteroidia > Bacteroidales > VadinHA17 > LD21. Next base: position 38,208 of record JAZDMU010000019.1, read on the forward strand.
GAAGTAAGACTGCAGTTGAATTTCTTGGAGCAACAAGGTGGAGCGGTATTGAAATAGCAGGTTTGTATGAAATACATAACAATGCTTTTGATGTTGACAGGCTGAACTGGTATTTTGGTTTTGGAGCTCATGTGGGTTTCTACAATGGTGATAATAATACTTATGATGATCCGGCCGGATCATATATGGTACTCGGAGCTGATGGTATTCTCGGTATTGAGTATAATTTTACAGAACTGCCGGTTAATATAAGCCTTGACTGGAAGCCGGCATTCAATTTCATCGGGTATTCCCGTTTCTGGCCCGATGGAGGCGCCCTTTCAATAAGATATATCTGGTAATCTCTAAAATTTCTATTTAAACCACAAAGCACGCAAAGCGTTCTTTCTTTGCGTCCTTTGCACTTCTCAGCGAACTTTGCGGTTATTTTTTTCTTTTCCTTCATATTTATTAATTTTAGAGAGAATTGATCTCTAAATCTAAAACCAATATGAAAAAGATTCTTGCTTTTATTTCGTTGATCTGCTTTTTGCCTGTTATGGCATTTTCGCAGAATAAATTCAACGGGCTCGACATGAACATGGGGAACCTCTACAGGCTCTCTGATGGAAAATCGCGTTCGATCAGCCCTGAAAATTTCACCGGGGAGAAGGGCAGGGCCGCCATGGCCGATCCCGTTGCCAATAAAGACAAACCCAATGTGGCAAATGCATCCAATGCAGCCCGCGACCTCGGGCAGGGATGGAAGGTAAACCCGTATGTCAGGATCATGCCCGGCGAGACTTTTACACTTGCAGATATTGAAGGCCCGGGAGCGATCCAGCATATATGGATGACACCGGCCGGCAAATGGAGGTATAACATACTCCGGATCTACTGGGACGGTGAAACAGAACCTTCAGTGGAGTGCCCTGTTGGTGATTTCTTTGGAATGGGATGGGGAAGCTACGCCCCGCTTAATTCACTTGCAGTATGCGTAAATCCCGGCAGCGCATTCAACTGCTACTGGACAATGCCATTCAGGAAAAGATGTAAAATCACAATGGAAAATACCGGTGATGAGGACAGGATGACACTCTATTACCAGATCGACTACACACTTACCGACGTACCTGCCGATGCGGGATATTTCCATGCACAGTTCCGAAGGACAAATCCCAATTCAACATCAGATTATACTATTGTCGATGGAATAAAAGGGAAAGGTCATTATGTAGGTGTCTATATGGCTGTTGGTGTAAATAATAACGGATGGTGGGGAGAAGGCGAGATAAAATTCTTTATGGATGGGGATACAAAATTTCCAACCATTTGCGGAACCGGAACGGAGGATTATTTTTGCGGCTCCTATGACTTCGACACCAGGAAGAAAAATGTGGCTGGTGTCGAGGAGGTCAACTATACCGAATTCAGCACTCCCTACACCGGACTTCACCAGGTTATACGAGGCGACGGTCATTACAGCGTGATGCAGCGGTTCGGGATGTACCGCTGGCACATCATGGATCCTGTCAGGTTTGAAAAAGATATGAAGGTCACAATACAGGACCTTGGATGGCGACAGGGGGGCAGATACCTGGCACAGAAATCAGACATAGCCTCTGTATGTTACTGGTATCAGACAGAGCCACATGCCAAGTTCCCTGCAATACCCGGATGGCGTGAATTAGAGGTGTATTAAATACACTTATTATTAACTGCATAAAACAATGTTATGAAAAAAGAAACCTCAGAAAAGAATATAGGCCGCAGGAAGTTTATCTCCGAAACAGCAATGGCTGCTGCGGCACTTGGTTCAATTGGCATTATTTCATCATGCAAGGGAAATGAACCAAAAAAAGCGGAAGAAAAACTTCCGGTTCTGCTTACTCAGGCACCTGACGGTTCTCTGCTGAAAGCCGGGCTGATAGGATGCGGCGGGAGAGGAACAGGCGCCGCAGTGAATTTCCTCGATGCAGGACCAAACCTGCAGATCACAGCCCTCGGTGACGTTTTCCGCGACAGGCTTAACCAGTGCCGCGAACAGCTGAAGAAGGAAAAGAATGTAGAAATTGCTGATGATAAATGCTTTACAGGATTCGATAGCTATCAGAAAGTCATTGATTCAGGTGTCGACATCGTTCTCCTTTGCACCCCGCCTCACTTCCGTCCTGAACATATTGACGCTGCAGTAAAAGCTGGGAAGCACATCTTCCTTGAGAAGCCATGTGCCGTGGATCCTTTCGGCGCACGTTCAGTGCTGGTTTCACTCGAAAGGGCAAAAGAGAAAGGGCTCTGCATGGTCAGCGGAACGATCCGCAGGGTTCAAAAGGATTTTATGGAGACACGAAGGAGAGTTATGAGTGGGGAAATCGGAGATATTGTGAGCGCCCATATCACCCGTAACGGAGGATCACTCTGGGTTGTGAAGAGACAACCGGAATGGACCGATATGGAATATATGCTGAGGAACTGGGCAAATTTCTGCTGGCTTTCAGGTGATCATATAGTTGAGCAGTTCATCCATGAAATAGATGTGATGAACTGGTATCTGGGTAAATATCCGGTCAAGGCAATCGGATGGGGAGGAAGGCAGAGAAGAGTCTCAGGCGACCAGTACGATTTTTTCAGTGTTGAATACATATATGACAACGGAATGCATACTCATTGCGCAGCACGCCAGATTTCAGGATGCAGCAATATCACGGAACAGTTCATTGTGGGGACAGAGGGATTTGCAAACGCAAGGGGTATGCTGTACAATATGAAAGGCGAAGAGATCTGGAAATATCCAATGCCTGAAGAGGGATCAACTGATGAAACATGGCAGGTTACCGATCCATATGTTCAGGAACATATTAACCTGGTAACCGGTATCCGCACCGGTAATGTGGTAAATGACACCGAAGCCCAGGTGATGTCAACTCTCGTTACGATAATGGGAAGAATGTCGGCCTACACCGGCAAGGATGTAACATGGGACGAAGTGATGAACTCTGATTTGTACCTGGGACCGAAAATATATGAATTCGGACCGGTTCCGGGAATCCCTGAAGTTGTTCCTTTAATAGGTTCTGAACCTAAATGAACTTTGAAATGAAAAGGCAAGTCATAGTTTTTATAATTCTTGTAGTAATTACAGGTGCATATTTACCATCATGTTCTTTAAATAAGGAATCAGATATTAAAAGTGGTCATGAATATAATGGTACTTATACCGGCGAGTACCTGAACAGGATCGCATTTCCGGTAGGAGGGATGGGTGCCGGGATGTTCTGTATCGAAGGCACCGGAGCCATTTCTCATATGTCGGTAAGGAACCGGCCCGAGGTATTCAATGAACCATGCATGTTTGCTGCCATATCAGTGATCGGTCTTGAAAATGGTGCCAAAGTAATTGAGGGACAGGTGCCGGACTGGAAGAGGTTCGGACAGCCGGGCTCGGGGAATGGATCAGCAGGTTCCACATACGGACTGCCGCGGTTCAGGGATGCGACCTTCAGCGCACGATTCCCCTTTGCAATTATTGAACTGCATGATGATGATCTTCCATTGGATGTAATGATAAAGGGATGGAGTCCCTTTATACCGACTGATGCAGATAACTCAAGCCTGCCTGCAGGAGCAATGGAATATTCCTTTACCAACACGGGAAAGGAGAAGATCAAAGCTCTCTTTTCCTATAATGCAAAGAACTTCATGAGTCAGCCCGGTGGCAGATCTTCAATAAAACCTGTCACCGGAGGATTTATCCTGTCCGAAGAAGGCACAAAGGAGAATCCTGAAAAGCAGGGTGAATTTGCAATATTTACAAATGAACCCGGAACGATCGTCGATCACTGCTGGTTCAGGGGAGGATGGTGGGATCCAATGACAATTGCCTGGAATACGGTTTTAAAGGGCGAGACAAGAAACACTCCTCCTGTTGAAGGAGAGGCCCCCGGAGCATCACTCTATGTGCCATTGGAGATTGATCCCGGTGAGACAAGTACCATCAGGCTGATGATGTCGTGGTATGTCCCGAACACCAGTATGAAATACGGACAGGATTCACAGGAACCAGATGATGAGGAGTGCAATGATCCTGATTGCACCTGCAAGGACCCGTTCTACAAACCGTGGTATTCTTCGAAGTTCTCAGGGATTAATGATGTCGTAAGTTACTGGAAAACAAACTATAATGACCTGCAGGAGAAATCAGCGCTTTTTAGTGATGCATTTTACCGTTCAACATTCCCTCCCGAAGTGATTGAAGCCATTGCCGCAAACCTCACCATACTGAAGTCGCCTACGGTTCTCCGGCAGCGCGACGGCAAGCTGTGGAACTGGGAAGGCTGCGGCGATAATTCAGGGTGCTGTGCCGGCTCATGCACCCATGTCTGGAATTATGCCCAGGCCATTCCTCATCTTTTCCCATCGCTTGAAAGAACACTTCGGGAAACGGAATTCTTCCCCAGCCAGGATAATGAGGGACATCAGACATTCAGGTCAGCTCTGCCAATACGTCCTGTTGCAACGACCTTCCATGCGGCATCCGACGGACAGCTCGGAGGCATAATGAAAATATACCGCGACTGGCGTATAAGCGGCGATACCGAATGGCTGAAGAAAATGTATCCCCTGGTCGTTGAAAGTATGGATTATTGTATAAGAACATGGGACCCCCGTTCCACAGGCACCCTGGAAGAACCGCATCACAATACTTACGATATAGAATTCTGGGGGGCTGACGGGATGTGCACAAGCTTTTACCTCGGCGCCCTGAGAGCAATATCGGAGATGGGCAGGTACCTGGGGAATGATGTTTCAAAATATGAGGTTCTTTACACGAGGGGAAAAGAGAAACTGGAGACAGAGCTCTTTGACGGTGAATATTTTATCCAGAAAATACAATGGGAAGATCTAAGCTCGCCTGACCCGGTAAAAGCATCTGAGGGATCATGGTCATCAGATTATTCAGAAGAAGCCAGGGCATTGCTTCAGAAAGAGGGTCCTAAATACCAGTATGGCACAGGGTGTCTCTCTGATGGCATTTTAGGAGCTTGGATAGGTGAGGTTTGCGGGTTGCATAATGTTATTGATTCAGCAAAAGTAACAAGTCACCTTAAATCGGTCTATAAGTATAATCTGCACAGTGATCTTTCTGATCATTCAAATCCGCAGCGTCCTTCATTTGCACTTGGAGATGAAGGTGGTCTTTTGCTTTGCAGCTGGCCAAAGGGAGGCAGGCTATCCCTGCCATTTGTTTACAGCGATGAGGTGTGGACCGGGATAGAATACCAGGTGGCATCGCACCTTATGATGATGGGCGAAGCTGAAAAAGGAGTTGAGATAGTGCGAACTGCACGAGACAGGTATGACGGGAGGATACGTAATCCCTTCAATGAATATGAGTGCGGTCACTGGTATGCCAGGGCGTTATCGAGCTATGCGATGCTGCAGGCTCTTTCAGGAGCACGGTATGATGCAATTGACCAGTTGATGTACATAAACGGAAATGCAGGCGATTTCACATCATTCATCTCAACAGCAACTGGATTCGGTAATGTCGGCATCAGGGAAGGCAGACCCTTTCTCGACATTGCCTATGGTGAAATCACTGTAAAAGATTTTATATTAAAGTAATATTGACCTCCTGGCCCTTTCGTTCGATGGAAAGATAATCTGCGTAGAAAGTTGCTATTAGTCCAGTTTCTTTATGCCCATGTTCCACAGGGTGAAGCTGAAGATATCGGCATACTGCTCAATGGTCTTGCTTACGGGTGTACCGGCACCGTGACCTGCCCTGGTTTCAATCCGGATCAGTACCGGATCATCTCCCGTATGTTTTGCCTGCAGATGAGCTGCATACTTGAATGAATGAGCAGGCACCACCCTGTCGTCATGATCACCTGTTGTTACGAGGGTAGCAGGATAGTCAATTCCTTCCCTGATATTCTGGACCGGTGAATACTTAAGAATATAATTGAACATTTCAGGACTTTCGTCAGCCGTGCCATAATCGTATGCCCAGCCGGCACCTGCGGTGAATTTATGATATCTGAGCATATCCATCACTCCAACAGCAGGGAGTGCAACTTTAAAGAGTTCAGGGCGCTGGGTCATCACTGCGCCAACAAGAAGTCCGCCGTTTGAACCGCCTCTTACTGCCAGGTACTCTGTAGAAGTATACTTATTATTAATAAGGTATTCGGCGGCAGCTATGAAATCATCAAACACGTTCTGCTTGTTCATTTTCGTACCGGCAATATGCCATTTTTCTCCGTATTCGCCTCCACCCCTGATATTCGGGACTGCATAAATGCCTCCCATTTCAAGCCATAATGCATTTGTAATTCCGAATTCAGGAGTTTCACTTATATTAAATCCGCCGTAACCATAAAGTATAGTTGGATTTTTTCCATCCATCTGCGTGCCTTTTTTATATGTTATTATCATTGGAACCCGAGTACCATCCTTTGATTCATAAAAGATCTGAACAGATTCATAGTCGTCGCCGTTAAATTTTACATCAGGCTTTTTATAAATTTCGGTACTCCCGGTCAGCGGATCCATCTTGTAGATTGTGGGTGGAGTAGTATAATTTGTAAAGGCGTAGTATAATTCCTTTGCATCCTTTTTCGCGTTGAATCCTCCTGCGCTTCCGAGTCCGGGCAGAGAAATATCACGTACCAGGGTCCCGTTCCTGTCGTATTGTTTTACGTAAGAAATCGCATCTTTCAGATAATTCGCAAAAATATATCCTGCTCCGGTTGAAGGACTGAGTACATTCTCCGTTTCAGGAATGAAATCAACCCAGTTCTCTGTGTCCGGTTTTGAAGCATCAACCGTAACTATCTTTGTATTCGGGGCATTAAAGTTTGTGGAAACATAGAGTTTAGAACCCTCGTTATCAATAATATAATTATCGCTGTCAAAATTATCGTCTATAGTCAGGAAGTCAGAGTTTTTCTTTGTCAGGTCTTTGATATACAATTCATTGCCTGTTGTTGAGATCGATGCGGTCACTACAAGGTATCTCTCGTCTTCTGTCAGGTATCCTCCCACATATCTTCTTACCCTGTCAGCTCCGAATATAATCTTATCCTCCGATTGTTTTGTTCCCAGCATGTGATAATAGAGCTTGTGGTGATCTGTCATTGCAGTGAGCTGGCTGCCCTTTGGTTTATCGTAGCTTGAATAATAGAAACCATCATTGCCCTGCCATGCTATGCCTGAGAATTTGATATCTTTCAGTGTATCGCCTATGATCTCTTTTGAAGGTGCATTCATTACGATGACCTTTCTCCAGTCTGATCCTCCTTCAGAGATTTCATATGCAACAAGGCTTCCGTCTTTTGAGAATCCCATCCCTCCCAGCGAGATTGTACCATCTGCAGAAAAAGTATTAGGGTCGAGAAATACTTCAGGTTCTTCTCCCTCTTTCTGCCGATAGATGACATACTGGTTCTGAAGACCATCGTTTTTGGAATAGTATATGTAATCACCTTCCCTGTGCGGCATGCCGAATTTTTCATAGTTATACATGTCAGTCAGCTTTTCCTTAATCTGTTCCCGGTAAGGAATTTTTTCAAGGTAACTGAAGGTAACAAGGTTCTGTTCCTTAACCCAGGCGGCTGTCTCTTCCGACATGTCGTCTTCAAGCCACCTGTACGGATCAGGGACCGGGGTTCCGAATATGGTATCAACTACGTTTCCTGTTTTGGTTACAGGATAAACGATTTTTTCCTTTGTGCCTCCGGTGCAGGAGGAGAGCAGAAACAAGGCAATTAAAATGTAAAAAAGGTTTTTCATAGGTATAGAGATTATTTGATTATTACTCTTTTAATTTCCAGAAATAAATGGGCCATCTGTTCTCCCTGGCTTTTCTGAGAAGTTTTCTATCGGGATTAACACAAACCGGATGGCCGACAATTGACAATGCCGGAAAATCGGCAAGTGAATCACCATAATACCAGCAGTTGCCGGGATCAGTGTTATTTATTTCACAGTACTCCCGTATCCGTACTGCCTTTTCCTCACCAAAGCAGAGAGGCCGGACAGATCTTCCTGTCAGGTACCCGTCTTTTACCTCCAACTCCGAACAGATTAAATCATCCATCTCAAGCGACTCTGCCATAATCCTGCATACTGAAACAGGGGTGGAAGAGAGAATAACCGTCCGGGCGTGATTGGCAGCATGCATTTTTATTTCGGTGACAGCCTGCGCAAAGATGGCCGGGATAAGTGTTTTACGTGATATCTCAAATGAAAGATCATTCATAGTTTTTTCCGGTACACCCTTTGCCCATGCGGCCATAATATAGATCAGTTCCTGAGGATCGCGCATCGATAATTTATAACCTGCAAGCAGCCAGAGGGCGTGCAGAATATCCATTGTTGACATGAGCCCTTTTTTATATGCTTCAAGGGCAAGAACGTTGCCGCTGACCGCTTTTATAATGGTCCGGTCGAGATCAAAAAAGGCAATGCAGCTGTTCACGTCAGGGCTTTCTAAAGTAATGAGAGCCACCGGGATTATAGAGTACATTGAGTCCTCCGGGTATGATCCTTATTTTGAATGTCCGGGCGAAAAACAGCTCGCCGTCAACATGATACGGGACCTCTTCGGGGAATTCAAGATCGATTGATGAGGAGGTAAAATAATTTACGCGCTTGTCAGTCACATGAGTTCCTTTAGGGACTTTCAGCAGAAGCCTGAACCTGTGAAACAGATTCAGCTTCCTGATTGAACATACATCGAGCAGGCCATCGTTGGCAATGGCTTTTGGAGTGATGAAGAAGCTCCCCGCAAAACGTCTTCCGATTGAAATGGTATTCATGAAGCAATCTGTTTCATTACGTGTACCATCACTTACAACTATCATTTTTTTCTCCCTGAAAAAAAGCAGCGTCTTCACGATGTGCCAGATATATTTATCCGCCCCGCCTTTCCTCACTTTTCCATCTTCTGTATAGTTCTGGGCTGCTACTTCAGCATCGAAACCTATTCCCAGGCCGTTAAGGAAGATGGTTCCGTTCACTATGCCGGTATCCTGCGAAATGACATGTCTGCTGAAGATGACTTCCCATTCCTTTTCTGTAAGCCTGTTAGGGAATCCCGGTATCTGGCAGTAGTCATTTCCGGATCCTGCGGGGATAATACCTGCTACAACATCCTTATTATTAATAAGGGGCCGGGCAACCTCATTGAAAGTACCATCGCCTCCGACTGCAATTATGTACCTGGCACCTTTTTCAGCAGCGTTTTTTGCAAGTTCAGACGCATGTCCTTTACGCTCTGTAATGAGGATCTCTCCGTTTATTCCGAATTGGCTGATTTTCTTCTCAAGCTCCGGAACCAGTGTAATGGCAAAATTGTTGCCTGCGATCGGGTTGACGATAAAAACCCATTTGTCTTTTTTCATACAATTTATTCTATTCTTTAACTAACCAACCCTCTACCCGGCCTCCCCCCAGGGGGGAGGTGTGGTTTTCCTTTTCCCCCTTGGGGGAAATCAGAAAGGGGGTAATTTCATTTAATGATATGCTGATTCAATAACTGTTTTTACAGTATCAATTATTTCGTTGTCGCTTTTGCCTATGAGTTCTTCCCTCGGTATAGGATTATGTATCACTACCTCCAGTTTTGATCCGAAGTTAATGTAAAACCGTGTCTTTGGCTTGAAATCATAAAATCCGTTAAGCGTTACCGGAAGCACTCCGATTTCCCTTGATCTGAAGAGATAAATAAAACCCCTGTAAAAAGGGTTTATCTTTCCACTGGTGGTTCTTGTCCCTTCCGGGAAGAGAGCTACTGATCTGTTATTTGCCCTCTCCATAAGCTGCTCAAGCATATGCCTTGTATTTGTGACAGTGGGTTCCCTGAAAGGCACATAGTCAGTCAATCTCAGGAATCTGCCGAAAACCGGAACCTTTAATAACCGTTCATGGCCGAACCAGGAAACCTCAGGATAGAAAGAAGCTATGGCCACTATATCGAAGAGGCTGGCATGGTTTGCCAGCAGGATATACTTTTCTCCTTTTTTAATATTATCCCTGCCTGTGATATGGATTTTTTTACCCATGAACAGGAATATTGATTTGGACCAGATCCTGGTAAGAAAGAAGACAGGCTGCCTGGCATTGAACCATGAAAGCACGATCGCGATCAGAATACCGAGGGCCGTAAACGCATACAGGATCCCGTAAACCGGAACTGTAAGAAAGGTATATAGACCTGTAAAGATCATTCGTGTTTATTCTCCGGACTCAAGGTAAGGTCTTTTTCTGATTACCCATGCCTTGTATGCTGTTTTTGATCTTTTAAGTTATTTGCCAGAGTTGCTGACGAATGCTATCCTCCGGCTGTCGGGCGACCATGAAGGAACATTGATAGTCCCCTGTCCTCCGTAAAGATAAGCGATCACCTTAAGTTCTCCTCCGCTGGCAGGCATAAGCCGGAGCAACACCCTCTTGTATGAAGGGTGAGCATTCTTTTCTATATCAGGAGGGAATGATATGAAGGCAATCCATTTTCCGTCGGGTGAAATATGCGGGAACCAGTTCCTATATTCATCAAAGGTCAGCTGCTCTCTTCCCGAGCCGTTAGGTTTCATCCGCCAGATCTGCATGTTCCCGGTATGGCTCCCGTTATAGTAGATATATTTTCCGTCGGGGGAATATTCACAACCGTCGACATGTTCTCCGGGGGCAATATCTGTAAGCTGTACCTCTTTTCCTCCCTTTATTGAATTCCTGTAGATGTTATAGATATTTTTCCCGCCGCGCTGGGCAACATAGACAACCTCTTTATTATTAGGAGCCCATCCGTGCCAGTAAGAGGGGGTGTCTTCAGTTATCAGGCGAGGTGTTCCTCCTTTCAGCGGGAGCACATATACTGCTGAGCCTGCTCCCTCTTTCTGACTGCTGATGGCGAGTAGTTTCCCGTTGAAAGAGATGCCGTGATCGTTATTGTTCCTTGTGACAGAGCCGGTGTTCAGCTTTTCAATCTCTCCTCCGGTTACAGGTATTTTATAAAGCAGTCCATCCATGTTGAACAGGAGCTTCTTCCCGTCAGGCATCCAGTTAGGGGCTTCAAATCTACCCTGCTTTTCATAGATGACCATTCTCTTTCCGTCATATACATCCATTGTTTCAAGGCGACACCCAGGGGCGCCTTCCCTGCCGGCATTGTAGTTGTCAGCGACAGGTTTATCGATCCTGACATTCCAGATAGTAACTTCTTCCGTAACATCCGGGTTGTGGGAGCAGATAAAAGGCCCGGCAATGATTTCATCAGGCAGGTTTTCCATTTCGTACGATCCGATATTCTCAAGGGGTTTCCCCGGCAGGGCAGCTCTCATGTAGATAATCCTTCCGGCTCTTTCAATCTGCAGGATTTCATAACCGGATCCTTTTGAGAATATCTGATCTTCAGGATCTTTCATTTCTGCACCCTTGAAATCCCTCCACTGCATTAATGTCAGTCCGTCACCATGAAGTACGGCAGAGATATGCTGGGAATTCTCATCTGTTGTTGTACGCAGCATCCAGCCTGTTTTGCGGTGAGGTTCTTTACCTTCACCGCTGAATCTGAAATTGGCGGTCATGATGAAATCGCCCTTTATTTCATTATAAAGAAAGTGAAATTCATCTCTCTCAAACCAGATGTTGTATCCTGAACCTTTTAGTTTGTAGCTCTGATCAGAAGGTTCGTATGATGAAGTTCCTGCTTTTGCGGGGTTTCCAATGTCCCTGCTGTTGTCAAAGATGCCTGCAGTCTGACCGTAAATGGAATCCAGGGCAAGGAATGCGAGAATCAGGAGAGGGATTAGTTTCTTCATATCAGGTTAATCTTTTTGATTCATTATTACGATAATAAATAAAGATAATTAACTTTCCGGATTTAAAGAAGTAAATGTTAATATGCAATCGGTTGCAGAAACAAATTATTTTGTAAATTTGATGTAATTCAAATCATATATTCCATGGATGATATTTTAGTTCAGATTTCAAAATGTATTGAATCCGGTAAAATTGATAAAGTATCTCCATATCCGCCGGATATGAAGGGACATGATGGTGCCGACGAGCTGGCAAAACAGGCTCTGGATCAAGGTATTAAACCCGATCAGATTCTTGAAAATGCACTTATCCCGGCCATGGCAGTTGTCGGAGAGAGATTCAGCAGGAAAGAAATTTATGTTCCCCAGATGCTTATGGCTGCAAAAGCGATGAGCAGCGCGATGAAACATCTTAAACCATTTTTTCAGTCAGGCGAAGCAAAAAGAAAAGGGAAATTCATTGTAGGAACTGTTGCAGGTGATCTGCATGATATCGGGAAGAATCTTGTTGCAATGATGATTGAAGGAGGCGGATGGGAGGTCATTGATCTTGGTGTCGATGCAGGTACAGATAAGTTCATGAAAGCCATTGAGGAAAACCCGGGAGCAGTTATTGGCTTGTCAGCGTTGCTTACAACTACCATGGAGAATATGAAAAAAACTGTTGCTACGATCAGAGAAAAACATCCGGATCTCAGAATTCTTGTTGGCGGCGCCCCTGTTACAAAGCAATATTGCGAGAAAATAGGCGCCGATTTTTATTCTCCCGATCCGCAGGGAGCTGTAAATTATCTGAATCAAGTAGTATAGTTTGAATAACCCTCTTCCCTCCCGATAGCTATCGGGACTTCCACCACGCGGGAAGGGGCAGGAACAAGCTTTTCCCCCCTGGGGGAAATAAGAAAGGGGGTCGTAGCAAATAAAAAATGAAAACAATACTCAGGGGAAGCGCAAAAGAGGTAATTATCGATACCAATGGTCCGGTTATTATAATTGGTGAATCCATCAATCCCACCCGGAGGAAGAAACTGGTCTCCACTTTGCAGGAAGGCAGCTTTGATTATGTGCTGGAACTGGCTGAAAACCAGATAAGAGCAGGCGCCAATGTGCTCGATGTGAATGTCGGTTTCCCCGGTGTTGACGATGTAAAACTCCTGCCTGAGACTGTCAGGGTGCTTCAGGAGAAGTATGATGTTCCTTTATGTCTCGACTCTCCAAATCCAGGAGCCATCGAAGCCGCACTCAAAGCAGCTGTCGGTAAATGTCTTATTAATTCAGTTAACGGCGGGGAAGCTTCGATGAAGGCGCTTCTCCCGGTTGCCAGGGAATATGGTGCTGCAATAATAGGATTATGTATGGATGATGAGGGCATTACCTATGAACCAGAAAAACGCCTGGCAATAGCTGAAAGAATAATCAACAGGGCAGTACAGGCAGGCATTAAAGCTGAAGATGTTGTAATAGATCCCCTCGCAATGGCAGTAAGCGCTGACCAGAGAGCATGCCTTGTAACTCTTGAAACAATACGTCTTGTGCACACCAGGCTTGGCCACAATATAACACAGGGAGCCAGTAATATTTCGTTCGGATTGCCCGGCAGGGAATCACTTAATGCGGCATATATGGCACTGTCGATCTATAACGGATTGACATGCCCCATAGCCAATCCTGAAAAAATTACTGCAATGGTTCTGGCAACCGATCTAGTCCTCGGCAAAGATGACTTTGCTGTGAGGTTTGTTGAATATTTTCAGAACCGTCAGTAATATGTCAGTTTTCAAACCTTCACGCAGATGGCAGCCTGCCTTTTATCCTTTTAAGAAGGAAAAGCCTGGCAGACGGCTTATTGCCAGGGTTGAACTGGCATTCAAGGGTCCGGTTTTTGGCTGCAGGATGTGCGGCAATTGCCTCCTCCAGGAGACTGCCCTGATTTGTCCGATGGAGTGTCCCAAAGGTCTGAGAAACGGACCGTGCGGCGGAGTGACTCCTGATAATAAATGTTATATTGACGAAACACGGAAATGCATCTGGTATGCCATTTATGAAAGAGCATTCAAAACAGGCAGAGAGAAGACTCTGATTGAAATACTCCCTCCCCTTGACTGGAATAAAGCGGGTACAGAAACATGGGGCGAAGTGATCCGTCAGATCAGGAAAACAGGAACAGGCAGGTTCGTGAAGGGTTTCTTCCTGAAAGACAAGGTGGAAAAAGAAAAGATATGGGATTCTGTTTTCAGGACAATAAGGCAGCCTGAATGGTGGGCAGGAGATTCTGATTATCATCATCCTGCTTATCCTGAACCTGTATCCGTACTTGAAAAAAAGCTGAGGAACGGCGAATTTGTTGTTGCAACCGAGGTTGTCCCCCCTCAGGGTGCAGCCTCTGAGAAGCTCAGGAGGGGTATAGAAATGGTAAAACCATATGTGACTGCCATCAATTTTACCGATGCCTCCTCAGCAACACCTAAGATGTCAAGCCTTGCCTGCAGCAAAGTAGCTGTTGACCTTCAGGCTGAGCCGGTGCTGCAGATCGCGGCCCGTGATAATACACGCACAAGCCTCCAGTCAGCGGCACTTGGAGCCGGCCAGTTTAGCATTAAGAATATCCTCTGCATAACAGGCGACTGTGCAACAATTGGTCCCTCGCCAACAGCTAACCTGAACATGCTCGATCTTGACTCGGTACAGATGCTCTGGATCCTGAGGAAGATGCGCGACGAAGGTATTTATCTCGATGGCAGAAAGATCAGGTTTCCTCCCCGCTATTTTCTTGGCGCAGCTACATCCCCGTTCGCGATGAAGCCTGAAATGCAGGCTCTTCGCGATCAGAAAAAGGTGAATGCCGGTGCCCAGTTCCTCCAGACAAACATTATCTTTGAACCGGAACGACTTGACCGGTGGCTTGAAGAACTGGATAAGAGAAATGTTCTTGACAAGGTATTCATCCTCGCGGGAGCTGCACCTCTGAAAAGCTATAAAACAGCCCGCTACCTGCATGATAAAGTGCCCGGGGTGTTTCTGCCTGAAAATGTTCTCCGCCGCATGGAAAAAGCAGGGGAGCGTGAAGCTGAGGAGGGTATTCAGATAGTACTGGAAGTAATTGACTCGCTGAAAGGAAAGAAAGGGATAAGCGGAATCCACCTGATGACAATGGGGTGGGAAGAGGTTGTTGAAAGGATTGTTAAAGAATCAGGGATATACCCCCCCGACCCCCACTTCACCTCGTTCAGTGCAAGCTCTGAAGGGGGGCTAATCCTGTAAATATACCAATGAAAAAGGTAACTTTTCAATTTGATTTCAGGGATCTGAAGCTAACTGTGCATCAGCTTGAAAGCGCCATGGGCTATAAGGAGGGTGAATCACCTGAAGTGATCTCAGATCTCGTCGCAGATATTCTTAAAGAAGCAGCGTCAATATGTAAGATAAGAGCTGAATACCGGATATTTGAGAATATCTCATATGATGATATTCAGAAAACAATCAAAATAAAGAACCTGATATTTGATATTAAAAAGATCATATACGGTCAGATAAAAAAATCAGATGCGGCAGCACTCTTTCTCTGCACAGCGGGAGAGGAGATTGGACTAAGGAGCAGGAAATCCATGAAGGATGGTGATCTGCTTAAAGGATATGTTTACGATGTGGTGGGGAGTGAGGCTGTGGAAGCAGCTGCCGACCTGATGCAGGATCATCTTGAAGTAAATATGAAATGCCTCGGCAGCAATATTACTAACAGATTCAGTCCCGGTTACTGCGGCTGGATGGTCGTTGAACAGCATAAACTGTTCTCCCTTATGCCGGATAACTATTGCGGAATACGACTTAATGAATCGGCATTGATGGATCCTGTTAAATCAGTCAGCGGGATTATCGGTATCGGTAAAAATGTAAGAAGAGCGCCCTATACCTGCAGATTTTGTGACATGAAAGATTGTATTTACAGAAGAACAAAGGCGTAACGGCTTGCCCCGGGCGAATCGAAGTGGGGTTGGGGATGGGTATGTGGTTTTTATTGTTTTTTGTATTTCTCAAATTGCCCTGCTATATCAGCCTCGGAGTGAGTTCCTGCATGAACCAGGACCCGGTACCTGAGCTTAAGCTGCTTTCCTTTTCCGAGAAAAGTTTCCTTATCATCTTCAGGCCAGTACATCGGAGTGGGTGAGATAAATCCGTAGTCGCGGGTAAACCAGGGTGCCGGATACCACGGATTTGAAGGATGCTGTAAAATTGCCAGTCCTTCCATAGCATTGCCGCGTTTTCCGTAAAAATCTATCCATGGTGATCTCTTGCCGAATGACTCCTTTTCACCTTTTATGCCTTCAGCATTGATCATGGTTCCGGTCACAGGCAGGGATATTAAAGAGGTGAGGGTAAGGAGAATGATATTGATCAATAAGTGCCTCATAATTAGATTTTTACATAGTTTGTCCCGTAGGGAGCCCTTTGAGGCCGGGAAAGCATGCTGTTTGCTTCGTCATCATTAATGAATCTCTCATTTTCCGGATCCCATGCAAGATTTCTTTCGAGTTTCATGGCAATGTGTGTGATAAGGCATACGGTACATGCCCTGTGGCCCTGTTCGACAGGAGAAACAGGTTCTTTGCGTGATTTGATGCAATCAAGCCAGTTGCCGTGCTGTTCACTGCTTTCATAAAGGCGGATCTCATCCGGACCGATCACTGAAGTGAGTATTGCCGGATCGCTGGCTTCAAGCGCTTTTGCTGATTGTCCCGCCGGAACCGGATCGCTTGGCGATGCCCTGTAATCTCCTCTTGTAACAAAGATCCATCCCTCTGTTCCTTCGTATCTTATGCCGTTCGGATAGCCTCCGCTGGTAAGCATAGTTATGCCATTGCTGTATTCTGTCTTAGCCATGAAATCGCCATGTACATCCCAGAGTCCTGATTTTGGAAACTGAGCCACTGCTTCAACTGAAACAGGACCTGTCAGTTCTGTATCCATTCCCCAGGCGGCAGAATCATAGTGGTGTTGTCCCCATCCGGTTATCATTCCTGCACCGAACTGTTCGCACCTGAGCCATCCGGGGCGGTCAGTGATGCTGTTTTGGGGATGCACTCTTATCTCGGTGTAGTAAACCTCAGGTGTAGAGCCAAGCCATGCCTCATAATTCAGGCATTTCGGAAGAGGCATTTCAGCTGCTTCAGGTCCGGATGGATCACCGGGGAGGCCTATTTTAACAGTTTCAAGCCTCCCTATTCTTCCGTTCCTGACCAGCTCTGCGGCCACCCGAAACTGCGCTGAAGAACGCTGTTGCGTCCCGACCTGAAGGATGACCTTCCTGCTCCTTACTACATCGCTCAGAAGCCTTCCTTCAGCTATGGTAAGGGATGTAGGCTTCTGCAGGTATATATCCTTCCCTGCAAGGGCTGCCTCCAGGGCCGGCTGCGCATGCCAGTGATCGGGAGTTGAAATAATTACGGCATCAATCTCTTTATCAGCAATTATTTCATGATAGTCGTTAAAGGCTTTCACATTCATGTATCCCGGGCTGCCTGTATTACGGGAATAATAATCTTCGATGAACTTTTTACCTTTTGCCAGCCTCACTGAATCAAAATCGGCCACGGCAACAACTCTTGCAACATCATATTCAAGGGTTTCTGCAAGGTCATGCGTCATGGCGATCCTGCCAAAACCGATCTGCCCAATATTTATCCTGTCGCTCGGGGCTATTTTCCCGAATACTGATGAAGGAATTATAGTCGGCAGTATCACTGCTGCGGCTGCTGTTTTTGCAGTGTCGGAAATGAATTTTCTTCTTCTCATTGCGGTAATTTGAATTTTCTGATATTAATTTTCGGAGGATAAGCATAATTTACCCAGGCATTTTCAGCCTTCTTCATGTCAAGGTGTCCGTTGTAAACAACAAACCTGTATTTAAGCATGTAATTTTTATTTGGATAAAGCGTCCAGTCCATATTCTTAGTGGGACAGAAATTTGCGAACATATCACCACGGCCGTACTGGTCCTCGGGCCATATGCGAAGAGGTTCAGGGAAATTATAGTTTTCAGGGAATGACATCATTTGAACGCCGGCATAATCGCCGTCAATCTCTCCCTGTACAATGCACCAGCGGGCCTTTGTGCCATCTGCATCTTTCCTTGTTTTTCCTTCTGATGTAAGAACCATGCTGTTGTATCTGTCCCATTTTTCTGTTGTTCTCCAACCAAGACCGGCGTAATGGTATTCAAGGATTTTTACAGGGCTGTCTCCTGCACAATTCAGCTGAATATTGAATTCCACAATAAAAATATCCTGATTTCCGGAAGGATGATAGACTTTAACACTCTGAAGTTCATTGAGGGCTGTTTTTTCTTCATTGTTCTTTTTAAAAACAATGTGCTCATGCAGAACCTTAAACTCTGAGAAAACAGCTCCGCTTTTAACTGAAATGAATTTTGCAAACCTGACTGTTCCCTGTTTTGAGTTTATATTCCAGAAATCAATGGTGTCTCCCTCAAAAAGAACCTGAGTCCACGGGTTCCATATACCGTAATGGTGATAATGGTCAGGCGGCTGTATCCGTGTAAGAACCTGTCCGCGGGGAGCCCAGAGTGGGTGAATAAAACCGCTTCGCTTATATGCAGTATCAACTCCGGGTGGGGGGTATACGGTTTTGAAATAATACTGAAGAAGATTCTGGCCTCCTTTATGAATGAGAAGGGCGCTGTCTCTAACTGTAGCGATAATTTCAGATTTACGGTCATTGTTTTCCCTTACCAGTTCATAAGTGAGCTTCCCCGACGTGCCCTTTTCAGATTCCGCTATCCAGTGGAGCATCCGTGGATTGCCTGGCTCAACCTGGAAGATAACAGACTGCCTTGAATTGCACCTTATTTCATATAGATCAAGCAGAGAATCGGAGAGATATGTTATTTCATCAAGATTTACAGACAGCGGCACATAAACTGCAGAGGTCTTATCCGGGAGAATGACTTCCAGCGAGGCTATCTTCCCGGAATTCGCATTGCAGGCAGGAAGGATCAGTGTTATTAATATCAAAACTCCTGAACAGGGCTTGTGTAACATGAATTATGTTTTTACAGATCACTAATTTACCAATAATATAACATTCCGGAAGCATGCAGGGAAAATTGTTTAAGATAATTCAACCGGCTGCAGTTCTCACTGTGCATTTAACCGCAATTCAGTATTTATCTTATTTTTGTCATAGAATCAGGGAATATGAAAAGTGACAGAGAGGTTACTATTTATGATGTTGCAAAAGCTCTGCATTTATCACCTTCAACTGTCAGCAGGGGACTTAAGGATAATCCTCTTATAAAAAAGGAGACACGCGAAAAGATAAAGACCCTGGCAAGGGAGATGGGTTATCAGCCGAATAAATTCGCAAGCAGCCTGAGGCAGAAGAGAACAGAAACAATAGGGGTTGTGGTCCCGAGACTTAACAGTTACTTCCAGGCTACAGTAATTGCCGGGATTGAAAAGATAACAAACGAACATGGCTACGGACTTCTTATAAGCCAGTCACAGGAATCAGGAAAGCAGGAGGCTGCGTGCATAACAACTCTCTACAACAGCCGTGTTGACGGCCTTATCATCTCACTTGCTTACGACACAAAAAAACTGGATCATTTCAATATCCTTCTCAATAAGAATATCCCGGTGGTTTTCTTTGACCGCGTTACTGAATGCCCCGGCTGCATGAGCGTGATCATTGATAATTTCAAGGCGGGTTACGAGACAACAACTCACCTGATCAGTCAGGGATGCAGGCATATTGTTCATCTCGGAGGCAACCTGCTGCGCAATGTATATAACGAAAGATTCAATGGCTACAAACAGGCACTTCTTGACAACAAAATAAAATTTGACCCCGATCTTGTGATAATAAGTGATCTGAATCACGAAGCAGGGATCAATTCCGCAAATGCGATAATGAAAATGAAATCAAGGCCTGACGGAATATTTGCTGCAAATGACGTTACAGCTGTTGCCGTGGTCTGCACACTTCAGAAACTTGGGATTAAAATACCTGAAGATGTTGCTGTTGCGGGATTCAACAACGAGCCTTTAAGCCAGGTGGTCCAGCCAAATCTTACGACAATTGAATATCCTGCAAAAGATATTGGTGAGATAGCAGCCACTGCACTGATTAATAAACTTAATAATAAAGGCACAGGCAACTTAAGCACCATTGTGCTGAAGCATAAACTGATAATCCGCGAATCAACTCTCAGGAAATAACTATTCTTATAAAATCTTAACTGAAATGCTGTTACTTGGAATTGACTTGGGGAGTTCATCTGTTAAAACATCTGTAATTGACGGAGAATCAGGGAAATGCCTCGCTTCGGCATACAATCCCAAAGATGAGATGAAGATCATTGCTGAAAGACCCGGGTGGGCTGAACAGCAACCGGAGACATGGTGGTCAAACCTCAGAATATCGATTGCTGACTGCAATACACAGCTTGGATCCGGGAAAAAGGAGATCGGTGCTATCGGGATCTCTTACCAGATGCATGGCCTTGTTATTCTTGATAAAGACCTCAGAGTCCTTCGCCCTTCAATTATATGGTGTGACGGGAGAGCTGTTTCTTATGGAGAGAAAGCATTTAATGAGCTTGGGAAGGATTTCTGTCTGTCTCACCTGTTAAACTCTCCGGGTAATTTTACAGCAACAAAGCTGGCATGGGTAAAAGAGAATGAACCTGGCATCTACTCAAGGATCTACAAGATTATGCTTCCCGGCGATTATTTTGCCCTGAGGCTTACAGGAGAGCCTTTAACAACATTTTCAGGGCTTTCTGAAGGCATATTCTGGGATTTTCAGAGGGAGGCTGTTACGAAGGAACTGATGGACTTCTTTGGCTTTAGCGGGGATATCCTTGCCAGCGCCGTGCCGTCGTTCTCAAACCAGGGAAACCTTCTGAAATCTGCTGCCTCGGAACTTGGCCTGCCTGTAGGAATACCGGTATCGTACAGAGCAGGTGACCAGCCCAACAATGCACTCTCCCTTAATGTGATGGAACCCGGGGAAGTGGCAGCCACTGCGGGAACATCAGGCGTGATCTACGGGGTGACAGACCAGAAAAAACATGAGCCTCTGTCACGGGTGAATAGCTTCCTGCATGTCAACCATAAGGCAGACGAACCCCGGCTTGGAGTACTGCTATGTATCAGCGGGACAGGCATTCTTAATTCGTGGCTGAGGAAGAATGCAGGCAGCGGGATTAGCTATAATGAAATGAATAAGCTCGCCAGTGAAATTCCTGCCGGATCTGAAGGATTAAGCGTGATGCCTTTTGGAAACGGTGCTGAAAGAATGCTCGGGAACAGGGATGAGGGAGCGAGGATACTCGGATTGAATTTCAACACACATTCAAATGCTCATTTGTTCAGGGCCGCGCAGGAAGGTATTGTGTTTTCGATCAGATACGGGCTTGATATAATGAAGGAGACCGGGATCAATCCTGCAGTCATACGTGCAGGTGCTGCCAACATGTTCCTGAGTGAGATATTCAGGGAAGCGCTTGCATGCATCACAGGGACAGAAATTCACCTGTACAATACTGATGGTTCTCTTGGAGCCGCCAGGGGAGCCGGCATCGGATGCGGATATTATAAGTCTGTAGAAGAGGCATTTGCGGGGCTGAAAGAAGTTGGAGTGACGGCGCCGGCTAAAGCGAAAACCGGGGCGTATGAGGAGGCTTATTCAAAATGGATTAATTATCTTGGAGAATTGAAAGTCTAACAATAAAAACCAATCATATGATTTACAAAGGTAAAAAAGAATACTATCCCGGGATAGGGATGATAAAGTATGAAGGGAAAGATTCAAAGAATCCTCTTGCGTTCAGATGGTATAATCCCGACCAGGTTGTATCAGGAAAAAAAATGAAGGAACATCTTCGTTTTGCGATAGCTTACTGGCACTCTTTCTGCGGCGACGGAAAGGACCAGTTCGGAGATCCCACTCATGTTTATGCGTGGGATAAAATGCCGCTTGATGAAAAGATTAAGCACAGGCTGGATGCAGCCTTTGAATTCATAACCAAGATAGGTGCTCCTTATTACTGCTTCCATGATCTGGATGTTGTGGGAGGAGACGGAACAGTCCTGGACGTTGAAAAAAGACTTGCAAAGTATGTTCCGGTGATGAAGAAAATGCAGCAGCAGACCGGAGTGAAGCTTCTCTGGGGAACAGCCAACCTGTTCGGGAATCCCCGTTATATGAACGGTGCAGCTACAAACCCCGATTTCGCGGTGGTGGCCAATGCCGGCGCACAGCTGAAAAATGCGATTGATGCAACGGTAGCCCTTGGCGGGGAGAACTACGTTTTCTGGGGAGGAAGGGAAGGATACATGAGCCTTCACAATACAGATATGAAACGTGAGCTCGACCACATGGCCATGATGCTCACCCTGGCAAGGGACTATGGCCGAAAGAATGGATTCAAAGGTATCTTCCTCATTGAGCCTAAGCCTATGGAACCATCAAAGCACCAGTATGATTATGATGCTGCAACAATCATTGGCTTCCTGCGCCACTACGGGCTAGACAGGGATTTCAAGCTGAATGTTGAGGTTAATCATGCAACTCTGGCCGGGCATTCGTTTGCCCATGAGCTTCAGGTTGCAGCAGATGCCGGCATGCTTGGCAGCATTGATGCAAACAAGGGCGATTATCAGAACGGCTGGGATACTGATGAATTCCCCACAAATGTTATTGAGGTTACCGAGGCAATGATGGTGATCCTGAGGTCAGGTGGTTTTAAAACCGGAGGGATCAACTTTGATGCGCATATCCGCAGAAACTCAACCGATATAGAAGACATATTCATAGCTCATATAAGTGGTATGGATACCTTCGCGAGATCACTGCTTATAGCCGATAAGATCCTCAAAGAGAGCGATTACCTCAAAATGAGGAAGAATAGGTATGCTTCATTTGACAAAGGTCCGGGCAAGGATTTTGAAAACGGCAAGCTTACCCTTAAGCAACTGAGGGATATCGCAGCAAAAAGCGGAGAACCAAAGAGAATAAGCGGGAAACAGGAGCTTTACGAGCAGCTGATAAATATGTACCTGGTTTAACCGGGTATATGCTACTGTTAATTATGGCTGCACTGATGTCCGTGCTGGTGGTGGGCTTCATGCTGATGGCAGCTGCTTCCGCTGTCTTCAACAGCTCCGGACAGGTATAATTTCACGACTTCAGTCGCATCTCCCGAGCACCCGCGGATAACTTCAATGCCGCTGTTGTTGAGGACGTTTATTGCGCCTGCCCCGATACCTCCGGCAAGCATTAAGGTTACACCGTCAGCAGCCAGTATGCCGGCTATATCGGATTTGCATCCGCATCCCTGGGGTGAAGCAACTCTTTTTGTTTCCGTTATTTCGTTCTTTTCGGATATCGTGTAAACGCCATACGATTCACAATGACCGAAATGATTATCAATATTGTTGTCTGAAGTTACAGGAACTGCTATTTTCATATTTTATATCTGTGAGGTTACAATTTCAAATTTCGGAGGATTTGCCAGGGTTTTCTTAACCTTGCACAGATCCGCAACGTGGATCAGTGAAGCTTTATATTTTTCAGGGAAATCTGCAGGCAGTTTAATGTCAAGTCTTATGTTTACCGGCAATCCTGTCTCCTGGTTCCATTCATGGTGCTGAATGATCTTAATATTATCTGTTGGGATTTTACGGTTATCGCAGAATGATTTAACATAAATTCCTGCACATGTACCTATTGACGCAAGGAACAGGTCATAAGGTGCCGGAGCAGTGTTTCCGCCGCCGTTATCAAGGGGCTGGTCGGTTCTGATTGCGTGTCCCTGTGTATGTGCGGTAACCACTTTACCACCTTCAAAAGTTATTTCCATATTATATTCGTTGATTATTAATTTAATTTTATCAGTTCATTTTCGCCATAAGCTGTACAATTCTCACATTTAAAATGGTTCTCAATTCCCTGGATAAGCTTATAGCATTTCCTGCAGCGATACCAGTCCTTATCGAGTTTATAATTGCCTCCTTCGATCTCGATCGCTTTACCTTCAACAAATGATATTGCTATTTGTTTGAGAGCTTTGTTATAAATACGTGTAAACGTGGGTCTTGAAACATTCATTTGCTTTGCAGCGACTTCCTGCGGAAGCATTTCATAATTGACAAGCCTGATACTTTCGTATTCCTCGAACTTCAGGATAACTGCTTCTATTTTGCACGATTGCATACCGAAAGGCCTGAAGCCTTTCATTTTAGGCGGATTGAATATTTTTCTGCTTTTCTTAGGCCTGGCCATTTTGTCCTGCTTTGCGGTATTTCCGGACATCCCTGTAGATCAGATATCCGAAAAAAACAACCGACAAAGCTATTATTATTTTACCAAGGATGCAAAAAGGTCCGCAGTAAAATTCATCGCCGAGGCCAAACAGGCAGGTCGAACATCCCAATGCTGCCATAACAAGGTAGTCGGCAAGCAGGATCAACGGGAAAACCAGGAAAACCTTTATCAGGATGGCTGCTTTCATTAAGGCGTATTTTTACAAAGATAATGAACTTACGTTCATAATACAAATAAAATTAATTTATTAGTTTGCGGATATCTATCACTAAAGATCTTACTAATTTTTCTTTTTCAAAAGCATTGACCGGCTTAAAAATATTCCGGGTTTTGCAGTAATTTCAAATCTCATTTTCCGTAGTTCTCCCTCCAGTTCTTCAAACTCTTTTCCTGAAACGTGAAACTGAGGTTCAACCAGTAAGATTCTGCCATCCTGATTCAGGAGTGTCTGAACTTCTTTTAGAAATCCTGCCTGATCGGGCAATTCATGAAGTACATGAAAGATCAGGATAAAGTCAAATTTTCCTGACAGCCCAGTACTTCGTTCAGTACATTTCCATACTTCAACAATATTTCCCAGGTTATATTTCTTTATTTTATTATTTACGATCTCAAGCATTTCTTGTTGCATGTCGGCAGCAATTACTTTTCCGGCCGGTCCGGTGATCCCGGCCATCTCAATTGTAAAGAAACCCGGCCCGCAGCCAAAATCCAGGACAGTCATTCCCGGAGTTATATATCTTCTTAGAATTCTTTTCGGATTCTGGAACAACCTCCTGAGAGGTGTCTCAAGGGATCCTGCTCTTTCAGCGCTAAATATTGCATTACCATTATTCTTTTTCATTGATTGTACTTTATTTAAAGTTCGATATTTTTCTCCTTTCTATTAGTTAAGGCGTAAATCAAGAGAAAATATTTTACTCTGATAAATTTTTATTGTTAGTTTACTTTACTTCTTTTTTTCGGCCA
Organism: Bacteroidota bacterium; assembly: GCA_043800695.1. Classification (GTDB taxonomy): domain Bacteria; phylum Bacteroidota; class Bacteroidia; order Bacteroidales; family VadinHA17; genus LD21. The sequence continues at coordinate 63,326 of JAZDMU010000019.1, forward strand.
GAACTATGCAGTGTGTCCCATTAACTTTTGTAATCAGTCGGCCTGACTTATCCCTGAAGTATTTATTTTCAAGTGAATCAGAGCCGAGATGTTCTAAAAGAGTAAGATTGTGAGAATTAAGAAAACGATTAATCTCACCTTCTTCAATTCCGAATGTCCATTTTTCGTTGTCCTTCTTTACCCTGTGATATATTGCACTTTCACCATAATATTTCAATTCTTTTCTCATGACTGAGGCATAGATGTAATCAAAGAGTACCAGGCTTCCCGGTGCTGAATAATTATATATAATTTCAAATGTCTCATTAATAGCTTCATGTGATAAATACATAGTAAGCCCCTCCAGTATAAAGAGCGTTCTTCCGTTTGGATAGAAATTGTTATCAGTCAGGCTTGTCCTCAGATCCTCTTTATTAAAATCAACAGGTATATAAATATTATTCCCGGGAATATTTATTCCCCGGTTTCTTAACTGTCTGATTTTTGCATTCTGCGTATGGCTTGCATCTGTTTCAAATACTTTTATATTAGTCCCACCTGGTTCATTAAATCTGATTGCACGTGAATCAAATCCCGCACCCATTATAAGCACCTGTTCAAATCCCTTTCTTACTGAATCCTTAAAAATGGTATCAATATATTTTGTTCTTGCAATAACATATGGATATATACCTGCAGGCGATATACCGCATTTCAGATTGAGGATCCTGCATTTCAGCAAAAGTTTAACAAAATTGGGTAATAACTGTACAGCGATATAGTCATCAGATTTGTAATATTCATTCTTTTCAAGATAAGAAGAAGCCCTGCACATACAGGTATAGGCAGCGGTTCTGGAACTTTTAGTATCAATTCTTTTTTGCTGATCCATCTATCAGTAGCATTTACGATATCGATATGACAATTAATTTCTGAGTATTATTAAATCCATCATTTCAGATTCGACTGACCAGTCATTTAAACCATTATTATCAAGCATTCCACGGACCTCCTCCGGTGTATAGCTTGCAGCTACAGAAGTTCTCCAGTAATAACCCATATTTTTTGGTATGAACCTGCTTAAAATTGTCACTAACATCCGACCGGGGAAGTTCATATCCCTTCTGGAATCATGGATATACAGGTTTCCATCGGGTTTCAGAACCCGTTTGATTTCCTTAAATACTTTTTCCGGATCTTCCCAGTGATGCAGTGAGTCTCTTGAAATTACAAGATTAAAAGTGCCATCATTGAACTTTGACATGTTTTCAGCAGAACCATGGGTATATGCAATTTCATGCAATCCTTCCTTCAGGGCATTTCTTGAAGCAACTCTGATCATATCCGGAGAAGGATCAAGTCCCACCAGTTTCAGGTCATTCCTTTTCTCTAAAAGATAAATTCCGGCCCAGCCTGGCCCCGGCCCTATCTCAAGCACTCTGGAATTCAATGCAGGATTAACTTTTTTAATAACATTATCAGCAAAACGTAAATATTCCCTGCCCAGCTGTTCTTTCATAATCTCACTGTATTGCTCCATTGTGATCTGAGGGCCATCTTCAATTGCTCCGCCTTCCGGAATTCTTGGCTTGGTTTTTTTCATGTTTTTATGATTAAATAACAGTCAGGTTCATTTTGTCAGGTCCCAGATACCAGCTGCTCTTTCAAGCTCAATAAGGGCAGCTGTGTAATCAAACATTGCTTCCAGGTAATTCAATTGAAGCTCGGTATATGTCCGCCGGGCATTCAACACATCAATTAGTCCGCTTTCTCCACGCTGGTATGAATAAATACGTCCCTGCAGGATCTTGTTTGCATCATCAGGCAGTCCACGGTTGAACTGTTGGATTTTTCTGTCCTGCGCAATAAAATCGTTGTAAGCCTGAATAACTTCAGAGGTTATCTGGAGTTCGGTTTGGGCATAAAGAGTATTGCTTTGCATTTGTGTCAGTTCGGCAGCATTAACAAGGCCTCTGTTGACGATTGAAAACTTCAGGGGGAATGTTATTCCGGCACTTATTCCATTATAAGCCGGAGCAGGAGCTATCTCATTTCTGACGACTGAATTATAAGAGTAGCCTGTTTCGAAACTGAATTCAAAAGCACGGTTGGCTTTTAACAACTTCAGGTCATTTCCGGAAACTTCCCTATTCTTAATCGCGGCAAGAAGTTCTGCCCGGTTCTCGATTGCATTATTTAAAAGGTCTTTCAGTTTGAATGTACGTTGCCGGTAAGGAAAATCATCGGAAGGCTGCATCAATGTGTCAGAAAATTGTTTCCCCTGCAAAAGATAAAGGTTTATAAAGGAATTTTGCATTTCAGCAAGGCTCTGGTAAACTTCTGTCATCTGTGATCTTGCTTCAAGGGAGGACTGTAATGCATCGAGTCCGGTCGCTTCACCGGCATTAAGTCTTATACTGTCAGCAGTGGCAAGTCCGGCAAGCTGTTTATATATATCTGCCTGAAGGAGATACATTTTAAAATCTCTTACACCTGCATAATAGTTCAATGCAGCCTCAGCTCTCAGATTCTGGAAACAGGCATCAAGCATGAGTTGAGAAAGCTCATATTGTGATCTGGCCAGGCTGATTCCAGCGCCCCGTTTGTTACCCAGGCTTACCGGATAGCTTAGTCCGGCGTCAAAAGATTGTCCCATCCTGAGACTCCTCTCTTCATTATTTGAATATGCAACTGAGACTTCGGGATCGGGAAACACTCTTGCCGCTTTCAGTTCTGCTTCAGCAATACTTACATTAAATTGTCCGGCGATGTAATCCAGATTGCCTTTCATAACGCCGGTGAGGTATTGCGCCAAATTAACAGGCACATTGATATAGCTGGTTTCCCTCTGCGAAAGTGTAAGCTGAGATTCTGCTGCAATCAGAATCAGGGAAAGGATTGTTGATCTTAAAGTATTGTTCATGAGGGTATTATAGTTTTCCAGTTTTGCTTATATTTAGAAACCTTTTCTCAAGCAGATAATACAAGGCAGGAACCACAAAAAGTGTAATTAATGTTCCAAAAATCAACCCGTATACAATTACTGTAGCCAGAGGACGCTGGACATCTGAACCTATGTTTGTTGACAGTGAAGCAGGTACCAATCCAAGTATTGCAACGGATGATGTCATTAATATCTGGCGGAAGCGATGGGTTGCACCTTTTATCACTGCATCTTTCAGTAACTCTCCTCTTTGCCTCAAATGGTTTATATGAGAGATCATTAAGACATCATTCATTGTAAATATTCCGAATAATGCAATAAAGCCGACTGCTGATGAGACATTGAATGACATTCCGGTGATGTTTAATGCCACCATTCCTCCGAATACCGGAAATGGTAGCAATGCCATCTGGAGCCATGCCTGACGAAAATTGCCAAAACTCCAGAAAAGCAGTATGAACATAAGTGCCAGTGAAAGAGGAACTATCAGGATCAGCCGGGCAAATGCTCTTTTCTGATTGTCAAACTGCCCGCTCCATTTTAAAAGGAATTCATTATGGTTATATTTTATTTTTTCTTCTATGGCCCTGCTTGCCTCTTTCAGGAATGATGTTATATCGCGGTTTCGCATATTGATCCTGACAGTAAGAAACCTGCTGTTCTCTTCGCGGTTGATAATCCCCGGGCCGGTTGTTGTGGTAATTTCTGCAATCTGGGTCAGAGGTATTCTTGCTCCTGATGAGGATGTAAGCAGTAATGAACCTATTTTTTCAGGCGTTTCACGTGATTGTTCGTTATATCTGCAGATAACATCATAAACCCGGTTGCCAATAAATACCTGAGATATTGCTTTCCCGCCTATTGCAACCTCAATGAGCTCAGATACATCTGATACATTCAACCCGTAAAGAGCCACTTTATCGCGATTTGCATGGATCTGAAGCTGGGGGAGAGGAGGCTCCTGCTCAATACTGACATCACCAGCGCCTTTTATTATAGTTACTGTTTCTACTATCTCTTCAGCAATCCTTCTGGCTTCTTCCTGATTCTCACCGAATATTTTTATTGCCAGGTCACTGTGCGAACCTGCAATCTGATCCATCACCATGTCGATGATTGGCTGTGAGAAGCCCACACTGTATCCAGGCAGCCTGGCAAGGTCTTCTGTAAGTTCGCTGATGAGGTCTGATTTCCTCTTTCCCTTTTTCCACTCTTTATAGGGTATAAGCCCTACTCCGCACTCTGCATGGGATGTGGAGAAAGGATCGGTTCCTTCATCATCCCTTCCAACCTGGGTCATAACATATTCTACCTCATCATATTTCATTATATGTTTTCTGAGAGTATCTGCCATTGCACTTGATTTTTCGAGAGTAATACCCGGAGGCATCTGAACCTGGAGCCAGAGTGAGCCTTCGTCAAGTGCAGGAAGAAAATCCTTCCCGACTGTCACTGATAAAACCAGTGTTGCTGCAAGTATAAGTCCCAGAGGTAAAAAGACCTTTTGGGGTTTTTCCATCAGTTTCCCGGTAAAATTGTGATAGGTTTTTGTCAGTTTAATAAGCCATCTGTTATGGTATACTTTCTGCGGCTTGCGATAGATGGTAAAGGCAAGTCCGGGTATAAGCATGAGGGCAACTGCAAGCGCTCCAAGAATCGCAAACCCCACAGTATAGGCCATGGGCGAGAACATCTTCTTCTCAATTCTTTCGAATGTGAATAGAGGAAGATATGCCATAATGATTATCAGCATGGAGAAAAATATGGGTTTTCCCATTTCCACACAGCGGCTTACAATATTATTCAGATTCAGTTCCTCATCCGGGGTCTCTTCTCTTTTTCTCAGGACTGTTTCCAGCATGACAACAGAACCTTCGACGAGTATTCCAAAGTCGATTGCTCCCAGCGATAGAAGATTTGCCTGAATGTTGGTGAAATACATAAAAATAAAAGCAATCAGCAGCGACAGAGGTATGGTTATTGCGATTACCAGGGCGCTTCGCCACCTTCCAAGAAAAATTATCAGAACTCCAATTACCAGAAATACTCCGAAAAGCAGAGTGTGAGAGACAGTATTAATAGTGGCGTTTACAAGATGGGTCCTGTCGAGGAAAATATGGATATTAACATCATCGGGCAGGATGGTGTTATTGAGTTCATCAATAGCTTCATGAACCTCTTCAAGAATCTTTGAAGGATTTTCATAACGGAGGAGCTGAACAATCCCCTGGACGCTTTCACTATAATCCCTTTCCCTGTCGGAATATCCGAAGATGCCCTTTCTTTCAAAATTACCATATTTAAGGGTCCCCAGATCACTTAAATAGATCGGAATGCCACTTGTGGATTTTACAACTATTTTTCCCAGGTCGTCAAGGTCTTTGATAAGTCCCACACCTCTTATTATATAAGTAAGATCACCACGGTCAATCATACTTCCTCCGGCATTTGCATTATTCTTATTAATGCTCTCAATCACCACATTAAGAGGTATATTATACTTTTCAAGCTTACGGGGATCAATTTCAACCTGATACTGTGTAGTAATGCCTCCGAAATTCTGAACATCAGCAACGCCCATAACCTGCTTAAGTCTGGGAATAATAACCCATTTCTGCAGATCTGTGAGTTCCCGGAGGCTGTAGCCTGAACTTTCAATTATATACCGGCAAACCTCTCCTGTGGGTGATGTTAAAGGATTAAGTTCCGGCAGGGTTCCAAAGGGAAGTTCAATCCCGTTAATTCTTTCCTGAACTCTCTGACGGGCCCAATAATCATCGATTCCATCTTTAAATACCAGGAGAATGGAAGATATGCTGAACAGGTTCTTGCTCCTCATGGTAACAAGACCCGGCATTCCATTGAGCTCACGTTCAAGAGGGATTGTTATCTGCTGTTCTATTTCCTCAGCTGCAAGGCCAGGGACCTGCGTAACGACCTGAACGGTCACATCGGCAATGTCGGGGTAGGCATCTATCGGGAGCTGAAACCATGAATATATTCCTATTGCTGCAACCAGCAGGAAGACTGTTGCTATAAGGAGTCTTTTATTTATTAAAAGCCGGAATAATCTTTCCATAACTGACCATTTATTTAAGATAAATTCCTCCTTCGGAGACAATGATATCCCCTTTTGAAAGTCCTGTACGCACAATTATCCTTTTTCCCGGAATTGATGTGACAGTAATTTCTCTCTTTAAGAACTTATCATGGTCAGCCTTTATAAATATGTAACTTTTATCATAATCCTGCAGAACAGCGCTTGAAGGTATAATTATTGCATTATCCAGTTTATGGTAAAATTTTGCAGTAACAAACATCCCGCATTTAAGGATACTGCCCGGATTCTCACATTCTATAAACACTTCCACTGTCCGGGTTTCTTCATTCATTATGTTTCCGATATAATTGACTAACCCATTTACTGCCTTATCAGGATGGCTTTCAGTAGATATTTCCACCTGGTCCCTGAGATTTACCGAGCCAAGGTCCTTCTCCCTTACAGATGCAACTACCAGAACTTTGTCCAGATCTGCTATTGTAAGAATAGGGTCAGAGTCGGATTTAAGGTATTGTCCGACCGTTATATCGGTTCTGACTACTTCTCCTGATATTGGTGATCTTACGATAAGAGGAATGGCGAGATCAGCATCACCCGGGTCTATATTGAAGATCCTTAAAATCGCTTCGGTTTTTTCAAGCTCTTTATCGGCCAGATCAAATTCAAGTTTTGCCTCGTCGAATTCCTTCTTTGAACTGATTCCGGAATCCATCAGGTCTTTCTTCCGTGTTAAATTCTTTTCAGCAAGTTCCCTTTCCCGGTAGGCCTGCATGTACATTCTCACAGATTCCATATAATCGGATGAGCTGACTTCAAATAATGGTGATCCGGTTTTCACCTTCTGTCCGAGTTTTATGAATGTCCTGGCGATCCGGCCTTCAAAAGGAGTAGCTATTTCAGCTTTATTGCCAGAAATAGGTCTTACTACCGCGGTGGTTGTAAACTGAAGCAGATGTTCAGTGAGATCAATAGTCTGTAATTCAAGTTTCGCATTCAATGAAGAAATTGATGGAACGTAAGCAGTATCTCCTGTAATTAAAATATTGCCGCGTGCACCAGATTCATGATTCCCTCTGGCACGACTCCGGTTCTGATGCCTCTGACCGTGCGAATCTCTGCTGGTTTCCGGATCTTTATTTCCTGTGCCCTGACAGGCAGTAACAGACACAAATAATATGATAATAAGATATTTGTTCATATGGTAAGAATAAATAGAATATGCTATTGACCTGAAGTTTCAGGCGTACTGGAAAATATCTGGTAAATAGAAGGTTGTTTCAGTCAGATATTCCGGGCGGAGGGCCTCTCAGGGAGAAAAGAGACTTGTAACTCTTTAAAGGAATGGCGTTTACGGATCTGATAATGCTTTTTCTGAAAGGAAATATTATCAGGGTCAGGAGCAATAATCCTGAAATAGCAGACGAAGCAAAATTGTTAAGAAGGTAAATGAGCAGGTACTCTGAATCTTTATGACTGTGCAATGGATTCCCATCCTTGTCAGGTCTGAATGGATGAGAGTGGACAATAGTATTGCCGTAGTAAATGTGTGTGTGGTCAAAGAAGGTATTAATCCCGAAAAACCCCAAAAAAAGAATCAGGAAAAAGTATCTGGTTATATTATTGCAGCAATTTTTCAATCGAGCTGATAAAAACAGATAACAAATATATACTATTATTGATAATTTTAGAATAACATTAAATTGTTTACAAAATCATTGTTAAATGCCTGACAGGACGAGATCGCGCAGAATAACCGGCAACCAGCATAAAGTAACAAGTAACTTTATCAGTATATGTCTAATAAGACAGGAAAAAGGGTGATCAGGTTTTTGAAATGATCTGATCCGCGATCTGTTCAAAAGCGGTAATGGCAGATTTATTTTTCTGACTGAATACACTTAATCCTTTTTCAGCTGCCTCACCTACCTCCATAACAAAGGGTATCTGTCCGAGAAGAACTGTATCGAATTCCTTAGCCAGTTTAAGTCCGCCTCCCTTGCCGAAAAGATAATAGTTTTCATCAGGATGTTTTTCCGGTGTGAACCAGGACATGTTTTCAATTACCCCCAGGATGGGAACTTTCAGGTCGGGGGTTGTGAACATTGAAGCTGCCTTGCGTGCATCATTAAGTGAGATTTCCTGGGGTGTTGTAACAATTAAGGCTCCTGTAAGATTCAGTTTCTGGACCGTTGTGAGCTGGATGTCGCTGGTGCCGGGAGGGAAGTCAATTATCATGTAATCGATATCTCCCCACTGTGTGTCCTCCAGAAGCTGGGTTACAGCCTTCCCTGCGAGTGGTCCCCGCCAGATCAGCGATTGCTTGCGGTCTATATAGAAACCTATAGAAATAATACTGACCCCGTATTTCTTTACCGGGAAAAATATTTCCTTATCACCGACAGCTGAAATGTCAGGTTTTACATCCTCAATTCCGAACATTTTCGGTATTGAAGGCCCGAAGATATCAGCATCCACAAGAGCTGTGTTCAGACCGTTCCTTGCGATGGCTATTGCCAGGTTGGCAGCTACAGTTGATTTTCCAACTCCGCCTTTGCCGGATGCCACCACTATAATGTTCTTAATTCCCTCCATGGGAAGCTTCTCAAATACATCGCTCATGTCATTTATTATTTAAAATGTTATTCCAGATATTCCTGATTGATTCATTAATACTGTTTTCAGGGTCATATTCATTTATACTCAGGGAGTTGACCATTGATCTTACCATTGCCGGATCAAATGGCAGTGTTCCCGCAACCAGGATGCTGTTCCCGCTGCACCAGTTCTTAATCTTTCCGCACATATCATCATTGATGTCACATTTATTTATGATTACATCAGGTGTACGCCCAGATTTCTGAACAACAGCAACTGCCCTCTGCATATCGCTGATCCCTGATATTGTGGGTTCAGTTACTATTATTACCTTATCAACCCCGGTGATTGTTGAAATTGCGGGGCAGCCAATGCCTGGAGGCCCGTCAAGGATTATATGCTCAATTCCGGATTTCCTGGAAATGTTCTTAGCTTTTTCCCTTACCATGTTAACAAGCTTTCCTGTATTTTCCTCACCTGGAGCGAGCCTTCCAAAGACCATCTTCCCGTTCCGGAATGATCCCGAATACATCCGGCTTTTATTACTGGGGATCATACTGATTGCATTTTCAGGGCAGATACGTGAGCATAGGAAGCAGCCGTCACAGAGTGTCTCTGAGATCATTACCGTTTCTTTTCCTGCTGTTATTGCATCAAACCGGCAATGTTCAAGGCATAGCCCGCAATTTGTACAGAGCGAAGGATTAAGGATCGCTTTATGTCCTGATATATAAATCTCTTCCTCGTCATGATCAGGATTGAAGAGGAGGTAGAGGTTAGCTGCATCGACATCACAATCGGCAAGAACCACTTTGCCATTAAGGGTGGCAAAGGCAGCACTTATGGTTGATTTTCCTGTTCCTCCCTTTCCGCTTATAATAGCTAATTCCATTCCTTTGCATATATTGATTCAAAAACTGCAAGCAACTGCCTCTCAAAGAAAGGATCACTATCGGCAAGCAGTTTCCCTTTTGAATACAGCTGTGCTGTCTCTTTCTTGTAAGGGATTTCCAGTAGAAGGTCAATCCCTTCCTTAAACAAATATTCCTGCACCCGGTTATTGCCAATGCCTGAACGGTTGATAATGACTCCAAACGGTTTGTTGAGGATCCTAAGTGTTTCAACGCTCTGTTTCAGGTCGCTGAGGCCGAATGGTGTAGGTTCCGTTACAAGGATAACATAATCGGCCTGCGAAACAGTCTGGATAAAAGGGCATGAAGTTCCCGGGGGTGAATCGAGGATCGCAATATCTGCAGACCTGTCTATGCTTTTTATTGATGCTTTGATCACCGGGACCGGTGAAAGGACGCCGATCCTGGTACGTGCCTCAATTATATAATGTTCCTTATTTATCACAAACCTGGTTACATTGCCCAGGCTGACCGGTTTCTCGGTAATGGCATCGAATTTACAGGCAACCAGGCAGGCGCCGCAGCCATGACAAAGCTCTTCAATTACATTGATGATTTTAACATGGGGCAGGATAAAGATGGCGTTGTAATTACAATATTCGCTGCATTTTCCGCAGAATGTGCAACGATCTTTGTCAATTACCGGTACCAGCTGGGTAATTTCCAGACTGTCAGAATATTCGGTATTGAAGAAAGCAGCGGAATTTGGAGCTTCAGCATCGCAATCAACCAGCAATGCATTATGATTGTTGCGGATAAGAGTGTTGAAAATATTTGTTGCAACAAAGGTTTTGCCTGTACCTCCCTTACCGCTGGCTACTGCAATTTTAATCATATCTGAGGCGGGTTGGTTCATCTGTCATTACAGGTTCAGTGGTCTTCTTCAGAAATTCCGTGTTCCATGTATTAAGATTTTTATGGGTGGTCAGGTATTTCTGCGGGATGGGATGAGTGCCGAAAATCACCTTCATCCCGTACTTCTCCCTGATGAATTTTTCAAAATGCTCCATGTAGGGGCAGGGGGGGTATCCGACAATAAAGCCTGTTGCAAAGTGAATATGAGTGACACCATTTTTCTGCATCTCTTCTGGCGCATGCTCAATATTTCCTCCCGGACAGCCTCCACAGGTGGTAAATCCGGCTATTTCGATCTCCATATCCTTATATGCCGAAAATGCACCTTCACGGTTTGCTGCTGCCCTGAAGCATTTTCCGCCGGCACAGGTATTGTACCTGTTACATATTATTATTCCAACCTTAACTTTTTCCATAAACATTACGTTTTAATGTCAGGATTTAAGAACCAGAGGTTTCTCTGGAATACCCAGATCTTCTCCATCGGCCCCTTTATATTTATTTTCAATATTATATGTAATTCCAAGCTTGTCAAGCAAGGGTTCCACTGCTACCTGGTGAACCTGAAGGCCTATATCCCAGGGATCGTAGCCAAGAAGCAGTCCTGCAATCTCCTCATAGGTTAGGACCGGTATGCCATATCCGTCTTCTCCATATGTTTTCCCTTCCTGTTCAGCAATCACATATTGCCAGCGGTCGAGGAAGAATGTACAGCCGGGGCAGTTTGCAACTATAAGATCAGGTTTATAGGGCTTCATTGACTCGAACTTAATTTTGGAGTTTGTCACAGAATAGCCCCTGTTTGATTTCAACAGATATTGCCTGAAACCGAAACCGCAGCAGTGACGTCTTTCAGGGTAATCTACCTGTTCGCCCCCCCATTCATCCGTGAGTCCTGCCAGGACATAAGGATATTCAGCTCCGCCAATTCCGTGTTCAGGGAATATCTTGGCATAATGGCAACCGATGTGGTCGACAACTTTAAGGGGTTCTCCGGTTAAGGCATTTACCAGCCTGAACTTTGATTTTTCAGCTATCTCCCTGCGGAATTTATAGATTATATCGCTTGCATGAACGATATTTTTCGGAATGGTAAATTCGCATCCTGTGGCTCTTTTCAGTGTTTCCCTCGTTTTTTGAAGAATATCCGGAAAGTGTTTCCATGTTTCAAGCATCTCGGCATAAATGCCGAATGATGTGACACATGACACCACAAAATTCTCATAACCAGCTTCCTGCATAAGAGCAAACTGCCTTGCAACAACAGTCATAGTGGTTTCCATCGGCAGTAGTCCGGAATGATATGCTATTCCGGTGCAGGATGTCTGTCTTTCATCATCAAAAATATCTTTACCCAGCACGTCTCTGAGTATTTTCATGAACAGATCCTCCGCTGCGGGGAAGATATTCTGCCTTATGCAGCTGCGTGCCAGATAGTAATGATCATCGGCGATCTCCTTCTGGTAGACCTGCCATATTTTATTTTTTTCAGGTTTCATCTTTAATTATAAACTAATCTTCGGTTCAGAATCGATAGTTGCTGGTTACTTGTTGCTCGTTGCTTGTTGCTGGAAGCCAGCTTTAATATGATAAACCAGCAACAAGGAACAAGGAACAAGTTGCTATTCATTATACATTAATCTCCAGTATTCGTCATGTTCCTCACTAAACTCCTTGTTCATCTTTTTTGCCATTTCGGAAGAATATTTTTCGATTTTCTCAAATCTTGCCGTTCCCCCGGTTTCATCAAAGATCTTTTTAAGGTCTTCAAGTGATTTTTTATTTGTATTCCGCAGAGCACCCGACCTGTATTCCCTGTAGCTTGCGCCAAGCCGTTTCAGCATGGAGACCCTGTTTTTTCTCAGCCAGTTCCAAACCGGACCCTGTTCCGGATAAATTTCATTGTCGACTTCATCAATATAAACACAGTAACCATATTTAAGTATATGGTCGCCAACAGTACGTTTTATTGCAAGCTGTTTTCTGCCCTGTTCGCTTTCGATGAAATAGCCTTTTTCAACCGACAGACTTCTGAGTGCCTGGATTATATAGCATGGTACATTTCCTCTGGGGCATCTTGTCTTGCATGAAAGGCATTCACCGCATCTCCAAATCTGATCGCCTTTAAGGAGTTTTTCCAGCTCATCTTCATTCCTTTCCTGGACAAGACTTACTATCTGGCGCGGATCATAATCGCTTACAGCAGCTGCAGGGCACACGGCAGTGCATACTCCGCAATTCATGCAGGCCTTCATTCCCTCCCTGAAGCGGACATCTTTTTCAAGCTCTTCATATAATTTTGGCATGATTCGCAGGATTTAAAAAATAATCATTTTAAAGATACAGATGATATTCCCTGATATAGAATGTATTATCCTTCCAGGTTACAGGCTTGATCAGTTTTTGTCTGATAAGCGAATCCACTATACTGAAACCGGCATTATCCTTTCTCAGAAGTTCGGTTAAAGTATCTTCTCTTAGCGGGTGGACGGCAGTGATGTTCAGAATATCCTCATAGATGTTGCCTGTATATCCGGTATTGGTGCCTTCAAAGCCGGTAAGCAGCTCAGTACTGATCTTCATTTCAGTGAAGATCTGCCATGCTGCATTTATTGCTTCTTCTTCAGGCGGCTTTATATTCTTGTCTGAAGGAGGCCTGGTTGGTATTGAAAGATATGCAGTTGAAGGGTTTACCTGCCTGATAATTTTACCCACTTCTGAAAAACTGGCTGCCTGGTCATTGATCCCCTTTACTAACATTGTCTCGGTATTGAGTTTCCTGTTGAACAAACCGGCGAAAAGAATAATATTTTCAATATGCTTTTCAAAGTTCAGATCAGGCGATGGCTTGTTTATTTTTTGCCACGTATCATTATCGGAAGCATCCATTTTAAGAGAGACCCAATCGGCCAGCAAGAGGTCATGTCTGACTGTCTCATCGAACAACATGGAGGCATTCGAAATTACAGCAATCGGGATCCCTAACTTCTTTAGCAGTTTAATGGAATTACCGAGATTAATATCCAGGGTAGGTTCACCGTTGGAAACAAATGTGAGGTAGTCGGGAGTATCTTTCTGGTCGAGCTTTTCAAGATGGGTGGATACTTTTTCATAGATAAGCCGGGGTTTATAGAAAGAATCACGCCGGATGCTTTTAACTCTCGTTTTACCTACCTGGCAATAAATACAACTGTAGGAACATGTCTTCGGGGACACTATATTATTGATTCCCAGGCTCATGCCCAGTCTTCTTGATGGTATTGGTCCGAAGGCGATCATTTTTCAGATTAATGATCGCAGTAATTTGCTCCGGCAGTCAGAGAATCATTGATAAGGTCTTTTACCAGCTCAACCGGGTTCTTCAATGGTGCACCAACAAATACATTTATCTTTTGATGATTGAAGAGATCTATAGCTCTCTGCCCCATACCTCCCGCAATTACATCTGTTACCCCTTTTTCGGCAAGCCACCCTGGCAGTAAACCCGGTTCATGGGGAGGGGGTGTAATGAGTTTTTCACCTATGACTTTCCTGCTTTCAGTTTCAATTATAGCAAATTGCTCACAATGACCGAAATGAGAACATAATATCCCGTTTTCCAAAGGGACGGCAATAAATTTTTTCATCATAATATAATTTTGATTTTAACGGTATGATGGAACCGCACATGATTGAAAATTATATATTTATCGTGTTTATAATTGTGGTCAATCATGTGGGTTTCATATTTTAATTATTCCTGGTTAATAAATTAATCCCGTGATCCCGGTCGATTGCGTTTACCTGTTTCTGTTCCTCTGTTGGATTTACGCTGTTTTCCCTGGCCTCTTCCTCTTCCGGAAGAATCATCATCATTTCGTTTTTTCCCGCAGCGTCCGAGGCCGCGGCCTGTTCCTGAACCCCTTCCTGCGGGGCCTGTTCCGTCCATTCGTGGCATAGTCTTAACTATTTTTGGTTAAACATATTTACAATTTCACTCACTGTTTTTTCAGGGTCTTTTATTACTACCATCTGGATTTTAAGGCTGTCGAGGATCGACTTGATCTTTATACCGAATTCTCCGGAAATTATTTTCTGAACATCGCGGGATGCTACAAGCTGAACTGATGCCGGACCTGCACCTTCTCTTGCATCTTTATTTGGGTTTGGTATGAATTCGGTGCCTTTGGTATCGGTGTCATAAATTACAAAGTATGAACAGCGCCCGAAACGTTCATCGAGTTTGTCATTGAGACTGTTTCCCTTGCTGGTGATTGCTACTTTCATAGGATTTGATTTTGATTTGGTATATCATATTAAATTATCAATATCGGCACTGATGATATTTTGACTTTTGCACAGGGGACAAAGGATTTTTTTTACCTGTTTATCAGGGTTGTTGAAATAGCATCCGCATGTTTCACAGGAATACCATTCGCTATCGAAATATATCTTACCTCCCTCGATGATTATTTGTTTCCCCACTACCAGCGCTTCAGCAATTTTTCTCCTTGCCCTGGAATAGATCCGTGTGAGTGTGGGTCTTGAGACTGCCATCATTACGGCAGCCTGGGTGTGATTAAGCATTTCATGATCGCAAAGCCGTAAAACTTCATATTCCTCGAGGTGCAGGAATACAGTTTCAGGCTTTACTGAATTCTTAGTTGTACCATAAGGTTTCAGTCCTGAAATAACAGGAGGATTACTTACTTTCCTTAATCTTAATGGCCTTGGAGACATGAATTATGAGCAATAGTTCACTACAAAGATAATGAACCAGCGTTCATAATCCAAGGATATTTGTCATATTATTTATTTTAACTGACGATTTTCAGGTAAGGGAAGGTCGTTTTGCAATAAGCAGAAACAGATCAAAGTAACGGGATTCAGCCTCAGAAACCTGTTTATTCATTGTATAGCAATGACGGGATGAGATATCAGTAAATCCATAATTCTGAACTATTTTAGAAAGCTCATCAGGATTAAACCCCCGGTGTCCTGTGAATCCTTCGCCATGGAAAGAGCCGTCTTCGGGGTAAAGATCGGCGATTGCCAGGTATCCGCCGGGATTCAGGATATTGTAAAAATTATTGATTATATGTTTCGAGTCAGGTATATGATGCAGAACCATCTGTGTTATCAGTAGGTCAAATTTTTCGCCTTCCCATTCATCGTTCTCAAGGTCAAAAAAGAGGGCATGCACGTTATCAGACCGGGTTGCAAGGATTTTCTCTTCGATTTTTCGTATCATTTCGCGGGAGTTATCCATCATTGTGATTTCTTTCACATGGTCTTTGAGGATAAATCCGGTAATTCCTGTACCAGCGCCAAATTCAAGTGCTGACATTGAGCGGGAGAGAGGTATCCTTTCAGAGATATGTTCAGCGACTGCTTCCGAACGTTCAAAACGTAAGGGATTCAGGTCCCAGGTGCCAGCTTTAATATCAAATTCGTTCATATTCATTAATAAAGAACTCTGTGAAACTCTGTGCTTCTCTGTGTTTCTCTGTGTAAGTTCTTAAACCTATTTATTACACAGAGGTCCACAGAGGAGGCACAGAGAGCCACCGAGGTCAAAGAATAATTATTTATTTTTTCAATACAGTTTTAAGTACCTTTTCCTTGTCGAGTTTTTTGGTGCAGAAGAACCAGTCGTAGCATTTCATTTCCTCCTTGCTTTCCATGCGCTGTTTAGCAACGCCGCATGAACCGGCTGTGGGAACGATAACATCATCACCCGGCTGCCAGTCGGCAGGAAGCGCAACTGAAAATGCATCAGCAGTCTGCAGTCCTATCACCACCCTGTAGAGTTCCTGGAAATTACGGCCCAGGCTGAGCGGATAATAAACTATAGTACGGATGATACCTTTAGGGTCAATAAAGAATACTGCCCTTACAGCTTTTGTTGAGCTTTCACCCGGCTGGAGCATGCCGTAAGTTTTGGCTACTTCCATGGTAATATCCTCGATAAGCGGGAAAGTGACCTCAACGTTCTTCATGCCTTTGTATTCTATCTTCTCCTTAATAGTACGCAGCCATGCGATATGGCTGTAAAGACCGTCCACTGAAAGGCCAACCAGTTTGCAGTTTGCCTCGTTGAACTGTTTCTCCATTGATGCAAAAGTCATAAATTCAGATGTGCAGACAGGGGTAAAGTCAGCCGGATGGCTGAAAAGAATTACCCAGCTTCCGCTGTAGTCAGCGGGGAAATTAATTTCACCCTGTGTTGTAACTGCCTTGAATACAGGCGCTTTGTCGCCGATTCGCGGCATTGTAAAAGTTTTTTCTTCCATTGGTTTAAGTATTTGATTGTTATTGAATTAAATTTAGAGGTTGCCTGTTCCTGGTTCCTTGTTGCTGGTTGCTTGTTGCTGGTTCCTGGCTTTGCCCACCGAAGCCTTGGCGTAGGTGGGTTGCATGTTATTTTCTTCGGGCGAGCATGAGTTCCAGGTCTTCCTTCAGGGCGGCAAGATCCTCCTCATGTTCAACCTCATCAGTAATGATCTGAAGTATTATATTATAGGAAATAGGGTCTGCCTCGCGGGTGATATCCATCAGTTTGTTATAAGTTCTGATGGCGCACTGTTCACCCTTTATATTCTGATCCAGAATAACTTCCACGTAAGGATCTTCTGGGGCGTCATAGCCGCAATTTGTTATTTTTGACCACTTATCAGGGGAGAGCACGGGTGTGCCTCCGAGCTGAACGATTCTTGTGACCAGTAATTCAGCATGAGCCAGTTCTTCTGTTGCATGAAGCGTCAGTTCTGCGGTTACCGCATCTTTCATCGGGCCTTTAACGACTTTAGACCCTATCCAATACTGGTAATAGGCCAGCCATTCATCGGCCAGGGCCTTGTTAAGGAGGTTGAGTAATTCATCAACATCCATTTTTACGATTGATCTTCCGATTTCTGCCATTGTTAATTGATTTATAGTGTTAAACTTTGAGTTTTATTCCAAGACCTTTTGCTACTTCCATCGCGAGTCCTTTATCAGCTTTATGGAAGTGCTTCAGCTGGCGCATAAGTATCTCATTCTTTTTCGGCCCTGATACTCCTTTGAGAGCGCCGACAAAGTTACTGACTGTGTTTTTTCTTTCCTTGTCGGTCATCACTTTCCTGAAAAGGCTGCCGGGTTGTGTGTAATGGTCATCGTTTTCATTGCGATCATAATAATCGGTAACATCTGAGTCAAGTTTCATCGGAGCTTCTTTATAGCTCTTATCGGTTTCAATATCATCGAAGCTATTCGGGAAATAGTTTTCGCCAGCTCCGCCGTTTCCGTCGACGCTCATAAAACCGTCTCTCTGGTGATGGTGAACCGGAACAATAGGTCTATTCACCGGTAGCTGTTCATAATTTGTACCGAGCCTGTACCTGTGGGCATCAGGGTAAGCAAGTATCCGGCCCTGAAGCAGTTTATCAGGTGAGAGGCCTATGCCATCTACTGTATGTGCAGGAGCGAATGCAGCCTGTTCAACATCGGCGTAATAGTTGGCCGGGATCTCATTCAACTCCATTATGCCTGCCTCAATGAGAGGATATTCTTTATGCGGCCAGACTTTGGTGATATCGAAAGGATTCCATTTGAGTTTCTTAGCCTGTTCTTCTGTCATTACCTGTATTTTAAGAGCCCATTTCGGGTATTTCTTCTTTTCAATAGCTTCCACCAGGTCTCTCTGTGCATAATCAGGATCCTTCCCTTTCAGTTCTTCTGCCTGGGGACCGGTAAGGGTCTTTATACCCTGCATTGTTTTGAAATGGAATTTTACCCATACTCTCTTATTCTGTCTATTCAGCATTGAAAATGTATGGCTGCCGTATCCGTTCATGAAACGGTATCCGTCGGGTGTTCCCCTGTCGCTGAACAGTATCATCACCTGGTGAAGGCTTTCGGGGTTGAGGCTCCAGAAGTCCCACATCATTGTAGGGCTTTTCAGGTTGGTTTTAGGATCACGTTTTTGCGTATGTACAAAGTCGGGGAATTTTTTCGGATCCTTGATAAAGAAAACCGGAGTATTGTTCCCTACCAGGTCCCAGTTTCCGTCTTCGGTATAGAATTTTACTGCGAACCCTCTGGGGTCTCTTTCGGTATCTGCGCTTCCCTTTTCACCACCGACTGTCGAAAAGCGGACAAACACCCTGCATTTATTGCCGACTTTGGAAAAGAGCTTTGCTTTTGTAAATTTTGTTATGTTGCCTGTTACGGTAAATGTACCATAAGCGCCTGTTCCTTTTGCGTGAACTACACGTTCAGGTATTCTTTCCCGGTTAAAGTGGGCAAGTTTTTCGTGCAGGTAATAGTCCTGAAGCAGAATTGGCCCCTGGGGACCGACGGTCATGCTGTCTTCGTTCTCGAAGTACGGCCTGCCCGAAGCTGTGGTCAGTTTTTTCTTTTTCATGTGATCAGGATTTGGTTATTTTTTTGGTATCATCTTTGAATTTCCCTGTTATATGTACTTTATAATCTTCGATGGTGAAGTCCGGTATTTTTTTCTTTTTAAAATAATCACTGAGTAATTTGTTGAGTTCTTCGTCAAAGTAATCTTCTATACGTTCTGAGTCAGCGCAATACAGGTGGTGATGCATTTCTTTCACGGCATCGTAGCGCATGGTGTCGCCATCGGTTTTAACTCTTTTAATGATGCCTTTCATAATGAATGCATCAAGGATTTTGTAGACGGTACCGAAAGGCACGTGAGGGAAATTAAGTCTTATGTAGTCGACGATGGTTTCAGCAGAGGGATGATTTTCGAGGCCTACTATCACCTCCAGGACTGCAATTCTCTGAGGGGTTACCTTGAGGTTGTTTTCAACAAGGATTCTGACTATTTCTTTGTCTGCCATATTTTTGGAATTAGTTTATCAAATTTAGTCATTCTCTTCTGATAATTGCAATCAGGTAAGACTGATTCTCTGATAATAAAGATACATAGAGAGTAATCAATCTCCAAAGATAACAATACATATCGGATAAACAATATCAAATAAGAAAAAATATTAAATAATAATGAATCACAAATAATAATTAATATCAAAAGAGAATAAAAATCAAAGGATAATCATTCTCATTTGATAATGATTCTTAATTAGAAAATAAACTCTTCCTGATTGTTGAGTGTATCCGAAAAGATTCCAGGTTGATCCCGGGAAGAACCTGAACCCTCCACACTCTACTATTTCTATCCCTCGTCGGCCCGGAGGGAATCGAACCCTCGACCCCATGATTAAGAGTCACGTGCTCTGCCAGCTGAGCTACGGGCCGGAAAACGTCAGCAAAAGTAGTAATTAACTTTTAAAAGTATTAATGAATGTTGTAATGCTCCTCAAGGATTTTCCTGAACAGGTTTCCCGGAAGTATCTTCTTCAGAGCAACTGCCAGCTTCTGCTCAAATGAACCTATAACATATCGCTGACATGGATTTCTTGATTTAACGATCTTCAGGATCTTCCTTGCAAGTACCTCCGGCCTCCATCCGCCGGCTTCATCTTTTTCAATGACGGCAAGTGTTTGCCGGAACTGATCATGATACGGGTCTCCAGGTGATGAAGGAGCCAGAAATTGTCTCCGGTTGGCTGAATTGCTGGTACAGAAGTCTCCCGGGTTAATAACAACAACCCTGATCTTAAATCTGCCGACCTCCATCCTGAGTGCCTCGCTGAATCCTTCGATCGCAAACTTGCTCGCCGAATAGAATGCCTGGAATGGTAATCCCATCAGCCCTCCAATGGAGCTGAAATTAATGATTGTCCCTCCACCCTGATTACGCATAACAGGAAGAATCTGCTTCGTCAATTGAACCATTCCGTTAAAATTGGTCTCCATCTGGAGCCTGATATACTCCTCCGGAAGTGTTTCAACCGGACCCCCGGTATGCATCCCGGCATTGTTTATCAGCACATCAATCCTTCCCTCTTTTTCATATACATATTGAACTGCTTCGATGATTGACCGTAAATCCGTAAGGTCCATTCTGACTACATTCACGGATTCAGCCTGTGATACTGAATTTCTGACAGTTCCATATACTGTATGTCCGGCTTCTGCAAGGATCCCGGCTGTAGCTTTGCCAAACCCTGAGGATATCCCGGTGATGAGAATTACCTTCTTCAACTAACTGAGGATTTTAAGTTCTTTTGCCGCCCTGGTGATCTTCTCCAAAGAAATGTCGATCTGTTCCCTGGTATGAGTTGCCATCAATGAATACCTTATCAGGCAATTTTCTTTTGGTACTGCAGGTGAAACGACAGGATTTACAAAGATCCCTTCGCCAAGCAGTTTTTGAGTGAGTATAAGCGCCTTGATATCGTCGCGGATGAATAGTGGAATTATTGGAGTTTCGGATTTGCCTGTATCAAATCCCGCTTCCCTGAATCCTTTTAGTGCATGCCGTGTATTCTCCCACAGTCTTTCAATCCTTTCAGGTTCGCTGGTCATTATTTCGATGGCTGCAAGCACTGATGCTGCCGATGCAGGCGTCATGCTGGCGCTGAAGATCAGGGAGCGCGAGTTATGCTTGATGAAATTAATTGTATCCTTGTCTGAGGCAATGAATCCTCCGAGCGAGGCAAGTGATTTGGAAAAAGTACCCATTATTAAATCTACCATGTCGGTCAGTCCGAAATGGGACGCCGTGCCTGAACCATTTCTGCCCAATACTCCCAGGGTGTGGGCATCATCAACCATTATAGTGGCATTGTACTTCTCCGCGAGGGCAACCACCTCAGGCAATTTAACAATATCGCCTTCCATCGAGAAGATGCCGTCAACCACGATCAGCTTCAGGCTGTCGGGAACGCAGAGCTTCAGCTTGGTTTCAAGCGACTTCATATCGTTGTGCTTGAACTTGAGCACCCTCGAAAATGAGAGCCTGCTCCCTTCAATAATCGATGCATGATCAAGTTCATCCAGTAAGATATGGTCTTTGCGTCCGGTAAGTACAGAAACAACACCAAGGTTTACCTGGAAGCCTGTGCTGTAGCATAATGCTGCTTCTTTACCAACAAGATCAGCCAGCCTCCTCTCCAGCTCAATGTGAATGTCAAGGGTGCCGTTGAGGAATCTCGATCCGGCACAGCCTGTCCCGTATTTGTCGATGGCTTTTTTTGCAGCTTCCTTGATCTTCGGATGATTCGTCAATCCCAGATAACTGTTTGAGCCAAACATCAGGACATCCTTTCCGTTTATCTTAACAACAGTATCCTGATCTGATTCAATCTCCCTGACATAGGGATAGATGCCGGCTGCCATAGCTCTCTGAGGGGCATCATACTTTGCAAGTCTTTCCTGTAAGATTCTCAAGGTTTAGTAGTTTTTGACGGGGCTAATATAAATAAAAAAGAAAAGAACCTGATTTTTTTACAACCGGTAATTATTTAATGCATATTTGAATCTTATTATCTGAAGAAGTACTTTGATAGATTAATAATTGATAATCATGTCAGTTCTGTACAATTATGCTTTATATCTGGCATTCGGCCTTTCGGTTCTTGTATTTATCATGCTTTTCTTTGTCTCTGCTCCTTACGGCAAGTTCTCAAGGAGAGGATGGGGACCCGGGGTGAAGTCAAAATGGGCATGGCTTATCATGGAATTCCCGTCTCCTGCACTTATCCTTCTGTTTTTTATCGTCTCACCTGATAAAGGAGCTCCGCAGATCATATTTGTTACTCTCTGGCTCCTTCACTATGTTCACAGAACATTCTATTACCCTTTCCGCCAGTCAGGCAGGAATAAACCATATCCCCAGGTCATAGTACTCATGGCAATCGTGTTCAACAGCCTGAACGGATTCATAAACGGGTATGGTGTCTTTCATCTGCATAACTATGATACAAGATGGCTGCTCTCGTGGCAATTCATTACCGGAGTTACTTTGTTTATCTGCGGGTATCTTATCAACAAGACCGCTGATGAAAAACTGACCATGCTGCGGTCGCAGAACCAGCAGGGCTATGTTATTCCCCGCGGCTGGCTGTTCGATTATATTTCCTGCCCCCATTATTTTGGCGAAATCATTGAATGGGGAGGCTGGGCAGTGATGACATGGTCACTGCCAGGCTTGTCATTCTTCGTGTTCACCTTTGCAAACCTCTTCCCGCGGGCAGTAGCTTCGCACAAGTGGTACAGGAAGAGCTTTCCGGAATATCCGGTTAAGAGAAAGGCTGTGGTGCCCTTTATCATATGAAGAACACGTACCCACCCCCTTGATCCTCCTCCCTGCACAGCACGTACCCATCCCCCAACCCCCTTCCCTGCTTCGCAAGGAAGGGGGCTTATATTACTGTATATCAATGGGTTCCCCCTCCTTACGAAGTAGGGAGGGCCTGCACTGAGCGAAGCGAAGTGGGGATAAAGGGGGTGGGTACATGCAGACCAGAGAGGGGGATGAATACATAACTCCCAACTTTTTTCTTTTTTTATTTGGATATCTTTCCCGTGAAGTTTACTTTTACGCCCGCAATCAATTTTTTTAATTAATGGACGATTATCCGGCGGATATATTATTCTAATCCTGATACAGCAGGCATGCCGGTTTGCCGGTCGCTTCCTCCTGTATCACGGACAGAAAGGAGGTGACAATGACTTCACTCACAACATTTTATTTAAGCGGAATACTGGGCAAGGAAGCTTTTAGTTCTGACGGCGACGCTATCGGAAAAATAAAGGATCTTCTTGTCAGTGCAATTCCTTCAGGACAAAGCGATCCCGGACAGCAGCTGATTACAGGCGTCAAGCTCATGATAGACGGGGTGACAAAGTTCTATTCCTTCAATCAGTTCAGGGTTTCCAAAGCCAGGGAAATGATCAACGTCACATGCACCGGGCTCATAGAGCTGAGCAGTGAAGAGGTTGATAACGGACTGTTACTCGATGAGAATATTCTGGACAAGCAGATCGTTGACCTGAACGGACGCAAGCTGGTAAGAGTTAATGATGTCAGGCTGGCGACACTCCCGGCAGGCACATTTGCCGTAGCAGTTGATATCGGGATCGAAGGGTTGTTGAGAAGGATAGGTATTGCTGCTCCAATTAAAAGAGTGCTTTCGCTGTTTAAAATCAGCATACCTGCCAGGTTCATTCTCTGGGACGACGTCCAGGCGATTGACTTTTCGAACCTGAACATAAAACTCTCGAAAAGCTATGCCAAGCTGCATACTCTGCACCCCTCAGACCTTGCCGATATACTGGAGGACCTGGGCAAGAAATCAAGCACCTCAGTTTTCTCAGCGCTCGATGAGGAACAAGCTGCCGATGTTCTTGAGGAACTCGAGACAGATGCCCAGGTTCATATTGTTGAGAGCCTTCCCGTTGGAAAGGTTGCTGATGTTCTTGAGAAAATGCCAGCCGATGAAGTTGCGGATATCCTTGATGAACTGGAAGACGACAAAGCCGAACTCCTGCTGAAAGAGATGGAAGCTGAATCGTCGCAGGAGGTAAGGGATCTTCTTGAATATAATGACGACCTGGTGGGAAGCATAATGACGACCGATTACCTTTCCTTCAGCGGTTCAACAACAGTTGAAGAGGTGCTCCGGGAGCTGCGGATGAAAAAGCCGGAGTCTGCGGAACTGTACAATATGTTCGTAACTAAGAAGGGTGACAGGCTGGCAGGAACATTCAACCTGAGGGACCTTGTTGTGACAGAGCCTGATAAGAAGATCAGCGCCATTATGAAATCAGAACCTGTTTCGTTGTATGATGACCAGAAGACGACAGCAATTGCTGAAATAGTTTCGAAGTATAACCTGCTTGCGGTTCCGGTAATCGACCGGAACAATCAGCTCCAGGGCATGGTCGTGGTGGATGATGTCGTTGAAGACCTCATTAGCGAAAGGAGAACCAGGAAAAGAAAATAAGGGATCATGGTCGGACTGAAAATCGGAATAAGCAGGAAAAATATTTTCCGGAGGCTGGGAATATTCCTGATGATCCTTGGTCCCGGGATCATCACAGGAAGCGTCGACAATGATGCCGGCGGAATTACCACTTACTCTGTTGCAGGATCTATCTATGGTTATGGTCTGATCTGGACCCTGATACCTTCATTCATTGTCCTGGTTGTCATCCAGGAGATGAATGCAAGGATGGGTATCGTTACCGGCAAGGGACTTGCTGACCTCATAAGGGAAAATGCAGGTATCAAGGTCACATTCCTGATCTTCCTCGGACTGCTTTTTTCAGGGATCGGCAACACAACAACCGAATTTGCAGGAGTAGCCGGAAGCATGGAAGTGTTCGGCGTCAGTAAATACATTTCTGTACCTGTTGTTGCGATCCTTGTATGGGTGCTGGTTGTAAAGGGAACATACAAGATCGCAGAGCGCATCTTTCTGATTTTCAGCATATCGCTGCTTACGTATGTTGTTTCTGCCATAATGGGAAAACCTGACTGGGGAAGTATCGGATCGGCAATAATCCGCCCCAGGATGGAGCTTAGCACTCGCAGCATGACTATGGTAATTGCCCTGGTCGGGACAACTATTGCACCCTGGATGCAGTTTTACATGCAATCTTCAGTGATAGAGAAGGGATTGAAGATGAAGAATTTTAAATATACCCTGGCAGATATCGTCGTGGGATGCATAATAACTGTTGTAGTGGCTTTTTTCATAATGGTCGCATGTGCCTCCACTCTTCATCCCAACGGGATCGTGATAAATGAAGCCAAGGATGCAGCCCTTGCGCTCAGACCGCTGGCGGGAAACCTTGCATCGCAGGTCTTTGCGTTCGGATTGTTCATCGCTTCAATTTTCTCAGCAACAATCCTCCCTCTTGCCACGGCATTTTTTGTATGTGAAGCTTTCGGGTTCGAAGCCGGGCTTGATAAGAAATGGGATGAAGCAAGGGAGTTCTACATACTTTATACAGGCATCCTGGTTATATCAGCGATTATAATACTCCTTCCCAATGCGCCGCTGATTAAGATATCGATATGGTCGCAGGTAATAAATGGTTTTCTGCTTCCGGTTGTTCTTATCAGTATGATGATTCTGATAAACAATACAAAGATCATGGGAACTCATGTGAATGGCAGGGCAACAAATATAATAGGATGGAGCGCCGTTGTTTTACTGGTGGGATTGTCAGCTGCCCTTCTTATTCTCCCGGTGTTACGTCTTTAAGTACTATTCATCAGGCCATGCTTCCCCTGCGAAAGGCTTTGGAATTATCCTGCCAGGGTCAATAACCACATGTTTTATCAACCTTCTGTTCCAGGTGTAAGTGATATGTACCATCCCGTCATTTGTCTGTATCACGGCAGGATATGAGAATTCAGTCCCGGGACTTTCATTTTCCAGGATAGCCGCCGCCTCCCAGTCAACTCCATTTTCTGATACCGCAACATTGAGAAGATACCTTCCATCAACAAGATGGTTATAGACCAGCAGCTGCCTGCCGTCGCTGAGCGATACCGCATCAATTCCGGCATTCGGATTGGGAAGGTTAAGAGGCACAAGTGTGCTCCATGTACGGCCATTATCTGACGACCATGATGAGAGGATCCTGTCAACAGTACTTCGGCAAAGCATCTGGAGCCTGCCGCCGGGATGTTTCAGTACCGATGGCTGAATCGCACCCGTATCCCTGTCATTAAGGGCAGCAGTCCTTTCCCATGACCTGCCGTTATCAGAAGTAAATTCCATGTGAACCCGCCATCCTTCATCTTCGGTGCTTGACGGACAAAGAAGCATCCCGTTATCCAGGAGAACCGGTTTGTCTTTGACAGGTCCAATAATATCTTCAGGAAGGCGCCGCGGCTGTGACCAGGTTTTCCCGCCATTGGATGAAGTGATAATCTCACCCCACCATTTTGAAGGACTTGGTCCGACCTTATAAAACAGGAGGATCTCTTTCCCGGTGCTGAACAGCACGGGGTTCCAGCAAGGATAACGTTTGGCTTTATGCTGAATCCCGTTTACAACTTCAACAGGCTTGCTCCATATACCTTTATTATATATGCTTACCCATATTCCCACATCAGGGTCTCTTTCAGCGGTGCCGCCGAACCATGCAGCAATATGCTGTTTCCCGCTTTGAACAATTGTTGATGCATGGCATGAAGGGAATGGGACGTTTCCCTGTTCAAAAATGAATTCAGATCTGATAATACACTGCTCACCTTTATATTGCGCGTGAATGGTTTGAACGGTTAGAAATATAAAAAGTGAAAAGAATAGTATAGTACGCATAAGCTTACTTGTGTTTTAAAAGTTTAGTCAACATTAATCCCACAAAAAAGATTGTCATTGTTCCGAAGACAATAGTCAGGTTAGTATGGAAGGGGCTTCTGAATGCGATGCCTTCTCCTTCCCTGAATATAACCGGAGAAAGGCTCATCCAGGCAATAACCAGTACGCCGGAAATAACACCAGTGACCGCTTCAGGGTTGCCTGCTTTTCTGGAGATGAATCCCAGCAGGAAGAGCCCGAGCATGCCGCCGCTGAAGATGGATGCCAGTGACCACCAGGCATCAAGGGCGCTTTCAACTCCGGTCAGTGAGAGAGCAATACCTGTACCGGCAACACCGGTAGCAAGTGATGAGATGTAAAGCATCTTCATTGATGATTTGTCACCGGCATTTTTATTAAAGTACCTCCTGTAATAATCGGTCAGGAAAATAGTGGCGGTACTGTTGAGGCTTGTCGATACCGTGCTCATGCCGGCAGCAAAAATTGCCGCGATCAGCAATCCCGTGAGTCCGGGCGGAAGCTGCGTTGCAATAAACCACGGGAAAACCCTGTCGGCTGCCCCGGGAGCCATCAATTCCTCCGGGAGAAGATCAGGCTGGGCACTATAGAACGAATAAAGTGCTGTGCCAATGTAAAAGAATATAAGTGAAACCGGGATATACAACAGTGATCCGAACAGGGCCGACGATCTGGCTTCCCTGTCAGTGTTTGTTGCCATATACCGCTGAATGTAATTCTGGTCGATCCCGTAATTCTGCAGGTTGATGAAAAGCCCGTATATGAGCACAACCCAGAAGGTTGATTCCCTGAGACTTGCGCTGAAGCTTCCGAAGCTGAATTTGTTACTTTCAGCCGCGATCCTGAAAATCTGGCCGGGTCCTTCAGGCATTGAAAAGGTAAGAATCACCGCACATACAACTGCGCCTGTTATCAGTACTATTGCCTGGATCGCGTCTGTCCATACCACTGCCTTTATCCCGCCGAGCATGGAATATGCCGTTACTGCAAGGCCGGTTATAATGATGATCGTCCTCATGTTCCACCCGAACAGGGCATTCAGAGGAAGCGCCAGCAGCATCAGTATTGCACCTGTGCGCATAAGCTGAGTGAGTATGTAACATACTGATGCATAGATTCTTGCCCAGGGGCCGAATCTCTTTTCAAGGAAATAATAGGCTGATATGCTCCCAATACCGCGATAGAGAGGGATGAAGTACTTTATCGTCATGAATGATGCAACAGGAATTGAGAAGCTGAAGACAAATGCATTCCAGTTTGTGGCATAGGCTTTTCCGGGTAGTGCCAGAAAGCTGATGCTGCTCACGAATGTGGCAAAAATAGATAATCCCACAACCCAGGCAGGAAGTCTCCTTCCTCCCGAGGTGAACTGTTCAGGCGTCTTGTTCCTGAAGTAGAAGCTGACACCAATAAGAATGTTCCCGATGGTCAGGATGAAGAATACTACTGCATCAAATATTGAAAGTTTCATTAAGATGCTTTCAGGTCCAACGACTGCTTAAATTTAATATCATTTAATTTTATCAGGACGTTCACCGGAGAAAAAATATGCGGTATTTCTGAAATGAATTTTAACTTTACATTATGCTAACCTGAAGAACAGGTGATAAGGGAATAATTATGAACGTTCTGATGCAGAAGAAATATCTGGAATCATCCGTTTATGACACTCCTGTAAAGGAGAAACTCAGCCTTTGGGACAAGATACTGATCAATAACCGGTTGTATTTCATTTACAAGTACGGCCAGGTAGTACTGAGGACAAGAAGGCAGGCGATTGCGGGAATGTATGATGATGAGGCATGGGCTGATTCTTCATACCTCATCATGAAATTAATTGAAAGGGCCGGAGGAAAATTTCATATCACGGGTATGGAGAATATAGCAGAGTCTCCGGAGCCGGTCCTCTTTATCGGAAATCACATGAGCACCCTTGAGACAATGGTGCTTCCTGCAATAATAGCACCGCGACGGAGGGTTACCTTTGTCGTCAAGGAGAGCCTGGTCAGGCATCCCCTGTTCGGCGATGTAATGAGGTCAAGGGATCCGATCGTTGTCGGCAGGACAGACCCAAGGAAAGACCTGGAAGCAGTGCTGAACGGCGGAATGGAACTGCTTTCAAGAGGCATATCTGTCATTATTTTTCCTCAAAGCACCAGGACAATTGTTTTTAAACCTGAAGAGTTTAACTCGCTTGGGGTGAAGCTTGCCAGGAGGGCCGGAGTAAAGGTTGTACCCTTTGCACTTAAAACTGATTTCTGGGGACAGGGTAAAATATTAAGGGGATTTGGAAAGCTTGATTCCGGTAAGCCAATTTATATAAGATTTGGTAAGCCATTTACTGTAACCGGCAGCGGGAAGGAAGAGAATCAGCAGATCATAGACTTTATACTTTCATCATTGAAAGAGTGGGGTCATAATTTTTGAGTGTATTTTTTACATTTAATAAATAATTTCATAGATTTGGAATGCACTTTGGTTTAAAAGAGGATCCGCTTTTCCGAATATCCGTTCATTCTTTCCATGACAATAAGACTTTATTTAATAATGAAAACAATTTAGTATTATGGGAACATTAGACTGGATCGTTCTAGGTATTTTCTGTCTTGCTCTTGTGGGCATAATTGTATGGGTACTTAAGAAAAAAGAGGAGACTTCAACTGATTATTTCCTTGCCGGCCGTGATGCCACTTGGCTGGCAATAGGGGCATCCATTTTTGCTTCAAATATAGGGTCGGAGCATCTTGTCGGACTGGCAGGGACAGGGGCTTCTTCGGGTATGGCTTTTGCGCACTGGGAAATGCACGGGTGGATCATACTTTTTCTTGGATGGTTTTTTGTCCCGTTTTATTCCAGGAGCAAAGTGTTTACAATGCCGGAATTCCTTGAAAAACGTTACAACAGCGGTTCAAGATCATTCCTTTCGATAATTTCCCTTGTAAGCTATGTGCTTACAAAAGTGGCAGTTACAGTCTATGCCGGTGGTGTTGTTTTCAAAGAAGTATTTGGAATCGAGTCACTGTTCGGTATTGATTTCTTCTGGATAAGTGCAATAGGACTGGTAATATTGACGGGAATTTATACAGTGCTGGGGGGAATGAGAGCTGTCCTGTACACTTCTGTTCTGCAGACTCC
The DNA here is from genome assembly GCA_043800695.1 of Bacteroidota bacterium. GTDB lineage: Bacteria > Bacteroidota > Bacteroidia > Bacteroidales > VadinHA17 > LD21. Next base: position 92,999 of record JAZDMU010000019.1, read on the forward strand.
TGTTCTGCTTATCGGCTCGATAGCCATACTCATCTTCGGTCTGACAAAACTGGGCGGATGGTCGGAAATGATGGAGATATGCCGGGCAGTTCCGATCAATGATGCCGGAGATAAAATGACTGATCTGATGAGGTCAGCAAGTGATCCGGTATACCCGTGGACAGGGGTTATTCTCGGGTCTGCGATAATAGGATTCTGGTACTGGTGTACCGACCAGTTCATTGTACAGAGGGTTCTTTCAGGACGCAATCAGACAGAATCAAGAAGGGGTGCAATACTGGGTGCCGGTTTTAAATTAACGCCAGTATTTATTTTTCTCATACCGGGAATGATTGCTTATGCATTAAACCAGAAAGGGTTACTAACTCTGTCAAGTCCCGATGCAGCTTTCCCTGCAATGGTCAAACAATTGCTGCCTATAGGTTTCACAGGACTGGTTGTGGGAGGCATCCTTGCCGCGCTGATGAGTTCACTCGCAGCTCTATTTAACTCATCCGCAACCTTATTTACTGTTGACTTTTATCAAAAGTACAAACCTCAGGCTTCAGAAAAGGAACTCGTAAGGGTGGGAAGAATAGCAACAATAGTAGTTGTAATACTTGGAATCCTGTGGATCCCGGTCATGAAAGCAATTGGCAAAACACTGTATGCTTATTTACAGGATGTGCAGTCAATGCTGGCTCCTGGAATCCTGGCCGTCTTCCTGCTTGGGATACTGTCAAAGAAAACCACTCCGAAAGCCGGTTTTATAGGACTGGTTGTAGGATTTATCCTCGGCATGACCAGGCTTGGTTTTGTTGTGTTCGGTTCAGACATGAATCCCGATAATATATTTTACAAGACATTCCTTGGGATTAACTGGCTCCACTATGAAATATACATCTTCTTCATTGTAATACTCTTAATGATCATCGTGAGCATGTTTACACCAAAACCAGATATTTCAGCCATAAGAGGATTGTACGTAGGCTCTGCAACTGCTGAGGAAAAAGCCATCACAAGGGCCAGCTGGGACAAATGGGATGTTATCTTCTCGGGAATCATAATTGCGGTAGTATTGGCATTTTATATTTATTTCTGGTAGGGGCAAAACCCCCACCCCGCCCTCCCCCAGGGGGGAGGTAAGTGATAATAGAAAGGGTGGGGGTAGGTGATAATAGAATGGGAGGGCAAGGGTGGCGGTAGGTAGTAATAATAGAATCGTTTTATCATAATAAATACCATATGGATAAATTAAAAACCAAAGAAGTCTGGTTCATCACAGGAAGCCAGCATTTATATGGTCCCCAGACACTTAGGCAGGTAGCGGCAGATTCTGCAAAAATCGCCGCCGCCCTTGATAAATCACTAAAAATATCGCAGAAGGTAATATTCAAGCCTGTCCTGACAACTCCGGAATCGATCTTTGAAATATGCTCCGAAGCCAATAATTCAAGGAAATGCATCGGGCTCATTACATGGATGCATACTTTCTCTCCTGCAAAAATGTGGATCCGTGGATTAACGGTGCTTAATAAACCGTTCCTCCATTTCCATACACAGCTTAACAGGGACATTCCGTGGGAAACAATTGACATGAATTTCATGAACCTGAACCAGTCGGCTCATGGCGACAGGGAATTCGGGTTCATCGGCACACGGATGAGACTGAACAGGAAGGTGGTCGTGGGGCATTACCAGGACCAGGAGGCGGTTGACCGGATAGCTGTGTGGATAAGAGCGGCTTCAGCATACGACGACGCGCTTAATATGAAAATCGCACGCTTTGGCGACAACATGCGCGATGTAGCTGTGACCGAAGGAAACAAGGTAAGCGCCCAGATGAAAATGGGTTACTCAGTATACGGATATGGCATCGGTGACCTTGTGAAAGCAGTTAACAGCGTTGCTCCTGCCTCAATAAAAAGGCTGCTGGAAGAATATGGTTCCGACTACAAAATGACAAAGGCCGTTGCTTCCTCGGATACACTTAAGGAGGCTGCAAGAATTGAAGCCGGGATGGAATCATTTCTGAAATCAGGGAACTTCAAAGCGTTTACAACCACCTTCGAAGACCTTCATGGACTGAAGCAGCTTCCGGGAATAGCGGTTCAGAGACTGATGGCAAAAGGCTACGGCTTTGGCGCTGAAGGCGACTGGAAAACCGCTGCGCTGGTGCGCTCAATGAAAGTTATGGCTCAGGGCCTCAGGGGAGGCACCTCATTTATGGAGGACTATACCTATCATTTTAATCCTGCAGGAATGAGGGTGCTGGGTGCGCATATGCTTGAGGTGTGTCCTACCATAGCATCAGGAAAACCTGCAGTTGAAATTCACCAGCTCTCAATCGGAGGCAAGGCTGATCCGGCAAGGCTTGTATTTAAAACTACTCCGGGAAAAGGAATAAACGTCTCGGTGATTGACCTCGGGAACAGGTTCAGAATGCTGGTAAACAATGTTGAGGTTGTGAAATGCCCTGATATGCCAAAGCTTCCTGTTGCAAGCGTGCTGTGGAAACCTCTTCCTGACCTGAAGACAGGAGCCGCAGCCTGGATCTTTGCAGGAGGAGCCCATCATACCGGATTCAGCACTGCAATCGACAATGAATATCTTGAGGATTTTGCAGGAATGACAGGAGTTGAACATGTTCTGATTGATGAGAAATGCAATCTCGATTCATTCAGGAAAGAACTGAGATGGAATGAGATATATTATCATTTGGCGAACGGAATAATTTGATGACATATGAAGATTTATTCAAAACACAGGAAACACCTGATGGCAGTTGACTCCATCGTTTTCGGATACGACATTCATGAAAAGGAGATCAGGCTCCTTCTTGTAAAACGGAGCTTCAATCCTGCAAAAGGCAAATGGTCACTGGCCGGAGGATTTGTTGAACCAGGCGAGAGCCTCGATGTTGCTGCCAGCCGTGTACTCAGGAACCTGACAGGACTTAAGGACATCTTCATGAAGCAGCTCTATTGCTATGGTGAGCCCGGAAGGGACCCGGGAGCGAGAGTGATATCGGTTGCCTACTGGGCACTAATTAAGATCAAGAATATTGATAAAAAAGTGACTGACAGGAACGGGGCACATTGGCAGACGATGAAACAGATGCCGAAACTGATCTTTGATCACCCTCAGATGGTTGAAAGGGCGCTTAAAGAGCTCCGGCTGCAGATAAGGATAAAGCCGGTAGGCTTCGAACTTCTTCCGGAGAAGTTCACTCTTGTACAGATGGTCGATCTCTACGAAGCAATATACCAGAGATCTTTTGACAAACGGAATTTCCGCAAGAAATTACTGTCGATGGATGTTCTTGAAAAACTCGATGAGAAAGAGAAGGAGACCTCGAAGAGAGGGGCATATTACTATAGGTTCAACAAAGACAGGTATAAGAAGTTCATAAAGAACGGGTACAATTTCAATCTTGATGTGAATTGAGAAAGGTATGCTTGAGAAACTTAAAATAAGCGTCTGCAAAGCCAATCTTGACCTTGTCAAACATGGTCTGGTAATTCACACCTGGGGAAATGCAAGCGGGAGGGATAAGAAAAGCGGACTGATCGTAATAAAGCCCTCAGGCGTGAGCTATGATTCAATGAAACCTTCCGATATGGTAGTCATCGATCAGAAAGGCAGAGTTGTGGAGGGCAAATACAGGCCATCGACCGACGCCGCCACACACCTTTTCCTTTATAAGACTTTTGGCAATGCCGGCGCGATCGTTCATACCCACTCAACTTATGCAACCGCCTGGGCACAGGCCGGAAGCGGAATACCTGCCCTGGGCACAACCCACGCTGATCATTATTACGGCAGTGTGCCCTGCACCAGGAAACTGAAGAAGAGTGAGGTTGAGAAGGATTATGAGATCAATACCGGGAAGGTTATCATTGAAACGATGAAGAATATTGACCCTGAAGCAGTGCCTTCAGTGCTGGTCCATTCACACGGTTCTTTCTGCTGGGGTTCTGATCCTGATGAAGCAGTTTACAATGCAGTGGCTCTGGAGGAGATCGCACGGCTGGCTTTCTATACGGTGCTTCTGGGAAGGAAGGAACCTGTTGACAAATATCTGCTCGATAAGCATTACGGCAGGAAACACGGCAGGGATGCTTACTACGGGCAGGACAGAAAATAATATTTCAAAAAAGAGTTTATGGTGAAGAAATATGTTATCGGCATCGATTATGGAACCGATTCAGTGCGCACTGTCGTTGTTGACGCGGCAAACGGAAAAACTGCAGGAACATCGGTATTTGAATATCCCCGCTGGAAAAGGGGAGAATACTGCGATCCTTCGCAAAACCAGTTCAGACAGCATCCGCTTGATTACGTTGAAGGCCTGGAACAGACAGTAAAAGAGTCGATTAAAGGATTAAGCAGGGAAATCATTGATGCCATAGGGGGTATAACAATTGATACAACAGGATCGACTCCCGTTGCGGTTGACAGGAATGGAGTGCCTCTTTCGCTGAAGCCAGGGTTTGATGACGACCCGGATACCATGTTCATACTCTGGAAGGATCATACATCAGTAAAAGAGGCTGAGGAGATAAATGAACTCGCAAGATCGTGGGGAGGGACAGATTTTACAAAATATGAAGGAGGGATATATTCTTCAGAATGGTTCTGGTCAAAGATACTCCATACGATCAGGAAGAATGAACGGGTGAGGGAGAATGCCTTCTCATGGGTTGAGCATTGCGACTGGCTGCCTGCACTGCTGTGCGGCAATACTGATCCGCTTGAAATAAAAAGAAGCAGATGCGCAGCGGGCCATAAGGCAATGTGGCATCCCGAGTACTCGGGACTGCCCGATGAAAAATTCCTGGTCAGACTCGATCCCCTGCTGAAAGGTTTAAGAGATCATCTATATACCGAAACGTTTACCTGTGATGTTCCGGTTGGGACCATTTCAGTGGAATGGGCTAAAAGACTGTCACTTCCTGAAAATGTCAAAGTGGGAGCCGGAACATTTGATGCACATATGGGCGCAGTGGGAGGCGGGATAAGACCTTACCAGCTTATAAAAGTGATGGGGACATCGACATGCGACATGCTTATTGCTCCGATGGAAGAGGCCGGGAAGAAGCTGGTAGCAGGGATCTGCGGACAGGTAGATGGCTCAATCGTGCCCGGGATGCTTGGTCTTGAGGCAGGACAGTCGGCTTTCGGAGATGTATATGCATGGTTCGGGAAGCTGCTGCTGTGGCCTGTAAATGAGATCATCTCAAAAATGGAATGGCTTGATGGGAAATCCAGGACCAGAATTGCTGAAGAGACATCTGAAAGGATAATTGCTGAGCTGAGCAGGCAGGCTGAATTGATCCCGGAGGAGGATACTGCAATAGTGGCGCTCGACTGGCTGAACGGACGGAGGACACCCGATGCAAACCAGGCATTAAAAGGTGCAATAGCCGGATTGTCACTTGGTTCTGATGCTCCGAAGATTTTTAAGGCACTTGTCGAAGCAACGGCTTTCGGATCAAAAATGATCAATGAGCGCTTTACTTCTGAAGGCGTCAGGATCGAGGGTGTGATCGCCACCGGGGGAGTTGCCAAAAAGAATCCGTATGTGATGCAGGTGGTGGCTGATGTCCTGAACATGCCTATCAGGGTGGCATCTTCCGACCAGACATGCGCCTTGGGCTCGGCAATGGCTGCATCGGTGGTTGCAGGCATCCATAAGGATATTCCCTCGGCACAAAAAACAATGGAAAGTGGCTTTGAAAAAGAGTATAAACCCGACCCGGTAAAAGCAAAAAAATATGAAGAACTGTTCCTTAAATACAAAAAGCTGGGTTTGTTCATTGAGAATAAATTAAGTAATTCTTAGCGCCTTCGCGCCTTCGCGGCAAAAAATTATGCCACAAAGGCGCTAAGACGCAAAGTTTCGCAAAGGCAGTATGGATAAAATAATTATTCAGTAATATGAAAAAATTAAATGTAATTATTACACTTATTCTTTCCTGTGCAGTTTTCATTGCAAGTGCACAGAAAGAATCCGGAGCTGTGAACCAGCTCGTGATCATTGCCAATCACCAGGGACCGGTAATCAGCAAAGATATTTACGGACATTTTTCGGAGCATCTTGGTACCTGTATTTACGGAGGAATCTGGGTCGGAACAGAATCAAAGATCCCTAATACCTACGGTATCAGGAACGATGTCCTGTTCGCGCTCAGGGAGATAAAAGTTCCGAACCTCCGCTGGCCCGGAGGATGTTTCGCTGACACGTACCACTGGAAAGACGGTATCGGTCCGCAGGAAAAAAGAACTTCAATCATCAACACTCACTGGGGAGGAGTAACTGAAGACAACTCTTTCGGAACGCATGAGTTCATGAAGCTGACCGAACTGCTGGAGTGCGATGCATATATTAATGGCAATGTCGGTTCCGGAACCGTTCAGGAGATGTCCGAATGGGTCGAGTACCTGACCTCTGACTCTGAAAGCCCAATGACAAAGCTTCGCAGTGAAAATGGCCGTGAAGAGCCATGGAAGGTAAAGTATTTTGCTATCGGCAACGAGAACTGGGGCTGCGGCGGCAACATGACACCAGATTTCTACGGTGATGTGATGCGGCAGTTCTCAACATATCTCAGGGATTTTGCCGGGAACCGTCTTTACCGTGTTGCCTGCGGGGCAAGCGACTTCGATTATCCGTGGACGGAGACACTTATGAAAGAGGACAAGAACAGGGGAATGTTCCAGGGATTGTCGCTTCATTACTATTCCGTTCCCGGCGGCTGGGGAAATAAGAACAGCGCAACCAATTTTGCCGAAAATGATTGGTTTGAAACATTCAGGCTCAACTACCAGATGGATGCCATAATAAAAGGTCATAAGGCAATAATGGACAGGTATGATCCCAGAAATACAAAGGGGCTTGTGATCGACGAATGGGGCAACTGGTTCCAGGTTGAGCCGGGCACAAATCCCGGGTTCCTGTACCAGCAGAATACGCTCAGGGACGCAATCACTGCCGCTATTCACCTTAACATTTTCAACCGGCATGCCGACAGGGTAAAGGTGGCGAACCTTGCACAAACCGTCAATGTGCTTCAGGCAGTGATACTTACAAACGAAGATAAGATGGTGCTCACTCCCACATATCATGTTTTCAGGATGTTCAGGGTGCACCAGGAGGCACAGCTTCTGAATACTGATCTCCGCTGTGAAGATTATGTCGTGGGCGACAGAAAGATTCCGGCTATATCAGCATCAGCATCGGTGGATAAAGAGGGTAAAATACATATATCCCTGGCTAATCTGAATCCGAATAAGGAAATAGTCATGACATGTCCGTTAATCGGAGATTCTTATAAAAATGTATCTGGTGAGGTTGTTACAGCCAGGGAAATGAATGCGCACAATACCTTTGAAGCACCAGAAACTGTTAAACCGGCTTCGTTTAATGGTTATAAACTTAAGGATGGGATTCTGATAGTAACCATGCCTGCAAAGTCTGTGGTTGTTCTTGAGTTAACAAAATGACCTCACACCCCCGACCCCCTCTCCCGAAGTGAGAGGGGGAGGATTCCTAAAGCCCCTCTCCCCCCGGGAGAGGGGTTGAGGTGAGGTATTGTAGGGGGGAGAGGGGTTGGGGTGAGGTATTGTAGGAGTGAGAGGGGTTGGGGTGAGGTTGGGATACCGGAAAAATATAACATATAATCTATTATATGAGAAGCATTTACAGATTTTCGTTTTTTGCAGTTTTACCGCTGTATTTATTTCCAGGCTGCTCTGACAAATCAAAATCGGGCGACTATCCCATTCAGCCGGTACCCTTCACTTCAGTAAAGCTCAGCGATGACTTCTGGGCCCCGAGGATAAAGAAGAATGCCGATGTAACAATTCCGATCGCCTTCTCATACTGCGAATCGACCGGCAGGGTAAAGAACTTTGAGATTGCCGGAGGCCTCGATACAGGGAAGTTCCTTACGATATATCCGTTTGATGACTCGGATGTATTCAAGATAATTGAAGGCGCTGCCTACTCCCTTCAAACCCAGCCGGATCCGAAACTCGAAGCATACCTTGATACACTGATATTTAAAATAGGTGCCGCCCAGGAGGAGGACGGGTATCTTTATACAAACCGCACAATAGCTGAAATGCACGGCGGGAAAGGTTTGCATGAATGGGCAAGTCCCAACAGATGGGAGCTTGATTCAATTCTCAGTCATGAGCTCTATAACCTCGGACATCTCTATGAGGCAGCCGTTGCACATTACCAGGCTACAGGTAAAAGATCACTGCTCGAAATTGCATTGAAATCAGCCGGACTGGTAAACAGAGATTTCGGATGGGACAGGGTTAAGGTTTACCCCGGACACCAGGTAATAGAGATGGGTCTTGTAAAGCTCTACAGGGTGACCGGCGAAAAGAAGTATCTCGATCTGGCAAAGTTTTTTCTTGATATAAGAGGGCCTGAAGGCGACTCCTACAACCAGGCTCACATAAGGCCCGTTGACCAGGCCGAAGCTGTAGGGCATTCAGTAAGAGCGACTTATATGTATTCCGGTATGGCCGACATAGCTGCAATTGAAAAGGATGAAGCCTACCTCGGCGCAATCACCGAAATCTGGGAGGATCTTACATTCCGCAAGATGTATATCACAGGAGGGATAGGTGCCTCAGGAGGGAATGAAGGATTTGCCGAACCTTATCTCCTGCCCAATATGTCTGCTTATTGTGAAACATGCGCCTCCATTGGCAACATCTTTACAAACCACAGGCTCTTCCTTCTGCACGGAGAATCAAAATACATTGACATTCTCGAAAAGACACTTTATAATTCAATGCTATCCGGCGTTTCGCTTTCAGGTGACAGGTTTTTTTACCCGAACCCTCTTGAATCGAATGGACAGCATGAGCGCAGCGCCTGGTTCGGATGCGCCTGCTGTCCGTCAAACATTGCGCGCTTTGTTCCTGCCATTCCGGGATATATATATGCTGTTACCGGTAAGGAGCTATATGTGAACCTTTTCGTTACCGGTGAAGCCAATATTGAATTTGGAAAGAACAGGGTAAGGATCACACAGGAGGCCGGTTTCCCCTGGGATGGCAATGTTGATATCTCACTTTCCCCTGAAACAGCCGGGAAATTTGCTCTTAAGATCCGTATCCCGGGATGGGCGCTGAATGAGGCTAATCCGGGAGGCCTTTACAAGTTTGATGATTCAGACAGCGTGGCATATACTATCTCACTGAATGGCGATATCATTGAACCTGAAATAAAAAACGGATATGCCGCTATATACCGCAGATGGGAGAAAGGCGACAGGGTGAGTATCGATTTGCCGATGCCGGTGCGCAGGGTAATAGCTGATGAGAGGGTAAAGGCAGATATAGGTAAGATGGCCATTCAGAGAGGCCCCGTGATCTACTGCGCCGAATGGCCGGATAACAATACAGGCAATATTCTGAATCTTGTCTTTGACAGGCAGTCACCATTCACCACTGAATTTGCTCCCGCATTGCTCGAAGGTACACAGGTAATAAGAGGAAAAGCTGCACAGACAAAAAAGACTCTTGATGGAAATACTGAAAGAACGGGTGAGGAAAGTGTTACACTTATCCCGTATGCTCTGTGGAACAACCGCGGTCCGGGCCAGATGATGGTCTGGCTCCCATTTACAGTTGAATAAGTCGGAATCTTTATGAAGTATTCTTCGTTGTTTCTGATTATAGTCTCCCTGCTGCCTGCTCTTTCATGCCGCAACGGCACGAACCGCGGAGTTCCCGGGACGTATTTCATCGATGCTCAGAGAGGCGACGACAAAAACAACGGAGAATCACGACATCCGGTCAGGACTCTTGCCAGGCTTAATGAACTTATTTCAGTTGAACTGAAGAATGTTTCCCTGGCGGGGGGACAGGTTTATGAAGGAACCCTTATCGTAAAGGATAAAGAAGCTGATCCGGGGAATCCTGTATTAATAAGTTCCACCGGACGGGAAAGAGCCGTAATAAATGGCGGAAACGGAGAGGCAGTGCGGATAGAGAACTGCAGGAATATCAGGGTAACAAATATTGATATAAAAGGAAATGGAAGGAAGACCGGGAATACAACAAATGGATTTGCCCTTGTCAGATCTTCAGATTGTTCAGTAGAATACCTGAGGGCGGAAGGATTTCAGAAATCAGGCATCGACCTGTATGATTGCAGGAATTGCGAAGTAAAAAGAGTCCTGGCTGCTGACAACGGATTCTGCGGGATAAACATAATGGGATCATCATATGAAACCTCAGGCAAAATACTGGTACAGGACTGCATGGCTGAAAACAATGCCGGTGACCCGACGATACTTGATAACCACAGCGGAAACGGGATCCTCGTCGGGGTATCTGACAGCGTGATCATCGACCGCTGCAGGGCAACCGGCAACGGATGGGATATGCCGAGGCTGGGTAACGGGCCTGTTGGAATATGGGCCTGGCAGAGTGATCATGTGATCATCCAGTATTGCATAAGCTACGGGAACAGGACCTCCCCCGGGGCAAAGGACGGAGGAGGGTTTGATCTTGACGGCGGCGTGACCAATTCAATCGTTCAGTTCTGTATCTCATATGGCAACGAGGGAGCAGGCTACGGTCTTTTTCAGTACCCGGGAGCCTCCGTCTGGTCAGATAATATAATAAGGTATTGTATCAGCTGCAATGATGCAAATACTACGGAGGGGGCAGGCAGTATTTTTCTCTGGAATGGATCCAATGAGAAAAGCCAGCTGACAAATTGCAGGATACACAATAATATAATCTATAATTCCAAAGCACCGGCAATCAGTTTTGAAAATGCCTCGCTCCATGAGGATTTTGAGTTCAGAAGAAATATCTTCATATATTCCGGCAGTCGTTTTTCAGGTGTAAACTCGGGTAGTTCCTTTTCCGGCAATCTGTGGCTTAATGCAAACCGTCAAAATAAAACGGGAGGGGATCCGCATCGTCGGGATTTATGATATTGGCTGAAGGATCATGTTCAAAAAATATTATTTTTGAGAAGGAGGATTTTAAGAGACCATGAAGAGTTATTTTATATTCAGACCATCAGTACAGGGAAGCATCGGGGACGAATGGAATCAGTGTCTGATTCAATTGACCAGGACAATTAAAGGAGGATACAGACCTCTTAAGCTTAATGTTTTTATTTCCGTTTCAGAAAATCAGGATTACCTGAATGCAAGGCAGATGATACTCAGGAGCATCGTCAATGAACTCAAAGACAAGTCTCCCGCTGTCAGCATCACGGTTCATCCCCCGTTCAAACCGTGGAAAGTATCCGTCGAAGCTCTTTTTCTGGTACCGGGTTACGATATTGCTGAAACAAGGTTTTATGAATCGATGCCTTATGTGGTAATAAACAACAGCTGGGGAAAAGAGATATGGGGTGCAGGCTCAGGAAGCGGATTCTTCTCCGGGGATATAAGGAAAGCCTCTGAGAATGCCTTTGATGAAGCAGTATCTCTTCTGGCAGCTGAAGGGATGACCCTTAACAATATAATACGCCAGTGGAACTATGTGGGAAACATACTGGCAATACGGAATGGTTTGCAGCATTACCAGGTTTTCAATGAAGTGAGAAGCGAATACTATGCCAGGTACAGGACAGTTACAGGCTATCCTGCAGCTACAGGAATTGGATTGAAATCAGAAAGCGTGATAATCGATTTCTGCGCAGTGATGCCTGATGCGACAGTGAAGATCAGCGGTTTGAGCAATCCTGACCAGGTAAACGCCTATGAATATGGACAGAAAGTCCTGAAAGGTATAACAGATCCGGCAAAACCCCGAAAACAACCGCCCCAGTTTGAGCGTGCACTGATTGTAGCATCCGAAGGCAAAGCAGTCCTGTACATATCCGGCACAGCTTCAATCAAAGGGCAGGAAACCATAGGTAAAAATAATGTGAAGGAACAAACGCTTGTTACCCTGGAAAATATCACCAGACTGACAGAAGCTGAAAGAATTAATCAGGTATTGACTGAATCATCGGAGTATTCACTCAATTACAGTCTGCTGAGGGTTTACATCAAACGCCAGGAAGATTTTAATATTGTTAGGTCAGTATGTGAAGAGAGGTTGCCCGGGATTCCAATGATATTCATTGAAGCTGACGTTTGCCGGAATGATCTTCTTGTCGAGATTGAAGCTGAGATTCAGATCCATTACTGAAAAATGAAAAAAATATTATTTCTGGTATTGGGAGGTCTATTCATTGCAGGTTGCTCTTCGCAGCAGTGGCAAGAAACATCCTCCGGGATTATTGTAAACCTCAAGGGCAAGCAAGGCTCGGACGCAAAGAAAATAAAGCTTGACGTCATCAGCGAAAATATAATTCATGTTACCGCATCCCCTGAATCTGAATTTTCGAAGAATAAAAGCCTTATCGTTGCAGATAACAGGGACCTTTCCGTTGCTGCATTCACGACTGAAGCTGAGGGTGACAGTGTGACACTCTACGCATCAAGGATCAATGTGAGGCTCTCTCTCCGGTCAGGCGGAATGGTTTTCTATGACAAGGAGTTCAATGTCCTTCTTAAGGAACCAGGGAACGGAGGGAAGTCCTTTAAACCATATTCAGTGGAGGGAACTGACGGCTATTCGTTATGCCAGGTATTCGAATCACCTGACGACGAAGCCATTTACGGCCTGGGGCAGCACCAGTCGGATGAGTTTAACTACAAGGGACTGAATGAAACCCTGTACCAGTATAATACCAAAGTTTCAATACCATTCCTGGTTTCAAACAGGAATTATGGTATCCTCTGGGATAATTATTCACTTACAAAATTCGGCGATCAGAGGGATTATTCGCAGATGGATATGTTCACTCTTATTGATGAGAACGGTGAAGAGGGAGGATTGACAGCAACTTATTATATTGACTCCGATACAAATAAGATATTTATTAAGAGGCAGGAATCACATATTGATTATGAGAATATTGAAACTGTAAGGAACTTTCCTGAGAAATTTCCTCTTTACGGTTCAACAGTTACCTGGACAGGAAAGATTGAACCAAAGGAAAGCGGGCTTTTTCACTTTAAGCTATACTATGCAGGATACACGAAATTATTCATTGATGATGAACCTGTTGTTGCAGAAAGATGGAGGACAGCTTGGAATCCAAATACCTTCAAATTCAGAAAGGAGATGGAAAAAGGGAAGAAGTACTCCATCAGGATAGAATGGCAGCCTGACGGCGGAATTTCATATATAGGACTTAAAGCTCTGAGTCCGCGAACCCCTTCTGAGCAGGGCAATATCTCGCTCTGGTCGGAAATGGGAGACCAGATAGATTATTATTTTATTAAAGGAGATAACTTGGATGAGGTGATAAGCGGTTACAGGTATGTTACCGGCAAAGCCCCGATAATGCCGCTTTGGGCACTGGGCTTCTGGCAGAGCCGCGAACGGTACAAGTCTCAGACCGAACTGCTTGATGTTGTTAAAGAGTACCGGAAGCGCAACATCCCCCTTGATAATATTGTTTTAGACTGGTCGTACTGGCCGGTTGATTCATGGGGGTCGCATGAATTTGATCCGAAGTTCTTCCCCGATCCCAAAGGAATGGTGGATGAAGTTCACCGGCTTAATGCTAAGATTATGATCTCCGTGTGGCCCAAATTCTATTATACTACTGAGCATTTCAGGGAATTTGACAGGAAGGGCTGGATGTACCGCCAGGCTGTGAACGACAGCGTAAGAGACTGGATAGGAGATGGTTACATAGGCTCGTTCTATGATGCCTACAGCCCGGGAGCCCGTGAGCTCTTCTGGAACCAGATGAAGGAGCATCTTTATTCAAAGGGATTTGATGCCTGGTGGATGGACGCCTCCGAACCTGACATCCTCTCAAATTCAGGCATTGAGTACCGTAAAAAACTCTCCACGCCAACGGCTCTTGGTCCTTCGACAAAATACTTCAATACATATGCCCTGGTCAACGCCATGGCTATCTATAACGGCCAGCGCTCGGCTAATCCTGATACCAGGGTCTTTCTGCTGACAAGATCTGGTTTCGCCGGATTGCAGAGGTATTCCACTGCGACCTGGAGCGGCGATATTGGAACACGGTGGGAAGACATGAAGTCACAGATCCCGGCCGGGCTTAATTATTCGCTTTCAGGGATTCCCTGGTGGACATTTGATATCGGGGGATTCTGCGTTGAAGGAAGATACACCAGGGCGCAGGAGGGATCGGAGGATCTTGAGGAGTGGAGGGAGCTTAATACGCGCTGGTTCCAGTTCGGTTCCTTCTGCCCTCTCTTCAGGAGCCACGGGCAATATCCTTACCGCGAGATATTTAATATCTCTCCTGAAGGTCATCCTGCTTATAGAAGCATGGTTTATTACGACAGGCTCAGGTATTACCTGATGCCATATATTTATTCGCTTGCAGGGCTGACTTATTTCAACGATTACACGATAATGCGCGCAATGTTGATGGATTTCGGCAGTGACAAAAAAGTCGAAAGCATCGGCGACCAGTATATGTTCGGTCCGTCAATACTTGTTGCTCCTGTCTACAGATACAAGGCAATATCAAGAGAAGTATATCTTCCTGAAACATGCGGCTGGTATGATCTGTACACAGGAAAATATTTTGCAGGCGGGCAGACTCTGAAAGCAGATGCCCCATATGAGCGGATGCCATTATTTGTTAAGGAAGGATCAATAATCCCGGCCGGACCGGCAATACAGTTCACTGATGAAAAGCCTGCAGATCCGGTGACTCTTTTTGTTTATACAGGGAGGGATTGCGCATTCACGCTTTACGAGGATGAAGGCACAAATTACAATTACGAACAGGGCAGGTGGAGTTCAATAAAATTCAGTTTCAACAATAACACCGGGAACCTTAAAATAGGAGAGAGGCAGGGTGAATACGATGGTATGCTGAGGTCGAGGACTTTTAATATTGTTTGGATAACCAAAGATAAACCCGTGGCATTTGACCCGGAGGCACACTCTCAGACATCAGTAAATTATACCGGCGGGGAAATTATAATTAATAAATCAAAATAAAATGAAAAGAACATTTCTTTATTTGGTACTGCTGGCAATACTGGTGTCAGCATGTCAGAAAACACCATCTCACCTGGTGCTGCCTTCACTTATCGGTGATGACATGATTCTTCAGCAGAATACAAATGCGAAAATCTGGGGCAAAGCCTCTCCCGGACATAAAATAGATGTTGTTGCCAGCTGGGACCAGGAGACCTCAGCAAAAACCGGAAAAGATGGGAAATGGTCAGTGACAATACCTGCTCCTTCAGCAGGAGGTCCTTATACAATGACGATCTCCGCGAAGGACACAAGCATTATAATCTATAATATACTTGCCGGCGAAGTTTGGTTCTGCTCCGGGCAATCGAACATGGAGATGCCTCTTGCAGGATGGCCCCCAAATGATTCCATAACAAATTCGGCAGGAGAAATAGAATCGGCCGGTATTCCTGCGATACGTCTTTTTAATGTTCAGAGGAAGATATCAGGGGAGCCCCTTGATGAATGTACAGGTAAATGGGAAATATGCAGTCCATCAACGGTTTCGCAGTTCAGCGCAACCGCATACTTGTTCGGAAGGAAGCTTTATGATGAGCTTCATATCCCGATAGGACTTATCGAATCAGCATGGGGAGGAACCCCTGCAGAATCGTGGATATCTGCACCTTCGCTTGAAAGTAATGGAGAGTTCGTTGAGCAGATAAAGGCAATAGAGGAGTCAATCCCATTGCAGGTTGAATACGAGAAATGGCTTGCCGGGCACAGGCAGGTTGAGATAGCAGCATCGGGGGATGATCAGTGGAAGAGCCTGGATTTTGGGGATGGAGGCGTTCCTTCACCTGAATTTGATGATTCTTCATGGCCCGCAATGGATCTTCCTTCCCAGTTTGAAAAGGCTACCGGCGACTTTGATGGAGCTGTCTGGTTCCGTAAGAAGATCGATCTGCCTTCTGCCTGGACAGGGAAAGACCTTGTTCTCTCACTGGGACCTATCGATGATATGGACCGGACATATTTCAACGGTACTCTCGTCGGAGCTATCGAAGAGGGCGGACACTGGCAGGTGTTGAGGGAATATGATATTCCGGGAGAACTGGTAAATGAAGGGGGAAATATAGTTTCCGTCAGAGTAATTGATAATCAGGGAGGCGGAGGTATTTACGGTATGCCGGGAACGATGAAAATTGCAGTCAATGGAAGCAGGCAGGCTCCTTTAAATCTTGAAGGGGAATGGAAATACCAGGCTGCGGCAGAATGGACAGGAAGCAGATTCTATGTGTTTGATTTATCGCAGAGTGAGTTCCTTGCGAAGAAAAGGCCGGTTTCCCTGAGCGCCTATTCTCCTTCAACACTTTTTAATGCTATGGTTAATCCTGCAGTTAACTACCAGATCAAGGGTGCCATCTGGTACCAGGGGGAATCAAATGTCGGACGGCATGAACAATATAAGAAGATCTTCCCGCTGATGATACAGAACTGGCGTGAGGCATGGGGCATAAAGGATTTCCCCTTCTATTTCGTCCAGATCGCACCTTACGTCTATTCGCACGTTGATTCCACTGAATCGGCATATCTCCGTGAAGCCCAGGAGTCTGCGCTTGCGCTGCCGGCCACAGGAATGGCGGTCACACTCGACATTGCAACTGTGATGAACATCCACCCGCCCGACAAAAAAAGCGTTGGAGACCGCCTTTCGGCTCTGGCTCTTGCAAATGATTATGGAAAGAAAATTCCGGCCAATGGTCCGGTCTATAAATCCGTGACTGTGGACGGAAGCAGAATAAGGATAAGCTTTGATAATACAGAGGGAGGGTTAAAAGCTGAAAACGGACGGCTCAGGGAATTTGAGATTGCGGGCAGCGACGGGAAATATGTCATCGCAACAGCAGGCATTGACGGTAACGAAGTGGTGGTCTACTCTCCCCTGGTAACTGAACCCGTCTCCGTGAGATATTGCTGGAGGAACGGTGCTGAGGCTTCGCTGTTCAACGGAGAGGGACTCCCTGCATGGCAGTTCAGGACAAGGAAATAAATACAAGATACAAGATAAAAGATACAAGATACAAGATACGAGATACAAGATAAAAGATAAAAGATGAAAAAGATAGCTTACCTGGCTGTTATCATGCTGGTGTCGGGATCGGTATTTATCGCCTGCAATCCAAAATCAGGCAGCAGTGATAAGGTAATAAAAGAAAGCTGGGGGACACATAAGGACAGGGATGTTTTCCTGTTCACCCTTACAAACAGTAATGGAAATACTCTGAAACTTACCAATTATGGCGCAAGGATAACAGGGATCGAGGTGCCTGACAGGGAAGGCGCAAAGGCAAATGTCACTTTCGGATTTGATACTTTTGAAGAGACACAGAAGGGTGATCCCTTCTTTGGTGCCACTGTCGGACGATATGCGAACAGGATAGCTAAGGCGAAGTTCACTATTGACGGAACGGAGCACACACTTGCACTGAATAACATTCCGAACGCGCTGCATGGAGGCCCGGGAGGCTGGCACAGCGTCGTCTGGGATGCCGAGATCCTTGAAAAGACAGAATCCCCATCGGTAAGGTTCACTTATAAAAGTCCCGACATGGAGGAGGGGTATCCGGGCAATATGGATGTTGATGTCACCTACACCTGGACCGGCAGCAATGAGATAATAATGGATTACAAATGCACCACTGATAAAAAAACAATTCTGAACATCACAAATCATGCCTATTTCAATCTGCATGGTGCGGGCACAGGCGACATCCTTGATCACCAGCTTACCATCAATGCATCATCATTTACGCCGGTTGATTCAACACTTATTCCTACAGGTGAGATAAGGCCGGTTTCCGGAACTCCGCTCGATTTCACCACTCCTCATACTGTTGGTGAAAGGATTGGTGAAGATTATGAGCAGCTTAAATTCGGAGGAGGTTATGACCATAATTTTGTGATTGATAATAACGGGGAGGTGGACGCAACTGTTTATGATCCTCTATCAGGCAGGGTGCTGGAAGTGATTACCGACCAGCCCGGGCTGCAGTTCTACTGCGGCAATTTTCTGAACGGAAACCCCTATAATTACAGGTCGGGTTTATGCCTTGAATCACAGCATTATCCTGACAGCCCCAATAAGCCCGGGTTTCCGTCAACGATCCTGAATCCGGGTGATACTTTTACATCCCGTACTATTTACAGGTTCTCTGCAAGGTAGTTCCTGATATAATGCTGAATTAATTATAATGTATAAATGACAGTAGTGAGGTATGATGAGGAAAAAATAATAACTGCTCCAATGAAAAAATCCGGTTTTATTATGCTGATCCTCGCATATACATTCTGCGGTTTGTATGCACAGGAGAATACAGCGGATTTACCGTTCCGGGATACTTCGTTACCGACCGATGCCAGGGTTGATGATCTTGTATCAAGGATGACCCTAAAAGAGAAAGCTGATCAGCTTCTCTATACCGCTCCGGCTGTTCCGCGGCTGGGAATTCCGGCTTATAACTGGTGGAACGAAGCCCTTCACGGAGTTGCAAGAGCAGGTTATGCGACTGTATTCCCCCAATCAATATCAATTGCCAATTCATGGGATGAAGGACTGATGTATGAAGTGGCAAATGCGATATCAGATGAGGCCAGGGCCAAATATCATGAATTTCAGCGAAGGGGGAAAACGGGGATCTACCAGGGACTTACATTCTGGTCGCCAAATATTAATATATTCCGCGATCCGCGATGGGGCAGGGGACATGAGACCTATGGTGAGGATCCGTTCCTGACAGGCGCCATGGGAGCTCAGTTTGTAAAAGGTCTGCAGGGGGATGATCCCCGATACCTTAAGGTTGTGGCAACTGCAAAACATTATGCCGTTCATTCCGGTCCTGAACCCTTGAGACATCAATTCAACGCAAAAGTATGTGAAGTTGACCTCAGGGAAACCTACCTGCCGGCTTTCAGAAAACTTATCGTCGATGCAGGGGCATATTCAGTGATGGGTGCTTATAACATGTTCAGGGACTTCCCGTGCTGCGCAAATCCTGAATTATACAGTATCCTGCGTGATGAATGGAATTTTAAGGGATATATAGTTTCTGATTGCTGGGCCATATCCGATTTCTGGAGATTCCAGAAATTCTCAAAAGACGCTGCAGAGGCAGCTGCCGCCGCGATAAAGGCAGGGACAGACCTTGAGTGCGGAGTCGATTACAGTCATCTGTTGACTGCTTTTGAAAGAGGCCTGTTGACAGAAGAAGATATAGATATAGCTGTGAAAAGGATCTTTACAGCCCGTTTCAAGCTGGGAATGTTTGATCCTGATGAGATCGTCCCATACGCACAGATACCTTTCTTTGTCAACTGCTCAGATTATAACAATTCACTGGCAAGGCTGGCGGCACAAAAGTCAATTGTGCTCCTGAAAAATGAAGGTAATATACTCCCCCTGAAAAAAGAAATTAAAACCATAGCTGTCATCGGTCCCAATGCAGACAATTTTGAATCGCTGATAGGCAATTATAATGGTATCCCGAAAGATCCTTTTACGGTTTTGCGTGGGATCACCGGAAAGGTAACACCTGGGACAAGGATCATTTATGCAGAGGGCAGTGATCTCGCAGAGGGTATTCATAATCTTACTGTTATACCATCACGTTATCTGCAGGCACGCGATGGAAGGCAGGGTGCCCTGGGAGAGTATTTCAGCAACAGGGATATGAAGGGAGAACCCTTGTTCACCAGGATCGATGACCAGGTAAACTTTTACTGGGAACATCTCTCTCCCCGCCAGGAAATGCCTGATGATGATTTCGGGGTTAAATGGACAACATATTTGCTTGCACCGGAAACAGGAACCTATGCCATAGGAAGCTGGGGATCATCATACTATGAAGTATGGTTTGAAGGGAAGAAGGTTATTTCAGAACGAAATGAGCACCATGCATTTTATAAAGAGTACCAGGTGAATCTGGAAGCAGGTAAGAAATATAAGGTGGAGGTCATTTATAAGAATTATTCCGGAGATGCTGATATGAAGCTTCTCTGGTCCCGCCCCGGGAAGGATATGAAAGCGCTGGCTGTCAGTGCTGCCAGGGAGGCTGATGCCGTTGTGCTTGTACTGGGTCTGTCCCAGCGACTTGAAGGAGAAGAAATGCCGATAAAGATTGACGGATTTCTCGGGGGCGACCGTACAAACCTGAACCTTCCTGCTGTTCAGGAAGACTTGCTGAATGCTGTATCAGTGACAGGCAAACCTGTGATTGTCGTTCTGACAAGTGGTGGCGCTCTTTCTGTGAACAGTGCTCAGGAAAAGGCTGCTGCAATACTTCTTGCCGGCTATGGAGGGCAACAGGGTGGAAATGCCGTGGCCGATGTCCTTTTTGGAGATTTTAATCCTGCTGGAAGACTTCCGGTAACTTATTATAAATCTCTTGACCAGATACCGGCGTTTGAGGACTATGATATGAATGGCAAAACATACAGGTTCTTCAGCCAGGAGCCTTTGTATCCGTTCGGATACGGGCTGAGCTATACTACTTTCAGTTACAGCGACCTTGTCATTCCTGAAAAAGCTATCGCAGGTACTTCTGTAAAAGTATCTGTTACAGTAACCAATTCAGGAAGTATAGCCGGCGATGAAGTAGTTCAGCTTTACCTCACCGACGAGAAGGCATCAACACCCAGACCAATACGACAACTGGAAGGCTTTGAAAGGGTCAGCCTTGATCCGGGAGAAAGCGCAGTAGTGGAATTCACTCTCGAACCGAGGCAGTTCTCGATAATCAACAACAAAGACAAAAGAGTTATCGAACCGGGGTACTTCACAGTTTCAGCAGGTGGAAAACAACCCGGATTCAGAGGATATCTTGATCCGCAGTTCACAGGAGTGCTCACGGGGATGATCAGGTTGACCGGAAAAGAAGTACCTTTCGATAATTAATTTAATCCCTGAAGAATGCACTCAGAGAACCACCTCCTTCAGAAACGGGTAAATCTATTTGACGGAGTTTCAATAGTCGCAGGAGCCATGATCGGCTCCGGTATTTTTATTGTAAGCGCCGACATCGCCAGAAGCGTCGGTTCGCCAGGCTGGCTGATGGTTGCGTGGCTTATTACCGGCCTGATAACTGTGATAGGGGCAATAAGCTATGGCGAGCTCGCTTCAATGATGCCGCATGTGGGAGGGCAATACGTTTACCTGAAAGAAGCTTACCATCCGCTTATCGGATTTCTGTTCGGCTGGACCACCTTCCTCGTGATCCAGTGCGGATCAATAGCAGCTGTGGCTGTTGCATTTGCCAAGTTCAGCGGAGTGCTGATACCATGGATTTCGGAACAGAACATCCTCATGTCTGTCGGACCACTGAAGATCAACAGCACAATGGTAATTGCAATAGCAATGATTATTTTCCTTACATGGCTAAATACCCGGGGTATAGTTACCGGAAAGACTGTTCAAAACATCTTTTCGTCCACAAAAATATTATCCCTCCTTGCCGTGATCGCAATCGGCTTCTTTGCCACGAAGGCAATCGGATCATGGGAGATCAACAAGGAGGTGTTCTGGCAGGCCAGCCAGATCGGCCCTGACAATAAACCTTTCCCCATAGCCGGCTTTGCAGTGGTGGCCGCAATAGGAACAGCTTTGGTAGGCTCTCTGTTCTCATCCGACGCGTGGTACAATATTACATATTTATCAGGGGAGGTAATAAATCCCAAACGGAATGTTCCTCTGAGCCTTCTCTTCGGAACAGCAATTGTATCGGTTATATATCTTTTTGTGAATTTTGTCTACATAAGAATCCTGCCGCTTCACGGCTCCCCTGACGGCGCTGATGTGCTGAGCCGCGGAATACAATTTGCCACCGATGACCGCGTTGCCACTTCAGCAATGAGCGTGGTATTTGGCGATTATGCTGCAGTGATAATGGCAATATTCATTATCATCAGCACATTTGGATGCAACCACAGCCTTGTCATGGCAGCCCCGCGGGTTTATTATGCCATGGCGAAAGACGGCCTGTTCTTTAAGAAAGTGGGTGAACTGAACAGGTTCGGTGTGCCGGGATTTGCAATAGTCATCCAGGGTGTTTGGGCTGTAATGCTATGTCTTTCAGGAACATACAGCGATCTTCTCGATTATGTGATCTTTGCGGTACTGCTGTTCTTCACGATCACCATTATTGCTATTTTCGTCCTCCGGAAGAAACGACCTGATATCCCCAGACCTTATAAAGCATTCGGTTACCCGGTGATCCCCATGATCTACATTATCACGACAATCACCATAATGATCATACTGCTGATATATAAACCGAATTACACATTCCCGGGACTCATTATTGTTATCATCGGCATACCAGTTTACTACCTCTGGAGGAAGCACTCGGGTAATAAGGTGCAGTCAACTGATAATTTTTCGGAAGAATAAAACAGGCAGGTCTCTGATAGTTATGTACCCTGAGAAGTTCATAGAAAGAATTATCCATCAGGAATATATTGATTCCGAATCATTGCTGAAGGCTCTGGGTGAACCTTCGCCGGTAAGCATCAGGACCAACCATTTCAAGTGGAACAGGATTCCCGAAGGTAATGATCCGGTTCCCTGGTGCAATGCAGGATTCTATCTTAAAGCACGCCCCTCTTTTACATTAGATCCCCTCTTTCATGCAGGCTGCTACTACCCGCAGGAGGCTTCCGGGATGTTCCTGGAGCAGGTCTTCAGACAGGTATCAGACGGGCAAAAAGATTTAAGGATACTCGATCTTTGCGGTGCACCCGGAGGCAAAAGCACACATCTTTCGGCACTTATCGGGAACGATGCTTTCCTGGTTGCAAATGAGGTGATCAGGTCAAGAGCCTCAGTGCTGGCTGAGAACCTTACGAAATGGGGATTGTCAAATGCCATTGTCACGCAGAGCGATCCTTCGGCATTCAGCCGGCTTCCGGGATTCTTTGATATTATGCTTATTGATGCACCATGCTCGGGGGAAGGAATGTTCAGGGACCAGGTGGCTGTTGATGAATGGTCCGTTGATAACACACTGCTTTGCTGCGAGCGCCAGAAAAGGATTCTGTACGATTCATGGCCGGCCCTGAAGGAGGATGGTATTCTGATATACAGCACCTGCACATTCAATCCTGATGAGAACGAGAATAATATAAAATGGCTCATTTCAAAGGGCGAAGCAAAGTCGGTAAAGCTTGATATTTCAGGTTATGAGGGAATTACGGAAATTGATCATCAGGGGATATATGGTTATGGATTTTATCCCGGAAAAATAAGAGGAGAGGGTCTTTTCATGTCTGTTATAAGAAAGAAGGTGAAAAGCGGAAAACAGGAATTACGGAAACCGAAAAGCAGATTTAACAGTCCTGGCAAAGATGAGATGAAAGCAGCACTGGGGTTGTCATCCTTCAACGCAGACAGGCTTTTAATGATTAATAATGAGATAGTGGCTCTTCCATGCGACACAAATGATTATTCGGTTATTTCCGACGTACTGAGAATCGTTAAGACTGGTACCGCTGTTTGCACTCTGAAAAGGAATATCATCCCTTCTCAAGAGCTTGCATTATCTGTCTTCCTGAGAGATAGTGTATTTTTTACACTTAATCTGGAATACGCTGATGCAATAAAATATCTGAGACGTGACACTATCAAAGCAGCTGGTACACGCAGGGGATGGCAAATCGCATCGTATGAAGGAGTGAACCTCGGGTTTGTAAACAATCTGGGCAACAGGCTGAATAACTATTATCCTGTTGACTGGAGGATAAGAATGTCAGTTATGGATAGAACCACGAAACAAATTAAATGGGAACAATAATACTGACTGAATATCCTGGTGTGACTTGGAGTCCTAGAGTCTTGGTGGCAAAAAAAACAGCCACTAAGGCACTAAGACACCACGGTTCACCAAGGAAAGAACCATGATTCTTTGTTAATGGACAGGGAGTTTCAGATATTTATCAAGCCTGTGGGTGCAGCCTGCAACCTTCGTTGCAGCTATTGTTATTATCTTGATAGGAGCTCCCTTTACCCGGAAACCGGACGGCACCTCATGAGTGATGATGTGCTTGAGCGATACATAATTCAGCATATTGAAGCTTCAACAGATAAGGTTATAATGTTCTCATGGCATGGTGGCGAACCGACACTGGCGGGATTAGATTTTTACAGGAAGGCGGTTGCGCTCCAGAAAAAGCATCTTCCTTCCAGTTACAAAATAATAAACGGCATTCAAACCAACGGGACCCTCCTGGATGATGACTGGTGCAGATTCCTGTCAGACCAAAATTTCCTTGTTGGCATTAGCATTGATGGCCCTCAGGAATTTCATGATAAATACCGTACAGTACCTGACGGAAAATCTGTTTTCGGGAAGGTGATGAAAGGTTATGAGCTCCTTAAGAAATACAACATAACATCAGAGATTCTATGTGTGCTAAATTCATATAATTCTCTTTATCCTGATAAAATTTATGTATTCTTCAAGGGGCTCGTAGCAGAATACCTGACGTTCCTTCCGCTTGTTGAACGCATTCCGGGCTCAGAGCCGCATGTAAGTTCTGCATCAGTCAATCCTCCTGAATACGGGAAATTCCTATCCGTGGTCTTTGATGAATGGGTGGCAAAAGACATAGGTAAAGTAAGAATCCAACTCTTTGAGGAGAGTGCCCGTACTGCATTGCGTAAGCAGCATGCCCTCTGCGTATTAAAGGTGACATGCGGCGGAGTACCGGTAATTGAGCAAAACGGCGATTTTTACTCATGTGACCATTTTGTGGACAGCGGGAATCTCGTCGGAAATATCAACATCACGCCCCTGGCTGATCTCCTTGATTCACCGGTGCAGAAGTCCTTCGGAGAAGCGAAACGGGCAACTCTTCCCCGTTATTGCAGGGAATGCGAAGTGCTTGAAATGTGCAACGGCGAATGCCCGAAGAACAGGTTTATCCTGACGCCTGATGGAGAATCTGGACTCAACTACTTATGCCCTGGTTACAAGCTTTTCTTTAACCACTGCAGACCGTTTATCGAAGCTCTGCGATTAGCGCAGCACAACCAGCAACCAGCAACAAGCAACTAGCAACCAGCAACCTATTTCAGCTTTTCCTTAAAGAACCCCACAGTTCTCTCCCATGCCAGCTTTGCCGCTTCGGCATTATACCGCTGTGTATTTGTATCATTGTTGAAGCCATGTCCGGTACCGGGGTATTTGAATATCTGATACTCCTTACCATTCTCCTTCAGCGCCTTCTCAAAGGCTTCTATACCTGCATTGATGCCTTCGTCATTTTCGGCATAGTGGGCCATTACAGGTGCTTTTATCTTTGCAACATCTTCGGTTGACGGCTGTCTGCCGTAATATGGTGCTGCAGCGTCAAGCTCAGGAGAATTTACAGCAACCTGGTTGGTCATTGCCCCGCCCCAGCAGAACCCTGTGCATCCGACTTTCCCGTTGGAATCCGGATGAGTTTCAAGGAATTTTACTGCAGCAACAAAGTTTTTGGTTGTCTCCTCGCTCACCAGCTTCTTGAAAAGCTCTCCGACATTGCTTATGTCTTCAGGCGTTCCACCAACAGGCGACAGTGCATCCGGAGCAAGGGCTAGAAACCCCTCTTTTGCCATTCTTCTTGTTACATCCTGAATATGAGGAACCAGGCCTCTGTTTTCATGTATCACGATCACTGCCGGGAATTTTTTCCCTTTTATCGGTTTGGCCATATATGCCCTCATTTCTCCTGTTGCCGCAGGATATTTGATGAATTCCGTCAACAGCTCAACTTCATTCTGAGGTTTGCCGGAAGCCTGCAGCCCGTTTTCCTCAAGCACAGGTAGCAGGGCCATGGCGGCAGCACTGCTTCCGGTTACCATAGCCAGTTTCTTCAGGAAAGATCTGCGGTTAAGTTCTCCTTTCTTATATCCGCGATAAAGATCAGCAATGTTTGTATCCATGTTTCTCAGTTTTAATTCTTTCTCAATTTATAAAAAAAATCACAAAACCCTCCATATTCAGAACCTAAGTATTAGTTTAGCTTTGTTAAAAATTCATAAAAGCTGTCATGAAAGAGGATATACAAATTGCCCAGGAAGCAAGGATCAGGCCGATAGTTGAGATCGCTGAAAAGATAGGTATTAAGCCTGATGATCTTGAATTATACGGGAAATTCAAAGCGAAAATACCTCTTCGTTTCATCGATGAGGATAAGGCAGAGAAAGCTAAACTGATTCTGGTGACGGCAATAACACCTACTCCTGCCGGTGAAGGTAAAACCACCACGTCAATAGGTCTTGCCCAGGCGTTGAACAGGATCGGGAAGAAGACCACCGTGGTTCTTCGCGAACCTTCACTCGGACCGGTATTCGGTATCAAGGGGGGCGCTGCAGGGGGCGGTTATTCGCAGGTGATCCCGATGGAAGACATAAACCTTCATTTTACAGGCGACATGGCTGCGGTTGAGAAAGCACACAATCTACTGGCTGCTCTCATCGATAATAACATCCAGTCGAAGGAAGGGAACCTGAGACTTGATCCGAGGACTATAGAATGGAAACGTGTGACCGATATGAATGAACGCTCTCTCCGCGACATTGTGATCGGTCTGGGAGGAACAACCGAAGGTGTGCCGCGGCAGTCAGGGTATAACATAACTGCAGCATCAGAGGTGATGGCGACATTATGCCTGTCAAAAGACCTGATGGACCTCAAGGAGAGACTGGGCAACATCTTTATTGGTTATACCTTTGATGACAAGCCGGTTTTTGCACGCGACCTGAAAGCACAGGGAGCAATGGCAGCTCTACTTAAGGAAGCCATAATGCCCAACCTGGTGCAGACTCTTGAAGGAACTCCTGCTATCATCCATGGAGGACCGTTTGCAAATATCGCTCAGGGTACAAACTCGATAATAGCAACAAAGACAGGGCTTTCGCTGAGTGATTTCGTTGTAACTGAAGCCGGTTTTGCAAGCGAGCTGGGAGCAGAGAAATTCTTTGATATTAAATCAAGGGTTGGAAACCTGAAGACAAACGCTGTGGTAATAGTAGCAACAGTAAGGGCACTGAAATATCACGGCGGAGCAAAACTATCGGCTTTACAAACCGAAGATACAGAGGCGCTTCAGAAAGGATTTGAAAATCTTGACAAGCATATTGAGAACATGAAATTTTTCGGATTCAACCCGATAGTGGCGATAAACCGTTTTGATTCAGACACTCCGGCTGAGCTCGATCTGCTGACAAAGCACTGCAGGTCGCAGAATGTAAAGGTTGCTGTCAATGAATCGTGGGCCAGGGGAGGGGAAGGAGCAATCGACCTCGCGAATCAGGTGGTAGAAGCAGTAACTGATTGTACCGATTGTTTTAAACCATTATACGAACTGTCGTGGTCTTTCGAGGAAAAAATTGAAACTATATGCAGGAAATTGTATGGCGCTGATCATGTTGAATATACTGTTAAGGCGAAGACACAGCTTGATAAGATCGAAAAACTTGGAATGGGAAGCCTGGCAGTGTGCATAGCAAAGACACAGAAATCCCTCTCAGATGATCAGAACCGGAGAGGCCGCCCGAGGGGATTCACCATTAAGATCAGGGAAGTTGAACTGGCCTCAGGCGCAGGGTTTATTGTACCTATCGCAGGTACAATCATGAGGATGCCGGGTCTGCCGAACAATCCATCGGCTGAAAAGATTGACATCGATGAAAACGGCAAAATAACCGGGCTCTTTTAAAATACCGGCTCTTTTTTGTAACTTTAAAATGTAACCATTTACATACCATGAAGAAGATCATTTTTATTGCCCTTCTGGCAACAACCGCACTTTCTTCCTGTAAGAAATATAATAAATATGAAGGGGTGGCATTTACTGAAAAGGAACCGCGCGACTGGGAAAATCCCGGAATGTTCAGCCAGAACAGGGAAGCTCCCCACATAACAATGATCAGTTATCCTGATGAAGAGTCGGCTCTGTCCGCTGATAAGACCAGCTCCCCGAATTATGTTTCGCTCGACGGTACCTGGAAATTCCACTGGGTTAAAACACCTGATGAAAGGACATATTGGTTTTTCAGGGATGACTATGACACCCGCGACTGGGACGACATTGAAGTGCCATCGAACTGGCAGATGAAGGGATATGACGTTCCGGTTTATGTGAACATTACTTACCCCCATAAGAAAAATCCGCCATTCATTGACCATGAATGGAACCCTGTCGGATCATATAAAAGAGATTTTACAGTTCCGGCGGACTGGAAGAACAAGCAGGTCTTCCTTCATTTTGGAGCTGTCAGCTCGGCATTCTATGTATGGGTTAATGAGCAGCCTGCCGGTTATTTCCAGGACAGCAAAACGCCGGCAGAATTCAACATAACCGGATTCCTGAGAAAAGGAAAAAATACTCTCGCCGTTGAGGTCTACCGTTGGTGCGACGGGAGTTACCTTGAAGACCAGGATTTCTGGAGGCTCAGCGGTATACAGAGATCTGTGTTCCTGCATGCCAGACCGGAAACATGTATCAGCGACTTCTTTGCTAAGGGAGATCTTGAGAACGGATACAAAGACGGGCGCCTTGATCTTGAAGTATCTCTGACAGGGAATGATGATCCTGATAATTTTAATGTAGAAGTATCTCTCTATGATAATGAACTGAAACTCTTTTCAGAATCAAAGGAAGCAGCTCTCAATGGAGGAAAGGCAACTATCAGTTTTACAAAGAGCCTGCCTGAAGTTGAAAAATGGTCTGCCGAAACCCCAAATCTGTATTCGCTGGTGATAAGCCTCAGGGATAATAACGGGAAGAACCTAGAAAGTGTAAGCTCAAAGATCGGTTTCCGGAAGGTGGAAATCGTCAACTCACAGCTTCATGTAAACGGTGTTGCCGTATATCTGAAAGGGACCAACATGCATGAACATGATGATGTAAACGGGCATGTTGTGGATGAAGCAACCATCCTAAAGGATATCCGCGTGATGAAGAGCAATAATATCAATGCCGTGAGGACGTCACATTATCCGCAGCAGGAGCTTTGGTATGACATGTGCGACAAATACGGTCTTTACCTTATTGATGAAGCCAACATTGAATCGCACGGCATCGGCTATAACAAGGATATAACTCTCGCCGATAAGCCTGAATGGGCTGCTGCTCACCTCGACAGGATGCAGAATATGGTGGAAAGAGACAAGAATCATCCTTCAGTCATCATCTGGTCGCTCGGAAACGAAGCTGGCGACGGACATAACTTTCTTGCAAACTACAAGTGGACCAAATCAAGAGATAACACCCGGCCGGTCCAGTATGAACGTGCCGAGCAGAGTACTAATACCACGGAAAGGCACACTGATATTTTTTGCCCGATGTATGACAGGATAGAACAGATCGAAGCTTATGCGAAAGATGAAATGAACGACAGGCCTCTTATCCTGTGCGAATACGCGCATGCAATGGGTAATTCGACCGGTAACCTGCAGGATTACTGGGATGTTATTGAGAAATATCCGAAACTTCAGGGAGCATTTGTGTGGGACTGGGTCGATCAGGGACTGGTAAAAACTGATTCCACCGGCGAGAAATTCTGGGCTTACGGCGGTGATTTCGGTGAAGCAGGAATACACAGTGACGGTAACTTCTGCATTAACGGACTTACCTGGCCCGACAGGACTGGCAAGCCCGGTTTGAATGAAGTAAAGAAAGTATATCAATACATTGGATTTGAGCCTGTTGACCTTGAGAAAGGAATGATCAGGATCATTAACAAATATGATTTTACTGATCTTTCAGAATTTGTCTTTGACTGGGAAATTGTATCAGACGGCGCAATCATTCAGTCAGGAAAATTATCACTGCCTGACGGAAAGCCGAAATCATCGGCACATGTTCTTCTTCCCTTACAGGAAATAATTCCGGCCCCCGGAGCGGAGTATTTTCTTAACCTCAGAGCATCAAGAACTGAGGAATGGAACCTTGTTCCGGCCGATCATGTTTATGCATCGGCACAGTTCAAATTGCCGGCTGAGGGCGAACCTGTAAAATTCACTGCCGATAAGCTGACAATGCTCCAGACAGATATTATTGGAAATAAACTGAGTGTTAAAGGCACTGACATAGTGATCGGATTTAATCTTGAAAACGGCCGGATGGAATCATTCATCTTCAAGGGCAAAGAGCTGATGAAAAAAGGTCCTGAACCTGATTTCTGGAGACCGCCAACAGATAATGACTATGGATACGGAATGAACAGACTGATGGGTGTCTGGAAAAAGGCAGGAGAGATGGCTAAGGTCATCAAAGCTGACATTTCAAACAATGAACCCGGAAAGGTCACAGTTGTCTTTCGCTATGACATTCCCGGCAATGAAGATGAGAAGATAGCAGGATATTCAACCGTCTATACGATTTACGGAACATCGGATGTTGTGGTATCGAATTCGTTAAGAAAAATCTCGGATAAGATCCCCGAAATGCCGAGAATGGGCATGCAGATGCAGCTTCCTCCTGAGTTCGCAAACCTGAAATGGTACGGACGCGGCCCTCATGAAAACTATCCGGACAGGAAAACGTCGGCCGATGTAAGCCTGTATGAAAGCACCGTCGCCGACCAGTATGTCCCGTATATCCGGCCTCAGGAGAACGGTTACAAAACAGATACCCGCTGGCTTACCCTCACCGATGATAACGGCACCGGTCTGCTGGTGAGCGGAAATCCGCTTTTCTGCTTTGCTGCCCTTAATCACGTGCATGATGATTTTGAATCACCCGGGAAATTATCACAATACAGGCCTGACGCGATCACGGCAAATACTCACACCAATGACATCAAGCCGCTCGATCTCATTAACCTGAACGTTGACCTTGGGCAGATGGGTGTCGGAGGCGATGATTCATGGGGAGCAAGAGTACATCCTCAGTACAGGCTCCTTGAGAACAGCTACGAATACTCCTTCAGGATGCGCCCGATCACCAGGGAGGATGATGTGCCTGCTCTGGCAAAGCAGAGATTCTGAAAAAGGTTGAAGAGAGTTTGCATTCAGAGATCCCCTCTCGGGAGGGGCCTGGGGTGGGTTTTCAGATAGTACCCCTTCGCTAAAACTTTATTTCTGCCTTCAACACCTTATCTTCACCTGTCATGATATTCCTTACATCATAGACAAGCGGTGAGACTGCCTTTTTACTGAGAGTGACCCTTGTTACGGAATTGGCAGGAAGTGAAATGAATGACGGAGCAGGTGCCTTACCGTTTTCAAGATAAAACGGTATATCAGAATTGTTTGTTATTTCAAAGTATATGTTCCTGTCAGTCTCATAGAAGACCTTCCCAACAGAAATACACTGGTAGAAAAATGGCTTTGCATATTCTTCCTTTCCGGCAAGCATATCCCTGAAATAGACCAGTGTGCGCCCGGCAAACATGGCCTCTTTCAGCGAGTCATGGGTTCTCTCCTTCGCGAATACAAGAGTCATCGGCCGGTTGGTATAGTCAGGTTCTCTATAATCTTCGCTGATAATCCCGTGGGTATCGCTGTTTCCTATGACTGCCAGGTTATATTTCTCGCAAAATGTCATTACCAGCGGATAATACTCGTTGTCATTGAAGAACTCTATCCCATGCAGCCACTTCCTTTCAATAAACTTGTGATGGATATCATATAACTTTGGTATGCCGTCGGGCTCCTGGGCTTTCCATCCGGGATGGTTCCACAGGATGAATGCGCCCTGTTTTATTGCCTCTTCAAATACATCCATAACCGAGTCTTTGGCAAGAAGAGAAGCATCTTCAATGAAGAGCGCATTGAAGTGCCCGGGAGGCATGTCGCGGGTTATTTCTGCTCCATGCACAAGTATAAGGTTTCCCTCTTTCGCTGCATTCCGGGTTAACTTCCATGCGGCATTGTGATCGACAGGGATGTAATCTTTGTGCGGGGTATATTCAATGTGATCAGTAATGGCGATTGCATCAAGCCCTGTAAGATACGCTTCAGCAATCCTGTAAGTGGGCCATACATTACCGTCGGAGAAGACGGTGTGAGTGTGAAAGTCACACTTCATGGTCACATAGCCCGGCAAATCCGGCAGGTGAACAATTTTCCTCTGTCCGCTTGTATAAAATACAGCACAAACAACAAGTAAAACGGTGATTATCAGTTTCTTCATTGTTAAATTAATTTTAGTTTAAGTATTTCTTAACCACGAAGTTACACGGAGTTAATACAGAGTAACACTGTTTAAAATACCGTGAAACTCCGTTTTCACTCCGTGATTATTTTCTTTATAATTCTTCATAAAAGTAAGCCATTTTTTCATCAGCATCATCCCAGGTGTAAATTTTTCTGTGCCTGTTCAGAAAATAAAAGTTCAGCATTGCAAAATCACCTGCGGACATGGTTGTATGCACGAAGAGGAGTGCCGAAAGGCTCCATTTCCACAATCCTGGTAAAAACAGTACAAGAATAATAAGTGTAATAGTTACACTTATAAAAGGGAAGAGAGCGACAAGCCTGAACTGCCCTGCATTAATCACATGCCTGTGAGCAGTGACATAAAAGATGTACTGCTTAAGGTCGGCCCCGGCTCTGATTTTCTTTGCACCGGTGAGCCAGAAAGGAATTACATGCATGAACTCGTGAACAGGTATTATAAGGATCGGGAATACAATAAATCCAAGCAAAGAATGAAGGAAAATACTCCTGAAGGGAAAGTATCCGCCTATGTCCAGCCTGACAGTAAATGCAATACCTGCAGTTATTATGCAGCCTGACCAGAAGAAGATCATTACGGCAGAACTGCGCTTCATGTAATCCAGCACAAAGCTGACAAGATCACTGTAAGGTATAGCCAGTACCTGCCTGAAACGGGACTGATCATCGAAATTCTCCGGCTTCATCATCATCCCAGGAAATTTAACCAAAGGTAGTTTTTAACATTTTAACACAAAATGTTGGTTGGCATTTATGCAGGTATCTGGCACAATTTTCGCATTCAATGACTGTTATTCTGAGAGCATTAATATTTGGTACATTTGTAAAAATCATTGGCTGTGAAAAGGGGGATCTTAATTTTATCATTACTGCTTGTATACGGATTTTTGTACGGGCAGAAAGATAGTGTCAGTCTCAGCGGCGACTCAATTCCCCAGCGGTTCTATCTGCTTCAGAAAATAAAACGCGATGGTGAAACACTTCCGGAAATTGAGATCAAGGAGGTTGCCGTTGTCGGCCGGATGCAGGGCTCCCCAAGAAGGGAACGATCCCAATTCAGACAGTATCAGAGGCTGGTCTATAACCTGAAAAAGGTATACCCTTATGCAATGATTGTCAGGGAACGGCTGGCTGAAGTAAATGGTGGGCTTCTGGCAATGAGCGATGAAAAGGAAAGGAAAAATTATCTGAAACAGTTCGAGAAGGAGGTCTTCAGGGAATATGAGGATGATATACGGGATATGACGATCACACAGGGTAAGCTGCTGTTAAAACTTATATACAGGGAGACATATTATACTTCCTATGACCTTATAAAAGAGTACAGGGGAGGAATAAACGCCGCATTCTGGCAGGGAATAGCCAGAATTTTCGGTACCAATCTTAAGTCGGAATACGATCCCTATGGTGAAGATATTCTTGTGGAACTTATCCTCCAGGATATCCAGGCCGGTTTGCTTTGATTATGAAAAGGATTTTTATTGCATTGAAAATTAACCCCGGAGATAGTCTCATCAGGATGATATCGACGCTAAGGGCACTTCTGGAGAATGAAAGGATCAATTGGGTAGATCCGGCAAACATTCATCTTACACTGGCATTCCTTGGCGATACCGATGAGGAAATGATAAAGATCGCTGACCTGGCAGTCAGGCAGCAATGCCGCGGATCAGGGGAATTCAGCTTTAACCTCTCCGGGACAGGTGTCTTCAGGAATTATCGTGATCCGAAGGTAATCTGGGCTGGCATTGAAGAGTACCGGAACCTGGCAAGGCTAAACAACCTGATCAGTACAGCACTGAGTGATGCGGGCTTTAAGCTTGAAGAACGCCCTTTTAAGCCGCATATCACCCTCGGACGGATAAAATTCATTAAAGATTCCAGGGTACTTGAATCAGCAGTTGAAAAATACAGTAACACTTTTTTTCAGGAGGTTGCCGTAAACGAGGTGATACTATTTGAAAGCATCCTTAAACCCACAGGCCCTGTATATAAACCCCTGGGCAGGTTCTTGCTTGCGTGAAGCCTTCTTCATATGACGGAATTTTATCAACGAATGACAAGCCTCCTGACGAGGGTATTACAATTTTCATATTTTTGTTCTTTACAGAAAAGATGAGAAGCGACTTCACAGACGATTCGTTTGAAGCCAGGGGCAAGAGGAAGAAACTGGTTGCGGAACTGAGGAATAAAGGAATTACTGATGAGGAGGTCCTCAGGGCCATCGGAACAATTCCCAGGCATGTCTTCA
The DNA here is from genome assembly GCA_043800695.1 of Bacteroidota bacterium. Taxonomy (GTDB): domain Bacteria; phylum Bacteroidota; class Bacteroidia; order Bacteroidales; family VadinHA17; genus LD21. Next base: position 127,451 of record JAZDMU010000019.1, read on the forward strand.
TGGATCCTGCTTTTCTGATCCATGCATATGTCGACAAGGCTTTCCCCATCACCTCAGGGCAGACTATTTCTCAGCCATATACTGTTGCGGTTCAGACATCCCTCCTGCAGGTAAAGAGAAGGGATAAGATACTTGAGATAGGTACAGGATCAGGTTACCAGGCAGCAATTCTGGCCGAGATGGGCGCCAGGGTTTATACAATTGAGCGTTTCAGGGAACTCTATCTGAAAGCCCAGGCAACACTTGCATCACTCGGGTATTCTGCCGATTTCTTTTATGGTGATGGTCACCAGGGCAAATCACAGTATGGTCCTTTTGACGGGATAATAATCACCGCAGCCTCTTCGGATATCCCTGACACCCTGCTGAAACAGCTTAAAATTGGAGGCAGACTTGTTGTTCCGCTGGGCGACAGCGGGACACAGGTAATGACCCTTGTTCAGAGAACAGGAGAAGATGATTATGATTATTCTTCACACGGGTATTTCGTTTTTGTTCCGATGCTGCGAGGGACTGTAAATCAATAGATTGAGTTAATGGAAATATTCAGGCTTGTTTTTTCACCGATCACTGTCAATACATATATTCTTGCTGATGAGTCAGGCAAATGCGCAGTTATTGATTGCGGTTGCTATGATGAGAATGAATTCAAAGAGCTGACTGATCTGATTGAAGAAAGGAAACTCGATCCGGTACTCCTGCTGAATACACATTGCCATCTTGATCATATCTTTGGTAACGGGATGTTCCTTGATAAATATAAGCTGGGGGCTTATTGTCATGCTGATGAGGAAATGAACAGGAATAATGCTCTGATGTATGCTGAATATTTCAGACTTACCATGGAGGAGCCGCCTGAACCTGCAGGTTTTATTAAAGGTGATGACTCAGTATCTTTCGGCTCTGAATCACTAAGGGCGCTTCATATTCCGGGACATGCGCCCGGGAGCCTGGCATTTTTCAGCGAAAAAAATAATGCTGTTTTCACGGGCGATATCCTTTTCGCAGGAAGCATTGGAAGAAGCGATATTCCCGGAGGGGATCATAAAGCCCTGGTTGAGGGTATAAGGGAAAAATTATTTGTCCTGCCGCCTGAGACTGTGGTATATCCTGGTCACGGTGAGGCAACAACAATCGGAACGGAAATGAAAAGCAATCCGTATTTCAGGTAAGGCAAATAAAGTTATTTTTGCTGCTGCCCCGTTGACACGATATTGCTAACCAGAAGTAAACAATAAAAAATCTAAATATATGATACCAGATAAATTTGTTGACCGTCATAATGGTCCCCGCGACAGTGAGCTGCCGCAGATGCTCAGTGTTATCGGGGTTGATTCCCTTGACCATCTCATTGACGACACAGTTCCGGAGAAGATCAGGCTTAAGAAACAGCTGGTTATCCCTCCTGCAATGAGTGAATACGAATACCTGAAGCATCTGAAAGATCTGGGCGCCAGGAATAAAATGTACCGTTCATTCATCGGACAGGGTTATTACGGGATTGCCCCGTTGTCGGTTGTAATAAGGAATGTGCTTGAGAACCCCTCGTGGTATACATCATACACGCCATACCAGGCTGAAATCTCGCAGGGCCGTCTTGAAGCGCTCCTCAATTTCCAGACCATGGTGATCGATCTTACAGGCATGCAGATAGCCAATGCTTCACTGCTCGATGAATCAACAGCTGCATCTGAAGCTATGATCATGATGTACAATGCAAGGTCAAGAGCTGCAGTGAAAACCGGAGCCAACAAATTCTTTGTCGATGAGGATATCTTTCCTCAGACGATGGATGTGATGGCTACACGCTCGAAACCGCTTGGAATTGAACTTGTTAAGGGAATATACAGTGAAGCGCATTTTGACGGATTCTTTTTCGGTGCGCTGGTCCAGTATCCTGGCGCATCGGGGCAAATAAGGGATTACAGTGACTTTGCAGGCAGGGTGCATGCAGCAGGAGCCCTGGTTGGTGTGGCTGCCGACCTGATGAGTCTTGCAATACTTACACCTCCCGGAGAATGGGGTGCAGACATTGTCGTTGGTTCAAATCAGCGTTTCGGACTGCCGATGAGCTACGGAGGTCCTCATGCAGGTTATTTTGCGACAAAGGATGAATTGAAGCGGAGCATGCCCGGCCGGATCATCGGAGTATCGGTTGACGCCCAGGGAAATCCTGCGCTCCGTATGGCGCTTCAGACCCGCGAACAGCATATAAAGCGCGAAAGAGCGACCTCAAATATCTGTACTGCCCAGGCCCTGCTGGCAACAATGAGCGGGATGTACGCACAGTACCATGGTCCCGAAGGACTGAAAAGAATAGCAACACATATTCACAGGTCAGCCTGTACTCTCGGCTGTTCGCTGAAGGAACTTGGTTACGACCAGGTCAACACCCTCTTTTTCGATACACTTAAGATCGTACTGCCTTCAGGCGGGAAAGGCAGGGAAATAAGAAAACTGTCTGAAGATGCCGGCATCAATTTCTTTTATCCCGATGAAAAGAGTGTGATGATCAGTACTGATGAGATAACCACATTTGCCGAGATCAACACCATACTGAAAATTTTCGGCACTGCAGCCGGTAAAACCCATAAAACAGTCGATACATATTGCGATTGCAGGATCCCTGAAGGCAGGTTCATCAGGCGATCAGACTTCCTTAAAGCTGCTGCCTTCAGCCGTTATCACAGCGAAACTGAGATGATGCGATATGTAAAAATGCTGGAAAGAAAGGATTTTTCTCTTACGCACTGCATGATATCGCTGGGCTCCTGCACGATGAAACTCAATCCTGCCACCTCCATGTTCGCAATGAGCTGGCCCGAGTTTGCAAATATTCACCCATTTGTGCCAAAGGATCAGGCTCAGGGATACTTTCAGCTGATGGATGAACTCGGTGAGGCGTTGAAGGAGATTACCGGTTTTTCTGCGGTATCATTTCAGCCTAATTCAGGTGCTGCAGGCGAATACGCGGGTCTTATGGTGATCAGGGAATATCATCTGAGCAGGGGTGATGTCCACAGGAATGTGGTGCTTATTCCGTCATCTGCTCACGGAACCAATCCGGCGAGCGCGGTGATGGCCGGCATGCAGGTGGTTGTTGTCGAATGTGATGAAAAAGGAAATATCAATGTCGGCGATCTCAGGAAGAAAGCAGAAGAGAATAAAGACAACCTGGCTGCCTTTATGATAACATATCCTTCAACACACGGAGTTTTTGAAGAGGCAGTGGTTGAGATGACGGATATTATTCATTCGCACGGAGGACTTGTCTATATGGACGGAGCCAACATGAATGCCCAGGTAGGAGTGACCAGTCCGGGATACATTGGAGCAGATGTCTGCCACCTGAACCTTCATAAGACATTTGCAATACCCCATGGCGGAGGAGGTCCGGGAATGGGTCCGATCCTGGTGAACGACAAACTCGCCGAGTTCCTTCCCTCACATCCCGTTGTCAATTCCGGAGGAAGCCACGGTACAACAGCTGTCTCGGGAGCACCCTTCGGAAGTGCTCATATTCTGACAATATCTCATGCCTATGTTCTCATGATGGGGCCCGATGGGCTTACCATGGCAACGAAAATAGCTATTCTGAATGCAAATTATATAGCTGCGGCCCTTAAAGGATGGTATAAAACCCTCTACACAGGGAGCAACGGTTATGTTGCACATGAAATGATCCTTGACTGCAGGAATTTCAAATCTGAGGCAGGAATAACAGAATCAGACATAGCCAAGCGCCTGATGGATTACGGCTTCCATGCACCCACGCTTTCATTTCCTGTACATGGCACCCTGATGATAGAACCCACGGAGTCTGAATCACTCCAGGAGCTTAATAAATTCATTGCTGCGATGAAGTCAGTATGGAACGAGATTGAGGAAATCAAGAATGGAAAAGCAGACAGGGAGGACAATGTACTGCATAATGCGCCTCATACGGTAAGAGTAGTCACAGCTGTTGAATGGAATCACAAATACGACAGGCAGAAAGCGGCATTTCCTGCCGGATGGATCATTGAAAACAAATTCTGGCCTTCCGTGGGAAGGATAGACGATGGTTACGGAGACCGCAACCTTGTGTGCACATGTGATCCGATAGATGCTTACAGAACGAAAAAATAAATATCATTTGATAACAGGGCATTTAACTTTATTTAAACTGTTTTGTCCGGTGATTACATTTTTTCTGAGTATTTTTATTACGATAAAATATCGTTCTTATATTTTAGTCTTTTGTTATGCGAAATTCTTCCTGGGATGATCTGGTAAGGCTGATCGATGGTAAAGATATTGGTTATCAGCCTGTTGGATTTATCATCGACAGTCCCTGGATACCCGGGTGGTATGGGATATCAAAAGTTGATTTTTATTCATCTGACGAACTCTGGTTGAAATCAAACCTCAGGGCCGTGACCACTTTCCCTGAAGTATGGTTCATGCCCGGCTTCTGGTCGGAGTATGGAATGTGTACCGAACCTTCAGCATTCGGATCAAGAATGATATTCCTTGAAAAGAACCTTCCGCATGCCGAGCGAGTGCTTGCGGGCACCGGAGGAACAGATACCCTACCGCAGCCCAATGTGAAAACCGACGGACTTCTGCCCTTTATGATCAGCCGATTGAGGAACAATGAAAAAGCCATCAGTGATGCCGGTCATCAGATAAGGTTTGCAGTTGCAAGAGGACCGCTGAATATTTCGAGCTTTCTAATGGGAACAACTGAGTTTATGATGTCACTGGCTCTCGATCCTGAAGGCTCCCACCGGCTTCTGAAGAAAATAACCGACTTCATTTGCGACTGGCTCAGCTGGCAGAGAGAGTGTTTCCCTTCAATAGACGGGATACTTATCCTGGACGATATAATCGGGTTCGTGGGAGAGTCTGAGTTCCGGGAGTTCGTTATTCCATATTTCAGGAAAATATTTGACACCACCGGAGCCAAGGTAAGATTCCTGCACAATGATGCCGACGGTCTGATCACGGCCAAGAACCTTACCGGAATAGGAGTAAATATGTTTAATTTCTCTTTTAATCATTCCATGGGAGAGATACGGGAACTTGCCGGACCGGATGTAGTCCTTGTTGGCAATATTCCGCCGAGGGATGTGCTTGCTGCAGGAGATACCCAGAAGGTGGAGGACGCAGTGAAAAAAGCTTTCGGGGAGACAGAGAGTCGAAACCGGATCATCTGGTCGGCAGGCGGAGGGATGGCCCCGGATGTCACCAGCGCCAACATCAATGCATTCGTGAAAGCAGTGAAAAACAATTCCTCACAAATATGAAAAACTGGATATCTTTAATTACTGCATCCCTGATGCTGACCTCCTGCAGTTCAGGAGGAGGGAAAAAACAATCGGAGGATTCTATGGAAAAAAACTATCCTGTTCATCTGATCACCGTTGATCCGGGGCATTTCCATGCAGCTCTGGTGCAGAAGATAATGTATAGCCAGGTCTCCCCGGAAGTTCATGTGTATGCTCCGGGAGGACCTGATTACCTGCAATATATAGCCAGGATTAATTCATATAACAACCGGACTGAGGATCCCACCGGATGGAATGAGGTTGTCTATACAGGAGCTGATTTCTTTGAAAGGATGCTTGAGGACCAGCCTGGAAACGTGGTTGTTCTTTCAGGCAATAACAGAAAGAAGGCAGAGTATATCCTGAAGTCGATAAATGCAGGATTGAATGTGCTTGCTGACAAACCCATGATAATATACCCGGATGATTATCTGAAACTTGAACAGGCATTTATTTTAGCAGAAGATAAAGGAATAATTCTTTACGACATAATGACCGAAAGGTTTGAGGTGACTACCGTACTCCAGAAGCTTCTGTCGATGAATGAAACGGTGTTCGGGAAACTGGAAACAGGAACACATGATGATCCTGCAGTAACCAAGGAAAGCGTGCATCATTTTTCAAAAATAGTATCAGGTTCACCCCTGCTAAGGCCTCCCTGGTTCTTTGATGTGGAACAACAGGGAGAGGGCATCGTCGACGTTACCACTCATCTGGTCGATCTCATCCAGTGGGAATGCTTCCCGGGTCAGGTGCTTAAACCAACGGATGTGAACATGGCTGCAGCAAAGAGGTGGGCCACCGTCATTACAAAGGAACAGTTCAGGGATGTTACCGGAATGGACGAATTCCCCGATTACCTTCAGAAGGATGTAAAGGACGGAAAGCTTCACGTTTTTGCCAACGGCGAGATGGTTTACCAGCTGAAAGGCACCTGGGCAAAAGTGTCAGTGAAGTGGGACTACCAGGCTCCCCCCGGAGGCGGTGATACTCACTATTCGGTGATGCATGGGACCGGCTGCGACCTGGTGATCAGGCAGGGCGCTGAGGAAAATTTCCTGTCGACACTTTATGTTGAAAATATAAAAGGCAAAAACTTCGGTGATTTTTCACTTACGCTGAAAGAGATTCTGGGAACGTTGCCTTATGACTCTCTCACGGCTGAACAGGTGAATGGAAACACTTTAAAGGTCAGCGTTCCTGCAAAATACAGAATCACTCATGAGGAGCATTTCGGACAAGTAACTGAAAAGTTTCTTGAATACCTGGAGTCAGGAAAACTGCCTGAGTGGGAGATTCCGGGAATGCTGACAAAGTATCACACAACTACAAGTGCCCTGAAGAAAGCAATGGAATAAACGGCACAACGGTGGTTTTTCCTTTACGCCTTTACGCTGTTATGTCTTTGAATTATATCCTCAATTACCATCTCATACAGATCTCCGGTATTTATTCCGGCTGCAGCAGCCTGTTTCGGGATGATGCTTTCTGAACTCATTCCCGGAATCGTATTGATCTCGAGGAAATAAGGCTTGTCTCCGATTATGATGAAGTCGACCCTTACTATCCCCTTACAGCCAAGCAGATCATAAATTGAGGAGCTGAGCTCCATTATACTGTCTGACAATGAATCGAGTATGTCTGCAGGTGTTATCTCATCCGATTTACCCGGAGTATATTTGGCTTCGAAATCAAAGAACTCGTTTTTGCTTATGATCTCGGTTACTGGCAGGATGAGTGCTTTGTTCCTTGTTTTTAATATTCCGCAGGCCACTTCTCTTCCTTTCATGAAAGCTTCGATAAGTACTTCGTTGCTCTCCCCGAATGCAGTCTCGATTGCAGAGGCGAGCCTGCCTGCTTCTTTAACCTTGGTTACTCCGAAGCTTGAACCGCTGTCGTTGGGCTTTACGAAGCATGGTAATCCGATCCGCTTCGTTATCCTGGCAGGATCGATCTTATCAGTTTTTCTTACAAGCACGGCATCAGCCATAGGTATAGAGTATTCTTTAAGGAACATCTTGCAGGCTTGCTTGTTGAAGGTCAGAGCTGAACAAAAGGCTCCGCAGCTGGTATAAGGGATCTGAAGCATATCAAGGTAGCCCTGCAGCAGGCCGTTTTCGCCGGGCGATCCGTGAATGGCAATGAATACAGCATCGAACCTGATCCTTGAATCATCAACAACAAGCGAGAAATCATTTTTGTCAATATTGTGATACCGTCCTTTAATGTCTTCCCAATACCAGTTAATACCTCTAATCAATATTATATAAACTTTGTATTTCAGGGAGAGAGCTTTGCTGGCCTCATTTGCGCTCCTGACCGAAACTTCATATTCAGAAGAATCACCTCCTGCCGCAATTGCAATTGTTTTCATCAATACGCTGAAATATTATAAATCAAATTTAGTAATTCTTAACCACAAAGGACACAAAGGAAAGCACTAAGAGCACAAAGTACCCGATCAATCAAATTCCTTTGTGCTCTTCGTAGAAAAGTATCCCGAACTCAAGGCTACACAGAACTTCAGGGATCTTCAGGTTGAGCTGGAAGGAACGGAGAACAGCATTGAACGGAATGTTTATGACACTGTCTCTCCTTCTCTTTTTAACAGCAGCAATTGTCGCCCAGGATATTCCCGACAAGCCTTATCCTCCGAACCTGGAGAACGGTCAATTATTTTAATTATCAGCATCTCTATTAGATATATAATTACGCCATTTGTCTATTGCCTGCTGCATATCGGATGGCAGCTCTGAATCGAAAGAAATCCTTTTACCGGAAACGGGATGATTGAAAGCAAGCGACTTTGCATGCAGAGCCTGCCTGGGAAGGATATAAAAACAATTCTTTACAAACTGCTGGTATTTACTGAACACTGTACCCCTCAGAATCTTATCACCGCCGTATTCTCCATCGTTGAAAACGGGATGCCTGATGAAGCTGAAATGAACCCTTATCTGGTGAGTCCTTCCTGTTTCAAGCTTGCATTCAACAACCGAAACATAACCAAGATCCTCAAGCACCCTGTAGTGAGTGACTGCATGTTTGCCGTGGCTCCCGTCGGGAAAGACCTGCATGATCTTCCTGTCACGGATATTCCTTCCTACATGTCCTTCAATGGTCCCTTCACCCGGTTCGGGAACACCCCAGACAAGAGCAATATACCTCCTGTCAGTGCTCCTCTCATAGAATTGTCTTGAAAGCCTGTTAAGGGCGAATTCATTTTTTGCAATCACAAGAATACCCGAAGTGTCTTTATCTATTCTGTGAACCAGTCCCGGACGAAGATCCCCTGTTTTGAAGAGAGGGAGATCCCGGAAATGCCACATCAGGGCATTTACAAGTGTTCCCGTGAAATTCCCGTAGGCAGGGTGCACCACCATGCCGGGTTCCTTGTTGACAACAACAACATCATCATCCTCCCAGACAATATTTATCGGGATATTCTCCTGTATGAGCTCCACTTCCCTGGGAGGATTCGGAAGCAGTATCTGAATAAGATCGTTTGGCTTGACCCTGTAATTTGGTTTTACCGGATTATTGTTTACTAAGATGTTCCCGGCATTGGCTGCAGCCTGTATCCTGGTCCTTGATACATTTTCTATCCTGGCAAAGAGGTATTTGTCGATCCTGATGAGTGACTGTCCCGGATCTATTCTGAACCTGTGATGCTCAAAAAGCTCCTGCTGCTCGATTGATTCCTCTTCGGCCATTGGAGGTTACCTGGTTTTTACAAGCCGGCTGAACCCTGATGGAAGTCCGTTCTTCTCAGCCATTATAATATATAAGCCCTCCCGGAGCGATGATATATCTATCTGCTCGCGGAACGGGACCGAAATCATCTTTCTGCCATACAGATCGAAAATGGTTATTGACAGTGATTCAGCATCCTGCAGCTCCCCGCGGTCAATAAATATGTGATCGCCGGCAGGATTAGGCCAGAAACGCAGTGAACTGCCTCGCAAGGGCATGTCATTTATCGCAGTATTAAGAAGAGGACCCAGCACGGGTCTTATCATCAGGGTGCCTGATACCTGAGAAAGGTCCCAGTTCCCGTTAATCCAGTAATACTGCTTCCCGCCATGAGGAGTATTAAGGTCAATGCCGGCATTAAGGAATGTCTCTGAGCGTTGTCTCCATCCAATGTAGAATATGCCGTTTACCGCGACCTGGGAGGGGAGCGTATAAGTGTGGAATCCGTTAACACCAACCCCCGGTTTTACAAGGACTTCTTCCAGGGCATAGAGCACATTCCCCGGGAGTCCGTTTGCATTGTCCCATATCATAAGATCGAACGACCTGATATTGGAATTCATATAGCTGTCGTTGAAGCAGATGGAGATTGCCCTCAGCGTGTCTTCAATAAACGATCTGAACCTGAATGCGACCATAGCATTTCTCGATCCCAGTCCATTTACTCCATAACCGCCTTCAGCGGACCCGTCATCAAAAGCAAAGTAGTTTCCGAAATGCTGGCAGTAAACAATAGTATCGTTCTGTTTGGGGTCGAAATCATCTGTTATCAGCCAGCTTTTAATCCTGAAAAGAGCCGAGTCGGTGTTGTCCTTGAAAGTATAGAAGTGGCTGGCATCATAATCGACGCTGGTCAGCGGGGCTATATTCGTCGCTCCTGCCGTGAAGGATTTTGACAGTTTGTTGTTGTACACATCCCATATTTCAAAATTCCTGGTCACGTTTCTGGGGATTATGTCATTATTACGGTAATGAATGCCGATAGTTTCCCCCATTTCTGACGTATACACTTCAATAAATTGCTTCCAGGGCATTGCTTCATGGTTGTTGAGCAATGATCTTACCGGATACCTGAAGGCAACGTCGGCATAAACAGTATCACCCCCGAATCTGTTCTTATCAAGTAGCACATAATCAATATTCCAGTGGTCGCAGTTGCCTGCAATTGAGGGATCGATGAGGTTTGCACTCAGGCTTGCATAATTAACGAACCTGAACCTGAATCCTTTTTTAAGGAACTTAGAATTGTCAATCTTAATGGTAACGGCCCTGAAATCAGGGTAATTGCTACCGGTTGCCCTCCATACCGGGTGCCATTTCCCTTCTGCAGGAGCATAGAACTGAAGGGCAAGGCTGTCGTTTTCTTCAGGCGGATCGGCAATGCCTCCGGGCTGATAATGGAAGCTGAGCCAGATATTGTCAGATGCCGGATTATTAAGGTTTATCGGCTGTGAAGTAAGGTGATCAGCCTCGAAAGCCACGGAAGTGGCAGTCTCATACAGACTGCCGGTCTCCGAGAGGGCATCCATTGTGGCAATCCCCGTGGTTATCTGCCTGTTGCTGTATGTGTTGTTGATGAACACGTAGCTGTCAGACCATTTCACGGGATCCGGGATGATGCCTGCCAGTGAGAAATCATCAAAGAAAGGAAGTTCAAGAGTGTCCTGATTCAGCGATTGGGTAGTCTTCTTTGAATAAGCCCCGTTGTTAAGAAGGATATTTGAGGTCAGTCCTGTAACCGTCTCCTGTCCCCTGGCGAAACATGTCAGCAATACCAGAAGGATAATATTTATCAGGGCCTTTTTTATCATCAGGGTCAGATCATTGTTCCGGGAAGTATCCCCGACGGAAGTACGGTATCAGGCAAGACAATAAGGGTTGAATCGACAGGCAGCCTGAGCGAATCCACCGTAAGCCACAGGTAGATTGATGATCCCAGCTGAAGGGATGCATCTTCCTTGTATTCAGGATTCTGCTTATATACAAAAGCATTCAGGCTGTCTTCGCTTGTGAGGATCGTATTGTCGAAAATAAATGTACCCAGGTTAAGGGATGCTCCGAAGATCCTGTTTCTTGCAGGTTCCAGTCTCATTCCTGTAAGGTCGGGAACCGGAGTTCTCTGGTTGCTCAGTCCTTTCCCCAGCACAAGGTCGATAACGCTTCCTTTCTGGATCGAATCACCGGGGACAGCATCCTTTCCATTAAGGAGCTGACTAAGCACCACGTTGATTGACAGATCAGCCTTATACCTTAGTTCTCCCATTTCAAGACCTGCATCCTCAATGAGGGCAATTGCCTGGCGCAGGGGAAGGTCTTTAAGGTCGGGTACTGCCACCATTTCAGGACGGAAAGCATTTATTGTCAGGATAATGTTCCTCCATTTTTTTACCCTGAAACCCGGCTTCGGGTTCTGCTCCGCCACGCAGCCCCGGGGCACGAGTGAGGTGTACACGGAATCGATCACCTGGAATTTCATTTTGCTCTTCTTTGCGAGGGCGGCGGTCTTTTCCATGGTTAATCCCGTAAAATTAGGAACAACTCTCACCTGCCCATGTCGTGTGTAAATGTTGAGCCATATAAGGAGAAGTATGATGGCGCCGGCAACAATAAGAAATGCCAGCCCCAGGTTCTTAAGAAATACCTTGCTGAAAATGAAGTTCTTTAAGCTCATACAGGCAATATGTACATAAGTGATAACGCAAATGTATAGATAAAATTATTATCAGATCCTGTTGTAGAGTGAATCCCTCTCCACCGGTTCGAAGCCAGCTTCAATAATAAGTTTTCGGATCTCTTCGGTTGACATCGAGGGATTCTGATCTTCGGCTCCTGCCATGGAGTAGATCCGTGTTGTGTCGTCGATGGTGCCATCAAGGTCATCAGCCCCGAAAGAGAGGCTTAACTGTGCAGCCGGTTTCCCTGTCATCGGCCAGTATGCCTTGATGTGAGGGATATTGTCAAGATAGATCCTGGCAACCGCATAATTGCGCAGATCTTCAGTGATGCTCACTTCACCGACCCCTGACATGCTGTTATTCTCCTTTTTGAACTTAAGGGGAATAAATGCATTAAACCCTCCCGTCCTGTCCTGCAATTTCCTGAGTCTCTCCATGTGATCTATTCTGTGGGAATAGCTTTCGAGATGACCATAAAGCATTGTGGCGTTCGAAGGTATCCCTGCCCTGTGAGCTGTTTCGTGGATATGAAGCCACATCTCCGATGATGTTTTTTCATTGCATATCTCCCTCCTGAGCTTCTCATCAAATATTTCAGCTCCCCCTCCGGGTATCGAGTCAAGTCCGTACTCCCTGAGTCTTACCATTCCCTGCTGAATTGTCATTCCTGACTTCTTAATCATGAATTCAATTTCAGGAGCCGAGAATGCCTTGACATGAAGCGACGGCCTGTGCTTTTTTATTTTTTGTATCAGGCTGCCATAATAATCGAGGTCGTATGATGGATGAACTCCGCCAACGATATGCACTTCACGCACATCACTGCCATCAAACCTTTTTACGATATCAAGCATCTGCTCGTGGCTGTATTCCCAGCTCTCAGGATCTGAAGCAGCTTTATGGTAGGAGCAGAAGCGGCAATTATAAATACACTTGTTTGTGGGCTCAATGTGGAAATTCCTGATAAAGTACGCGAAGCCGTTGTTTATCCGTCTTCTGACAATGCCTGCGAGCAAACCAAGAACCGACAGATCAGCTTTGCCGTAAAGCATCAATCCTTCCCCGGGTAAGATGCGGGTGCCGGCTATCACTTTTTCGGCTATCTGCCTGGTTTCCTGGTTATGTATGTTTTCGATCAGAGTATTCATCAGAGAATTATACCTGTGCAAATTTAACAAAAAAGGTGCCTTAAACCGGCACCTTTTCTAATGTATCGTTAACAGGAATTATCCTTTAAGCTTAAGCTCGGAAGAGGCTGTGAGTTTCTTTCTGCCTTTTGCCCTGCGCGAAGCAAGGACTCTCCTTCCGTTGGCGGTGGACATTCTTTCCCTGAATCCATGCTTATTTGCCCTTTTCCTTCTTGACGGCTGATATGTCCTTTTCATTGATGTACGGTATTATGATTTAAATTTAAGACCGCAAAAATAATGATTTTTTCGAAATAAATAAACTAATTCTGATTTTTATTCCGTGTCAATCCCCCGACAAGTCGGGGCAGGCTGTGTTATCCCTGGTGAAAACAGGAAGGTGAATTATTTTCTTTGTCTCAAAAAAGGTCTCAGAAAAAAAATCCCTTATATTCCAAACTTGCACTTTTTTCTTCAGTGCACCCAATTCAATTTCAAGATTACCTCCCTTAAGATAGAGGATGCCGTTCCTGAGCTGGTTATTCTCCTCCTGTGATACATTCTTTGAGGTGAGCCTGACAAACCTGGGGAATTCAGTTACAGCCCGGCAGATGACGAAATCGTACCTGCCTTTTTCCTCCTCCGCTCTTTTCCTTGACGGAACAACGTTTTTTAATCCGAGCTCTCCGGCAATGGCAGTTACCACCTTTATTTTCTTTTCTATTGAATCAAGAAGAGTGAATTCCGAATCCGGAAACAGGATTGCCAGTGGGATACCGGGCAGGCCCCCGCCTGTTCCGACGTCCAGTATCCGTGTGCCGGGACTGAAGTTTAATATCCTGGCAATTGACAATGAGTGAAGAACATGATGAACATAGAAATTCTCCATGTCTTTTCTCGAGATCACATTGATCAGGCTGTTCCACGATGAATATACCGGTTTCATCAGGGATATCTGCTCTTTCTGTTCCGGTGAAAGCAACGGGAAATATCTGAATACTGTTCCGGGCATTACCTGTTGCCTGTTTTTATGAAGATATTGTAAAGCAGCGTCTTTGCCCTGTAGAGCTGGGCTTTGACCGTACCAATTGGCAGATTGAGCTCGGAGGCAATCTCTTCATATGAGTACTCCTTGTAATAGCGGAGTTCAATCATCTCCCTGTAGGGCGATTTAAGCTGGTTAACTATTTTCCGGAGTGTGGCAATTTTCTGGTCATTAATGAGTGCCTCTTCAGGATCGGGGAGATCCGACTGTATATTGCTGGTAATATTGTCCATCCCCGGAGTGTTCTGATCAAATGGGACCGGAGATGATTGCTTCTTCCTGACGAAATCGATGCAATTATTGGTGGCAATCATGAAGAGCCAGGTACTGAATGCAAAACGGGGCTCATAGGAATCAATGCTCCTGAAGGCCTTTCCAAAAGCTTCGATCGTAAGGTCTTCCGCATCAGAGGGATTATTTACCATCTTGAGGAGCAAGAAATAAATTGAATCCCGGTACCGGTTCATAAGGCTGGCAAATGCCTTTTCATTTCCCTTTTTAGCCTCCGCTACCAGTACGAGATCACTTTTTGCCTTGTCCGACAGCCCCTGGTTTATTTCCATTGGTTCCTGGTTGACTTCGACAGGGTGTTGCTCAGATAGATCATGCTGTTAATCAGCGGGGAAAAGATATCAAAAAACAGTGAATAAAAAGCCAGGCCTCCTTCATTCAGGGCTTTCTGCCCCGGGATGATCACAGACAAAAATGCAATGAGCCGTAATCCGAAGATTGCCAGTGTATAAGGCCAGAGGAACAAATTTACCATCAAAACGATAAATGAAGCATAAAGCAGGATCCTTGTGAACGGTTCGGTCACCAGGAGGAAAATATCACGTGCTTTGTAGTATCTGGCAGTCCTGAGATGCCTTTTCTTCTGGCTCACCCACTCCTCAACCGATATCGCAGGCACCGATCTTGTATGGTTTTCTTTCCTGAATTCCACACGTGTATTGTTCCTGCCTGCATTTGAATTTACGAACAGGTCATCATCGCCGGAGATAATATGATTGTGTGCGCCAAATCCCTTATTGTCGAAAAATACCCTCCGCCTGTAAGACAGGTTACGGCCAACGCCCATGTAGGGAATGCCTCTGATTGCCATTCCCAGGTACTGCAATGCTATTGTCATGGTGTCGTACCTGATATACCTGTTCAGAAGTCCCTTTGCCCTGATATAGCCTCCATAGCCGAGAACAAAATCGGTCCCCGGGTCAAAATGTGAAGTCATTCCTGACAGCCAGTTCCGTGATTCCGGCCGGCAGTCGGCATCTGTAAAAACAAGTATGTCGTTCACTGATGCCTTTATCCCTATGAACTGGGCGAATTTCTTGTTGTGAGTGAACTTCGGATCCTTATTTACATTGGAAATCCTGAGATGCGGATACTTCAGCAAATACTCTCCCAGAACATTATAGGTATCATCTTCCGAACAATCATTAACGACTATCACTTCGTATCCGGAGTGCTCCTGCTCCAGAACAGCCGGAAGGAAATTCCTGAGATTTGCAGATTCATTCCTTGCACAAATGATCACCGAAACAGGATTCTTTTCAGATACCTCCCCGGCATCCTGATGCTTATGAAGGGTAACTGCAAGGTAAAAGTACAGGTAATAGAAAAGCTGAATTGCTGCAGAAAGAGCAAACAATATAAATACGATCATCAGGAAGGGATTGTCCAGGAACATTTTCGGGCTGTCATAAATCCGCGCAATATTAATTAAGATAATCGGAATGGTGAAAAAAAAGTTTGATAATTTCCTCAGCCCGAACGGATGAATTACATTTGTGCTTCAAATATCAGGGCAGTATAATGTTCAGGATTGAGAGCAGGGATAAGGATACAAATGCCAGGGCCGGGGTACTTTCAACAGAACACGGAGATATCCCGACACCTGTTTTTATGCCTGTCGGAACCGGAGGGACTGTAAAAGGTATACTCCAGCGGGATCTTGTTGAGGAAATTGATGCAAAGATCATCCTGGGGAACACCTACCATCTTTACCTTCGTCCCGGAACCCCGATTTTGAAAGCGGCAGGAGGCCTTCATAAGTTCATGTCATGGGACCTTCCCATACTGACTGACAGCGGAGGCTACCAGGTTTTTTCACTTTCCCCGAACAGAAAGCTCAGCGATAACGGAGCTGTCTTCAGGTCGCATATTGACGGATCGGAACACTTATTTACGCCTGAGAACACGGTTGACATTCAAAGGATCATAGGATCCGATATAATGATGGTGCTTGATGAATGTGCTCCTTTTCCATGCGATCATAAATATGCAAAGAAATCAATAGCGCTGACCCACCACTGGCTCGATCGGGCAGTGGAAAGATTCCGCAGCACCGATCCGCTGTGGGGGTACAACCAGCTCCTTTTCCCGATAGTCCAGGGAGGCATCTTTGATGATCTTCGCAAAATCTCTGCTGAAAAAGTCGCCGGAGCATGCATGGCAGGAAATGCAATAGGAGGCCTGTCGGTAGGAGAACCCGCAGAGGAGATGTACAGGACAATTGAAATAGTGAATGAGATACTTCCTGAAGAGAAGCCCAGGTACCTGATGGGAGTCGGAACACCTGTAAACATACTGGAAGCGATCGACAGAGGAATTGATATGTTCGATTGCGTTATGCCGACAAGGAACGGGAGGAACGGCATGCTGTTCACTTCCGAGGGCATTCTCAACATAAAGAATAACAGGTGGAGCGATGATTTCAGTCCGATCGATCCGGCCGGGCCATCATCAGTAAGTATCATATATTCAAAGGCATATCTCAGGCACCTGATAATATCGGGAGAAATACTGGGATCGCAGATATCGAGTATACATAATCTTGCGTTTTATCTGAGTCTTGTCAGGCAGGCAAGGGAACAAATTGTGAAAGGGAATTTCAGAACATGGAAAGAGTCAATGACAAGAAGACTTTCAGAACGGTTATAGGCTTCTTCAGGCTGAAGATAATCGACTGGTACATCATCAGGAAGTTCCTGGGGACCTTCTTCTTTTCCCTTGTCCTGATTATGACCATTGCAGTTGTATTTGACCTTTCCGAGAAGATCGACAATTTCATGGAGAAGCAAGCCCCGTGGCGTGCTGTGGTTTTTGATTATTATTTTAATTTCATCCCCTATTTTGCCACTCTCTTTGCTCCGCTGTTCGTATTCATTTCGGTCATCTTCTTTACATCACGCATGGCCGTAAACACCGAGATCATTGCAATACTGAACAGCGGAATGAGCTTCAGGAGGATGATGATGCCATACTTCCTTTCATCATTTGTGATAGCGGTGTTCATCTTTTACCTCACCAATTTCGTGATCCCCCAGACAGCGCTTGAGCGGATGGATTTTGAGGACAAATACTACCGGCCCCAATGGAGGAAGGTTAATGTCGAGAATATTCACAGGCAGGTCTATCCGAATATATATGTATACATGGAATCTTACAGCCCTGTTTACCTGAGAGGCAGGAACTTTACTCTGGAGCGATTCAATGAGGAGGGCAATCTTGTTTCAAAACTATCTGCTCCGTCAGTAGTGTGGGATTCCATCAATTCGAAATGGACAGCTTCGAATTATATAATGAGAGAGATTTATGGCAATGAGGAAACAGTAACAAAAGGAACCAGGATTGACACGACCCTGACAATCAGTCCGGGTGATTTTTCGCGCGACCCTGGTTTCGTTGGGACAATGACATTCAGGGAACTTTACGATTATATCGATCTGCTGAAGCTTCAGGGGTCTGATGAGCTGAAGGTGTTCCTGATTGAAAAACACCGCAGATGGGCCCATCCTTTTGCAGTTTTCATTCTGACACTTATCGGGGTCTCCCTCTCTTCGAAAAAGATCAGGGGAGGGATCGGCATGAGCATTGGCATCGGGCTTGCCCTAAGCTTCTCATATATTCTCTTTCTTCAGTTTGCTTCACAATTCTCGGTCAAGGGCAACCTGAATCCGATGTTCGCAATGTGGATACCAAATCTCTTGTATATGGTCATTGCCGGCGTACTATATAAATTAGCTCCCAAATAGTTACCTCAAATCGGACAATTTGCTTAAACTTGTACCCCTGGAATGATCCCGGGTAAATTTCTGAAATCTTCATTTTATGGCACTTAATAAAAAAATCAGAGAACTGCACGAAAAGCGCGAAAAACTTCTGCTCGGAGGCGGTGAACAGGCGATCGAAAAGCAGAAAGCTATGGGAAAAAGAACTGCCCGCGAGAGAATAATGGCGCTGCTCGACACCGATTCCTTCAATGAATATGACCTGTTCGTGGAGCATGATGCCCGCGACTTTGACATGGAAAAGAAGTCGCTTCCCAGCGACGGAGTAATTATTGGCAGCGGAACCATTTACGGAGCACCCGTTGCAATATATGCTCAGGATTTCACTGTTGCTGGAGGATCATTGGGATTGATGCATTCCAGGAAGATCACAAAGATAATGGACCATGCCCTGAAAATGAGGATGCCACTGATCGGGATCAACGATTCGGGAGGAGCAAGGATACAGGAGGGAGTCAACTCGCTTGCAGGTTACGGCGAAATCTTTTTCCGGAACACTATATCGAGCGGAGTGATACCTCAGATATCGGTAATACTGGGTCCCTGCGCGGGAGGAGCGGTCTATTCGCCGGCGCTCACCGATTTTGTATTTGTGGTCGATAATATTTCCAAAATGTTCATCACGGGGCCTGAAGTAATAAAGACGGTGCTCGGCGAAGAGATATCAATGGAAGAGCTAGGGGGCGCCAGGATACAAAGCGAAATTACCGGGAATGCGCATTTCTTTGCAAAGAGCGAAGAGGAGTGCTTCGATCAGATCAAAAAGCTGATAACCTTCATCCCCTGGAGCAATGAAAGAAAGGCTAAGCCGTTTGAACCGGCTGAGCCGAAGCCTGAATACAACATCGAAAAGATCGTCCCCGATGATCCCACCCTGCCATATGATGTTAAAGATGTGATACGTGCCATTGTCGATAACTCCGATTTCTTTGAGATAATGGAAAACTATGCAAGGAATATCGTAATAGGTTTTGGCAGAATGAATGGTAAAACGACGGGATTTGTTGCAAACCAGCCTCTTGAGATGGCCGGTGTGCTTGATGTCGATTCATCCGATAAAGCAGCGAGGTTCATTCGCTATTGCGACGCATTCAACATCCCGATAATCACGCTGGTCGACCTGCCGGGCTACATGCCGGGAGTTGATCAGGAACATGCAGGAGTTATAAGGCATGGAGCAAAGGTTCTCTATGCTTACAGCGAGGCTACAGTGCCTAAAATTACGGTTATCATCCGAAAAGCATACGGAGGCGGATATATAGCGATGGCTTCACGCCATCTCAGGGCTGATTTTGTATTTGCATGGCCCGGCGCTGAAATAGCTGTGATGGGGCCCGAAGGCGCTGCAAACATCATTTTCAAAAAAGAGATATTGTCGTCAGACGATCCTGACGGGACACGCAAACAGAAGGTTGCAGAGTACAAGGAAAAATTCGCAAATCCTTATGTGGCAGCCTCCCGCGGATATGTTGATGCGGTGATCGAGCCTTCGGAAACAAGGAAGTTTTTGCTGCATTCGATCAACGTATCAGAGAACAAGTCAATACAGATGCCTCTCAAAAAGCATGGTCTTCCTCCTTTTTGATCGCCTGCATTAACTTAAAAATTTAATGAAAATGGATCAGTTAAAAAATATCGAAACGCTCCGGCTATATACAGGGTTTTATAAAACAAGGCTGAACGCAAGGTTCAAAGCCCGAAAGCCTTATAAGCCTGACAATCCAAAAATAATTCTCAGTTTTATCCCGGGAACCATCCTCGACATACTTGTAAAGCCGGGAGAGCAGGTTAAAAAGGGTGACACACTGATGATACTTGAGGCCATGAAGATGCAGAACAATCTCAAGAGTAAGGATGACGGCAAGGTGAAAAGAATTGCAGTTAAGAAAGGCGATAAGGTGTCAAAAGGGAGTATCCTTCTTGAGCTGGATTAATTTCAGAGACTTCCCTGGTAAATAAGATAATCCTTGATTTTTCCCCTGACAGCGGGTTTGTCTTTGAATATACCGAACACAGTTGATCCGCTTCCCGTCATTGAACTGTAGACCGCGCCAGATTTGTAAAGCGCCTTTCTGAGCTCTCCGACCTGGGGGTATACCTTGAAAACAAAATCCTCAAAATCATTCAATATAGTTTTCTTCCATCCCGATACCGGTCCTTTAATCAGTTCTTCAAGTTTTTTATCCTGTTCAGCAGGAGTGCAATTATGGTAGGCTTCCTTCGTGCTTATATTAATTCGCGGATTCAGAAGGACAATGTAATATCCGTCCAGGACCGGATCGACCGGTTTGAGTATCTCTCCCCGCCCGGTGCCGGCTGAGGGCACAGGATCCAGGAAGAACGGACAGTCGCTGCCAAGTTCCATCGCAATCTCATTCATCTCTTCACCGGCGATCCCGAACCTGAAACATTTATTGATGCTCTTTATCATGCATGAGGCGTCAGATGAGCCGCCGCCGAGTCCGGCCCCAGCCGGGATCGCTTTATGAAGATGTATCTTAAGAGGGGGCACCGGATACCTCGACCTCATTCTTCTTATGGCCTTCATGACAAGATTCTTTTCAGTCTTCGTCCTGATGTCAATGCCGGTGATAACAAGCTCATCCTCCTTCGCCTTCCCCCGCTGCACAACAAATTCCAGAGCATCCGACAAAGCTATGGGATAGAAGATGGTTTCAATATTATGGAAACCATCATCGCGCTTTTCGATGACCCGGAGTCCGAGATTGATCTTTGCTTTCGGAAATGAAATCATATACCGGCATTTTGTGTAAAAATACCATTAGGTTTTGAATAATTCACCACTATTGATCTTTATAGCTTTTCAACAAGTTTTAAACATGATCTGTTTGTAATATTAAGTTCGTACATAGAACAGCAGGTTTCCTAATTCATACCTTTGAAACTTCCGGAGAGAATGAATACATCTTCTGTTAAGTATCAATAAATCAGTAATATAACATTAATGGCAAAACAGACATCGGGCAGCAGGACAATGATATCCCAATTGCCGGATTTTGGCAAGGTGCCGCCTCAGGCATTGGATATGGAAGAGGCTGTCCTCGGGGCGATAATGCTTGAAAAGGAGGCGGTGATTGCCATCCTTGACATTCTCAAGCCTGAAAGCTTTTACAAGGAAACACATAAAAAGATCTTCAAGGCAATATCCGATCTGTCGCTGAGGGAGTATCCGGTTGACCTTTATACTGTAACCGAAGAGCTGAAGAACCATAATGAGCTTGAGAGTGTTGGCGGACCGGTTTATCTCACCCAGCTTACGTCAAAGGTAGTTTCAGCCGCCAACGTTGATTACCATGCAAGGATTGTGGCCCAGAAATATATCCAGAGGGAGCTGATAAGGGTTTCAACCGAGATTCAGACAAGGTCGTTCGATGATTCAATAGATGTAACCGACCTCCTCGATTTTTCTGAAAATGCCTTGTTCCAGGTAGCTGAAGGGAATATTAAAAGAGAAGTTGCTCCGATAAATGCGGTCATAAAGGATGCGATAAGAGAAATAGAGGAAGCAGGTAAGAGGGAGGATGCCCTTGTAGGGATACCCTCGGGATTTACCAGGCTCGACAGGCTCACATCGGGATGGCAGAAGTCGGAGCTCATTATAATTGCTGCCCGTCCCTCGATGGGTAAAACGGCGCTGGCGCTCTCCATGGCAAGGAACATGTCAATTGATCATGGAAAAAATGTTGCGATCTTCTCTTGTGAAATGTCATCAATCCAGCTTGTAAACAGGTTAATAATCGCAGAGACAGATATCCCCGGCGACAAGATCAGGAACGGCCGGCTTTCTGAAGAGGAGTGGAAGCAGCTCGACACCAGGATCAAGAAACTCGTGCAGGCTCCGATCTTTATCGACGATACACCCGCCATCTCAATTTTTGAGCTCAGGGCAAAGTGCCGCAGGCTCAAAGCTCAGCATAAGCTCGATTTAGTAATAGTTGATTACCTTCAGCTGATGTCGGGTCCGGATAATGCCGGAAGCCGCGAACAGGAAGTAAGCAACATATCAAGGTCGCTTAAAAGCATTGCAAAGGAGCTGAATGTTCCGATCATTGCGCTTTCACAGCTTAACAGGTCGGTTGAGATGAGAGGAGGTACCAAGCGTCCCCTTCTTTCTGATCTCCGCGAATCAGGTGCTATTGAGCAGGATGCCGACATGGTGGTTTTCATTCACCGGCAGGAGAAATTCGGTTTTACTGCTTTTGATGACGGTACATCAACAAAAGGAATAGCTGAGATCATACTTGCAAAGAACCGTAACGGCCCTGTGGATGATGTCAGACTGAAATTCCGGGAAGAAAAAGCCCAGTTCGTCGATCTCGATGAGTTTGACTTCGAAGAGACTCCCGAACCGGGAGGCGCACAGAGCATCACTCTGGGTTCAAAGATGAATAATGACAATCTTAAGAGCCTGGGGGGAAGCTTCGACAAGGATGCCGGCATTCATGACGAACCACCGTTTGCATGATCCTTTCACAGAATGGTATCAGTTGAGCCTGAGAACAAGTCTCACGCCGATATTATTGTACTTCAGATTCTCAAATCCGGCATAAACTCCCAGCTCTCCCACCAGGAGAAGCTCGGTTATGCTGTACCCGATCTCTGTGTAGCTGCGGTGGAAATCTGAGCCAAGCCAGGAAAGGCTCAGGTTCTCGCGCATAAGGGTTTTGCTGAGGCCGGGGAGGTATTTGAGCAGAAGGTATGGCGTAGTATATTTCAGATGCATCTCGCCAAACAGTTCAGGTGAGCTTTGTGAATAATATGCCGGCAACCTGAAAGCGTCCTGGTAGTCGTTGATGAGAACGGGAAGCGATTGCGTATTGTAGTGGAAGAAATCATAAAAGGTCAGATTCCTGCTGTTAATGAACCCGCCCGCTCTGAACCTCCAGTCAAATTCGCTGAAAGCACCAAGATCATGATGTTTTGATGCCTCAAACCTGATCATGTCAAAATGCCTCCATCTGTCTGCGAATTCCGCAAACTCATTTATCCCATGCTTCCATGTTATTGTAAAAGTCGGCCATTCGGAACCCATAGGTATTTTTGCTCCGTTTCTGACCCTGTATTTTTGCCTTGGAGTAATTGTAACATTTGTTACCAATTCAAAATGTCCCTGATCGCGCAGCGAGAACATTGAATCTGCTTCATTTGTCAGGAAGTAATTACCGGGGATATTGTCAGAATAACCATGTGAGGTTTTGAAAAATGAGAATGACGTATTGTTGTCAAGTACTCTCCTGGCGTCATATTCTGCAGTAAGTTCCAGAAGCATGCCCATCGTAATCCTGCTTCTGTGGCCGACAGCTGCATATTTATTCTCAAAAAGCTTAAGATAGTTACGTTCGAAAAACAGCGATGATACGGTGTTTATCAATGTGTTTACGCTTCCTCCTGAAGCTATGTCGCGGCTCGTCGTGCCTGCCCTGAAGAAGAATTCTCTCTGCCTTATCCTGTCATAATTGAAGGTTCCGTTCAGCCTCCACATAAGGCTTTCGCGGCTGAATGCATATTTTATCTCAGGATATAATGAGAAAGCAGCTTTATCCTTCCACCTTTTGGTTATCCGGAAATCCAGGCCGTAGATAAAACCGTCGACAGTATTGAAGCTCATGTTTTCAGGATCGATCAGACCTCCGAAATTGAAGCTGAATCCCAGTGTGTCTGACCATGTGTGGCCCATCCCGAAATACCTTACTGTCTGAAGTAATTTGCTTTTCTTTTTCTGGTCGCCCGCATCCGTGGTATCAGTTTTCACCAGAACGCCGGGGGTGGCCAGTTTTACACTATCACGTACCCTGATGCTTTTCATTTCAAGGTCCGAGAGCGGAGCCGGTCTTATTTCGGCCCAGTATGTACTGTCTTTCCTGGCAGCATCTTTCTCTACTGTTGAAATTGTATTATCCTTTATTTCAAGGTTGTTTCTGACGCTGTCAGGAAGCGCTTCCTCTGATTCCTTCTCCATAAGACGGGTCAGCTTAACCATATCACGGTTGGTTATCGCTTCCTTTTTAAGGATCTCCTCTATCTTTTCCTGGTTTTTGGATGGAGCCTGGTCCGGGGCATCAACCGATTGTTTCCTGGCGAAATAATCAGCTGTAAGGGGTTCTGGTCTCCGGAGCGAACTATTCGGACTGACATCAATGTATTTGACTGAACCGCCATATCCGGCAACCGCCCTGATGCCGACAATCTCAAGATCAATACTGAACTTGTGGCTCACTGGGAGCCAGATTTCATCCTGGACAGGAACGTATAGCTGCTGGACACTTATCTTCCCGGCAATATTTTCATTTGTCAGGTCAACACTGTACAGGCACCAGAGATCTTCAATAATATATATGGTGCCTTCAAAGAGCTGCTGACTTTTAATTTTTGGAATGACCTGTATCTTGCTTATAATATTGTTACCCTGTGGCGTTGCTCCGAGGTATTTGAATTTATAATGTGAGAATGCCTGAGGTGATAGGGGCGATATTGCCAGGTCGGCTATCAGCGGCTGATAGAAGCTGGCGTTTATGAAATCCATCGGCGAGATATCATTGCCTTCATCAGGGAAGGTGCTGTTGATCGAAATTACTTTCTGCACATATTTATCGGGAGCAGTGAATTCAATCTCGTTGAATGATTCCATCATGTACACATCCCCCTCCTTCATGACGATGCTCATTGATGTTCCGTCGTCGTTAGATGCCTCCAGCTTCATCGCCTTCTGCATGAGCCTGGGGATCTTGTTGAAAATGAGATTGCCTTTCAGGTAGACATCGGCCTTATAGTAACTTATATTATTCAGATAATACGGAGCCATGCCAATTGCCTTTCTCATGATCCCGAAAGCAGGGTCTTCACCGGTTGCCGTTATCCTCACCTCCGGTATTTCATAATACTGAAGGGGCAGGATCACATTCCTTGTTATGGTCTGGTTTGAGATCGTAATATCATAGAATACTGGAGAATACCCGAGACTCTGGTATGTAACCAGGTACCTGCCCGGGGGTAATTTGATTTCATAATCTCCTTTTGTGTTCGCGGTGGCGCCCTGTTTCAGCTCCTGGATGTAAACAGTTGCGTACTGGATTGCTTCTCCCGATTCGCTGGTTATCTTCCCTTTAAGGATCTGGGAGTAAGAAGTTAATATCGATATGAAAGGAAGTAATATAAGTAGAACAACTCTATTCATTTCAGGACCGGATTATTCTTTTTTCCCAGCCACAATTATCACAATCTCGCCTTTCGGAGGGTTATTTCTGTAATGATCGGCCAGAAATGATAATGTTCCCCTGATATTCTCTTCATGGATCTTTGTCAGTTCCCTTGAGACGCATGCTTCTCTGTCGCTCCCGAAATGCAGGGCCATTTCCTCAAGCGCTTTTACAAGACGGTAGGGAGATTCATAGAAAATTATGGTTCTGGCTTCTTCTTCAAGCCCGGCAAGCTTTTTATTCCTTCCTTTCTTCTGGGGAAGGAATCCTTCAAAGCAGAATCTTTCGCACGGGAGGCCTGAATTGACAAGGGCGGGTATCAAAGCTGTCGGACCAGGCAGTGTCTCCACAGGTATCCCTTTTGCAAGGCATGATCGTACAAGAAGGAACCCCGGATCGGATATACCCGGTGTGCCGGCATCAGTTATCAGCGCTACCCTGGTTCCGGATTTTATCTTTTCACAGATTGATTCAACGCTTTTATGCTCATTGGCCATGTGGTGCGAGTGAAGAGGCGACCTGATATTGTAATGTCCAAGCAGCTTCATCGCGTGCCTAGTATCTTCGGCGAGGATAAGATCTGCACTCTCAAGAATCTCAATGGCCCGCAGGGTGATATCCCTGAGGTTGCCGATAGGAGTGGGCACCAGGAATAATTTACTCATCGGCAGGGAATTTTCTCTTTAAAAGGTCGAACAGCTGTTTTAGAACTTCATTATTTTTATTCTCACCTGTATAGCTTGTAAGCATCTCTTTTGCATCAGAGAAACCTGAAGCGCCGTTAAGACGTGAAATTGCCTGGCTGTATTTTTCCGGACTTCCGTTGAAGATCTCCCTTATGAACAGGAATTTATCATTTACACCTATTGCATCGGCAAGATTGTCCAATCGCTTTGTTTTCATCATATCCGACACGTGATCATCATCCATCATGCTGCCCATCTGTTCATTTATTCTGTCGGTAAGGCCGAAGGTGTCTCCGAGTGTGACCGATTCCGCGGGTCTTTCAGCCTGCCTCACAACCTCCTGAATTTCAATTATTGGGGCAACATGTTTTTCTTCAGGAACAATCCGCGTTTTCTCATGCTTAACAGTCTTAAGAAGTGCGATCACCTCAGCAGCGCTCTTGCATTTCGATTTTGCCAGCTCAACCTGGATCACTGGAACACCCGGGTAGTTTTTCAGGTCATCAATGATTTCTCTTGCTTCATTAAGGTCTTTGAGAATTAAATCAACGGTCGCGTTGAAATCCATGTCATTTGATATTAATAAAACAAACCAAATTCCTTATTTTGCAAAAGTAACTAATATTCCACAAGTCGAAACGGGACAAGGTTACAAAATGGTATCTGGCAACTGAGATTAATTTAGTATGGAACTTATTGAAAATTCGGCAGGTGAAGCTGGCAAAAGAGGGTCTATTGAGGTTATAACCGGTTCGATGTTTTCAGGCAAGACCGAAGAACTTATCCGGCGGTTGAGAAGAGCTCAGTTTGCAGGGCTGAAGGTGGAAATTTTCAAACCGTCACTCGATAAGCGCTATTCCGAATCAAGGGTTGTTTCCCATGATGAAAAATCAATTGTCTCAACACCTGTCGACAATGCTTCTGCTATCATCCTTCTGTCCGGCGACGTTAAGGTTGTCGGAATAGATGAGGCACAATTCTTTGACAATACGATAATTGACGTCTGCAACAGGCTGGCCGACAGTGGTATAAGGATAATCATCGCCGGACTTGACATGGATTTCACGGGAAAGCCTTTCGGCCCAATGCCAGGGCTCCTGGCCATTGGCGAGTACGTGACGAAAGTTCATGCGATATGCATGAGATGTGGCAACCTTGCCCAGTTTTCATTCCGGAAGTCTGATGAAGAGCAGGTGGTTGTTCTCGGCGAAAAGGATAAATATGAACCTCTCTGCAGGTCATGTTTTAATAAAGCAACAGGTAAGCTGAAATGAAATATACAGCTTCGGAAATCGCTAAGGTAGTAAACGGGAATCTTGAATTGAATCCCGGGCTTGAAGTAACAGATGTTTTAACCGACAGCCGTCGCACAGGAATTACAGAAGGGCTTGCATTCTTTGCCCTGCGCGGAATAAACCATGATGGCCATCAGTTCATCAGCTCACTCTATATCAAGGGCGTACGTGTCTTTGTGGTTGAGAGGCTCCCGGGTGACATGAGCAGTTATCTGGATGCTTCTTTTATTCAAACAGGGAATACCCTTGAAGCCCTGCAACTTCTGGCAGCGCATCACCGGAAATCCTTCACATCGAAAGTGATAGCAGTAACCGGAAGTGCAGGCAAAACTATTGTAAAGGAATGGCTTTCAGATGTGCTGGGGCTATCGGCACCTGTGATCAGAAGCCCGAAGAGCTACAACTCGCAGATCGGAGTGCCCCTGTCGGTACTCAGGCTGGATAATAAATATACCCTTGGGATTTTTGAAGCAGGAATATCGATGACTGGCGAAATGGACAACCTCCGTAAAGTCATTGGACCTGATATCGGAGTAATTACCAATATTGGAGATGCCCACAGCGAAAACTTCGCCGACATGAGTGCCAAGGCGGCAGAGAAACTGAAGCTGTTTACAGATGCTTCATTGATAGTCTATTGCAGCGATCACAAGGAAATCCGGAAGATACTGCTGAATGATAAATCTTTCAGAGGGAAGAAAATTATCGACTGGTCGTTTGAAAATATAAATGCATCAATAATCGTCAGAAAGAATTCAGATGCCGGTACTACCCGGATAGAAATGAGTTACCTGGGTAATATTCATAATTTTATTATTCCCTTCATTGACAGGGCTTCGGTGGAAAACGCCATAACCGTTGCTTCTGTATGCCTGGCTTTAGACACAGACACTGCGATAATCAGGAAAGGGCTGGAAGGACTTCTTCCCGTGGCCATGAGGATGGAGATAAAAAACGGTATAAACGGCTCTCTCCTTGTGGAAGACTACTATAATTCAGACCCTGGTTCACTGGGGATAGCGATAGAATACCTGCGGGGGCAGGGCAGCAGGCTGGCTACGCTTATCCTCTCAGATTTTATCCAGAGCGGAAGGGACGAAAAGGAGCTGTACGGCAGCGTTGAAGACCTGGTGAAGAAAAACGGAATTCATAAATTCATTGGTATCGGGCCGGCTCTCTCCAGGAACAGGCAGCTTTTCAGGCTTGAATCTGAGTTCTACAACTCCACCGATGAGTTTATCCAGAGGTTCAATCCGGCCAGATTCCATAATGAGGTAATCCTGCTGAAGGGAGCACGGATGTTTGAATTTGAGAGGATCGGGAAGCTGCTCGAGCAGAAGGTGCATCAGACGCTTCTTGAGGTGAACCTTGATGCCATTGCCCACAACCTTAACGAGTTCAGGAGATTTCTTGATCCTGATACGCGAATAATGGCAATGGTGAAGGCTTTTGCCTACGGAGCCGGTCCCGCAGAGATAGCCGGACTGCTCGAATTCCACCGTGTGAGTTACCTGGGAGTCGCTTATGCCGACGAAGGCATCGAGCTCAGAAATGCAGGTGTAACGTTGCCTGTTATGGTGATGAATCCCGACTCCTCCTCATCCGAACAGATGATCAGGTATGACCTTGAACCGGTAATCTACAGCTTTGCTTCCCTCGATCAGTTCAGCGGTGTGGCATCCCGTCACGGGCTGTTCGGCTACCCGGTTCATATAAAGATTGACAGCGGAATGCACAGGCTTGGTTTCATGCCTGACGATATCAACACTCTTGCAGTGAAGCTCAATTCACAGGAATCTCTCAAAATAGTATCTGTATTCTCTCATTTTTCAGCCAGCGAAGATCCCCGGTTCGATGACTTTACACATCGCCAGGCTGAAATGTTCCTTAAGGCAGCGGAAAAAATATGTGCTGCTGCAGATCACTTTGTCCTGAAGCATATCTGCAACTCGGCCGGCATAGTTCGTTTCCCCCGGTACCAGTTGGATATGGTGCGCCCCGGCATAGGTATATATGGTGTGGGAAAGTTCGAAGGACTGAACCTTAAACCGGCAGGCCGGTTCAGGACAAGCATCTCGCAGATCAAGAGAATACCTGCGGGAGAGCCCGTCGGGTACGGTTGTGCCGATGTGTCGGTAATGGAAAGATCAATAGCTATTCTTCCTGTTGGTTATGCTGATGGGCTCAACAGGAAGCTCGGCAACGGGAACGGCTCGCTCTTCATCCGGAATGTACGTGCTCCGGTCATAGGAAACATCTGCATGGATATGTGCATGGCCGATGTCACAGGACTTGAAGCAGGAGAGGGTGATGAGGCTGAGATCTTCGGAAGTAATATTCCGATAGAAGAGATGGCTGAAAAGTGCGATACAATACCGTACGAGATCCTGACATCGATTCCCGGCAGGGTAAAAAGAGTATTTTTGCGTGAATAGCTTTACCAGATCAATACCTGGCAACAAGAGGCATTATCCATCCGGCACCGAATGATTTTGAAGAGATCCTCAGAACGGGAGGAGCCTGGTATCTTTTATACTCGTTGCTGTTTATCATTCTTATTACCCTTTGCACCATGGCATTGTCGATACCTACTCCTGATATCCTTCCGGCAGGCTTCTGCAGATCGATATACTGATACAGTATCGAATCGAGTATTTTATAATCAGGCAGTGAATCGGTGTCATACTGACCTGGACGGAGTTCAGCTGAAGGCAGTTTCCTGATAGTGTTTGAAGGAATGATCTCTTCTTTTCTGTTGATATAGTTTGCCAGGCGGTAAATATCGGTTTTGTAGACATCTCCGAGTACGGCAAGTCCTCCTGCCATATCGCCGTACAGAGTGCCGTATCCGACTGCCGCTTCGCTTTTATTTGAGGTATTGAGAAGGATACATCCGAACTTATTTGAGACTGCCATAAGAAAGAGTGCCCTTATCCTCGCCTGGATATTCTCCTCGGTCACACCTGTATCCCTGCTCTGAAATAACGGACCCAGATCCTCTTCAAATGCCATGAAAGGCTTTTCTATGCTTATGATGTCATACTTAGTCCCCAGTCTTTCAGCCAGGGCGGCAGCATCCTTAACCGAGTGGTCCGATGAGTATCTTGACGGCATCAGCAGTGCCCTTACGTTCCTGCTGCCGAGAGCCTCAGCGGCAAGGCAGAGGCAAAGAGCTGAATCTATCCCGCCTGAGAGACCCACTATGGCTGATCTGAAGTTCGTTTTAAAGAAATAGTCGCGTATTCCGGTAACAAGGGCTTTAAAGATCAGCTCCACCGGATCTTTGACTGCTTCAGTTTGAGCAGGACTATCGGTCATTTCATCCGATGTGACTGTTTCGACCGCTTCTTCAAAAAATGGCAGTCTTTTATAGACCTCGCCCTTTTTATTGACGATAGATGAAGCTCCTTCAAAGATCAGTTCAGTGTTCGCTCCAACCTGGTTTACAGTTATCACGGGGATCCCATGCTTCATCGCTTTTAATCTGAAGATCTCTTTCTTTGATTCAATCTTTGTATGTGAAAAGGGCGATGCAGAAATATTTATAATTATATCAGGCTTGTATTTTGCCAGCTCGTCCATCGGTGAGACAGAATAAAGCCTTTTCTTTTCAAATTCATTATCAAATGGCTGTTCATCCCACAGGTCTTCGCATATAGTAACAGCCAGGTTTAATCCTCTGAAAGGAAAAACAGAGAAGTTGCTGCCTGGTTCAAAATAGCGGTACTCGTCAAATATGTCATATGTCGGAAGCAGGGCTTTGTATGCTGAAAAAACGATTTTGCCTTCTGATAAAACGAGTGCCGCATTGAAAAGCTTCTTCCCATGGGGATTTGTATTGATGACGGGCGACCCGACAATTGCAGCTATCCCTTTGCACTCACGGGCAATTTCAGCAACGGTCTGATCGCATTTTTCTATGAAATCGATCCTGTCGAGAAGATCAAGAGGAGGATACCCCGGTACACACAGCTCGGAAAACACGATCATATCAGAGCCATTATCCCGTGCCTTTTTGATGGCGCTTATTATCTTTTCGCTGTTACCTGCGAAATTGCCTATGTGATAATTAAACTGTGCAACAGTTATCTTCATGTAATATCTCAGAAGTTTACTCCAAGCCTCACAGAGACCAGCCGGTGGGTTACTTTATCAACAGGCTGGGTCCCGTTATCTTTTGTCACATCCAGGAAATTGTTCTCAAATCCGATGCTGACTATTGCAGCTGTATTGCCCCCGAGTCCGTATTCAATGCCCACCATAACATGATATGAAAGGTTGAACAATTTCAATTCGTTATTGGCTTTCTCTCCTTTTATTGAGAGGGAGGGAACATCCGCTTTTCCCCCTACCATTACTTTAGGGTCCAGCCCCACATCTGAAAAGATTGTCAGGTACCCGATCTGGCTGGTCTGCAGTTTAAGTCCAAGGGGCACTGCAACATACTGTATCTTGTAAATCACAGGTTCATTTGCTGCAACAGTCTCATCGTTAACGAGTTCAAGTACAGTTTCGGTGTCGCAGACAAGCCTCCCGGCTGAATTGATCAGGTTTAATCCTGTTGAGAAAGAGTAATTTTGGGCAAATGGTATCCTTAGGCTTAAACCAGCGTTTATTCCCGGTCTTGCACCATCGTTATTCACTTGAGCAATATCAGTTCCAAACCAGCCAATAAGAGGATCGAAATGGATCCCGATGCTTACTTTTTCCTGTGCTGTCGCTCCTGAAGGCAGGAGAAGGATCAGCAAAATGGCAGTCAGTAAGGTCTTTAAGTTCCTTGATATCTTCATAATGTCCGGAGGTTATTTTACAATTATTCTTAAGAGCAGTAAAATTAGCAAATAAAAATTGAAGTACAGAGCAGTTGGCTTAAAGCAAAAAAAGTAATTATTTTTGTGGATAACAAAAAAGGTTGTCATGCGTATCCGAATCATCGGCATTTTTCTGTTGCTCAGCCTGATTCCGGGAATGGCTGGATGCAAAAGGAATCCATACAGGGTGAATATCTCTGCGGTCTCAGTCGGCGTTGAAATTACAAGATTGGAGAAGGATATCTTTGAACCCGATCCTCTCGCTATCCCCGCTGCCATTAATGATCTGCGTAAGAAATACGGTACCTTCCTCCAGCTTTTCAGCTATGTGATCAATACCGGCATTGTAAGCGACACCTCATTCAGCAGTTCACTTGTGCATTTCTGCACCGATAAGCTGAATAATGAGGTATACCAGTCAGTAATGCAGCTATACCCTGATGTTACGGCAATTGAGAATGACCTCGATAAAGCTTTCCGCCATTATAAATATTATTTCCCTGAAAAGAGTGTTCCTTTATTATATACCTGCATAACCGGATTCAACAACAGTATGATAATTGGTGATTCAGTCATTGGAATAGGTCTTGACAGGTATCTCGGACAGGAAAGCGAATATTATAAAAGGCTTCAGATCTACAGGTATCTTGCCATGCGTATGAATCCCGGGAATATTGTTCCGGACTGTATATATGCATGGGGAACTTCGGAATGGGATCTTGCTTTGATGGGATACGGGAAGGACGATGTTATGACTGAAATGATCCATGAAGGCAAGCTAAGGTATTTCCAGCGGTGCATGATGCCCGACCTCAGCGATACCGTGCTTTTCGGATACACTGCTGATCAGATGAAATTCTGCAGGAATAACGAAATGCAGATGTGGCATTACCTCGTTGAGCATGATCTTCTTTTCAGTTCCGATCAGTTCACGATCAGGAAACTTGTAGGAGAAGCCCCCTTTACAACGTTCTTTACGAATGAGTCGCCCGGCAGGGCTTCTGCATGGCTCGGTTTCAGGATAATCGAATCATATATGATGAAGAACAGGAATGTCAGCCTGGAAGAGATGATGAAAAATACAGATATTCAGGGTATTTTGACGGCGTCCAGGTATGATCCGAAATAACAAAGGCCGTGTTTTCACGGCCTCGCTATTTTCTCTGATCGCATTATTCTGCAGGATGGATCGCCTCAACCGGGCAGACATCCGCACATGCACCGCAATCGGTGCAGATATCCGGATTGATCTTGTAGATGTCGCCCTCAGATATAGCTTCAACAGGACATTCATCTATACAAGTTCCGCATGCAGTGCAATCTTCGTTGATTGTGTAAGCCATGATACTTATTTTTAGTTAAAATTAATTACGGTAATCGCGCAAAACTATCCAATTTTTATCAATTAAAAAAATGCAAAAGTCATATATCAAAAAACATTACATTTTGCGTACAAATCAGAAATCGAGGCTGAACGACAGGTAGAAGATCTTTGGAAGTATGTAATTGTTCTCAATTCCCCATGCCCAGTCGGCCCTTACGAAATATCCAAGGACCTGAGCACGCACTCCTGCGCCAAATCCTGCGACAATAGGTTCCCTGTTTGAATCAAGGATAACGGTCACAGGTCCGTTCTTTATGATTTCAGTATCCCATGAGTTCTCATTCGACCACGGTGACCTGCCAGTCCAGGCTGTCCCCATATCCCCGAATGCAACAACCTGGATGCTGTTGAGAAAATTGGACCGGAGCGGATGACCGGCAAAATATCTGATTACAGGCCATCTTATTTCGCTGTTGATCAGTACAAAATTATTTCCGTTCCTGATATTCTGGCTGAACCCTCTGAGATTCGTGGCAATCGCCTGGAAGCCGTAATTCATCCTGGGACTAACAGGTATTGATGTGTCAAACATATTGTTCCTGCCAAAGAGGTATCCCATCCAGTTGTCAACTCCTCCCAGGTAATAAACCAGCTTGGTGGGCCCGTATGAAGTGCTTGCTGCAAACCTGTTTGCCCAGATAAGCTCCCTGTGTATCTTGATGTACTTCCTGAAATCAGCGCCTATAACTATCATATCCGACTTGTCATAGGTGATCTCCTTGTAGTATTCTCCGAACAACTTGAACCTGGTCCCGAAATAGATGTTTACGCTCCTTTTACGGGTGTTGTCATAGATGAGCTCTCCCTTGAGGCTCACCCAGTGGCGGGCGATGTTTTCATTATTAAGGTTAGCCAGATCAGTTGACAGGAAGGTCTGCCTGTCATACCTGTACGATACTGTCCCTTTAAGCGACATTACCGGGGTGAATGGCTTTGAATATGTAAGATATATATTATGAGTATGTGTCTTGATCAGAGTGTCTTCCAGTTCGCTTAGATACGCCTGCCTGTGGAAAATCAGCTGCTTGTCAAATTTCCCCTTAAGGTTCTCAACGCTCACAAGATATTCATTACTATCGAAGTTACCTGAAAACCTGAAGCCGCCCGTGACCCTGTAGTTTTCAAAAAGATCAATTACACCAATTCTGTTCAGGACATTGATCCCGGGATTGTAGTATGCCCCTCCGCTGTAAACCTGGTATGAATTATTCAGGAAAGTGAAATCGATCTGGTTGGCGATGTAATTATTATAAAACGATGTTTCATAGATCCTGATCTGCGGTAGCATAAGCCTTCCTGTATCAAGGTCAATGTCCATATAATCCTTGCGCCATTGCTGCTCGTAGTAATTCAGTTTTTCCTTTTCAAAGATGTAGTGGGTAATGTCGATGGGTTCGTCTCTGGAGTAATATTCCCACAGGGGCTTGGTGAGGGTGTCCCTTCTCTTCTGGTCTTCCGCGAGAAGCCATTGCCTCAGCTGGTTGATGCTGTCAGCCTTGTGAAGCAGTCGTTCCTTTTCCTTCCGGAACCTGGTGACCTCCATTTCATTTGAAGTTACCCCTGCTGAACTACCCCGGATGCCTTTTCTTACCTGGTACCTGTTATTGCTATAGATAATTTCCCCATAATTGCCGGAAACATTTGCCAGCGACTGGTTCAGAATATTCCGGTCATAATTTGTTGCCGGTACCGAATTTATAAAATACCTGTAATGTGTGGTGGTATCGATGTAGCTTATTGCACTGTCAAATGAGGCTGTATACCTGTTCAGAATGCCGTTTTCATCACTGATATACGCGAACCTACTTCCGGAAATTGCAGTCGGCGAGTACCTGTCAGTATATTTACCCTCGGAGAGTCTTGTAAGTATTCTGCCACTGCTGTTAATATCATAGGTGAACAGGTCAAATGTCAATGCTGTCTTCTCAAAGGGATCGGCACGGCTGGCGAGTGTATCCGACAGCCTGTTTGATGAGAAAACGATCTCATTGGGCTTGTCCGGTAGAAATGAAGGATTAAGGTCGTCGGCTACATCCCTTGTTATCTGTTCATTGGTTCCTGATACTATTGTATGTATAAAAAGGTCGGTAATGCCGTCCTTCACTGCCGAAAGGGCAAGCCTGGTTCCATCGGGAGAGTATGAAAAATCGAGGACTTTGTCAAAATATAGGAGGTTTCTGTTCTCTGTTGTCTTTTCGGAAGTCCTGTAAAAATACAATATCAACCCCGCCTTCTCTTCGTTGATGACAGTAAGTATCCTGCTGCTGGGATGCCAGCCTATCACGGGGTAGGTTTTGTCAATTGTATGCTCATACCTTGGCTCAGCCCTGAAGATGACCTTCATTTTTTGCGAATTCTGGTCATAGAGCCATACTCTTTTCCTTCCCCAGTCATTCGTAACGTAAGCGATATAGTTACCGTCGGGACTAAGTTTTACTGTCTGGAAGATCTGTTCCTTTTTTGATCTGCGAAGAGTGTTTTCATCATAGCCGGGCAGGTTTTTGTCCGAGGTGTATTCATTCAGATAAAACTCTCTCCACTCTTTAAGCAGATCTTTCAGGCCCTTGCCGGTAACATACAGAAATCCATCATCGATATGCTTATAGACCTTGGTGAGATAAATGATATTCGGGATAAGGGCATCCCCATATTCCAGACCTATGAACCTCCAGAATGAAAGGCCTGCAAACACGGCATCATCATACTCAAGATTGTTTATATTTTTGTACTTTTTTGACCTGATGCCGTCCTTAACCCTGTTTTCAGCCTCATAATCCCACCCGTATGAAACATAGTTTATAAGCCCCCTGAGAAACCAGTCAGGCAGAGTGATAACTGAGGAACTGGCTATCCTGTCCTTTACATCTGCATTGTACAGCATCTCATTGATGACAGACTCGGCGATTGCGGCTGCTATCTGTTTTTTATATGCAACATGATCTCCTTCGTAATATAGCATCACCTTGTTCTCGATTATCCTGCTATATCCTCCCGTGTTGTAGCTGTCTTCATCAGAAGTAAGAAGGCCTATATTTGTCTGCTTATACTCGGCATTCTTGTTGTAAATGACGAATATCAACCTCTTTTCCAGGGTATAATCAAAGAAATCCTCTATCTCTTCAAGCCTTTCTATGGCATAATCGGCAGTGAATTGTGCAAGCTCCCTTCCGTATTCATTAAAATAGCAGTCAAAATCATCAAACCTGTAGAACATCCAGTAATAATCATAATACTGCACCCGGTTCTTTCCAAAAGTCATCTGATGGCCATTGTAAAACTGGCCTGAGGCATCAGAAAAAATGACACAGGCAATGAATATGAATATTAATATGCGGATATTTCTCATCATTGCTTTCCAGCTCCGGAATACCAGTTTATGCATCAAAACTTATTCCAAATGTCATTAATGAGCAACAAAACTAATGATATTATGGTTCAGTAACTCCAGAAAAGTTAAAGTTTGTTATTTTTGTGATGGGAAAATATATCATTCTATTTTTCCGGTCCGGTTTTTGTATTTAGCGATGCAACCAATTCCGTGAGATAATAGTTACTATTAAAAACCGGATTTTTGAAGAATTTATTATGTTTAAACTACATTTAATACAGAAGATGAAGAAGTTATTATTGTTTTTATCAGTTGTGATCCTCGGTACTTCTGCTTATTCACAGCCTCTTATGAAGCTCTCAAAGACCGAACACGACTTTGGCAAATTCAGGGAAGAAGCCGGAAAGCAGTCTTTTGATATCGTGGTCACCAATTCAGGCAATGCCCCCCTTGTGATCCAGAATATCGTTGCCTCATGCGGTTGCACCCAGCCTGAATGGACCAGGCAACCAATACCTGCCGGAGGTACCGGAAAGATAACGGCGAATTATGATCCTGTCAACCGCCCCGGACAGTTTAACAAAACCCTTTCTGTATACACGAACTCAAAACCGGAAGTAATTGTCCTTACCCTGAAGGGAGAGGTCATCCCCCGGGAGAAGACCATTGAAGAGCTGTTTACATTCCCTGTGGGCGCAGTCAGGTTTGAAAGCAACCATCTTGCATTCACCAATGTAAAGAAAACCGAGAAGAAGATAAGGGTAATGCAGCTTGTCAATGCATCGAATGAACCGGTCAGGATCGGGTTTGACAACCTGCCGGCTCACCTGGCACTTAAGGCAAATCCCGAAACCCTCAAACCGGGTCAGAAGGGAATAGTTGAGGGCACCTACGACGCAACTAAAAATAACGGATGGGGTACTGTAAGCGATATGGTTAAGATAAAGATCAATGATGTTACCCAGGAGAATGTATATTATTATGTCTCTGCAAACCTGGTTGAGGATTTTTCCTCGATGACGAAAGAAGATATGGAGAAGGCTCCTGTGTTCAGGGTGGCAGCTACCACTGTTGATCTGGGAACAATGCAGGGATCAACATCCAGGGAAGTTGAGTTTAAGTTTACAAATGAAGGCAAATCAGATCTGATGATAAGGTATGTCAGGTCAACCTGTGGATGTACTGCTGTACAGCAGGGGCTGACGGGTGTTGGCATAAAACCGGGAGAATCAAGTTCAATTAAGGCTGTTTTTAGTTCCGGCGGCTATAAAGGAAAGGTTACAAAGGCCATCTATATCTATACAAACGACCCGAAGAACTCCGAAGCAATACTGATGCTCACTGCAAATGTCCAGCAGGCTGAAGCATCTAAATAATTCAATTCATTGAGTTAAAAATAATTAAACAGATGGGTGCCGGACAATAGTCTGGCACCCTTTTATTATTTTTGCGGTTGATCCTGGCACGGATGGAAGACCATAAGAAATATCAAAGCGCCCTTAAGGTGCAGAAAGGCATTGAACAGCCACCAAGCGTCAATCCTGATATACTCGGACAAAAAAAGCGAAGCAAAAAATACTCCGTCGAAGAGTATGTATCAGGCATCCTTTCGGGCAACCGGACCATCCTTAGCATGGCAATAACCCTTACTGAAAGCCGGCTTCCAAAACACTCCGAAAAGATCCAGGCTGTGATCGAAAAGTGCCTGCCGTACAGCGGCAACTCGATAAGAATAGGGATCACCGGTGTTCCGGGAGCCGGCAAGAGCACATTCATTGAATCATTCGGATTGTATCTTGCAAGGCAGGGAAGGAAGCTTGCCATTCTGGCAATCGACCCCAGCAGTCAGAGGACCAGGGGCAGCATCCTGGGCGACAAGACCAGGATGGAGAAGCTCAGCACTCATCCTGGTGCTTTCATCAGACCTTCGCCTTCGGCCGGAACACTTGGAGGAGTGGCAAGAAAAACCCGTGAGGCAATAATACTTTGCGAAGCTGCAGGGTTCGATACAATCCTTGTAGAGACGGTAGGTGTGGGTCAGTCCGAGACATCGGTTCAGTCGATGGTCGACTTCTTCCTTCTGCTGATGCTTGCCGGCGCCGGCGATGAGTTGCAAGGAATAAAGCGGGGTATCATTGAAATGGCTGATATGATTGCAATTACAAAGGCAGACGGCAGCAACAGGATAGCTGCCGAAGGCGCCAGAGTATCCTTTGAGAATGCCCTGCACATGTATCCCTCACCGCCTTCTGGCTGGAAACCCGGGGTTATGTTATGCTCAGCCATCAATAACACAGGAATTGAAGAGCTGTGGGACAAGATCATGGAATATAATGTCTTTACGAAAGCCAACGGCTGGTGGGACATCCACAGGAAGCAGCAGGAGCTCCTTCGGATGAATGAAATGATAAACGAATACCTTAATAATTCCTTTCACAATTATGAGAATGTAAAAAAAATAAGGCCGCGGCTTGAACACCTGCTCGAAAAGGGAAGGATAACATCCTACAGGGCTGCCCTTTATCTGATTGATAAATATCTTAAACGGTGAACGTGGAACCCAATAATTGATATCTTTACCCCGCATGATTAATTTAATAACCAGCAAATAATTAAACAAAATTTAAAATATGAAAAAGACCACTTACCTGTTGTTGGCAGCGCTAATTGCCGGCTGCAGTACCGAACCGGAATTTGTCATCACCGGCAATATTCAGGATTCGGACAGCGTCAGTTTCCTGCTTCAAAAGCGTGAAGCCGGAAAATTCGTCACCCTTGATTCCGCATTATCACGGAAAGGAAGATTCAGGATAAAGGGAACGGTTGAGTCTCCTCAGATGGTTTATCTGGTTGCTCCCGAAAAGCAACAAAGAGTCGCTTTCTACCTGGAGAACTCCGATATCTCAGTCTCCGGAATGCTTGATTCTCTGAGCTTTGCGAAGGTCTCCGGATCAAGAACCCAGGA
This sequence comes from Bacteroidota bacterium, assembly GCA_043800695.1. GTDB lineage: Bacteria > Bacteroidota > Bacteroidia > Bacteroidales > VadinHA17 > LD21. The sequence goes on from JAZDMU010000019.1 coordinate 167,116, forward strand.
CCAATATCAGGCATTTATTGATTCCAACAAACCATTGAATGATAAGTATTCAGCTTTGTATACTGAATATCAGACAGCACGCCAGGTTAACGATACTGAAAAGATCGTACAGCTGGAGAAAGAAGCAGAAAAAATCCAGAAAGAGATGACACAGCTTCAGAAGGATTTTGTCAGGAACAATCCTTCTTCGTTTGTGACTCCCTCTATACTCAACAGCCTGAGCTATGAAATGGACGGGACCGAAATTGAAAATGCAGTTAATGCACTGGATACCAATGTAGCCAAAGTACAGCTGGTAAAGGACCTGATGGCAAGAGCACAGCTTATGAAAACTGTTGCAATAGGACAGAAGGCTCCTGATTTTACTCAGAATGATGTCAGCGGCAATCCTGTTTCTTTTTATTCAAAGGTGGGAGTAAAGGTTCTCCTGGTCGATTTTTGGGCAGCATGGTGCAACCCCTGCCGCCAGGAGAATCCTAATGTTGTAAAAGTTTATAAAGAGTTCAGCAAGAAGGGCTTCGATGTTTTCGGAGTATCACTCGACAGGACAAAAGAAGATTGGGTGCAGGCTATCAAGGATGACAATCTTACCTGGACTCATGTTTCCGATCTTCAGTACTGGAACAATGCAGCAGCCAAGCTTTATGCCGTCAATGCCATCCCGGCGAACTTCCTGGTCGACGAAACCGGAACCATCATAGCCAGAAACCTGAGAGGAGAAGATCTTTATAATAAGGTTAAAGAAGTGCTAGGTAATTAATATAAATGTTGCTGGTTACTGGTTGCTTGTTGCTTGTTAATTTTATTCTCAATCTTGTTTTAACCAGCAACCAGCAACCAGCAACCAGTAACCAGTAACCAGTAACCAGTTACTATTATTCCTCCTTATTCATCTCCTCAAGAATAAACCCCGTTCCCCTTACGGTGCGGATATCGATATTCTTGTCCTCTGAGACATATTTGCGGAGGCGGCTTATAAATACGTCCATGCTTCTGCCGAGGAAATAATCATCTTCTCCCCAAATCTCCGTAAGGATGTCTTCCCTTGCCAGTACCTTGTTCTTGTTAATTATGAAATATTTCAGCAGCTGGGCCTCTTTAAGGGTAAGCTTCTCCCGCGTATTGCCGCAAACGAGTTCCAGCGCATTGAATTTCAGGACAGTGTCTGATACACTGAATTCGTCATTTGACGATGAATAGGCCCTCTTAAGTATGTTATTGATCCTTAGAATGAGCACTTCAGGATCAAAAGGTTTGGTTATGTAATCATCCGCTCCGATCTTCAGTCCCCTGACAATATCCTCCTTGAGGCTTTTTGCCGTAAGGAATAAAAGCGGAACATCGGGATTGGCTTTCTTTATCTTTTCGCCGAGAGTGAATCCGTCCATCTCCGGCATCATCACGTCGAGTACGCATATGTCGGGTTTCTCCTGGTTGAACAGCTCCCATGCTTCATTGCCGTCACGCGCAAGCTTTACATCAAAGCCGCTTATGGAAACATACTGTGACAGTATATTGCCGAAATCCCTGTCGTCTTCTGCCAATAGTACTTTCATGATCCCTTTCCGATATTTAGTAAGGTAACGTTACCGTAAATATACTACCTTTTCCCGGTTTGCTGCTCACCGTTACATCTCCCCCGTGGGCCACAGCTATTTTTTTTACGTAATAGAGTCCCAGCCCAAGCCCCTTGTACTTATGTATGTTGCCTGATGAAGCACGGTAGAACTTGTCAAAAACGTGCTTCTGATCGGTTTTTGTTATGCCGATGCCGTTGTCAGCGATCTTTATGCGGATATTGTTGTTCTCAGCCATCCCTTCAATATTTATTTCCGGTTCCTTGTCACAGTATTTAACTGCGTTTGAGAGCAGGTTGTTAATAAGGGTGGTGAAATAAACAACATCAATATCGGCTTTTATTTCGTTGAAGTTATATTTTTCACAAAACGTGGCGCGGTTACCGTAACCTGACTTGAAGCTGAACACTATGTCATTCATGACTTCCCCGATATCGACCTTTTTCTTATCGAGCTCGAACTGGGTTCTTTCCCACATGCTTATCTCCAGGATCATATTGATGAGCTGATTCAGGTGTACACTCTGCTTGCCGATAAGCCTGGCAGTCTCAAGCACCCTGGAATCGTCAGCCCTTATTTTATCCAGTTCAAGGGTTTTGCCGGCAACAGTTATCGTGGCAAGAGGGGTCTTGAGCTCATGCGTCATATTATTTATAAAGTCGGTCTTTAAGTTTGACAACCTCTTCTCTTCCATCAGGTTGCGGTAAGTGTAAAGGAAAAATGCCACCACAATCACGATGCTGAAGATGCTCATTGCAAGCGACCATGCTATCTCATGCAGGATCATCATCTGCATATCGGAAAAGTCAATATAATAGTCAAAGTAAAGGTTGAAATTATTGTTCTCGAGCCATGGCCGGTTCACGAGTATGGTTGACCTTGATTCAGAAGGCTGAACCGGGGCTCCCTGTATACCCCGGAAATCCTTCCGGTCCCTGAACGCAGGATCACGGTAAACCATAATTGTGTCATTGCCGTAAAGTTCCAGGTTGGTTATTACTATCCTGTGGTTGAAGTCTTTCTCAAACCCCTGTTCCTCAAAGAATGAAGAGAGGTACAGAGACTGATCCTGTTCCATATCAAGTACCTTTTTAAAATATGCAAGTATTTCAGCTTTATACTCGTCCCCTGACTGAGGATCAGATATTGTCTGCAGTTTCCTTATCATTGCCTCTGAATAATTGTTAAGCAGGAGACTGACCGTATCAAAAAGCTGTATCCTTGATCCCCTTATCGCAACCCCTGCCTCCTGCGACAGTGATCTGTACCTGAGGTAAAGCATCTCGTCCTGCTGCTTCCATAACCCCCTTATTATTATCGCCTGGCCGGCAAACAGTACCAGTATGGCAAATATGCCCTGGAGAAGGATTGTATTCCTTTTGAACATGGTATTTGGTTTTCTTCTCAAAAATATCTAAATTTTGTCAATTGATCGCAGACCCGCTGCAAACATTAACCCTGCGTTAACCCTTCATTAACATAATCATGGCGCCTGCGGCACTATCTTTGAATCGGATAATACAAAACCAGGCAGTCATGAAAAAGAGAAATTTAATTTTTGTCGTAGTTTTCCTCATGGCAGCAGGGACTTCCTTTCAGGGAGTCGAAGCTCAGGAGAAGTCAAAAGAGGAAAAGGAAATACAGATGGAGGAAGCCATAAAGGAACAGAAAAAGGCTATGGCCGACCAGAAGAAAGCTCAGGAAGAACTTCAGAAGGTGATGCAGGAACATCAGAGCCAGATCGATGAAGCCATGAAGAATTACAGAGTCATCTGGGAAGACTCTAACCAGTTCAACAGGGCTTTCAGGATCTACGAAGATTTCGGCCGTAACAGGTCGTACTGGAACGGTGAATCCTTTGAAGGGAGAAGAGAACCTTTTATAGTTACTCCCGGAGTTGATGTTTTCGCTCATTTCAATGGTGATTCCGAAAGAACCTCCTGGGATTTCTCAAAGAATATCAAAGAATCAGGTTTCTCAAGGGAATATCTCTTTGATGTGGAATCGACGGTTAATACGGTTGTCATGTCAGTCAACGGCGACTGCAAGGTAGGGGAGATACGGATAAAAATCGTCATGCCCAATGGCAAAACCTACTCCGATATTATAATTGACGAATTCGGGAACCTTAACTGGAGAAAATCATTTACGATATCGGATACGGAAAACCAGGATAAAGTAGGGGCATGGAAATTTGAAATCAACTCCTCAAAAGCTACCGGCTACTTTAAAATTTCTCTACAGACTTATTAAAAATAATTCCCTCTTATTATTAGTGTGTTTTCATTCCTGAAAAATGGGGCCGCATCAGGCAAACGGCCTCATTTTTTATTCTGTCCGTGCCGAAGCCTGTCCGCCTTTCACGCTTTCAACCTTTACTATATATTTATTGCCACCCTTCACTATCCATTTGAGATCAATGCGCTGGTATCCCGCAATATTCGGGATTTCGATCCTCTGCGGATTCTTCTTCTGCTCCGTGGTACGGTTGAGGTCGGTATTTTCGACGGTCATGCCGGCGATCACCGTGCCTCCTTCAAGGTAAACATAAACCGGAGGGTCGATCTTATATTTCAGGTTGCTGGCGGAATGAGTTGGTATCATTCTCCTGTTCACAATCGTGGCTGTAACTTCTTTAAGTCCTCCATCCAGCTTATTAACCTTGAGATCAACAACCTCAAGTTTCGGTATCTGATATGAGTTATAAATACAGAATGCAGCATTGCGGTGGGCATCAGTCTCGATCATGAATCCCGGATGCAGTCTTCCGAAGTTCTTGGAGAATCCCCCGATCTCAACTTCACCGTAAACAGGATGATTTACTTTCTGCCAGGGAATGAAAGAGTCTTCAAAAAGCAGAAGCCTGTCAAATTCATACTGATCGGTGTTGGTGGTGTCATAGAACATCAGGTAACTGTTCCAGAGTTCATTTGAATAGACGAAGCATCCCATGGCTCCCTGCCACCAGTCGACCTCTCCGCCATAAACAGGATAAAGATCTCTCCATATTGTCAGGAGCTCGTAACCGGGAATCATCAGTTCACCCTTCTGTCCGATGGCATTAATAACGGCATCATCAGCGAAGCTTGTTGCCTCAGCGCCGCCGCCCTGGATCGAGGGACCTCTCAGGATCATGCCGCCCGAATTATGGAACGACTGCGCTCCGGCTATGTTCCTGTGCTCAACGATGAAATCCCTTACAGCACGGTTTTCAGGCTGTGAGAAAGGATACTTATGAGCACCGCTCTGTACATAATTGGGTTCCCAGTTGAATCCCCAGTCGCGGTTGCCGTCATATCCTCCCGGGCCATCCTCGTTTATCAGTCCGTCACCGTCGTTGTCGATGCCTTCCTGTCCAAGTAATTCATATTCACCTTTCTCACCCGGCTCAACCCTGATCATTCTCCTCGGGTCCTTTGGATCAGGGATAAGCTGCCCGTTGAGATTTTTTCTTCTTATCTGACTTATATTTTTGTCATTGTTCAAGTCATCGGCCCCGTCTTCATCAAACAGGCCGTCGCGGTCGTTGTCATAAGGCATAAGCCCCGACCTGGGAGGTACACCAACAGATGTAAAATATTCACGTGCATCAGGATTGATTGTCGGTGCTATATAGAATGTCTTATCCTTCACAAGCTCTCTGATAAAGGCATTTTCATCATACATCTCGCACAGGTACCATGCCGTATACATTGCCATTTCGGTTCCCTGAAGCTCAATGGAGTGTATGTTTCCGTCTATCCAGTAACCCGGTTTCCTGTCGGGATCACCTTCTTTTTTATCTGATACTGTAAGTACCTGAATGTCTCTTCCCTCGTATGATTTTCCAAGTGAGCCGAGTGTTACAAGATCAGGGTAGGCAGCAGCAAGCTTTTTGCAGAAGTCTGCCACCCCGGCTACAGTATAATACTTGTTCCATGATGCCGGAACTTTTGGGTTTGCAGGTGTGCCGGCAGCCTTGAAAAACAGCTCCTCTCCCTGTGAACGGACGGGAACTGAGAATGAAATGATTGCTGCTGCCAGTATGCTTATTGATAGGATCTTCTTCATTGCAGTAAGATTGAGTTGTTATTACTTAAGTTCCAGGGTTGTTGTTACGGTTCCTGTATTTGCTGCCCCGGCAGAAATACGGATGGTTCCCCTGCCGTGAATCAGCCAGCTGAACTCAGACGCGGCACCACCCTCGAGCCTTTGCACTCTCTGAACCTTCTGTCCGCTCAGGAATTTCTGCCCGCCGGCAGGCTCAAACCGGAGCTGGATGAGCCTGGTCCATAAGTTATTCTGACCTGCCTCGGTGCAGGTTGCGAAAATCCCTTTGTTATGAAGTTTTAGTGATACCCTGAAAACATTTTCTCCTATGTTCTCAATTTTTGTGTCGAGGAATTCAAGTTCGGGATGCATGCCTGCAACTGCAATGATGAATTTATAATTCTTCGATACCAGCTCTTCAATCTTATCTGAAGGAGGATTTGTCATCGCAAAAGGTTTAATGCCTCCAACCTCTGTCTTTTTCCCAGGGAAATCCGGGTGATCGATAGCGGTCCATGGGACAAACACATCTTCCATCTTGTTTTCTCCGGCATATTTAAGGAAAGCGGCTTCGGCATTTTTGTCTTTCTCAGCAGTGACCCACCAGGCAGGAGTGCCGAAGCTGTAACGGCCGTAGTGATAATAGGACCATTCCATAAAATTACCCGGTGAGTTTTTGACCGGGGGAGTGCCCCTGGAACCTGTTATTTCACGGTACTTGTCTGAAACCAGTTTTACTATTGCCTCATCCGATTTCTGAACACTTGTGATTTTTCGATTCTGTCCCATCATACGTCGCATTTGTCCTCCGGACGGCATCTGGCCTCCTCCAGTCATCGGAAACTGATCCTGAACCATTGGAGGCATCTGTCCCTGCTGGGCGGATGGCTGCTCCTGCGATGATGGCTGAGACTGTGCAGTTCCCGGCATCCCGCCGGGGCTGGCGGGTCTCTGCTGCGGATTCAGGTTGTCCTGCGGCCCGAATGCGAATGTGGCGTATATGTTGAAATGATCGAAAAGGAAATCGAGCACAGCCCTTGTTTCGGGTTCCGATACAGGGTGAAGCCCTGCGTTTGATCCGAATTCTTCGTAATTATATGTAAGGTTTTTGTTGAAGCTAACGCCGCCGGAGCCATCTTCATTGAAGCTTCCGTCCTTGTCATTATCAATACCCTCAGAATATATGAAGTAAGATCCTGTCTCTCCTTGTGATAGATCTGCCTGTACCATAACTCTTTTGTCATCAGTGTTTTCGGTGTATGTGCCGGCAGGATCTGATACGCGTATCATTGTAATAAATCCGTCCCTGTCAAGGTCTTCAAAGGGATCCTCATCTGTTGAAAAATCCCTGTCATCATCCGTTGGCACTGCATTAATGCTCCTCTCATATTTAACCTCCCGGAAATACTGTTCGGAGGCATCGGGGCTTACGTCAGGGAATATATAAAAGGTGACCTTATCGAGCAGGGCTTTGATCTCAGGGGTTGCTGACTCCTTAAGCAGTGATGCTCCAAAGCCAAGCACAAGCTCTCTTCCGATCAGGCAACTGCCATCTGTTCCTCCGATTACTGCTATGGCTGGTTTGCTGTCCCTGTCACCACTACCGATTGTAATAACTGCTATCTCACTGTTCCCGTCAGTTTTTAACAGTGATTTGTAACTGCATAATGAAGGATATTCTATTGCAAGCGATTCTGCCTTAAGCATCATCGATTTGTGGCTGGTATAGCCACTCTGTGCTCCTGCAGGAAGGCACATCATGCCGCCTGCCAGGATCACGAAAATTAACAGGAGAGTGATCTTCATATTCTATTGTGTGAGTTATTGATTTTTCCCGGGTTTAGCCGGTCTTCTGGCCGGTGGACGGAACAGATAATTATTGAAGGAGGGATCCCAGTTACTGTTCCTGAAAAATTCAGCGCTCCTGTTATTGAAATAACCAAGGATATGTTTTGGCGAGCATGTATAGACAAGCTCATCGTTATCGCTGAAATTCGGATCGGTGATCGTCATCACCTCTTCGATACCTGTGTCGGATTTGTTTGACACCTCGGTGTAAATTTCATAAACTCCCTTAGGTATGGCAATTATTATAGTATAGATTCCATAATCCTTGCGCTGGAAAAGAAAATAGGTGACCTCAATGGGTTCATTAGGATTTACCCGGTCAGTGGAATGGGGCAGCTGGCTCTCAAAGATGAATCCTTCATTCATGATCTTTTCAGCTACTGATAATTCTTTTGTGTTATGGAGAAAGAAGTAACAATCTTTAAAATCCTGCAGGATAGATGCAAGTGTCTCTCCTTTATTCTTCATTATGCATTATGGGTAATCAGTCTCAAAAATAGCTTATATTATTTTATTTGCAACACCTAAACCTTTTGTTGTGTTATATGTTATTTTTGTAGCGTGCCTTGATTTTCCGGGTTATGAAAAAGTGGGTTTTATTAATTATGATCCTGGGGCTTGCTTCCTGCAGAAACAGTTCTCATGAGGAAGTCAGGGACATAGTCACTGTGAGCATTGCTCCGTTCAAATTTTTCGTAAATGAAATTGCTGGTGACGATTTTGATATTAATGTAATGGTACAGCCGGGAGCCAATCCTCATGTCTATGAACCTTACCCTGAACAGATCAGCAGGCTCCAGAAATCAAAGGCATACATAAGCAATGGTTTTCTGGGATTTGAGCAGGCATGGCTCACCCGGTTCTACGAGATCAATCCGGCCATGATCAGGCTGTCGCTGGGCGAAAAGATACATCCTATAGTATCAGAGCATCATCATCATGATCATGCCGAAGGTGCCGATCCCCATTACTGGGTTTCGCCGCGCTGTGCAATGATAATGGCAGAATCTGTTAAAGAGCTTCTCTGCACCCTGAATCCGGGACAGCAGGAAAAATACGCATCTAACTTCAGGTTGCTTGCTGGCAGGATAGGAGAAGCGGACACCCTTGCCGCGACTCTTTTCAGGGGAATGGAAGGAAGGCCTTTCATGATATACCATCCAAACCTTGCATACCTCGCTAAGGATTACGGTCTCTCCGAAGTGGCAGTTGAGTTTGAAGGGAAAGAGCCCCCTCCTTCCCGCATGAAAGAACTTATTGACATGGCCAGGGCAGGTAGAATAAGGACAATTTTTGTGCAGAAGGAATATGATATCAGGAATGCAAAAGCCATTGCCGGAGAGATAGGCATTTCGGTGACGGTAATAGATCCTCTTTCGGAAGATTGGCTTTCTGCAACAACTGAAATAATCATTGAACTTCATAAAAGCTTAACCGGGGAATAATATATGCCGTATTTATTTGAAATGCAGTCTGTGTCAGTCTCATATGGAGCAGGTTATGTGCTCAGGGATATCAACCTTACGGTGAATGAAAGTGATTTTATAGGGGTGATCGGCCCTAACGGCGGCGGCAAAACAACACTCCTCAAGGTTATCCTGGGACAGATTAAGCCTGTAAGCGGAAATATTGTTTTCAACAGCCTTCCTGACGGAAGCAACAGCATTGGCTACCTTCCTCAGATGTCAACAGGCGATATCAATTACCCCGTGACAGTTACGGATGTTGTGCTTTCAGGGATGATGATCCGCAAAAAGATACTCTCACGAATGTCATCATCTGACAAAAATAAAGCGGCTCAGATAATTGAGGAGCTTGGTCTGTCGGCACTTGCCCATTCATCTCTCAATGAATTGTCAGGAGGACAGCTGCAAAGGGTCTTCCTTGGCAGGGCAATTATAGGCGACCCTAAACTGCTGCTGCTCGATGAACCCGGAAATTTTGTAGATTCCAATTTTGAGAATGATTTCTATGAAAAGCTCCGAATCCTCAACAGGCGAATGGCGATCCTGATGGTATCCCATGACATTGGAATGATCTCTTCTCATGTTAAATCATATGCCTGCGTGAACATGGGTCTTCATTATCACCCTTCGTCCGAGATCTCAAATGAACAGCTTCTTGCCTACGGATGCCCCGTACAGCTGATCACTCACGGCGATGTCCCGCATACGGTACTTAAAACACACAGCTGATTGGAAGGAACTATTTTTCAATATGATTTTATTATTAAAGGCCTCCTTGGAGCGCTCTTTGCCAGCATAACCGCAGGGCTGGCCGGAACTTATATTGTATCACGGAAGATGGTTTTTCTGAGCGGAGGTATTACACATGCTTCATTCGGGGGTATTGGCATAGGCTATTTTGCAGGATTCAACCCCGTGATCGGGGCGGCAATATTCGGGATTCTGTCTGCGTTTGGAGTTGAATACCTTTCAGTGAGTCAGAAAATCAGAGAAGATTCTGCAATCGGCATATTATGGGCATTCGGCATGGCAATAGGTATTATTTTCATTTATCTGACCCCCGGATACTCTCCAAACCTCATGAGCTATCTTTTCGGCAGCATACTCACTGTATCAAATGCCGATATCATTGCCCTTGGAATAATGTCACTTATCCTGATCCTCTATTTCAGCATCTTCTACCGCACTATTTTATATATCAGCTATGATGAGGCTTTTGCCAGAACCTATTCGCCCTATGTAAATGTATTCAAGTATGTTACAACTGCCCTGATAGCACTCACAATAGTCCTTAATATCAGGATGGCAGGAGTCATTCTAGTGCTTTCCCTTCTTACAATACCCCCAAATATCGCAATGATATTTACAAGGGTTTACTCACGGATCATCGTATGGTCGATCATTGCAGGATTCCTGGGGACAGCCGCAGGCTACGCAATATCATATTTTGCGGGGATCCCCGCCGGAGCCACAATTATTTTTACACTCGTAATTATCTGGCTGATTATAAAAGGTATACACCGGCTATTTAAAACCAGCAACCAGCAACCAGGAACCCGCAACCCGCAACCAGCAACCAGCAACCAGCAACCAGGAACCAGCAACCAGCCCTTTCCAACCCTCACCCCTGACTCCCTGGGGGGCCGACCCCGCACCAATAACTAATAACTAATAACTAATAACCAATAACCAAAATGGATTACGATTTGATCATAATAGGAAGCGGCCCCGGAGGATATGTGGCAGCGATAAGGGCTTCACAGCTTAAGATGAAAGTCGCAGTAGTCGAAAAAGCAGAGCTCGGAGGCATTTGCCTCAACTGGGGCTGCATACCCACAAAAGCACTGCTGAAAAGCGCTCAGGTATTTGAATATGTGAGCCATGCTTCGGAGTACGGCATTAGTGTCGGCGGCGAAGTAAAACCCGATTTTAAAGCCATGGTTGCCCGCAGCCGCAGTGTGGCCGACGGCATGAGCAAGGGAATTCAGTTCCTATTCAAGAAAAACAACATCGTGCATATTAAAGGATACGGTCGCCTGGCGGGAAATAACAGCATTGAGGTTGAGGATGCAGAAGGTAAGAAGACGAACCTCACGACGAAAAACATCATCCTTGCCACGGGAGCGCGTTCAAAAGAACTGCCAAACCTGAAGCAGGACGGCAAAAAGATCATAGGATACAGGGAAGCGATGACACTTCCGCAACAGCCTTCGTCAATGGTGGTTGTCGGTTCAGGAGCCATAGGCAGCGAATTTGCAAATTTCTATCAGTCAATAGGCACTAATGTCACCCTTATTGAATTTCTTCCGCGGCTAGTTCCCAACGAGGACGAAGAGGTATCAAAACAGCTTGAGCGCTCATTCAAAAAGCTTAAAATGAAGATTATGACCGGCTCATCGGTTGAATCTGCTGACACCTCAATGGGGAAATGCGTGGTTACCATCAAAACACCGAAAGGCATTGAAACAATGGAAGCCGACATCGTGTTGTCAGCCGTTGGCGTCACAACCAATATTGAAGGGATAGGGCTTGAGAAGGCAGGCGTTAAGACCGACAGGGGAAAGGTAACGGTGGATGATTACTACCAGACATCCGTCCAGGGCATATACGCAATAGGCGATATTGTTCACGGGCCGGCACTCGCCCACGTTGCATCGGCTGAAGGGATCATTTGTGTTGAAAAGATAGCCGGCAAAGATGTTGAGCCGCTTGACTACAGGAATATACCTGCCTGCACATATACTAATCCTGAAATAGCCTCAGTAGGTTTTACAGAAGCTGCAGCAAGGGAAGCAGGACACGAAGTGAAAGTCGGCAAGTTCCCGTTTACAGCTTCAGGCAAGGCAAGTGCATCAGGAGCGAAGGATGGTTTCGTAAAGCTGATTTTTGATGCCTCGTACGGCGAGCTGCTTGGCGCTCATATGATAGGCGCCGGCGTCACGGAAATGATCTCAGAGATCGTTTTGGCCAGGAAACTTGAGACCACAGCACATGAAATAATAAAGGCCGTACATCCTCATCCCACGATGTCGGAAGCCATAATGGAGGCGGCAGCAGCTGCATACGGGGAGGTGATACATTTATAAAAGGCTGAAGGCGAAGCCAATTTACTCCCCCTTAGAAGGGCTAATCTTTATACAAATATTTTTTATACTCGCCTGGTAATGGTGGAGATTCCTCACTACGCCTCCTTCGTCGGCTTCGATCGGAATGACAGAAAAACTATTGTGATTGAGGGGAAGAAGCGGCGAGGCGCATCAGAATTACATAATAAGTAGCAGTTTTAGATATGCGCCTCGCCGCTTCTTCCCCTAATTTTCTCTTATTAGTCTGTCATTCCGAGCGAAGCGAGGAATCTCCTGAATATCAGTACTATATAATATTTATATATATGGATTAGTTTGAAGGGTGACGGGGGGATGTAATCATTGTGAAACATCCCCCTGACCCCCCTCAAAGGGGGAATATTAACCAGCCCGATCCGGGGTTCAAAGCAACCTTTCAAAGTCTTTTTTCATCAATCTTATGCCTGATTTTTGCTTTTTAGGACAATTTTTGGTATTTTTATACTTTTAGAGGTATTCAAACCTTGTCAGAGATTAAAAATATCATCATCGGTTGTCTTAAAGGTAACAGAAAGGACCAGGAGCTTCTGTACAGAAGGCATGCTGCAAAATTATATGCAGTTTGCCTTCAGTATTCAGGCAATGATGAAGAGGCAAGGGATATCCTGCAGGAGGGATTCATCAAGATCTTTGAAAACCTGGCAAATTACAAGCACGAGGGTTCTTTTGAGGGCTGGATGCGCAGGATTGTGGTCAATACGGCGCTTGAGAAATTCAGGGCAAAGCATAACCTGTACAGGGTTGATGACATTGACGACATCCCGGAACCTGATGCTGATCCGGATAATGAAGATTATTCGGGACTTGAGGCTGTGGACATCATGGGGATCATCAGGGAGCTTCCGCCAAAATACAGGATGGTGTTCAACCTCTTCGCCATAGAGGGTTATTCGCATAAGGAGATCAGCAAGATGGTGAACATATCGGAAGGAACCTCAAAATCAAATCTCTCCCGGGCAAGAACAATACTCCAGAGGAGAGTGGGTTCATATACAGGACTTAAGAAGAAGTTGCAGAATGGATGACAGAGGGGCAAATATTGACATTGTTTTCAGGAACGGACTGAAGGATTATGAAGTTCTTCCCCCGCAGGATGCCTGGGACAATATCCATCCTGTTATAAGGAAGAAGCAGAGGCCGGTGGCATTTCTGAGGGCTGCTGCCATGTTCGCTGTTCTCATATCTCTGAGCATCCTGGCTTACAGGTTCAGCAGGGAGTTGCCATCTGCGCCGGAGGGTCCTGTCATGGCGATGACCCCTGAATCTTATGCCCCCGAACCTGAGATCATCCTTGCAGCACAGCCGGTTTATGACGTCTCAGGGACAGGCAACAACAGACCTCTTCTCTCAGATGAACAGATAGTGAACCCGGTAGCAACTGATAACCTGAATACAACAGTCAGTAATCCTGAAAGCACGCCAGGCTCAGATGCACTTAAGGATAATGACAGGATCGGTTCAGATTACCTGGCCCTTGATTACAGAAATCCCGGATACATCGGGATCGAAGATGAAAATACGCTTGACCTGCACGACAATACTTCAAGAAAGATACCAAACCGCTGGTCAATATCAGCCCTGGTCTCACCCACATACCAGTCGCGGTTCAGCTCGGGTGAAAATGAGGCTGTTTCACAGGTTATAAATAAGGAACAGACGGTCCTTTCATATTCAGGAGGTCTTGCCCTGTCATTTAAAGTAAACAGGAGGTTGAGCATCCAGTCGGGGCTCTATTATTCATCGATAGGGAAAGAACTTTCAGGAATTACAGCTTACAGCGGATTTGAAGATCATTTCTATACTAAAGGCAGTCCCAATTTTACTGTACTGACCTCTAACGGAAGCGTCCTTACCAGCAATAACGATATTTTCCTGACCGACGGACTCTCTGCAGAAAGGATACAGACAAGCTACAATAACAATGTTTTTGATCCGGTGAAATCGGAACTTAACTTCCTTGATAATCCCGTTCATCAGAACTTCAGTTATCTTGAACTTCCGGTTGTCCTGAGATACAAGGTGGTTGACAGGGTTCTTGACTTCAACCTGATCGGAGGTGTATCATCCAACCTGCTGGTTAACAATTCTGTAAATGCCGGTAAGACACAGATAGGGACGACAGACGGAATGAATTTAATTACATTCAGCAGTTCAATCGGGATGGGAATGGAATATAACCTCTCCAATAACCTGTCGCTGAACCTCGAACCAACTTTCAGATACTATATCAATCCTTTCAGCAATATCACCGGCATGAATATCCATCCTTACTCATTCGGTGTGTTTTCAGGAATTTCTTACAAATTCTGATCAGTTTTTTCCGGAGACCCTGTTCTTTCTGATTTTTGGATATGACCTGGTTATTTATCAGGCATAAAAACATTACCTTTGCATTTTATTTCCAAATAACCTGATCATTATGCCAAATCTTAACAGGAAGACGCTGCTTGCAGCTACAGTAATAGCCGGAATGGTCATTATATTACTCTCTGTAAGCCAGAGTTTTAGACGATCCGGGATTAATGATAACCATTCCTTCCTGCATGATTCCATCTTCTCCAACAAGACTTATAAGCTGCCTGAGATAGTTACTTTTGCCGGTGAAAGAATGCCACTGGAGAATTTTGATACCCGTGAAAGTCTTGAGCGTGAAATCCTTACAAGCGCATACCGGCATTCATCAACAATACTAATAATCAAAAGGGCAAACCGTTACCTCCCTGTTATCGAAAAGATCCTGAAAAAGAATGATATCCCCGATGATTTCAAATATCTGGCCGCAGCTGAAAGCGAATACAGCAACATGATCTCGCCTGCCGGGGCAACCGGATTCTGGCAGATAATGCAGGCAACAGGCATCGAGCAGGGAATGGAGATCAACCAGGTGGTCGATGAACGCTACAGCGTGGAGAAATCAACACAGTTCGCGTGCGATTATTTCAGGAAATCATACGAAAAATACGGAAGCTGGACACTCGCGGCAGCTTCATACAACGGGGGCAGAGCAGCCATCGATGAACAGATAACGATCCAGAAACAAAACAATTATTATGACCTTCTGCTTACCGAAGAGACAGCCCGTTATATCTTCAGGGCTGTCGCATACAAGCTGATAATCTCTGACCCGGAGAAATACGGATTCATGATCGGGAAGGAAGAATTGTATCCTGAGCTCAGGTACCACGAAGTAAAGGTTGATACTGCAGTTACCAGCTTCCCGGAATTTGCAGGACAATTCGGAACCAACTACAAGATGCTGAAATTCCTCAATCCATGGCTCAGGAAGCCTTACCTGACACCAGAGCCCAACAAGGAGTATCTTATCAAGATCCCTGTAAAAGGAATGAGGAATATCGGAAATCCTGAAGCTGAAAGTTGACATTATTACGGGAGAGTATAGATGAGCGAGGAAATAAGGGTTCTCGGCGCAAGGGTTCATAATCTGAAGGATATCGACGTAACTATACCGAGGAACAGGCTTGTCGTAATCACAGGGCTAAGCGGCAGCGGGAAATCTTCACTCGCTTTTGATACTATCTATGCTGAAGGCCAGCGCCGGTACATGGAGACCCTTTCTTCATATGCCCGGCAGTTCCTCGGAGGTATGGAACGTCCTGATGTTGACAAGATCACGGGACTGAGCCCGGTCATTTCAATAGAACAGAAGACGACAAACAAGAATCCCCGCTCCACAGTTGGCACCATCACCGAGATTTACGATTTTCTCAGGCTGCTCTATGCAAGAGCTGCTGATGCATATTCCTGGTCTTCAGGAGAGAAAATGGTCAAATATACCGACGATCAGATCATTGATCTGGTAAAGGAGCGCTTTGCAGGCAAAAAGGTCTACTTCCTGGCCCCGCTTGTCAAAGGCAGGAAAGGTCATTACAAGGAACTGTTTGAACAGCTCAGAAGGAAGGGATTCCTGAATGTCAGGGTTAACAATGAGATCAGGGAGATGCAGCCGGGAATGAAGCTTGACAGGTACAAGACTCATTTCATTGAGCTCGTAATAGATAAATTCAAGGTCGGGGATATTACCGACAAGAGGCTGACAGACTCGATCGGAATGTCTCTTGACCAGGGTGAGGGTGTGATGATGGTGCTGGAAAGCGGGAGTAGCGATCCGAGGTACTTCAGCCGCCATCTTATGTGCCCCTCAACCGGTATCTCCTATAACGAACCTGCACCGCATACCTTCTCCTTTAATTCGCCTCAGGGTGCCTGCCCTCACTGCAACGGTCTCGGCGAGATCTCAAGCATTGACGAGAAAAAACTGATACCCGACAGGACCCTGAGCATAAGAAAAGGAGGTATCGAGCCTCTCGGCAAATACAGGAATGCATGGATATTCTGGCAGATAGAGGCAATAGCTGAAAAAAACGGATTTACTCTCGATACGCCGATAAATGAGATACCCGAAGAGGCACTGAATAAAGTGCTGTATGGCTCAGATGAGGTTCTGAAGCTCTCGAACACTCCGCTCGGGATGACTTCAAATTACCTTCTCACTTTCGAGGGAGTTGTCAATTTTGTAGGCAATATCGAGGCAGTCAACGGAAAGAAAAACGGCACCAGGCTGAAAGACCAGTATGTTCAGTATGATGTTTGTCCTGAATGCAACGGAACAAGGCTCAGGAAAGAATCGCTCTTCTTCAGGATCGCTGACAGGAATATTGGAGAACTCTCTGCAATGGATATAAAGGAGCTTTCGGGTTTTCTTTCTGACGTTGAAAAGAAGCTCTCTCCAAAACAGCGACAGATAGCCGCAGAGATCCTTAAGGAGATAAGAGCAAGGCTTGGCTTCCTGGTTGAAGTGGGCCTTGATTATCTCTCTCTTAACAGGGGAGCACGAACTCTTTCTGGCGGTGAGAGCCAGAGGATAAGGCTGGCAACCCAGATTGGATCCCGGCTGGTGAATGTCCTCTACATACTTGATGAACCAAGCATAGGCCTTCACCAGCGGGATAACAGGCGGCTGATCAGGGCCCTGAAACAGCTGAGGGATTCAGGTAACTCGGTGATAGTCGTTGAGCACGACAGGGAAATGATCCTGTCTGCCGACCATATCATCGATATGGGTCCGGGTGCAGGACTTCATGGCGGGCTGATTGTTGCGGAAGGGACTCCCGGCGAAATCAAAAAGCATGATACTCTTACATCAGGCTTCCTGAATAACAAAACAAAGTTCAGCATACCTGAGAAACGAAGGACCGGCAACGGGAAATTCCTGATGATGACAGGCGCAAACGGTCACAATCTCAATAATGTGGACATGGTTATCCCGTTGGGCACATTTGTCTGTGTTACCGGGGTATCGGGAAGCGGCAAGTCTTCGCTGATCAACCAGACACTCCACCCTGCCCTCGCCCGGCGTTTTCATCATTCCGGGCAGACACCCCTTCCCTATAAGGAGATAACAGGGCTTGAGAATCTCGACAAAGTCATAGAGGTAAGCCAGTCGCCGATAGGAAAAACACCCAGGTCAAACCCGGCAACATATACAGGCGTCTTCACCGATATAAGGAAGCTCTTTGAGCAGACGACAGAAGCAAAGATACGCGGTTTCGGAGCCGGTCGCTTTTCATTCAACGTCAGGGGCGGACGGTGCGATAGTTGTGAAGGCGCCGGCGTGAAAACTATTGAAATGAATTTTCTTCCCGATGTATATGTCCATTGCACCGAATGCAACGGGAAAAGATATAACCGGGAAACACTCGAAGTGAAATACAAGGGAAAATCGATCAGCGATGTGCTGGATATGACGGTAAACATGGCTGTTGATTTCTTCGCAAATGTTCCTTCAATATATCATAAGATAAAGACCCTCAGGGATGTAGGCCTTGGCTACATAACTCTCGGTCAGCAGTCGACAACCCTCTCGGGTGGAGAGGCCCAGCGTATCAAGCTGGCTGCAGAGCTTGCCCGTCGTGATACCGGGAAAACACTTTATATACTCGATGAACCGACAACAGGACTCCACTTTGAGGATGTAAGGGTTCTTCTTGACGTGCTTAACCGCCTCGTTGAAAGAGGAAATACCGTTATCGTGATAGAGCATAATATGGATGTCATAAAGATGGCCGACTATATCATTGATCTTGGCAGGGAAGGTGGAAGGGAAGGCGGCAACATACTTTTTTCAGGCACCCCTGAGAAGCTTGCCGGATGCAGGGAAAGCTATACGGGAATATTTCTCGGGACTGAACTCAGGGTTTAAAATTGATTGTATATATTTGAGATTCTAAAAAACTGAACGATGGGCAAACTCGATAAACCTTCGCAGCACGAACTGACAAAAGACGCTTTTGAAGAGAAGACCTGGAATGAAATACATATCACCGATTCCTGGCGGGTTTTCAAGATCATATCAGAACTTGTCGAAGGTTTTGAAAAGCTTTCCCGCATCGGTCCCTGTGTCTCAATTTTCGGTTCGGCAAGGACGCATCATAACGACAAGTATTACAAGCTTGCTGAGGATATAGCCTTCAGACTGGTGCAGAAGGGCTACGGAATTATTACGGGAGGCGGACCCGGCATAATGGAGGCTGCAAACAAGGGCGCAAAGAAAGGCAACGGCAAATCGGTCGGAATCAACATCGACCTCCCGTTTGAGCAAAGGCCAAATTCTTATATTGATGCCGATAAACTTATCACCTTCGACCATTTCTTTGTACGCAAGGTGATGTTCATGAAATATGCCCAGGGCTTCATTGTGCTTCCCGGAGGATTCGGAACATTTGATGAGCTGTTTGAAGCCATCACTCTCATACAGACAAGAAAGATTGGTAAATTCCCTATTATTCTTGTTGGTAAAAAATACTGGAAAGGACTTATGGACTGGATAAAGAGTGAGATGCTTGCGGAAGAGCATAACATCTCGTCGGATGACCTTAACCTGTTTATTATTGTCGATACCTCCAAGGAAGCCGTGGATGCAATCGTAAAGTTCTACTCAAGGTACCTCCTGAGCCCGAACTTCTGATCAGTGTTTCCTTGCCCTGTCAAGCTCCCTCTCCATGTCTTTCTTCTTGATGGTCTGGCGTTTGTCGTATTGTTTTCTGCCTTTCGAGATCGCTATCTCTGCCTTGGCCAGACCTCTTTCATTAATGAAGACTTTTGTAACGATGATCGTCAGCGCCGACTCCTTGATTTTTCTGTCAATACGTTTAAGCTCCTTCTTTGTCAGAAGAAGTTTCCTCTCCCTCAGAGGATCGTGATTGTTGATATTGCCCCAGTAGTATTCGGCTATATGCATTCCCCTGATGAACATTTCTCCATCACTGAAAAAGCAATAAGAGTCAGCCAGAGTAGCTTTTCCAAGCCTTATCGATTTGATCTCAGTGCCGGTAAGCCTGATGCCTGCAATGAACTTCTCGAGAAATTCATAATCATGCGAAGCCTTTTTGTTTTTAATTACAATATCCATATTTATTTACAGGGGACTGGCAAAATTACTTAAATTTATGGTAAATTGTTTAACTGCTAAACAATTGTCGCAATGAGTGTTAAATCGAGCTCTTCGTATGACCTTCTGGTGGTTACGGGCACAACCGCTTCGGGCAAGACGTCGCTTGCAGTCGCACTGGCAGACAGGCTGGGAGGAGAGATCATCAGCGCTGATTCGCGGCAGGTGTACCGGGGGATGAACCTCGGCACCGGGAAAGACTATTCTGAATATACCATAAACGGTAAAACAATTCCCTGCCATCTTATGGATATAGCTGATCCCGGATATAAATACAACGTATTTGAGTACCAGCGCGACTTCTGCAAGGTATATGAAGATATGAAAAGGCGTAATATTTTCCCGGTGGTCTGCGGCGGATCAGGCATGTATGTCGACAGCATCGTAAAAAGTTACAGGATGTTCGAGGTGCCGCCCGATCCCAGCCTGAGAAAACGACTTGAGAAAAAATCACTGGAGGAGCTTACCATAATCCTTTCCTCATATAAGAACCTCCATAATACCACGGATATTGATACGAGTAAGAGAGCTATCAGGGCAATTGAGATCGGGGAATATAACATCAACAAGACCGGTAGTAAAACCTGTATGCCTGAAATGAAGCCTCTAATAGCAGGAGTATATTTCGACAGGGAGGCAAGGAGGAAACGAATAACTGAGCGGCTTCACAGACGGCTTGATGAGGGGATGGTTGAAGAGGTCAGGTCCCTGCTTGACAGCGGGATCAGTAAAGAGGTACTTATATATTATGGTCTTGAGTATAAGTATATTACACTATATCTCACAGGCGAAACCAGCTTCGACGAAATGGTAAAGAACCTTGAAACAGCCATACACCAGTTTGCAAAAAGGCAGATGACCTGGTTCAGGGGCATGGAACGGAAGGGTGTTCAGATAAACTGGATCGACGGTGAACTGCCCCTGGAAGAAAAAGCGGAGAGAGTGATGAAGATGCTTATTTCAGATATGTATCCAGAAATGTGAAAAACTCATTCTGCCAGATGACTGCATTTTGAGGCTTCTGAACAAAGTGCGTCTCATCCTCAAAGAAGAGCAGCCTGCTGGGGACATTATTCAGCTGAGCTGCAGTGAATGCCTCCATGCTCTGAGTATATGGTATCCTGAAATCATTGGCTCCCGTGATTATAAGTATTGGTGTATCCCACTCTGCGGCTCTCAGGTGAGGAGAATACTGGTAGCTCTTCGGATTATTCCAGTAAGGTCCCTCGTAATCCTTGTCGACAAACCAGAGCTCCTCAGTTGATCCGTACATACTGACAAAATTGAAAATGCCGCAATGCGATACAAGTGCCTTGAACCTTCCTCCATGGATGCCGGCCAGATAGAACACCGAGTAGCCTCCGTAGCTGGCCCCAACTGCACCTATTCTTTCAGGATCAACGAAAGGCTCCTTTGCCATTGCATCAGTTGCATCAAGGTAATCCTGCATGTTCTTGCCGCCGTAGTCACCCGATATCTGCTCCTTCCATGCCTGTCCGAATCCTGCTACACCGCGCCTGTTGGGAGCATAGACGATATATCCTTTCGCCGCCATCATCTGCATGTTCCAGCGGTACGACCAGAACGGGCAAAGGGTGCTTTGCGGCCCCCCGTTGCAGAAAAGGAGAGCCGGGTATCTCTTTGAAGCATCAAAATCGGGAGGGTATATGACCCACATCTGCAGATTCTTCCCGTCTTTTGTTCTGACGTACTTCTCCTCGGATTTCCCCATTTTTATGACATCGTAAACTGGCTTGTTGATGCCTGTAAGCTGACTGACTGCTCCCGTCGTCATGTCCACTGAAGCCACCTCGGGAGCAAGCGCGAATGACATAAGCGTTACTGCCATACTGCCTGCAGAAAGCTTAAGAGATCCCAGCTGGTGACTTCCTTCGGTCACCTTCTCAACATCTTTGCCGGCGAGGCTTGTCTTAAATACCTGTGATGTTCCAAGGTATGCACAAATGAAACAGATGTTCTGATCATCTGCCCAGTTGATACTTTCAACATCAAACTCCCATCCTTTGGTTATCCATGTACAGGTTCGTGTATTGATATCATAAACCATAAGCCGGTCAAGATCAGCCTCGTATCCATCCCTTTCCATGCTCTGGAAAGCTATCTTTGATCCGTCAGGAGAGAATACCGGGGAACGGTCGTAACCCTTGTTGTCTTCAGAGATATTTGTTTCTGTTCCTGTGGCGATTTCATAGAGTATGATATCGGAGTTCGTACTGCACGCATCCTCCTTGCCCCTGAGTCTTTTCGTCGTAAAGGCAATATACTTTCCGTCGGGGCTCCATGCGATCTCACCTTCATCGAAATATGGCGCCAGGGGAGACTCAAATTTCTGTCCTTCCATAATGTCCTTTTCACCGGAGACACTCTTGCCGTCGAAGTCTGCAACAAAGATGTGGCTGTATGAAAAGTCGCTCCATTGATTCCAGTGCCTGTACATGAGATCGTCGATTATCCTCATCTTTGCCTTTGGGAGGTTGTATTTTTCATTAGCTGTCTGGTCAAGCTTTACGCGGCGCGTGAAGTAAATTTTATCGCCGGCAGGGGAGATGCTGTATATCTCAAAATTCTCCAGTCCTTCAATGGTTTGTGTAACAGATCCTTCAGGGTTTGTGACATTCAGTTTGCCATCGTTATTGACATAGGCCATAGATTTTCCTCCGCTGAACCATTGCGGCGAACTGCCCCCGCCTGTTGTCAGAGGAACAGGGTCGCCTCCGGCCAGTGGGATTTTAAAGATGTTGGTTCTTGCAGCCTCTGTCACCAGATCTCTTTCGGTGACAGTATAGAGCACTGTTGATCCGTCAGGCGAGAGGGCTATGCTGCCCAGCCGGCCGAATTTCCACATTATCTCCGGTGTCATCAGTCCGCCGGCTTTTTCCTCTTCAGTAAGCTGAATGCTGAACTGCGGCTCAGCCTCCTTAGTTTCAACCGGTTTTTGACTGCATGATGCAGACAAAATAACAATTGCAAGAACTATCAGAACATGATATCTTTTCATAGGTAAGTAAAATTATGTTGTTATTATTGTTTCTTAAGAGCTTCAGACACTTTGGCTTTGAGCTCTTCGTACAATTCCGGATTATCCTTGAGTATCTGTTTCACCGCATCGCGGCCCTGTCCGATCCTTGTTTCGCCGTAGCTGAACCATGAGCCGCTCTTCTTGATTATATTGAAGTCTGTTCCAAGGTCGACTATTTCGCCAAGCTGTGAGATACCTTCGCCGTAAAGTATGTCAAAATCTGCCTTTCTGAACGGTGGAGCAAGCTTATTCTTAACAATTTTAACCCTGGTGCGGTTGCCTACGACTTCTTCTCCGTCTTTAATCTGGGTTTGTTTACGTATGTCAAGCCTTACCGATGCATAGAATTTCAGAGCATTACCGCCGGTTGTGGTTTCGGGATTCCCGAACATAACTCCGATCTTTTCCCTCAGCTGGTTTATGAAGACACAGGAGGTATTTGTCTTATTTATATTTGCTGTCAGCTTTCTGAGCGCTTGCGACATCAGTCTTGCCTGAAGCCCCATTTTTGAATCGCCCATTTCGCCCTCGATCTCTGCCTTTGGTGTGAGTGCAGCAACCGAGTCAATTACAATAATATCAAGAGCCCCTGATCTGATGAGGTTATCGGTGATCTCAAGAGCCTGTTCTCCGTTATCGGGCTGGGAAATAAGCAGGTTCTCGACATCCACGCCCAGCTTCTCGGCGTAGTTACGGTCGAAGGTGTGCTCGGCATCTATTATTGCAGCTATGCCTCCGTTCTTCTGCGCTTCCGCAATGGCATGGATTGCCAGAGTGGTCTTCCCGGAAGCTTCCGGTCCGTAGATTTCAATTACGCGGCCGCGGGGCAATCCGCCTATGCCAAGAGCGGCATCAAGCCCGATCGATCCGGTCGAAATTACCTGGATATTTTCAATGGCAGCATGATCGCCAAGCTTCATTATTGTCCCCTTGCCGTAATCCTTTTCAATTTTCCCGAGGGTAACCTCAAGCGCCTTCAGCTTCTCCTTGTTTATCTCTTTTCTTTCCCTGGTCATGATATATGGTTTTATTATTTGAATAATCCGAATATCTGCTCTGAATGTGATTTAGTGTCAACCTTCGAAATTACTTTCTCAATGATTCCCTTTTCATCTATTATAAAAGTGGTCCTGACGGTTCCGAGAAATGTTTTTCCATACAGGCTCTTCTCCTTCCAGACGCCATAATCGCTAAGTATTTTCTTTGTTGTGTCAGCTATCAGTGGAAATGGCAGAGAGTATTTTGATGCAAAATTCTTATGTGACATTTCACTATCCATGCTTACCCCCACAACGGCAAATCCCCTGTTCAGGAATGCATTATAATTATCGCGAAGGCTGCAGGCTTCTGCCGTACAACCGGGAGTGCTGTCTTTCGGGTAAAAGTAGAGAACGATCTTTTTTCCCCTGAAATCGCTTAGTCTTATTGTTTTTCCGTTCTGATCCACACCTTCAAAATATGGAGCAGGCATTCCCTCCTTTAGCTGAGACATAGGATTTTAATTTTGTTATTATGGGTAAATTTACGAAGTTTGAATTGTTTTCAGAATAAAAACCAATTTTTAATTATCAACACGACACGAAGTTAAAAACAACCATAAGTAGTTTGTAGTATATTGAAAATAAGACATTTGTGAAATTGGTTAGAAAATCAGTATTATTTTCGAAACAGAGCCAGTCAGGTCTGCTGGTATTGATTGTTCTCCTGTTGTCATCAGCATGCCTCTTATCCCAGTCCCCTCAGAAACCTTCCAGGCAATCATCGCTTGAGGCTTTTTCAAAAGGCGATTATGAGCTGGCTTACAGTCAGTTCAATGAACTGCTTGTGACATATCCCGGCGATCCGATATACAAATACTATTCCGGCGTCTGCCTTGTAAAGCTCGGCAGGGATCCGGGGAATGCTGTTGCATTGCTTAAGCAGGCCCTGCAGGGTACCGCAGCTGTACGAAGCATCCCTACCGATGCACATTTCTGGCTTGGAAGAGCCCAGCAAATGGCAGGCAGGTTCACTGAAGCAATAGCATCATTTACTACATATACCGGACTCAATGGCAAAAAAGCAGCAAAGGATCTGGGTATTCCTGAATTCATAACTCAGTGCGAGAAGAAAGAGGGACGGCTGACAGAAGCTGAAACATCCTCTGATCCAAAACAGGCTGAACAAAAGCAGGTTGTCCGGAAAGAAGAAGTGAACACAGTTCAGGTCATCGAAAAGCCTGGTCCGGAAATATACGTTACCGATACTGTGCCCGGCGACTATGACCGGATCTTATCTGATGCACTTGATCTTCAGTACAGGGCAGATTCCGTTTACAAGAATGCAGATGAACAGAAACAGGGGCTCACCGAGGGTACCTATGCCGAACGGACAAAGCTGAAAGCTAAAATAAGTGTTACTGAATCTCTTGCCGATTCACTGCAGAAACTGGCCGATAAAAAGTATGATGAAGCACAGAGTGCCATGAACCAGAGACCTTTCGCTGAAATCTATGTCAACCCCGATTCTGCAAAAGAGTCTGCTGAAAAAGCTGAACCTGCGCCTCCTGCAACCGTTAAAAAGGATACAGTAAAAACAGAGGCAGCTTATGAAACTCTTCCGGCAAAACCCCTCCTGGATTCTGTTCCGCCTGTTAAAGCAAAGATCGCGGCAGAGGAGGGAACGGTTGATCTTTTCTCTGTGTTTGAGGTGAAGAAGAAGGCGCCCGACGAAAAGATCCCGCTCAATCCGCCGCTGCCCCGGGGGCTGGTATACCGGATCCAGGTGGCAGTATTCAGAAACCCTGTTGACTATTCGCATTTCAGGGGAATAGTCCCGGTTAACGGGTTCACGATCCAGGGCAAGGATCTGACAGTATATTATGCCGGCATGTTCAGGAAACTTGCAGACGCAAATAAGGCTCTTCCCGTTGTCAGGAAACTGGGATTCAGGGATGCCTTTGTTGCGGCGCTGATGGCAGGCAAGACAATTACACAGGAAAAGGCTGCCGTTCTTGAAAAGGAATGGGCAAAGAAACCTGTGGCTACTGTTTTGTCAAAACAGGTCCCTGCCGACACTATCCCTCCTGCACTGACATTCAGAGTGGAGGTTT
Organism: Bacteroidota bacterium; assembly: GCA_043800695.1. Taxonomy (GTDB): domain Bacteria; phylum Bacteroidota; class Bacteroidia; order Bacteroidales; family VadinHA17; genus LD21. Next base: position 192,760 of record JAZDMU010000019.1, read on the forward strand.
TAAGGTCAGCCAAACCGGTCAGGGATGATGTCATCGATGGAATAAAGAGGATAGCCGGAGCAAGGGGTCTTGAGATAGTGGCGCTTGAGGACAAGACCATGGTTTACCTCATCGGGACATTCATTACATATGATAGCGCATCGGAGTATACCGACCTGTTAAAAAGGAACGGATACGACAATGCAAAAGTGGGGGCATGGCTCGGGAAAAAAGAGATGCCGGTGGAGACGGCGAGGGAGTTATTTGAGCATTTAGAATGAGCAAATGAGGGAGATTCTTCGCTTCACTTCGTTACGCTCAGAATGACTGTTTTTTATTTTGTTAAAGATAGAGGGTAAAAGGGCGGCACTGCCGCCATTTTCCCCTCTCTCCAATATAAATTATATTAGTTATGTCATTCCGATCCCGAGAACTCGGGAGAGGAATCTCCTTCAAATATGCATATATCTATCGATATGAGTTTCATTTTATATAGAATTCAATCATCTTTTCTACAGCAGCGGAACAGACTGAGCAGAATCCTTTTTTGTTGTTGCTTTTCATACGGCAGTCAAATTCAGGACGGTAAATGCCTTTTGCTGAGTAGCCCCCGCCCTCAAACAGCCCTGTAACATTTTTGTGTTTTTCATCAGGGGGAGTCGGAACCGGTGTATCCTTTGCGATCATCTTCTTCCATTTTGAATCGAAATCAACCAAAGAGGTGATATTGGGCTCCCACGGTTCAACATTGAGGGGATAAAACTCCTCGTATGCTACTTCTGACGAATAATACTCATCAGCCAGTCCGGCAAATCCATGCCCGAATTCATGCACGAAAACCACAGGTGACAGGGGATGGTCAACGGTGGTACCGCTGTAATAGTTATAAACCCCGCCGCCGCCGTATCTGGGACTGTTTATCAGTACAATAATATTGTCGTGAGGCACCAGGGCTGCATAGTCGTTTACCGATTTAATATCCTGGGTTGTCAGGTAGCGGTCAGTATCAAATGTATAGAAGCTTGAATTCAACGCTGTGTTCACGTAGCTTCTCTCACCAGGCATATCTGTACCCGAATCAGCAGACACAGCTTCCACCGCCCAGATATTGAATTTGTTTTTATATTCACCGAACGCAGTCTCTGCAAAGAGCGTATCAGCCATTCGCCTGACATCGCTCCTGAATTTTTCCATCTCATCCGCCCTGTATCCTTCGGCAATGAATGCCAGATCAACTGCAGTCGCCGGATCACCCGCGTCATAGATCTTTGTAAATTCAGCGTTCACCGGTTTTTCTTTCCTGATGAAATAATCATCCGGATCAATATCTGTTTCATATATCTTTCTGAAAGCTCCGCTGCGCTCCCTCAGGCTCAGCACAAACACTGATTTCGCTTTCGGGTAAGGCATTGTAGCTACCTCGTAAAAACTTCTTTCAATCATTTTGGCCTCTGCAGTGGTCTGCCACTCCTGGAATAGCGAACAGAAACCGCGGGAATAAATAAGGGTGTTGCTTTCAGAATCATATAGCTCATACCTGAAATTACCGTAGTTAAAGGGATCAATCAGCTGGGTTCTTGAGCCTCCGAAAAAAGCCTCTTCCTTCATTCCTGCAGGATATACAACCGTTTTTTCGCTGTTTCCTGCAAACATGAAATCAAAGCGCAGAACCTTGCCGGTAAAATATCTGTCAAAATTGTCCTGGGCAGCGACAACCGCAGGCAGGACCGCGAAAAGGATGATGGCAAAAGCTCTCATTTGCACTATTATTAGTTATCAGAACTGTAAAGCTAATAATAAACAGCCAACCAGATTAAAAAATGTCTATTTTTGCGACGGATTCTTTTAACCGGTTTCTCTGATGATAAATTAAATAAACAAGTATATGGCAGATCTGAATACTAGAATAAGTGATTTCCTCTGGAAGGATCTTACCGAGAAGCGCATCGCGGCAAAACCCGATAAATTCTGGACCTCCCTCCTGAATACCGGTACCGAGCTCTGGCTCGATACAGGTGATATGGAGGAGGCCGAATCGAACTGGACAGCGGAAATGAGCGCTCTTACAACCAATAACACCTTGCTTAACAATGAGATACAGAAGGGGATCTATGATGTTTTCATTTATGAGGTAAAAAACCTTGTCAGGGAGCTCCCTCTGCAGGAGAAGGTTAAGGAGATAGCATTCATTCTAAATGCCCGTCACGCATTAAGGCTGGCCACAAGGTTCGGAGGCCTGGTTAGCGTTGAGCTTCATACTGATACTGCTCACGACATTAAGGCAATCGAATACTATGGAAAGAGGTTCCATGATATATCCCCCGACCAGTTTATAATCAAGGTTCCGTATAGTTCCGAAGGTCTTATCGGTGCACGGCGCCTTAAAGACTCAGGGGTGAAGATCAACTTTACACTGGGTTTCAGCGCCCGCGAGAATGTGCTCGTGACAAGCCTGGCGCGTCCTGATTATGCCAATGTCTTTCTTGGCAGGATAGGTGCCTTTATAAAAGACAACAATCTGGGCGATGGTACCGGCGCCGGTGAGATGGCTGTCATCTCCTCGCAAAACTGGGTAACCGGTTTCTCGGCAAAGAATCCATGGCAGACAAAGCTGATAGCGGCCAGCCTGAGGAGTTATGAGCAGCTTGAGCTGCTGGCAGGATGCGATGTATTTACCATGCCTCCCAAGGTTGCTGCAGCCGGACATAAATCGTTCAAAGGGAAGTTCAGTTCAAAGATCCATAAGAATTATAAGGTGGATATGTCTCCCGCAGGGAAAAAAGCGGGACTGGAGAAATTCTGGACCGTTGACGACAAAGTTATTGCCCTGGCTGAAAAGCTTTCAAAGAAAGTACCATCTTCGGGAGTTGAACTGATTGAAACTGCATACAGGGAGGGCTGTGAGGATATGTTCCCGGTTCTTTCCAAAGAAGAAAAAACATTGATCGCAGAAGGAGGAAAGATACCCGTATACTCAAAGTGGAGTTCAAAAATAAGCGAAGGTAAAATTGCTCCGGACACTCTTCTGACACTGGCAGGACTGGCATCCTTCACGGCCGATCAGAAGATGCTTGACGACAGGATCCTCAGCATAATATCATGATTCTCAGGCTGACCTCTGCCTTATGATCTCGTAGAGGAGGATACCTGCGGCTACAGATACATTCAGCGAACCAATAGTGCCTTTCATGGGGATACTGACTACATGGTCTGCCAGTGCAATCAGTTCGCGGCTTATTCCCTTGTCTTCTGCCCCAAGGATCAGAGTGGCAGGGCCAGAAAGGTCTCTCTCCGAAGCTTCTGTTCCCGATTTTTCTGCACTGCATATTATTTTAAGCCCTGATTCCTTAAGAAACTGAACTGACCTGACAATTGATTTTTCCCTGCATACCGGAAATATATTCAAGGCACCTGCCGAAGTCTTAACGGCGTCGGCAGTGATCCTTGCCGAACCTTTTTCGGGGATGATCACGGCATGTGCGCCAAGGCACTCGGCACTGCGGACTATAGCTCCGAAGTTCCTGACATCAGAAATACCGTCGAGGGTTATTATCAGCGGATCCTCGCCCTTTTCAAAGATCATCGGAAGAAGGTTGGCAATATGCTGGTATTCAATTACGGAAAGCCATGCAAGAACGCCCTGGTGATTTTTCCTTGTAACCAGTTCAATTCTCTCCAGAGGAACGATCTGGTATACTATTTCATGCTTCTTTACCTCCACCATCAGTTCATGATACAGGGGTCCCTGGAGTCCCTGCTTTATAAGAAGCCGGTCGATCTGCTTTCCTGCCCTGACAGCTTCAATGACAGGCCTCAATCCAAAAATGCAATCTGATTCTTTTAGCATATTTTAGAATTCATCAGGATTATCAAAACGGAACACAATGCCCTTTTTCCAACTGGCCACAGCCTGCTCCCACATGGTAACCAGGGTTTCGCTTCTGCTAAGGTAATACTCATTTTCAGTGAAGAGATTCGGTTTCTTCTTGAAATTGAATAAGATGTACTCCTCCTTAACCCTGTAACCGGAGCCCCATGACGATTTAAGCACCGGCTTCCGGTAGCCCCAGCTTTCACCATCAGATGATTTGTAGACTTTATCGGGAGGTCCGTAAATGATGTAGGTCATCCCCCTGTCGGTCCTCCACCCTTCGGTATATGAAGTAAAATACTGATTCGCGTAGAGCACACGGGTGTAATATATCCTAATGAGCTCGCGGGCTTTCTCAATGTTCCCTCCGCATTTTATCCAGAACTCATCCAGGGCAAGCTTGGGACGCTCAGATTGCCAGAGGGCATCAATCTCGCTCTCCTGTATCAGGTAGGCAAGAGGCTTAATCATAACCTCTGGATTTGTCATATTCGGGAAAGCTGTCCCAAGGTTGCAGAAGGTAAATCCTTCAGGGATCTCCCTGTCTGCCGTCACGTGGTAAATACCCTCCCGCGGGAACATCAACGGCAGGGTGTCTGAGTACGGAATGGCAATTATGGTATCCGGACCATAATCAATAGTCTTCTCGGGAAGAAGCATTGAAGGCGGATAGGGGATATCTGTATATGGCTTATAATAAGAGATATAGATCGAATCAATGAAACCTCTCAGATAAACAAGGTTCACGTATTCATTTGTTCTCACTACCGGGTTGAAAACTTCGTTTTTTGCAAAATGTCCCAGCACCCGGAAGCTATACCTGTTGAATGGTGACAGTGTATTGAACGATAAAAATGCCTGTATAACCTGGAGCCTCACCCTGTCGAGTATCTTGACCTCAGCCAGGTACTCCTGGTCCGGCTGAACCCTGAGCGGGATCCTGTAGGTATATTCCCGTTTGTTCTCCTCCTTTATTATGCTGAGGTTAAAATATGCGGTATCGGTAAGTACCCTGCCCTGCCGAGTTGTGTACAGTTTCACGGTGAGCAGGATGGAGGCCATCGGTATCCCCTGGGGATTGGCTTCTGAAAAGTAGAGATCATCGGAGAAAAACTTCACGGCGAGTGATGTCTCATTTTCCGATATGTTTGAAATATTGTATCGCGGATTCAAGGAATTTTTTGTCGGATTATAGAGATAGGAGAGATCCTTTGAATCCACTGCGGCCTGCTTGACCGAACATGATGCGATCAGTGCTGCTGTAACCAGAAGCAGCACTGTTAATCGAAAGATGCTCATTATGTTCCTGTTTTCAGAATTCATTTCACGCTTCTCTGTCCCTGGTTTTTTCACCCCACTCAAGCCTTATCCTGCATAATTCCCTGCCGTCACTGATCCTGAAGGCCGAATGGTTGAAGACTATACTGCCGGTTTCTTCCCTTGATGTTTTAATAACTATTTCCTCATCATACATTGATTCGGCAAGGTAGTTTATTTCTGCCGAAAGTGGTGAATGCGACAATATGAAATTCAAGTCGTACGAATCGGTGATCCACCTTATATAATTTGCATTGTTGGTATGCAGGTTGACGTCAAGGTCGCTGATCTTTACTCTCAACCCAACTGATTCAGATCCGGTCTCTGATGCCCCGTTAAGTTTTACAGCGCTTCTCACGGGCGGCCTCACTGACTTGTATTCATCGTTATAGCGTGTCAGGAGCCCGTCGGGCCGCTGGATCTTTTTTGTTGTCCGGTCGATAATGAGCCATGATGAGGAGCCGGCTGCAGCCTTCCTCCCGTCAGGGAACATGATCTCATAGTTACGCATTGCAAACATTTTGTCGGTACCGCACGGCCATGTCCTGACAATGATCTTATCGAACCATTCAGGGATCTCAGATATTTCGGCAAACATCCTCGAGAGTACCCAGAACTGGTTTCTCTTCATCAGGTCATCCCTTCCAAACCCCAGCTGTATGGCGTGTTCAGAAGCAATATCCTGCATAAAATTAAAAAGCGACCAGAGGGATGCTTTTCCGTCGCAACCTGTTTCATACACATGCACCGTGTACTCCTTATCCAGCTTTTTAAGCTCCATAGTCAACTGTTGTTCTTTAAGAAAACTTCAACCTCGTGAGTATATTGTTCCCACCTGTTCATTTCTTCATGATGCCTTTTTTTCAGGCGCTGGTACATCTCATATACTGCCTGCATTTCGTCAGCTGGCTTGTAATGCTGTTCCATTAAAGTGTCGAGTCCTGCCATCTCAGCTTCTATCTTTTCGATTCCGGCCTCTGTCTCTTCGAGTCTTCTTCTCAGTTTTCTGAGACTGCGGTCATACTCCTTTTTCTCAAGGTATCTCTGCTTGTTCGCTGAAATGCTCTCATCCTGGTTTCTGACATCGGCTGCATCTTTTCTCTCTATTTCCCTGAGGTTGTCAATTTTCTTTTTCCTGAGGAAATCATAGATGCCGCCGATGTTCTCTTTTATTTTATTGTGCCTGAATTCATATACTTTGCTGACGATCCCGTTCAGAAAATCCCTGTCGTGCGAGACCACAATTAATGTGCCGTCATACTTCATCAGGGCCTCCTTGAGTATGTCCTTCGACCTCATGTCGAGATGGTTTGTAGGCTCGTCAAGTACCAGTAGGTTGTATGGCTCCAGCAGTAGTCTGACCAGCGCCAGCCGTGACCTTTCTCCTCCTGAAAGCACCTTTACCTTCTTGTCGATGTCATCGCCGCGGAACAGGAAAGCGCCGAGCATATCACGGATCCTGGTTCTGATCTCGCCTTTGGCCACATCATCAATGGTCTGGAACACGGTTTTGTTCTCGTCCAGGAGATCATCCTGATTCTGTGCAAAGTAACCGGTTCTGACATTGTGACCGATCTTCAGCGATCCTTCATAGTCAAGCTCCCCGGTTACGATCCGTGCAAATGTGGTTTTGCCCTCGCCGTTCCTGCCAACGAAAGCAACCTTCTCCCCCCTGTGAATCTTGAAATCGATCCTTTTCAGGACGTTCAGCAGCCCATAGCTTTTTGATACTCCTTCGGCTTCAACGACCGTCGTACCGGAGCGTGGTGAAGGCGAAAAACGCAGGTTCATGTTACTGTTATCTTCCTCATCCACCTCAAGGCGCTCAACTTTGTTCAGCTGCTTGATTTTCGACTGGACCTGCACTGCTTTTGTAGCCTTATACCTGAATCTCTCAATAAATCTTTCCGTATCCTCTATCATCTTCTGCTGATTACGGAATGCTGCCAACTGCTGTTCCCTTCTTTCTTTCCTCAGCTCAACATATTGCGACCATGATGCCCTGTAATCGTAAATATTTCCAAGGGAGATCTCGATTGTACGGTTGGTGACATTATCAAGAAAAGCCCTGTCGTGTGATACAAGGACCACTGCTCCGGGATAACCTGCAAGGAAGGTCTCAAGCCATTGAATTGATTCAATATCAAGATGATTGGTTGGTTCATCAAGGAGGAACAGGGACGGCTTCCTGAGAAGTACTTTGGCAAGCTCTATGCGCATCCTCCACCCTCCGCTCAGCTCCCGTGTCGGTCTTTCAAAATCCTTTCTTTCGAACCCGAGTCCCAATAGAGTTTTCTCTGCTTCGCCAAGATAATTTGTCCCGCCCAGCAGCCTGTACCTCTCTTCGGTCACAGTGAGATGGTCACAAAGTCTCAAATATTCGACCGATTCGAAATCATCCCGGACAGTGATCAGGGCGGAGCAGTGCTCAATCTCTTCCGAGAGCCCTGTTATCTCTGCAAAGGATGTTATGACCTCATTCATAACTGTAGTCGAATCATCCACCTTCATCTGCTGGGGAAGGTATCCGATGGTGACATCTTTCGACATATCGACCGCTCCCTTTGAAGGGCTCTGTTTCCCTGCGATCAGATTGAGAAGCGTTGACTTGCCCGATCCGTTCTTACCTGCAAGCCCTATCCTGTCCTGGTCGTTGATAAGGAAAGATATGTTTTTAAGAAGATCAAAACTTCCGAATGATACCGATAGACCCTGAACTGAAACCATATTAAAAAACTTTGGCAAAGATAGAAAAAGTACGGAAGGCATTAAAGAGCATGTTTAAGCAGAAGGATTATCTTTGCGGGAAAAATGAATAAAAATCATTCCATATCATTACTGTTGATTATCCTGTCAATCATAATCGTCACCTCCTGTAAGAAAACACCCGAAAAACCTGATTATGATTATTTTATTTCCAAAGAACTTGCTGTAACCTATACTACATCAACAATAACAGGCTTATTGAGCTCAGGCGTTCAGCAGTACCCTGAGCTGAGCGCGATCCTGCAATATGTAAAGAAAGATGTCAGCGTATATAAAATCGTGTACACAACTGAAGTTAACGGTGAAAGTATCGATGCTTCAGGGCTTGTATGCGTTCCTGCCGTTCCCGGAGAGTATCCGGTAATAAGCTTCCAGAACGGGACAAACACAGTAAATGCATATGCACCCTCGGAATTCGTTATAAATCCATCATATCAGCTTGTTGAGTTCATAGCATCGATGGGATTTATCGTCGTGATTCCCGACTATCCGGGATTCGGAAAGTCGAAGCAGATACCTCATCCCTATCTCATCGCAGAACCGACAGTACAGTCGATAGTTGATATGCTTTATGCCGTTGAGGAGAGTTGCGAATATGGTGAATTCACCGGCATAACGACATTAAATGAATATTACCTGATTGGATATTCCCAGGGCGGTTGGGCAACCCTTGCACTGCACAAGACACTGGAGCTTGAGTACAATGATGATTTTGAACTACATGGAAGTGTTTGCGGAGCCGGACCCTACAACCTGTATGATCTCCTTCAGGGGATCGCTGATATTGTGGAATATCCGATGCCTTATTATCTCGGGTATATAATAAATGCCTACTCATGGTATCACCAGTTCACCAATCCGGTATCCGATCTGCTGAACGAACCCTACGCCTCGAGAATCAGCACTCTGTACATCGGCACATTGTCAGGCGGACAGATCAACGAACAGCTGTCAACATCCACAGCAGAACTGTTCAGACCGGAATTCATTACCGGATTTGCCGCTTCTCCCTCATATTCGTCAGTCCGGGAGGCTCTTATAAATAACAGTATATCAGCATGGAACACCTCAAAACCCATCCTGTTTGTCCATGGAGAAGGCGATACCCATGTAAGCGTCACAGCCACCCATAGAATGTTCGATCAGATGCTGGGGGCAGGAACATCACCTGACCTTTGCAGCAAGATCATATACCCCGGCCTCGATCATGGTGATGCAATAGTGCCTGCTATGATAGAGGGACTGGATTTCATTTTTAACCTTATTGACGAATAATACCCAGGTGGGAAGAAAGAAAGAATTGCCGCTGCTCGAGAAGGTCACGATAACCGATATAGGTTCGGAGGGAAATGCATTGACCAGAGTGAATAACCAGGTTGTGTTTGTGCCAATGCTGATCCCCGGTGATGTTGTGGATATCAAAGTAAGGAAGAAAAGGAAAAAGTATCTTGAAGGACAGGTTGTCCGGTTTCATGAATATTCATCAAAGAGGATAAAGGCACAGTGCGGACATTTCGGAGTATGCGGCGGATGCAAATGGCAGCACCTGCCCTATGAATTTCAGCTTCAGTACAAGCAGAAGCAGGTGGAAGATAATCTCAGGCGGATCGGGAAGGTTGAGATGCCTGCCGTCAGCCCGATAATCGGATCTTCAGAGGTTTTCAGGTACAGGAACAAGCTTGAGTTTACTTTTTCTGATAAAAAGTGGCTGACCAGGGAAGAAATAAATTCAGATCATGATTTTGAGAAGGAGGATGCTTTGGGATTCCACATCCCGGGGCTCTTTGATAAAGTACTGGATATCAGGGAATGTCATCTCCAGCCGGAACCTTCCAACGCCATCCGTGATGCTGTAAGAAGGTTCGGTCACAGGAACAGCTATCGCTTTTTCAATCTCAGGCAGCAGACCGGATTTCTGAGAAATCTTGTCATAAGAAACTCGGGTGACGGCAAATTTATGGTCATTGTGGTATTTTTTCTTGATGAATCTGAAAGACGGAATGCACTTCTTGATCACCTGGCGGCAGAGTTCCCGCAAATAGCTTCATTATTTTATATAATCAACACCAAGAAAAACGATTCACTTTCCGACCAGGAACCTGTATTATATAAGGGAGAAGATCACCTGACTGAGGAACTTGACGGATTGAAATTCAGGATAGGACCGAAGTCCTTCTTCCAGACCAACACAACTCAGTCCCTAAAGCTGTTCAGGGTGGCGGAAGAGATGGCCGGGCTGACCGGGAAGGAGACAGTTTATGATCTTTACACCGGCACCGGAACGATAGCAAATTTTATAGCTTCAAAGGCAAAGAAAGTAATTGGAATTGAATATATTGAAGACGCGATAAAGGATGCGAAGATCAATTCTTCTGTTAATAAAATAACAAATACAGAATTTTTTGCGGGTGACATAAAAGACGTTCTTTCTGAACAGTTCATGGAGGAACACGGGTATCCTGATGTTATCATGACTGATCCTCCAAGGGCAGGGATGCATGAAGATGTTATCGGGAAAATAATAGCGGCGGATCCCCGCAAAATAGTATATATAAGCTGTAATCCCGCCACTCAGGCACGCGATGTGCTTCTCCTCTCAGAAAAATTCAGTGTGACGCGCATCCAGCCGGTGGATATGTTCCCCCAGACACATCATGTCGAAAACATAGTACTGATGGAGAGGAGGCAGGGCAAATGACCTTTTCCTGTTGCAACGCTGAACAAATAAATGTATCTTTATCTTTTAACCTCATCAGAAAAGGCGATGCCGCTCAAGGATCAGCATAATATTGACATAATTTCCCTGATACAGAACCAGGGCATGGACGATCATGTTGCCAGCCTAAGGTACGCAGGGATCATTCAGAAAGCGCTGATGCCTGAAATTGAATCCCTTAAGGGGATGTTCAAGGATTACTTCGTACTTTTCCTTCCGCGCGATATAGTGAGCGGTGATTTCTATTATGCCTTCAGCAACCGTCAGCATACCTTTATCGCTGCCGGCGACTGTACGGGGCATGGAGTGCCAGGCGCCCTTCTAAGCATACTCGGTATCAGTTTCCTTAATGAAATAGTGCAGACAAAATGCGATCCCAAGGCAAACAGGATACTCAACCATATGAGGGAGAAGGTAATGAAGGCACTTCATCAGACGGGCCAGGGTGCAGTTACAATGGACAGCATCGATATAGCCCTCTGCATCATTGACTGCCGCACAGGAAGATTCCAGTATTCAGGGGCAAACAGGCCACTCCTGAGAATGAGAGACGGGGAAATGACCGAGTTCAAGCCCGATAAGATGACCATCGGACTTGCCCCTCTCGCTGAACAGCCGTTTACAAACCAGATTATAGATACTCAACCGGGCGATTCGTTCTACCTTTTCTCCGATGGATTCGCTGACCAGTTTGGTGAACTGACAGATAAAAAATTCAAGCACAAGCATCTGAAAAGAGTGATAGTGTCAATGGCCGGCCTGCCAATGTCTCAGCAGAAAAAAATATTAAAGACCACATTCAATGACTGGAAGGGGAAGACCCAGCAGATCGATGACGTCCTGGTTTTCAGCTTTCAGGTTTAATAATGTTCATTATGATGACCCTTACTGCCTTCAGGATCAGGAATTTCCGTTCAATAGTAGATACCGGGTGGCAATCGATATCACCCGATAACATTACATGCCTGATCGGTCAGAATGAGTCAGGAAAAACATCGGTCCTTGAATCACTTAAAGTATTCTATACCGGAATAATTACGGAAGATATCCTTCGGAGCGACCTCTCGCTCCCGGAGGTGAGCTGCCGGTTCAGCATTCCGCAGGGATGGCTGCTGAAGGTGACCGATAACCCGGGGACCGAGCTTAAGGAACTTCTTTCAGGCCTGACTCACATCGAGCTTACCAGGGCCTGGATTGCAGATCTTTCATCGGTTATAGTTGTCAGCGGTGAGATAAGCCAGTATCTGGATTCCCTCGAGGATGCGTGGAGGATCTACCTTGGCGACGTTACCGTTAAGCTCGGGCAGGAGCTCAGCTATATAACTGAAAATGAAAAAAAGCTTGCAGAACTGACACTCCGGGAGAATGAGATAAGGACGAAACTGCCGCCGGGCGAAGGCAGGATGAAGGGCTTCAAATGGTTCGGAAGGAGGCCTGCAGAGATTGATGCACTGCCTGAAAGCGTAGCTGCAGGGCTTAAAGACCAGCTGTCAGAGATACGGAAAAAGAAGGAGCAGATATCGGCTGACCTTGCAAGCAGGCAGCATGTGAAGAAAGCAGGCGAGACATGGCAAAAGATGCTCGACAGGTTCATCTCCATGGATAACCATCTCGGCGAGCTCTCCGTCAAGCTGGAGGAGCATCACCAGAAGATGACACTTCTGATGAGGCCGCTGGAGGATGAGGATGATACCGGATGGAAAAACACTATTGCCGACTACCGTAAAACCCGTCATGAAAGAGATGCCAGGAAAGCCGAGCTCGACAGGCATATTGCTCTTTCGGGTTACATAATGTCGGGAAGCACTGAGGAAGATGCTGAAAAGAGGGTAGGGGAAATAGTTCAATCATATAAATCACAATATAACAGCGACATGCTGGGCAGGAAATACTTTGAATACTGTCCCGTGATTGAGCTTTTTGAGGATTTCGGGAGCCTTCTTCCGAACCGGATCGATATGGAGGATATCATCTCGGGGAACGAGCAGGTCGAAGGCTACAAGGCTGCCCGTAATTTTCTCTCGATCGCCCAGCTCGATTATTCATTTTTCCAGCAGCCCTCAAGCCGCATCCTCAAGCAGAAGATCGAGAACCTCAATCATAGTCTTACCCGCAATTTCCAGGATTTCTGGCAGCAGTCGATCGGGCGCAACAACAAGATCAATATCCAGTTCGAGCTCGATCATTACAGTGCCGCCTATGGCGACAAGGCAGGGAAGCCATACCTTGAATTCTGGATCAAGGATGAGGGAGAGAGGCTCTATCCGAAGCAGAGGAGCCGCGGTGTCAGATGGTTCCTCTCTTTCTACATGGAGCTTAAGGCATCTGCCAACATTAACAAGCAGATGATACTGCTTGTTGACGAGCCTGGAGTGAGCCTTCATGCCAGGGCGCAGGAGGATGTGCTCAAGGTCTTTGAGGATATCAAGGACAGGATACAGGTGATCTACACAACGCACTCGCCACATCTTGTAGAGATAAACAAGCTTCACCGGGTGCTTGCCGTCCAGCGCGATGATCTTGACAGCCTGAGGAGCGCAACAAGAATACTGGATCCGCTTCAGTTGTCCGCAGCCTCTCCCGACACTCTTTCGCCCCTTCAGAGCATACTCGGAAATCCTGCAGCGGGTGAAGGATTCTCGGCAAAGAAATTCAACCTCATCGTCAACGATACAGGTTCGTTTTATGTACTGAACGCAATAATAACACTCACCGGCTTCAGGGGAAAGGTGAGCGTCATTCCTTCAACCAACGTATCGACAATCCCCCTGTTATGTAACATACTCATGGGCTGGGGGCTTGATTTTGCAGTGCTGCTTTTTGGCAATGAGCAGGAGAATAAAATGCGGGAAATCCTTAAGGATACGGTATTCAGGACTGATACTGAAGGGCGCAGCATGATAATAAATCTTCCGGGAAGCTTCTTTAATGCGGAGGATCTTCTATCGACACTCGACTTCAAGAATCATATACTCAAGAGTCGCGAAGGTATCACGATAGCGAATTCCGAGTTTATGACAGAGAGGGCGATGCCGAGGAATTTCATGTTCTCGAAATTCCTATCCGATGTCAGGTCGGGTACGGTCAAAATATCGGACTTTGATGAGGAGACGCTTGAGAATTTCAGGCTGGTGATCGATATGTTCAAGGGGCTGAAATAAGTGAGCAATTATTTTGCACTTAGAGGTTGATTTTCTATTTTTGTCGCGCTCTTTGGAGAGATGGGTGAGTGGCTTAAACCAGTCCCGAGGACTCGGGACTAAACTGCCGTATTACCCTGTGTTATTTGGAGAGATGGGTGAGTGGCTTAAACCAGCAGTTTGCTAAACTGCCGTACGGGTAACTGTACCGGGGGTTCGAATCCCCCTTTCTCCGCAAAGCTTCAATGAACCCCGCCGCCAGGCGGGGTATTTATTTTACCGGGATCCCGCTGAAAGCTTGCTTTCAAAAGGGATTGAGGTAAAATAAATAACACCCGAAGGGTTCATTGAAGCTTTGCAGGTTCTCCCCAGGGGATCACGACCGATCCCGAGCACTCGGGAGAGGTCGTAATCCCCTGTTAGCTACACGTACTCACCCCCTAACCCCCTCTCTGCTGAAGCAAAGAGGGGGCTTAATTAGCATATTTATAAATAGTTATTGATATTTGGAGTTTTGCAGGTTCTCCCCTCTCTCCATACCCTCAGCATAAGCCTGTACCTCACTTTTTTAGAGTATTCTGAATAATCTGTTAGTTCATTTACATCCTTAAAAGCACCATTCATCAAAATCTGCCCAAAATACACATAAAAAATGCGTTTTTTTTCTTAATTTTACTGATTATGATGTTATTAACAGCATTATGAACAAACTCAAACCAAAGAAAACGATCTTACTGCTGGCATGTGTGGCATATTTTCTGACATTGCCGGGATTTGCTTTCGCAGCCGATCCTCCAAAAATTATATGGGTAACCCCGTCAAAAGAATACAACATTCTCAAGACGGCAAAAACGAATATCAGGGCCATTGTCAGATCAGCAACAGGAATCAGTTCAGTGATCCTTTTCATCAACGATGTTCCCTATGGCGAACCTGAGATGACTCCTTCGGAGACAGAAGCCGGCGCATTCACCCTCAGCAAAACCGTGAACCTCGTACCGGGCGACAACAGCATCTATTTCGTCGCGAGCAACAGCGACGGTACAACAACATCGGAAAAGAGGTACTTCACCGTTTCAATAACTTTCAAAGCCAATGATTCCACTCTCCTTTATGCTGCAAACGGACCCCTGATACTATGGAACGATCCGATGAAGATCAGGACAACAACAGGTTCGACAAAGGTAAAAATAGAGGCAAAGATCAGATCCAATACCGGCCTCAGCTCAGTTGTCCTCTACCTTAACGACATTCTCTACGGGGAGCCTGAAATGATCTCTTCACCTTATGAGCCGGAGACTTTCATTGTTAGCAAAACTATAAATTTTGAAGCAGGTGAGAACAATATACACCTCGTTGCAGCTACCAGTGATGGCACAACAACTTCTGAAAAAAGATATTTTACCGTTGAAACAATTGACAGGACAGCGACTTCAGACTTGCTGACAATGACAGGGGCACCTGTAATCAGCTGGGCTTCGCCTTCAGAACAGAATTCAACTATCAGGACGACAAAAACCAATATCAGCGCAAAGGTAAGATCATCTTCCGGAATAAGCTCAGTTGTCATTTACCTGAATGATGTACTTTATGGCGAACCCGAGATGAAATCTTCGGAAACTGAAGTAGCCACATTCAACATAAGCAAGACAATGAATTTTGAGCCGGGAGAGAGCAACATCTACCTGGTTGCCTCAAACAACCTTGGAACGACCACCTCGGAAAAGAGATTTTTTACCGTTGAGGCATCCCTTGAGGAATATAACGCTGCAATAACCGAGTTGTATCCTCTGGCAACCATCACGTGGACAGTGCCGTCGGTGAAAAGCACAACCCTGAGGAGCCCGTCGGCAAATGTCAGTGCTTTGATAAAATCGACCTCCGATCTCACCTCGGTGTTTGTTTATCTCAACGGCACTGTTCTCAACGAAGCATTAATAAAGCCTGCTGAGGATCAACCGGGAAGTTATCTTATTGAACAGCCGGTAAGTTTTAAACAGGTAGAGAATAATATATATTTTGAAGTAAAGAACTCAGGCGGTGTTGCCAGGTCTGAAACCAGGAGTTTTATTTGTCCTCCCTCGAGCCTTGTTGCGAACCAGACCGCTGTTCAGACGACACCAAAAACAACAATCACGGTGCCTGCAAATGTGCCTATCGTGGTTCAGGAGAAACCTGCTCCGGTTCAGACTGCGGCAGCGGCAGCGCCCCCTGTCATCACATGGACAAGCCCGTCAGGTTCGCATACCACCCTCGATGCATACAATGCTACTGTTAAGGCAGGCATTAAATCAGGTGAAGGTCTTACCTCAGTGCTGTTATACCTCAATGGAGTATCAAAAGGAGAAGCCGACATCAAGCCTTCTCCTGATGATCCATCCGCTTTTGTGGTTCAGAAGAATATAAACTTTGGTACTGGTGAGAATCAGATTTACCTTGTAGCTGCCAACAGCCAGGGGGCAACAAAATCTGAAATCCGCTATTTTACCAATCCGTCTGCTGTGGTTCCGGTAATAGCATGGTCAAATCCGGATTCCCCTAATACTCAGGTAAACACTGAGAGCTTTGACATAAGCGCATGCATCAATTCCACGTCTGAACTGAGTTCCGTCAAGCTGCTTGTTAATGGGAGCATCCTGAGCGAGGGTAAAGCCTTCCAGGCATCCTCAAACGGTGAAGACTGCAACTACATCTGGCAGGGTACTGTAATTCTCAGGGAGGGGGACAACAGCATCTTCCTGGTTGCAACAAATAATGCAGGGAGCACCACATCAGAAAAACGTACAATCAAGCTCTCGCCGGAGACGCCTGAAAAACGTCTTGCGCTCGTTTTTGGAAACTCAAACTATGAAGGAAAGAGTTCCCTGCCTAATCCGGTAAATGACGCGAACCTGATGGAGGGTACTTTAAAGAATCTCGGATTTGAAGTGATCAAAAAACTTGATGCCACGATGGACCAGATGACTAGTGCGATCAGGGAATTTAACGAAAAACTGCCCGATTATAATGTTGCTCTCTTTTATTATGCCGGTCACGGCAACCAGGTTGAAGGCAAGAACTACCTTATACCTGTTGATGCCAAGCTTGATAAACCAAGCGACTGCAAGTATGAAGCAATAGACGTGAATTTTATCGTTGAAGAGTTTGAAAGCTATCCTGAAAACACGAATATCGTCATACTTGATGCATGCAGGGACAATCCTTTTGCCAGCTGGACAAGGGGAGGAGAGATGGGATTCAGGGCTATGAGTTTTACAAGCGGTACGGTTGTTGCATATGCAACATCGATCGGGGCTACGGCAGCTGACGGAAAAGGAGCAAACGGATTGTATACTCAGGAGCTTATCAAGCAGATGATGGTGCCACAGTCTATAAATGATGTTTTCATGAACACCAGGATGCAGGTGAAGAAGCTGAGCAACAACACCCAGGTTCCTACTGAGGACAACAGGCTGGTGGGGCATTTTTATTTCAGAAAATAGTCATTTGCCAGGGTTAGTTTATGCTTTAAAAACATACATTGGTCAAAATCATGATCAGGTTATTAAAAAAAGTCAAAAATAAATCATAACTTACAAGTTTAAAGGTATTATGAATCTAGGTATATTTATAAATTTGGATTTAAAATAGTATACAAATGAAGACGTTAATGAAATCAAAGATTGGAATTCTGCTTTTAGGCATTTTGTTTATCCAGGTTCAGACCTCCTGGGCGCAGCAGGATTACACAGCCTTCAATACTGCTGATATGGCTGTTGTATTTACCGACGACTTCGACAATAACGCCAACCAGTGGATCACTGATAACCTCTGGATAAGCGGACAGATAGGAAGCGGAAATTATACTGTCACATGCAAAAACTACCAGTTTTCAACAGGGTTGTCAACCAGGGTGGTGCCGGTAAACCCCGGTATTGACTATGAGATAGAAGCTGATATTAAGATCATCAAGGGGACAGGCGCCCTCGTTTTTGGCATGACTGACAAGTATGACCATTACCGGGTTGAGCTATCTGATAACAGCACCCTTGAAGTGCTTAAGGATACACCTTCAAAGAAGAAGGTGGAAAAGCTCTTTTCGGGATCCGGGAATTTCCAGGTTAATGCTGATTTCAATAAGCTGACCATCAGAAGTGCAGGGGGGATATATTATATTTTTATCAATGAATCACTGGTTGGCCAGTTTGCAAACATCAAGCCTGCCGGAAGCCAGATCGGTTTCAACGTGGGGACAGGATCACAGATTGCTGTAAACTATCTGAAAGTGAATGAGGTCAAGGCCAAAGCTGCCCCATTGCTGGCACAGAACACTGCCGTACAGCCAGCTGCAAAACCGGCACCACCTGTAATTACATGGTTCAATCCGTCTAAGGAGAACACAACACTTAAATCAACTAATTCAAGTCTTATAAGAGCCAGGATCAGTTCGCCGGGAGGTGTGAATTCTGCGGTATTTTACCTCAACGGGGTGGTATACAGTTATCCTGAGCTGACTGCTTCAGTCAGTGAGCCGGGAGTTTTCATATTTGAAAAAAACGTAAATTTTGATGCCGGTGACAACAACATTTACCTTGAAGTTACAAACGCTGGTGGAAAATCGACTTCAGAAAAACGTTATTTTAATATTCCTGCAGCTGTCAGCCCTGTATCGGCACCTGTTGCAGAAAATACCGGCAACCCTTCAGCCGGAGCACCTCTTGTTACGTGGACGAGCCCTTCGGGCAGCCGGACAACCCTTGATAATTACAATGCAACCGTTAAGGCAACAGTAAGGTCCGCATCGGGACTGAAATCGGTGCTCCTCTATATGAACGGCATTTCAAAGGGTGAGGCTGATGTAAAGCTAGTGCCTGGTGAATCAGGCAGCTTTACGATAGAGAAGAACCTGAACTTCGGGCCGGGTGAGAACCAGATCTACCTGGTAGCAACCAACAGCGAAGGCGCAACAAAATCGGATTTAAGGTATTTCACCAATCCGTTTGCTGTGGCACCGGGAATAGCATGGTCGAATCCAACATCACCCAATACTGTCACCAACAACGAGAGCCTCACAATTGACGCCTGTATTAAATCAACATCCGACCTGAGGTCGGTTAAGCTTCTTGTCAACGGTACGATCTTTTCGGAGGATAATGTCTTCCAGCCTTCATCTTCAGGAGACTGTAATTATCTCTGGCAGGGATCAGTTGTGCTAAGAACCGGTGATAACAGCGTTTTCCTTATAGCAACAAACATTGCAGGTTCAACAACCTCGGAGAAAAGGGTTATTAAGTTTGAGGAAGCTCTCAAGGAAAAACGTCTTGCTTTGATTTTCGGAAATGCGGATTATAAGAACGGCACACCTCTGAAGAACCCTGTAAATGATGCCAACCTGATGGAAGGTACGCTGAAAGAGCTTGGATTTGATGTAATAAAGAGGCTGAATGTCGGGAAATCTGAAATGGAGTATGCCATAAGGGAGTTCACGGAACAGCTTCCAAAATATAATATAGCGCTATTCTATTATGCCGGTCACGGGAACCAGGTTGAAGGCAAGAACTACCTGATCCCGATCGACGCACTTCTTGAGAAGCCCAGCGATTGCAAATTTGAAGCTGTCGCGGTTGATTTCATTGTGGAAGAATTTGAAAAATACCAGGATAATACCAACATTGTTATTCTTGATGCCTGCCGCAATAATCCTTACACAGCATGGGCCCGCGGGGGAGATTCAGGCTTCAGGGCAATGAATTTCTCAAGCGGTACGATCATAGCTTTTGCAACATCGGAAGGCTCCACAGCTGCCGACGGTAAAGGGGCCAATGGTCTGTTCACGGAAGAGCTTGTAAAACAGATGACAGTGCCTCAGTCAATACTGAGCGTCTTCATGAATACGCGTTCACAGGTCAGGAAGCTCAGCAGCGGAGCCCAGACCCCGACAGAATGGAACAAGCTTAACGGGGATTTTTATTTCAAGAAATAATATTTAAAAACTGTTTGATAGTATAGTCCATTAAGATATTTGTTTGTTATTTTAAGACAATACGTTTGATAACCATTTCCTGACCTTATTACAGCAGCAGTAGTATATTTTTGGAGTAAGCAGGAATTTGATATTTTTCAGATTTCTTATTCTTTTTAACATTAAACTCTTAATGTTATGGCAAATCGTTTATCCCATATCAGCCTGTCCGGCATCATTCTTTTAATGGTTTCTCAAACCATTTTCAGCCAGACATTTACAGAACAACCCGTAATTCTGCCCGGAGTAAGATATGGCGGAGTTGCCTGGGGAGATTATGATAACAACGGACTGCTTGATTTGCTACTGACAGGCAACGGGTATGCACAAATCTGGGTCTATGACGGTGTAAGCACTTTTACCGACATTGGCGCAGGATTAAGCGGAGTAAGCCAGGGCTCAGCAGCCTGGGGTGATTATGACAACGATGGCGACCCCGATATTTTATTAACAGGGTACGCTGCCACTATATACAGGAACGACGCAGGGTTTTTCACTGATATCGGTGCAGGGCTGACTCCCATTTACAGAGGCTCGGCAGCCTGGGGCGATTATGACAGTGACGGCGACCTGGATATTGCAATAATAGGTTATAGTTCCATTTCGGGTAATCCGATTGCAAAGATTTACAGGAATGATGGTCTGGATACTTTTACCGAACAGACCGACATTTCATTGATACCGGCATATCGTTCCATGGTGAGATGGGGAGATTATGATGCTGATGGCGACCCGGATCTTTTATTATGCGGGTATAACAACCAGATAGGTTATATTACAAAGATATATGACAATGAAAACGGGATTTTCACCGATACAGGCGCGGATCTGGAAGGAGTTTACATCGGGTCGGCCGAGTGGGGTGATTATGACAATGACGGTGATCTCGATGTTCTATTAACAGGTTCAAGCAGCGTTGGCTATATATCAAGGGTTTACAGGAATGATGCCGGTACATTTACTGATATTGAAGCTGGTCTTACCGGGGTCTATTATAGTTCAGCAGTATGGGGTGATGCTGACAGCGACGGCGACCTGGATATATTGCTGACAGGTTATACATCAACAGAATATATTTCGAAAATATATAAGAATGTCTCCGGCACTTTTTCTGATATGAGCGCCGGGCTGCCCGGTGTCTATATGGGAGGTGTCGCCTGGTGCGATTATGATAATGACGGAGCTATGGACTTTATACTTACAGGATATAACGATCCTGCGGGTGATATCTCTAAAATATACCATAATGACGGAGATTCGACGAATTCAGTTCCCGGAGCTCCTTCAAACCTCGAAGGGATCCTGGGACAGAATGCCGTTACTCTGACCTGGGATAAATCAACAGATACAAAAACTCCACAGAACGGGCTCTCATATAACCTTTATATAGGCTCTCTCCCCGGGGCTGTTGACGTTAAGTCGCCTAATGCTTCACTGATCGACGGATCCAGGAAAATAGCGATGCAGGGTGATGTAAAAGGCAATGCTTATTCGATCAGGTGGCTTCAGGCAGGAACTTATTACTGGAGTGTCCAGGCTGTTGACCATTCATTTGCAGGATCACTATTTGCACCTGTAGGCAGTTTTACTGTTATCAATTCAAGCTATATCACTCCGGTTTCTCAACAGACAATTGCCGTAGGACAAGATGGTACTGATCTTACTGTTACCGAATCGGGAACTTTCACATCCAGGCAATGGAAATACTCTTCGGTTAAGGGCGGCCCGTATGACCAGTCAGTTGCCGGCGCAACAGGTATAACATATACTCCTAATTTTTCAGCCCCGGGGACTTATTATGTGGTCTGCGAATCAGTTTTAGGGGGAGCATCATATATAAGCAACGAGGTAAAATTAACAGTTACATACTTTATCCCGGGAGCGATCTTATCCGGATTAAATTACAGCTCCGCTGCATGGGGTGATTATGATAATAACAGGTACCTGGATATTCTGGTCACCGGTGAGGGTGCAGGCTATCAGTCACTGTTATACGGCAACAGCCTGGCAGATTTCACTGAAATGGGAGCAGGGCTGACGGGAGTACGTAGTGGTTCAACCAGCTGGGGTGATTATGACAACGACGGAGACCTTGATATCCTGCTTACAGGGTATTATTATGACGGGACAGAACACTATATTTCGAATATTTACAGGAACGATGCAGGTATCTTTAATGATATCTCAGCAGGGCTGACAGGGGTTTACCAGAGCTCGACCGACTGGGGCGATTATGACAATGACGGGGACCTTGATATTTTATTAGCAGGATATTATTATGACGGAACAGAACATTATATTTCAGTTATTTACAGGAACGATGCAGGTGTCTTTAATGATATCTCGGCAGGGTTGACAGGGGTTAACCAGGGCTCGGCAAGCTGGGGCGATTATGACAACGACGGCGATCTTGATATATTACTGGCAGGCTATTCGAATATTACAAGTTATACTTCGATCATTTACAGGAATGATGGAGGCACCTTTACCGATATAAACGCGGGATTATCAGAACTTTACAACGGTATCGCCGCATGGGGTGACTATGACAGCGATGGTGACCTTGACATTTTGCTCTCAGGTTATTCCAGTAGCGGAGGCATTACAAGTATCTTCAGGAACGATGCTGGAACATTCACGGATATTGATGCCGGGCTGGAAGGACTGGATAATCCCTCTGCTGCCTGGGGTGACTGCGACAACGACGGCGACCTTGATATTCTTTGTTCGGGATATGGATCCTCAGGGTATGTAACCAGGATTTACACCAATGACAGCGGAGTCTTCACGGAAATGAGCACCGGGCTTCCGGGAACCGGCAATTCGGCAGTGGCCTGGGCTGACTTTGACAATGACGGGGACCTGGATATAATCCTTTCAGGGTCGACCGGTGAAAATAGTCTTACGGAAGTCTTCATTAATACCTTGAATTCTCCCAATACTCCTCCTGATGCTCCTCTGAACCCGGACGCAACACCCGGTTCGAACAAGGTCACACTAAGCTGGGATCAGTCGACAGATACGGAAACTCCGGCCGACGGACTTTCCTACAATTTGTATATTGTCAATGAAGGAGGTGATACCATTGTCTCTCCCCATGCAGATATAACTGACGGGTTCAGGAGAGTTGTGCGTCAGGGTTCCCTGCAGGGTAACTCATGGACAATTAACCGGCTTCCGGCGGGTACATATTACTGGGGTGTACAGGCTGTTGACAACTCGTTTGCCGGATCGCCATTTACAGCTGAGGAGAGCTTTATTGTTGCTTTTTCGAATTCAATCAGCCCGGTTGCCGACCAGGTGCTTCAGGTCAACCAGGATGGAAGCATGCTTACTGTGACTGAATCAACAACTCCGACCTCAAGACAGTGGAAATATTCGGATGTGAGCGGAGGCCCGTATAGCAATTCAATCACGGGCGCGACATCAGTCTCATATACTCCCAATTTCACCGACTATGGAATTTATTATGTTGTATGTGTTTCGATATACGGAGGTACTGAATACATAACCAATGAGGTGAAAATATCTCTTCCCCGCTTTGACGAGCAGACAGGCATTTTAATTCCGGGTGTCGTATACGGTGCAGCTGAATGGGGCGATTATGACGGCAACGGGGAGCTGGATTTTGTTCTGTCGGGTTATACTAATTCAGGTTATGCTTCCTTTATTTATAATAACACGGGAGGTGTTTTTGTTGATATCGTCCCCGGTCTGAAACCGCTGCAGGAGGGCTCGGTTGACTGGGGCGACTTTGATAATGACGGCGACCTTGATCTCCTGATGACAGGTCACTATTATGATAATGTGGCAGGAAGAGACTCTGCAATTTCAAATATTTACAGGAATGATGCAGGAGTATTCAGTAATATCGGTGCAGGACTGACCAGGGTCTATAACAGCTCGGGAACCTGGGGCGATTATGACAATGACGGCGACCTGGATATTCTGCTTACCGGTTACTATTCAGAATCCGGTGGTTATACGATATCAAAGATCTACAGGAACGATTCAAACACTTTCACCGATATTGATGCCGGCTTACCGGGTATTTATGACGGCTCTGCGGAATGGGGCGACTATGACAATGACGGCGACCTCGACATTCTTGCTGTCGGGTATTCATTTTTATATGGGTATACTTCAAAGATATTCAGGAATGACGGGAATGTTTTCACTGATATTGAAGCAAGCCTGACCGGCGTAATTACAAGTTCCAGTGCATCATGGTTCGATTATGACAGTGACGGCGACCTGGATGTACTGTTGTCTGGTTATTCGAACAGCGGCCCGTTCTCAGGAATTTACAGGAATGATGCAGGTGTATTCACTGATATTGCGGCAAATCTTCAGGGTGTGCAGCAGGGATCAGCGATCTGGGGCGACTATGATAATGACGGTGATCCTGATGTTCTTATAACAGGAAATACAGACGAAGAATTTGTTTCAATCCTCTATTCAAATGATGCCGGTATCTTCAGTGAAGTTGATGCCGGGCTTACAGGTGTAAGATTAAGTTCAGCAGCCTGGGGAGATTATGATAATGACGGCGACCTGGATGTTTTACTGACAGGACAGGATAATACGGGGAATTATATTTCGAAAATTTACAGTAACAATGCCGGAGATCCGAACAATGCTCCCGGCGTACCTGCTAACCTGGCTGCCGTGGTTGGCTCAAACCAGGTTACTCTCACCTGGGACAGGTCAACTGATTCTGAAACAGCCCCGGATGGACTTTCATATAATCTTTACATAGGAACTACTATAGGAGGATCTGTCGATAAAAGATCACCGATGGCAGATGTTACAACCGGTTACAGGAGAGTTGTGAGCAGGGGCGATATTCAATCAAACAGCTGGACCGTAAAATGGCTGCCTGCAGGTGATTACTACTGGAGCGTACAGGCTGTTGACCACTCCTTTGCAGGTTCGGATTTTGCCGGTGAGGAGATTTTTACTATTGCTTTCTCAAGCATGGTATCGCCGGCTGCAGACCAGATCCTTGTCATCAATCAGGATGGAACAGGTTTGTCAGTCACGGAATCAAGTTCTCCCGATTCAAGACAATGGAAATACTCGACCATAAGCGGTGGACCTTATGACCAGGTTATTACAGGCTCCACAGGCACAACCTATGTTCCCAACTTCTCATCGTATGGCACCTTTTATGTTGTGTGCGAATCGGTAAAGGATGCTGTTGCCTATACCACTAACGAAGTGAAAGTCTCTGTTCCTGCTTTTAGTGAACAGACCGGGACAGGGCTTGAAAATGTATATAACGGCTCTGCCTCATGGGGTGATTATGACAGTGATGAGGACCTTGATCTGCTATTAACGGGTTATTCGAATACTTATGGTTATTATGCGGAGATATATGAAAACAGCGGAGGGGTATTCTCAGATATTGATGCAGGACTGGCCGGAGTGTCCAACAGCTTTTCTGAATGGGGAGATTATGATAGTGACGGCGAACTTGATATTGTAATATCGGGTAATTCAAATTCCGGACGTATTTCAACCATCTACAGGAACGACGGAGGCACGTTCACCGATATAGGTGCCGGTCTGCCGGGAGTCAGTAACGGATCAACCTCGTGGGGAGACTTTGACAATGACGGAGACCAGGATCTTTTACTTACCGGACATTCAGATGATACTTACATTTCAGTTATTTACAGGAATGACAACGGAATATTTAGCGACATCAACGCCGGACTGAGAGGAGTGGATAACAGTGTGTCGTCATGGGGTGATTATGACAGCGACGGCGACCTGGATATACTGCTTACAGGTTATTCGTCGTCCTATGGCTACAGTGCATTGGTTTACCGTAATGATGCAGGGATATTCACGGATATTGCTGCAGGTCTTACCGGTATTTCCGATGGCTCATCAGGCTGGGGTGACTATGACAATGACGGCGATCTTGATATACTGATGACAGGATATTCAAGTTCTGGACGCATATCAAAAGTTTACAGTAACGATGCAGGTGTCTTCACGGATATTACTGCAGGGCTGATCGGATTAAGTGATGGCGCCAGTGCTTCATGGGCGGATTTTGATAATGACGGCGACATTGATATTCTGTTGTCAGGAAATTCTGATTCAGGAATTATTTCGAAATTCCACAGGAATGATGCAGGGATATTCACTGATATAACTGATGCATCAACCGGGTACTATATTGATGCAACTGTCAGTTCGTCAGTTGCATGGGGTGATTATGATAAAGATTCTGATCTGGATATCTTCATTTCAGGCAATAGTAATTCCGGGATAATTTCAAGAATCTATAATAATTATGCAGAGGTTCTGAATGACTCTCCCGACGCTCCCCCGAACCTTCAGGAGACCCTTGCCTCAAATAAAGTAACTCTCAGCTGGGATAAAGCCTCTGACGCCGAAACGGCTCAGGATGGGCTTTCGTACAATCTATACCTGGGTACAGGTATGGGCGAAATCGACAAGATATCACCGATGGCAACCCTTTCAGACGGATACAGGAGCATCGTGAAACGGGGTGACATTCAATCGAATTCATGGGTGATAAAATGGCTCCCTGCAGGAACATACTACTGGAGCGTCCAGGCTATTGACAAATCATTTGCAGGATCGTCATTTGCAACCGAGGATAATTTTACTATAGCATTCTCAAATTCTATTGCACCGGTCGAAGAACAGACACTTGAGGTTAACCAGGATGGTACAACTCTGACAGTAACGGAATCGAGTGCACCGACCTCCAGGAAATGGAGATACTCAACAGTCAGCGGCGGGCCTTACGACCAGGTAATAACCGGAGCAACATCACCAACATATACTCCAAGGTTTTCGGATTTCGGCACATACTATGTGGTTTGCGAGTCGACAAAAGATGCAGTTGCTTATACTTCCAATGAGGTAAAAGTGGTTGTTCCTGCATTTGCGGAGCTTACGGGTGCAGACCTTGAACCCGTTTCTTACAGTTCAACATCCTGGGGCGATTATAATAATGACGGCGACCTTGATATTCTGCTTTCAGGTTATTCGAATTCAGCCGGGTATATTACCAGAATATACGATAATAATGCGGGTTCTTTCTCGGATATCGTTGCCGGGCTTACAGGAGTATATTATTCTTCATCAGCATGGGGCGATTATAACAACGACGGCGATCTCGATATTTTACTGACAGGCACCTATTACGATGGCACAGATCATTATGTTTCAGAGGTTTATATGAATGATGGAGGCACCTTCTCAGAGATCGGCGCGGGACTTCAGGGAGTATATAATGGTTCAACGGCCTGGGGTGATTACGACAACGACGGAGACCTGGATATACTGCTGACAGGTCAGTATTATACAGACCAATGGTATTATATTTCAAATATTTACAGGAACGATTCCGGTATATTCACCGAAATAGGTGCAGGGCTGACCGGCTCTGCCAATGGTTCTGCAGAGTGGGGCGACTATGACAATGACGGCGACCTTGATATTTTACTGTCAGGGTATTCAAATATTACCGGGTATCTCTTAAAAATATATAACAACAACGGAGGCTCATTCACAGATATTGCTGCCGGGCTGCCAGGAATTGTTAATTCATCAGTTAAATGGGGTGATTATGACAATGACGGCGACCTGGATGTACTAATTGCAGGTTACTCCAACAACTGGGGTCCTATATCAAGGATCTACAGAAATGATTCAGGTGTTTTCACAGATATTGAAGCGGGATTTACCGGGATGGATGATGCCATGGCTGATTGGGTTGATTTTGATAATGATGGTGATCTTGACGTATTTATATCAGGCTATGGCGGCTCCGAAATAATCTCAGGATTATATCGCAACGATGCCGGGATTTTCCTGGATGCAACCGATGAACCGACAGGTTTTTATATTCCGGGAGCAGTAAATTCCTCCGGCACCTGGGGAGATTATGACAACGACGGTGACCTGGATTTTTTAATCTCAGGTTCTGATAATGAGGGCAGTTTATCAAGAATTTATAATAATAATGCCATTACCGCGAACACTGTTCCGGCAGCTCCTGCAAACCTGCAGGAAGTATTTGCTTCAAATAAAGTGACTCTCAGCTGGGACAAAGCAACTGATGGTGAGACAGCACAGGACGGACTCTCCTATAACCTTTATATAGGGACAGCTTCCGGCTTTATCAATAAGGTTTCACCTATGGCAGATATTTCAGATGGCTTCAGAAAAATAGCTGTGAAAGGTTTGGTTCAGGATACTTCATGGATAATCAGGCTCCTGCCTGCAGATACATATTACTGGAGTGTCCAGGCTACCGACAACACTCTGGCCGGATCTGAATTCGCAGTCGAAAGCAGCTTTACAATAGTTTTCTCAAGCTCAATAGCCCCTGTCGATGACCAGGTGCTTATTGCTAACCAGGATGGAACAACACTGACAGTTACCGAATCAAGCACACCCAGCTCAAGGAGATGGAAATATTCAGATGTAAGCGGTGGTCCGTATACCAATACTATTACAGGAGCCACTTCTGTTTCATACACTCCGAACTTTACCAGCTTCGGGACATACTATGTCGTCTGCGAATCAACAAAAGATGCTGTAGCCTATACTTCTAACGAGGTAAAGATAATTATACCGGCATTTACCGAGATTACGGGAATAATCCCTGAGGGATTCCGGTACAGTGCATCCGAATGGGGCGATTTTGACAATGACGGCGACCCGGATATAGTGATTACAGGCCAATCAGTATCAGACTCATATGACGCGCGCATCTTCAGAAATGATGCAGGTCTCTTCACAGATATCGGCGCAGCGATCGAAGGAGTTCAGTATGGTTCAACAGCATGGGGTGATTATGACAATGACAACGACCTTGACCTTCTGCTTACCGGTTACTATAATGATGGCAGTACCGACCAGTTTATTTCAAAGATCTACAGGAACGACGGAGGTACTTTTACTGATATTGGTGCAGGACTGACAGGCGTATACACAGGTTCTTCAGCCTGGGGAGACTATGACATTGACGGCGACCTGGATATTTTGCTGGCAGGCGTCTATTATGATACAGAAACCCATTATATTACAAAGATTTACAGGAACGATACCGGTATTTTCAATGAAATAAGTCACGGATTACCTGGCGCTGATGGCGGCTCGGTAAGCTGGGGCGATTATGACAACGATGGTGATCTCGATATTTTACTCAACGGTTACAATAACAATAACGGTAGCTTTACGGAAGTATATAGGAACGATAACGGGATATTTATTGACCTGGATTCCGGTTTACCGGGATTTTCATGGGGCTCAGCCGAATGGGGCGATTATGACAGTGATGGAGATCTGGATATTTTACTGGCAGGAGGCGGAATTTCACGGGTATACAGAAATGACGATGGTATTTTCACAGATATAGTAGCGGGACTAACAGGTATCAGCGATCGCGGAACAGCTGTCTGGGGCGATCTGGACAACGACGGCGACCTTGATATACTGCTGTCGGGATGGACAGGATCAGAATATATCTCGAAGTTCTACAGGAATGACGCAGGTGCATTTACCGATATAACCGGTAATCTCACAGGATACTCTGTAACTGGCATAAATTATGGTTCGCTGGCATTGGGCGATTATAACAAAGACGGTGATCTCGATATTCTTTTGAACGGGAGCAGCTCTTTGGGCAGAATAACTAAAATATACAGGAACAATTTAGCAAATTCAAATACAGTTCCAGGGGCTCCGGCAAATCTCCAGTCATCTATCGCTGCCGGGAAGGTGACTCTGAGCTGGGACAAATCTTCTGATACCCAGACTCCCCAG
>JAZDMU010000056.1:0-263001 GCA_043800695.1 Bacteroidota bacterium
GTACCTTGTATTTTTTGACAGGACGCTGAACCTCCGTCTTGTTGATGCAGCATCAGGAAAGATAACCGACATCGACCATGCAACCTCAAATGAGATACGCAGTTACGATTTCTCACCAGATTCACGATGGATTACCTATACGAAAGAAGGGAGCAATGAGAAGCCGGCAATATGGGTTTATGAGATCGCCTCGGCAAAAAAGCAGGCTCTTACTGACGGTACCTGGTCGGATGACTCCCCTGTATTCAGCAAGTGCGGAAACTATATATTCTTTGCGTCAAACCGCGATTACAACCTTACCCGGTCCGACTTCGAATCGGACTATCTTTATACAAGAGCCGGGCGTCTCTATGCCATGGCACTTACAACAAAGAGCCCGAAGATATATAAAGACAAGAATGATGTTGAACCTGTAAAAGCTGAAAAAGCGCCTGCCGCACCGGCTGCCGCAAAAGATAAGAAGGGCAAAAGCACCACTGCAGATACATCATCGGCAAAGAAGGAGGTTAAGGTTGAGATCGATTTTACCGGTATAAACAACCGTGTTATCGTTCTTCCCGGGGAAGCCGGAAATTACAGGATTGTCGGCGCTGTAGAGGGAGGCCTGATTTTTATTAGCAACGGGAAGCTCATGAAATTCAACCAGGCTGAGGAAAAGAATGA
This sequence comes from Bacteroidota bacterium, assembly GCA_043800695.1. Lineage (GTDB taxonomy): Bacteria > Bacteroidota > Bacteroidia > Bacteroidales > VadinHA17 > LD21. The sequence goes on from JAZDMU010000056.1 coordinate 664, forward strand.
AGATATCCTTGACCGAGTGGCAGGAGTTGGATTATCTGCCGATGGTAAAACAGCAATATATAGTTCAGGAGGAGACTTTGGCATTACAAAACTGACCCCCGGTCAGAAACCAGGAACAGGCATACTCAATCTCAGCGGACTTGAGATGAAGATCGATCCGCAGAAAGAGTGGAACCAGATCTATGTTGATGCCTGGAGGATCTTCCGCGATTATTTCTATGTCGGGAATCTTCACGGTGTTGACTGGAAGGCAATGAGGGAGCGCTACAGCGCACTGCTGCCATACGTGGGACACAGAGCCGACCTTGATTATATCCTGAACGAGATCGTGGCTGAAAGTAATACAGGTCACTCGTACGTTGACTGGGGAAATTTCGAGAGGGTAAAAAGAGTTGATAACGGACTCCTGGGAGCAGAGCTTACTGCCGATGAAGCTGCAGGAAGATACAGGATATCGAAGATCTTCCAGGGTGAAAACTGGAACCCTTCCCTGCGGTCGCCACTCACTGAACAGGGCATCGGTGTTAAAGAGGGAGATTACCTTATAAGCATTGACGGTAAGGATGTTACAACTGCATTAAATCCTTATGTATACCTTGAAAATAAGGCAGGAAAAACAGTTGAGATTGCTGTTAACAGCACTGCGTCGGCTACCGGTGCAAAAACATATTTCATCAAACCGGTCTCAAGCGAGCTTCAGCTGTTTCATTTCAACTGGGTGAATGAAAGAAGGGCTATGGTTGACAAGCTCTCAGGTGGAAGAATAGGATACATTTATGTACCAAATACATCCACCGACGGAACTCGTGAGATCTATCACGGCATGTATACATACTTCGATAAGGAAGCTCTTATAATTGACGAACGATATAACGGCGGCGGTTTCATACCTGACAACATTGCAGATCTGCTTGACCGTAAAACCCTGTCGTACTGGTACCAGAACGGACTGGTTCCGGGTAAAACACCTGCAATAGCTCACGACGGACCCAAGGCCATGCTGATCAACGGATTCTCATCTTCAGGCGGAGATGCATTCCCCTATTACTTCAGGAAGCTCGGACTCGGAAAGCTTATCGGAACAAGAACATGGGGCGGACTGGTGGGGATCTCCGGGAACGCCGGACTGGTTGACGGAGGATATGTTTCGGTTCCCAGGTTTGGTGTTTTTGATGCTGACGAAGGCTGGATAATTGAAGGTATCGGAGTATCTCCTGATATTGAAGTAGTTGACCGTCCCGAGCAGCTTGCAAAGGGGATCGATCCCTGTGTCGAAAAGGCAGTTGAGGTACTGCTTCAGGAACTGAAGGAGAAGCCGGTGAAGAAAGTTACCGCACCTGCTTTTCCTGATCGGTCAAAATGGAGAGAGGAGAAATAGTATAACAGACTTGTTAAAAAGGGTTAGCCAACCTACTCTTTATACTAATATTACTATAGTGCTGATATTCAGGAGATTCCTCACTTCGTTCGGAATGACAGGTATGTATTGAGTCTGTAGGGGAAGAAGCGGCGATTCGCGCACATGGATTTGCCTTTTAAGTTAAATTCTCATGCGAATCGCCGCTTCTTCCCCTCAATTTTTAACTAACCTGTCATTCCGAATTATGCCGACGAAGGAGGCATAATGAGGAATCTCCGACTTAATAGCAGAGAGTTTAGAAAAAATACGTATAAAAGGTTGCAAGCTCCCAATAGGGGGGTCACTTTTTTACTTTATAAACAACATAATTAATGCCGCAAAAATCAATCCAGCCGGGGTATGAGTATGATCATTGTTTGCGGGATTATTTAGCTACCCTGACACACAGTAACCGGCTCTGATCCCTGATAAGAAGCTTGCCGTCTGCAAGAGCTATCGGCGCCCAGTTCTGAGCAGCTCCTCCTATTCTTGATGCCATGGGATCATCGCTTGCCGTTCCTCCTTCATTAAGCACTTCAGCAGTTGCAAGCGGCTTAAAGCCCTCTGGCGACGGCTCTATCACATATAATGCCTTTTTCCCATCAGTGGCAAGGATAACGCCGTCGGCAAGTATCATGCTGCCTTTATCGAAAGCCGGTGCCCTCATGGTTTTCCACAAGACCTTGCCATCCATGTCCATGCAAGCCAGTCCGTCGCGTTTGCTGTTTGTTGAGAACTGAGCGTAGAAATAGCCATTATGCAAAAGCGAAGGTTTTGTATGCTCCCCGAAATCATTATGCTTGAAAAGCTGTGTCGTGCCATAGGTCCCATCCGCCTTCTTCTCAACTTTTATCATAACAACACCATGCTCGTAACCTCCAGCCACAAGAACCCTATTGTTTCCTGCGTCAACAGCACTGGGCACTGATATATGACAAACCCATTCGTTAAAATCCCAGAGTATTTTTCCGGTAGCAGGCTCCAGGCCAACGATTCTGCCATTTGTTTGCGGCTTATCGCGATTGCCGAAAGGATTTGTAGAAGAAACAACCGCGACGATATGATCTTTGCCATCTATTTTTACGATAGCAGGACTGGCATATGATTCATTCCCTAAATACGGGGTTTTCCAGACAATCCTGCCTGTGGTCTTGTTGTATGCAACAACACCTGCCTCAGGAGCCTGCGGGGCTACAATGACCATATCTCCATAGACCAGGGGGCACTGTGTAATTGCCCAGATCGGAAGGTTTGCGCCTCCGAAATCTGTCCAGATGTTCTTATTCCAGACAGGTTTATGAGTGTTAATATCAATGCAATAAAGGTCTCCGTTGTGGCCGCATGAATAAACATAATTGCCGTCAACAGCAGGAACGCTTCGAGAACCGGGAAACATAACTGATCCGGGAGCATCGTAGCTGAACTTCCATAATTCCTTTCCGTTTTTAAAGTCAAAACACCTCATTATATCACCTGTCTCATCATTCCTGTCAAGCAGATAGACCTTGCCGTCTTTGATGACAGGTCCGCCATATCCCGGGCCCACGTTTACTGTCCACAGGATTTCCGGTCCGCCGGCGGGCCAGGTTCGCAAAATTCCTTTCTGGGGTGATGTACTATTTCTGTTTGGTCCCAGGAATTGAGGCCAATCCTGAGCGTTAACATTCGAGATGTAAGTAATTAGAATAACTGCTGTAAAGAGAAGATTAAATCTTTTCATAGTTGTGATTTTTAATAAAAGTATAACTCAGTCCTACATTCCAGAGGAAATCATATTCAGATACAATATTTGATTTAAGTGGTTTATTTATCAATCCCGATACTGAAAAGGGGCAATTGTCCTTGCTGATTAAAAACCTGGCGTTTAAATACACCCCGTCATTATCATCCATTTTCAGGTAATAAATTTCCGGATTAATCCTTGCTTTAATATTCTTGGTGATCGGAATGTTTGAAATACTCGGCTGGAACGAAACCATATAGGTGTTTCTGGTTATATATTTTTCTATACCCCGGTTATAAAAAAGATATAATCCAATTCCTAAATATTTATTGACCTGATAGTTAGGGGATATTGCGCCTACCAGATACCTTGTTGTCCTGATGATTTCCTGAGGAGTTCCGGAAGATATATAATAAGTAAGGGATTTATATGCCAGGGAGTAATTTGTATGTAAGGTAACTTTAAATTTATTACTGATCGATCCATAATACCTCCACCAGAATACCATTGCCCATGGTTTACCGTCAAGGGCAAAACGGAATTGCGGTTCGAAAGTCAGCTTTCTGCCCATTTTAATATCAAAAATAGCGGCAGGTAAGCCCAGTGTCAGGTTTGGTATTGTTGAGATCCCTTTATTCTGAATGGTGACAACCCCCGTAAAATTGTTTATTTTAGTAATGATACTGTCACTATCCTGAGCGGATATAGAAGTGGAAATGCAAATAATCAGTAATGGAAGTATGAATTTAATATGGATCGTATGGTTTCTGATTTTTGACATAAATACTGTTTTACAAGCTGTCAGTTAAATTCCATTTGGTTGTAGCTTATCCCCCATGTTCACGGCCTTCTCAATCACGTCGAGTCTCGCCTTCCTTGGATCTGGTTTTGCAACTGGTTTACCATCGGGCTGCACATCGAGTATCTCGTTTGTTTTCGGATTGTAAAGCGGCCAAACCGGAAGACCGTCACCATTTGGATTGCCGGTTAAGGCAAAATTTACCCAGTAACCATTCATAATCCTGGCTACCTCTTTGTCTTCGGGGTTTGCAGTTCCTCCTTCCGGTACTCTGAGATTATCGAACACAAAAGAAATATCAGTTCCGTGGCCCGGACCAAACCGCATCCTTTCTTTCATTGCAGCGGGTACATAGGAGAAAAGAAAAATGTAAGCCGGATCACCTTCCGCAGCTACCGATTGAGCTGCAAAGCGGGCAGGCTCGGCCCAGACTTTATCGGTGTTAAAAAGAGTCTGAACTTCAGCGAATTCCTTATTTCCATCCGGGTCATAGGCAGCCTTTGCTTCTTCTTTCAGTTCCCCGAATATTGAAAACAATTCTTCTTTTGAACTGCTGGCATTTACAAAGGCGCCACCTATTTCCGCGCTGTTATTCCCGATCATGAACGGGACTCGTGCCTGCCTGCCTGCATTATAGGCATCCGAACAACTTTCAGTGACAAGTTTACCGTCCAGAATTGGTCCAGAGTAGATACGGGGTCCTCCCTGGCCATCATTTTCCTGCCCGCCGTCCACAATCTCTTCAACTTTCAGTGCACGCAGCCTGGCCAATGCGGCCGCATCTATGCCCTCTATCCCGTGTTTTCGGGCGAAGTTTATTCCGATCGTTTCTGCTGAAACAGGGTAGTATTGGGATGCATTCCCCTTGCTGATCGGTCTGCCTGTAAGAACGCCATCCCTTCCTCCGCTGGAATGGCCGATTGCCTTTTGGAACAGTCCACGTGCTGATGGTATGGTCATAAGGGAATGTATCGAAACGCCTCCTGCAGAGAAACCGAAAATTGTAACATTTCTGGGATCGCCTCCGAACGCCGGGATGTTCTGCTGTACCCACTTTAAAGCAGCTATCTGATCCATGAATGCATAGCTGCCTTTTGGTTCCTCAGGATGTTCAGCAGACAATGCCGGAAAGGCAAAATGACCCAGGCGGCCAAGACGGTAATTAATGCTTACAAGGATGACCCCTTTGGTGGCGAAGCCAAAGCCGGAAGTATTGCCCGATCCTCCGACAAATGCCCCGCCGTGAATCCACACCATAACAGGAAGCTTTGCTCCCTGACTGGTGCCCGCAGGTTTCCAGATATTCAGATAAAGGCAATCTTCAGATGATCCCTGGGAAATTGCTCCCGGGCCACCGCCAAATCCTGCCTGGGCACAGCTTGGTCCAAACTCCTTTGCATCACGCACCCCTTCCCAGGGAGTAAGGGGCTGCGGAGGTCTCCAGCGATATTCGCCCACAGGAGGGGCGGCATAAGGAATACCTCTGAAAATGTCCACGTCCCCTTCTTTCACACCTCGCACCATACCTGAGGCAGTTTGGATAACAGTCTCATCCTGTGAAGAATTGACCGCTGGTTTCTGAGCGCTGCACGAGCAGCACATTATGATTGCAAAACTGATTAATAGTGTTTTCATATTAAGTAGTTAAATAGTTTATTGATGTGTTTTATATTTCAATTACCTGAGATTGTTATTTGCTTAATCGAGCCCCTTTTCCTTTAGCCATTCCGACATAAGGTCGGCTATTTCAATATTGTTTAAATCGGAAAACGGGAAATGTGTATTGCCTTTAATACCGGTTTCAGGCAGATGAACAACAGTCACGTCACCTCCGTGCCGGTTAACAGCATCCCTCCACAATCTTGCCATTTCAAGACGGGCGCGCCATCCATCCTGGCCGGGGTTAGCTATTGGTTTCTCCGGTATGTAATCGCCGTAGTAGATCACTATCGGAATTTTTGTCAGCTTCATAAAATCAGCCATAGGCACTGCAGAGGCTCCGAGAGTACCACCCGCCATTGGTATCGGAGCAGGTACTTCTCCTTCGGGAAACAAAAAGCCGCTTCCAGGTTCATACGAGACTATGGCTTTGACATTCTGGTTCTTAATTGCCGTTGTCCATCCCATTCCGCCTGAGTGCGAATGAGTAACCAGGATTGCCGGGCCGGTTTTATCGAACAGGGCTGATACTGCATTCGCATTGACATTGATATCTATTGGTCCGATGTTAGGAGTCATCTGGCGGAAATACTGATTCAGTGTCTCCGGGTCGCGGGCAAACTGAACCCCTTCAAAATAGTCAGGCCATATACCGATCCGGAAGGTGCCAAACCATCCCTGTTCGTCAGGCGTAGGAGCAATGGTGCCTTCAACCGTACTCCGTCCTGCATTGCCTCTTCTTGGCTGGTCGATGAGGTAGACACCGAATTGACGGCGGAGAAAAATATTCTGAAAGCCTTCCCTGCCGTCGGGGGTAGTCTCCCATGTTTTGGAAAACTGTCCTATCCCATGCCACATAACCAGAGGATATTTTCTGGTGCCGGCAGGAATCTGATAAAAAACGTAAGCATGGTCACCGTGAAAAGTCTGCCCTGCCGGGGTCTGATTATACGGATCGAATGCACCGGGATTGGTTATCACCGTTCCGCCAACCGCAAAACTGCCCTGTTCTTCTATCAGAATTGGTTTTTGTTTTCCCGTGTTTTGACAGGATGCAGGTATTCCGAATAACAGAACTGCAGTCAGGAAGAAAATAATTCGTCTTATCTTTTTCATCTTTATATTATTATTCAGAATCAGCTTCGCAGGGACACATAATTCCATTTTACAAATAAATGGTGAAAAACCGGATACGGATGTATACAGATTACTGTTTTTAATACCCGGATTACTGTTTGATGTATTTATGTGGATATCTTACAGATAATTATAATATATCTTTGAGGAAAATCAATATTTCAGCACCATGGAGGAAATTATAAAACTGGATAATATAACTCAATTTAATGCCCTGCGCGGTATCGAAACTCTTCATCCTTTGGTAAGCGTTTTTGATTTTTCAAAGATGAAGCTTATTCCTGAGGCAAGGGCGCACTATGGCTTTTATTGTGTCTTTCTGAAAGAGGCAAAGTGCGGGGACCTGAAGTACGGCTGCAATTATTACGATTACCAGGAAGGGACAATGGTCTTTATTGCTCCCGCACAGGTGGTCGGGATCGGGAACAAACCCGGGAGCACTCAGCCAAAGGGGTGGGGCTTGATCTTTCATCCGGATCTTATGCGGGGCACTTCACTTGGACAAAGCATTAAGGATTACACCTTCTTTTCATATGAATCGAATGAGGCATTGCATCTTTCGGAAAAAGAACGGCAGATTGTGATGGACTGTCTTAAAAAGATAGAGTATGAATTAAATCAATCAGTCGATAAGCACAGCAAGAGACTGATTGCAGATAATATTGAGCTGCTTCTCAATTATTGTCTGCGATTTTATGACAGGCAATTTATTACCCGCAGCCTGGTAAACAAAGACATTCTTGTAAGATTTGAAAACCTCCTCGACGATTATGTAAAATCAGAATTGTCAAAAACAATAGGATTACCGACCGTAAAATATTGTGCCGAAAAGCTTCATCTTTCTCCAAACTATTTTGGGGATCTGATAAAAAAAGAGACAGGGAAATCGGCACAGGAGCACATCCAATTCAAACTGATTGATTACGCCAAGGAAAGGATCTTTGACAAAAGTAAATCGATCAGTGAAATCGCTTATGAATTGGGATTCAAGCACCCGCAGCACTTAAGCAGAATGTTTAAGAGCAGGACAGGACAGACTCCTAATGAATACAGGTCGCTTAACTGAATTTTAACGGTTTTCAGAAGTTCTCATAAATCCCTAATCCGAATAGAGCAAAGTCGTACTTAACCGGATCATCCTTATCGAATGCCCTGAGAACTGAATCTAATTCCAGAACAGCTTTTGCATCATTCTGTCTGCTCTTCAGTATGCCAAGCTTTCTTGCCACATTGCCCGAATGAACATCAAGCGGACATGAGAGTATTGAAGGTGAGATTGACTTCCAGATACCGAAGTCCACTCCCCTGTTGTCTTTCCTGATCATCCATCGCAGGAACATGTTCAATTTTTTTGCTGCAGAGCCGCTGAATGGATCAGATACATGCCTTTCAGTTTTCCTGTCGTGCGGAAGCTCAAAGAATATGTGCTTTAATGAATGAATCGCAGGCTGAAGTGAATCTGCTGTCCTGTTTTCACTAAATATCTTCTCCAGTCCACCCCTGTAAAGGTATATGTTCTTCAGCGCTTTAATAAAATAAATAAGATCATCAGAATTGAATGTCCGGTGCACAAAACCTTTCATCCTCTCCAGATCACTTACTTCATGATTGACGATAAAATCATAAGGCTTCCCATCCATCAACTCTATCATCCGGATTGCACTTTTAAGAATCGATTTACGGTTTCCCCAGGCAATCGTGGCTGCAAGGAATCCTGAAATTTCGATGTCTTCTTTTACTGAGAACTGATGAGGTATGCTTATCGGATCGTGTTCAATGAATGAAGGCCTGTTGTAAAGGTCAGCTTTTTCATCAAGGACCTCTTTCAGCTCTGAAGATCTTCTTCCTTTTAACATACTATGTCACCCGTAATACTCAGGTTGTATTCCTTTTTATTGTTTTGTCACCTCCTCAAAGTGCACATTTGCCCAGTCGATCATTTGTTCTACAATCGGCATCAGGCTTACACCCAGTTCTGTAAGTGAATACTCCACTCGCGGGGGTATCTCTGCATAGGCTTTGCGTTTCAGAAGGTGATCATGCTCCAGCTGTTTCAAAGTACTTGAAAGCATTTTCTGCGAAATGTCGGGGATTGCATTCTTCAATTCCATATAGCGCAATTTACCATGACCCTTGAGATTACATAAAATTAATAAGGACCACTTGTCAGCAAACCGTCCGAGTACATTTCTTATAGGACATGTCGGAAAACGTAAGTCAAGGTTATTCATGGTAATACTTTAATAAGGTGCGAATATACGGATAATATGCTCAAAAAGAGAGTTAGGGTCATATTTGGTTATTACAATCAGAATAGGCTAAACTTTCTCAAAAAGATATTCTAATGTATAGCACTGATAATCAGTATTTCTAACCTTATAGGTGCGTTATACACCTCTTTGCACCGAACTTACGGATAGTGTAATTTTACAAATGATTTAATATATCGGGATTATGAAAACATTGAAATCATTGATCATTATATTGGTTATAGCCTTTGTAATGAGTCCGGCTATTGAAGCACAGAAGAATGATATTTTTGTAAATCCAAACACCGGAAACGATCAGAACGCAGGCTCGCAGGAACAACCTGTCAAAACATTGAATGAAGCAGCAAGAAGGGTAAATGAATCCAATGGAACAGGAGCCATTACAATATTTCTCTCTGAAGGAATATATGGTCTTGATGCCACTGTTACATTTCATCCGGTGAACTGGCATCTTTTAAAAGATCAACGGCTGACCATAAGGGCTGCTGTTTTGCCTGATGATCCCGAATGGAATCCCGGGAAGATGCCTGTCATCGTATCAACTATGCCTCTTGATTTCAAGCCTAACGGACGTCAGGATCCTCTTGGCGGGACTTCATACGGAATACAGATTGAAACAAGTTATGTTACAATTCAGGGCTTACGGGTCTTAGGTACACCTGTTCATGAAAGGCCAAAAGAAGGAATGGTAAAAAGAAATTATCCCATCGTAAGAGAAGGTAGAAATCTTGATGATCTCAGAATTACCCAATGCCTGTTTGTCGGGGATGAACATGTTATCCCGAATCATCTGGGCGTATTAGCCAGCGGACAGGGAATTGTAGTTGATCATTGTGTATTTTACCAGTGTAAAGATGCAGTTGTATTCTGGTTTTCTGACAAACCGGCTGAGCGGTGCGAAATGCATCATAACCTTATGATTGACAATTACGGAGCAGCCGTCTGGTCATGGAGTGTGGCTGATGATTTCAAATTCTACAATAATGTCATCAGCAACAATAATGTTTTCTGGGAAGTCGGAAGAGATGAAACCAGAACATATACTTTAACTAATTCCATGGTGGTCGGGTACAACTCACTGGTAAATAAAGGAGGAGGTGCCTTTGGTTATGGAGAACCTGCCGATCCGAAGAGATTAATATATGGAAATGATGTAATAATCAAAAAGGAGGGCTCGCTGCAAATAGAAACGGATCCAACCAAACGGAACTACTTGCATCTGATACCAGGCACAATGGGTGCTGACCTGGGAGCAGGGTTATTCACGAAGTAAATATCATATAAGATGCTGATGATCAACTACACTACCTTGCCCTGAAAGAGCTAAATATGAATAACCCCCGGTGCAACCGGGGGAAAACAGACCTCTATATTGTATCAGCTCTGAAGGAGCTGAATATGAGGATCATAGAAAGTATCTCCCATCAATCCTTACACCAGATTCCAGAAGACAACTCCTGAGACAATTATTAAACCCTTTCAGGGTTTTAGATCATATTATAGTCTTCCGCCCCCGGTTGCACCGGGGGTTATTTATATTCAGCCCCGTCGGGGCTAAGAAGATTGTAACCTCCATGCGGGAAACTTTGTTAATGACTTGTTAATGCAAAAAAGCTATATTGCTGATATTCAATAATTCTAACCCGGCGGTGTGTAAGATTAGTACTTCCTTCATTCGAGTAAAATACATATAAATCTTCCGAAAATTTTCGTAACGAAATATTTCGCAATCTGTTAATCATTGTCTATCAATCGATTGTAAGACCAAAAGACTATAGGACAATCAGACTTTTTTACCCATTGATGATCTGCCCGTCCTTTATCTGTAGAATGCGGTCCGACATATCTGCAAGCTGCCTGTCGTGGGTGACAATTACGATGGTTTGTCCGAAGGTATCGCGGAGTTTAAAGAAGAGCTTGTGAAGCTCGTTCTTGTTTTCAGTGTCAAGGTTGCCTGAAGGCTCATCAGCAAGTATGACTGATGGGTTGTTAACCAGAGCTCTGGCAACGGCAACTCGTTGCTGCTCACCGCCGCTGAGCTCGGAAGGCTTGTGTTCAAGCCTGTCGGAAAGATTCAGAAAACCCAGAAGCTCTGCTGCCCTGGATTCAGCTTCTGATTTCGTTTTACCTGCGATATATGCTGGAATGCAAACATTCTCAAGCGCCGTGAATTCGGGAAGGAGCTGGTGAAACTGGAAAACAAAGCCGATATTATTATTTCTGAAAGATGCCAGTGATTTCCCCTTAAGGCCGCTTATATCTGAATCATTGTACCAGATCGTTCCACTGTCGGGTCTGTCAAGTGTTCCTATGATCTGAAGAAGTGTTGTTTTACCTGCGCCGCTTGCTCCCACGATTGCCACCACTTCCCTCTCCCTGATCTCGATATCAATGCCCTTGAGCACCTTAAGTTCCCCGAATGATTTGGTTATTCCGGTGGTTTTAATCATTATTGATATTGTCGGCTATTTCGTTTGCATCGTTCCTGATCCCGTCGGAGACCTCATTTGCTTCATCCTTCACCGTATCAGCAGCTTCATTAACATCTTTCTCAAGGGTACTTGTAACTTCATTGATATCCTGCTGAATATTGCTTGCAACCTCATTTACATCCCTGGTTACAGAGTCGGAGAAACTGGTAACATCATTGCTTATAGTCTGAGTAACATCATTGAAATCCTTCCGTATTTCCCTGGTGCTCTCGTCAAATTCCCTCTTTATATCGTCAGTGGCTTTCCTGAACTCACGCATGCTCTTGCCGATCCCTTTGGCAAGATCGGGTAGTTTGTCTGCTCCGAACAGTACCAGCACAACAATAATAATTACGAAAATTTCCGGGCCGCTCATATCTCTCCTGCATTTCCTGATTAATACAAAATTAGAAAAAATAAGGACGTTCAATGGAACGTCCCTTCAAAATTTATTTATCTGGTAAATATCAGAATTTCAATCCTTTCTTTGATGATGTGTCATATACTACAGCAGTTGCAACGAAGATTGATGAATATGTTCCCACTATAATACCGATTATCATTGCAAAGAGGAATCCCCTGATAGTAGCACCTCCGAAGAAGAACATGGCTATAAGAACCAGGATGGATGTCATACCGGTATTCAGCGTTCGGCTAAGGGTGTCATTCAGCGCCAGGTTCAGAACTTCATGAGTCGGCCGTTTGCGGTGAAGCGGAAGGAACTCCCTGACCCTGTCGAATACAACCACCGAGTCGTTTACCGAATAACCGATAACCGTCAGGATAGCCGCTATAAATGACTGGTCAATCTCCATGGTAAACGGCAGCAATCCCCATAACAGGGAGTATATCCCAATTACAATCATCACGTCATGCGCAATAGCTACTATAGCTCCCACTCCGTACTGCCAGTTCCTGAACCTGATGAATATATAGATGAACATAATAACGAGGGACAGGCCTACTGCCCATACTGCCTTTCGCTTTATATCAGATGCAACAGTCGGACCCACAGTTTCAGAACTTATCCTGTACTCAGACAGGAACTGGTCTTTTGTGACACCGGCCGGCAGCATGTCGGTCAGTCCTTCATAAAGCGCTGTCTCAATCTCCTCATCCACGCCTGTCTCATTAATCTTGTATTTTGTAATGATCCTCACCTGGTTATCGCTTCCGAAGGTCACAACCTGAGGTGCATCTCCAAATTTCACTTCCAGCCTTTGAGCAATATCCTGGGTTCTTACGGGATTTTCAAACCTGACAACATAAGTGCGTCCGCCAGTGAAATCAATACCCTGGTTGAGTCCGCGTACGAAAAGTGATCCTATACCGATCACTGTAATAATTATTGAAATTATATAGAAGATCTTTCTCTTTCCGATGAAATCAATATGCGTATCCTTCAGGATATTGGCCGTTAGCTTTATTGAGAAACTCAGTTTTGCATTGCGCTTGAGTCTCCATTCATATATAAGTCTCGTTATGTAAATTGAACAGAACAGCGAAGTAAAAATACCTATTACCAGTGTTGTTGCAAATCCCTTTATCGGGCCTGTTCCGAATACATAAAGAACGATACCGGTAAGCAGTGTGGTAATGTTTGAGTCAAGGATCGCTGAAAGGGCTCCCTTGTAACCGTCAGCGATTGCAAGCTTATAGCCTTTGCCTCCGCGGAGCTCCTCCCTGATACGCTCGTAGATAAGAACGTTGGCATCCACCGACATACCCATCGTGAGCACAATACCGGCGATACCCGGGAGTGTAAGAACTGCACCCAGTGATGCTGATACCCCGAATATCAGGAATACGTTTCCGACAAGCGCAATGTCAGCAATTGTGCCTGCGCTTGTACTGTAGTAAAATATCATGTACGACAGAACGATGATAAAAGCAATAATAAATGATATCATACCTGCATTTATTGCCTCCTTACCGAGTGTCGGGCCAATGACCGTATCTGAAACAATCTTTGCCGGTGCCGGCAGCTTTCCTGACTTCAGTATGTTGGCAAGGTCGTCAGCTTCTTCAATTGTAAAATCGCCTGTTATTTCAGTGCTTCCGCCGGATATTTCATTCTGCACCACAGGGTTTGACCTGACATAACCATCAAGCACAACCGCAATGCACCGGTTGATATTTTCACGTGTCATCCTCTGCCATGTCTTTGCTCCTTCGGCATTCATGGTGAAGTCAACCTTGACTTCAGATCCGGTTACGCCTGAAGAGGGTCTTGCACCCGTTATCACATCACCGCCAAGGGGTGCTCTTCCGTCGCGGGTGGTGATCTTTATTGCATGAAGGTCAAAATATGTTTTTGTCTCGTCGTATTTATAAGGATTCTGGCCCCAGTAAAATCTCAGGTCACGCGGAAACAGGGCTCTTACCTGGTTCATATTCAGAAACCTGTTCACCTGGGCTGTATCCTTGCCCTTGGCAAGTCCAATCATGCTTCCTCCTATCGGTTCACCCTGGGCTGTAACGCGCGGGTTAAGAAGCCCGAAAAGCGGATTCTGCAAAGTGAACTCTTCCAGCGTGCCGGGCGAAGCTGCCTGGCTTGTGTCTTTTTCAATCAGGTCGAGAAGGCTCTGGTCTCCTGTCTTTGCAGTGTCTGCAGGAGCAGATTCCTGAACAGTTGTTTCAGGCAGGGATTCTGCCTTTTTTGCATTATCCTGGATCTCCCTTAACAGGTTGTTGGCTGATGAAAGATACCCGATCACTTCTGAATTATCATAAGTCTCCCAGAATTCCAGGTTTGCAGTTCCCTGGAGCAGTTCACGGACGCGCTGGGGGTCAGTCTGACCCGGAAGGGAGATGAGTATACGTCCTTTCGTGGCCATCTGGGTTATGTTGGGCTGTACGACGCCAAAACGGTCTATCCTGTTTCTCAGGATGTTGAAGGCATTTTCAATGGCGCCTGAAACCTCATCGTCAAGAATACCCAGGACTTCTTCATTGGAGGTGTTGAAATTAATCCTGTCCCTGAGCTCGACGGTACCGAATATTGCCGCCAGCCTTGCATTGGGATCTATTTCTGTAAATGCCCTGCTGAAATGAGTCAGGAAATCAATCTGGCTCTGCTGCTGCTGATACTGCTTTGCCAGGGTTAAAGCATCGGCAAATGTTTTGTCGGTACTGTAATTCGAAAGTGCTTTAAGAATATCTTCGACCGAAACTTCAAGAATGACATCCATTCCGCCTTTGAGGTCGAGTCCGAGATTCAGCTCTCTTTTCTGGGTCTCCTTAAATGTGTAACCGAGAAAACTCCATTCATCCTTGGTCAGCGAAGCGAGTGAATCGATATAATGATTCTGCTTTACAAGGTCACCCCGGGCAAACTCCCTGGCATCCTTATTTGCCTTTGATGTTGCAATGGTAAATGATAGCTGATATACCGATACCAGTGCCAGCGCAATTGCCAGAATGATGATAGCTGTTTTGTTCTGCATTTGTATTTGATTATTTATTGAGGCGCAAATATATTAAATTTTCTATAAAAAAAGGCTGAATATCCATATATCCAGCCTTAATAATCTGATAATATAATTATCTATTGTATAAGCGTTTCATAGTCTGATTCCAGCGGTTTCCTGTTTACGAAATCATAAAGTGCAAGGCTTCTGATATTGTAGAAATAGTTCCAGTAATTCTGCAGTGCCATCACATAAGCCCTTCTGTTCTCATCTTTCTTCGTATCTGCATTGTTCAGTTCCAGGACAGCAATTTTGCCTATCAGGAAGCGTGCTTTGGTAACTTCATACATTTTTGCAGCAACAGTATCGGATTTTGCCGCGATCCTTACCTGTTCAGACTGCAGGTTGAACTGTTCAACATCGAGAAGGAGGTTCTGGTCGAAGTCGACAAGAGCCTGTTCAGCCTGAACCTGGGCAAGTTCGAGACTTGACTGTGCCATTCTGTACCTCCCTTTGCCGAGACCCCAGTCAAGGATTGGCATCGTTATTCCGAGTCTTACTGTTTGCTGCTGGCTGGAATTTGAGTAAGCATCTGCAAAAACCGGGTCCTGGTCGCGCAAGCCGAAAGAGGCTGTCAGGTTCGCATTCAATCCCTTCTCTGCCTTAGCCTGCGCCATGCTGCTCTGTGCCGTTAGCAGTGTCAGCTGCTGATCAATAATCTCGGGATTATTCTGATGAGCAAGCTCAAGCACCTGCTGAGGTTCAACCTGAAGGTTCGGGATCTCGCTTGGGAGGATCAATTCAACCCTTACGCTCTCATTGAATCCGAGGAAAGACCTGAGGCGGATCTCCCTGTCGCGCAGGTTCATCTCTGCCTGTTTCCTTGATGTCTCGGAGTTGAGCCACGAGAGCTGCATCTGCAGCAGTTCATCCTCAGCAATTGTACCGAGGTTATACCTTCCCTGGGCCATACGCCAGAGAGTATCGGCATTCAGATAATTCATCTCTGATATCTGCTTGTTTATCTGTGCCAGCGCAAGTGAGAAAAAATTTTGAACAGCCTGTATATGAACCATCTCCATATTCTCAAGGAATGCTTTCTTGGCCGATTCATACCTCAGAGGCTCGGTCTTCTTTTCCCACTTAAGCTCGTTGTACCTGAAGAGAGGCTGCATCAGCCTTATGCTTACAGGCGCTGTAATAAACCTGTCCTGGTCAGTCTCAAAGTTATTTTCAAGTGTTAGGTCTGACTGGAGTGATATTGTACCTCCTGTAAACCCTATGTTCTGCATCAGCGAAAGAGACCCTATTGTCTGCAGGATGTTTGTTGAGACATAATCCCACTGCTCTGTACCTGAATTCCAAACCCTGCTGAAGGCTGTACTATAGTCGGGTGTTGACCCTGTGAGAGTAAGTGAAGGCCTGTACTGGGCAATAAATGTTCTGTACTGCCAGTAGCTTGCACGGAACCTGTGCTTGGCAATGAGGGCATTTGGTGATTGTTCCTCGGCAAGCTTGATAACCTCCGCAAATTTAAGCTTCTTGATCTCCTGCGCATTTATTCCCTGAAACGGAAGAAGGAAAACCGAAACGACTGCAAGTAAAAGTATTTTCTTCATTACTAATATTTTATTCATATCTCAGTGATTCAATAGGATCTTTTTCTGATGCCCGCTTGGCGGGTGAATACCCAAAGATCACGCCTACCGCCGCCGAGACCCCGAAGGAGATGAAAACCGAGAAGAATGACACGATTGTCATTATGCTGGCGATCTGCTCGATCAGCTTGGCCATGATTACTCCGAGGAATATTCCGATAAAACCTCCGGAAAGACTTATCAATACTGCTTCTGAAAGGAACTGTACGACTATATCCATTTTCTTGGCGCCGATAGCCATCCTTGTGCCTATTTCCTTGATCCTCTCCATCACGGAAGCGAACATGATATTCATGATGCCGATGCCTCCGACGATCAGCGATATGCTGGCAATTGCTCCGAGAACTATGTTGAAGATGTCCTTGGTTCTCTGCTGCTGCTTGAGGAGAAGCTCAGGCACAGTGATCTCAAAATCCCTGACGTTTGAATGGCGCCGCGCCAGCATGCGGCTCAGTATCTCGGTGGTGGAATTAATCTGTTCTGTTTCAGTAACCTGGACTACTATCCTGTCAAGCTGGTTGTAATTTGTCTCTGCATCAGTACCGGCATCTGAACTGCTTGTGACTATTCTTGCCATTCCCATTCCCGGGCCTCCCATGACCATAATGTTTGAAGATGCCTCGGATACCAGCTTTGTATTAACCAGCGCCCTGTTCTGGTACCTCAGCAGCATGGTCTGTATCGGAATGTAGATGTTGTCATTATAGACGTTCACACCCTTCTCTTCAAAACCTGTCAGGCTGACAGTCGTCTTCTGAAGCACCCCTATCACCTTAAGCCATATGCCGTTGAACTTCAGATACTGTCCTAAAGGGTCGACCTGACTGAAGAATTTTGCCCTGATGTTGGCTCCGATAATGCAAACCTGTATCCCGTTCTCCTCCTGGTAGTCATTGAAGAATGCACCTGCGGTCAGAGGAAGGTTGTAAAGATCGAAGTAGTCATTTGAGACTCCAACAAGTTTGGCAGTATACTTCACGCCACTCATCATTGCCGTCGAGTTAAATGATATCTCCGGGCTGATCCTCTTAACCGAAGGTATTGTTTCGCGGATAGCATCAACATCAAGCATGCTCAGGCCCCTTGAAAACTTCTTGGTCTGTTTTTCGCCCTCTTCGCCTGAGGATGACTCGTCCTGTATAATGGGATTGATAAGTATATTGTTGACTCCCACCATTTTCATCTGTTCCATGATCTCTTGTTTGGCTCCCTTTCCAATTGCGAGCATTGCAATAACGGCGGCCACACCGAAAATGATCCCAAGTGCTGTAAGCATCGATTTCAGCTTGTTGGAGATGATGGATTCTACAGCGATTTCTATGTCGTGGAAATACCTTAAGATAAACTTGAACATATTATTCCCTTTTTAAATTTAAGTTAACCTGGAATTTGTTACGGCTGCTGAACCGGACGTACCTGATCCTGCCGGGGTTGCTGCTGGGTCTGCTGCTGTCCTTGCTGCTGAGTTCCCTGTGCCGGACGGGCACCTCCCTGCTGATTGCTGTTCCTCATCTGCTGAAATCTCCGCATCATGGCTGTATCCACCTGACCTCCCTGCTGCATGCTTCCTCTCATCTGCTGGAACTGCTGTCTCATTTCGGGGGTCATTTCACCCATACCCTGTCCCATCCCTGGGCCCATTCTGCCGCTAAAAACGCCTCTCTGGGCTTCCATATTTGCCCTTCTCTCGGCTTCCTTCTTCTCCTTCTCCTTCTGCTTTATAACAGGAATAAGCTCAGTTCCTGCTATTTTTGTAAATCTCTCAGGTTCTTCAGGAGTATTGAGAAAGATGGTCGTGCCGGGCTCTAGACCCTGCTCCACAACTACGTTATTCTCATTTGATTCCCCCAGTACAACGATCTGCTTTGTGCCATTCTTCAGATATACATAAGGGATGGAATCGGTTCCCGTCATGACGCTTTCAAGCGGTACATAAGTTACATCGCTGATAGTCTTAGTTACGATTTTGTTGCCGGTGGTCATTGACGGCCTGAGGATCAGATCCGTACCGTCAACCTTTACAAGCACCTCGAACACTTTGGCATCGGCGTTCGGAAGCTGTTCACCTATGTTGGCCACGCTTGTCACTGTACCGGTATACTTCTTTTCCGGGAAGGCATCAACCAGTATCTCAACCTGCTGATTGACTTTCACCTTGCTCACATCAATCTCATTCACATAGGTCTTCGAAATCATGCTTGTCATGTCGGGAAGAGTTGCGACAACATTATCCCACGGGCTTATTGAAGATCCAACTTTCCTTTTGGCTCCGGTCCTGTCCCTTTTATATATCACCATGCCTGATGATGGAGCGCTTATGACAAATTTTGATAGCACTTTCTGAAGATCGGCCACCCTCTGCCTCTGCTCCGAAAGCTGGTTCTTTATCGTCCTCATATCGGAGCGGGCCTGTTCCACTTTCAGCTCATAGCCGCGGATGGATTGTTCAAGCGAACGGTTGGCCTTGTCAAGTGCGATCTCAGCCTGGCGTATGGTTGTGGGTGGTTCATATTTTGATTCCTGGAGAGTGATATTAGCCTCTTCGACAGCAAATCTCAGGTTCTTGATATTGTCTCTCAGGTTACTGAGTGACACTGCGGTATCAAGTATCTTGACCTCCAGGTTGGTCTCATAAGTTGTCAGCCTTTCAAGCTCATCTTTCAGACTGTTGTCAAATGATGTTCTGTCAAGTTCTGCAACATAATCACCCTCCTTGACCTCAGTGCCTTCCGGCACCAGGTCGGTGATCTTGATGTCCATCGCCCTGATCATCCTGCTCTGGGTGAATTCAGGTCCGGTAATGTCCTGTGAATTTTCAGCCTGCAGTTCGCCTGTTGTGGTAACAATTATATCAAACTGGCCCCTTTGAGCTTCAACAAAGAGATTTGCCATATCTTGCTTTGCGGAAGCCCTGTTGATCACAATAATGACGATAATTGCGAGAACTGCAACAGCAGCTGTGATGATGATCGTTTTCTTCATAATGAATTGTACTTATAATTAACTGTCAAAAAACCGTCGCAAAAATATTCAAAAGAGGAATGTTGAATAGCATTCATTAACAATATTTAACATCACCTGATCGCCTCTTTACAACATAAAAGACATCAATCGGGGGAAGTTTATTCCTGATCGCCTGAAAAATCTTGGAGTTTTAGTGTTTATTAACAATAGATATGACCTTTGATGCCAGTTCCTCAGCGGCCTCTAACGTCCTTCCCTCGGCATAGATGCGCATTATCGGCTCAGTATTCGATTTCCTGATCTGAACCCATCCGCCGGGAGTGTCAATTTTCATTCCGTCCCTTTCATCGATCTGCATATCGCGGAATTCATTCCTGACGGCATCAAGGATAAGTCCGAAGCTCATGCCGGCATCAAGTGAGATTTTCTTTTTAGCGATAACATACGCGGGATAACTCTTACGGAGCTCTGAGCATTTCAGCCTGCTCTTTGCAAGGAGGGTAAGGAAAAGCGCAATTCCTGCAAGCGCATCACGCCCGTAATGAAGTGCCGGATATATTACTCCCCCGTTCCCTTCGCCTCCGATCACCGAACCTCTCCTTTTCATCTCCTCAACTACATTAACCTCACCCACTGAAGATGAAAAACAGGTGCACCCATGCTTTTCGGTAACATCCTTCAGGGCTCTTGTCGACGATAAATTTGAAACCGTGCTTCCCGGGGTCTGTCCGAGTATGAAATCAGAGACAGCTACCAGTGTATACTCTTCACCGAACATTGAACCATCTTCACAAACGATGGCAAGACGGTCAACATCAGGGTCAACGACAAAACCCAGAGCGGCTTTTTCCTTCACCACCAGCTCTGAAATATCTTTCAGGTTTTCGGGCAGCGGCTCGGGATTGTGGGCAAAATTGCCGTCAGGGATCATATTCAGTCCGGTAACTTTCTTCACACCCAGTGCCCCAAGAAGTTGTGGAACAATGATCCCTCCAACTGAATTAATACAATCAACAGCCACGGTGAAATTTGCCTTTTTTATTGAATCCCTGTCCACAAGCTTTAGTCCGAGTATCTGATCAATATGCTTCCGTCCCCATGAATCATCGGTGTCCAGTGTACCCTCCGAGCCAGATGGGACAAATTCAAAATTTTCCGACTCTGCAATCTTAAGGACATTTTCTCCGTCGAAGGCAGAGAGGAACTCCCCCTTTTCATTTAAAAGCTTCAGTGCGTTCCACTGGGCCGGATTATGGCTTGCTGTTACAATGATGCCTCCATCTGCACCCGTTCCTGTAACTGCCAGTTCAACAGTCGGCGTGGTAGCCAAACCGAGATCGGTAATATTAATACCAAGGCTTCGTAAAGATGTGATTACCAGGCCGCTGACCATCGGACCTGATCTCCGGGCATCACGGCCAATAACAACAGAAATCTGTTTTCCCGGATTTCTTCCCTTTAGCCAGGAACCGTATGCAGCGGTGAATTTAATAATGTCGACAGGGGTAAGGTTCTCTCCCGGTTTTCCGCCAATTGTCCCTCTGATGCCTGATATGGATTTAATCAGTGTCATGCCGTTTTTTTCAGACCACAAAGGTGCGAAAAAAACGCCAAACAATGAATTACCAAATAATTGTACCTTTGCAGCCTGATAAAAATATATATGAAACATACAGGCCCGGTGAAAAAAAAACCGGAGCTTATAAGGCTCAACAGGTTCATTGCCAACAGCGGCGTAAGCTCCCGTAGGGAAGCTGATGAGATCATCAGGAAGGGGCTGATCACCGTCAATGGGAAGAAGGTTACCGACCTGGGTACAAAAGTAACATACAACGATGAAGTCAGGCACAGGGGAAGGAGGCTGTCGGCTGAAAAAAAAGTCTATATCCTGCTGAACAAGCCGAAAGGGTATGTAACCACGGTCGAAGATCCGCATGCTGACCAGACAGTGCTTGACCTTATCGGAGATGCCTGCCCTCAAAGGGTTTATCCTGTCGGCAGGCTTGATAAAAACACTACCGGAGTCCTGCTGCTTACAAATGACGGCGACCTTACAGGAAAACTCACTCATCCGAAATACGAGCGGAAGAAGATATATCATGTCTTTCTTGACAGGGCTGTACTGAAGGAAGACTTGTTCCGGCTTGCTGAAGGCATACAGCTGGAAGACGGATTTGCGGCAGCAGATGCTGTTTCATATGCGGATATGGAAGACAGGTCCCAGATTGGCATAGAAATTCATTCAGGGCAGAACAGGGTCGTGAGGCGGCTGTTCGAGTCGCTCGGATACCTGGTGAAGAAGCTCGACAGGGTCTATTTTGCAGGACTTACAAAGAAGAATCTTCAAAGGGGTAAATGGAGGTTTCTGACAATTAAGGAGATAGGTATGCTTAAAAGAGGCGCCTTTTAAAGAATAATATGAGTCACAGGGCAGGTTTTGTAAATATTATCGGCAATCCCAATGTTGGAAAGTCAACGATAATGAACGCCCTCGTCGGGGAGAAGCTTTCAATAATTACCTCCAAGGCCCAGACCACAAGGCATCGCATAATGGGGATCGTAAACGGTGAAGATTTCCAGATAGTATATTCCGATACGCCAGGAATCATAAAGCCAAAGTATAAGCTTCAGGAGGCGATGATGAGTTTCGTAAAGATCGCACTGAACGATGCTGATGTTATTCTTTATGTCACCGATGTAAAGGAGGATCCTTCAGCTGAAAAGGAATTTAAGCAAAGAATCAAAGAGTCCGCGATACCGGTGATAATTGCGGTAAACAAGATAGACCTTTCGAACCAGGAAGATCTTGAGAAAATAACATCCGCATGGAAGGGATCATTCCCCGGATCGCCCGTGATACCTGTTTCGGGATTGAACAAATTCAATCTTGAGACACTTCTGAATGCAATACTGAGCAGGCTTCCGGAAAGTGAACCGTATTTCCCGAAGGACCAGCTCACCGACAGGTATGAACGTTTCTTTGCTTCAGAGATCCTCAGGGAGAAAATTCTTGTCAATTACAGGAAAGAGGTGCCTTATTCCGTTGAAGTGGAAATTGAAAGCTTCACCGAAGAAGCTAAGCTTACCAGGATCAGGGCCCTGATCCATGTTGCAAGGGAAAGCCAGAAGGGGATACTGATCGGTCACAGAGGCTCGATGCTTAAAAAGGTGGGAACTGAGGCAAGGCAGGATATGGAGAGCTTTTTCGGAAAGAAGATATTCCTTGAGTTGTATGTCAGGGTTACAAAGGACTGGCGCGATAAGCCGGCAATGCTCAAGAGGTTCGGATACCGCTAATATATATTATACGTAAAATGAGCAGAATTGTTGCAATAATCGGCAGGCCGAACGTGGGGAAATCAACTCTTTTCAACAGGCTCACAGGGACGAGGGAAGCCATTGTTGATGAGGTAAGCGGTGTCACGCGCGACCGTAACTACGGCATGTGCAACTGGAATGGAATCGATTTCTCCGTGATTGATACCGGCGGATATGTTATGAACTCCGATGATATTTTCGAGGAAGAGATCAACAAGCAGGTCCTGCTGGCCATTGAAGAATCCGACCTGATCCTCTTCATGGTCGATGTCACAACGGGCATTCATGTTCTTGACACTTCCGTAGCCGGACTGCTCAGAAAATCACGCAAGAAGGTGATCCTGGTAGTCAATAAGGTTGATAATCCGGAAAGGCTGTTTGACGCAAGCGAATTCTACTCACTCGGCCTGGGCGATTATTTCGTCGTGAGCTCGATCAACGGAAGCGGCACGGGCGATCTCCTCGATGCAGTGGTAAAAAATCTCCCGGGTGAAGCACCCGATTCAGTCCCCGAAATTCCGAGGATAGCAATAGTGGGAAGGCCCAATGCGGGTAAATCATCGCTTGTCAATTCGCTTCTGGGCGAAGAAAGAAACATTGTAACACCGCTGCCAGGTACTACAAGAGACTCCATCTTTACCAGGTACAATAAATACCACCATGATTTTTTCCTCGTCGATACGGCTGGACTCAGGAAGAAATCGAAGGTAAGCGAGGACATTGAATTCTACTCAGTGATGAGGGCCGTGAGGACCATTGAGAATTCGGATATCTGCCTTCTTCTGATTGATGCAACAAGGGGGATTGAATCGCAGGACCTCAGCATAATGTCGCTTATTCTTAAGAACGGCAAAGGTTTGATTATTTTGGTGAACAAGTGGGACATCATTGAGAAGGAGACGAACACTACAAAGATGATTGAGAAGGAGATCAGGGAAAAAACTGCACCGTTCACCGATTACGAAATACTTTTCATTTCCGCTATACACAAGCAGAGGATACATAAAGTGCTGGAGACAGTTGAAAAGGTAAACACAAACAGGAAAAGGAAAATACCTACACCCCGTCTTAATGAGGTTATGCTCGAAATAATCGGTAAAAATCCTCCTCCTTCGCTTAAGGGGAAGCATGTCAGGATAAAGTATGTGACCCAGTTGCCTGTAGCTGTACCCTCATTTGCATTTTTCTGCAATCTCCCCCAATACCTGAAAGAGCCCTACAGGAGGTTCATTGAGAACAGGCTGAGAGAAAATTTTGAGTTTACCGGGATGCCGGTGAGGATATTTTTCAGAAAAAAATAACCAAATTTGGTGTGGTTTTTGTACAAATAAAGTATGTTACCAGTGAGATAATGAAAAAAACAGGTTCCTGCATAACGTTGATAATTCTGTTTTTAACTGGATCATGCGCCAGGATCCAGCAGCTGCCTCCTGAGCCCTTTATTGAATATAGAGACTTCACGGTTTTTGACACCCTCGATATTCTGGGTAACTTCTGCAAGGGCGGACGGCTCAAGTTCTACTTTGAAGACGGTGACGGGAACCTCGGTCTTGCTTCACCTGAGGATACCGGCCTGGATACCACAAACCTGTTTTTTACTTTGTACAGAAAAACAAACGGGGAGATGGTTCAGGTTCCTGATGATGACAATTTGAAGCCATCATCATACAGGATACCCTACATGGACCGTGAAGGGCAGAACAAGATACTGAAGGGTACTATTAACATAACATTCATTTATCTCTTCTATGAACCTGCTGACAGCAACATCGTGATGTATGAGTTCTGGCTGAAAGACAGAGCTGATAACTTCAGCAACACCATACTAACCACTGAGATACCTCTCTCGGTCAATGGCACATACTGAAAACCGGATCAAACTCTGATCCCTATGAGGAGGATATCATCAACCTGTTCATGCTCTCCCTTCCATTCATCATAGAATTTCGTGATCACCTCCTGCTGACCTTCCATTGAAAGGGCTGCCACATCCTCAATCAGCTTCTTAAGCCGGGCAATTTTCAGTTTCTTGCCGTCGGTCCCTCCGAACTGGTCGGGCAGACCGTCGGAGAACATGTAGATAGTATCGCCCGGGCTGAGGTAATACTCCTGATCATCGAAGTACTTTTCTATCACCGACTCACCTCCTACCGATGAGCGGTTGCCCTTTATGTAAAATGACTCACCTCCAAGGACAATTATCACCGGCCGCATTGCCGAGGCAAATGTGACATGCCGGGTTTTGACATTTATCTCGCAAACCACAATGTCCATTCCGTCGTTTGCCACCCCCAGCTCAATGTTGCGGTTGAGTGTCGAAAACACCTGCTTGTCCAGCATTGTAAGAACCTGCGACGGTTTGGATATCTTCTGACGCGAAACGATATCCTGTAACAAGGTAGATCCGATCATTGACATGAATGCGCCCGGCACTCCGTGACCTGTGGAATCGGCGCATACGATCATGAACCGTTCATCGTCAAGCTGTTCAAACCAGTAGAAGTCGCCGCTCACTATGTCGCGAGGGCGGAACAGGATGAAGGATTCCCCGAATGTTGATTTCAGCTTGCTGAAATCTGGAAGGATGCTGGTCTGTATCCTCTTGGCATAGTTGATGCTGTCAGTGATCTCGAGGTTAGCCAGCTCGATCTCGGTTTTCTGCTTCATCACCACGCTTGTCCTTGCTTCAAGCTCCTTCTCAAGATATTCCTGGACCTTTTTCTGGGCTTTATCCCTCTCCTTTACTATCAGTATTATTATTCCGGAGATCAGAGAAATACTGGCAAGTATGAACCACCATGTCCTCCAGAAAGGCTTTTTAATGCTGATATCAAATGTAACAGGAGTATCCTGTGTCAATCCGCTTTCATTTACCGAGATGAGGTTGAACTGGTAGCGGCCGTCGCTGAGCGAATATGGCACTTCCCTGTCGGTAGTTACCCTTGACCAGTCATTGTCATAATTAATCAACCTCGTCTGGTAATAGACTTTGTCGGGATCGCTGAAATTTATTCCAACATAATTGACCCTTACGCTGTATCTCTTGCTGTACGGAAGTGAATAGGAAGGCCTGAATGGATAGCGGATATCATTAATTGTTAAATAGTTAACATTGTTCAGCGGCGGCGTATTTACTTTCCTGTCCTTCTGCCTGTCGTACACTATCAAACCCTGGTTTGTTCCAATCATAACCTTCCCGTCAGGCGATTCATACATGCCGTCGTTATTGCAAATGCCCCCCTGTGCATAATCTGTTCCGTATGTCCGCATTATGCCATTGTTGCGGTTGTATCTTGAAAATCCCCTGTCGTGCCCTATCCATATCCTGTTCACGGAATCGGCCAGTATGCTGTAGGAATAGTCCGACATCAGCATGTCAGCCCTTGACCACGACCTGACAGAATCGCCGTAAAACTCAAAGACCCCGTTTCCTTTTGTGGCAGCCCATATATCTCCGTCGGCTGTCTGGCAGAATGAGGATATTTCATTCATGACGGTTCCATATAGGATCGCATTGCCGGCGATGATCCCTGTCTCGGGATTAATTAGATAGAGCCGGTCGCTCCTTGTTGCAATGGCAGCATTACCCTCCCTGGTAAGGAAAACCTGGTTGATCATGTTGTGTGGGAGGCCGTTGCTTATGTTGTATCTGCCTTTTACCGACCCTGTCCGCCTGTTGATGAGCACAACGCCGTTAAGGGTACCTATCCATACATATTTATTATCAACCGCTATGTCGGTCACATAATCTTCACCTGAATCTCCCGACCGGTAAAAGGGTACCGGGTTCCCTGATGCAGATTTAAGGAAAAGACCGCCTCCTCTTGTGCCTATCCATATATTTCTCTCGTTATCAATGCAATACGAAGCGATTTCAGTTTTAACTGTTTTCTGCATGAGGTCAGTGAAAGATCTTACCCGGCCTGTGCTGAAGTCGAAAAGGTAGTAACCTGCCGGAGTGCCCAGAAAATAATCGCTATTCAGTTGGTTTACATAAATGATATTGTTGGTTTCAGGGGTAAGCCCGGGGGAGAAAAAGCTGAAAGCGTACGAATTAAGCAATGAGAGCCCGTCTCCGAAGAGGCCCATCCAGTAATTGCCCTCAAGGTCCTGGAATACAAGCCTTGCATTGTTGCCAGCCAGGCCGGAATCCTTGTTAAAAAACTTCAGGGTTTTAATTGAATTGCCATCATCTGAAAGCGACAACTGGAGTATCCCGTTCTCGTTGGTTGCGATCCAGAGATAATTATCAGTATCCCTTATGATTGACCTTGCGGTCATATATTCAATTTCCGGGTAACCGGTGAAACGCGCCAGCCTGTTGCCGGTTCCAGACAGGTCGAGGCGGAACAATCCGTTGCCATCTGTTCCTATTATATATTTATCGCTACCTTCCACTCTGTAAATGGAAAGAATTCCTGAATAATCAAAGCCATCAATTGTTTCAACGACATTTAGTGTATCATTATCCAGACTGCATTCTTTTATGTTTTCCTGTGTACCGATCAGCAGGCTGCCATTCCCGGTAAAAGATGCTGTGAACACAATTATATCCCTGGGGATTTCGTATGCGGTTACTTTTTCAGGTTGTGCAGGATTAAGCGTAAACAGTGATCCACCCTGAGGAAAGATGTAAATCAGCCCCTCTGGTCCTTCAAGTATGGCATTTATCACCCTGTTATTGGAAATCTCAACAGGTTTCAATACATCATCCTTTGTGTAAAAGACTGAACCGTCATTGCATCCGAACCAGAGGTTTCCGTTTGAATCCTTTAAGCTGACTGCAGGATAACGGCCTTCTGCAGAATCGGGGAAGGAAACATTATAGAAATCGAAACCATCAAATTTGGCGAGCCCTGCTCCGGTCCCTACCCACAGATATCCGTTATTGTCCTGATTTATTGTGTAGACAAATCCGTTGGGGATCTTGTTTTCAGCGCCGTAGTTCTTAAATCTGTATGTCTGGCTCCGGCTGACCAGCGAGAACAGAAAAAAACATGTTATAGTAAATATAATTTCCCTTTTATATCTCAATCTCATAGAGGGTCCGGGTTATTATTTGGGCTTAGCTTTCCTGACTTGAATGCTGGTTTGATATACAGGCACTCCGCCGATAGGTGAGCTGAAGAACTGGAGTGCATCGCCTCTCTGGTTCTCAAGAGTTACCACCACATTGTTGTTCTTCACAAGCTCGCCCTGTCTTTTAAGGAACTGAAAGTCAAGGGATGATCCCACTTCGGCAGGTTCAATTGCGATCCTTGATTCGGTCCAGTGATCTTCGTTGGATATCGGTGCATCAATACCCTGCTTATACCTTGACACAACCAGTATATGTCCGTCATTATCCCAGTCATAATTTCTCAGTCTTATATATATAACTCCTGTGTCAACATACGGGTAAATATGAGCGACACTCTTGAAATCGTTCCACATTCTGAATGTGTATTCATAAGTGAAGGCATTTGCCCCCTCAATCGGGATGTTATTAATGGGATCGCGGCTGAGGAAGTATCTGTATAGGTTACCATCGTCACCGCTCACTCCCTCACATACGATCTTAAAAATATAACCCCATTTTGAGTTGAAGTCGCCAGCTGTAGGGTTGAAAGGTCCGAACGAAAACCAGTTATTATCATACCTGGGTTCCCCGCCGAATGTTCTTGATGCCAGAAGATTTCCTCCCTTGTAGTTCATGCCGGGGATCCATCCTTTTGATTCTTCGTTTCTGTCAGGATCGACCCCCTGCCCGCCATAAATCGAAAATGTTGTCCTGGTATTGAACTCGCCCTGAATCTCATCATGCTCACCTCCAACGTCAGGGTCAAAGACCCTTATGTAGAACTGCTGTGTAAAGTCTCTCGGTATTGCAAAGAACCACACGCTGTAAAAATCATCGTCGCCCCACGATGTCTCACCAAATTTTCCGAATGTAACCAGGAACGTGATGTTCTCATCCTTTCCGGGAACCGGCTGTCCGTATGTATCAGGATTGATAAATAACCCTGATATACAGAACGAAAGGATCAGAATATATATTTTATTTTTCAATTTCATCAAGCACCAAAATTAGCATTTTCAACCTGCAGGTCAGCGCACTATTGTAATATTTTTGCAAACGCACGCCTCCCTCACAACTCCTCCCGGTTCCGGCGCAGTTGATACTATCAGCTGTATATTATAGGTACCGGGTCTTAAATATGCTTTATCAACTTCCTTGCCAATTGCTATCGTTTCGTCTCCGAAGTTCCAGTAATACCTGTCGATGTTCCACCCCGGCAGGTTCGTGCTGTCGGCGCTGAACCTCATCCTCTGTCCTGCTGCACCCTGGTCGGGAGATGAAATATATGGCTGTTCAACATCTGTCACCAGAAGGTTATATGTCTTCTCATTGTACATGACCTCCTTGGTGATGAGGTTAACAACATCGAGCTGTACAAGGTACTGGCCAGGGCCTCGGTAGCAGTGTTCTACTATGGAACCCATTCCTTTGTCTCCGTCTCCGAATTTCCATTCATAGCGGAAAGGAATAGTATCCCATTTCACGGCATTCTCTTCAAGGAATTCATAGCAGTAATTATTCTCAACAAGAGTATCACATGAAGACTTCCTAATAATTGTCGAAGCAAATTTGAATATGTCGTCATTGTAGCCGCGGTTTGATGAGAAGTACCCTGTCTGGAGGTTTTCATCGGCCACGAATGCAAAATCATCTGAAGATGAATTTATCGGTTCGGGAAGTATTGAAGGAGTATCCCAACTCCCCAGTGTAAGCATTGAGTAATAGACATCCAGTCGTCCTTTTCCCCCGGTGCGGTCGGACGAGAAATAGAGCCTGCCCGAGGGATGAATGAACGGATAGTTCTCAGCAGAGGATGAGTTAACCCCGGGTCCGGAGTTAACAGGCTGACTCCACTGGCCATTTATCCATTCACAGTAATATATGTCAGAGCCTCCCTGTCCACCCGGCATATCGGAAGCAAAGAACAGGTATTTTCCGTCACTGCTCACCGAAGGATGCCCGACCTCATACAGAGTACTGTTGTACGGGAAAGCCCTGAGCGAACTGAGAAGTGTCCCGGAAACATCGGCAATGAAAATTCCGCTGTGATTTTTGAAATTTTTATTCTTTGCAACTTTCCCGGTCTCAACCTCGCTGGTAAAATAAACTGTCTTCCCGTCGGGCGAGAAGCAGAGCGGTCCGTTATTGAAGAAGAAGCTCCGTTCGCTTCTTATCTCTTCGGGCTTGCGCCATCCGGAGGTGTCTTTCCTTTCAACAATGAAAATATTATACAGCCTGCGCCCCTCAAAGGATGTTCTGCTTTTTATCCCTGTGGTACGGCGGTCAGAGCAGAAGACAATACCGTCATTGATGATCACAGGCGATATCTCACTGTAGGGTCCGGAGCTGAATGGCATTCTCTCGACCTGGTATACGGAAGGCTGCTGTCCTGATGAAACAGCCGGCAGGATAATCAGGATAAATAATACTATATATAGTGTCTTCTTCAGCATATATCTAGAAATACCTTGGATTAGCCGCACTGACCTTCGATCCGAACTCATATCTGATGATAACCTCCGTGGAACCTTTTGAATATGTATTCATCCTGCCTGATGGATAATCGTACGAAAGTCCTATCATAAGCTGCGGGGTTGGCTGGACCTGGAGAATGCCGACAATAACCTGCTCGGTGGTCCTCCATGAAGCTCCGACCCATATCAGATCGACTATTATGAAATTGCCGTTAATATCCAGCTGGTTAAGCTTCCTGGTCCTCTCCAGGGAGTACTCTGCCATTACAGACGGCTTGAATTTAAAAGCCGGTGAAAAGGTGATGAGAGCTCCGGCTGAAACGATGAAATCGTACTCACTGAATGAATGGTACGCCTGTGTTTCTCCATGACCGGTCCGCTGATAGCTCAGGAATGAAGGCACCGATAAACCGGTAAAGAACCTTTTACTGTAATAATAGATCCCGGCACCGGCATTGGGAAGGACATGAGGTTTTTCATCCGTTGTAAAAACAGGATCACCTGCATTTGTCAGAAGAAGTCCGGTATAATCAGTGTTTGAAAGGTCAGCTCCTGCCTCCAGTCCGAATGAGAGCTTTCCCTTTCCAACCCTGATATGATATGCATAAACAGCATAGATACTTGATGACTTTGTGGCGCCATACTGCATGAACCGGGCCTTCAAGCCGAGAGCCACTGTCTCGTTTTTCATGGGAGTGTGAAGGGTTGCCGACTGCAGAACCGGCGCCCCGGCTGTTCCCATCCATTGCATCCTGTATGAAAGCAAGGCACTGAGAGATTCGCGTGAGCCTGCATAGGCCGCATTAATGACAAGCCCGTTCTGAAGATACTGACTGTATACAGGGTACCCAAGGCTTATTCTTGCAGAATCAGGAACCTGGGCAAACGATCCGAATGAGATCAGAAGCAATGCAACAGATAATATTTTATTAAACCGGATCATCCTTCTATATAAACCCTCTTTTTAATATCTCTTGAGAATTATAAATCCACTTGCCGGGGGGAATACTGATATGTCAGAAACAATCTTCAGAATATAATAGTAGGTGCCTTCAGGCATGTCAATTCCTGCAGAGTTCTTTCCGTCCCAGTCTTTCCATTCTTTGCCATCCCTGTTGGTAGTATGGAACACCTTACTGCCGGCGCTGTTCACTAT
Source organism: Bacteroidota bacterium (assembly GCA_043800695.1). Lineage (GTDB taxonomy): Bacteria > Bacteroidota > Bacteroidia > Bacteroidales > VadinHA17 > LD21. Next base: position 32,161 of record JAZDMU010000056.1, read on the forward strand.
TGTCAATTCGGCAACCTGGCTGTGAATATCCAGTCCCCTGATCACAAATGTGTTATTATAGTTTTCCGGATCATTGTTGGGGGAGAATCCCTCGGGTATTGATACATCATACAGGTCAACATTGACGAGAGCTTCCATTAGGCATACACCGTTTGTTACCCTCCATTTGTAAGTATTCAAACCTTTCGAAATGCCCCTTACTATTGTGGTACATGAATCAGGATCATCAAAACTCCCTGTGCCAGCCACAAGACCCCATTCACCAGTTTCAAAAGTTTCGATCGGGCAGGCATTGAGTTCCATTTTATAATCAAAAGAGTAAAGGGCCGTATCACACCCGGCGCTTATATCTTTAATGCGGTTCCAGAATTTGATCTTAACAGAATCTTTTGATTCGCATTGCCAGTTGACCTCTTTCCAGTAGAACTTATATTCCCGGTATTGATCGGTGAATGATGAATCAATTTTAATGCTGGTAAGAGGATCAGCGGGTACTGACTCAATCACCTCAGGCGGAAATATCCAGGAGCCGGTACCGTCGCTTCGAACGGCTGCGAGCCTGTATTCGGGCCCGCATACTTCATCATCAGGTCCTGCCTCAGCCACAGGCACCCTGTAGACATCTGCCTTTCTGGTTCCTGAAAGTGATGTGGCAAAACATCCGTTATTATCCTGAACCGACAAAAGTGAATAGGAAAAAGTCGACATCGCGGCTGAAATTACAGGGATATCCTTTATAGTATAGCCCGCAGAAGAGATATTGTCAACCGTGACTTCATCTGAATTCTGTTCATAAACAACTTTCCAGTTTGCTGCACCTGTAAGACTTAATTTAAGGGCCACTTCCGATCCTCCGCAAATAGTTGTGTCCGTTACCGAAGTTATTGCACCGGTTGGCAGGGGATTGATGCTAACATGTGTTATCGCGGAAGTATCTATGCAGCAATTGTAAGGACCGGAAAGAATGATCCTCCTGTACTTCATCTGTATTGTAAGCGATAGCGGTGAATAGTTCTGTTCCGTGCTTACGCCTTCTGCCGTGAGCCAGGTTGTTCCGTCGTTGCTCTCCTCCCACTTCCAGGTGGGAATCCCGCCTGCTCCTCCTGTGAGTGCTGAACCCGCTATCTGAGCCGGTGTTGTGCCATAGCATATTGTTTGATCAGCTGAGAGGGTGTTATTTATAATTGAAGGAAGGACGACCATTTGTATGGGATCGCTTTCTGAAGAACATTTCCCTGAAAGTACCCTGCGTCTGAACCAGGTTGTCGTTGTAAGAGATTCCGGCTGGTAATCAGTGCTGGTCGCAGAGACTGCTGCTATATCAGTGTAGGAGATATTATCTGTTGAATATGACCATTGGTATGCAAAGTCGCCTGGAATATCTGTGCCTCCCGCAGGAATGCTTCCCTTGATCCTGTTGGGGGTTGCTCCGCTGCATATTGTCGTATCGTTGTCAGCGCCGGAGAGAAGTGATGCAATATTGTTTGATATTGGCTTGTGCACGTTTATCACAAGGGTTTTGCTGGTATCGGCGCACTTAGATGAATTAACTATTCTCCTGTACCATGTTGTGTCGGTAAGCGCTGATGGAGCATAAGGAGAGAGTGAAGTTCCACGGGGTGTCCAGGATGCTGTCGAGCTATCCTGCCATATATATGTATAGATACCCGATCCCTTCAGCGGTGTACTACCGGTAAGTGCCGGAGGCACGGAGCCTGAGCAGATGGTTGTGTCTTTCGATATTGTATTGTTTTCAATATAATGGTATCTGCTCATAAGTATCGGGGCGCTGTTACTCCTGCAAACGCTGTCGGGCCCTGAGAATACCACCCTCCTGTAGTATCTTTGTTCAGTAACTGCAAATGTCAGAGTGTCGGGGGTATAGGTGGTTCCGGAGTTCACGCTGGGTGAACCGGCCCATACGCCTGATGCAGTGCTGTCCTGCCACAGGTACACGTAAGTACCTGAGCCTCCTCCGGGTGCTGAGCTGCTCAGCGTGTTGAAGAGTTGCCCTTCGCATATCACGGAATCGGGCCGTGAAGTGACATTGCCGGTAATCGAAGGTAACACAGTTATCGTCACAGTTGCACTCCTGTCAACGCACCTGCCTGAAGTAACAATTCTTTTGTAGTATGTTGTGGTGGTCAGGGATGAAGGATCATAAGAAGAAAGGTCAGATGTTCCTGAGGCTGTCGCAGGAGATGACCAGTCAGCATCATTACTATTCTGCACCCACTGGTACTGATACCTGCCGTTGCCTTCTGCCGGACCTGTATTCAGGGGTATAAGACTGAGGGGGTCCTGACCGTAGCATATAGTTGTATCTTCTCCAACCAGGTTGCCTGTGATGGCCGGCTGTACGATTATTTTGACCCATTTGCTGGTATCTGTTATCACCAGGGGCACCGCTCCATTATCGGTTACAACCCTCCTGATCCAGAAGGTATCAGCTTCGGGTATTGCGGGGGTATAGTCTCTGGAGGTAGCACCTGCTATAACTGATGGAGCTCCGGAGAGATCATAGTTTTTCTGCCAGAGGTAGGTAAAAGGACCCGTGCCGGCAGGATTTGTTCCGTTTATGACCGGAGGTATAACATTGGAGCAGATCGAATCCACCTGGTTGCCTGTAGCAGTTGAACGGATGGAGTTGAAGAGAAATCCGTTAAGTACAGGTTTAAATGTAGATGAATCCCTCCCAGCTGTACCGCTGGTACTGGAAACAGTTCCTGCACCCCTATTACCAGCGTTACCACCAGAAACAAGTTTATTTACATTCGATGGTGGAATAATATCGCTGGTGTTAATAAATCCACCCCCTCCACCACCGCCCTCACCAGCATTAACCAACGGAGTTCCTGCATAATTTCCCCCATTTCCTCCTTTTGCAGAAATTGTTAAAGCTGATGTACTAAGTCCGGAATAACTCTGTAAATAAATTGCTATTGAACCACCGGCGCCTCCTCCGCCTGCTCCTGCCGTTCCACTTGCTGTCCCCGGAAATTCGCCATTGGCAATTATACTATGTCCATTACCCTTTAGAGTGTCACATATCAGGAAGATTATTCCTCCTCCGTTACCACCCGGGACAGGCGACCCCCCCGATAAATATGTAGATCCGCCGCCACCTGCTCCAAGGAAGAAACCTCCTCTTTTAGGCGAGCCAACCACTGAATTACTAAATAAGGCGCCAGGTAGATTTGGTGAACATTGATTGGATTCCCTGCCACCAGAGCCACCTGTTCCGTAATTGCCGCCGCCTCCTCCACCAGAGAATCTTCCGTTACCACCACCTCCCCCATTATAACTTGGAGCCTTCCCTTTGCCAAATTCAGGATATACAGGAATATATGGAGCTATGCCTTTATCTACCAGTATGGCAAGCCCTTCCCCTTTTAATCCGGCACTGTCAGAGGTTGCTGAGTAATTTAGTTTATCCCATGAAACATTAGAATTAATGCAAATGCCCTTGCCTAAGGTAACCGCACCACCTTTAAAACCTTTACCTGTAACATCAATATCTGCATTCAAAACAAGAGTCCTGCTGATAATAGCGGAAAGTACACCGCCAGTCTTTGTCAGACTATCCCATGGCTGACATGTAAGAGTGCCCCCAACAACAGCATAGTTAAAAGAAGGGACTTTTATGAGCTGAACCACACCAGGAAGACTAAAAGATGTGTTTATAATATTACTTCTAAATACAATGGTATTTGTACCATTATTACATTCAGAGACTGTAAGAAACTCATATCTTCCGGTTTTTCCATACTCCCATTCCCCTGTTCCAGACGGAATAATTCTTTCCCCTTTCATTTGCATAAGCAGAACTGTGTCTCCCGGTGCAAACTTATCGAACTGTGTTTCATTTTCGATCACAACATAATCGACACCGATGCCGGTTACTCTCGCGTACTGGTTTACAACACCGCTTATACTTGTTTGGGGAAAGAGAGGCTCAATGAATCCTGTTATCACTAACAAACTCAAAAACAGACACTTAAAAGTGACAGTAAAACTTCCCTTCATTAAAGCCTGATAAGAACCGCTAATATAAGTAAATAATTGAATTTTTCAACTGGAATTAATCAGGCGTGATCAGATTCCCCGGGTTTCTCAACAGTGTACATAAGCGGGAATTCAATAAAGAAGGTCGTCCCCTTATCTGCCTGTGATTCAAACCATATCCTGCCCCTGGCGCTTTCAACATATCTTTTAACTATCGACAGGCCCAGGCCGGTACCTGACGATTTTGTGGTGAAATTTGGTATAAACAGTTTCGTCTGCAGAGGCTCCGGAATGCCCGTTCCGTTATCTTCAACCGTAACTATCACTTTGTCACCCTTTATTTCAAGCGACACTTTTATAAGTCCCTGCCTGTCCTGAGGCATCGCCTGGATGCTGTTCTTGAAGAGATTTGAAAAGATCCCGTTAAGCTGGTCCCTGTCAGCATAGATGAAAACCTTGCTCTCATGCGGCCACTGCACCCAGAATGTTACATTACCGGTGTTTTTGAAGAGCTCCAGGGTTGTCTGTATCTGCTCGAGAAGATTAACAAGCCCGGGAGCTGCGCCAGGCATCCTGGCAAACGCTGAGAATGCCGAGGCTATTGACGACAGATTGTCAATGAGCTCGACCTGGTTCTTTGAAAAAGTCTCAAGCCTGTCATCAAAATCGGGTATCTTATCCTTCCACGACTTGAGCAGCTGCTGGACGTTCAGCTTCATGGGAGTCAGCGGATTCTTGATCTCGTGAGCTATCTGCCTGGCCATCTCTCTCCAGGCATATTCCCTCTCGGAATTTGCCAGCTTCTCTGCACTCACATCAAGCTCATCCACCATCCGGTTGTATTGTTTTACCAGCTCCCCTATCTCATCAGTACCCCTGTATGCAAGGTGCTCAACTTTCTTGCCCAGCCTGACCGAGGCGAGTCCGTCGCCCAGCATTGACAAGGGTGAAGTCAGCCTTCTGCTGAGGAATACTGCAAAGCCCATGGTTACTATTATCAGGATGAGGGTGAAGTTGATCACAACCACGATCAGGTTTGACACCTCACGCGCCAGTATGCTCTGCATCCTGAAATAAGGCAGGTTAACGTAAGCCAGAAGTTTATTGTTCGAATTGTAGAGCGGAACATACACCGACAGGTAATCCATTGTTCCAATCTTCTCTGTCTGGATATACTCGCTCCTTGTAAGTGTCTCTATATTGATAAAGGCCATGATGTTCATCCTTCTGCTTACAAGGTTCCTGTAATAGATTTCCTCGCGTGAGGTGGCCATCAGCCGGCCATTGATATCGTAAAGGTTTATATCGGTGTTGAAGCTGTTCGAGAGCCCCACGAGAAGCTCATTGAGAGAGACATAAGCGGCATTTCTCCAGTCGCTTGACAGGTCCGGCTCCTCAGCCAGGATATTGTCAAGCTCTGTATAGACCGAATTGAGCCTTTCTCTTATAGTATCATTATGCTTTGACTTGTACTGATTGATAGTCAGGTAGGTGACAACGACTCCTATCATTATAAAAGAGAAAAGAAGTATCCCTATGAATGAAATCTGGAGCTTCTGCCTGAAATTCAGGTAAAGGAGCCTTTTCATATCTGGGTGGCGCAGCAGAAAAAAAATAAGGTTGCCAAGAAGCAGGACAAAGGAGAACATGTATGCAAGCGAAACCAGCATATCTCCCGTTGTCTGCCGCTTTCTGCTTATCATTACCGTGGTGTTGCCATTCCTGTAGAGCACATGCTTATACTTGTCAGCGTTGAAAAATCTGTAATCGCTTTTTTCATCAATATAATCGTCATCCTCCTTGTTATATGCAAATTCTCCGGAATTGAGCACTATCCTGCCGTTTATATACTTGGCGAACGAATAATCCCTGAGGCCCGAATAGCCGCGGAACTTTCTGTCAAGCAGCAGCTCTGAATAACCCGGCTGGAAAATGGTAATGTTGCTGAAAAGCTCAATGAACAGTCCGTTTGTCGTTCCCTCTCCGGCATCAAAGAGCAGCCTGCCTATATAGTATGATCTGCCTGCCTGATAATCAATGAAATAGAATTCCGTACCGGTGAGCTGGTGCCCGTATTTCTTTGTCCGCCCATAAAAGAATTCAAAACAGTTCACAAGATTGTCCTGTCCCGGACCTATTCTCAGGGGACCGTCATTCTTGCACAGAATGATATTAACGTTGAAATTGCCCCAATAACCGGTAAAGTAGTTTTCCTGCAGATAGGTGATCACGGAGTTGACATCCCTTTGGATATTGCTTAATTCGTCCTGATCAAAAATCTTCTTTTTCATCATTTCCGCCAGCACCGTATCGGACGATATCACAGGCCACATATCGAGCAGAAGATGCTCAGCTTCAGGATCGTTTTCAGTTGATAGCGACAATGCCTGTATCTTTAGATTTTCAGTATTCTTCTTCTCGGAATATACCGTTACGACATAAAGCGAATAGAGTCCGAACAAAACCGAAAACAGCACTGTACGGCCAAAGTCAGTCAGCTTTTTGCCTTCTGCAACTATTATTATTACTGTCAGCCCGCAGTAAAATATACATATTGCCAGCAGCGAGACAGGTTCCCTGAAGAAAAATGCGGCAGGGACCAGGAGAGAAATTATCAGCAGGGCCAGAGGTCTTCTCCTATCCGGCACCTCGCTGCTGCGCATCAGTGTCATGATCAGGAAGAAAGGAACAAGTGAAAAAATTACGATACCCAGGTACCCGGCGGCGCTGAAAACCGAAAGGTTAAGAACCCTGTAAGTTTCAAAGCTTATATTCGAATCTTCAACCAGGTGAACGAAGAGATAGTGCATGACAGACACCATCAGCGCCGATGCAAACAGGAAAATACCCTCAATCATAACGCTTATCCCATTCCGTCTGTTCTTCCTGTTCTTTGCAGGCAGAAACCTGAAGAGGCTGAATGAAAATACCGCGCAGAGAATGCTCAGCATAAGAAGATGCCCGAGCGAGGGCAGAAATGAATTCAGGGAGAAGTGATGGGAAGAGAAGAGTCCGCTGCTGAACAACACTTCCGGTTTCCTGGTGAAAATGAGTGCAAAATAAATAAGAGCAAACAGCGTCAGCATTGCAAGCAGGCCGGGAATATGCAGATGTCTTTCAGACATCAGCCTGACAATTTCCAGGATCATCAGCACCAGGAATAAAAGGAACAGCGACCAGAAAGCCAGCGGCACCGCCATCAGGGGCGTGTTGCTCTTTACATCAGGAAATATGAGTGAGAAGAGATATCCCCCGGCAGAACCGAAAATATCATATCCCGTAGCGTCCTCCTGCTCAGTTGTGAATCCGACATCTTCAGGGATTCTGAAATCCTTTACAAAACCATTCCTGATAATATCATTCTCATAGCCATAGTCGGTACGGACCCTCAGCAGCCCTACTATTGTTTCATTTCCTGCCTGGATGATCATGGGAATAAACCATCCGTTCTGAATGAAAACAATCGGTCTTTCATACAGTGAATAATCAGATAACTCCCCGGGCACATCAAAACCATTATCGGACCAGTGAATGAGCTTGTTATCGATATATTCAAGTATAGTAATCTGGTTCCCCCCGGCCAGCATGAAGAGGTTCTTTTCCGGTAATGACCCATGCTGCTGCCCGCTCTCGAGGGTGAGCTTAAGGTCATTCAGGCATGTCTCCATCAGTTTCTCCCTGCAAGCCAGTATCTTGCTGAACCTTTTAGTCCTGAAGCGATATTCAAAATCGCTGAAATAAATTGATTCGGAAATTATTGCACCTGCCAGGAGAATAATGACCGAGATACCGAGAAACCATCTGCGCCTGCTGCTATTCATGATGATAAGGTTCACCCTTTATTATTGTAAATGCCCGGTAAAGCTGTTCCATGAACAAAATCCTGACGAGCTGATGCGGAAAGGTCATCCTTGAAAGAGATATCCTGGTGGCAGCGGCAGTGTGCACCTCATCAGATACACCCCACGGACCACCGATAACAAATAGTATCCTTTTGCCGGTCATCATCGATTGTTTCCTGATCCACCCGGCAAATTCCACCGTCCTGAGCTCATTCCCTTTTTCATCAAGAAGAACCATAATATCATCCTTCCCCACCGCCTCCATTATTTTCCTTCCCTCTTTTGCTTTTTGCTCGGACACGGGCATATTCCGGGTATTCTTCAGATCAGGAATGGTTAGTATTTCAAATGAAGCATATTTCCTGATGCGCGCCGAATAGAGCCCGATGCCCTCAGTCACATAGGCGTCGGTTGTCTTTCCCGTAAGCAGTAGAGCGATCTTCATAAATAAATGGAACGACTTTTGCGTAAATTTATAATTAATAACGCGCACCTGCAATTATAAATTATATTGTTAAATTTGTCTTTCGCAGACAGAGCAAGGAGAAAGAAAATATAAATGATCCAATTCATAAATATAGTACCAGCAATAATCATTGCATTCATCACACTGCTGACCGTTGAACAGGATCAGGCCAGAATTCCTGAAGGGATCTCCATAGCTTTTAAGGCTGGCAATGCTGCTGAATTGTCAAAATACATGAATGCAACAGTCGGGATACTGCTTCTCGACAAAGAGGATTTCTATAAAAAAAATGCAGCAGAAGCGGTCCTTAACGATTTCTTCACAACATACAGGACAAGGGATTTCATCATCCGCCATCAGGGAGCTAAAAGCGATGCCCAGTATGCCATCGGTATCCTTAAAACCGAGAGGGGTGATTTCAGGGTATATTTCCTTCTTAAAAAGGTAGACTCCGAGCTGCTTATTCACACGATCCGCATCGAAGCTGAAAATGGAAAATAGGATTCTCAGGGAATTTATTCTCAGGAGCATCGGCGAAGACCTTGGGGATGGGGATCATTCATCACTCGCATGCATACCCTGGGAAGCGATGGGCAAAGCGAAACTTCTGATCAAAGAAGACGGTATATTAGCAGGTATTGATGTGGCGGTCAGGTCATTTTCAGAGATAGATGAGACTCTTGCATGCGAAGTGCTGATAAGGGACGGAAGCAGCATCAAACCGGGCGACATAGCGTTTTATGTTTCAGGCAGACAGCAGTCGATCCTTAAAGCTGAACGCCTGGTCCTCAATATCATGCAGAGGATGAGTGGCATAGCGACAAGTACAAACAAATATGTTACGGCAATTGCAGGGACCCGGGCAAAGATTCTCGATACCCGCAAAACAACACCCGGGTTCAGATTTCTTGAGAAGGAGGCTGTCAGGATAGGCGGAGGTATGAACCACAGGATGGGGCTCTTCGATATGATTATGCTCAAGGATAACCATATTGTTTATGGCGGAGGCATTGAGCAGGCTATTAAAAAAACAAGGGAATATCTGCACAGGAACCGCAGGAAGCTGAAGATCGAAATAGAGGCCAGGAACCTTGATGATGTCCATAAAATTATTGAAGTCGGAGGAGTAAACCGTATCCTGCTCGATAATTTCAATCTTGAGGATACACGGACCGCTGTTCAGCTCATCGGCGACAGGTATGAGATAGAATCATCAGGAGGCATTACGGATGAAACCGTAAGATCCTATGCAGAATGTGGCGTTGATTTCATTTCTGTTGGTGCTTTGACCCATCGGATTAAAAGCCTCGATATGAGCCTCAAAGCCGTATAGGTTATGCAATTCATAAAAGGGATAAACGGGAAGGAAAAGCTCAGCAATCTGGTGCTTCCCGGCTTTGATGGTGTACCGATAGGTCATGTTTTCAGGTTTGTCGTGAAAGGCTTCAGAAGAGGAGTCCTGGTTACAAGAGCTTCATCAATTGCGTTTAACCTGCTTATGGCTCTTCTGCCTGCAACAATATTTCTCTTTACTCTGATACCATTTATACCAATACCAAATTTCCAGAATGAACTCATAGAACTCTTTGAAAACATGCTTCCGCTTAACGCATTCAGTTTCCTTGAGACAACCATTGTTGACATAGTAACCAACAAAAGCGGGGGACTTCTTCTTGCCATGTTCATTGCCACGATAATCTTCTCAACAAACGGAATTCATGCCATTATCCATGCCTTTGTTGTTTCTGCCCATTCATTTCAGTCAAGATCATGGATTCACCAGCGCAAGATATCGATCCTTCTTTTGCTTATTGTTGTTCTGATGATAGCCCTGGCAGGCTTCATGGTCATATTCGGAAAAATGTTTGTCAACTATCTTGTTGAAATCGACATCCTTGAGAGGAACGTAGTGATAAGTATCGTCGTCTTCATTAAATGGATACTTGTAGTAGTACTCCTTTTCCTTGCCATCTCATTTCTGTATTATCTTGCCCCTGCAAAGAAAAACGATTTCAAATTTATCTCTTCAGGATCGACCCTGGCTACCATTCTCTTCATAATAACCTCGCTTGGCTTCTCGGCATATGTCAATAATTTAGGGCAATACAACCAGCTTTACGGATGGATAGGCACCCTGATGGTCATACTCATCTGGCTATACCTCAATTCAATAGCGCTGCTCATCGGTTTTGAGCTCAACGTCAGCATTAAGGATGCCAGGGAAGATGAGGAAGCAAGGAACCGGACCATCAGCTGCAATGAAGAAACTGTCTGACAAGCCTGCTGATCTCCTCAGGCTTGTCATGGATCCTCTAAAGACAAATATCCTGATCTGTCCGACCTGCCTGCATTCATGTATTTTGACATTTTTTTGATTATTTTTGACCTGCTAAAACGGCGCTGATGAAAAAATGGATAAAGCTGATCCCGTTGCTTTTACTCACAGGATGCAGGGGGGAAGAAGATAATTCGTACCTGACCCCGGAAAAAACAAGCATCTGTTTCAGCAAAATCGAGGAGGCCTGCAACAGGGATAACGGGAAACTGTGGGGGAAAAACCTGTATGGTCCTGTCATGCTTGTCGAGCGCACCAGCAGAAAGATAACTGCAAATCTGCAGGACAGGGATGGATTGCTGAAGGAAAAAGATGGGATCTACACCGGAATATACCCGAGGGAAATGATTATAAACAACCTCCCTGTAAATTACGGAGAAACGCTTTTTGCCCTTGTGCCAATGCCAGTGGAGGAGGATGAGTTCAGGATAATCACACGTTCCATACACAGCCTGTTCCATGTTTACCAGGAATCTCTCGGAATAAAACAGCCTGAAGAGAACATTACCATAATGGATGAGAAAAACGCCAGGCTATGGATAAAGCTTGAATGGAAAGCTCTCCGCAAGGCAATAAACTCGGATGGGGCTGAAAAACAGCTTGCGATAAGGGATGCCCTTATCTTCAGGGGATCAAACCGTGAGAGCTATCCTAAATATGCTCTTGACCAGACAAGGTTTGAAAATTATGAAGGGCTGGCTACTTTCACTTATATGCTTTTTACTACAACCTCCCCTGAAGAGTATAAAAACAGGATATTTGATTACCTTGACATGATATATTCATTCATCTCCTACTCAAGGTCATACGGATTCATCCACGGCGCACTGTATGCCACGCTGCTTCAGCAGCAGGGATTCGATTTTTCAAAGCTCAACACCGGCGACACCGACATGGGGAACCTGGTGAAAGAGCTTTATCAGATCCAGCTGCCGGAAGTTTGCCGCGATGTTGCAGGAAGCATAGCCCTGAATTATGAGCTCGATGAGATCGTGGAAGAGGAGACGCAGAGGGATGTCCGCATCAGGGAGAGGATCCAGAGGGAGACCGGCACCTTTACTGAAAAGCCGGTAGTACTGCTTGAGCTCGAAAGTCCTTCATTTGACTTTGAGCCGGAAGATATTCACCCGGTCGACACCCTCGGCACAATATACACCAGGATACGTGTTTCCGACAACTGGGGAAAACTCACTGTTGACAAGGGAGGCTGCCTGGTATCAATTAACCTGAGATACCTTCGTATTACTGCAAAAGGGTACAAAGAGGATAAGAACAGGATTGAAGGTGAAGGCTGGCACCTTTTACTGAACAACGACTGGGAATTCATCCCCATAGAACAGAATTACCTGGTAAGGAAAAGAACGCTATAACCCCAATTCCTTCTTCCGTTCCTCGAGCGATCTGATCTTCAACTCCGTATCGCTCTTCTTCCTGCGTTCAAGTTCCAGGACATTTGCAGGCGCATTTTGTACAAATCGCTCATTATCAAGCTTCTCCATTATTGATACAAGAAATCCCCGGCAATACTTCATCTCTTCTTCAATCTTTTTCAGTTCTTCTTTCCTGTCAACGGATGATCCGGAAGGAAGATAAAGCTCAAGTGTATGTACCATGAATGATACGGTTCTGTCAGGTTTACTGTCAACGAATTTTATCTCTGAAAGATTGCATAGCTTATTGAGAACAGGGAGGAACTCCTTATCAAATTCCTTCGTGCCGGCTTTTATAAATAGTTTTATCTTGTCCTTGTTAGGAAGACTCTTTTCCTTTCTCATGCTCCGTACAGAGCTGACAATCTCCTTAATTACATCAAATCTTGCCGTTAGCTCCTTCTTATATCTCTTTGATTCCGGCATCCGGCTTACCATCAGGCTCTCTCCATCCTTCCTCTCCTCAATCATCTGCCAGATCTCCTCGGTGATGAAAGGCATGAACGGGTGAAGCAACCTGAGGAGGTTGTCGAAGAATTCAAGGGTTGCCTCATAGGTTTTTTTATCAATAGGCTTTTCGTACTCGGGTTTTATTATTTCGAGGTACCAGCCTGAAAACTCATCCCAGAACAGTTTGTAAATGCTCATCAGGGCTTCGGATATTCTGAATCCCCTGAACTCCGAATCAATTTCTGCTGTTGCTTTCCTGAGAGCTTCATTCATCCACTTCACTGCTGCGGCAGAGTGTTCCGGCTGCTTTGCCTTTTCGTCAACATTCCATCCCTTTACCAGCCTGAAAGCATTCCATATCTTGTTTGCGAAGTTGCGGCCCTGCTCCGGGAGCGAATCTTCATAGAGAAGATCATTGCCGGCAGGCGAACAAAGCAGCATCCCCACCCTGACGCCATCCGCACCATACCGGTCGATAAGATCAAGGGGTTCCGGGGAGTTGCCAAGCGATTTTGACATTTTCCTGTGCTGCTGGTCACGCACCAACCCTGTAAGATAAACGTTGCTGAAAGGTTTTGCATCCCTGTACTCATATCCTGCAATTATCATCCTGGCCACCCAGAAGAAAAGAATCTCAGGTGCAGTTATGAGGTCATTTGTCGGATAATAATACTTAAGGTCAGGGTTATCCGGCTTGTTTATCCCGTCAAAACAGGTTATCGGCCAGAGCCATGAAGAGAACCAGGTATCGAGCACGTCCTCATCCTGGCGAAGGTCATTTTCAGTAAGCGATTTATTGCCACTTTTCTGCCTCGCTGATTTCAGTGCTTCTTTTATGTCTTCCGCAACTACTAATTCATTATCGCCGTAATACCATGCAGGAATCCTGTGTCCCCACCACAGCTGCCGGCTTATACACCAGTCGTGCACGTTCTCCATCCAGTGGCGGTAGAGGTTTTTGAATTTTGAAGGGTGAAGCTTTACCTCTCCTTTCATTACCGCATCGATTGCGGGACGGGAGATCTTCTCCATTTTCATGAACCACTGCATTGAAAGCCTGGGTTCAATTACGGCATGTGTACGTTCAGATCTGCCAATCTTATTATTATATGGAACTACTTTAACAAGGTTTCCGGTCCCCTTCAGTTCTTTTTCAGCAAGTTCTTTTGCTGCAAACCGGTCAGCACCGACAAACATTGCAGCCCGATTGCTGATGGTGCCGTCATCGTTGAAAATATCTATTGACTGAAGCTTGTGCTTCTGCCCAATCAGATAGTCATTTATATCATGTGCAGGGGTGATCTTGAGGCACCCTGTACCAAACTCCATATCGACGTATTCGTCAAAAATGAATGGTACCTCCCTGTTTGCCATCGGAACGATGACTTTCCTGCCTTTAAGGTGCTGATATCGGGGATCGTTGGGGTTTGCGCAAACTGCGGTATCTCCGAGAATGGTCTCAGGGCGAGTTGTTGCTACTGTAATATAATCATTCCAGCCAGCTACTTTGTATCTCACATAATAAAGCTTCGACTGCTCCTCGGTAAAATAAACTTCTTCATCAGAAACAGCGGTCCGGGCCTGTGGATCCCAGTTTACCATTCTTACACCGCGGTAAATGAGCCCCTTGTTAAACAAGTCCACAAATACCTTAATGACAGAATCATATCTCTCCTTATCCATTGTAAAGAGGGTCCTCTCCCAGTCGCACGAAGCTCCCAGCCTTTTAAGCTGCTCAAGGATTATCCCTCCGTGCCTGTTGGTCCATTCCCAGGCATATTCCAGGAATTTCTCCCTGGATATGTTCTTTTTTTCGATCCCTTCGCTCTTCAGCTTTGCCACAACCTTTGCTTCGGTGGCTATTGAGGCGTGATCAGTACCGGGCACCCAGCATGCATTCTTCCCAATCATCCTTGCCCTGCGAACCAGCACATCCTGTATAGTGTTGTTAAGCATGTGACCCATGTGAAGGACACCGGTCACGTTTGGAGGAGGTATTACTATGGTATAGGGTTCCCTTTGATCAGGAACACTTTTAAAGAATCCATGCTTCATCCAATAGCCGTACCACTTCCCCTCAGCTTTTGCCGGTTCGTATTTCGAAGGTATCTCCATTGAATATGTCCGGTTCAGTCAGGTAAACCGATCTGCAAAAATAGAAATTATTATGAAATGAGAGTTTAATGAGGTTGAAGTGAGAATAATCAATTTTATCTTAACCTATTTTAGTTATTTTTGACTTCTAATTTCATTTAACTTTCAATCAATGCCAACGATATCTGAAAAAGGAAAGGCAATGCCTGCATCACCGATCAGGAAGCTTGTTCCGTTCGCCGAAGAAGCAAAGTGCAGGGGGATGAAAGTATACCATCTGAACATAGGACAGCCCGATATTCCTACACCGGAGGTTGCGCTGAATGCCATGCGAAAACTGGATCAGAAAGTTATTGAATACAGCCATTCAGCAGGTAATGAGTCGTATCGCCGCAAGCTGGCTGGTTATTATAATAATATTGGTATAGATATAGATCATACTGAAATAATTATTACCACCGGCGGATCGGAAGCGATATTGTTTGCATTTAATTCCTGCATGAACCCCGGCGATGAAGTTATCACCCCGGAGCCTTTTTATGCCAATTACAACGGATTTGCGACCTCGGCAGGCGTTAAGATCATACCCGTAACATCATACATTAAATATGATTTTGCCCTCCCTCCCATTCCGGAAATCGAAAAAAAGATTACTCTGCGCACAAAAGGCATCATCATCGCCAATCCCAATAATCCGACCGGGTATCTCTACTCAGGGGATGAACTGATGCAGATCAGGGATATAGTCAGGAAACACGATCTCTGGCTCTTCTCTGATGAGGCTTACAGGGAATTCTGCTACGACGGCGCTGAGCATCTTTCAGCAATGAAGCTTTCGGGTATTGAGAATAATGTAATTCTTCTTGACTCGGTATCAAAGCGTTACAGCGAGTGCGGGGTACGCATCGGGGCCCTGATCTCAAAAAACAAGCTTGTTCTCTCCACAGCCCTGAAATTTGCACAGGCAAGATTGTCGCCTCCCGGGCTCGGACAGATCGCGGCTGAAGCCTCAATAGACACGCCTCCAGAATACTTCAGGGAAGTGAACAGGGAATATTCCGAAAGACGTAATTACATGGTGGAAGCGCTGAACAAAATTCCGGGTGTTTATTGCCCGAAGCCTAAAGGAGCATTCTATACAGTAGTCAGTCTGCCAGTCGATGATTCCGACAAATTCGCTCAGTGGCTTCTTGAGGAATTTGAATACAGGAGCCAGACGGTTATGGTTGCACCCGCATCGGGTTTTTACTCAACGCCAGGACTCGGAAAAAATGAAGTCAGGATAGCTTATGTTCTTAAAATTGACGACCTGAAAAAGGCAATTGAGGTCCTGGCAGAGGCGCTGAAAGTGTACCCTGGGAGGGTATGACCTATTTATACAGCAGGTATTTCTTTCGTATCTCCCCGAATTTCCTCAGCCCCTCTTTCCATGATTCGCGGATCTGCTTCGCTGTCATACCCTTCTGTATCTGCTCCCTAAGGGTTGGACCTGCCGCAAGCTTATCGAAATAGGCGGTAAAGAAATTTTCCTTTTCGGGATATTCATCATATGCATTTATCACCCATTTCAGGTTGATGCCCGGCGACGGCACTATCCTGTCGCTGATCGCATTCCTGAGATCAACCCCAAAACATTTAACTCCAAGCAGAGGAGGATTAGTTGATGCAGGCAGGCTCACGGGAGTAAAACTGAATCCCCTGTCAGGCAGGAGAGGTGAGCCGTATACCTGGAACGGGAAATCAGTTCCGCGTCCGAGGGAGACTCTTGTACCTTCAAAAAAGCAAAGAGAAGGATAAAGAAAAACCGATGTCTGGTTCGGCAGGTTAGGCGATGGCTCTACCGGCAGCTCATAAAGGGTTTTATGAGTATAATTTTTACACTTAATCACGGTGAGGTCACATTGTATTCCGCCTTTCAGCCAGCCCTCGCCATTTATCATCAGGGCATATTCGCCAACGGTCATTCCGTGGGCCACCGGTACAGGATGCATTCCAACAAAGGAGCGGTATGCGGTATCGGCAATATTGCCATCAAAATAGAATCCGTTCGGATTTGGCCTGTCGAGAACCATGCATTTCACATTATTCTCGGCACAGGCTTCCATTACATAATGAAGTGTCGAGATGTAAGTATAGAACCTGGCTCCCACATCCTGGATATCAAAAATAACAATATCTATTCCCCTGAGATCCTCAGCAGAAGGCTTGTTTCGTTCACCGTAAAGACTTCTTACCGCAATACCTGTTGCAGGGTCAATACCGTTACTGATCTGTGCTCCGTCAGCGGCCAGGTCACGGTAACCATGTTCGGGGGCAAAGATCACTTTTACATTGATCCCGATATACAGGAGATTATCCACCAGGTGTGTTTGTCCGGCCATTGATGTCTGGTTGGCCACAACTGCAACTGATTTGCCATCAACAAGATGCCTGTACTGGTCAATCTGACCGGCTCCCGGTATTGGAGCTTTCTTAACTGCGAAAATGGGTAATGAGAATGCTATTATTAGAACAAACGAAATGATCCTTTTCATAGCTTATATATTACTATTGTAAATTTAGTATTTTTGATTCAATTTATTATGAATTTACCCCTATTCATAGCGCAGCGTCTGATAAAGGGCCGGAGGCAAGGAACCTCCTTCTCAAGGCCGATCAACGTGATTGCAATCACAGGCATTGCCATGGGGCTCGCCGTCATGATCCTTGCAATTGCTATCCTCACAGGATTCAAGCAGCAGATAAGGGAAAAGATTGTGGGATTCGGCTCGAACATACAGATAGTTAATTTCGATTCCAACATTTCCTTTGAAACGGCTCCAATTCACCAGGGACAGGATTTCATTGAAAAGATAAGGAACATGCCAGGCATAAAACACGTTCAGGTTTTTGCCACTAAAGCGGGGATCATCCGCACTGATGATGATTTCCAGGGAGTAGTGCTCAAGGGAGTGGGAAGTGATTTTGACTGGTCGTTTTTCAGCAGCAACATGGTAGAAGGTTCAGTTTTCATGGTTACCGATACCGTACGCACCGACAGGGTGATCATCTCAAAAATAATTTCCGACATGCTGGGTCTCAGGACCGGCGATTCCTTTGCGATGCATTTCGTGCAGGATCCGCCGCGGATGAGAAAATTCACTGTGAGCGGAATCTATGAGACCAGCCTTGAAGAGTTCGACAGGATATATGTCTTTTGCGATATAGGCCATATCAAAAGGCTCAATGGATGGGTAGATGACCAGATCAGCGGATTTGAGATATACATTGACGACTTTGACCGGCTTGATGAGGCTACCGGGGCGGTGCGCGATGCCATTGGCTACAGGTATAATGAAGATGATGAACAGTTTAAGATAACCAACGTCCGGATGAAGTACCCCCAGATCTTCGACTGGCTTAATTTCCAGGATGTCAACGTTATCATAATAATAGTACTGATGCTGGTGGTCGCCGGATTCAACATGATATCAGGACTCCTGATACTTATTCTCGAAAAGACCAACATGATCGGTGTTCTGAAAGCCCTCGGCTCCGACGATGCAACGATCCGGAGAGTGTTCCTTTATCAGGCAGCTTACTTGATTGGCAAAGGGCTTTTCTGGGGAAACATCATTGGAATAGGGCTTTCATTGCTGCAGCTTAAGACCGGGCTGATCTCCCTTGATCCTTCCTCGTACTACATAAAGACCGTCCCTATAAATCTTGAAGCCGCTCACATCCTCCTCCTGAATGCAGGAACAATGTCTGCCATACTGTTCATGCTCCTGGTTCCTTCAAAACTCATAAGCCGGATAACCCCGGTGAAGGCAATAAGGTACGATTAGAAACCCGCTGAGCAGACCTGTTTTTATTTATAATTCTGGCTGATTTGTTCCGGAATGAAGTTCTTATAGTGCTCGAACCGGTCAAGGATCTCTGTCACAAAATTCACTGACTCTATCCCGGTAAAATATCCGTTCTTAACAACAGTGTCGTTGAAATACCTCGGATCGGATTTCTTCTGCAGCCACATTGCAACATCGTCCCATACCTGCGGATCCATGCCATGCTTGTCGGCAAGGCGCATTGCATCGAGAATGTGGCCGGGGCCTGCATTATAAGATGCAAGGATGAATTTTATCCTTTCACTCTCATTCTTTATTCTCGGATCAAAAATCGCGTGCAGCTGTCCCAGATATATTGTACCTGCCTTAAGATTGCTTGAAGGCGAGGCTGTTATGTCAATACCCAGGCTCCTTCCCGTAACAGGCATCACTTGCATCAGTCCATATGCTCCGGCCCATGATCTCACGTCGGGATCAAAACGCGATTCCTGGTAAATAAGCGACGCCAGAAGACGCCAGTCCCAGCTGATCTCGCTGCTGTAAGTCTGGATAAGATCGTCCCACTGTGAAATTTTCCCTGTGCTGGGTGCATAATAATCACTTTTTATCATCCGTCTTGATCTTTCATTCCTGAAGTACTTTGCATACAGGAATGCATATGATGAAGTTTTCTTATATCCTGCAAGCCATCGGTTAAGCTCTGTAAGAAGCATCTCCGAATTATTCTTTCTCAGCCCCCATCCAATGTTCTGTGGAAAGCTCACAGGGGTTCTTGCATCAATCTCGGGATAATATGTGGAGTTTACCTTAGCCACGTTTTCATCCACCACTGCATATTCGATCTCTCCCCTTGCAACATTGCTTATCAACTCCTCTGCTTCATAGGGTACTTCAATGATGGTTATCGAATCACCGATTTCCTCTGCCAGCGAACTCAGGCGTTCATAATGCGACGACCCTTCCTGAACAAAGACGGTACGATGAGCCAGGTCAAGCTGGTTACGTATAAGGTAACCGTTAAGTTCATCGGCTTTCATGGAACGCCAGTGACGGGGTTTACGCTGTACAAGCACCTGCCTCGTTTCGTAAATAGGGATCGAGAAAAGAATATCGTTTTTACGCGTCGCGTTAATCGTCAGGCTCAGTGCCAGAAGATCTGCCTCGCCTGCGTTCAAATATTTGAAAGCGTGCTCGAGATGATTCTCGGTGATCAGTTCAAGCTCCACACCGATATGATCGGCGAATGCAGAAAGCAATTCGTAATGAAAACCCATCGGCTCTCCCCTGTAAATAAAATAGCTGGTCGAGTTGAAATCTGTGACAGCAATAAGTCTTCCCCTTGCCCTGATCGAATCGAGATCAAAGGTTACGGGGGCAGCTGTTGCAGAAAATTCGTGGTCTTTATTACAGGAAGTAAAAAATACTCCCAGGTATATTAAAAGAATGATTAAGCTTCTTACCAAAAGATGTTAAATTAGTTAAACCTGTATTTCTTTAAAAATTGGGTGCAAAGATACAACAATTTTTTAATTGTAGAACGTCCAGGCTAATCCATATCTCAACATCCTGATATTCATAGGGTAAGAAGGTATCATAAAGTAGTTTTCGCCCATAATACCGGAGTTCAGATGGTCAAGCATAATGAAGAAACGGGTTCTTTTAAGTTTCAGGTTAAGAAAAATGTTCAGATACGGATAGTTTCCGGTCTCTTTTTGGTCCTGTCTGTAAAACCTTCCGGTTGCGGGCATATATGAATAGGGGTAGTATAAAGTATGGTACATGGCATCAGCACCAAGCTGTGCGGAGAGTTTTCCGTTAGTTTGTTTAAACCTGAAAAGGTGCTCGAAGTATATCGTTGAGCGGCCTGCAAAGAGGGGAAGGTCAAGAATGTCAGGATCGCTGCTTGTCTGCAGGATCACATCAGCTGCAAAATGGAATTTCCAGAGTCTGAAATCCTTGCTGGCTGTCAGGGCGGCAACGGAGAGTCCGGTTTCATGCTGTGAAGGCAGTGCAAGCAGGCCGAAATCGGTATAGTTTCTTATAAGAGCATATTTGATCCTGACATCGGTTTTCAGCGCCGGATAGATAAACCCTGTTCCGACATCCACCCTGAATTCCTTTTTCAGGTCATTCTGCCATTCAAAATGATTGCCGCCCCACCGGCTGTACCAGAACGAAGGCTGCCGGTTCATAATATCACCGTTTATGATCCATGATGCGACACCCTTTTTAAACTCAAACGATTTTATTATTTCACCTTTCAGCATGAGGTCGCCAGTCCTGTAACCTGTGAGGAACAGTTCCCCATTTGCATTCCAGCTGAATTTATCACCTATATCATTATACAATCTTCCGGTAATTGCATTGCTGCTCCTGTTCCATGTGGCCGTATCAGCAAAATTGGTATCATGTGTCGGGATGATCTGGCTGTACCGGAATATTTCGTTTCTTATCCCAACACCTCCCTGAAGCCTGAATTTCCTGCTTTCGTCAGTTGTAAAATCAAACCGTATGGTATTTTTCAGCTCACGTGAATATAGTGAATCAAAGGTAAAGCTATCATATATATATATCGAATCGTAAAAGCCAGCTTCCGGTTCATCATCAAAATATGTCCTTTTACTCCTCTCCCACGCAAGAATATGCGAAAAGGTTCCGCTAAGGCCCAGGAAGCTCTTTTTCTTCTGCCCGGTACTGTCATCCTCTGCAGCCTGACTCCCTATCGTGTAACGCTGGACAAGAAGTATATTCTGGTCCTTGAAGATGCTTTTAGCCATATTAAGGCTTCCCAGGGTGACCGGGATCTCACGGGTATCATCCGTCTGCCCGAGAACTTCAGATTCAGGGATCCCTCCATTCTCATATGATATGATGCTGTTGATGCCGGTTGCAAGGTAGAGTCTGTATTTAGGACGGGTATAGGAGGAGTAGAAAGTAAGTGTCTTATCCTCAGCCCTCTGAAAATTATATTGCCCGAGGCTGTAAATTATATCGTATATGAGCCCGAAGTTGAAGAACCTGTTCACGTTCTGTGAATGCCTTACCCGGAATGTTTGCTCCGATGTTTCTCTTGGTGCACCGTACGACCACACCAGTTCAGTAAACGGGACCTGAGTATTCATGAAAACAGCATTTCCCGGATGATACATAAACGGATAATAATATGTATAGAGGTATTTATCAGGATCCGTTATGCGATCAAAGAAGTTTATCTGATAGAAGGGAAGGCCGTAATTGCCAAGTGTTGCATTTACAGGCGAATACCTGTCGGCAATCCTGTAGCGGTGGAAGAGCGAAAAGACCGTATCGAACGATACCGGCACTTCATCGGTATAATCTTCCGACAGGTGCCATTGCCTGATTATCTTCGGCTTTACATCAGTATGGTCCTTATCCTGTGCGGTCAGAATAGGAAACAGTGACAGCAATAATAATATAGGTACAGCCCTTTTCACTGCGCAAATATAGAAAATTTAACAAGTAGGGACGTTGCATGCAACGTCCCTACCCCGCTCAATCCACATTATCGTTCAGGTAGGCGTTGTTTTCGCGCAGCACAGGGCCGTCATCCTCTGTTGTAAGGGTGAACTTTGACAGTTTGCTTTCAGGGTTTTTTTCATGTGCGGTCAGCAGCAAATTTCTTCTAACATAGGCCGGCACATCCTCAAAAGTCTCGATATTCTCTTCAATTGTCTTATTTGAAAGTCCTTCCTTCTGAATGATCTTATGCATCTGCTTCACCTTTCGGAGAGTTGCCCCGGGCTTATCATCATTTTCCATGTCTTCTTCCTCAGCGGTATGTGTGACAGGTGCACCCGAAACGGAACCGAAATCTATCTCAGCCTGTGATTCATCTTCAAAATCGCTTATTATCGATCTTTTTGTTTTCTTCTGATGAACCGAGAATGACTCTTCCCTGGCACCCGGGTTAAGCTGGGGAGGTATCACGTTCTTGCTTTCAAGCATTTCAACCTGCTTCGGCTTCTTCGATTTATAAGGCTGGAAGATGCTGTTGGCTTCAAATCCTGTGGCTATTACGATCACACTGATATTTTCACCGAGGGTGTCATCCTGCGACAATCCCCTGATTATCAGTGCATCATCTGAAGCTGCCTCATACATGTAGTCGGTTATCTCGCCAAGTTCATCCATCGTGAGCTCATGATCTCCCTTCCCTGAAGAAATATTGATGAGTATGCTTCTTGCTCCGGTGATGTCGTTCGAGTTGAGAAGGGGGGATGCAAGGGCGTTATCAATTGCCCGGATAGCCCTGTTTTCGCCCGAAGCTGTTCCCATACCCATTATTGCAACACCCGAATTCTTCATTACGGTTTCAACATCAGCAAAATCAACATTGATATATCCGGCAACAGTTATTATTTCAGCTATCCCCTTAACGGCTGTCGTAACCACATCGTCAGCTTTTGAAAAGGCAGTCGAGACTCCCTGGTTGCCGTATATCTCCCTGAGCTTCTCATTGTTGATCACCAGTAGTGAATCGACGTTGTCTTTCAGCTCTGTTATTCCGTCAATGGCGTACCTTATGCGCACCTTCCCTTCCGATTTGAAAGGGATCGTAACCACCGCGATGGTGAGCAGTCCTGCCTCTTTGCAGGTTTTTGCAATAACGGGAATTGCTCCGGTGCCGGTTCCACCGCCCATACCGGTAGTGATGAATACCATTCGGGTGTTGCCTCCCAGTGCCTCCATAACATTGTCGATGTTTTCAATCGCTGCCTTCCTGCCCTTTTCAGGCTGGCTTCCCGCTCCCATCCCTTCAGTGAGAGCTTCTCCAATCTGCACCTTTATCGGGACAGGACTTGACTCAAGTGCCTGATGGTCGGTGTTGCAGACAACAAAATTTACATCCCTGATGCCTTTTTCGAACATATGGTTCACGGCATTGTTGCCGCCGCCGCCAATACCAAGGACTTTTATTATCGACGATCTTTCAACAGGCAGATCAAAGTTCATTATATCGTCTGGCATATTGTTGGTTTTAATTGTTTATGAACAGCAAATCATTAATCTCATCACCATATTCAAATCTTTCAGCTTATGGGCTGATCTTCAACCTCAAACATTTTCTGCATCACTATCTTGATCTTATCGATCCATGATGTCCTGGATATCGACTGGTATTCCTCAGAATCACTGACTTCATCCGGGACCTCTTCCCTGGTTGCTTCAGGTTTTACAAATTCCTTTTCGGGAGCAATGTTGATCCCCTCCCTGTATGTTTCAAGGTATTCAAAGCCTTTCATTATCAGACCCACGCTGGTAGCGTACATCGGCTGGTTAATCTCATTTTTGCTTGTACCGGCAAGATGCTCATTGGGTAATCCGAGCCTCACATCCATGGCCGTCTTGAATTTCATTAACTGCGGAAGGTGTTTAAGCATGGCGCCGCCTCCGGTTATCACAACTCCTGCGGCAAGCTTGTCGGCATATCCTGAATTCTGGATCTCGAAATTGACGAAATCAATGATCTCTTCCATCCTTGACTGGATGATGTAAGCAAGGCTTTTAAACGAGATCTCCTTCGGGTCTCTTCCGCTTATGCCGGGTATCGATACCACTGTGTCCTCAGGAGCTATGTCGCCCAGGGCAGATCCGTACTGTATCTTAAGTTGCTCTGCATGCCTCTGCAGAATTGCGCAGCCTTCCTGTATATCTTTCGTGACAACATTCCCTCCAAGCGGTATCACCGCAGTATGGCGGACTATATTATCATAGTATACGGCCAGGTCGGTAGTGCCGCCGCCGATGTCAACAAGTGCGACACCTGCTTCTTTTTCGTCCTCGGTCAGAACAGCATCAGAGGAAGCAAGCGGCTCAAGGATGAGATCCTTGACGGAGAGTGCTGCCTTCCTGATGCATTTTTCAATATTCTTGGCAGCTGCCACCTGCCCAATCACAATATGGAAGTTTGCCTCAAGGCGCCTGCCGCACATGCCGATAGGGTTCCTGATCCCTGTTTCATTATCGACTATGAAATTCTGGGGAATGACATGAATGATCTCTTCCCCAATGTCGATATGGATCTTGCGCATATCCTCTATCAGCCTGAATACCTCTTCCTTCCTTATCTCATCATCATAGGAATCACGCATGATATAACCGCGGTTCTTCATGCTCTTGATGTGCTGGCCGGCTATGCCGACAAAAACCTCTGAAAACATGATGCCCGATCGTTTCTGGACATCCTCAACTGTTGTGCGGATCGCATTTACAGTCTCTTCTATATTCTGCACAACTCCTCTTTTCACGCCTTTGGAAAGAGCCTTGCTCAACCCGAGGATCTCAATTTTACCGTTCTCGTTCCTCTTGCCGACAATAGCCACAATTTTTGTGGTCCCGATGTCGATTGCTGCTACGTACTGTTCTTTTTTGCTCATATGATTCAAATATGGTTTATCATTGTCTTCTTTTACATACTATCTGGTCGCTGAATTCAAGGTTGATGACCGAATATTTATTCCATCCGACCTCCGGCAGAACCCTGTCATAAAAAGCACCGAGGTTCCTCAGTTTTTCCCTGTAATAGTCAAATGTTCCCAGGTGTATGGTGTGATTGCCTACCCTGGGTATAAGGTCTATTTCGTCATGGCGGTCAACATATATCTGATCAATCTGCGCCGACCAGAAATCATTGCCGTCGATATATTTCATAAAATGATAAAGATCTTTAAGAATGCTGTTTTTGATCAGTGTATCCAGGATGCTCACGCTGTCAAGCATCGCGGGTGTAATATTTATGTTTCCCCGGACAATATGAAGCCTCGGATTGTAGAGGTTTCTTTTCCTGAAAAGGAAGCCTTCCTTATCAAGGAAAAAATCTCCGCCTTCATCAGGCATTACCCTCATGACCGGATCACGCTGATCGGCATAGACGTGAAATGTGCCGTCAATTGAAGTATAGACCTCTGCTTCTCTCAGCTCCCTGAGGCCATTTATGCTGCTTTCAATTTTTGTAACCCTGATTTCCTTTACAGGCTTACCGATGATATTCCCTCCGTTGGCGTAAACAAGATTTTGCAGGTGACGCTTTGTAACAAAGTTGTATTCCGAAGAGTCAACAATGTTTATAGCAATTTTGCCGCATCTCCTTGAGCTTGCTGTTGCAGAAAGGAAAAATGGTATAACAAGCATATATAACACCGGAACAAGAAGCAATATCTGAAAAAGCTTTCTCACCTCACCGCCTCCTTCTTTATTTTAGCTTCAATGGGTGCGACAAGCCTGTCGATGTCGCCTGCGCCGATAGTCGCAAGAACATCAAGCTTTTTTATATTAAGACTTTCAACCAGCTCACTCATGGGAATTACCCTCCTTTGAGCAAGTTTCATCTTGCCCAGGATCATCTCTGAAGTGACTCCCGGAATTGGTTGTTCGCGTGCCGGATAAATAGGAAGCAGAATAACCTCATCAAGCTCACCGAGAATGGCTGCAAACCCATCCGCATGATCAAGAGTTCTCGAGAACAGATGCGGCTGGAATACACCGGTGATCTTTCTTCCCGGGAAATACTCGCGCAACGAGGTCACGAAGGCTCTTATTTCTTCGGGATGGTGCGCATAGTCATCAACATACGCGATACCGGGAAGATTCACCCTTATGTCAAACCGTCTTCTGACACCCTGAAAATGAACAATGGCATCCCGTATTTCATCTTCGTTCACGCCGCAGTTCAAAACCAGCGCTATCGCGGCTGTCATGTTTTCAATGTTGATGATCCCCGGAAAAGGAAATCTCAGGTCATTCAGTGTACCACAAGGTGTCTGGATACTAAAAGTGTAAAATTTACACTTATTCTCAATATTGTAAAACCTGAAATCTGCATCCGGACCACTTCCGTATGTGAGAAACTGTACCCCCGGAGGGCAGATAATATTTTCTCGTATCCTGCTGTTAATGAGCAGGGTGCCTCCTTCCCTTATTTTGCTGCAGAACTCATTGTATGCAGCGATCATGGTTTTATAGTCGCCATAGATATCAAGGTGATCGGCATCAACTGATGTCACAGCTGCTATCAACGGGGTGAGCCTGTGGAACGACTTGTCATATTCATCAGCCTCCATGACTGTAAACCGTCCCTTCCCGATAAGCAGGTTAGAATCGAAATTCTTTGATATACCTCCCAGAAATGCCGAGCACCCAAGGTGCGACTCATGGAGAAGAAAAGCTGTCATGGTTGATACAGTCGTCTTTCCGTGAGTGCCGGCAACAGCTATCGTGTCAGTATTTGAAGAAATTGCACCCAGAACTTCCGACCTTTTATAGAGCCTGTATTTGTTATCCCTGAAGAAGTTCAATATCTGGCTTTCACCAGGAATCGCCGGAGTGTATACAATTATCACACTGGCTTGTGACCTTATTTCCCTGAAAAGCGGTGGTATTGACGCCACCTCATCCCTGAATAATATATCGCAGCCTTTTTGCGAAAGGTTGTCGGTGATGGCTCCTGATGTCCTGTCGTAGCCGGCCACTGTATATCCGCCTTCCAGGAAGTATAAAGCAAGGGCACTCATGCCGATTCCGCCTATTCCGACAAAATAGAATCCTTTTATGTCATTGAAGTCAATCATTTCCTGCAAGTTTCAATATCTCTTCTGCTATCCTCACATCAGCATCCCTTTCGGCCATTGCCTTTATGCCGGCTGAAAGGAGCTCTCTTCTTTCCTTATCGGCTATTAGCTTTATTGCCTCATCCACAAGCATATTAATTGCCTCGTTATCGCGTATCATGACTGCGGCATTACGGTTCACCAGCGCCAGGGCGTTTCTAGTCTGGTGATCTTCGGCTACATTAGGAGATGGAACAAGTATGACCGGCTTGCCGACCAGGCATAATTCCGAAATAGTTCCTGCGCCTGCGCGCGAAACTATAATATCGGCCGCAGCAAAAGCATAATCCATCCTGTTAATGAAATCCAATACTGAAATGTTTTTACCGGCAGAAATGTCTGCAAGCGCCTTTACATTTTCATAGTAAAGCTTCCCGGTCTGCCAGAGCCACTGGTATCCCGATCCGGTCATACTGCTGATATTTTCCGACAGGCTCCTGTTGATCGTTCCTGCACCCAGCGACCCTCCCAGGATAAGTATCACAGGCGAACTTTTCTCAAGTTGAAAAAAATCAAGAGCCTCATCCCTGATTTTCCCCAGATTGTCAAATGCCTGGCGAACGGGGTTCCCTGTTTTAATAATCTTTTTTGCAGGGAAATATTTTTCCATGCCGTCATAGGCGACACATATTACCCAAGCTTTACTTGCCAGGAGTTTGTTGGTCACTCCGGCATAGCTGTTCTGCTCCTGTATCAGGGTGGGTATACCGTATTTACCGGCCTGCCTTAAAACGGGGCCGCTGGCATATCCGCCTACACCCACCACAACATCTGGCTTAAAATCCTTTATGATTCTCCCGGCCAGGTTAAGGCTCCTGACCAGTTTAAAAAGAACAATGATATTCTTTGGCGACAGGCTCCTGTTGAACCCTGCCACGGGTAGTCCTGTTATTTTGTACCCGGCGGCTGGCACCTTTTCCATCTCCATCCTCCCTTCGGCACCGACAAAAAGGATCTCAGTCCCCGGATCAATTTTCCGGAGAGCATTGGCAATTGAGATTGCCGGGAAGATATGTCCTCCCGTTCCTCCGCCGCTTATTATGATCCTTTTATGTTTTTGCAGGTTCATATATTTTTTCTCCTTCATCAGAGACATCATCTTCTGTAAGCTCTTCCTGCTTCGCCCTTGCGGTTACGACCCTGCTCACACTGAGAATAGCGCCGATCGAAAAACTCATAACCAGTACCGATGTCCTCCCCCAGCTGACCATCGGAAGGGTTTGTCCCGTTACCGGGAATAATCCCACGGCAACCAGCATATTGAGCATCGCCTGTATGACAATCATGACTGTGAGTCCAAGCACCAGGAATGCAGGAAAGGCTGTTTCGCATTTTTTGGCGATCGCTATTGCTCTGAACAGCAATATCATGTAAGCGAGTATCAATGGGAGCGCCCCAAGAATAAATCCATATTCCTCTATTATTATTGCAAAAATAAAGTCGGAGTTTGACTGCGGAAGCATGTTCCTCTGTGTGCTTCTGCCGGGAGCCTTTCCGAATAACCCCCCTGTTGAAATCGCTATTTTGGCCTGGTTGCTTTGGTAATCCTCGTCGGGATCGCTTTCACCTGAAAAGAAGGTCTCGATCCTGTTCTTCCACACCTCAACCCTGTTATCCTTTGTAACCACGGTAAGCACGAGTGCAAAAAGGACGACGCCAACCACTGCCATCCCGACATATGCGAGCAGGAACTTAAAGGGTACCCTGCCTATATACATTATTATTATGCTTATCATGAATATCATCATTGCCGTTGAGAGGTTTTCAGGCATGATGAGAGCGCATATTATCGCAACAGGTGCCATGAAATACTTTGTCACCAGCATGAAATTGTTCAGCTCATTCTGGTATCTTGAAAGCGTCCTTGCGAGATAAAGGATCAGCGCCACCTTGGCAACATCGGATGTCTGAAGCCGGAATCCCAGTCCCGGAATAACCAGCCAGCGGGTTGCTTCATTTATCCTGGATCCGAATATCAGGGTGAGAACCAGGAGCCCTGCAGCCACAATAAGTATTATTCCGGCCATCGCCGAATAGATCCTGTAGGGCAGGTAGTGGACCACTATTATTATTCCAAGTCCGAGAAGAAGCATGATCAGCTGGGTCCTGAGGAAATAGGTTGTGTTCCCTCCGTAGTTCCTGAATGCCACTGCGACAGATGAACTGTAAACGGCCAGGAGGGAATAGACCATAAAAAGGACCACAAGGCCCCATATAGCCATGTCTCCCCTGAATGTCCTTGTAAGCCAGCCCTGCTGCATATAAATTGAATTCTACAGGTTACGCACCGCTTTCTTGAATTGCCTTCCCCTATCCTCATAATTGTTAAACAGGTCGAAACTTGCGCAGGCAGGGGAGAGCAATACCGTTTCTCCCTTTTTAGCCAGGTAATAGCCCGACCTGACAGCCTCATCCATTGAGAAGGTCTCGACAATAGTAGGGACCATCTCCCGGAAAGACTCTAAAATCTTTTTATTTTCCTTTCCCAGGCATACGATCGCTTTTACTTTCTCTTTCACCACGGGGAAAAGCTCAGAATAGTCATTCCCCTTGTCTACCCCCCCTACGATCCATACTACTTTCGTTTCCATGCATTCAAGGGCATACCATGTTGAGTTCACATTTGTCGCCTTTGAATCGTTTATGAAGTTGATTCCGCTTACTTTGATCACCGGTTCGAGGCGGTGTTCAACTCCCTGAAAATCTGCGAGGCTCTGCCTGATAATATCCTTCCGGATGTTCAGAACCTTACCAGCAATAGCTGCTGCCATCGAATTGTAGGTGTTGTGACGGCCTTTTAACGCCATTTCATGAATAGTCATAAGGTTGGTTTTATTTTGGTAATCAATTATCAGTTCGTTGTTTTCAACGTATGCAGCCATTTCTTCCCGTGAAGTGTCGGAAAAAGGAAGAAGTGTCATGCCGTATTCCTTCTTTGCCAGTTCAGTTTTGATTACCGGGTCATCAGCCCAGTAGATAAAGAAATCCGATTTGGTCTGGTTTCGGGTTATCCTGAATTTTGAATCGATATAATTCTGAAATTCATGGTCATACCTGTCGAGGTGATCCGGCGTAATGTTCATCAGCACGGCGATCTCAGCCCTGAATTTGTACATACCGTCAAGCTGGAAGCTGCTGAGCTCAATAACGTAGTATTCGTGTGGATCTTCGGCGACTGCCATGGCAAAGCTGTTTCCGACATTGCCCGTCATCACGGCATTTTTGCCCGCCTTATTGAGAATATGGTAAATAAGATTTGTTACGGTAGTCTTTCCGTTGCTCCCTGTAACACATATTTTGACACCCTTGCAATAACGGCCGGCAAACTCTATCTCTGAAATGACCGGAATGCCTTTCCCCCTTATCTTTACAATCAGGGGAGCATCTTCTTTAATGCCCGGACTTTTTATCACTTCATCAGCATCCAGAATTTCTTCTTCAGAGTGTTTTCCCTCCTCCCATCTTATTTTATGCTGATCGAGTATTTCGCGGTATTTTTCTTTAATGGTGCCGCTGTCCGACACAAAGACATCGAATCCTTCTTTCATCGCAAGAACTGCAGAACCTGCACCGCTCTCTCCTGCTCCCAGTATTACAATCTTCTTCTTCATTCAACTATCTGATCTTCAGTGTTACTATGCTTATTACTGCCAGTATGATCCCTATTATCCAGAACCTGGTCACAATCTTCGGCTCCGGGTATCCTTTTTTCTGGTAATGATGATGGAGTGGCGCCATCAGGAATATCCTCCTGCCAGCACCGTATTTTCTCTTTGTATACCTGAACCACGATACCTGCATTACCACCGACAGGTTCTCCATCAGGAATATACCACAGAGTACCGGTATAAGAAGCTCCTTCCTTATCACTATTGCAAAAACAGCAATTATGCCGCCAAGCGCAAGGCTTCCGGTATCGCCCATGAAAACCTGCGCCGGGTATGAATTATACCATAGAAATCCAATGGTGGCGCCAATGAATGCGGCAGCGAATATTACCAGCTCGCCGGTGCCGGGAATGAACATTATATTAAGGTAGTCGGCATAAATTACATTGCTCGACACATATGCGAGGATTGCCAGGGCAACCCCGGCAATGGCGGAAGTTCCGGTTGCAAGCCCATCGAGCCCGTCAGTAAGGTTTGCGCCATTTGAAACTGCCGTAAGTATAAAAATGGTAATCAGGACAAATACAAGCCATGTCCATGGCTGACGGCTTTCCCTGCTGATGAAAGCCACCAGCCAGGAGTAGTCAAATTCATTGTTCTTTACAAAAGGTATGGTTGTTTTAGTTGACTTTCTTTCCATCATGACCGCAGCCTGAGAAGACTCCGGCTCTCCCTGTACAAGCAAAGCCGCTCTTTCAGTTTCGATAAGGTCGGCAATATTTACATTTTCGCGGATGATGACATCATCACTCAGGAAGAGCGCAAGCCCGACGATAAGCCCGAGGCCGACCTGCCCGGCCAGCTTGAACCTGGCGGCAAGTCCTTCCTTATTCTTTCTGAAAATCTTTATGTAATCGTCAACGAACCCTATAGCCCCAAGCCATACAGTTGTGAGCAGCATCAGCAGAACATAGACGTTATCGAGCCGTGCAAACAGAAGCGTCGGGACCAGAATTGAGGCAAGTATTATAACCCCTCCCATTGACGGAGTCCCTTCCTTGCGGTACTGCCCTTCGAGGCCAAGGTCCCTTACAACTTCACCAACCTGCTTTCTCTGAAGGAAAATGATGATCCTTTTACCTATCATCAGGGAGATGATCAGCGATGTAATAACTGCAGCTGCAGACCTGAAGGAGATATAAGAAAAGACACCTGCTCCGGGAACATTCAGTTTATCAAGATATTCGAATAAGTAGTACAGCATCTCTAAATAATTTACTTCTGCGACAGGGCTTTCCTGAGTTCTTCTCTGTCGTCAAAATGGTGTTTCATTCCGTTGATCTCCTGGTATGGCTCATGGCCTTTGCCTGCAACAAGAATCACATCGCCGGGTGAAGCCAGCAATACAGCAGCCTTTATTGCCTCGCGCCTGTCTGTGATCCTCAGTGTCCTGCTTTTCATTTCGGGCGTTATACCCGCCTCCATGTCGTTGAGTATCTTCTCCGGGTCCTCGGTCCTCGGGTTATCGGACGTAAGAATGACCCTTGTGCTGCCTTCTGCTGAAATGGCGGCCATTTCAGGCCTTTTGGTCCTGTCGCGGTCGCCACCGGCACCTACAACAGTAATAAGCTGAGTGCTTCCGGTCCTTATTTTATTGAGGGTACCGATGACATTCATAAGGGCGTCGGGTGTATGTGCATAGTCAACAATTCCGGTTATTCCCTTTGGCGATGTTATTGTTTCCAGCCTCCCCGGTACTGAAGAAAGAGTGCTCAGTATCCTCAGCACTTTTTTTCTCCCTGCCCCGATGAGTTCCGATGCGGCGCATACTGCAAGAAGATTTGAAGCATTGTAATCACCAATGAACCTGACCCACACTTCTTCTCCCATCATCCTGAGCCCCATTCCCTCAAAGCTCTGTTCAATGATCCCGCACCTATAATCTGCCATGCTTCTCACTGAAAAAGTGTAATGGAGGGCTCTGCAGTTCTGGAGCATTACCTTCCCGTTTTTGTCATCAGCGTTTACCAGGGCAAAGGCATCCGGGGCAAGCGAGTCAAACCAGCTCTTCTTTGCTGCCAGGTAATTGGCGAAAGTCTGGTGATAATCGAGGTGGTCGTGGGTTAGGTTAGTGAAAATGGCACCCCTGAAAACGAGTCCTGCTATCCTCTGCTGATGTGCCGAATGCGAGCTTACTTCCATGAATGCATATTCACATCCTGCATCCCTCATATCAGCCATAATCCTGTTAAGCTGAACAGGATCAGGCGTGGTGTGTGTGGCAGGTAACTCTCTGTCCACCACATAATTGCATACTGTGGAAAACAGGCCGCATTTAAAACCCAGCTCCGTGAACATCCTGTAGAGGAGAGTGGCAATTGTTGTTTTGCCGTTGGTGCCCGTAACTCCAACCAGCTTAAGGGAGGATGAAGGCCTGCCGTAAAAGTTCGATGCTGCCTGGCCGAGAGCCCGGGCCGAATCGGGTGTAGTGATCCAGCATATCTTCTTTACGACATCATCCGGAAGTTTCTCGCATACTATTGCTGCTGCACCTGATTTCACTGCACTGCCGATATAGTCATGCCCGTCTGTTTTCGATCCCCTGACTGCTATGAACAGCGAACCGGATTTTACATTTCTCGAATCAAAGACAACATCAGCAACCTGAATTTTCCTGTCACCTGTAACAGAAACAATGCTGATGTCCTCCACTGTTTTTTCCAGCTCCATCATATCACATATTCAGTTCAAGAGAGACCACTTGTCCTTCAATATATCTTGCGCCATGCGCCGGTGACTGCCTCAGCACCCTGCCCTTGCCGTTGTACTGCACCCGGCATCCCGAATTTTCAAGCAGGTAGACTGCATCCCTGAGGCTCATTCCCCTCACATCGGGAACCAGTCCCCTGGTAACCTTGATGCCCACAAGCCTGATAGTATCGCCTCTTTCCCTTGTAGCTACCCACTCGTCGCTGGCGGTTCTCCTGTATCTCACGTCAAGCCCGCCAAGCACTTCGTTAATATCCTTTCTGTATCCGTTGCCTGCTTCAGGTGCGGCGGATTTGTTGTTATCTTTTGATCCAGTTGTGTAATCCCTGAAAAAGCTGGTAGCATAGATCTTGTCGGATATCTCCCTGAATACCGAGCCAGCCACCAGGTTGCCGTAATAGACGCCGTTTGATGGCGCATTGACAACCACAATACATGAGTAGAGAGGGTTTTCAGCCGGGAAATATCCTGCAAAAGAGGCCTGATATGAGATTCTGGATCCTGAGCGGTAGCCTGTTTTGCCCCTGGCTATCTGGGCGGTCCCGGTTTTCCCGGCGATCCTGTAGTTGGAATTTCTCAGGTTGATTGCCGTACCGTGCTCAACCACACCTTCCATCATCTTCCTGGCCTTTCTTATTGTTGATCTGGAGGCGATTGAGTTGATTATCACATCCGGCTCATATCGTTTTATTACTGTTCCGTTCCTCATTACTGCGGTCACGAATCTTGGCTTCATCATTCTGCCATCGTTTGCCACGGCATTATAGAATGTGAGTATCTGAAGCGGTGTCATCTGCACCTCATAACCGTGCGACATCATGGGCAGGGAGAGGCCCGACCAGAGCTTATCGCCGGGATAGCGGATAAGCGGCTCTCCCTCACCTTTAAGCTGGATGTCAAGCTTTTCATTAAGCTTCATTGCATAAAGCCTATCGACAAAAGCCTTCGGATTGTTTTTATAATGTTCGGTAATTATCTTAGAGGTCCCGACGTTTGAAGATTTTTCAAAAACTTCCCTGACGGTTAATTTTCCGTAGCCTTCTTCCCTTGTGTCCCTGATGACCTTGTTATAGAACTTAACGCTCCCATTACCGGTATCCACTATATCACCCGTATCGATCACCCCGTCTTCAA
Organism: Bacteroidota bacterium; assembly: GCA_043800695.1. Taxonomy (GTDB): domain Bacteria; phylum Bacteroidota; class Bacteroidia; order Bacteroidales; family VadinHA17; genus LD21. The sequence continues at coordinate 66,748 of JAZDMU010000056.1, forward strand.
GAGCCGCCATCAGTGAGGGAAGCTTGAAAGTTGAACCCGGCTCGGTGCTTTCAGCTATTGCATAGTTGTATGATTCGTGATACCTTCCATCATCACCCTGTTCAAGGTTTGCTATTGCCCTTATGTCGCCTGTTGCGACTTCCATGACTACTGCACAGCCGTGGTGGGCGTTATGTTTCTGCAATTGTCTCAAAAGAGCCGATGATGCAACATCCTGAAGATCGATGTCTATGGTGGTCACAATATCGTTGCCGTCCCTTGATTTCGCGGTGCCTGCTCCGTCAACGGTGATCCAGTCGCCGCCTGTAAGCCGCTGCTGGATTACCACTCCGTTCTTTCCGGCAAGTTCCCTGTCGAACGAACCCTCTATACCCACCTCTGTGCCTTCCTTTCCAAGGTTCAGGTATCCGATGGTGCGTGCAGCAAGCTCGCTGTTTGGAAGTATCCTGCGGTTTTCAGTCTGGGCCAACATCCCGCCTTTGAACTGACCCTCCCTGAAAATGGGAAGCTGTCTCAGCCGCTGAAGGGTTTCATAGTCGACCCTGCGTTTTATAAGGAAATACCTGTCGCCTCTTTTCCTTGCTTCAGTAATTACCGCCTTCCAGCCTGCTGCCGATCTCTCGCCGAGGATTTTTGTCAGGCCGGCAGAGAGGCCATCGATTCCCTTTGACCAGGTCTGAGCAGACATCCCGGTGCTTCTGGTATCCATGTAAATGGTGTAGTAGGGAACTGAGCTTGCAAGCAGGCGGCCGTCATGGGCTAGGATGTCGCCCCTGCTGGCAGGAGCTTCGGCTGTCTTATAGACATATTTCTCGCTCATTGCCGACCATTTGCCATGCTGGAAAAACTGAAGTATGAGTATCCTGACTATTATTGCCAATGCAACGGCCACCAGTGTAAAATACACTATCCCGCTGCGCCATACTATCTCGTCCCTTACTGCCATTTCTTAATTACCTTTCCACCAGCAGTTTATATGGTGGCGTTTTCAGTTCCTCAAGGTTTAAGCCTCTTTCTTTCACCAGTCTCTGAACCTCTGACTGCCTGCTGATGAACATAAGGTTCGCCGAGGTGGAGAGCGATTCGGCCCTCAGCTCCCTTACTTCGCGCTGGAACTTCGCAGTTTCCCTGGTTATCTTTTCAGCATGAAACCTGTTGCCTATGTAAATAGATGCCAGAAGAGTGACAAGCAGGATATACCAGAGATTCTTAAGGATGATTTTTTCAGTGATCATACTTCCGCTGAGCAGTTCCTTAATGAAGCTTCCTGTTTTTGCTTTCTTTTTATTTTCGCTTTTTTCTGCCATCATTCAGATCTTTTCAGCTATTCGCAGTTTTGCGCTTCTGGCCCTGCTGTTCAGTTTTATCTCATCAGCTCCGGGCACTATTCCCTTTTTTGTTATCAACCTGAAAGGTGTTTGGGTATTCCCATAAAAATCCTTATTCTCAGCACCCTCAAAATTTCCGGTCCGGAAAAAATTCTTTACAACACGATCCTCAAGGGAATGGTAAGTTATTATTGCAATCCTCCCTCCGCTGTTCAGCATTTCGAGTGCCTGCAGCAGCATCTCCCGGAGATATTCAATTTCATGGTTGACTGATATTCTGAGGGACTGAAAGAGCTTTGCGAAGAATTTGTTTTCCTGCCCTGGCTGAGCAAATTTTCTGGTCACCGACACCAGGTCGCCTGTGGTCGTAATGGGTTTATCGTTTCTTGCCCTGACGATCTCCCTTGCGATCTTCCGTGAGTTTGTCAGTTCGCCCCGGATGAAAAAAATGTCTGCAAGTTCAGCCTCATCAAACGACCGGATAAGTTCGGCCGCGGTGAGGGAGCTGTTCCGGTTCATTCTCATGTCGAGCGGAGCGTCATGGCGGAACGTGAATCCCCGTTCAGGTTCATCGAACTGATGGAATGAAACGCCCAGGTCTGCAATGAGCCCGTCGATCGACTTTATGCCGTTGTACAGCAGGTTGGTCTTAAGGAATCTGAAGTTCTGGTCAAGGAATATGAGCTTCTTATTATCCGGGACATTTATCCGGGCATCCGCATCCTGGTCGAAAGCCACAAGCTTTCCTGTATTAAGTCTTCTAAGAATCTCCATTGAATGACCTCCGCCGCCGAAGGTCACATCAACATAGGTCCCGTCAGGCCGGATATTCAGCCCTTCGACACTTTCATCCAGCAGTGCGGATATGTGATAGGCCATTATTCGTCGGGATCATTAACAGTTCCGCCCATAAGCTTTTCAGCCAGACTTGCAAAATCTTCAGCAGGCATATCGAGCTTTTCATATACATCTGCAGCCCATATTTCGATCCTGCCGTCCTGTCCGGCCAGGACAACATCCCGTTCTGCCCCGATAACATCGAGGAGCCTTTTGGGGATCAGCATGCGGTTGTTGCTGTCAAGCGTAAATTCAGCTGTGCCCTTGAAGAAATTCCTCAGGAACATGTTATGTTCACGGTTATAGGGATTCATTTTCCTCCTGATCTTCACTAGTTGCCGGTTCCAGTCTTCCAGTGAATAGAGCACGAGACAGTTCTCAAAGATGTCCTTTCGCACCACAAAATGATCGCGAGCATCAACAGGCATCTGCTTCTTGAATGCCATCGGAAGAATTATCCTTCCCTTGACATCCACTTTGCACGCGTAATCACCAATAAATGTGGCCATAAACCCTTTTCTGCCATTAAAAGAGTAAAGTAAGTAAAAAATATCCACTTCCCTCCACTTTCCCCCACTTTTTTTATTCTGCTGTTGATAACTTTCCTTTATGTATTGGCATGTACTCACCCTTTTTATTTCATATACTCACCCCCTTGATCCCCCTCTCTGGTCACATGTACCCTCCCCCTTAATCCCCCTCCCTGCTAGCGCAAGGAGGGGGAAATATCTGATTAATAATGCTTTACGCCCCCTCCTTACGAAGTAGAGGGCCGAGCGTTAAGAAATAGCCCGGTGGGCTTTTTTAGCGAGGAGCCAGCTTGTAGGGAGGGGGTCGGGGGGTGGGTACATGTGATCAAGCGGAGGGTGTTTAAGGGATGAGTACGTGATCCAAAAACTCTTAAATTTGCATCTCACAAGCCCGAACCCCGTATGGAATTATCCGGTGAAAGAAAAGAGCCTTTGCAGATCGATGTCGGTGCAGTGCTGAGATCAAAAAATCCTTCACTGGCAAAAGCAATACCTTCTTTCCTGATAAGTTATCTGAAAAGGATAATTCATCAGGATGAGATTAACGAATTGCTGAGAAGATACGGGCACCTGAGAGATGCTGAATTCATTGCTGCAGCACTCGGTTTTTTCGACATAAAGTACCAGGTGTACGGAAGCGAAAACATTCCGCAGGGAGGCAGGTATTTTTTTGTTTCAAATCACCCTCTCGGCGGTCTCGATGGGATGGTTTTCGTGAATGAGCTTTCAAAACATTTCAATGACATCAAATTCCCGGTCAATGATATCCTGATGAACCTCGAAAACCTGTCCGGCATTTTTCTTCCTGTCAACAAGCATGGCAGCCAGGCAAAGGAAGCAATAAAATCCCTCGAGGAATCATATGCATCCGGAAGCCAGATCCTTTATTTTCCTGCAGGATTATGTTCACGGAAAAAGAAAGGTGTAATATGCGACCTGGTCTGGCATAAGAGCTTTATAACCAAAGCTGTACAGCATAAAAGAGATATTGTCCCTGCATTTTTCTCGGGCAGGAATTCCGGCTTTTTCTATAACCTCGCAAACATGAGGAGTTCAATCGGCATCAAATCGAATATTGAAATGCTCTATCTTCCCGATGAAATGTTCAACCAGAAAGGCAAGAGGCTCTCTCTCGTCTTCGGTAAAGTGATTCCCTGGCAGACATTCGACAACTCAAAATCTCCTCCTGATTGGGCTGAATGGGTGAAGAAGAAATCATATGCCCTTGAATCTGCAATAACCTGATGACAGGGGAATCAAAAAAACACTATATTTCGTCTGACTTTTTGAAGGAAATATTCGATTATGGAACCTGTAACGCCCCAATTGCCAATAGATCAAATAATTGCAGAACTAAAAAAAGAGAGGTTCTTGCGAAAGACCAATTACGGCGATAATGAGGTCTACGTATTTGACAACAACGATTCCCCCATCCTCATGCAGGAGGTGGGAAGGGTAAGGGAAATAACCTTCCGGCATGCGGGCGGAGGAACAGGGAAACCGCTGGATATTGATGATTTTGATACGGCAAAAACCGATCCGCAGAAACAACTGATAGTCTGGGATCCGGAAAACAGTGAGATAGTGGGAGGCTACAGGTTTTATTTTCCGCCCAAGGGGTGCATACAGTGTAATATCAGCAGGCTTGCTTCCTCATCCTATTTCAGGTTCTCCGACAAATTCCTTTCCAGGTATTATCCTCACATGATGGAGCTGGGGCGCTCATTCGTCCATCCTGATTACCAGTCAAAGGCTATGGGTAGGAAAAGCCTTTATGCCCTTGACAACATATGGGACGGTCTCGGCGCCCTGATACTTGACAATCACCATCTTAAATATCTTTTTGGGAAGGTCACCATGTATTCTCACTTTAATCAGAATGCAAGGAACATGATCCTCTATTTTCTCAAAAAGCACTTTGATGATCCCGACAGGCTGGTAACGCCGATCGAGCCTGCGCAGATCGATCTTCACGAGGAAGAGATGAAAAAGCTTTTCACAGGCAGACGCTATAGGGAAAACTACAAGATCCTTTCAGCAGAGGTAAGAAAGCTTGGAGAGAACATACCTCCTCTGATAAATGCATACATGAACCTCTCGCCCACCATGCGCACCTTCGGCACTTTCATTAATCATCACTTCGGGAATGTTGAGGAGACGGGGATTATGATAACGCTGAGGGATATTTACGTTGAAAAGATTAACAGGCATCTTTCGTCTTACAAGCATGATTTCATGATAAAATGGTTCTCTCATGAGAATCAGTAAGACCTGACATTCTTTCCTTCAAAATAGTTAATGAATGACTGGTTGGCCACCCTGTTGCCGCCCGGAGTGGGATAGTTGCCGGTAAAATACCAGTCGCCCGTGTGGCCGGGGCACGCTTTGTGAAGCCCTTCTATTGACTGGAAAACGATCCTGACCTCAGCATTGATGCTTTCGTTCCGAAGCATTAATGCAATCCTGGCCGATATCTCATCAGGACAAAATGGCCTGTATATTTCCCTGACCATATTCCTTATTTTATCTACCGGTTTCCGGTTCTCGGAGAGTGCATCTTCGTAGACTTTGTCAATCAGTGATGCTTGTCCTGTTTCGTTAAGCAATTCAATAGCGGCCCTGAAAGCAATGAAATCAGAAAGCTTGGCCATGTCAATGCCGTAGCAGTCAGGATACCTAAGCTGCGGAGAAGAGGAAACCACTACGATCAATTTCGGATCAAGCCTGTCGAGGATCCTGATAATGCTTTTCTTCAGAGTTGTGCCTCTCACTATTGAGTCATCGATGACCACGAGGTTATCTTTTCCCCTCCTGACCACACCGTAGGTCACATCATATATATGGCCGACGAGGTCATCCCTGCTTTTATCGGCGGTGATGAAGGTTCTCAGCTTGGCATCCTTGACAGCAATCTTTTCGACCCTCGGCCTCCTGTTGATGATCTTTTCAAGTTCTTCCTTCGAAAGTTTTTCACCACTGTTCAGGATCGTTTCCACCTTTGACTGGTTAAGATGGTTCTCTACTCCCTTTATAAGTCCGTAGAATGCGCTTTCAGCCGTATTTGGTATATAAGAAAAGACAGTATTGTCCAGGTCATAATCCACGGCTTTCAGCACAGGCTCTGTAAGAATCTCTCCAAGCTTTTTTCTTTCCCGGTATATCTCCTTATCGGTGCCCCTTGAAAAATATATTCTCTCGAAGGAGCACTTATGCTGTTCTGCTTCATCCCTTATTCTCACGACCGAAGTATCACCCGAAGCTTTTACTATGATTGCATGTGCCGGTGGAAGCTCAATCACCTTGTCGGTCCTGATGTTGAACACTGTTTGAATCACAGGTCTTTCCGATGCTGCAACAACAACCTCATCATCAATATAATAAAATGCCGGTCTTATGCCTGCGGGATCTCTCATTACAAATGCATCGCCATGACCCACCATTCCTGCCATCACATATCCGCCGTCCCAGTTGCGGCTGGCTTTTGAGAGGATAGTTGCAAGATCGAGATTGCTCTCAATAAGCGGTGAGATGTCTTTTTTGGAGAAACCCTGCTTCTTGAAATGCCTGAAGAGCTTTTCATTTTCCTCATCGAGCCTGTGGCCGACATTTTCAAGGATGGTCACCGTATCTGAAAAATCCACCGGGTTCTGTCCGAGGTCGATCAGGCTTCCGAATACTTCACCCACGTTTGTAAGGTTGAAATTACCTGCCAGCACAAGATTTTTTGATTTCCAGTTGTTCTCCCGGCTGACGGGGTGCACGCTGTCGATATTATAGTTCCCGTATGTTCCGTATCGCAGGTGCCCGAGATAAACATTGCATGCAAAAGGAATGTTTTTTTCATCATCTTCCTTTCCTATATCCCGGTAAATCAGGTCAAATATCTCATTTATTGAATCAGGTCTGTTCGACCTCTGCCTGAAAATGTACCTGTTCCCTGGTTTTACTCCGAGTTTTATACCCGCAAGTCCGGCTCCATCCTGTCCGCGGTTATGCTGTTTCTCCATCATGAGGTACATTTTCTGCAGGCCGTAATCCCATGAACCATATTTTCCGGCATAGTATTCCAACGGCCGGAGCAATCTGATCATTGCAATGCCGCACTCATGTTTTACAGGTTCGCTCATAGTTATTCGAGGTCAGGGAAGTTAATAATCGCCGGAACAAGATAGGCATTGGGAAATGTCTCCCGCACCATCAGCAGGTATTTATGTCCCTCAGTCCTTGTTCTGTAGTTACCTGCTCTTACCATGAAATATCCCGGTTCCTGGTACTGTGCATATGATGGTATATCCGGGAATTCTGCTATGAATTCAGCTCTTGCCCTGGCCGATTCCTCGCGGGCCTGACGTACTGAACTATAATATATCTGGATCCTGAACCCCTCCATTCCCTGGGTACCTTCAATAGTCTTGTTCTTCTTCGATGCGAGGATATAGCGGCTCAGCAATGTATCCAGGGCAGGATCCTGGTTTATCACCAGGGAGCCCGCCGTATGGTCCGGCCGCTTGAAAAGATCTGCCGTTCTTATAAACGCCTGGGCATGGCACAATACTACATGCATCAGTAAAAATGAAACTGAAAAAACAATCCTTTGTAATATGACATGCAGTCTCATTGAATATACGATTCCAGTGCCAGGTAATAATTTCCGGCTCTTGTTCCTGCAACGATTAAACTGCCGTCGTAATAAATGTCCAGATCTTCCCCGAAGGCATCGGTACTCTTCGGGTCGCATACTTCAAACATCCTAATCCTGCCCTCATCGGTTCCATCTTCCGTATTTGCCATGTTCACTATGAAACAATTGATATTGAGCATCATCAATAATTCATTATCATCCAGGATTATTGCAGTTCCTGAATTAGTTTTCTCGAGGTATTTCTTCCATTTTACCGTGCCGGAAGAGGTGAGAGCCGCCAGGAAAGAGCTTTTCAGAACGCTGTCGGCCGAAGTAACCTCGGTTGTTCCTGCAATATAAGCATTTCCTGCATCATCTGCGATTGCATCCAGGCTGGCAGCTCCGAAACTGGTGTTATTGCAAAGTTCGGTTTCCCATAATTTATTTAATTCGCCCGAATATTTTGCGATGCTGGCCAGCGGCTCGGAAGTAAGTTTTTTTCTTGTGAGCGGCAGCAGGATGTTGCCTGAAGCATCGCTCGTCACTTTTCCTGCTGCAACGAAACTGGCTTCAGCCGTTTCCTTTCTTTCCCCGATAAAGCCTGTTGAATCAAACCTTACAAATAGGATTCCGCTGGTGCCCGATTCGATCGAATCGGATCTGGCAGTGCCAACGGCGGTGAAGCTGCCCGATCCGGAGCTGACCAGACTCGTCATCCGTATCCTGAAGCTTGCAGCGATCAGGGTGTCCCAAAGCAGGTTGCCTTTAGTGCTGATGAATGCAAGAAGCATCTTACCGTCACTGCTTCCTGCTGCAATGTACCGCGATGTGCCGGACCACGCAGAACTGAATAATCCCTCCTTCTCAAAAGTAAACTCTGATTCAACTGTCCTGTCCTTTTTCAGTTTTAAAAGGTAGGGGTAGCCGTTAAGTGTTCCGCAGCTTATGATACCCGAATCGGGGAGAGATCTTATGAAATATGCTGTTCCCGGTCCGTACGACTTTTCCCAGAGAAAATCATCTGTTTCCTTGTTGCATGACAGGACAATAATCGCGACTGAAAGAAATACAAATGATCTTTTCATCCATCCGGTTTTATTCCAGGGCTGCTGCAAGTTCGTCGGTCATCTCTAGATTATGGTACACATTCTGGATATCGTCGTCATCTTCAAGCACTTCAATAAATCTGAGCACTTTCTTTGCCGATTCAATATCCAGTTTCTTTGTATCGTTCGGAATCCTCTTGAGTCCTGATTCATCAGGCTCAATTCCGAGTTCGCCGAGCTTCCTTGTCACGTTTCCGAAATCTTCCTTGGCACATATTACAGTTATCATGTCACCGTCAATCTCAAAATCTTCCGCGCCGGCATCAATCATCCCAAGTTCGAGTTCCTCTAGATTAAGGTCCTCATTTTTGAAAGTGAATATCCCCTTTGTGTTGAACAGGAAGCTGAGTGAACCTTTAGTTCCAAGGTTTCCGCCATACTTGTTAAAGGCTGATCTTATGGCGGCTACGGTCCTGTTGTTATTATCTGTAAGACAATCGGCATAAACTGCAATTCCGGATGGGCCATAACCCTCGAACGATGTTTCGATATAGTTTTCAGCTTCAGAGCCTGTTGCTTTCTTTATCGCCCTTTCAATGTTATCCTTGGGCATGTTTGCTCCCTTGGCATTCTGAATCGCAAGCCTTAGCCTGGCATTAGTATCCGAATCCCCTCCTCCTTCTTTTGCAGCAATAACTATCTCCTTGATGATCTTCGTGAAGATCTTGCCGCGTTTGGCATCAGCAGCCCCCTTTTTTCTTTTTATCGTGGACCATTTACTATGACCTGACATATAATATGATTTATTATTCCGATGCAAAATTAAATATTTCTTTAATACCTCAACCAGGATATATACATTTGTGCAACGAATTATTGGCGTCAAGGCACAGAGCATAGAGCACAGAGCGCAGAGCGCAGAGCATGGAACACTCTGAGCCCTGAGCCCTGAGCCCTGAGCGTTATTTGATTTAAACATGATTTAATTGAACAGGAAAGTATATATTGAGACCTATGGCTGCCAGATGAATGTTGCTGACAGTGAGGTTGTGGCATCAGTGCTCACGGAAAAGGGATTCAGTGTCACAACGGATATAAACAAGGCTTCGCTTATCCTGGTCAATACATGTTCAATTCGCGAAAATGCCGAACAGCGCATCTGGAACAGGCTCAGGGCGATCCGCCACCTTAAAAAGAAGAACAGACACCTGGTAGTCGGATTGATCGGATGCATGGCTGAAAGGCTGAAGGAGAAGGTCCTTGAAACTGAACAGCTTGTTGACATGGTTGTCGGTCCCGATGGATACCGCGACCTCCCGCGGCTTGTGGAGGAAGCGGAATCGGGACATAAAGCTGTTAATGTCCTGCTGTCGCGTGAAGAGACTTATGCTGACATCGCTCCGGTAAGGATGGATCAGAACGGCGTCTCGGCTTTTGTCTCGATAATGAGGGGATGCAATAATATGTGTGCCTATTGTGTGGTGCCCTATGTGAGAGGAGCCGAAAGAAGCCGCGATCCCGGGTCGATTGTACTCGAAGCAGCCGGTCTCTTCGGGAGAGGTTACCGGGAGGTGACTCTTCTGGGACAGAATGTTGATTCATACAGATGGGAACAGGGCAGCGATGTAACAGGCTTCCCGGAACTTCTTGAAAAAGTGGCACTGATAAGTCCCATTCTCAGGGTCAGGTTCTCCACATCGCACCCTAAGGACATGTCAGATGATCTTCTTCTGACCATGGCCCGCTATGAAAATATCTGCAGGCACATTCACCTGCCTGCCCAGAGCGGCAGTTCCCGCATTCTGAAGCTTATGAACCGCGAATACACAAGAGAGTGGTACAAGGACAGGATAAACGCAATCCGCCGCATACTGCCCGGCTGTGCCATATCGACCGACATGATCACCGGATTCTGCACAGAAACTGCTGAGGATCACAAACTATCCCTCTCACTTATGGAATGGGCAGGATTTGACTTTGCCTATATGTTCAAATACAGTGAGAGGCCAGGGACAAAAGCCGCAAGAAAATTAAAGGATGATGTCCCCGACGTGGTCAAAACCGAAAGACTGAATGAGATCATTTCTCTTCAGAACAGGCTTTCGGCAAAATCAAAAAAGGAAGATATTGGCAGGATTGTCGAGGTGCTTGTTGAAGGTGAATCAAAACGGTCACATGAATTCCTTTCAGGACGGACTTCACAGAACATGATTGCAGTTTTCCCGAAAGGTGACCTTAAAGCCGGAGATTATATAAAAATATTTGTAGAAAGATGCACTTCCGCCACACTAATCGGGAGGATAGCGGAAATATGAAAGAATTTATTATACGCTTTTGATCTTAAAGGGCTTCTTCATTCCCCGCTTTTCTTCACCGGATTGATCTGCAGCTCTTTCATCTGCTTATCCGATATTTTCGAAGGTGTATCGAGCATGATGTCACGCCCCGAATTGTTTTTCGGAAAGGCAATGAAATCGCGTATTGAATCCTGTCCGCCGAACATCGCCACCCACCTGTCGAATCCGAAAGCAATTCCTCCATGCGGGGGTGCCCCATATTTAAAAGCATTCATAAGAAAACCGAATTGTTCGTCAGCTTCTTCCCTTGTGAAACCGAGCACTTTGAACATAAGCTGCTGAACAGCGGCATCATGTATCCTGACCGATCCTCCGCCTATCTCAACTCCGTTTATAACAAGATCATAGGCATTTGCCCTGGCCTTTCCCGGATCAGTCTCCATAAGATGCATATCCTCCGGTTTGGGCGAAGTGAAAGGGTGGTGCATGGCAAAATATCTCTTCTCCTCCTCATCCCATTCAAGAAGAGGGAAGTCGACAACCCATAACGGAACATATGTATCCTTTTTTCTTAACCCCAGCCTGTTTCCCATTTCGAGACGAAGCTCAGAGAGTGCATTTTGTGTCTTCTTCCGCTCTCCGGCAAGTATAAGCACCAGGTCCCCGGGTTTTGCATTTAAAGCTTCAGCCCACTTCTTCAGGTCATCGGCAGTATAAAATTTGTCAGCTGAAGACTTCAGGCTCCCGTCGGTTCCATATTTCAGCCAGACCATTCCCTTCGCTCCGATCTGAGGACGCCTGACGAATTCAGTAAGTTCATCAAGCTGTTTTCTCGAGTATTCCGAACAGCCCTCAGCAACGATGCCCGCGATGTATTCAGCACTGTCAAATACCTGGAAACCATTACCTTTGACCGTCCCGGTAAGTTCTGAGAATTTCATCGCGAAACGAAGATCAGGTTTATCAGAGCCGTAATTATCCATTGCTTCCTGATAAGGCAGCTTCAGAAATGGCTCAGTGAATTCAATATTCTTTATCTTCCTGAAAAGATACTTTGCCAGTCCTTCAAAAGTGTCAAGCACATCATCTCTCTCCACAAATGACATTTCACAGTCGATCTGCGAGAATTCTGGCTGCCTGTCAGCCCTGAGATCTTCATCGCGGAAGCACTTCACCAGCTGGAAATACCTGTCAAAACCGGCTACCATGAGAAGCTGCTTGAGCGTTTGCGGCGACTGCGGAAGAGCATAGAAAGTACCTGGATGAAGCCTGCTCGGGACAACAAAGTCACGGGCACCTTCAGGAGTTGATTTAATCAGTGCGGGAGTTTCGATCTCAATAAAACCTGTTGAGTCCATATACTTTCGCACTTCCTGTGCCACCCTGTGACGCAGGATTATATTGTTCTTAACCGGATTTCTCCGGAGATCAAGATACCGGTACTTCATCCTGAGCTCCTCTCCGCCATCCGATTCATCTTCAATTGTAAACGGGGGCAGCTCGCTTCTGTTGATCACATCGAGTCCGGCAACTTCTATTTCAATTTCACCGGTCGGGATCTTAAGGTTCTTGTTGCTGCGCTCCCTGACTTTCCCCTTTGCCTGAACCACATATTCACGTCCCATCTTCCGTGCCTGTCCGCAAAGTTCGCTGTCGGTATCCATGTTGAAGACAAGCTGGGTTATTCCGTAGCGGTCACGCAGGTCAATGAAAGTCATTCCGCCAAGGTCTCTCGATTTCTGGATCCATCCGCATAAGATTACCTCCTTACCGCAATCTTTCATTGCCAGCTCCCCGCATGTATGTGTCCGGTACATAATGTTCTTTTTGTTCAGCAAAAGTAAACTTTTCTTGCTAAATTTAAATCCTCATGCTCCAATGATGAAGGAAAACAGGGATGAAATATATATGAAGGCTGCTCTTGAGGAAGCAAGGAAGGCTTATGACAAACAGGAAATTCCGGTAGGCGCGGTTGTAGTATGCAGAGATGCCATAATTGCCCGGGCACATAATCTGACCGAAACGCTCAATGATCCGACAGCCCATGCAGAGATGCAGGCGATCACTGCAGCGGCAAACTGGCTCGGAGGAAAATATCTCACCGGATGCACCATGTATGTCACCCTCCAACCATGTGCAATGTGTGCAGCGGCCACAGGCTGGAGCCAGATATCAGGACTGGTGTACGGAGCTGCAGATGAGAAAAAGGGTTATACGCTGGTTAAAGGACAGCTTCTTCATCCGAAAACAAAAGTGATGGCGGGTGTTCTTGAAGATGAGTGCCGCGACCTTATGGTGAATTTCTTCAAATCCCGGAGGTAAGTTTTTAAGAAAAAACATTTAAGTTTACTAAAACTATGTATTATGACCTTCGATAACAGCAAAACAATAATCGGCGTCAGGATAAAGCTGTTCGCTGCCACAGTTTTATTCCTGGCTTATGTTGCGCTTGCATATGCTGCAAAGCTGATAAAATTCCCTCTTTTCGGGTTAAGCGATACGGCGTGGACGCTGATACTGGTTGCAATCTATCTTGTGATTGCTTTCCTGCCGATGGTGCTCAACTACCAGTTCGTATTCTTTTCAGATGAGGGAGAAAAGCTGGTCTTCAGGTATTTTACCGCAGGTATAGTGGGCGGTAAAAAGAATTCGGTAGAGATCAGCAAAAGAAACTTTACAGGGTATAAAACCGAATCCAGGTTATTCGGCCTTGTCAGGAGCATCATCCTCCTTCAGCAGATGGGGCAGGGAGTGGCAAAATATCCTCCGATTTTTATTACCGCACTATCAAAAGAACAGAGAGCGAAGTTATATGCCTCCCTCAATGCTTATGTTCCCAAAGCATAGGAGCCCCTTCTGATAACATGAGTTAAATCATTTTTAATGAACAAAATAGCCCCCAATTTTGCATTGCGGATTTCGGATTGCCGATTTCGGATTTACGTCTTCGGTCTTCCGTTTTTTAATTATGAAACAATACTAACCTAATAAACTATATACCATGAACGTAGATAAGATAATGAACAACCTCGATAAAAAGCATCCCGGCGAGGTTGAATATTTACAGGCAGTACGGGAAGTGCTTGAATCCATAGAGGAAGTTTACAATGAGAATCCCCAGTTTGATTCGGTAAATATCATTGAAAGGATTGTAGAGCCTGACCGCATTTTTATTTTTAAGGTACCATGGGTTGATGATGAAGGCAATGTCAAGGTCAATCTTGGCTACAGGGTACAGTTCAATAATGCCATCGGCCCTTACAAGGGCGGTCTTCGCTTCCACCCCAGCGTTACCCTTTCAATACTTAAATTCCTTGGCTTTGAACAGATATTCAAGAATGCTCTCACCACTCTTCCCATGGGAGGCGCCAAGGGCGGCTCCGACTTTGATCCCAAGGGAAAATCGAACGCAGAGATAATGCGCTTCTGCCAGTCATTCATGCTTGAGCTCTGGAAGCACATAGGTCCCGAGACAGATGTTCCTGCAGGCGATATTGGCGTTGGCGGACGCGAGATCGGTTTTTTGTATGGCATGTACAAAAAACTGAAAGGCGACCACACCGGTGTGCTCACAGGCAAGGGATCCAACTGGGGGGATCGCTTATCCGTCCTGAAGCAACCGGATTCGGAGGGATATATTTTGTCCAGGAAATGCTTGCAACCAAAAACGACAGCCTTAAGGGAAAAACCGTTTCAGTTTCAGGTTTCGGCAACGTGGCATGGGGCGCGGCACTCAAAGCTGTCGAACTTGGTGCAAAGATTGTAACCATTTCAGGACCTGATGGTTATGTATATGACAAAGATGGAGTTTCAGGCAAGAAAATAGATTATATGCTTGAACTGAGGGCCTCCAACCAGGATGTTGTAAAGCCTTACTCCTATGCATTTGAAGGCGTTGAATTCCATGAGGGAAAACGTCCGTGGGAAGTCAAAGTTGATATCGCTCTGCCGTGTGCAACACAGAATGAGGTTAATGGTGATGATGCGAGAATGCTTATAAAGAATGGTGTGATGCTGGTAGGTGAGATTTCAAACATGGGCTGCACTCCCGACGCTGTTGAGGAGTTCCACAAGAACAGGATAATGTTCGCTCCCGGCAAGGCAGTGAATGCAGGCGGTGTCGCGACATCAGGGCTGGAGATGACCCAGAACTCGATGAAGCTCAGGTGGGGCAGCAAGGAAGTTGACGACCGTCTCCACGAGATCATGCGCAACATACACGGCCAGTGTGTCAGGTACGGGAAAAAGGAAGACGGTTATATTGATTATGTCAGGGGTGCAAACATTGCTGGTTTCCTGAAGGTAGCAAATTCGATGCTCGATATGGGAGTTGTGTAGGGAGTTTGGGGGGTTTTTGTATATTTACCTGTCTCATTCCTTGTGCTATGCCCGAAGAAATTTCTCTTAAGCATAAAATTGCTTTAGGCCTCATCCCCGGCATAGGTGATATTAACGCCCGGAAGCTGGTAGCCTATTTCGGAAATGTCGAGAGCATATTCCGTGAATCGTACCGCAACCTTACAAAAATACCGGGAATAGGCTCCGGCCTTGCCAGATATATTGCCGATCATTCATACCTTCAGGCGGCTGAAAAAGAAGCAGAGTATGTAACAAAGCATAATATAAGGACATTTTTCTATCTCGATGCAGAGTATCCTTTCAGGCTTCGCCAGTGTGATGATTCTCCGGTAGTCTTCTTCTACAAAGGCACATGCGATCTTAATGCTGCAAAAATCCTTAGTGTTGTCGGTACAAGAAGCGCCACCCAGCAAGGCAGGGAGATCTGCGAGAAGATCATCGCAGGACTGGCTTCAGGGCACCCTGATCTGGTCATTGTAAGCGGGCTCGCATACGGTATTGACATCACAAGCCATAAAGCGGCTCTTTCAAATAACCTGCAGACGGTTGGTGTCCTGGCTCACGGATTCAGAACCATATATCCTGCCATTCACAGGTCAACAGCCGATGCGATGTCAAGGAACGGGGCGCTTGTTACTGACTTCCTTTCAGATGCCCTGCCTGAACGGAACAACTTCATTAAAAGGAACAGGGTGATAGCAGGTTTGTCAGATGCCACCCTGGTTGTCCAGTCAGGATTAAAGGGCGGAGCACTTATTACGGCCGATATAGCCATCTCGTACAACAGGGATGTATTTGCTGTGCCAGGCAGGCCTGAAGATCAGTATTCTGTAGGCTGCAACAGCCTGATAAAGACCAATAAAGCCGCCCTTGTTGAGAACTCTGACGACATAGAATATTTTCTTGACTGGCAGCCTGAAAAGGCTAAACCGCCTGCTCAGCGATCACTTTTTACTGACCTTGATGAAACTGAAAAATCGGTATATGAGCTTTTATCCCGTGAAAATGAACTGACAATAGATTCAATCTGCAGAACCCTCAATATGCCGGTCTTTAAGCTTTCTTCCCTCCTTCTCCAGATGGAATTCAAAGGACTTATCAAATGCTACCCCGGCAATCTTTACCGGCTATCCTGAGGATAAAAAAAATATATTTTGCCTCTTGTATACCCGGTATTCATTGTTTTCCTAAATTTGGTTACCCTAACCAATTAAATTTAATCATATGGATCCAAGAGTACAACAGTTCATGGCTTCGATCAAGGCCAGGAATCCCGGTGAGAATGAATTCCATCAGGCTGTTCAGGAGGTAGCAGAATCTCTTATACCTTATATTGAAGAAAATCCGAAGTACAAATATGCCAGGATTCTTGACAGGATAGCTGAGCCGGAAAGGACTATCATCTTCAGGGTCCCCTGGCTTGACGACAAGGGTGAGGTTCAGATCAACCGCGGGTTCAGGATTGAAATGAACAGTGCCATTGGACCATATAAGGGAGGCTTGAGGTTTCACCCCACGGTTAATCTCGGGATCCTCAAATTCCTTGCTTTTGAACAAGTATTCAAGAACAGTCTTACAACGCTTCCGATGGGCGGAGGCAAAGGCGGTTCCGATTTTGATCCCAAAGGAAAGTCAGACAACGAAGTGATGAGATTCTGCCAGAGTTTCATGACGGAACTGTTCAGGCATATCGGCGCTGACACAGATGTTCCTGCAGGTGATATAGGTGTGGGAGGAAGGGAGATCGGTTATCTGTTTGGACAGTACAAGAGGCTTAAAAACGAATTTACAGGAGTGCTCACCGGCAAAGGCATTGAGTGGGGAGGCTCGCTGATCCGCCCTGAGGCAACAGGCTACGGAGCCACTTACTTTGCCCAGGAAATGCTTGCCACGAGAGGCCAAAGCATTGAAGGAAAAACAGTCTGCATTTCCGGGTCGGGAAACGTAGCCCAATATGCCACTGAAAAAGTAACACAGTTCGGCGGCAAGGTCGTTACTCTTTCTGATTCAAACGGGTTTATCTATGATCCCAAAGGCATAGATGATGAAAAGCTGAAATTCATTATGGACCTGAAGAACGTAAGGCGCGGAAGAATAAAGGAATACGCTGAAAAATACAGTGTTGAGTATTTTGAAGATAAGCGTCCCTGGATTATCAGGTGCGACATAGCAATGCCCAATGCGACACAGAATGAGATTAATGAGGAGGAAGCAAAAACCCTGGTTAATAACGGTTGTATCTGTGTTTCTGAAGGCGCCAACATGCCCTCAACTATTGAGGCTGTTGAGGTCTTTCTGAAAGCCGGAATTCTATATGGACCGGGGAAAGCAGCAAACGCCGGTGGGGTAGCAACTTCTGGTCTCGAGATGACCCAGAACTCCATGAGGCTGCCATGGACACGCGAAGAGGTTGATACACGGCTTCATATGATCATGAAAAGCATTCATGCTACTTGTGTAAAGTATGGAAAGAAAGAAGACGGCTTTATTAATTATGTTGACGGTGCAAATATCGGCGGTTTCGTAAAAGTAGCCAATGCCATGATCGCCCAGGGAGTGGTATAATGCAGCTGGCAGATACACATACACATTTGTACCTGCCGGAGTTTGACGGCGACAGGGATGAAATGATAAGCCGGGCAGTCGGGGCAGGTGTAACCAGACTCCTGATGCCGAATATAGATTTGCACTCTGTTGATGCAATGCTGTCGGCTGCAGATAATTATAAAGGAATCTGCTTTCCGATGATCGGGCTTCACCCGACCTCAGTCGGGGACGAATATCTCCAGCAGCTTGAAAACCTTGAATCGATGTATGTTGAGAAGAAATTCATTGCTGTTGGTGAGATCGGTATTGACATGTACTGGGATGTTTCCCATCTGAAAGAGCAAAAGGATGCGTTCAGGCGGCAGGTTCAATTTGCTCTCGAAAAAAAACTGCCTGTCGTAATTCATTCAAGGAATTCATTTAAGGAAATTGTAACGATTCTGGACGAATTCTCCGGAGCAAGCCTGCGCGGAGTATTTCATGCATTTTCAGGCGATAGCAGGGATGCTGAAAAAGCGATAGCCATGGGATTCATGCTGGGGATCGGTGGTCCGCTGACTTATAAAAACTCGGGACTGCCTGATATTGTGAAAGAGTATGGTATAGAGCATGTTATATTGGAGACTGACTCTCCATATCTCACTCCTGCGCCTTACAGGGGTAAAAGAAATGAGAGTTCGTATATTTGCATCATTAACAAAAAGCTTGCGGAGATCACCGGCAAAACCGAAGGAGAGACAGCGGCTGTGACTTACGGCAACTCATGCAGGCTTTTCAATATCTGATATCGCAATGGGTAAAAAAGAGACATCCATACTTATAATATATACCGGCGGAACCATCGGTATGGTCCACGATACGAAAACCGGTTCGCTGGTGCCGATCGACTTCAAGCATATTACAGATCATGTACCTGTTCTGAGCAGCTTTGGTGTGGATCTCCAGTCTGTTACATTTGATCCGGTGAAAGACTCTTCCAACATTGATCCGGAAATGTGGGTTAAGATGGCTGAGACCATTGAGGTCAATTATGATAAGTTTGACGGATTTGTTGTTTTGCACGGAACAGATACGATGGCTTATTCAGCTTCAGCTCTGAGCTATATGCTTGGCAATCTCTCAAAACCGGTAGTATTTACAGGGTCCCAGCTGCCTATTGGCCTCCCGCGCACAGACGGGAGGGAGAACCTTATCACATCAATCGAGATTGCAGCTGCGCAGGAAAATGGATCACCCTATGTCCCGGAGGTCTGCATCTATTTCGACAATGAGCTTACACGCGGGAACCGTACCACAAAATTAAGCGCCGAGCATTTTGATGCTTTTAACGCACCAAATTATCCTCCGCTGGCGAAAGTAGGTTTGCACCTGAAATACAATTTTACCAGTATAAAGCATCCGGGTAAAAACACCAGGCTGAAAGTTCATAAATCATTTGACAATAATGTTGCCATTCTGAAGCTGTTCCCGGGCATAAACAGAAATTTTGTTCAGGCCGTTATCAATACAAAGGGTTTGAAAGGGCTCATTATTGAAACATTCGGCTCCGGCAATGCACCAACCTATAAGTGGTTCCTGGATGATCTCAAATCCTTTATTGCCAGTGGAGGGATCATTTATAATGTTACCCAGTGTCATGGCGGCAGTGTGGAAATGGGTTTATATGAGACAAGCAGGGAAATGCTGTCAGCTGGTGTTATAGGCGGCAAGGACATCACTTCAGAAGCATCTGTGACTAAGCTCATGTTCCTGCTTGGGAACTGTTCCACAAGAGAGAAAGTCATCAGGTGCCTGGGTATATCGATGGCAGGAGAAATCTCATAAACCCCGGTTTTAGAAATAATTTTGTAATTTGCGCCGCCATTTCGATGTCCGCCTTCGCCGAGGCTACGGCGGATAAAAGGAGAGATGCAGGAGTGGTTTAACTGGCACGCCTGGAAAGCGTGTGTACCTCAAAAGGGTACCGGGGGTTCGAATCCCCCTCTCTCCGCAAAGCTTCAATGAACCCCGCGTCAGCGGGGTTGTTTATTTTACTGAGGCCACGAAGTGCCGCTTGCGGGACTGAAGTGGCTGAAGGAAAATAAACAATAACCCGTAAGGGTTTATTGAAGCTTTGCAGGTTCCCCAAAAGGGATCACTGAAGGTAATCCCCTCCTAATCACATGCACTCACCACCTGTCCCTCTCATTGCAATCACATGTACCCACCCCCAAATCCACTCCTTTTTAAATCTGATTTTCTTAAAAAATCTTAATTAAGTATTGTTAATTAATTAACAATAACTATATTTGTCCTATCTTTTTAATAGGATATATAGGATATAATGTAATGAAAATAATGAGGAATATTATTAAAATACTGCTAATAGCTGCAATATCCGGACAGTCATTGATAGCTGAAGGTCAGAGATTTGTACTGTCAGGAGACGGAACATTCATAGCAATAAAGGGGACTTCCTCCCTGCACGACTGGGAGATGAATCTTGAAGCATCTAACTCAGTTTTTCAGCTGAACCGCGACGGAAATGTGATAAAAGGTATTGAAAATGTTTCATTCAGCTGCAGGGCCACCGATATCAAAAGCGAGTATTCGCTTATGGATAAGAAAACCCGGGATGCCCTGAAGGCTGATGAATATCCGGAAATAAAATTCAGCAGTATTTCAGGAACTACAAAGGTCGCCAGGGATAACACTTTCACCGGAAACTTATATGGCAGGCTCTTTGTTGCCGGTAATACAAGGGATGTAAGCATCCCATTTAAAGGAACTTTTACTGACAGTAATACAATCAAAATAACTGCCTCAGCTGAACTCACTTTGACCAGTTTTAATATTACTCCTCCTACAGCCATGATGGGTGCACTTAAAACCGGAGATCAGATTTCGGTCCTGTTCTCGCTGCATTTTGTGACAGCTGAAAAAGAAAATAATCAGGTTGCCGGCGACTAACCGGAATTGATTGAAACAAAATACTCACCATTAAGAAAATTCTAATATGAAAAATGCACTCGCAATAATTTGCACAATGCTTATTACAGCAGGATTATATGGACAGCAGTTTGAAGAATCTGTAACCGATACCAGTAAATTTGATAAGGTTAAAGTACACGTGGGCGGTGACTTCGCCATGCAGTTCCAGGCGCTTGAGCACCATGCCGATACGGCACGTCTGATACCGCTGGGCAAAGGGATAAATCTTCCGACAGCAAATTTTATCATAAATGCCACGCTTGCAGAGGGAATTGAGGTGAACCTTACTACTTACCTGTCATCGCGCCATCATAACGAGGCATGGGTAAAGGGAGGATATCTCCTGATCGACAAGTTACCTTTTATTAAATCCATAGTTATCGATAAAGCAATGGAATTACTGACATTCAAAGTCGGAGTAATGGAAATAAACTACGGAGACGTACATTTCCGGAGGACCGATAATGGTCATGCAATAAATAATCCCTTTGTGGGAAACTATATAACAGATGCGTTTACAACTGCACCGGCTCTTGAAGCATTATTCAGGATCAAAGGCATCCTCATTATGGGTGGCATAACCACCGGTACCCTTAAACCTTCACTGGTTGGTTTTAGTGCAGCCACCAAAATATATACTCCTTATAATGTGGCTGAAGAGCTTGGATTTTACGGTAAAGCAGGCTATGATAAGCAGATCACTGAAGATCTCAGGTTAAGGGCCACAGTATCAGCCTATCATGTTTCAAAACATCATTTCGGTTCGCTCTATAACGGTGACAGGACCGGGTCGCGTTTTTACCTGGTTATGCAGAGGGCAACAAACAGTGCAGGCGATGTTGATCAGACTGCAAATGCCTTTACGGGTAACTGGGGCCCGGGCTTTACAAGCAAGGATAATTCGCTCATGGCAAATCTCTTTGTTAAATACAGTGGATTCGAGTTTTTCGGAACTTTTGAAAATGCAAAAGGCACCACTCTCAGCGGAGCAGATTTGAATTTCTCACAATATGGACTGGAAGGTCTTTACCGGTTCGGTAAAGAAGAAAATTTCTTTGGCGGGGTCAGATACAATGCTGTTAAGAATCAGACTGACAGCAAGGTGAACCGTCTTGAATTAGGGGCCGGCTGGTTTATTACCCGTAATATTCTCCTGAAAGCAGAATACGTGGATCAGAACTACAGTGAATTCGCTGTATATGGGGGGAATGCAGGATTCAACGGAGTGATGGCAGAAGCCACTATTTCATTCTGATATATAGTATTATGAGGAGAAAATCACTGATATTATTCATTCTGGCCTTTTACACACTGTCTGGTTTTAAATCCGATGACGGGAGTCCTGACAGAGGAGTATTTACCGGTGGATTTATCGATATTACAGTAGAATCCAATATCAACAGAGTTTTCTTTTCATATTCGCTTACCGGGATTGGTTTGTATAATGATTCTGATCCGGAAACTGTTAACATTACCGTTCCGGTTAAGGACTTCAGGTGCGTAAATGAGACTGCATTTCAGGATTTTCTGATCTTGCTTAAGGCCGATAAGTATCCATATCTATCTATCAGTATTCCTCAGAAAAGCCTGACACAAAATCCTCAGAAAGAATATTTTACGATTCAAAGCATGGTCATTAGTATTGCAGGAGTATCAAGAGAATACAGTATTAACTGCCGGATTGAAAATATTGACTCCGGGAAATCCTTCCTCGCGGGAACGTTAAATATCCGTCTCACCGACCTGGGTATTGAACCACCTGTAAAATATTTTGGCCTGGTTAAAATAGAAAATGAAGTTATTGTTAAATTTGGCTTCAGTATTAATGATTACCGGCTGGTAACCAATAAGCAGCAACTTTGAAGTTAAATACACGAATAAGGTATGGATTAAGGGCAATTCTGGAGATAGCCCTTGATGAAACTGACAATGGTGTTTTCCAGAAAGATATCTCGGAACGACAGGATATTTCCGTTAAATATCTTGATAATATTATTACCGCCCTCAAAACAGCCGGTCTTGTAATTAACGCAAGAGGCAAAAAAAGCGGCTATAAGCTTACCCGCAAGCCTGGTAAAATAAAAATAATTGATGTATATAATGCTTTTACTCCGGGAGTGGTTATAATTGATTGTCTGACAGATAAACATCTGTGCCCCCGTACATCCAAATGTGAGGTCCGGGATTTCTGGAGTGGTTTGAATGATACAATAAGTAAGTATCTGGAATCATTTACTCTTGAAGACCTGATCAAAGAGCATAAGCATAAAGCATGAACGTTATTCCCTGACCTCCCCCCTCACACTCTTCCCCGGAAAAACCCCCTCCATAAGCCTTCCCTCATTAACGACCGGCACACCGTTTACAAGAACATACCAAATCCCCTTTGAATACAATGCCGGCTCCTCATAAGTTGCCTGATCAATAATGGCTCCGGGATCAAAAATTGTAATGTCAGCATCGGCACCTTCGCTTATACGACCTTTGTTTCTAAAAACAGGGGCAATCTTTTCCAGCCGCTGTGCAGGCATAAGGGTAATCTTTTTAATTGCCTCACCGGGAGATAATATCTTTTCTTCCCTTACATATCTACCCAGTAACCTTGCAAATGAACCGACTCCCCGCGGATGACCTTTCCCCTCTGACATCATCCCGTCACTGGCTATGATAACATCCGGATTTGATATCGTGGATTTCACAATTTCTTCCGGGATAGAATGCGCAATCACCATACCTCCTCTCTTCCTGTATTCATTAAAGGTCTTTTCTGTCAGTCTTTCACCGGTTTCAATCCACTGAAGATCAGGGTAATCTATGCCCCATGAGCCCCTCCAGTCTCCGTCATAAACTGCTGACTCAATAAGTGTTTGTGTTGCAGGATACGGATAGCACTCAACAGTGACATCCACTCCCCGTAACCGTGCTTCAGAGATCATGTGGAGCATCATGGGTGTCTGGCTGAACCCTATGCTTGTGACATGAACCACATGCAGCGGTGCTCCGGTGATCGCCGAAGCAGAGATCACCTCCTCAAGCGCCGCAATACAGCTGTTGGGCTCTTTCAATCCTGCATAACGGATATGAACGTAACAGGGTGCATTATACTTTGCTGCTGCCCTGAACATCTCAAGGATCTCCCACCGCGATGCTGCAGGAGTATACATCAGGCCGAACCCGGCACCTATACCGCCACGATCCAGTCCATGCTCAATCCCCTGCTTCAGATGTTCAATCTCTTTAACTGTTGCTTCCCTGTATGCCGCATCAGCCAGCGGAGCAAAGCCGCCCGGATCATTCATCAGATCAATCCTCAGGGGAACATGCCCGACACTAACACCATGATTTATTATTGCCTTACCCTCCCTTTCACTGTACCATTTATCGACATCTGCTGTGCCCATCTCAAGCTCCAGCGCCGTCGTAACACCATCCATTACCTTGTACCTGTAATTCTCTGCATCCTGACCATGCTGATGAATGTCGATGAATCCCGGGGTGACAACCAGTCCGCTGGCATCGATCAGAACTTTTCCAGTTATCGTCTTTATCGTCAGCTTCTGAATTTTCCCTTCGCTTATGCCGATATTCCTTAAACCATCAAGGCCTGATTCAGGGTCAATGACTCTTCCATTGAGAATAACTATATCGAAATCACTTTCCCCGGATGTTGACCCGGTAGTGCAGTTATGATTTATCAGTGCGATACAAACTAAAACCAAACCGAAAAAAATCCTTTGCATCTGTGTTGACATATCTGGTTTCATTTAACTCAAATAATTTCATGGAAATATAAATAAATTTGATATCTTATAAGAAAATTCATGCCATGAAAATCGTCGACATCACACCCGAAACCGAATCACATTATCTCTGCTGCCTTGAGGAATACTCAGAAGATATAAAAGGAGCAGGTGATCAGAAGCTGAAGTGGTACAACCAGATGAAAGATAAAGGCTTGAGAGTTAAATATGCTCTGGATGACAATGATACCATCGGTGGCATGATACATTATGTCCCCATAGAAAACTCATCATTTGAAGGTAAAAACCTATATGCAGTACTCTGCATCTGGGTTCACGGACACAAAATGGGTCGGGGCGACTACCGGAAGAGAGGCATGGGTAAAGCGCTCCTGAAAGCTGCTGAGGAGGATGTCAGAAATCTGGGTGCCGACGGTCTCGTTACATGGGGACTGGCAATACCTGTCTTCATGCGGGCTTCCTGGTTCCGGAAACACGGATATAAGACTGTCGAAAAAGCCGGAATGATGCGGCTTCTGTGGAAACCGTTCAACGAAAATGCTGTTCCGCCAAAATTTATGAAACCAAAAAAGCTGCCCGATAAAGGCGAAACCGCGGTCAATGTAACTTTATTCAGAAACGGCTGGTGCCCTAATTTCAACATAGCTGCGGAAAGGACATTAAATGTTGCTGCAGAATTTCCTGATAAGGTGAATCTTCAGGAATTCAACGGAATGGACAGGAATATTGTGAATGAATGGGGAATCTCTGAAGCTATTTATATTGACGGAAAAGAATTATGGACTGGCCCGGCGCCGTCAATAAAATCGATCAGGAAAAAGATCGAAAAAAGAGTAAAGAAAATCCCTAAAACAAAACCCTCTGTGTGACTCTGTGCATTCTCTGTGTTCCCGAGTACTCGGGACTGTGTAAGTTCTTAAAAAAAAGTTACACAGAGTTCCACAGAGAAAACACAGAGGGCCATAGAGAAAAGTTTATTCTTCAGTAAGTTCCCTGATTTTATTAAGATCAACTGTGACTTTTGGATCAAATGAATCGCTTTTCATGTAATTTAGCATCGAGCTCAGAAGCTGTTTGGTGACAGGTCTCTGATCCAGGGAGTCTTTCATGTTTATGCTGCAAACCAATAACTTACCGCTACCGGCTTTAACCTCAAATGCAAGTGCCAGCCGCCGGTTCTCAAACCATGTGTCGATGGGTTGAATCAGAGGTTTAAGATCTGCCGGAAATTCATCAAGTATCATCGCCTGTGAATGGGTAACCGGATCCCACCATTGCCAGTTGCTGTGATATTCCGTCGGGAAACCCTTGAAAAGCGGATGCTCCGGATCACACAATATCCCAAGTGTGTGCGGAGCCTGATTGTTGGTCCAGGCAGTGTTCCAGAATATGCCTGAAAACCCTATTGCTACCTCAGCGCCCTTCTCTTTCCTGACATTCCCATTTGTCATGTACAGAACCGATCCTCCTTTCTTAAGAATATCCTCTGCATTTCTGTCAAGCTTCTCAGTAAAATAAAAATTTCCTGCCTCAACTTTTATTTCGGAGGGATATACCCACACTTCCCATGAATTCCTGAATGCCGTACCTCTGATTGAAACTTCAAATGTCAGCTTCTGTGCTTCTTCAAACCGGGGCATATCCATCGCAAATACGCCAATTATATTATCGTTCCCGATATTTATTTCGTCCATTGTCATAAGCTCTTCGCGCAATATTTTGCCGTCGGAATCCTTCATCTGACAAAATATTTCTGCGTTGAATATTGGCTTCTCACCAAAATGCGCGGCTTCAATACGTGGCTTAAATGCCTCACCACCGTTATATATAATTTTCTCCAGCCTCACAAGCGGAACTGTCTCATTGCAGAACATCCTGAATTCCTCAGGTGTTACATATCCTTTTGATTCGAAAAAAGGATTCAGTATCCCCACCAGCGCTGTTCCCTGCCCCGGAAAATCATGAAGCTGAAGTATCTCAAATCCTGCAAATCCCGGAGTTCTCAATGCAGCCTCAATTTCTGCTTTGTAACAGAGTACCTGAAGCCTGCCGGAGGCTTTCAGGAAATCCTCCGCCTGGCTGCCCATGTCATTCTCCTCAAGCGTCTCCCTGAATATCTCAAAATTAGTTGCTTTAAGTACACCTGTATATTTTTCAATCTCCTTAAAATCGGGATATGCACACCATTGTCCTATTTCATGGCTTACTGTCGGGATATTGTACTGTGAAACAAAACTTCGGAAGTCGAACAGTGTCTGCGGAGGTTGTGAGTTGATTATACTCCCAAGTCCTTCACCCCAGTGCTGGATCCTCGGTTCAGGAGTTAAGTTGTAATCATTCTCAGGAATAATAGGCCATCCGGCACCTGATGTATATACCCTCCGGTTATCAACTGATTTCCAGTATGATATCAGTTCACCCAGGTATTTTTCCTGGTTGTCGCCTCCGGGCTCATTTCCGTAAGCCAGCATGCAAAAGGAAGGATGATTGCCGTATTCTTTAAGGATGCGGTCTCCTTCGTCATAAATAAACTTGTCAGCCAGAGTTCCGTCTCCGATTGTGGCTCCCTGGTTTGCCCACGAACTGCATTCAATATGAAAATATATACCGAGTCTGTCGGCCGCCTCAAATGCAGCTTCAGGCGGACAGAATGAATGGAACCTCACATGATTGAGTCCATAGTCCTTTACTGTCTTAAGCATTTTTTCCCATGAGGCATAGTCAGATGGTGGATATCCGGTCAGCGGGAATATGCAGCACTCTGTTGTTCCTCTCAGAAAAACCGGAACACCGTTAATCGCAAATCGGATACCGTTTGCCCTGAATTCGCGCATCCCAAAATCAACTGCCTGTTCATCAATGATCCCTTTACCGGATTCGCTGAGAGAAACTGACAGATTGTACAATGCAGGATCGAATTCACTCCAAAGCTGCGGTTTCGGGATCTCATAATTAATAACAAGCTGCTGCTTATCGGCATTTGTAACAATTGTTACATTTTCCCCCCGCACTTTCTGAATTCTTTCGGTATTGAAAGCGGTGGCTCTGATTTTTATTTTCCCTTTAAAATCAATGTTAGCCGGATTCTTTACACTGACTATAACTTTTGCTGTCTCATTATGGATATCCGGAAATACCTTAATATCATCTATATATACAGATGAAGACGAATGAAGGCTTATTTCACCGGTAATTCCATTCCAGTTCGATTGGGTATGGTCGCTTATGCTGTGTGAGTTGACACCTATCGGGATGATCACCCTGTTATCCATCCGGATGCTGACCAGGTTTTTACCCGGCTTAACTAGTTCAGTAACATTATATTCATGTGGTGAAGCAAGACCGTTTTGCGAACCCGCCATCTTTCCGTTGACAAAGAGTGTCGATTCCCAATGGCACCTTTCAAGGAAAAGGGTTATATGGTTATTCTCCCAATCCTGAGGAATATCAAACTCTTTCTGGTACCATGCAACACCTTTATAATATAGTACAGGTTTAAGCCAGAAAGGGATCTTAATATTGCCTGGCTGGCGGTATTTCTCATATTTCTTGTCGGTGAAGTACGACTGGTCAACAATATCCCCGACCCACTCCGTATTTACCGTCACCTCATAACCTTTACCGTTTTCGGCCATGGAGCCTGGCAGTCTTACTCTCTCATCAAATGTCTCCCTGTACCATTCCTTTTCAATTCCCTGGTCGAGTGAATCGATCCTGAACTGCCACTCACCCGCGAGGGAAATCTGATTTGTTGTTTTGTCACATGATCTTTGGCATCCGGTGACAAGCAAAAAAAGTATGAGCAAGTGTATTATTCGTATCATATCTTTGATTTATATTCCGGTAAAGGAATCGTAAACGTGAAAATGCTCCCTTTACCGGGAGTGCTCTCAACAGTGATCTCTCCCCCGTTCAGTTCAACAAATTCCTTGCACAATATGAGACCCAGGCCGCTGCCTTTATCATGATGATTTCCGATCAATGAGGTGTTTACGTCTATTCTGAATATCTTGCTAACGCCAACCTCATCTATCCCAATTCCGGTATCTTCAACAGATATAACAGCATATTCCCCCTCTTTTCTTCCTTTAATCGAAATCATTCCATTCTCATTTGTGAATTTTAATGCATTTGAAACGAGGTTTCTCAAAACTGTACGAATCATATTGAGGTCGGCGAAGTATTCAAGCCCCGGTTCATCATCACTGTTAATTTCAATGTTTTTTGCTTTAGCCTGTTTTTCATACAGAGCGATAATTTCACTATTGAGATTCCCGGCATCAATTATCTCAGGTTCAATATGAAGGCTTTTTGTCTGGTTTCTTGCCCACAAAAGCAGGTTTTCAAGCAGCGAGAAAGTGACCCTGGATGTCTGGTTAAGATCGGAATATACTTCCTTAAGTTCTTCTTCAGAAAATGACTTGTTGTCAGATATGAGGATATCTGTCAGCCCGATCAGCCCTGAGAAAGGATTTTTAAGGTCGTGCGCTATAATTGAAAAGAATTTATCCTTGGTTGCGTTAAGTTTCTGATACTCGTCCCGTTGAAACTGAAGCTCATCACGCCGGGTGATTATTTCCCTGGAATTCTTCTGAAGTATTTCGTTCTTCTCAATGATTTCCCTGTTTTTCTGTTCAAGTATCGCATTTACCTTTTTCTTTATAATATAAGAGCGGATAAAAAGAATCGTTACGGCAACAAGTAACGCAATCCCCGTAACCAGCAGAAAAGTAAGGAGCTTCAGCTTCTGGTTAATTATTTTTTGTTGTTCAATTTCGCGGTCTTTTCTTTCAGCATCATACTGTGCAGTAATTTCGGCTATCCGCCTCGACATCTCTTCACTCTCAAGCGAATCACTGTATGCAGTAAGTAATTTGTAATGAATATAAACCTCTTTAAAGTCGTTTATATTTTCAAAGTACTGAAGGCAGTTTTCATGGTATAGCTGGTATACCGGCTTCATTCTGAGATTATCGGCCAGAGTTTTTGCAGAATCAAGATAGGCTTTCTGAAGAGTGAATAATTTGATCTCACTGAAAATGGAGGCTAAATTAATATAGCCATAAAATGAAGCCCACTCATTTTTCATCTGTTTATGAAGAGTCAGGCTTTTTTCAAAATAGCTGATTGCCCTGTTATAGTCTTTATTCAGGAAATAACTGTTTGCTATATCATTGTATGAATACCCAATCAGGGTGCTGTCATGTGCCTTTGTTCTCATCTCAAGTGCCTGAAACTGGTATTCAAGGCCCTGGCTTATATTTCCTGACAAAACCTGAAGATTTCCGATCTCTCCAAGGATGCTGGCCAGATTCCCGGTAATTCCGGTCCTTTCAGCTGATTCCTTTGCAGCTGTGAAATACTTCATTGCATTTTCGGTGTCTTTGCTGTCGCGGTAGGCAAAACCAAGCATCATAAATGTTTCGGCAAGGTAATCTGAGATGTTATTCTTTTCAGCAATATCAAGACTGGTCAGTAAGATCTCAATGGCATCCTCTGATTCTCCGAGCTGTGAATGAATATACCCCGCCCAGTTCCCTGAATGAACCAGCATTAAAGGATCATTTATTTCCCCGGCGTGAATTGAGGATAAAGTAAAGAATTCCAGAGCTTTCCTGTATTCATTATTCCTGTGGT
Organism: Bacteroidota bacterium; assembly: GCA_043800695.1. Classification (GTDB taxonomy): domain Bacteria; phylum Bacteroidota; class Bacteroidia; order Bacteroidales; family VadinHA17; genus LD21. The sequence continues at coordinate 96,681 of JAZDMU010000056.1, forward strand.
ACTGACGGGCAATCTCAAAATAGAGTCCGGGGGCTACTGTGAGTTCCGACTTTTTAATCAACTCACTGCCGAGAATAAGGTAATAAATACTGGAGTCCTTGTTCCTGGTTATGAAATACTCTGACTGCTTCAGGCAATTGGCAATTTCTTTAAATTCCCTGTTGGTTGTATCAGGAACTATTTCTGAAACCTGCTGGCCAACCGTCAGGGTTGACCATAGCACCAGCAATAAAAGCCCGGAAATGCTAAATGACGTAATTCTTCTCATCAGCTATTTATGAAATTGAGCAGAACTTACTGTAAATATATTAATAACCATTAAATCATCAGTATGATAAAAACTTCCTGAATACTATACCAGAAGTTTTTCAATCTCCTCAAGGGATTTTCCTTTTGTTTCAGGAAGCTTTTTAAGGATGAACCAGAATCCCAGCACACATATAAATCCATACAGCCAGAATGTTCCTGATGCTTTGAGGGCCTGATTCAGGAGCGGAAAAGTGTAAGTAAGAACAAAGCAGGCTGCCCAGAGTGCAAATGTTGCCACGGACAATGCAAATCCTCTTATTCTGTTGGGGAATATTTCTGAAAGCACCACCCACGTTACCGGTGCCAGCGACATGGAATAGCATGCTATGGCAGTTACCACAATTATAAGAAGCGGAAGCCCCTGCAGGTTGAAAAAGTACATGCTGCCGATGACAGCGTATATGCCTGCCAGCCCGCCTGCCCCGATAAGCATCAGTGATTTCCTTCCCAGGCGGTCAACGGTAAACATCCCGACAAATGTGAAGACCAGGTTCACGCTACCGGTAACGACAATATTGAACAGTATATCCGAAACGCTGTAGCCTGCGCCGGCAAATATCTCCTGGGCATAATTGAATATAACGTTTATTCCGCACCACTGCTGGAAAACTGCAATAACTATCCCCAGGATTAGCACTTTTGATAATCCTTTGAATCGTGATGGCTGCACTCCTGATTCCTTTGCTTTCGTATTCAGTGTCTTTTCTATTGATGCAATTTCCGAACCTGCATATGCCTCCCCTCCGATCCTTGAAAGTATCTTTAATGCTTTACTATAATTATTCCTGTTTTTTGCAAGCCACCTCGGGCTTTCGGGAACGAACCACATCAGGATAAAAAACAAAGCTGCAGGTACGGCGCAGGCATAGAACATCAATCGCCATCCGGTCTGCCCGTTCCACGAATTCATTATCTCTGCAACCGTTGCCCCGGCAGGAACTGCTCTGGCGATCTGCCAGTTTATTAACTGCGCTGCAAGTATCCCTATAACGATCGTAAGCTGGTTTATTGAAACAAATGCCCCCCTGGCGCTTGCGGGCGTCACTTCCGCGATATACATGGGAGAGAGATTAGAGGCAAGTCCGATCCCTATGCCTCCAAGTATCCTGAAAGCAATAAAGCCTGCAAAAGATCCTGAAGCTCCTGTGCCCAGGGATCCTGCAATGAAGAGCCCTGCAGACAGAATCAGTAACCTTTTTCTTCCAAATCTGTCGCTCAGCCATCCGGAGAGAACTGCTCCGGCCAGGCATCCGGCAAGCGCACAGCTCATTGCCCATCCCTGAAGGGCTGGATTGCCGGTTATCCCGAAAAATGGCTCGTAGAAAGGCTTGGCTCCTCCTATCACCACCCAGTCATAGCCAAATAAAAGGCCTCCCATTGCGGAGATAATGGTGATCGTAAGAAGGTATCTCCAGTTATATCTTTTATCCGGCATTTAAGGATTCCTGAAGAGTTTACGAATTGATCTCCTGTAAAGCCTCAAGCATTGCTATTACATTCTCAAACGGCACATTTGCCTGGGTGTTATGAATAGTATTAAAGATAAAACCTCCGTTATTGTTAAAAATTTCACACTGCCGCTTCACCTGGTCCTTTACCTGATCAGGAGTACCGAATGCGAAAACACCCTGGGTATCAACACCTCCGCCCCAGAATACTAAATCATTGCCATATTTATTCTTAAGCATCACCGGGTCCATGCCTGCTGCATTTATCTGTACCGGGTTTATTATGTCAAAACCGGCTTCAATAAAGAGCGGCAGAAGAGGCTCAACAGCTCCGCAGGAGTGCTTGAATGTCTTCCAGGATGTATTTTGATGGATCCAGTTGTTCACCTTTTTATAATACGGAAGCCACACCCGCCTGAATGTTTCAGGTGAACAGAATGTTGAGTTCTGTGTCCCGAAATCGGCACCGCAGATATAGGCAGCATCTATCTTATTGCCGATGACTCCAAAGAGCTTCCTGAGGTTTTCAACCGCAATATCTGTTTCACGGTCATAGATCTCTTTAATGAAATCTTCTCTCGTAAGCGTTGAAATATACCATTCCTCCACCCCTCTGATGCCTTTTGGATGCTTTAGTCCGACAGCCGGAACAAGAGCTATATCCCCCAGTGCCGTCCCTCCCATATTTGCAATAACACCTTTATACCCCGGATCGATTGAATCAGCAATGTTTTTCCAATAAACCAGGTCCCGGTCAGTTATATGACCAAATTCTTCAAGATTATCTTCCAGCCTGAGAGTGGAATCATCGATAGGCTGCTGACGGTCAAGGGCATCAAAGAAAAAACCTGTTTTCGGCATCATTGCACTTGGCGGAACTGACGTATCTCCCTCCGGGTGTATGAGCATATCGTCGTTGCTGTTGAAGGTAAAGTTGAATTCCCGGGGCAGAAGCACCTCCTGTCCCCAGAATGTCCTGACAACTTTCCAGTCCCTGTTGGGTATGCCGAACATGTTCTTCTCTCCCGAAAAGCCAATCACATCAACATTCATGGCATCGACAAGCTCATCATCGATCTCTCCAAGCATCTGGTACGGCTCGATCACTTTGACTGGACGCTTCTCCAGACCGTAGTATTCCCGGAGCTTTTCAACAACAACGACATGTATGCCTGTTACCGGGGTTGCTCCGAAATCAACCACCACCCTGCCGGGCTGTCTGTGATTGATCGTTTCAATGAAGTTTTGTTTCGATAAACCAGCCATAAGAGCAGTATTTATATTATAAAGTTAATCTATTATTTATTCCGTCAGATTGTCTTTCATGAGATTGTTCCATTTCAGTCCTTAACTTTTTAACTTTGCCTGATTATGTCCACAGGTTTCGAGATACCCGCACCTTTTCAGTTCAATCCGCTGAAACATCACCTCTCATATATCAGGGAGTTCGTTTCACAGAAATTACCTGAGATCAGACTTCTTGTAAAGGATCTTAAGCGGATCGGAACATCCGTGATGGATATTTATACAGGCAGTTTGTCTGTAAAGGGAATCTGCGATGAAGTGTTACTCTATCTTGAATCAGAAAAGCTGATGGGATATGAGGTCTTTGCTGAATGGGCCGGGAAGGATTATGGTGACTTCAGGATGATCACCCTGTCTGATTCATCGAAGTGGACACTGAAATTCCACGATGACAGGATGAGGTACGTTCACCTTTTCCCTGCCCGTTTCAGCCCCCGCTCCAAAAGAGTTAAGTCGAACACTCTCAAATCAGCCATTCTGTACTATATATTAATAGGTAAGGATTTTATTTCGGCTGATGACCTCAACAGGGCAAGAGCATTGCTCGGCTTATCCCCGGTCAGGGATCCGGCCGATACTGAAGCAATCACCGAAATGATAGAAATACTCCGTATTTAGCAAACCTCGTGATCCCGGAGAGATTCGAACTCTCAACCAACAGAACCGGAATCTGCCATTCTATCCATTGAACTACGGGACCGGATGACTGCAAATTTAACATCAAAAGCCCGCTTTTACAATATTTGCCAAAGATTTTCTAATTTCGCAGACCGAATACAGGCGTCAGGCGTCAGGCGTCAGGCGTCAGGAAAATAGCCTGTCGCCCGTCGCCTGAGGCCTTTACATTTTGTAAATGAATTTTTGAATTAATAGAATCTAATGGATTACAATTTTTCAGAGATCGGGAAAAAGTGGCAGCAGTACTGGGAGGAAAACAAGACTTTCAAAACTCCCGACGACCTGTCCAACACTAAGAAATGCTATGTTCTCGATATGTTCCCCTACCCGTCAGGAGCCGGCCTTCATGTTGGTCATCCTGAGGGATATACGGCAACCGATATTTTCAGCAGGTACAAAAGGATGAGGGGATTCAGCGTCCTCCACCCGATGGGATGGGATGCGTTCGGGCTGCCTGCCGAACAATATGCTATTCAGACCGGAACTCATCCATCGGTCACAACAAAGAACAACTGTGACACTTTCAGAAGACAGATAAAGGAGCTGGGTCTCAGCTACGACTGGGACAGGGAGATAAACACTACCGATCCGGAATACTTTAAATGGACCCAGTGGATCTTTATTCAGCTTTACAATACCTGGTTCGATGAAAAGCTTCAGAAGGGAAGACCTGTTTCGGAACTGGTTATTCCTGTTGACATAAAAAAGCTGGGGAAAAAAGCCGTTTCAGATTATACAGCTTCAAAAAGGCTTGCCTATTATGAAAATGCGCAGGTATGGTGGTGCCCTGATTGCAGGATCGTCTGCTCCAATGAGGAGGTTCTCAATGACGGAACGCATGAAAAATGCGGAAACCGCGTAGAGAAAAAGAACCTGAAGCAATGGATGCTCCGCATCCCCCTTTATGCAGAACGGCTCCTCTCGGGAATGGACAAGCTCAATTGGCCGGAAGGAATAAAGGACATGCAGCGAAACTGGATAGGAAGATCAACCGGAGCTGAAGTCGATTTCGCGGTTGAAGGCCTTGAGGAAAAGATCACGGTATTTACAACCAGGCCCGATACGCTGTTCGGGGCAACCTACATGGTGATCGCACCTGAATACTACCTTATTGACAAGATCACTACTGAAGATAACAAGGCGGCAGTAAAAGAATATGTCAGTGCTGCATCTCTGAAATCGGATCTCGATCGCACCGACCTTGCAAAGGAGAAAACCGGAGTATTTACCGGGAGGTATGCAATAAATCCGGTCAATCATAAGAAGATCCCTGTATGGGTTGCTGACTATGTTTTAACAGGATACGGAACCGGGGCAATAATGGCAGTACCCGCTCATGACACACGCGACTTTGAATTTGCAGGGAAATTCGGACTCCCTGTTGTCTGCATCCAGGATCCTGATGTGGCAGATAATGAACAGAAGAAACGGATAGTGGCGGGTAAAGAGTGCTGGACAGAAGACGGTAAATATATTAACTCAACTGACAAATCAACAGGAATCGACATCAACGGTCTAAACAAGGATACAGGAATAGCGAAGATCATCAGATGGCTCGAGTCCAGAGATATTGGAAAGGCCAGGATAAACTATAAGGTTCGCGACTGGCTCTTCAGCAGGCAGAGATACTGGGGAGAGCCGTTCCCTGTCATTCATTGGGAAGACGGAGAGATAAGCCTTCTTGACGAAAAAGAGCTTCCACTGAGGCTTCCCGACATGGAAAAATATATGCCTGGCGAAACGGGCGAATCACCGCTGGCAAACGCCGGCGACTGGCTTTATGTGACCGACAGATCGGGTCGCAGGGGAAGGCGCGAAACCAATACAATGCCTCAGTGGGCAGGTTCGTGCTGGTATTACCTTCGATTCATTGATCCGCACAACAAACAACAGATCTTTGATCCGGCTAAGGAAAAATACTGGATGCCTGTTGATCTTTATATCGGTGGCGCAGAACATGCCGTGCTTCACCTTCTTTACAGCCGCTTCTGGCATAAAGTGCTGTTCGATCTTGGTATTGTATCTACAGATGAACCCTATACCCGCCTGTTCAACCAGGGAATGATACTTGCATTCGCGTATGAGAATGAGGCAGGCGCGAAAGTTGCTGCAGACATCGTGGAGGAAAAAGAGGGTAAATTCTACAATACCGAAACAGGAGCCGAAGTAAGACAGATAGTTGCAAAGATGTCGAAGTCGCTCAAAAACGTCATAAATCCTGATGATGTGGTTACCAGGTACGGCGCTGACTCACTGAGGCTTTATGAAATGTTCTTGGGTCCGCTCGATATAATGAAACCCTGGGATGACAAAGGCGTAAAGGGAGTTTTTAATTTTCTTGGAAGAACATTCAGATTTTTTTCAGAGCCTCAGAATATTGCGGATGGGGATGAAGACCCGGAAATATTAAAAGCGCTCCACCAGGCAATACGGAAAGTTGAGGGCGATATTGAGAACCTGCGTTTCAACACCGCTATTTCCGCCATGATGATCTTCCTTAACCTGGCAATGAAAAAAGGAAAGGTCACAAATAACAGTGCATGTACGTTTGTAAAGATACTTTCACCTTTTGCACCTCATCTTGGTGAAGAGCTCTGGAGTATGCTTGGAAATGCAGAAACAATCGCATACGAAGCGTGGCCGGAGGTGATGGAAGAGTACCTGAAAGAGAGCGTGTTCGAGTATCCCGTGTCATTCAACGGAAAGGTCCGGTTCAAAATTGAACTGCCCGTTGATGTTGATAAGGATGATATAATCAAGAATGTAATGGCAGATGAGAGGGCAAAAAAATGGCTCGATACGGGAACCTTAACCAATATTATAGTAGTGCCTAACCGGATAGTGAACATTGTGATCAAACCCAAATCCTGAATATACGATGTTTTCAAGAATAAAGGTGCTTGTTCTGCTCCTGTCGCTTCTGTTTTCTGTTTCCTGCACTTACTTTGGAAGGGACCAGACCGGGCCGGTCAGCCAGGTTTCAGACTCCATACCCCGGCAGGCGGTAAAAGCCCCGACTCTTGTATTTGGCATTCCTGCCGACTCATTTAACCTTTTCACCGGGCATATCAGACCGAACGGATTCCTCTCTCACATCCTGCTGGAGCATGGCATTACAATGCAGGAAATCGACCAGCTTGTGAGAAACTCATCATCGGTATTCGACGTCAGGAGCATCAGGGCAGGGAAACACTATACCCTTTTCTGTGATGCCGATTCTGCAAGCCGGGCAAGATACCTTGTATATGAACACGATCCGGTAACATGCTTCATTTTCAGCTTCAATGATTCGCTGAATATAACTCTGTTTAAAAAAGAGATCAGCAGGCTTATTAAATATACTTCAGGGACCATAGAGACATCTCTCTGGGAATCAATGATTGACGGTGGAATGCACCCCTTGCTGGTCGCAGATCTTTCTGAAATATTTGCATGGACGGTTGACTTTTTCGGTCTGCAGAAAGGTGACAGTTATAAGGTCATTTACGAAGAATTGTTTATCGGGGAGGAATCACTAGGCCCCGGTAAAATATACGGCGCTGAATTTACATGGTCCGGAAAGACCATCCAGGCGATCCCCTTCATACAGGACGGCAGCGAAAGTTTCTTCGATGCCGGAGGGAACAGCCTGAGAAAGGCATTCCTGAAAGCTCCCCTGAAGTTTGCCAGGATCACTTCCCGTTTTTCAGCAAGCAGGATGCATCCGATCCTGAGGATCCGAAGGCCGCATCACGGTGTCGACTATGCTGCGCCGGTTGGCACTCCTGTATACTCAGTGGGCGACGGTAAAGTTATTTCAGCCACGACAGAAAACGGATCGGGAAAGATGGTAAGGATTGTTCACAACAGCGTCTATTCGACCGCGTATCTGCATCTCAGCAGGTTTGGGCCGGGCATTGCCCCGGGTGCGTTTGTTAAACAGGGCGACGTAGTAGGTTTTGTAGGCAGCAGCGGCCTTTCTACCGGACCTCACCTCGATTTCAGGTTTTACATGAATGGCACTGCAGTTGATCCTCTGAAAGTCGAAGCCCCTTCAGTCGAGCCAATCTCAGCCGAAAACAAACCTGCATTTGAAAAGAGCAGGACCGTAGTAACAATTCTGCTGGAAACGATCAGGAAGGATTCGGTAAACCGAGTATCAGCTTCTCAATAACTTCAGGAAAGTGCTTATATTCCAGGGCATGCACCCTTGCGGCAAGAGTGCCGGAAGTGTCATCCCATTCAACCCTGCATTTAGCCTGAAAGATGATGTCTCCCTCATCATACCGCCTGCTCACATAATGAATTGTTATACCGGATTCTGCATCCTGGTTTTCCAGGACAGCCCTGTGTACTTTGTCTCCATACATTCCTTTGCCGCCATAGCGGGGTAGCAGGGCAGGATGGATATTTATTATCCGTCCTTCATATTTCAACAAAATGCTTTCAGGAACCAGCAAGAGGAATCCTGCAAGCACAATGAAATCGATATTGTTTTCAGCAAGCATCCCGAGTACTTTCCCGGAAGTGTAAAAGTCATCATGGTCGAAAAAACAGCTTTTTACCTTAAGTGCTTCTGCCCTTTTTAATACGTATGCCTCACGCCGGTTCGACAAAACCAGCTTAACCCTTGCGCTGTTTCGGTTCGAAAAATATTCAATGATGTTTCCGGCATTGGTGCCCGAACCTGAGGCAAGAATTGCTATATTTCTCATTTTATGATAGTTAGTGTCCTGGAGGATAAAAGGAAAAAACTTTTGATTAAAAGTTTATTATATTGTATATTGGCCCATTAACATAACACTGAAATAAAAACATAAAATCATTTGAAAAATAAAATACAAATATATTTCTTTGCAGGGTTTAAAATTATTATTAATTAAAATTTATCACTATGTCTGACATTGCCGCAAAAGTTAAGGAAATTATAGTCGACAAGCTTGGAGTTGATGAATCAGAAGTCACCCCTGAAGCCAGTTTTACCAACGATCTGGGTGCGGATTCTCTTGACACAGTTGAGCTGATCATGGAATTTGAAAAAGAATTCAACATCGGAATTCCTGACGACCAGGCAGAGACTATCAGCACCGTTGGTGATGCTATCAAGTACATTGAGGAAAATGCAAAATAATTTTGCATAGCTAAAACCCTTTTATGAGACGAGTTGTAATTACCGGACTTGGAGCATTAACTCCTATTGGTAATAATTTGCATGAATACTGGGAGAGCCTGAGTAACGGTAAGAGCGGAGCGGGGATGATCACCCGCTTCGATACTCAAAAATTCAAGACCAAGTTTGCATGTGAAATAAAGGGATACAACTCATCCGATCATTTCGAAAGGAAAGAGGCCAACAAGCTGGACCTCTATTCACAGTTTGCTCTTATTGCCACTGAAGAGGCGATAAAGGATTCAGGACTTACCCTGGATTCGGTCAATAAGGACCGGGCAGGCGTAATCTGGTCCTCCGGCATCGGAGGACTCCTGACATTCTATGAAGCGATCAAAGGATATGTACTGGGCGACGGGACTCCCCGTTTCAGCCCCTATTTCATACCAAAAATGATCGCAAACATCGCCTCCGGAACAATATCAATAAAATACGGATTCAGGGGACCAAATTTTGCTACAGTGTCGGCATGTGCATCTTCAACACACTCCCTGATAGATGCAGTTAATTATATCAGGCTGGGCAAAGCCGATTTCTTTATTGCAGGCGGCTCGGAAGCTCCTGTAAATGAGCCGGGAGTCGGCGGGTTCAATGCGATGCAAGCTATGTCGACAAACAACGCCGAATACCTGACTGCATCCCGTCCGTTCGACCTTACACGTGACGGTTTCGTCATGGGAGAAGGAGCAGGTGCGCTGATAGTGGAGAGCCTTGACCATGCCAGGGCAAGGGGTGCAAAGATATATGCCGAGCTTGCCGGTACCGGCATGACAGCTGATGCTTACCATCTTACGGCTCCCCACCCCGAAGGACTGGGAGCATGCAATGTGATGAGGCTGGCAATAGAAGATGCAGGCTTGAAACCGGAAGACATTGACTATATAAATGTTCACGGCACTGCAACTACCATAGGCGATATTTCTGAAGCTAAAGCCATCCTTGCAGTATTCGGAGAACACTCCTACAGCCTTAATGTGAGCAGCACCAAATCAATGACCGGACATCTGCTCGGCGCAGCCGGCGCAGTAGAAGCAATTGCATCCATCCTGGCAATTGCCAGGGGAATAATACCTCCTACCATAAATTTCAAGGTTCCCGATCCGCAAATCGACCAGAAACTGAATATCACTCCGAACCAGGCACAGAAAAGAGAAGTCAGAGCTGCCATAAGCAATACATTCGGATTCGGCGGGCACAACGCTTCAATCGTTATCAAAAAAGCTGAGTTCTGATACTTGCTCTCAATTAAATCAAATGGCACTTATTTACTTGAGAAACGGGAATTCGGCTCCCGCCTCAGGAAGATCCTTGGCTTCAAACCGGGAAATCTCAGGCTTTATGAGATAGCCTTCATACATCGTTCTGCTTCCTTCACTCTTCCCGACGGGAAAAGAGTAAACAACGAGAGACTGGAATACCTGGGAGATGCCATTCTCGATGCTATTCTTTCAGATTACCTCTTCGAAAAATTTCCTGAGGCATCTGAGGGGTTCATGACAAAGATACGGGCCAGGATAGTTAACAGGGATGTACTTAACCAGCTATCCTTCTCAATGGGCATCGATAAGATAGTGATAACCAACATAAGCTCAAACCATCCCACGAGAAACCTGTACGGAGATGCTTTTGAAGCACTCATCGGAGCCGTATTCCTGGATAAGGGGTTCAAGAAAACAAAAAAGCTCTTCATTAAAAAAATACTTAGAAAATATCTTGATCTCGATGAGATCATAAGTACGGATACAGATTATAAAAGCCTCGTTTTTGAATGGGTGCAGAAGAAAAAGGCAAACCTCATCTTTACCTATAACGAGGAATATGATTTTAACCTGAAAAAATCAGTATTTTCAACCACACTTTTCATAAACAGGGAGGAATTCGCCCGGGGTCAGGGCTCTTCAAAGAAAGAGGCCGAGCAGGAAGCATCAAGCCTTGCCTGGAAACGGATCAAAGATATTTCAGGCAGCTTATAAGCAAAATCTCCTTATTTTGACTATCTTTATTGGTTAGGAGGTCCCATCATGAGGAGCACACCTAAAATCAGAAGGGTACAATTAAAGCTGAACCAGAGTGATGAATCTGTTATTCTGGGTATTGTATCTGCCGAAGCTGATTATAAACTTACTCTGGCCATCAATAAAAACCTGGGGCTCTCACTCAAAAACAGCTCTCCCTTGACAATCAATGGTCTGCCAGGCGATGAAACCGGCTTCAGCAGGTTCTCCGACTCCTCATCCTCTGAAAACCTTGTCTATGATCTGACATCAAACCGGTCCGGAAAAAACTGCCTTGTGGGCAAACTTAAGAATATTGATTATTTCCTCAGGATCCATGATCCTGATAATGAGGTAAATACAGATCAGATTGTCGCAAAGCTCAGGGAAATGGATAGTGTAACTGCAGTATTCAATATTGATACCGGTTCTGTAAAGGACAAAAATATAAATCACCTAATCCATTAGAATATGGAAAATATCTATTTCGATTTGGCGGAGGAGGAGTTCTCAAACAGCAGAAAATTACTGTTGTGGGCCTTTACGGGATTGTTTTTAATCGGCGGAGTAGCCGTGCTCCTTGCAAGTCCGGTATTCGGACTGCATGAAATAAAGCCATCCCTTTCGCTGGCACCATTCGGCATCTTCCTGATAGTTGGTTTAATTTCAGCCTTTGCCACGATCAGGAGAAAAGATCATTTCTTCAGCATTGATGAAGATAAGATTGAGTTCAGGTATGGTGTATTCAAGCCAAAGAAGCATTCACTTCAGTGGGCCGATATTAAGGATCTTGTGATGCCTCACAAGGAAAAGAAAGTCCTTGTTAACTTTAAAGACGGGTCTTCATTCATGATCGACCTTACATGGATCCAGAAGAAGAAGACGCACCTTATCAGGAAGCATATCTTCAATATTGCCAAATACAAGGACATGGAGGTAAAAAAGGTGATGTATCTTGCCCAGTTGAAAAAAGCAAGGTAATGTTGTCGGGTTAAATCCGGTGTGCCGGTATAAAAAGAGAAGAGGCTGACTCAGAATGTCAGCCTCATTTTTTGATAACCCTAAAACTAACCTAACCTATGAAAAAAACTTCTGTATTATGTGTTTCAAAATTCATGCCAAATCCATTGCAAATATAAATATGTATGCTGTAATAAAAAAACATTTATTACTAAACACCTGAATATTAACACCATTTTAACTAAAAGTTAAGGTTTTTAAACTTTGTGGGGCACCCGGTAAGTCTTCTACAGCGAATTAAACAGCTGTGTTTGTTAAAGAAAGTTAAAGATTGAATTGTTAATTTCATATCGGAGTACTTTTGTATCTGCATGAAACGGATCAACATTGTATTGCTGGCAGTTTTTTTCTTCCTTGCGATATCGGGACTTCTTCTCATCCAGTTATCATGGATCAGCAATGCCATCAGGATCACTGATCAGCAATTCAGGCTTCTGGCTAACCAGGCGCTGGAGTCAGTAGTGCTCAGGCTGGAAGAAGATGAGCTGATAAAAAGAATCGTTGATGAGGTTAATCCTGCCACATCTGATTCCGTTACAGCTGTCATCCCCGCAAATTCTCCGCTTGCAAAAAGGCTCAGGACCTACCAGCCCTATTCAGAGCTGCTGGACCTTTATGGTCTTGAAAATCCGGAAGAGCCGATCGCAATAACCAGCTCAGGACAGAGAATACTCATTACATCGGAAGAATCTGTTGAGACCTCGCCTGAATCATTAAGTGCAGAACTGACCGGAAGGGTTTCCAACAAGATCGTCGTGCTTGAATCGATAATGGATAAAATACTGCGCAACACCCCTGACATAAAGGAAAGAATCGATCCGGGAATCCTGAGGTCACTTATCAGGGAAGCACTCACCAATGCGGGGATACCGCTCGATTTCGAATTCTCCGTCAGCTCCGGAAGGTCCGGCCTCATTTACAGGACCCCGGCCTTTACAGATATCCCCGGCACAAATAAATTTATAAGGCAGCTCTTCCCCAACGATCCTGTCCCTGGCCAGCATCAGCTAGTTATGTACTGCCTTGACGAGCAGCAATACAAACTGAGGGAGGTCGGGAACCTTGGTTTCCTGTCATTGCTGTTCACTCTTATGCTACTGCTGCTCGCCACAGGCACCTTTATTGTAATATTCCGCCAGAAGAAGATCTCGGAAATAAGGAATGACTTCATCAACAACATGACACATGAGCTTAAAACCCCTATCTCAACAATTTCTCTCGCATCCCAGATGATGGCCGATAAGACGATCCCTGAAGAAAACAAAAATATTGATTCCCTGGCTAAGGTCATTTCCGATGAGAGTATGAGGCTTAAATTCCATGTGGAGAAAGTGCTCCAGATGGCAATATTTGAAAAAACAAAGATGAAATTCAATGTCTCGGAGATGGATGTTCATAAAATTATCAGTAACGCCTGTGAAAACTTTGCACTTCAGATTGAAAGCCGCAACGGAAGCATAAAGAAGAATTTCGATGCAAAAAACAGCTTCATGCTGGTTGATGAAGAACACTTCCTGAACGCGATCTCAAACCTGATAGACAATGCGATAAAATATTCCGACAAAAATCCCGAGATAACAATATCAACCCGAAACACAAGAAAAGGCATTACTATAATCATTGAGGACAATGGCATCGGAATCACCAGGGAAAACCTGAGACGCATTTATGACAAATTCTACCGCGTACATTCAGGAAACCTTCATAATGTTAAGGGGTTCGGCCTCGGATTAAGCTATGTTAAAGAAATAATAGACGGTCATAACGGCACCATCAGGGCTGAGAGCCAGGTTAACAAAGGCACAAAATTCACTTTATTTATTCCACAAAACGGATTGACATGAAAAGCATCAGGATTCTACTTGCCGAGGATGATACAAACCTTGGCTCGCTTCTGAGAAACTATCTGGCGGCCAAGAACATGGAGACGTCGCTTTTCGGTAACGGCAGACAGGCTCTGGAAGCATTTTCCGTAAAGCAATATGACCTGTGCATCCTGGATATCATGATGCCGGAGATGGATGGGCTTGCACTGGCAAAAGAGATAAGAAGGATCGATCCGGAAATACCTGTCATTTTCCTCACTGCAAAAGGGCAGAAAGATGATATCCTGGAAGGATTCAAAACAGGAGCTGATGATTATATCACGAAACCGTTCCTTATGGAGGAACTGCTTTACAGGATACAGGCAATACTTAAAAGAACAAAAGGAACCATTTCCCCTAAGAAAGAAGATAAATACACTCTGGGCGGATATACTTTTGAACCGCTGAAACAGCTGCTGGTTTACGGTGATGAATCAATGAAGCTCACTACCAAGGAGTCGGAACTGCTGGAACTCCTCTGCCAGCACGGGAATGAGATCCTTGAACGCAATTTTGCCCTGAAGTCCATCTGGATCGATGATAACTACTTCAATGCCAGGAGCATGGATGTATACATTACAAGACTCAGAAAATACCTGAAGAATGATCCTTCAGTAAAGATCCTTAATGTTCATGGCAGAGGATACAAGCTGATAAAATAATATTTTTTTCACAAAAGCAAATCTAATCTAGTTTTAAAACTGCCAGAAATGCCTGTTGGGGCACCTCCACATTCCCAATCTGGCGCATTCTCTTTTTGCCTTTCTTCTGTTTTTCAAGAAGCTTTCTTTTCCTTGTTATATCGCCGCCGTAGCATTTTGCCGTAACATCTTTCCGGACAGCCTTAACAGTTTCACGGGCAATTATCTTGGCACCAATAGCTGCCTGTATGGCTATATCGAACTGCTGCCTCGGGATAAGTTCCTTCAGCTTGATACACATCTTGCGGCCGAAGTCATATGCGTGCCCCCTGTAGATAAGTGTCGAAAGAGCATCAACCATCTCACCGTTCAGAAGCAGGTCGAGCCGGACAAGGTCGGCGTTCTGGTATGATGTATAGTAATAGTCGAATGATGCATACCCCTTTGATATGCTTTTCAGCTTGTCGTAAAAATCAAAAACTATTTCCGACAGGGGCATTTCAAAGGTGAGCTCAACCCTGTCCCTTGTAAGATGAACATGGTTCTTTAGTGTGCCTCTCTTGTCAATGCACAGCTTCATTATAGAACCCACATATTCTGACAGGGTTATTACCTGAGCGATTATGTAGGGCTCTTCTATCCGGTCAATGTTTGTAACCGGCGGCAGACCTGAAGGGTTGTGAACATCTATCTCTTCCCCCCTTGTGGTGAATACTTTGAATGAGACGTTTGGTACTGTTGTGATAACATCCATGTTGAATTCCCTGTCAAGCCTCTCCTGGATGATCTCCATATGCAGCAGCCCGAGGAATCCGCACCTGAATCCGAATCCCAGGGCCGCAGAAGATTCAGGGACAAACGTCAGGGATGCATCATTAAGCTGAAGCTTCTCGATCGAACTTCTCAGATCCTCATACTCGTCAGCATCAACCGGGTACATCCCTGCAAAAACCATCGGCTTCACATTTTCAAAACCTGATATGCCACTCTCGCAGGGATTCTTGACATGGGTTATGGTATCTCCAACCCTTACTTCGGAAGATATTTTTACTCCTGTAATTATATAGCCTACATCCCCAGCCCCCAGTGCCTCACGTGGGTCCTGCCTGAGCTTCAGCACTCCTATTTCTTCAGCATTATATTCATGGCCCGTGCTTATAAATTTCACCCTGTCGCCTCGTAGCAATGTCCCGTTGATGATTTTGAAATAAGCTAATATGCCCCTGAATGAATTGAATATTGAATCGAAAATGAGGGCCTGCAGGGGAGCTTCCGGATCGCCTTTGGGAGCCGGTATCTTATTAATGATGTCGTCTAGTATCCTGTCAACTCCCATTCCGGTCCTTGCGCTTGCTTCAATGATATCTTCGCGGGAGCACCCGATGAGATCAACTATCTGATCCTTTACCTCTTCAGGCATGGCATTGGCCATATCCATTTTATTAAGTACGGGGATGATCTCAAGGTCGTGTTCAAGGGCTTTGTAAAGGTTTGCAATTGTCTGAGCCTGAATTCCCTGCGTGGCATCTATCACCAGCAGGGCGCCTTCGCATGCTGCTATCGACCTGGATACCTCATAGGAAAAATCAACATGCCCGGGGGTATCAATAAGGTTAAGAAAATACCTGTTGCCCCCCGCAACATACTCCATCTGGATGGCATGGCTTTTAATGGTAATGCCTCTCTCCCTTTCCAGATCCATGTCATCAAGCACCTGGTTCTGGAATTCCCGCTCAGTTATGGTTTTTGTTTTCTCAAGAAGCCTGTCGGCCAGGGTGCTCTTGCCATGATCAATATGTGCGATGATACAGAAGTTCCGGATATAATTCATCAGTTTCCTGAATACAAATCAGGTGCAAATATATAAAATAAGGACATGCCATGGCACGTCCTTACTATCTCATAACCTTTTAAAGGATTGGGTCTTTACATCATTCCCGGCATTCCGCCTCCCATTCCCTGGGGTGGCATTGCAGGCTTATCCTCCTTCTCCTCGACAACGACAGCTTCAGTGGTCAGGAACATGCCTGCGACTGATGCTGCATTTTCAAGAGCTACGCGGACTACTTTGACAGGATCAATAACCCCTGATGCATAGAGTTTTTCGAAATTATCGGTTTGTGCGTTATATCCATAATCGCCTTTCCCGGATTTCACTGTTTGTGCAACAACTGCACCCTCTTTTCCTGAATTAATAGCAATCTGACGCAAGGGTTCTTCAATTGCACGTTTAACTATTTCAATACCGGTTGTCTGATCCTCATTTTCTCCTTTAAGTCCTTCCAGTGCAGCAATTGCACGGATATATGCAACACCGCCACCGGGAACAATACCTTCTTCAATAGCAGCACGGGTCGCATGTAGTGAGTCATCTACGCGATCTTTCTTGTTTTTCATTTCGACTTCAGAGGCAGCACCGATATAAAGGACAGCAACTCCGCCTGCAAGCTTAGCAAGACGCTCCTGGAGCTTTTCCTTATCATAATCAGATGTCGTGGTTGTCATCTGCTGCTTTATCTGTCCGATGCGGGCTTTGATCTGATCCTTGTCGCCTGCACCATTAACTATAGTTGTGTTTTCCTTGTTAACTGTCACTTTTTCAGAAGTGCCCAGCATGTCGAGTGTTGCATGTTCAAGCTTAAGCCCTTTTTCTTCTGATATAACTGTACCTCCTGTCAGAATGGCAATATCCTCAAGCATCTCTTTTCTTCTGTCGCCGAATCCGGGTGCCTTCACTGCACATACCCTCAGGGAGCCGCGGAGCCTGTTGACAACAAGCGTTGCAAGAGCTTCGCCTTCAACATCTTCAGAGATAATAAGAAGAGGCTTGCCTGTTTGCGCTGAAGCTTCAAGTATCGGAAGCATGTCTTTCATTGAAGAGATCTTCTTGTCATAGATTAGGATGTAGGGGTTTTCAAGGTCAGCCTCCATCTTTTCTGCATTGGTAACAAAATATGCAGAGATATAACCGCGGTCGAACTGCATACCTTCAACAACCTCAACAGAAGTTGTCGTGCCTTTTGATTCCTCAACGGTAATAACGCCTTCCTTGTGTACCTTGCTCATTGCTTCAGCTATGAGCTTCCCGATCTCCTCATCATCGTTGGCAGATACCCTGGCAACCTGCTCAATTTTATTAAGGTCGTCACCGATGACCTTTGCCTGCGATTTGAGATGAGCTACAACTTTTTCAACTGCCTTGTCTATCCCTCTCTTAAGATCCATCGGATTGGCACCTGCAGTGACATTCTTAAGTCCGACATTTATAATTGACTGGGCAAGAACAGTTGCAGTAGTGGTTCCGTCACCGGCTATGTCACCGGTTTTTGAAGCAACTTCCTTTACCATCTGGGCACCCATATTTTTAAACGGATCAGACAATTCGATATCCTTTGCAACTGTGACACCATCTTTTGTAATCTGTGGTGCTCCATATTTTTTCTCAAGTACAACATTCCGGCCTTTTGGCCCAAGGGTCACTTTGACTGCGTCTGCAAGCATGTCAACACCTTCTTTCAGAAGGGCGCGCGCCTCAATATTATATTTAATCTCTTTTCCCATAATGAATAGATTTTTTAGTTTCCAATTAAGCTATAAAAAGAATATCTGTCTGTGAAATAAGCAGATAGTCTTCACCATCTAAGGTAAGCTCCTGCCCTGAGTATTTGCCATAGAGGACAACGTCGCCTTTCTTGACTTCCATTTCCTCATCTTTTTTTGCTGCTCCAACGAGCATCACTTTCCCCTGACGGGGTTTTTCCTTTGCGGAATCAGGAATAATGATCCCGCTGGCAGTTTTAGCTTCAGCTTCATCAGGTTTTACAAGAACCTTTCCTGCCAGAATTTTACCTTTTAATTGTGCCATGTTTATTTAGTTTTAAAGTTAGTTCAATATGACGAAGCCTTTCAAGCATATTTTATGCCAAACCCGGAAAAGTGTCAGAAACTAAAAATAAAGTGTCAGTAATATGACAAACTGACACTTTATTAGAAAATTATTTCATGGATTTTCAGTTTTCCGGCTGGTCTGTTCCTTCCGAAGGAGTTGTAGATGTCTGAGGCACTGCCGTAGGAAGAGTCGGTATCGCGTTAGGATCAATGGCATTGTCGATCTGATTCTGGATCCTTGATTGCTGTGCTTCAGTACCGCGGGGAATGACGGCTGTAGCAACAACACAAAGAATGAGTATTGTTGCTGCTATGGTCCAGGTCGATTTCTCAAGAAAATCTGCAGTCTTGCGTATTCCCATTGTCTGACCGGTTGAAGTAAAATTGGCAGCCAGCCCTCCACCCTTCGAATTCTGAACAAGTACAACAAGTATCTGAAGGACGCAAGCAATAATGATCACTACCGATACAAAAACATAGATTCCCATCTTGTCACTTTTTTAATAATTCTTTCACCTTTTCAATTTGCGACGCAAAGTAACTGCTTTTTTCCGGGAATTTCAAACTTAATGTCTCATAAATATCTATTGCCCTGGAGTAATATCCCTGGTTGGTATAAATTCTGGCTAGTGTCTCTGTCACAAAAGCGCCTCTTTCCTCCGTGAACGGTTTGGAAATATCCGGCAGGGGGGTTTCGGTCTTTTCCTTTACAGGTTCGATCCTGGGATTGGCATGAATGAATTTATCGATCAGGTCTGACTGAAGTTTCCTGATATCGGTATTTTCTGTTTTACTTTCTTCTTCTCCTGTTTCCGGTGCAGGCATCTCCTCTTCAATATCTAGTTCAAGAAGGTCTTCAGCCTCCTCTGGTGCTGCAGCGAAGCCGGGGTCCATGAATATTACCCGTTCTTCTTCCTCACCCGACTTTTCATCAATGATGAGCACTGTTGCAACTGAATCACCATAGTCAGATTCTGCCTGAATGGTTACGGGCCGCAACAATGAATGGGATCCTTCACTTATTAGTTCCTCGCTGTTCATCCCTGTCTCAATAACCACCTGCTGGCTGTCCTCCATGACTGGCATTGTGACGCCCTGCTTCAGAACAGTCACTTCAGGCTCCTTCTGTTTCCTGCTCTCTTTTTTCAGGAAATAATACAAAACCTCCCTGTCAGCAATGTGAATTGCCGAGAGTTTCAGCTGGTTCTCAAACTTCACGTCGGATGTATTGCTGAGTCCCTTCAGCAGAAGCAGGTATGCACTCTGGAAATAGGGAAAAACATCAATAAGCTCGTTGACCTCTCCGATCGCCTGACGGTCGGCAGGACCCGAATCTTCGATCATTCTCAGAAAATCGTTCCTGTTCATAGTGCGGTTACCAGTTCACAAATGCCTTATTAAATATATCCTCAACCAGAAGCTCAACAATCTTGTCTGATAGTTCCTTCTCCACAGCGCTCAGGTCTCTTTCACTCGGATAATCTTCATATCTTGAAAAACTCTGCTCGTAGCTATACTGTGGATCAATTGAATTGGTAAATCTCACCCGCATGGTAATTGTAAACCTGTTTGACGCTGCCTGCGCATCGGCCGAAACAGTAAGGGGAACCGTATTATACTTAGTTATCTCACCCTCAAAGTCAGCATCACCCATCCCGTTTACAATGCTGAGGTTTGTCTGTGCCTTGCATTTATCTATCAGTGCATCAGTGATGTACTGGCTCAGCCCCGGTTGAACCAGGTCGGCCCTGTTCTGAAAATACTGTATGCTCACACTACCCAGGCCTTCGGTGCTTGCACCTGAAAACGAATAAGTGATATGGCACCCTCCGGCAGACAGGAAAACCGGAACAACCAGGGCCGGAACCATGATACTTCTGACGAAAGATGTGACTTTGCTACATTTCAATCTCATATTCCTTTATTTTGCGGTAAAGCGTCCGTTCTGAAATTCCAAGCTCATTTGCAGCAAGCTTGCGTTTGCCGTTAAATTTCTCAAGAGCTTTCCTTATCATCTCAACCTCCTTGACGGCAAGAGACAATGATTCCTCGACTATCTCCTCGGTATCCTGGATATTGTCCCTCCCCTGCCTTGAAGAAAATTCCGTCGTCTCCTCATCCCGTATGGCAGTACTCCTTCTTTCCTGTGATTCCCTGAACAGATTCTTCATGATACGGGTGCTGGACTCATCGACTGCAATATCACTGTCACCACGCTGGATCAGGTCATATACCAGTTTCTTAAGATCATTCATGTCGCTTTTCATGTCGAAGAGGATCTTGTATAGTATTTCCCTTTCCGACGAGAATGACTTACCATCATCCCTTCTGATAACTGCAGGAAGCTTCACTCCGTCATAATCGGGAAGATATGCCTTTAAAACATTCGTCATTATGTCGCGATCCTGCTCAATTATTGATATCTGTTCGGTGATGTTCTTAAGCTGCCTGACATTCCCCGGCCAGGAATAACCAATCAGTATGTTTTTTGCCTCCGGCTCAAGTCTGATGGCAGGCATCCGGTATTTTTCCGCAAAATCAACGGCGAATTTCCTGAACAGGAGAAATATATCGTCTCCCCTTTCACGCAGGGGAGGTATCCTTATTGGCACCGTATTGAGCCTGTAATAGAGATCTTCCCTGAACCTGCCCTGGTCTATTGCCCTGGGCACATCCATGTTGCTGGCTGCAATTACTCTTACATCTGTTTTCTGGACCTTTGAAGAGCCAACCCGTATAAATTCGCCTGACTCGAGAACTCTTAGAAGACGAACCTGGGTCGAGAGTGGCAGTTCGGCAACCTCATCCAGGAAAATGGTCCCTTTGTCGGCAACCTCAAAATACCCTTTCCTGCTGTCGGTAGCCCCTGTAAATGAGCCTTTTTCGTGTCCGAATAGCTCGGAATCAATAGTGCCTTCCGGAATAGCACCGCAGTTGACGGCAATATATGGCCCGTGCTTTCTTGTACTGTGATTGTGAATGACCTGTGGAAAAACCTCCTTGCCGGTTCCGCTTTCACCGGTTAAAAGCACTGAAAGATCGGTTGGCGCTACCTGAACGGCAATATCAATGGCACGGTTAAGTCCCTCGTTATTACCGATAATGCCAAATCTCTGCTTAATATTTTGAAGATCTTTCATGTACCTGCAAACAAATGCGCAAATTTAAGTTTTTTTTAAGACATAGGGAAATGCATTTTTCTTAAATTCGCAGGATGAGACAATACCGATTTGCCGGCATTATTCCGGCACGCTATGCATCAAAACGGTTCCCAGGAAAACCTCTTGCCCTAATAGGCGGGAAGACAATGGTCAGAAAAGTGTATGAGCAGGTAAGCCGGTCAGTTGATCTTGTTTATGTGGCAACCGACGACATCAGGATATTTGATGAAGTCCGGAGATTCGGTGGCAATGCCGTAATGACCTCAGATGAACATCAGAGCGGGACCGACCGGTGCGCTGAAGCTGCAGAAAAAATTACCCGGGAGACCGGCGAAAAGTACGATGTCGTGATTAACATTCAGGGTGATGAGCCTTTTATAATGCCTGAACAGATAGAACTGCTGAAATCATGTTTTGCATCAGGGGACACTGGTATCGCAACACTCATCAGGAAATGCAGGCCGGCAGAGGACCTCTTCAATCCAAATCAGCCTAAAGTCATTCTCGATTCTGAAGGCAATGCTATATATTTCAGCCGGACAGCAATTCCTTATATAAGGGATCATGAACCTCTCCAATGGTCTCATGTGCATGTTTTTTACAAGCATGTCGGCCTCTATGCATACACTTTTGATGTGCTTAAATCAATAACCGGCCTTCCTGTAAGCAAGCTTGAAAAAGCTGAATCGCTGGAACAGAACAGATGGCTTGAGAACGGCTTCAGGATAAGGACAGCGCTAACGGATTTTGAAAGCATCGGCGTTGATACACCTGAAGACCTGAAGCGCGCTATAAGCCATCTTGAGAATTTTATATGAATAATTACTAACTTTAGCACAATTTTTGATGTGAATCACTAAACGGTATCAATGAAAAAGAGTATATTCCTTGCTTTTCTGCTCATTTTTACCATTGCTCTTCAGGCTCAGAGGGATACCGTTGTTTATTCCCTTCCTGTCATTCAAAAGAATGCATATGCCGAAGCTGCAGGCAGCCTTAACATATATCCGGTGCCCGTGCGTGAAAACCATTTTACAATAAAAAGCGACAAGGATATCTCATTCGTGAAGATAACTAATATCATCGGCCAGGATATTTTTAAAACTCAGTACAGCAATCCGCAAAACATCATCAGGATAGACCTTGATAATCCTCAGCGAGGGATGTACCTGGTTACGGTCATCTTTGATGACAATGTAAGAGTTGTGAAAAAAATTATGATTGAACAATCCGAATAATTTATTCTTTTCAAGTCCTATGTCGGATTTTCGGGGGGAAATTCAGCATTGATCAGTTTTTTTTATCTCTTCACCGGAGGCATTCTGCCTGCCCCGGAAGTTATTGAGATATACAAGATCAAGCCTTATAAATACCTTGTTGTGAACTCAAGAAGCTTTGATTTTGCCAGGAACAGGGTCGCCTCTTTCAAGGGTTGTGTTAAAAGTGCTGAGGTCGCTGAATAATTATCCGGGGGATCCTGTGAAAATCAAAATTCCATAATGATTCCCACGGTCGGCAAGAGTGTCCCTGAAGTTCCCTTTATGTTTTTGAGAGTATATCTTAGCGGATCTGAAGGATCTGTTACCGGATTGCCGCCTGCATCTGTTTCTCTTGTAAGTATTGCCGGCTGATCGGCCTTATGGCTGTACACGTTCTGAACATCGGCATAAAGCATTAGCGCCCACTTTCTGAAGAAGTATTGCTTATCAACCCTGACATCAAGCTGATGGAATGCTTTAAGGCGCTCACTGTTGAAGCTGCTGTAGTCAGGATATCCCTGCCCGGTAAGATCCCACGCAGCCTTTATCGATGATTTTTCCAAATCGTAAGGTGTGTAAGGCGCTCCGCCAACAAATCGCCATTTGAATCCGACATCCCAGTTCCTCTTGAATTTTTTGGTGGCTGTAAGGTTGAAAAGATGCCTGTTGTCCCATGATGAAGGTATCCACTCACCCCCGGGATTGCTGAACTCGCTTCTCACAAAAGTATATGAAAACACCAGGTTGGTACCTTTGAATTCCTTAAGGCGTCCCAGAAGTTCCAGCCCGTATGACCTTCCTTCTGAGGTCGATATAAGCTCCTCGTCACCGAATATCCCATACCCTGCACTCTTGCTGGAAAGAGGAACTGAATCCATTACTGAGAAAGGGTACCTTGAATAATTCTTGTAAAAACCCTCCAGGGTGATCTGTATGTTATCTATTGGCAGGAATTCGACACCCGCAACAATATGGTCAGCCTGCATGTACTTAAGGTTATTTTCCCTGTTGACGAAAACACCCTGCGTGTTCATATATCCAAGGGATGTGTAGGGAGGGAGCTGAAAGTAACGGCCTGCATTGAAATTAAGGTTAATCTTTTCGCTGAGTGTATACGATGCTGAGAAGCGTGGCGAAATCTGGTTCAGCGGATTTATCATCGCATCAGAGAAGGTGTTGAAATCTGTACGAAGGCCCAGCGACAAACTCAGCCTCTCATCAAGGTACGATTTGCTCGCCTGCCCGAATACGCCAAACTTGCCAAGCCTCAGGTTGGTTTCGTAATTTATCTCATTTTCACCCAGACCCGAATATATCAGCCTGTAGGTCGAGTTGCGGTAATGGGCATACTCCGTACCTGCACCTAAGCTGATCCTCAGTCCGTTGTCTCCGATGATCGTCCTTTCAAAGCGGGCTTTTATCTCTCCTTCTCCAGACAGGTAGTCAAGTATTTTGTTTGTATCGGCTTCAATATTGCCGGCATATTTATACTGAGAATTATTCAGGTAATTGCGGCTCAGTACCCACGTGTCGTACCCGCCTTTCCTGAAATGCTTGTAAACCAGCCCCGTTGTGTAGCTGTACTGCTCCTGGACAGGAATATAATTAAGTATATATCTCTGGTATTCGGTCTCATTGGCTTTAAGGTTAAGCTCAAAATCATCCTTTGCTCCCAGCCCGATAACCGTAAGCTCATTTTTATCGTCCAGTCTTACACGGTATTTGAACTGGAAGTCGGTGTAATTCGGAAGGAACGGGAGCCCAAGGGCACTGAACAAGAACTGCAGGTACGAACGGCGCACCGACATCAGAAGAGTCCCTTTTTCACCGGCAGGTCCGTCAACCGTAAGCCCCAGGTCAGAAGCACCGACGGTTGCCCTGTATTTCATTTTTTCCTTATTCCCGTCAAGGAATGTGAAATTCAGGATGGAGCTGAGTGCATTGCCCTTTGAAGCCGGGAATGCCCCGGAAATAAAATCCACCGACTGCACGAAGTCGACATTTATGATGCCGACAGGTCCTCCTGAAGCTCCCTGAGTTGAAAAGTGATTCAGGTAAGGGATCTCAACATTATCAATGTAGAACCTGTTCTCGTTCGGGCCTCCTCCCCTTACAATGACATCATTCCTGAAAGCAGGAGTGCTTGCCACCCCGGGAAATGACTGGATAACCCTTGAGATGTCGCGGTTTCCTCCGGGATTCTTTTCGATCTCATCAATACCGATTATCCTCACTGACACAGGTGTCTCTACCTTCTTGATAAAAGGAGATGCCTTCACTACAACCTCTCCAAGCCCCACAGCTGCCTCCTCAAGCGGAATCTCAATATTCGCCTCCTTGCTGTTTGTCACCAGGATGGCAGAAGTGAGAAAAGGATTATAGCCCACTGATGATGCCCTCAGCTCAATATAACCGGGTTTTACTCCGGTAAAAGAGAATCTTCCGTCAAAATCGGTTATTGCGCCAATGTTTGTTCCCCATATCTGAACAGTCGCAAAGGGAACTCCTTCATTTGTTTTTGAATTGAAAACCCTGCCTTTGATGGTCCCGGAATTTGTCTGCTGCGCCTTGACAGGGAAGGTAAAAAGTATTATAATTAAAAAGAGAATATATTTATTCATTAATTAAATTTTGCCCTTTAAACAATAGAGAGCAGAATATTGTTCAAAAAAATTCGAATAAAAAATGATTTTCTTCTAAGAATGCGCCAGTTTTTCAAAATAGCTTCGCTCAGCGGAAAGATCCAGGGCTGGCCTTCTGGAACAGAGAACATCTATTTTTTTGAGCATGGTTTCAGCGAAAGACCTGATATTCGTCGCTTCACCTGACCGGATCCTGTGCGAAATTGCCCTGATGATCTTTTCGGCTTCCCTCCAGGTATCAATTGTAGTATTGTTAAAGTAACATCTCATAAAAGCATTCCAGATGTAATCAATGGCTGCATCTGATAGATGAAGCATGTCGCCGTCATAAAACCTGTAATCCCTCAAGTCATCCATAACCAGCTCATATGCAGGAAAATACTGAGGGAGAGAAGGGTGCTCGAGGAGTCTTTCCACTGCCAGGAACAGTGTTGATTTGCTCACCTGGTTCCCATAAGGGCCATCCTTCCAGTGGCGCACCGGACTGATTGTAAAAACAACCTTGAGCCCGGGATTAAATGTCCTAAGCATATCGAGCTGACTTTTCCAGATGTCAGCTATGTCATCAACGGTAAGCAATTCCCTCTTAAACTCAGCCGCAGGGATCTTATGGCAATTTGATACGATCCTTCCCGATTCAACATGCCTGAATACTCTTGCTGTACCGAAAGTGATGAAAAGGAATTGAGCCTTTGAAAGAAATTTAAATGCCTCTGTCGTCTTTTTGTTTATCCTTTCAAGCACTTCCTGCTTATTCCCTGATGAAAAATCTGTGTAATGGTCAAAGCTGAGCCATGTGCCGTTATGATTATAAAGATCCTTTTCCATATATTCCCTGGCTTCAATGACGGAGTTCAGCGTGTTGATGACAGAAACGGGATTATACACTGTGCCTGAAGGATTTATCATCACCGGCATGCGGCCTGCTTCAAGCTTTGAACCTATTGAACCGGCAAAACACGATCCGATGAACATGACCGGATCATCATACGTAATCATATGGGCTGAAGGGGGAATATTAAATGTTGTCCTAAGTTCCATTGGTTCCGGCTATTTTGAACCAAGCATTGAGTTTATCCAGTTCATCATATATGCAAACACCTCCTGCCTGAATGGCTCATTATGAAGCTCATGGTATCCTCCGTCCCATATCTTAAGCTCTGCCAGTGGTGTTTTTGATGCAAAAATACGGCTGCCTTCGGGCGAGCATATCTGATCGTCGCTCCCGTGAATCAGGAGCAGGGGCATGCTCATTTCGTCTGCATGTTCAAGCGAGCGGGCCGCAGCGCTCATGGCACTGTGAAAAAGGCTTACGGAGATCCTGTCATGAACCAGAGGATCAGCTTTGTACCGGTTGACGACCTCAGCATCATGTGAAATATGTTCCACCACCAGGCCTGACGGCTGTACAAGCCCGGGCAAAATATGCTTCATGACCGAAGCCAGGGCAATCTTTGATTTTTCCGGTTCAAATGAGAGCTTAAGCCATGGTGATGTTGCAATCGCTCCCCTGATTTCAGGTTTCTTCCTTAAGATATAATCAAGCACTATCCCTCCTCCAAGGCTGTGACCGTAGATGAATACCGGTATACCCCTGAATGTATTTAACGAGTTTGTTAATAGAATCTCGATCATCCCGTCGGTTGCTTCATAGCTTCTTATATGACCTCTTCTGCCCTGGGATTGCCCGTGACCGGGAAGGTCAACGCCGGTGAATCCAATACCTTCCTTATTCAACATTTCAGCCCATTCCTTATATCTCTGAATGTGCTCGCCCAGCCCGTGAATAAAAATGATATTGGCGCGTGTTCCGGCACCCGGGCTGGCCATCAATCCTCTAAGGATCATTCCATCCTTAAGCCTGATACTGTACTCCATGGTTTTTTCTTTAAAAGTAGTAAAGTTGAACGAATAAAAAATGATGTTAAAAGGAGTTGCACTATCAGAATGAATTTATCAGTAATTTATACAAACCATTTAATAATCGATTTAATCTCCTGATTCTCTGTGGTTTTTCAAAATTTGTTATTTAGAATGGCTGTAGAATACCGGGATTTTAAGATATTAAGATTTGTATATCTTTTAATATCTACATACATTTGTGCTATCAACTTAAAAACAAGAGCTATGACAACATATGAATTTAACAATCAGCTTATCGGAATGAAGTCAAATCTTCAGAGGTTTGCCATGAGCCTTACTTCAGACCGCGATTTAGCGCTGGATCTTGTTCAGGACACATACGTAAAAGCTATCACACATAAAGAAAAATTTGCAGACTTCACCAATCTTAAGGCGTGGGTATTTACAATAATGAAGAACA
Source organism: Bacteroidota bacterium (assembly GCA_043800695.1). Taxonomy (GTDB): domain Bacteria; phylum Bacteroidota; class Bacteroidia; order Bacteroidales; family VadinHA17; genus LD21. Next base: position 124,363 of record JAZDMU010000056.1, read on the forward strand.
CCTTCATCAATAATTACCGCAGGAACGTCAAGGAGAACACCATCATTGACGGCACGCAGGATCTCTATTACATCAATCAGCCATCTGACAAAGGTTTCATTTCACCTGAATCGAATTATTCCAAAGGAGAAATTGAGAAGGCAGTTGATTCGCTCGAAGACGAATTCAAAGTACCTTTCAGGATGCACATTGATGGTTACAAATACAAGGAGATCGCCGAAGAACTCGGATTAAAGATAGGGACCGTTAAAAGCAGGATATTTTTCACACGCCAGAAACTTATGCATATGCTTAAGGATTATGCCGCGTAACATTGGTTTATAGATTTGGGTAGGTTAGTAAAGCGAGGCGCCTGGTAAGCGCCTCTATTTTTTTATAACCCTGAATATTATTCCTGCCAGTACAAACAACAGGAATATTCCCGATACTATCCACGCCCACCTGTTAGGGATCTTTGATTCGGCAAACATCACATACGGTTCGGTCATAAAGAAATCGGAATGCACCGGCCACGAAAGGGTTTTGGTCGAATCAATGAATCCGTTGGTTCCGATGATCTCACCCGGCATGACGATCCGCTGTGCATACCGGATGAAATCGACCCAGAGATGCTCTGATACAATATTAACAGCCGAATCTGCTTCAGTCTGGTACTTAACGGCATTGTCTGCACCAATGAATTCCTTCAGCATTATCCCATTCGACCAGAGGCTGTCAAAGTGCTCCTCCCCTCCCCTTATGATTTCCATAAATTCGTCCTCGCGGGCTTTCAGTGCTTCAGCTGTCATGTCTCCTTCCGCCCTCCCTTTTGTGAGATTTGAAAATTCGCCTATCCACTCTGATACAAGACTTCTGAACGTCCACTCCTCTGTCTTCCGGTCAACTGAATCTCTGAAAGCCTTATATCTCAGACTGTCGGGGCCATTCAGTTTTTCACTTATGAGATTCTCGGGTGAATAGAACCATTCAATCTCATCCTCATCAAGAAAATCTGAAACGGGATAGCCGTACTTCATTGTTTTCTCCACCACCTCGGCAAACCGGTATTCAGTGTTGAACCATTTGAATCTCTTCCGGAATTCAGCTTTTCGGATCACATCTTTGTTCATTGTGCTGTCTGACAGGTAGTCTTTGTTTATATTATCCACGGAGGCGAACAGTTTTTCAGCCCTTCTTACATATACTGTATCCCCTTCTTCGCTGATCTCAAGCGAGTCACTGATGCTCCATGTAGAATCATATGGCACCTGAACTCCGGAGATATTAAATACATTCTCGAATTTTTTCATCTCGATCTTCCTGGTTATTGATCCGTCGGTATGAACAATATCTGTTACGACAGTGTCAGGTTCTCCGCACGAAACTGTCATGATGATGATGAGCGAAATAGCAATCTTCAGCTGTTTTCTTTTCATGGTCTTATAGATTAAGTTTCCCCTTATGTTTCACGGAAAGTTGTTCTTCAACATATTTCTTCAGAGCAGGATCCCCCTCTATCAGGTTTACCAGATCCCTGTATTTCTCCTCCAGTTCATTGTATGATCTGATCATTCGTTTCATCTGGCGTTCAGAAATTTTTATCTCCCCGGCCGGGATATTCCGTCCTGCAAGCCGGTAGAGAAAAGCAGCATCGGTGTTATTGCTGTTCCCGGTAATTATCTGTCCCTCAATGAATACTGCCTGTCTGTTCAGAGTATTAATCCGTTTAATGATGACCCCCTGCTGATATACAAAAACCAGTACCATAGCAGCTGAGGCTGCAATCAGACCTCTCCTCACCCATCCGATATAAACCCATCCGAAAAGAAAATCCAGTATCCCCGGAGATGGCTCTTTCTTCCCCTGGGTACTTAGTATCCTGTCAACTACCTTATCCTTAAGCATGTCCGGTGACTGCAGAACGGGTTTCGATTTTCTGAGTATATCAAGCAACCTCTCGTATTTCATTTCATCACTGCTCATATCAATCATATTTGTTAATCATTTCGCTAATCCTCTTCCTCGCGTAATGCAGATTTGCTTTTACATTGGCTTTCCTCATTCCTGTTATGGCCGAAACCTCGTCCGGACTCATTTCTTCAAGGTCGCACAAAACAAATACTGCCTTCTGTTTAGGGCTCAGAGAGCCGGTTAGAAGATTTATCAGCGCAGCTGTCTCCCGGTTTTCCATCTCTTTTGCAGGATCATGAGAAAGATGGTTTGAGATAACACCCCATTCTGAAGCATCAGGGGTATACTCTTTTGATCTTTTTTTTCTGCGCATTTCGTCATAGCATTTATTGATAACTATCCTGTACAGCCACATTTTAAATCCATCTGAAGATTTAATTTTTCCGATTTTCTGCCATACTGTCAGCATAGTATCCTGCACAATATCCTCTGCAATGTTTTCATCACCCAGCATTCTGAAAGCAACTGAAAAGGCAAAAGGTGAGGTTTTTACAACAAGTTTGCCGAAACTGTTCAGGTTTCCTTTCCTGCACTCTTCTATAATCTCATGGTCGGTCAAATGTGATGCTTTTCTGATAATAAGACGTAAATTAATCTGAAAGGTAAAAAACATCTATTAATTTTATTACAGATTTATATCCTTAGTACTCTTAGTGCGTACTTTGTGTCCTTTGTGGTTAGAAAAAATTTTATTTAACCACAAAGAGCACAAAGGCTAAAATACAAAGAGCGCAAAGGTAAAACCAATATCCACTACAAGTATGCAAAAAATAATCACCATCCGTACTAACCGCAAGAACGGTTTATACGACATAACATCCCGGGTACTTGAAGTAATCAAGGATAGTAAAGTCAGAACTGGAATTGCCTCGGTTTATGCCAGGGGCTCCACTGCGGCTATAATGATCCAGGAGAACTGGGACCAGTCAGTTCAGAATGATGTTATAACTCTCCTGGGAAAGCTCATACCCTCCGGAGTCTGGGAGCATGACAATCAGGACAATAACGGTGATGCCCACCTTAAGGCCGGGCTCATTGGAGCATCCGAGACAATACCAATTGTTGATGGAAATGCCGGATTATCAACCTGGCAGAATATCTTCCTCTGCGAGTTCGATGGACCAAGAAGCCAGAGGGAAGTTGTAGTGACAGTGATTGAAGATAAATGATTAATTATCAATTGATCTCAGCGCATCTGAGATGTTTCGCCTGAAATCGGCATATTTTATCCTTTTAACTGAAGTTTTCTTAAAGAGCTTCTGAAACTTATCTTCTGACAGCGATTCCCAATCCTCCCGCTTCATTGAAATTATTTCCGGATCAACCATGAATTCCGGATGCGCATTAGGCTTTACTTTCTTATTCCATGGACATACTTCCTGGCAAACGTCACAACCATAAACTCTCCCTCCCAGCTTTGGAATGATTTCTTCCGGTATTGGGCCCCTGTTTTCATTTGTCCGGTTAGAAATACATATCCTGGTATTTATGGTCCTGTTATCATTAATCGCACCTGTAGGACATGCATCAATGCACAAACTGCAGCTTCCGCAACGATCGGCCTTGAAAGGTTCATCGTAATCCAGTTCGATATTCAGCATCATGATGCCAATAAAAAAGAACGATCCGATCTCCTTGTTTATCATTATTGAATGGCGTCCCTGCCAGCCGAGACCTGCTTCACTGATCCACGATTTCTCATGAAGGAATCCTGTATCGCAAAAAGCTTTCCCTTCTGCTTCAGGTACCATTCTCTTTACAAGCTCCAGCAAAATATCCAGCTTGTCAATGATGACATCATGATAGTCACTACCGTAAGTATATCTTGAAAGAAGAGGAACTTCTTTTTCTTTCTGCTTAATCTCCGAATAATAACTTATTCCCGCAACGACCAGCGATTTCACTCCCGGGAAAATGAGTTCGGGATTGAATCTTTTCTCCGGCTCCCGTTCAAGATAGCTCATTTTATCATGCATGCCCAGGGCAATCCATTTCCTGAGAGCTGATTCTCGTTCGGGCAATGAATGTACCTTCGCAATGCCGCAGATATCAAATCCAAGCTCATGTGCCTTTTCCTTTATCAGGAGAGAAAGCTTTTTATCTTCAGTTGTACTCATAATATTTGCTAAAGAAAACCAAGTTCAAGTTTTGCCTCATCACTGAGCATGCTCTTATCCCATGGAGGACTGAATGTAAGCTTAAGATCGCAATCCTTTACTCCTTTTGTGCCTGCAACCTTGTATTTTACCTCCTCAACAAGCATATCAGCCATCGGGCAGTTGGGAGCCGTAAGCGTCATGGTGATATGAGCGATATGGTCATCATCAACTTCCACATTGTAGATCAGCCCCAGGTCATAGATATTTACAGGAATCTCCGGATCGTAAATACTCTTCAGTACTCCGACTAGCCTGGTTTCTATCTCAAGTTGTTCATCAGCATTCATATAATTATAGTTTGTCTTCTTTACCTGCAGCCTGACGCCTGTCGCCCGTCGCCTTAAATGCCATCGCGTACAGCTTCATCTGTCTTACCATTGCAAGCAATCCGTTTGAGCGGGTTGGTGAGAGGTTCTGCCTCAATCCTATCTTTTCGATGAAATAGAGTTCGGCTGAAATTATCTCATCAGGTGTCCGGCCTGAAAGGACTTTGATCAGCAGCGAAACTATTCCTTTTGTGATTATAGCATCACTGTCAGCAGTAAAGCATATTACATTCCCGTTGAATTCAGGATAAAGCCATACTTTCGACTGGCACCCCTCTATGAGGTAATCCTTAACCTTGAATTCCGGATCGATGACCGGCATATCCTTTCCGAAATCTATCAGCAGGTTGTATTTGTCCATCCAGTCATCGAAAACCGAAAACTCCTCAATTATTGCATCCTGAACCTCGTTAACCGACATCTGAATCTATTATAAAAACATTGTTATCACCTTTTCAATTCCCATGCCAAGCATATCGATCTCTTCTATGGTATTATAGAAGCACATTGATGCCCTTACTGTTCCGTCAATACCGAACCTGTCCATTACAGGCTGTGCACAGTGCGTTCCTGTGCGAACGGCAATCCCCATTTTGTCAAGTATCATACCTGTATCGTACTGGTGCACGCCCTTTATCAGGAAGGATATAATTGAGATCTTATTTTCGGAATTACCATATATTCTAACATCGCCGATTGACGAAAGTCGGGATGTTGCATTGGAGAGAAGCTCTTTTTCACGGCTCCCGATGTAATCAAGTCCGATCTTTTTTACATAATCAATGGCAGCCCCCAGTCCTATGGCCCCTGCAAAGTTTGTTGTTCCGGCTTCAAACTTGAATGGCAACCCGTTATATGTTGTCTTTTCAAAAGTGACATTTGCCACCATATCGCCACCTCCCTGGCAGGGCGGCAGTTCTGACAGCCATTTCTCTTTCCCGTAAAGAATCCCTATACCTGTCGGCCCGTATATCTTGTGACCTGAGAAAACATAGAAGTCACAATCCATTTCCGCAACATCGACTTTGCTGTGCTGAATGCCCTGGGCGCCATCTATCAGAACGGGAATATTTTTTGAATGTGCGGCTTCAATTATTTCCTTAACCGGAAGGATAGCGCCAAGTGCATTTGAAACCTGGGATACTGCAACGATTCTGGTCCTCTGGTTGATCAGCCTTAAGTATTCTTCGATGATGATCTCGCCATTATCATTTACAGGTATCACACGCAATACAGCTCCTTTCCGTTCGCACATCATCTGCCAGGGCACTATGTTGGCATGATGCTCGAGGCAGCTGATGATAACTTCATCTCCTCTCTTTATAAAACGCTCTCCAAAAGAAAAAGCGACTGTATTTATTGAGCCTGTCGTGCCTGAAGTAAATATCACTTCTTCCCTGCTGCCGGCATTTATGAAGGAGCGCACCTTTTCCCTTGCGTTTTCATATTCCTCCGAAGCCCGGTCACTGAGTGCGTGTACGCCGCGGTGAATATTTGCATTGTATGATGTATATACCTCATTTACAGCATCAATAACACATTGCGGCTTCTGGGTAGTAGCTCCGTTATCGAGATATACAAGCGGTTTCCCGTAAACTGTTGACCCGAGCACAGGGAAATCAGCCCTTATTTCGTTGATGTTCTTCAAGTCAGTGTATATTACCGCATTTAACCATACAGCTTGCGCACCTCGACAGCTCGCCTCTAAGTCGCTGCATCACCAGTCCGTCCATCCTTTCCTGCAAGGCTTCCACTTTTATGTTCCTTATCACTTCATGTGCAAATCCGAACATCAGCATAAGCAGTGCTTCGCGCTTGCTGATGCCGCGCGACTGCATATAGAACAGTGCATCATCATTCAGCCGTCCGACCGTTGCTCCATGGCTGCATTTAACATCATCTGCATAAATTTCAAGCTGGGGCTTGGTGTACATTTTTGCGTCATCCGTCAATAGTATGTTGTTGTTCTTCTGGTATGCCGCAGTTCCCTGTGCATCCTTGTGAACATATATCCTTCCGTTGAAAGCGCCTGTTGCCATTTCATCGAGCACGCCCTTGAAAAGCTGGTTGCTTGAACAGTTTGGAAATGCATGATCGACGCTGACATAATTATCCACATGCTGCCACTTATCGGCAAGGTACAATCCGTATGAATTGGTTTCGGCACCCTCTCCTCCCAGGTAGTGGTGTGTGCTGTTGCGGACCAGTCCTCCATGGAGCGTGATATTATTCGAGCTGACACTGCTGTTTTTCTCCTGGTGAATGAACGTATGTGTTATCTTGCCGGCATTGTTATGTTCATTCTGTACACGCATCAGGTCAAAATGAGCATTCTCTCCCACGTAAACTTCAGTAACTGAATTGGTAAGAAATTTCACAGGTGACAGGGTGTGGTCGCAGATTATCATTGTGAAATCGGCATTCTCCTCTACGATGATAAGGTTCCGGTGCTGAGAGAACATATCGGTTTCCGATTCAACAAGGTTAACGACCTGAACAGGCCTTTTGAGAACTGCTCCTTCCGGAACATAAACAAAAACACCGTCGCTGGCCATAGCTGTATTCAGATGCACCAACCCGTCGGATTTGCCATTGACATATTTTCCGTAATGCTTTTCAATTTTATCACTGAACTTCTTTGCAGCTTCATTGAGGCTCCCGATCCATATCCCCCCCGGAAGCTCACGAAGCTTGCCGTTGACTGTAGGATAGAAACCATTAAGAAGAACTACACCGTATGTGTCAAGATCTGCCACATCGCACCTGAACTGTTCTGCTTTTATGAAATCAGCCGGTTCCGGGATGAAATAGCTTTTATAGTCGTGATTGAAGAACAGATCCAGGTTTGTATACTTGTATGATTCATTTTTTTTTGTGGGGATTCCTGCTTCATAAAAATTCGAAATTGCATCTTTTCGAAAGGAATTAAGAAACGGAGCAGAATTCTCCGTTATCCTCTTTATATTCTCTTCATAAAGCCGGTAATAGCGTTCGGTTCTTTCGGGCAGGTTATTCATTAAACTTATTTTTCCTCAACATGTTCCTTTATCCATTCATATCCCTTTTCCTCCAGCTCAAGGGCAAGTTCCTTTCCTGCTGTTTTAACGATGCGGCCGTCATATAAAACATGCACCACATCGGGAACTATATAGTCAAGAAGCCGCTGGTAATGTGTAATAACAATAGCTGCATTATCGGGACGCCGGAGCTTGTTTACTCCGTTAGCCACGATCCTCAGGGCATCAATATCGAGGCCGGAATCAGTCTCATCGAGTATGGCAAGCTTCGGTTCGAGTATAGCCATCTGGAAGATCTCATTCTTCTTTTTTTCGCCGCCAGAGAAGCCTTCGTTAACTGACCTGTTTGTCAGTTTGGAGTCTATTTCCACAATGTCTTTTTTCTCCCGCATCAGCTTCAGAAAGTCGGACGCTGAAAGAGGCTCTATTCCCTTATGTTTCCGGTGTTCATTAATAGCAGTCTTCATGAAGTTGACCATGCTTACTCCCGGAATCTCGATCGGATACTGGAAGCCCAGGAATATCCCTTCCCTTGAGCGATCCTCGGGTGCCATCTCCAGAAGGTCTTTACCCAAATAGGTCACACTTCCTTCAGTCACTTCAGCGAATTCTCTTCCGGCAAGGACCGCTGCAAGAGTGCTTTTCCCTGATCCGTTCGGTCCCATGATCGCATGTATCTCTCCTGCCCTGACCTCCAGGCTTATTCCCTTAAGAATGGACTTTCCGTTGATGGAGGCTTTTAAGTTGTTGATTATAAGCATTGTTGCTGGTTGCTTGTTGCTTGTTACTTGTTACTTGTTACTTGTTCTTTGTGCCCTGAGCTCTGAGCCCTGCGCTCTGAGCCTTATTTATCCTACACTTCCTTCGAGGCTGATCTGCAGGAGTTTCTGAGCTTCAACTGCAAACTCCATCGGGAGCTTGTTTATCACCTCTCTTGCATATCCGTTTACAATAAGCCCAATAGCATCTTCAGTTGAGATGCCTCTCTGGTTACAGTAAAAGATCTGGTCCTCCCCTATCTTTGAAGTTGTCGCCTCGTGCTCAACAATGGCGCTCTGGTTGTCAACTTCAAGGTATGGGAAAGTATGGGCCCCGCATTTATCGCCCAGCAAAAGCGAATCGCATTGTGAAAAATTCCTTGCTCCGGATGCATTCTTTAGCACCTTTACCAGTCCCCTGTAGCTGTTCTGTCCGAAACCTGCAGAGATTCCCTTGGATACTATTGTGCTTTTCGTGTTCTTTCCGATATGGATCATCTTGGTGCCGGTATCGGCCTGCTGGTAGTTATTTGTAACGGCAACAGAATAAAACTCACCTGTTGAATTATCACCTTTGAGAATGCATGAAGGATATTTCCAGGTGATTGCAGAGCCTGTCTCCACTTGTGTCCATGAGATCTTTGAGTTCTCACCCCTGCACATTCCTCTTTTAGTGACGAAATTGAATATCCCTCCCCTGCCCTCCTTGTCGCCGGGATACCAGTTCTGTACCGTTGAATATTTCACCTCGGCATTATTTTCTGCAATGATTTCCACAATTGCGGCATGCAGCTGGTTTTCATCCCTCATTGGTGCTGTGCATCCTTCAAGATAGCTGACATAACTCTCCTCATCAGCCACCAGGAGCGTCCGCTCAAATTGTCCGGTGTTGGCAGCGTTAATCCTGAAGTATGTGGAAAGCTCCATCGGGCATCTTACACCCTTTGGGATATAGCAGAAGGAGCCGTCGCTGAAGACTGCCGAGTTAAGCGAGGCAAAAAAATTATCAGTATACGGCACCACTGTTCCGAGGTATTTTTTTACCAGATCAGGGTATTCCTTTACCGCATCGCTGAATGAGCAGAATATTATCCCTGATTCTGCAAGAGTCTGCCGGAAGGTTGTTTTTACTGAAACTGAGTCCATGACAGCATCCACGGCCACACCCGAAAGGTGTTTCTGCTCTTCAAGAGGAATTCCCAGCTTGTCAAAAGTCTTTTTCAGTTCCGGGTCTATCTCGTCAAGGCTTTGCAGGGCTGCCTTTTTCTTTGGTGCTGAATAATAGATGATCTCCTGATAGTTGATAGCAGGGATCTTCAGATTGGCCCACTCCGGCATTTTCATTGTCTGCCAGTGCCGGAAGGCTTAAGGCGGAATTCAAGCAGCCATTCAGGTTCATCCTTCTTTGCAGAGATAGTACGTATTACATCTTCATTCAGCCCCTTGGGTATCTGCTCGGCTTCAATGTCAGAATAGAATCCGTATTTGTAATCCCCGGAGGTTACATCAGTAATGATATTGTCCTGATCTTTTGCCATTTGTTTTCCGACAACTTTATACCTTATATATAATACTAACAACCGGAAAAACCGATTGTTAATTAGATTTAATCTAAATAAACATACAAAAATATAAAATAACCTGAAAAAGGTAAAGAAGATTAAATGAAAAAAACAAAAGTGCTTCAAATCATTATGAAAAGCATTTCCTCTGCTCAAAAAACTTAGTAATTTGGCGGCCTGAATTAATCCAGCCTTATGACAACAAGAATAATGACCCTTCTCGACGGCAACAGTAAAAAACTGTTTTTCCTTCTTATCATGTTTTTAGCTCCTCTTTCATTATTCGGAGCCGGTAGTGAAGTGCCGTCACTGGGACCTGTTCGTATCGAATTCATAATCTTCGGACTGATTCTTCTTGGAGTGGCGCTTTTTCACAAACAGACATTCCGGGTTGCTGTCATAGGGCTAACAATATTGCTTGCATTCAAATTCATTTTTGATCCGGCATTTCACCTGGGCGAACATATGTTTGGCGTTACTTCTTTCGGAGAACAGCTTATGGATAAGGAGCTCCGCCAGGGCGAATGGGGAATCATCCTCAATCTCCTGGGGCTTCTGCTTGGATTTGCAGTGCTTTCAAAGATATTTGAGGAGTCCAGGGTCCCGGAAATACTGCCCAGGTACCTTCCTGACGACTGGAAAGGGCCATTTCTTCTCCTAATCTTTGTTTTTATCCTTTCTTCGTTTCTCGATAATATAGCAGCAGCTCTCATTGGCGGTACTATTGCTCTCGTCGTTTTTAAGAACAGAGTTCATATCGGTTACATCGCGGCGCTTGTTGCTGCAAGCAATGCAGGTGGAAGCGGAAGCGTGGTAGGCGACACAACCACAACCATGATGTGGATCGACGGCGTTGCGGCATTTAATGTCCTCCATGCTTATGTCGCAGCTGCTGTTGCCCTTCTGTTTTTTGCATGGTTTGCCGCTCATCAGCAGGATAAATTCCAAAGAATACAGAGCTCAACATCACCCGACATTAAAATTGACTGGTTCAAGCTGATTCATGTCATACTTATTCTTGCAGGTGCAATAATTTCGAATATCCTTTATGATATGCCTGCACTTGGAGTATGGATCGGTATTGTTCTTGGTGTTTTTCTACGCCCGGTTCCATGGAAAGAGGTTCCCGGAGCTATTAAGGGTACTATTTTCCTTCTCTGCCTTGTAATGTGCGCTTCTATGATGCCCGTAGAAGAGCTTCCGAATGCTTCATGGGTTACAGCATTTGCACTCGGATTCCTGTCAGCAGTATTTGATAATATCCCCCTCACAAAGCTGTGTCTCGAACAGGGTCATTATGACTGGGGCATGCTTGCATACACAGTCGGTTTCGGAGGATCAATAGTGTGGTTCGGATCTTCAGCCGGAGTAGCAATAACCAATAAATTCCCTGAGGGCAGGAATGTGGTTCAGTGGGTAAAAAACGGATGGCATGTAGCTGCTGCTTATGTAATTGGATTTTTTACGTTATATTTTATTTTGGGTTGGGAGCCCGCGGATAATAATGAACATAAAATCATAAACTGTCCGGTTCCCGGATGCCCGATGGCAGGGGAATCAGAGGCACTGAAAGAAGGCGGCACACTTTCCTGGGTTGAGCTGGGTAAATAATTTTTCTTTTGGATTTTTTGTTTATTTTTGGGGCTGCAGAGTAAACCTGAAATCCATATCTTAATGATTGACAATAGCTTAACTTATAGTAAAAGAGCCTTCAGAAGGGCTTTCTTATTCTTCCTGTTAATCCTGATTCCGGTTCTTTCGTTTGCTTCATCAGGTTCGGGAGATGCACCCTCGCTGGGACCCGTAAGGATCGAGTTTATCATTTTTGGATTGATACTTCTTGGTGTAGCACTGTTTCACAAGCAAACCTTCCGGGTTGCGCTGACAGGGTTGACAGTACTTCTGATCTTCAAATTCATTTTTGATCCCGGATTTCACCTGGGCGAACACATGTTCGGCACAACCCCATTTGCTGAACAGCTCCTCGATAAGGAGATGCGGCAGGGAGAATGGGGTATCATTCTCAATCTTCTGGGTTTGCTCCTGGGATTTGCTGTCCTTTCAAAGATCTTTGAAGACTCACGGGTGCCCGACATTCTTCCGAGATACCTGCCTGATGACTGGAAAGGACCTTTCATGCTGCTGGTATTCGTTTTCATAATGTCGGCATTTCTTGACAATATCGCTGCTGCACTCATCGGAGGAACCATTGCTCTGGTTGTCTTCAATAAGAAAGTTCATATTGGTTACCTTGCGGCGATCGTGGCTGCAAGCAATGCAGGCGGATCCGGAAGTGTTGTCGGCGATACCACTACTACGATGATGTGGATCGATGGAGTAAGTGCCTTAAATGTTCTTCATGCCTATGTGGGGGCGATCTTCACATTTCTGTTCCTTGCCTGGTTCGCATCACGTCAGCAGGACAAATACAGACGCATCATACCGGATCCATGCGAGGGCATTAAGATAGACTGGAAAAGAATTGTCGTTGTGGGGCTCATCCTGATTGGGGCAATCACATCAAATGTACTGTACGACATGCCTGCCCTGGGAGTATGGATCGCAATAGTCATCGGAACGCTTATAATAAAAGTCCCATGGAAAGAGGTCCCGGGTGCGCTTAAAGGCACCATCTTCCTCCTCTGTCTCGTGATGTGTGCATCGATGATGCCTGTTGAAGAGCTTCCTGATGCTTCATGGGTGACTGCCTTTGCACTTGGATTCCTCTCTTCAGTCTTTGACAATATCCCGCTTACCAAGCTGTGTCTTGAACAGGGACATTACGACTGGGGCATGCTTGCCTTCACAGTAGGGTTCGGGGGATCAATGGTATGGTTCGGATCATCGGCAGGAGTTGCGCTCACCAATAAATTCCCTGAAGGTCGTAACGTGATCCTCTGGATCAGAAAAGGATGGCATGTGGCTGCAGCTTATGTTATAGGATTCTTCGCTCTCCTGCTTATAATGGGATGGGAGCCAGCTGATAACAAAAAACATAAGATAATTGACTGCCCTGTTCCCGGATGCCCGATGGCAGGAAAGACTGAAAGTGGTGAAGGTCATGTGAGTTATCTTTTCTTTTCTTTACAAAATAAAGCTTCTCAAGGATCAGAACCGCGGAGCGGTTCAATTATTACCAGCCCTGAAGGAGCTGAATATTAATAATTCCCTGAACCTTAAATGGCAGGAAAAAAATGCTCCCTGGCTTCGCGGTATTCCTTCATCAGGGACTGGAAGATCTCTTTTACCGAGGATATTTTCGTTGCCCTGAATGCATTGGCGCCTGCAAAGGCATAACCATTCTCAAAATTACCCTTTAATGCATTAATAAGCGCAATAATTATACAATAGGGACTTTTATCTATATCGCAGGTTTTGATGCACTTAAACGGACATTGCTTTGGCTGTTTTTTCCCTTCCCTTACCCTGGCTATGAAATTGCTGAAAATTGCCCGGCCCGGCATCCCTACCGGACTCTTGATTATCTCGATATCCTCTTCTGCCGCATCAATATAAGATTGCTTGAATGCCGGAGAAGCATCGCACTCCTCAGTGGTTACAAACCTTGTTCCCATCTGCACCCCGGATGCTCCCAGTTCAAGAATATTGTGAATATCCTCTCCCGTGTAGATCCCGCCTGCTGCAATCAGTGGAATTTCCCGGTTGTATTTTTCTTCAAATGTCTTCAGCTCGCTTACAATTTCCGGAACAAGCTTCTCAAGGGAATAATCCTGGTCATTGATCTGCTCTTCCTTAAAACCCAGATGTCCTCCTGCCTTTGGGCCTTCAACTATTACCGCATCAGGCAGATAGTCATAATTTGCCTTCCACTTTTCACAAATGATCCTGGCAGCTCTTGCAGAAGAAACAATCGGTACAAGTTTAGTCTCACTTCCCTTGTGCAGGAATGAAGGCAGATCAAGAGGAAGTCCGGCGCCGGCAATGATCATATCAACTTTTTCTGCAATTGACGTTCTTATCATATCAGCAAAATTTGTCATGGCCACCATGACATTCACGCCGATAACACCTTTTGTTTTTTCCCTTGCCTTATGGATCTCCTCCTTAAGTCCCAATATGCTGGCTTCAAGAAAATTCTTTGAAAACTCCTTGTACAACAGGCCCAGTCCTGCTGACGATATCACACCAACCCCTCCTTCATTTGCCACTGCTGCCGCCAGTCCTGAAAGTGATATCCCCACTCCCATACCGCCCTGAATGACAGGAACCGCTATAGAGAGATCCCCTATTTTTAACCTATTCATTTTCAATTAATTTATATTCGGCAAAGGTAACCTAATATTGAGACCGGCAATCTGAAAAGAACTATTTAACATATATTAAGTCTGTGAGCAGCTCTGACAATCAGTCATATTCAGCCCCTGCAGGACTGAATATTTGATCCAAATCAACTAACTTTATCCTCAAATCAAAATATGCCATCATGCAAAGATTGATTATAACAATAGTCATAACCGCGGGCAGCCTCCTGTATCTTTCAGCACAAACCGAAAAAGAGATCAAAGCCCCTATCAGACATGTCACTGTCTACCCCGACAGGGCTCAGCTGTCACATGAGGCAGCAGTGGATATCCCCGCAGGAACAACACTTCTTAAGCTAGGAGGCCTCTCACCCTTCATCGACCCCCAGAGCATACAGGTGAAAGGTTACGGAGCCTTCACGATATTCTCGGTGAACCACCGGAACAATTACCTCGAAAACCTTGAGGAGCTTCCTGAAATAAAAACCATCAAGAACCAGATAGAGACCCTTCAGCTGAAGGTTGAAGACGAAAAAGCCGCTATCTCCGTGCTTAAGGAAAAAGAGGCATTCCTTGTTGCCAACAGGGGGATCCTCGTTAAGGAAACAACCTTTTCAGTGGAACAGCTTAAAAGCGTTATGGATCTCTATACCAATAACATGGACCAGGTCACAACAACCATTCTTAAGAAGAACCGTCTAATAAAGGATTACGAAAAACAGATCGTCGCGCTTCAGAAACAGATATCTGACAGGATCGGGAAGAACCAGCTTCCCTCAGGTGAGATATCTGTATCTGTCAGCGCCGACAAAGCCATTACAGGAAGAGTGACCTTCGCTTATGTGGTTGGAAACGCAGGCTGGTACCCCACTTACGACATAAGGGTGGATGATATTACAAAACCGGTCAATATCTTCTATAAGGCGAATGTTTCCCAGAATACCGGAACCACATGGAAGGATGTAAAACTGAGCTTCTGCAATGCCACTCCCTGGGTGGCAGGTACTGTTCCTGTACTTTACCCATGGTTCATCGATTTCTTCACTCCGATACCCATTGTAAGAGCAAAAGCAGCAGGTGAAGCTAAAAGCAGGGCACCAATGGTTATGGAGATGGCTACGGTCGCAGATGCTGCAAAAGAGGAGGGAGCAAATTATGTGATGGTCGAAAAACAGGTTGGGGAAACCACTGTTTCATTCGATGTTGCAGTTCCATATACAATTGAGTCAGACGGCAAATTCCAGACAATAGAGATACAGCAGACAACAACTCCCGCAGAATATAAATATGTGGCAGTGCCTAAACTTTCACAGTATGCATATCTTACCGGCAATATAACCAACTGGGCGGAGCAGAGCCTCCAGAGCGGAGAGGCAACTCTTTATTTCGAGAACACCTATGTGGGTAAGTCTGATCTGAACGTTAACCAGATGACAGATACCCTGGTCCTTTCGCTTGGGACTGACAACAGCATTCTTGTGAAACGAGAAAAACGGCAGGATTTTACAAGCAAGAGAGTTATTGGCACGAACAAGACGGAGACTTATTCATTTCTGATCACTGTCAGGAACAATAAACCGAGCCAGATTAAGCTTACGCTGAAAGACCAGATCCCGATCTCATCAAACAGCGGTATAACAGTGGAAGCAGCTGAACTCACCGGCGGCAGGCATAACCAGCAGACAGGCGAGATAAGGTGGGACCTTGAGATCAAACCGCAGGAGACTAAACAGATAATACTCACCTATTCAGTCAAATATCCAAAGGACAAAACAGTCATTCTTGATTAAAATATAACTTATGAGTATACTGGGGAATATTATCTGGCTCATCTTCGGGGGAATAATAATTGCAGTTGAATACTTCATCGGCAGTCTTATCCTGATGGTAACTATTGTCGGCATCCCTTTCGGAATGCAGACGCTGAAAATGGGGATGCTTGCGATCTGGCCTTTTGGAAGGGATACACGGGTTCAATCAAGAGCTTCGGGGTGCCTTTATATATTGATGAATGTGCTCTGGCTGATATGCGGAGGAATATGTATTGCTATCACGCACGCAATATTCGGATTGCTGCTTTGCATCACCATCATTGGAATTCCCTTTGGCATGCAGCACTTCAAGCTGACAGCCGTAGCGCTTAATCCGTTCGGAAGGGATATTGTAAATATTTAAACAAAAAAATACACCACAGGTTCCACGGAGGACACGGATAAAGAACACGGAAATTAATAACATAATAATCCGTGCTGCTTCTCCGTGTTAATCTGTGAAATCCGTGGTAAAAAAGGAAGACTACCTGGGTCCTCTTATAATCCCTCTTTCGGATCCTTTTATGAAGCCGAGGATGTAGTCCCTGTCGGACGACGGCTTGAAGTTCTTTTCAACATATTCAAGAGCCTGGGTGATATTCATTCCGTTCTGGTAGATAGCCCTGTAAATATTGTGTATCTCGTCAATTCTCTCTTTCTCAAATCCCCGTCGTGATAGTCCTACCGAATTAAGTCCCATAAAAGCGAGAGGATCTCTGTCGGCCTTGATGAACGGAGGAACATCAGTACGTACTTTTCCACCGCCTCCGATCATTACATACGATCCGATCCGTGCAAATTGATGGACCAGTGTACCTGCACTCAGGATTGCCCAGTCATGAACTTTTACTTCCCCTGCCAGCCCTGAGCCGTTACCCAGGATGCAATTATTCCCTAAGTTGCAGTCGTGTCCCACATGTGAATATGCCATCAGCAGGCAGTTTTCACCCACGATCGTCCTTCCAACGGCTGCAGTGCCGCGGTTTACCGTTGATCCCTCGCGCAAGGTTGTTCTGTCGCCTATCTCAGCCGTAGACTCTTCACCTTTGAACTTCAGGTCCTGTGGGATTGCTGATAGTACTGCAGTAGGAAATATCCTGCAATTCTTTCCTATTCTGGCACCGTCCATAACAACTGCATTCGGACCGATCCATGTCCCGTCGCCGATCACGACATTTCCGGCGATGTATGCAAACGGTTCAATAATGACATTTTCACCTATTTTTGCATCGGGATGAATATATGCTGATTTTGATATCATTATAAAACTATTTGTTTTTGATTACCTGAGCCGTCATTTCTCCTTCCACTACAAGGCTGTTACCCACAAATGCCTGACCGTACATAATGACAATGCCTCTCCTCATTGGCTCAATCAATTCCATCTTCAGTATGACGGTATCACCCGGAACAACCTTCTGTTTGAATTTAAGCTTGTCGATTTTGAGGAAATAGGTTGAATACTTTTCAGGCTCCTCCACATTATGCAGGATAAGTATTCCCCCTGTTTGAGCCAGCGCTTCAACCAGTAAAACGCCGGGCATGACAGGTTCGTTGGGAAAATGTCCCTGAAAATAGTATTCATTGAAAGTAACATTTTTGATCCCGACTACTGTATCTGTATCGAGTGAAATGATCTTATCGACAAGCAGGAAGGGGGCTCTGTGTGGAAGCCTTTTCTTGATATCTTCAAGACCATAAACAGGCGGTCGGGACGGATCATAAACAGGAATATTGATTTTTGAGATCGACTTCTTCATTTCCTGCCTCATCAGCCTGGCGAGCCGGGTATTTGCCAGATGTCCGGGTCGCGTGGCAACCACTTTTCCCTTTATCGGATGGCCAACGAGTGCAAGGTCGCCCATGATGTCAAGAAGCTTGTGCCTGGCGGGCTCATTCGGGAACCGGAGTTCAGTGTTATTCAGCACCCCTGCAGTATGCTTGCTGATGCCGGGCCGGTTAAAGAGCTTTGCGATGCGGTCGATTTCAGCCTGATCCACCTCCTTTTCGAGGATTACGACCGCATTGTCAAGATCGCCTCCCTTGATCAGTCCCATATTATGAAGAGGCTCAAGTTCATGGAAAAAGACAAATGTCCTGCCGGGGGCTATCTCCTTTTCAAAATCCTTTATTGAATCCATAATGGCATACTGGTTGCCAAGGACCCTGGAGTTATAATCGATCAGCACGTTTATGCTGAAATGGTCATCCGGATAAACTATAAGGTCGACTCCATGCTCCTCATCAGAGTAAGTTATCTTCTGCTTTACGATGAAGTAATTCCTCTCTTCCTTAAGTTCCTTGAATCCTGCCTCCTTTATTGCTTCAACAAAAGCCGATGCAGATCCTCCCATTATTGGTGCTTCCGGACCATTCAGCTCAATAAGAGCATTATCGACCTGCATGCCGTGAAGGGCTGCCAGTGTATGCTCAATAGTTGCCACCGAGGCATTATTCTGGACCAGCGTTGTTCCCCTCGAAGTATCTGAGACATGTTCTGCAAGGGCATCAATTACCGGCTTCCCGGGAAGGTCAACCCTGCAGAATTTATAACCGTGATTTGCAGGTGCCGGTTTGAAGGTTATGGTTACATCGATCCCGGTATGCAATCCCTTGCCGTTAAGGCTTACCTCTTTTGCAAGGGTCCTTTGTTTTTCGCTCATCGGTACAGTTTTGTATCAGTTTTTCGTGTACAAAAAAAATAAAAATAATCAGAACAAGCTAAAAAAAGAGCTTATAACTGCATAAATACCAAATAATTTACTTTAGACCGTCCCCCAAACTTACTTATTCTTAAGTGACCGGATCTCCTTTTCCAGGGCATCGACCTTTGCTTTCAGTTCAGGCAACTGCCTGAAAATAATAGAAGATCTCATGAAGTTCTTATGTTCAATGGCCGGATAACCAATGATAACGGTGTTTTCCTTCTTAACATCTCCCGGTATTCCTGACTGTGCACCTATTTTTGTCCCGTTGGCGATACTGGAGTGGCCAACGATACCAACCTGACCTCCAACCATACAGTTCTTTCCCACTTTTGCGGAACCTGCAACACCGGCCAGTGCTGCCATAACAGTATTTTCTCCTACTTCCACATTATGCCCTATCTGGATGAGGTTGTCAAGCTTCACACCTTTGCGGATTATTGTTGAACCCATAGTTGCACGATCAATGGCAACATTTGCCCCTATCTCCACGTGATCTTCAATCACCACATTGCCCAGCTGGGGTATTTTCAGGTATTCATTTTCCGACTGCGGTGCAAACCCGAATCCGTCGCTTCCGATCACTGTTCCGGCATGAATTATACATTCCCTTCCAAGAATACATTCATGGTAGATCTTAACTCCCGGATAAAGCGTGCATCCATCGCCGACTCTTGTACTGTCGCCCAGGTAAACATGGGGATAGATTGAAGAATTATCGCCCACGATTGTATCGTGCCCGATATAAACAAAAGCACCGATATATACATCAGCGCCTATCTTAGCAGTCGACTCAATCAGGGCAGTAGGATGAACTCCCTTCTTCCGTGGACGTGACTTCTCAACAAGCTGAAGCAGTGAGGCAAATGACTCATAGGCATTATCGACCCTGATCATTGTGGCGCTGACCTTTGCGGAGGGCACCAGGCTTCTGTTTACAAGCACTATTGACGATTGTGTTGTGTACAGGTAATGTTCATATTTCGGGTTTGCAAGAAACGAAAGTGCTCCTTCGTGTCCCTCTTCTATCTTGGCAACGGTACTGACTACCACCTCAGGATTCCCGACAATTTCGCCTTTGAGAAACCCTGCTATTGCTGCTGCTGTAAATTCCATGTCTGTTGTTATTAATTATCTGCATTCTTTCGGATAGCAAAGAAAATATTTTGTGATCCTTTCCGACAGGAACCGGTGGTCGGTCATGTCGGAAACGGTGGAAATATCTGCTGTTTTTCCTGATTTAAGTAATATGCTGACCTCCGGTTCATCAGGCGTATATGCAAGATTTGATATGCTGTTCGTGAAAACATAATAATCTGTAAGTTCTCTGCTGATCCTTTTCATCCGGGCAGTCACCTCCTTTAGTTTGATGACTCTTTCCCTGGGAAACGGCTCATTCTGCAATTCTATTGCAAGGAGGTCTCTTTTCATCAGCCTGGCTGAAAGATCTGAAAGTATCCTGTCACTGTGATCGGACCAGTATTTCGCTGAAACCAGAATATCCGAATCATCAAGCCGCATAAAAGTAGTGGCCACTAGTCCGGGAGTGAATGTGCCTTCCCTGAGCAGGTCGTCCGGACCTATCTTATTATAAAGGAAGAATCGCAGTGCAGGGGTTGCATACAGGTCGACGCCTTCTCCTGCAAGCTCTTTTGCGCGCCGGAGGGTTTTGACAAGAAGGTTTTCAGAGGAGAGCACAGTTTTGTGCATATAGACCTGCCAGTACATCAGTCTCCTGGCTATAAGGAACTTCTCAAGCGAATAGATCCCTTTTTCATCAATGACAAGGCTGTCGTTTACAACATTAAGCATCCTTATTATCCGGTCCGACCCGACTGAACCTTCAATTACTCCTGTAAAGAAACTGTCCCTGCGCAGGTAGTCGAGCCTGTCCATATCCATCTGTCCGGCAATAAGTTCATGAAGGAATTTCCTGTGATAGGTTCCTTTGAATATTTCAATGGCAAGCGTAAGCCTTCCCTTGAAATACTCATTCATCATGCTCATCATCAGCAGGGAGAGATCTTCATGCGAGATGCCGGTAATTATCGATGTCTCAAGTGCATGCGAGAATGGCCCGTGACCAGCGTCATGGAGAACTATCGCAATCTGGGCTGCCTCTTCCTCCTCCGGAGAGATCTGCACTCCTTTGCTTTTTAGAGTCTTCAGGGCAAGGTCCATGAGGTGCAAAGCGCCCAGGCAATGCTGAAACCTGCTGTGAACGGCCCCCGGATAAACGAAGCTTGTAAGCCCGAGCTGCTTGATGTTGCGGAGCCGCTGGAACCAGGGATGCTCAATGATGTCAAAGATGAAATCACCCGGAATACTTATAAATCCGTAGACGGGATCATTGATTATCTTTCGCTTGTTGGTTTTAAATGACACTATTAAGGTTTATTAACCTACAAAAGTATGAATTTGTTTTTACAAGGAATTAATAAAATAATTGCGCAATTTTACGCAACATTTGAAATAAATGACGTCTTTATCACGTAATTACCTGTTAAAACTACCTAACACCTTTCCTGCTGAATGAAAATTGAGATTCAGGCGCTGAATAAGATATATCCGAACGGCAACCACGCATTAAAAGATATTAACCTTGAATTCGTCACCGGTATGTTCGGCCTTCTTGGCCCTAATGGAGCCGGGAAATCAAGCCTGATGAGAATCATGGTTACGCTGATGAAACCTACATCAGGCGTAGTCCTTGTAGACGGCAGGGACATCCAGAAACACAGGAAGGAGGTCAGGGAAATGCTGGGTTACCTGCCCCAGGACTTCCGTTTCTTCACCTCCCTTAAGACATGGGAATTCCTTGATTATTCGGGATCGCTTGCAGGTATGAAGAACAGGAAACAGAGAATCTCTGAGGTTGACAGGCTGCTCGACCAGGTTGGTCTGCTGGAAGTACGGGACCGCCAGGCAAACAAGCTCTCGGGCGGGATGAAGAGGCGTCTGGGAATCGCTCAGGCGCTTATCGGGAATCCCCGCATCATAATCGTTGATGAGCCCACAACCGGCCTCGATCCTGATGAGAGGATCAGGTTCAGGAATATCCTCTCACAGCTCAGTCAGAACGATGTTACCATAATACTGTCAACTCATATTGTAGGCGATATATCATCAACATGCCAGGGGATGGCTCTGCTCAGCAGGGGCGAGCTGGTTTTTTCGGGATCTCCCGAGAGCCTGATAAAAGAGGCTGACGGTCACGTTTTTAAACTCACACTCACGCCTCACGAATATGAAATGGTCAAGGGAAAATATGATGTAATATCAACTATACCTGTTGAGGCAGGATGGGAGGTGCAGGTTGTGGCCGATGAAATTCCTGATTATCCTTATACCAATATAATTCCTAACATTGAGCATGCATACGTATATTATATGGAGCATATGATGCATGCTGATTTAACTGATTAAGGCCGGGAGTGATAATGGAGCTTTTTCATAATATAAGAACGGTTGCAAGATATGAAGCGACCATCCTGCGGAGGAGCTGGTTCTTCAGGCTCTTCTCCATCGGAGCTATCTTTTTCCTGACCATAATGAACATAGCACTCTTCTCTCCCATCGGTGACGAACCATGGGGTTTTATTTCAATACCATCCACCGTTCCGCTGTTCAACCTGTATATACTGAATATCGGGCAGGCAATTGTTGTGATATTTCTTGCAGCCGACTTCCTGAAAAGAGACAAAAAAGTTGATACCAACGAGGTCCTCTATACGAGGTCGATGTCAAACTTCGAATATATACTTGGAAAGACATGGGGTATACTGCGTCTCTTCCTGGGCCTCGATGTAATAATACTGCTCATTGCCCTCATTGTCAACATCATATCAAACAAGATGACTGTTGACATAATGTCATATTTCTGGTACCTGCTGATCATCTGCGTTCCCACAATAGTGTTCAGCCTCGGACTTGCATTCATGCTGATGTCGTTTATAAGGAACCAGGCTGTTACCTTTCTCATCCTGCTGGGAATTGCCGCACTTGATATGTTCTGGCTCTGGTTCAGGTTCGGGTCACTGTTTGATTATATGGCATTCGGCCTGCCCCTTTACAAATCGGGAGTAATCGGCTTCGATAACCTGGAGTTCATAATCAATCAGCGTCTGATTTACTTCTGTCTTGGTCTCTCATTCGTTTTTATAACTGTACTGCTGTTCAAAAGATTGCCGCAATCGCGTTCACACACTATCATAAGTTATGTATTCGCTGTGATCTCACTCGCTGTATCAGCATTGTGCGCTTTCAGCGTGTTTTCTTCATTCAAAGAGGAAAAATTTGAAAAAAAGCTGGTTATTGACACCAACAGGCAATTTGAGAATACCCGGTTTGTCTCCCTTACAGATGCTGACATCGAGCTTGTTCATAAGGGAACGACAATTGAAGCATCTGCTTCCCTGAAATTCATGAATGAGACAGATGAAAGCATAGATAATTATGTTTTTTCGCTGAATCCCGGACTTAAAGTCGCGACTGTTACTTCAGGAGGAAGAGATCAGAATTTCAAGACTACAAATCACATAATTGAGATTACTCCCGGGAGACCTCTTCCTCCCGGAGCCCGGGACACTCTTGTGATTTCCTGGTCGGGAACAATAAACGAATCGTTCTGCTATCCCGATCATGTTGAGAATATTAAGGACCAGGCTTACAGGATAGAGATGCTGCAGGTGCATAAGAGGCAGGCTTTTCTGACAGGGAAATATGCGCTGCTGATTCCGGAAACTCACTGGTATCCTGTACCCGGTCTCAATTATTACCCCGGGAATCCTGCCAGGATAAAAGTTGATTTCACCAGTTATTCCCTGCGGGTAAAGCCTGCTGAAGGGCTCACGGCGGTGTCGCAGGGAATATTGAGTTCATCAGGAGACTATTCTCTTTTCAGCCCTGAGTCGCCGCTGACAGGACTGACCCTTGCAATAGGGGATTACATGTCGGATACCCTTAAACTTGACACTATTACCTTTATAAGCCACCATTTCCCGGGAAATGATTATTACAAAAAGGATCTTTCAGAGATCAGGGATACTCTTTCAATGCTTGTTTCAGGAATAATGCGGGACCTTGAGATTAATTTCTCAACCAGGTATCCTTTCAAAACCCTCAGTCTGCTGGAGGTGCCGGTTCAGTTCTTTTCGCTTCCGAGGATGAGCACCCAGACCAGGGCAGAGGTTCAGCCATCTATGGTGCTGCTGCCCGAAAAACTATCCACAACTGAAGGCGCCGGCTTTAAAAGAAGGTTTACCCGCAACAAGAAAAGGATGGAAAGAGATAATCAGGTAATAACCGATAAGGAGCTGCAAGTAAGGATATTCAACGATTTCATCAGGAGGACATTCATAACCGGTGAAGAAATGGCGATCAGAAACGGAGTGGTTCTGAATGCACCTTCAAGGTATCGGCTGGGACCCAGTTTCTATTTTCATAAAAATAATTTCTACTCAGACGAATACCCGGTAATTAATGCTGTTTTTGAATCACATCTCCAGAAAATAAACATACGCGAAGGGGAAGATTTCGATTACAGGTCATTCCTTGGCGGTCTGTCAGACATCGACAGGACTAATCTGATTTTCAGGGAAGGAAGCTTCAGGGAGCTGCTTGCAAGGAATCTTTCAGTTGATACGGTCAGGCTGCTGGTAACAATGAAGGGTGATTGCATATTTAACCTGCTCAGGTCAAAGGCAGGCATTTCGGATTTCAATGAGTATTTTAAAGATTATGTTGAAAAAAACAAATTCAGGAGGATCGATATCAGCGAATTCAATGAAGATATTAAAGCCGAATTCGGTTTTGATTTCTATCAGTATCTCAACGATTGGTTCAACGCTAAAGATCAGCCGGGATTTCACTTTACCGATCTTCAGGTGAATGAAATTGTGATTGAGGACAGGGTAAGGTACAGAGTTACTTTCACAGCATCAAATCCCGGGCCGGTGCCAGGTATTTTCAATGTCTCCTTCCGTACGGGGGGATCTGGCAGCAGTAACAGGCAGGCATCAATGACTGTCATGCAGGGAACACAGGGGTTCTATTCTGAAGCTGGCAGGGGAATGGAAGTTACTGATGTTTCAAAAATAGTGATGCTCGGGCCGGATGAAGCAAAGAAGATAAGTATAATACTAGACTATGAGCCGCGGGAAATGCTTGTCAATACGCTCTTTTCAAAGAATATCCCGGGAGAGCTCACCATGCCGGTGGCCGAAATAAAGAGGTCAAGAGATCGGAGTGGAGTCACCGGGGGTGAACAGATCCTGGAAAAAATGCCGGAATACTCACTCCCCGGTGAAACAATTGTGGATAATGAGGATCCTGGATTTGACAGGGGACCTGTTCTTGACCAGAGTCCGCTCAAAAAACTGCTGAAGGTCCAGGATAAAAGAGGAGATCCATACCAGCAGGTTCGCCGATATAACCGTCCGGGTTACTGGCAGCCGGTCGTCAACTCTTATTATTATGGCAGTTATATTCTCTCTGCTGTTTATACTGCCGGAGGTACGGGCAATCTGTCTGTAAAATGGAACACTCCGGTTGATGAGGCAGGATTTTATGACATATATTGCTATATCGGAAAGATAAGTGAACGTATTACCATTGCCAGCGGAAGCGGTGCTCCGCCTCCCGATGATCAGGAGCAGGGTGAGAGCCTTTACAAGGACTTGCATTATAAAATATACCACGATGAAGGTGTTGAGGAAATAACAGTTGATTTTGAGAATGCTGAGGCGGGGTGGCATAACATGGGCCGGTATTATCTGACCTCCGACACGGCAACAGTGGAACTTACGAATCAATCGTCAGGCAGGCTGGTGATAGGTGATGTGATAAAGTGGGTTAGGGCGAAGTAGAGAGAGGGCGGGAGGCTGGGGTGGGCTAATATGGTTAAATAGATTCAAATTAATAAAATGAAACGATTGTTTAAAACAGCAGGCAGGCAGATAGTTACAGGGGGGTTGTTGATATTTATCTCATTATCAGCATTTCCGCAGACTGGCCTTACGCTTGAGGAAGCGCTTAAGATCGCGGAGACAAACAGCCCGACGATGAAGAAGACCAGGCTCAGCCTTGTAAGAAGCCAGGAGAACCTGAATGCCCAGAAAGCATCCCTTAAATCGAGTTTCTCCCTGTCAATAAACCCTATCGGGTACAGCCAGCAAAGGACCTTCAATGAACTGATCTCGGAATGGAACTCAACAAATACCACCGAAAGCTACAGCCTCTTTACCGTATCGCAGCCTATCCTGCTTACCGATGCAAGAGTCTCGCTGACAAACAGGTTCGGATATACCGATTCTTACAGCGAGTATTCCGACAAGACAACAAAGGGATTCAGCAACAACCTGTCACTGAGCCTCGATCAGCCCCTGTTCACCTATAACAGGACAAAGCTCCAGCTGAGAGAGCTGGAGCTGGCACTCGAGAACTCTCAGCTTAACTATGCCATACAGCTTCTGTCTCTTGAAAACATGGTGACCCAGGGATTCTATTATGTGTACCAGCAGCAGCAGAGCCTTGAGATAGCCCGCCAGGCATACCAGAATATGATGCAGAGTCACGAGGTGATTAAGAATAAGGTAGATGCTGGTATCTCTCCCCGGGAGGAGATGTATCAGGCCGAGCTTAACCTGGCAACAACAAAATCGGACTTCGAGAATAAGCAGGTATCACTCGATAATGCAAAGGACGATTTCAAGATCATGATAGGAATGAGCCTTTACGAAGACCTTATTGTGCTTCCTAACATAGCAGTTGACACAATCAGCATCGACATAGCATTTGCCATCGACCAGGGACTTGCAAACAGGATGGAGCTGAGGCAGAGAAAAATAAGCATCGAGGAATCGGAATTTGACCTTATTCAGACCAAATCGCTTAATGAGTTTCGCGGTAGTTTAGGACTTTCTGTAGGCCTTTTCGGCGACAACGAGAAATTCGGGAATGTTTACGAAAGTCCGACAGATAATGAAACTGTATCTCTGTCACTTGTGATACCTCTCTGGGACTGGGGAGAAAGAAAGTCACGGATAAAGGCATCCCAAGCAAATATTGAGACGGCAAATATCTCCCTTGAGGAGGAGCATAACGATATAATCCTCAGCATCAGAAAAGTATACAGGAACCTGCTCAACCTGAGGAACCAGATCGAAATAGCCCGCCAGAATGTCACCAACGCGCAGCTGACCTATGATCTTAACCTTGAAAGATACAAGAACGGAGACCTTACAGGTATGGATCTCAACATCTATCAAAACCAGCTATCGGAAAAACAGCTTTCCCACACCAATTCGCTTATAGAATATAAGCTCGAGCTTCTGAACCTGAAGATTCAGACGCTTTATGATTTTGAGAACGTTAAGCCTGTTTCACCCGTAATGACATTGGAATAAAATAAAATCAGCATAAAATGAAGAAATACTTAACCTTATCTGCAGCTTTAATACTTGCATTTTCGGGATGCAGGAACCAGGATCAGAACTTGTCGGCAGATGTTGAAATTCCGGTCTCGGTCGAAGAGCTTAAGCTCACGACAATTGAAGAGTATGTAAATACAACCGGAACAGCTTTCCCTGAGGGGGAGATAGAGCTTAAGTCAAAAATTGCCGCAACATATTTTCTTGAGAGAAATCCCATGAAAGGCAGACTCTGGCAGATGGGTGACAGGGTAAAAAAAGGAGACCTGGTCGCCAGGCTCGAGGATGAGGAATATATCAATTCGGTGAAGATGGAGACCAACCAGCTTAACCTTGAGCTGATGGAAACGGAGCTCCACAAGCAGGAGTCTCTCTACGAGAAAGGTGGCGTGACGCTCAAGGACCTGAAGACGGCAGAGATAAACTATGAGAATGCAAAAACGACAGTTGTCAATTCAAAGCTTCAACTCGAAAAGACAAGGATAGTATCACCAATTGAAGGAGTGATCGTTGATCTTCCTTATCATACGCAGGGGACCCAGGTTGAAACAGGTGTCACAGTGGTTAAAATAATGGACTACAAAACAATGTATATGGATGTGCAGCTTCCTGAAAAATATATTTCCGATATTGAGTCAGGACAGCTTGTATGGCTGACGAACTACACCATCCCGGAGGATACAATTATCGGGCATTTGACACAATTGTCGCCGGCGATAAATGCTGATACAAGAACCTTCAAGGGAACAGTTTCAATTGAAAACAATGACTTTCTCCTGAGGCCGGGGATGTTCGTAAAAGCCGATATTGTGACAAATCACAAGGATTCAGTTATTGTGATCCCGAAAAGTATAATCCTTTCCCGGCAGAAGGGCAAGACAGTGTTTGTCGTGGATCGCGGAATTGCAGCAGAAAGGATCATCGAGACTGGCCTGGAGAATATGTCCGATGTTGAGGTCACAAGGGGCCTTGAAAAAAATGAACGTGTAGTTATCAGCGGCTTTGAGACATTGAGCAACCGGTCGAAGGTCAAAATAATCAACTGAAAGAAATGAATGCTATTGCACGATTTGCCGTAAGATACCCGGTCACGGTGCTGATGCTGGTACTGGGTATTGTGCTCCTGGGATTTATATCTTTCGGGAGGCTCGGCACCGATCTATTCCCTGACCTCAACACTCCCAAGATATATATCGAGCTTAAGGCAGGCGAAAGACCGCCGGAGGAGATCGAGAAGAATTATGTCGATCAGATCGAATCGCTCGCGATGCGGCAGAGCAATGTAACCCAGGTATCATCGGTATCACATGCAGGATCGGCAAACATAACGGTCGAATACACCTGGAACAAGGACATGGATGAAGCATTCCTCGACCTTCAGAAAGAGCTCAACTCGTTCAGCCAGAATTCTGACCTGGAGGATTTTACGATCTCCCAGTATGATCCCAACGCATCTCCCGTAATGATCGTGGGATTGAAAAACGACCGGATCGGTAACATTGATGAGCTCAGGAAGGTTGCAGAGAACTACATACGCAATGAGCTTGTAAGAATTGAAGGTGTTGCTGATGTAAAATTGACAGGTGTTGAGGAAAGTGAAGTTGTCATTGAAACGAATAAATATCTCCTTGAATCATTCGGGCTCACGTCTGACGGCATCGCTGCCCAGATAAGCAACTACAACAGGAATGTGTCCGGAGGCTCAATTGTTGATATGGGAACAAAATATGTGGTCAAGGGCGTAAGCGTGCTCGAGGATATGCAGGATCTTGAGACGATCATTGTAGGTTTCAGGCAGGCATCAGCAGCAGGAAGCTCTCAATCACGAGAAATGACAACGGCCGGTTCTTCCTCAGCCCGGGTGCCGGTATATCTTCGCGATGTGGCAAAAATATCATTTGCAAACAAGGATCCTGAGAACATTGTCACAATAAACGGAGAAAGATGCATCGGCCTCTCAGTTTACAAGGAACCGAAGTTCAATACTGTTGATGCAGTAAAGAGTCTCGAGGAGGCTGTAATCAATCTTGGTAAAGCACTTCCGGGTTTTGAATTTATAAAAGTGGTTGACCAGGGAACATACATACATAATGCCATCAGCGAGGTAAGCAACACATTGATAATAGGTATCCTTCTGGCAGTATTTGTTTTGTACATATTCCTGAGGAGGATCGGTACAACACTGGTTGTAAGCATTGCAATCCCTATATCGGTTATTGCCACATTCAACCTGATGTATTTCAACCATCTGACCCTCAATATAATGACCCTCGGGGGCCTTGCGCTTGGTGCAGGGATGCTGGTTGATAACGCGATAGTGGTGCTTGAGAATATAACCCGTCTCCGTGAGGAAGGGATGGAGCTTAAGGAAGCTGTCATCAACGGCACCGGGCAGGTGGGTGGAGCAATTGCCGCATCAACAGTTACAACTATTGTTGTCTTCCTTCCGATTGTATACCTGCAGGGAGCTTCAAGCGAGATGTTCAGGGACCAGGCATGGACGGTGGCCTTTGCACTAATCTCCTCTCTCCTTGTGGCAATGCTGGTAATCCCCATGCTTCTTTCAACTCTTTTTTCGGACAAAAGGAAAAAAGCCGATTCCGGCCCTCATGTAAAGTTAACCTGGTACTCCAGGTTCCTTGAAAAAACCATAGAAAAGAGAGCTCTGGTGATCATCCTCGCAGTTTTTCTTCTGGGAGGTTCCATTCTGCTCCTCCCCATGCTCGGAAGTGAATTCATGCCTAAATCTGATTCCGCGCAATTCACAGTTGAACTGAAGCTGCCTGAAGGGACAAGCCTTGAGAGAACTTATGCCACAGCATCAAGCGCCGAAAGTATTATAAGGGAACTCCTGGCAGAAAAAATCAATCTGATATACACCCAGTCGGGAGGTGACAATACTTCAACTCTGAGTCAGGCATCAGCGGTAAAGGGCGAAAACACCGCCTCCCTTAAAATAATTCTTAACGACAAATATGCATCAGAGACTGAAAATGCAATCACCCTTGTGGAGAATTACCTGAAAAGCATTCCGGGGCTTGAGGTGACCTTCACCAGGGAGGAGACAGCGCTTCAGACATCGCTGGGCACAACGGAGGCGCCTTTTGCCCTGGAGATATCGGGTGATGATTATAACGAACTCGAAAAGATACTTCATGAATCCAAAGCAATCCTTGAAAAGAATCCCGGTCTTTACAATATTACCACATCACTAGATGAAGGGACTCCCGAGGTGGAGGTGACTATCGACAGGTTCAAGACAAGCTACTACAGCGTCACTGTGGAAAGCATAATAAACCAGGTAAAAGGATATCTCGAGGGAGCTTCAGCCGGCAGCTTTGAAAAAGACGGCGAGATGAAGGATATCACCATAAAGCTGGGCGATATATCACTCCATCAGCTGCAGGACCTTATGATAACAGCCGGCAACGTAAAAGTGCCCCTGAGCGAACTGGCTGATATTAAGACTGTTATTAGCCCAAGGGAGATCACGCGGAGAAACCAGTCGAGAACATGTTATGTTTATGCGATGGTCAAACCCGGCATTGCATTTGACAGGGTTATCAGGGACACGGAGATTGCTCTCAGATCAATCACCCTTCCGGTCGATTATAAAATGGAATTCACCGGTGAGGAGATGAAGAGAAAGGAATCAACGTCAAATCTGACCTTTGCGCTTATTCTTTCTCTGGTACTTGTTTTCATGGTTCTTGCCGCTCAGTTTGAATCGATTATTCAGCCTTTTGTTATTATGCTTACAATACCGCTTGCCGGAGTTGGTACAGTTCTGACATTTTTCATTCTCGGTAAATCGCTGAACATGATGGCATACATCGGCATAATAATGCTCGGAGGTATCGCGGTCAATAATGCCATAATACTCATAGACCGCATCAACCAGCTCCGCGAGGCGGGAATGGAAAAAAAGAAGGCGATAGTTCTTGCAGGATCGCAGCGGATAAGACCGATCCTCATGACAAGCCTTACTACTATACTGGCGCTACTTCCGCTGACGATAGGCATAGGTGAAAGTGCATCACTTCGTTCTCCCATGGCTCTTGCAGTTATAAGCGGACTTTTTTCTTCAACCCTTCTGACACTTATTGTAATCCCATGTGTTTACTGGATTTTTGACACATTCAGCAGTTTCGTGAGGGGAAAGAATAAACCGGCTGTTGAGCCTGCATAATATTCAGGAAAAGAAATGGACTTTATCTTAAAGAGAAGGATCCTCATCAGTATGTTCTTTGCCGGGCTTGCGATGCTCGGCTTCATCTCGTACAAAAGACTTCCTCTTGAGCTGATCCCGAATACACAGCTCCCGGCTCTTGTCGTACAGGCGGCAACGATGCTGGAGATGGATCCTTCGTATATTGAAACACAGGCCATCATTCCGCTTGAAGGTGCAGTTGGGACCCTTGAGGATGTTGAAAAGATAGAATCAAATATCTCCTCCCGCTATGGCATCATTACTGTATACTTCAAGCAGAATGCCAATCTTAAATATGCCAACCTCAAGCTCCAGGAAAAGATAGATGTTGTAAGCAATTCAATTCCTGAAGGATTCATGATCAATGTAATAAAGATCGATTTCGAGGAGCTTAC
Organism: Bacteroidota bacterium; assembly: GCA_043800695.1. Taxonomy (GTDB): domain Bacteria; phylum Bacteroidota; class Bacteroidia; order Bacteroidales; family VadinHA17; genus LD21. The sequence continues at coordinate 155,947 of JAZDMU010000056.1, forward strand.
AAACCAGTTCATGTCGCTCCAGGTGCTGGGCGAAGGAGGAGTCGACAGGATCAGGAATATCACTGACAGGGAGATAAAGCCGAAATTTGAGAATATCGACGGCATTGCAGGAGTCCAGGTTTATGGCGGCAAGGAAAATTCAATTGAGATCCGCCTTAATGAAAAAGCCTGCAAGTCGCTCGGGATAACAATGGGACAGGTCAGGACACTGCTGAACAACAACGGCAGGGATAAGACTTTTGCCGGAAAGGTCGTTGACGGCAGTAATGAGCTTTATGTAAATATCACTTCGGAATACACCGATGTCAACGAGATCGGCAGCATCATCGTGAAGCAGGAAGGACCGGTGCTCCTGCGCGACATAGCTGAGATATTTTACGGAGTGAAGGAGCAGACCTCATACAGCAGGGTGAACGGGATGGATGCCGTAACAATGAACCTTGTAAATGACAACCAGGCGAACCTCATCCGTCTGTCTCATGATGCCGTTGAACAGATTGATAAGCTGAACAGGGAACTGGAACCAAAAGGAGTCAGGATCTCGGTGCAGTATAACAGTGCCGAAACTATGGAGGAGAACATCAACCAGATAATAAACCTGGCAATAACAGGCGCCATCCTGGCAGTGATCATTCTCTGGTTCTTCCTCAGGAACCTGCGCCTTGTGACAGTTATTGCAATCTCGATCCCTGCATCAGTATACACAGCATTCAATTTCTTCTATGCATTTGATATTTCAATTAACAGCCTGACGCTTGTCGGAATAGCCCTTGCTGTGGGGATGCTGGTCGACAATTCAGTAGTGGTGCTTGAAAATATATACCGTCTGGCAGGCACCGGAAAGGATTACGAAACTTCTGTTAAACAGGGGACCAGGGAAGTGTGGAGGGCAGTATTTGCATCAACGCTTACAACCATCGTTGTATTCTTCCCGTTTATCTTCACTTCAAACTTTCTTATCAAAATCATCGGGAAGAATATAGGAGTCTCAATTGTATCAACCCTTCTGGTTTCACTTGCCGTGGCAATGCTGTTTATTCCGATGGCAACGTTTTTCCTGCTTTCCGGGGAAAAAGATCAGAAATCGGATATATTTAAAAAACTTTCCATTCATGACAGGCTGATACAATTGTACCATCTTTTGCTGAAAACATGCATGAGAAATCCGGCAACAACCATAATCGGCAGCCTTGTTGTATTTTTTGCAGCACTCCTGATAAGCCTGACATTGAGCCTCAGCAATCCTGAAGAGATAAACACCCCCGATTTCAGGCTGAGCGTAAGAATGCCGGCAGGAGCAACACTTGAAAAGACCGATGCGGTTGTTTCAGAAATTGAATCCCGTCTTGAATCTCTTCCCGAGAAGGAAACCATAGTCAGCCGTATCGAGGAAGAGAGGGCTACCGTGACAATTAACCTTCCTGAAGAGTGGGATAAGAAAAGCAAAAGAAGTCTCCCGGAAATAAAAAATGATATCTACGAAAAAACACGGGACATTTCGTCGGCCGAGATAAGCATGGACGAGATATCCACAAGCGGAGGATTCACGGGTGGAGACAGCGGGGGTGAAAGCATTAACCCGGGATCGGGATTCATGAGGATGCTAGGCCTGGGATCCGAATCCGAAAGCGTGATCATAAAAGGAGAGGATTTTGAACAGATGAAAGACCTGGCTGATGATATCAGGTCATATATCGATAATCTCTCAGCAGTTGAAAGAGTGAGCCTTAATGTACAGGATAACAAGCCTGAAGTCCGGCTTCATTTCGACATGGATTATATTGGCAGGAATGATATCACTCTCATGAATCTCTCGGCAGCCCTTATGACTTTCGGAAGAGAGTATTCATCCGAAACAACATTCAGGCAGGGAACAGAGAGTTATGATATCATAATAAAATATGCAGAAGAAGATACTCTGATAGCAAGGAATCAAGATAAGACAATCGATGACCTGAAGCGCCTGGAGGTGAGTAATTTATCCGGAGCCGTGATGGAGATGGAAGAGCTTGCGAACATAATTTTTGCCTACGGTATGGGCAACATCCACAGGGAAAACCAGGAAAAACAGGTAACTGTAACATACAGCTTCAAGAATGAGATAACGTCATCAAAGGACCTTCTTGAAGGAGCCAGGACTGAAGTTGAATCAATCGTTGCAGGCCTTAACATTCCTTCAGGAATTGCCGTGGAAGTGATCCATGAGGAGGATCAGCTTAAGGATTTCTATAAGCTCATAGGAATTGCATTTCTCCTGATCTACATGATCCTGGCTGCAGTATTTGAATCTCTTTCAGTACCTTTTGTACTGCTCTTCAGCATACCGCTGGCTGCACTCGGCTCACTCATTGCCCTTATTCTTACCGGTAATACTCTTTTAAGTGCAAACACTCTGACAGGGTTTCTGATACTGCTTGGCATTGTTGTCAATAATGGAATCATACTTATCGATTATACCAATCTACTCCGGAAACGGGGTAACAGAATGTCGCGTGCATTAATGATGGCCGGAGTGGCCAGGATCAGGCCTATCCTGATTACAGCCTCAACTACAGTGATAGCCATGTTTCCGCTGGCCATGGGTAAGGCTGAGTTCGTCTCCGTGATAGGGGCTTCATTTGCGATTACTGTCATCGGAGGGCTCACCCTCAGCACGCTTCTCACCCTCGTGTTCATCCCTACTTTCTATTCAGGTCTCGAAAATGCCCTTGAATGGTTCAAATCGCTGAGCTGGAGAAACAAGATCATTCAGCTTCTGATCTTCAGTTTACTTATATTCCTGATTTACACCTACCTGGATAAGTTTATCTGGAAGCTAATTACCACGATCCTCACCATTATATTTATTCCGGCAGCGACATGGTTCATCATGAATAGTCTTCGAAAAGCAAGGGAAACAGTAATTCCTCCGGGTGAAAGCATTAATATAAAGGTACAGAGCCTGGTCAAGATATATGAAAGAGAAAACCGATGGATACGCGAATGGAAAGCAGGTGACAGGATTAGGACAAGACTCGGACTTAAACAGCCCTTTAGAAAATGGAAAGACCTTGTGAGGGCAGCATGGGAGATTCCCCTGTTTGCCTTTATGGTCTGGTTTACGTATCTCTATCTCCATAAGGGATTCTGGATCTTCGTTTTCAGCATAACCACATGGTTCCTCCTCTCAGCCATCTGGAACCAGATCAGGGAGCTTCTGACATACATCACAGCAGCAGGAGAAAAGAGATTACTGAAGAAACTGATTCCGGTTTTCGATTTCATCATTTTCTGGATCGTCCCTCTTCTTAATCTGGTCCTTTTCCAGCTTAAATGGGACAACATTGCTGTGGTGCTGATCCTTGGATTTGTATGGTTCGTTGCTCTCTTCATCTATAAGACCGGCCAGAAAATGAGCAGAGAGAACATAGATATTTACAGGCTTGAAGGAAGGTTTAAAGGCATCCGGAAAGCCATATATAAAATTGTCTCTGCAGTTCCGCTTATTGGCAGGAAAAAGAAACCTTTCAAAGCCCTGAGCTGCGTCTCCATGGAGATTGGCAATGGCATGTTCGGATTGCTTGGCCCGAACGGAGCAGGCAAAACAACACTGATGAGAATAATCTGCGGCATACTTGAACAGAGCTACGGAAAAGTATGGATCAACGGAATGGACACCACCAGGAAGCGTGAGGAGCTTCAGGGACTCATCGGCTACCTGCCGCAGGAATTCGGAAGCTATGAAAACATGACAGCTCACGAATACCTGCATTACCAGGCAATGCTTAAGAATATTATCGATAAGAAAACACGGGATGAAAGGGTGACATATGTTCTGAAGGCCGTCCACATGGAAGAGAGGCGCCATGAGAAAATAGGTTCCTATTCAGGCGGTATGAAGCAGAGGATGGGCATAGCGCTGATACTGCTTCACCTTCCCAGGATACTTGTGGTTGATGAACCTACTGCAGGACTTGATCCGAGAGAAAGAATAAGGTTCAGGAACCTGCTTGTTGAGCTGAGCCGTGAAAGGGTAGTTATTTTCTCAACGCATATCATTGAGGATATCTCCAGCTCCTGCAACCAGGTTGCAGTTCTTAACAAGGGCAGGCTGAGGTATCTCGGTAAGCCGATTGATATGACCAGGGAAGCTGAAGGACATGTATGGCAGTTCAGCATGCCTGAAGAAGGATTCACGGAATTTGTTGAGAAGAATCTGGTAGTGCATCATATGTCGGATGGTGAGAATGTAAGGGTGAGGGTCATCTCCGAAGCAAAGCCGCATGATAATGCAGTACCCGCAACACCAACCCTTGAGGACGCATACTTATGGCTGTCAAAAAAGACAGAAAAATGAAGAGAATTAAATTATTAAATTATTTCACGCTGGTTCAGAAGATGATACTCTACAACCTGAGGATCATCTTCGCCAACAAATTCATCTGGTTCCTGGCGGGATCTGTAATATTCTATATGGGGATCTCGGTAATATATGTTTTTGACACGGATATCTCAGATATGCAGGATCTTTATGGGATGTTCCTTTTTTCAGGAATTCTGCTTGTCTTCTATCCTGCTGTATTCGGCATCCAGAATGACCAGGATGCAAGGACCATTGAGATTCTTTTCGGAATACCGAACTATCGTTACAAGGTATGGCTGGTGAGGATTATCCTGATCTTTGTAATTGCATATATTATAATGCTGTGTTTCACCGCCTTATCATCAGTTATGATTGTTCATTTTTCAGTTATCGGCATGACAACACAGGTCATGATGCCTGTACTGTTCCTTGGGATGATGTCATTCATGTTATCAACAGTTATCAGGAACGGGAACGGTACCGCCGTGGTAATGATAATATTCGGCCTCTTCTTTTTAATTCTGTCAGAACCTCTTTACAGAACCCAGTGGAATATTTTCCTTAATCCCTTTAGTCCACCCTATGATACAAATGAAACGACCTGGGCAATTGTAACTTTCAAGAACAGGATTATTCTCATTACCGGGTCAGTTTTGTGTCTTCTGGCGGCGTTGTTTAACCTGCAGAAGAGGGAGAGGTTTATGTAATAACGGCGACAGGCGACAGGCAACCGGCGACCGGCACATATGACCAAATAAAATACTACTTTTACTCCTCATAAATGATGAAACGTATTGATGAATAAATACTCACTTGATAAAAGCAGGATAAAGGTTCTGCTGCTTGAAGGCATACATGAGAATGCCATGAATTATTTCCGCGAAAACGGATATGGCGATATTGAATGCATAAAGGAAGCATTATCAGGAGCTGACCTTGAAGAAAAGCTTCAGCAGGCTCACATCGTAGGCATCAGGAGCCGGACTGAACTTCATGGCGATATTCTTCGCAAAGCTTCAAGGCTGATTACCATAGGATGTTTCAGCATCGGCACAAATCAGGTTGACACTGCAGATGCCAAGATGCTCGGAATCCCCGTTTTCAATGCCCCATTCTCCAATACGCGTTCCGTGGCAGAACTGGTAATAGCAGAATGCATAATGCTGATGAGAGGCATACCGGAGAAAAACGCCCTGGCCCATAACAGGATATGGGAAAAATCGGTCAGTCATTCAGTCGAAGCAAGAGGCAAAAACATTGGAATCATAGGTTACGGGCATATAGGATCACAAGTCTCAATTCTTGCCGAAAGCCTTGGTATGAATGTCTTTTATTATGATATTATAAAAAAACTGAGCCTGGGTAACGCAAAGCCGGTGTCAACACTCGATGAGTTGCTAAGAATCTCAGACACCGTGACGCTTCATGTACCATCAACAGATCTGACAAGGAATATGATCTCCTCGCACCAGTTTGAAATTATGAAGACAGGCGCATGCCTAATCAATGCTTCCCGCGGGGATGTTGTTGATTACCATGCTGCGGCAGAATCACTCAAAAAAAAGCATCTTTCAGGACTTGCTGCCGATGTTTTTCCTGAGGAACCTGCCTCTAACGGAGAGCCTTTTATAAGCGAGTTGCAGGAATTCAATAATGTAATCCTGACCCCTCATATAGGAGGAAGCACCAGGGAAGCACAGGCAAATATAGGTACGGAAGTAGCTGAAAAGCTTGTGAAATACAGCGATACCGGCTCCACGATCGGGGCGGTCAATTTCGTCGGGATAGCACTTCAGCCAAATAATTCAAAACAGAGATTCCTTCATATTCACAGGAATGTGCCTGGAGTGCTGCGTGAAATAAATGATGTCTTTTCCTCACGCGGAATCAATATCTCTGCTGAGTACCTGCAGACAGATCCCGAAATAGGCTATGTTATTATTGAAACAGACAGTGAACTTGATTCGTCAGTATTGAAGGAACTGAAAGATATTCCTCATACCATTCGTACCAGAATACTCTATTAAACCGTTCATATGTAAACATATGACATGAAAAAACTGAAATGGCTCATATTGGGTTTATTCCTGTTTCTTCCAGGTTGCTGGCTTTTTGACATCGATAGGGATTATGATTTTGAATTTGATACTATAATTACCGATTACCCGGAAAATCTGGAAGGCATCAATTCATCCTATGATGATTTCAATTCAGCCCTTCCCTACGAGTACCTGGGCGAAGCAATCTATTTCTCTTCAAAAAATCCGACACATGGAGAGAACTTTGACATAATCCGGAAATCGTTAGAGATAACTTTCCATCCCAGGAAAGACAATATACTTAATGTTTCTTACCCTGCCTATAATTATTCCGACACCTATGAAAAGGAGAGACTCACCCTTATTAATACGAGCTCCAATGAGTACGGGCCATACATAATCGGTTGGACAGAGGGATTCAATTACCTGTTTTATGCAAATGACGAGGGAGTGGATCTTGATATTAAATTTGTCTATAACCCTTCCGATGATTACAGTGGGGATCAGTTTACAGGTCCGCTTGATGCAGCTGCCCTCAATACAGAGTTCGATGATGCCTATTTCACCCTGAACAGCGATACGACCGGCGTACTTTTCTGCAGCAACAGGGAAAACAATCAGTTTGATATCTATTCAATGCCGTTAAGATCCTCTTTGCTTCTGAAGGATCAGTTCGGGGCAGGTGCACCGGCAATAACAAAGGAGGCGGCCCTGTCGGGCAGCAGCAACGACAAGTGCCCGTTCGTGAACAGGAACCTGCTCGTGTTTGCCTCAGACAGGGAAGGAGGATACGGCGGATTTGACCTCTGGTACAGCAAGCTGATTGATGGTGAGTGGTCTGATCCTGTTAACTTCGGAGAAAAAATAAATTCGGAATATGACGAATACAGGCCGGTTACGCTCTGGTTCGGTTGCATGAAGGAGGAGGCAATGGTCTTTTCGTCAAACAGGCCGGGAGGAAAAGGAGGATACGATCTTTACTGTGTCAACATAGGCGACCTGATGGTGAATGACCGGTGGCTTGAGGACTGAAACCCCGGGTAAAGCATATGGTTGATATGGTTCGTCAGATTTCTAACTAAAGTATTTGATATACTCTTCCTGACCGTAATCTTTACACAGTCCCCTGAATTCTTCGAGAAGCTGCGGCGTGAAAGGCACTCCTTTATCTTTCCTTTCGAGCCAGGTGTAATATTCCTTCTCGCCGGCTGTCCATATTCTCTTTTCACCCGGCATCTTTTCTGAAGCCCTCAGATTGCGGCATATGTCGCCTGTGATCTTCCTGAAATCATCAGGATCGGTAAAAGCATTTATATCGATCGCTATGAAGAAATGCCCCAGGGGATATGGAGCCTTTTTGCCATCTTTCACTCCCATAAGCATTTTCATAAAGGCTCCCTGCTGGAGAGCAGCTGAAAGTATTTCAACCACTGTTGCATAACCGTAGCCCTTGTAACCCGCTGTCTCTTCTCCTATCCCTCCGAGGGGAGTAAGTGCAGCTCTTCCTGCTATCAGGTCATCGAGTACTTCACGTGAGTTTGTCTTGCTATCTCCATTTTCATCTATCACCCATCCCCTGGGCAGATCTTTCCCCATACGCGCATAGAGCTCAACCTTTCCTCTCTGGGTTATTGATGTGGCACAATCAAGGAGAAAGGGGAAAGGCTCATCGGTAGGCATTCCGAATGTAAGAGGGTTTGTTCCGAGCATATTCTCAACCCCGAAGGTCGGGGCGATTGACGGACGTGCATTGGTTCCTGTTATACCTATCATATTCTCCCTCACAGCCATCAATGCATAATAACCTGCAATTCCGTAATGTGTTGAATTTCGCACAGCCACCATGCCCATCCCAAATTTCCTTGCCTTATCAATGGCAAGTGTCATCGCCTGCCGGGAGATGACATGTCCCATGCCGTTATTTCCATCAACAACAGCTGTAGTCGGACCCTCTCTTACGATCTCGTACTTTGTAACAGGATTCAGAATTCCATCCCTGATACGATCGAGATAGATGGGTTTCAGCCGGTTGACTCCGTGGGAGTCTATCCCGAACTTGTCGGCCTGGAGCAGGACCTCAGCTACTGTTTTTGCATCATCTTCAGGGATGCCTGCCTTGACCATTACCTTTACAATTAACTCACCAATTACATTAAAGGAAATGAATGTCATGTCCATGATTTCTCTGTTTTTATTGTAAATATAAAAAATTAAGAAACAAGTTTTCTGGTAGTTGAGAAGTTGTTCAAATTATGGTTATGCAGTCTGTTAAAGCCCCGACTGGAGGGGATTTTAAATACAATATAATTTTCTGGATTTTCGAACGAATATTCTATCATTTCTACTCAAAATCCTATTACTTATTGTACTAACCTGTATATCTGTCATATGTAACGCACTAATTTTTTGCCATTTTTTCGAACAATATTTATTCCAATGTATATTGTTTCAAATTATTTTCTATATTGGCGATCGGGAAAATCAGATTATTAACCAAAACCTCTCCTCATGTTACTTCACCAGCAATTTGTCAGGGTAGCAAAAAAGCAGGGTAAGAAGCTTGCTATAATCGACAAGACAACCGGTAAAAATGTTGACTACTCAAAAGCATTGATCGCATCTCTTATCCTCAGTTCAAAATTCAGCAAATATGACAAGGGGTTCATCGGCATCATGATCCCCACATCGGCAGGCTGTGCGCTGGCTTCAGCAGCAGCGCTGATGAGCGGGCAGATACCTGTAATGATAAACTACTCAACAGGTGCAGAGGCAAACGCAAAGTATGCCCAGAAGAAATGCGGGTTCAGTACCATCATCACCTCAAAAGCCCTGCTCGATAAAATCGGATGCCCGGTCATTGACGGGATGATCCTTATAGAGGAGATTATGAAAGGGATATCAACCGGTGACAAACTTAAAGCAGCAGTTAAATCACTTCTGCCAGTCTCTGTTCTGTTAAGCACCATTCACAAAGGAAACGAAGACGACCCTGCCGTGATCCTTTTTACCAGCGGAAGCGAGAAAGATCCCAAAGCAGTACCACTATCACACAAAAATATTATAGCAAACATTGAAGCATTCAGCGACTATGTAAAGATCACTTCAGAAGATAAACTGCTTGCCAACCTTGTTTTCTTCCATGTGTTCGGACTGACTGTAAATCTCTGGGTAGGATTTTATCATGGGATGACTTTAGTTACATACGCCAATCCTCTTGATTTCCAGACTATCAGCAAAATAGCCCGCGAGGAACAACCCACAATCATGGTTGGAACACCGAGCTTTTTCTGGGGATACCTCCAGAAATCGGAACCGGGCGACTTCAAGACCCTGCGGTTAATGGTAGCAGGCGCTGACAAATGTCCGGATGCCCTGAGGGAAGGCTGGAAGACAAAGCATGGAGTAACTCTTCTTGAAGGTTATGGCGCAACCGAGACATCACCAGTAATCTCCGTTAACTCAATCGAAAACAACAGACCTGGAAGCACAGGCAAGGTTCTGCCAAACATACAGGTCAGGATCGAGAATTTTGAGACCGGGGAAGAGTGTGCAATTGGTGAAGTAGGAAAAGTTATGGTCAAGGGACCATCCATAATGAACGGATATTACAAAGACCCGGAGCAGACTGCCGAGGTGCTTAAAGACGGCTGGTACAATACCGGTGATATGGGGTACCTTGATGCTGACGGATACCTCTGGCACGCAGGAAGGTTCAAGAGATTCACAAAAGTGGGCGGCGAGATGGTATCGCTTGTAAAGGTTGAGAATATACTGGAGAAATACATCCCCCAGGGAGCATCGTGCTGCGTGGTCGAGATCATGGAGGAAAAGAAGGGATCTGTCATAGTGGCTACTGTCTCGCAGGAAGTGAACAAGACAGAGATCCTCAGGAAAATGATGGACGACCTTCCAAGCATAGCTCTGCCAAGGCAATTTATCACCATAGAACAGCTCCCGATGATGGGTACGGGGAAGATCGACTTCCGTACTGTAACCAAAATGGTGCAGGAGATAATAAAAGCAGGTCTGCCGGATTAAAATAAAGAAACATCTTGTAAGTCAATTGTCCTTAATGCACCTGACAGAGATCCCTTCATAGAGACCTTTGGTTGCCCGGTTTATCTGAGATGAATTGTAATCAAGTTGTCTTATCCAGGCATAATCGCCTCTTATTGATGATGACCAGAACCTGGTTGCCGTCCCGAGGTTTTTAAAATATCCGGCTCCATCCCGCCATCCGGAGGGCAGGGCTGTGAATCCGCTTTCATTGTCAGCACCTGTATTAGGACTCTGCCAGGGCTGAGAACCATTATGCTTGAGATTACCTCCTTCATCAGTGCCGCGCCAGCCTTCTGAATCCGTATCAGTGGGGCTCATTCCCAGAAACATCTCGAGCTGTTTCCATTCCTCATCGGAGGGGAGGTGCCACCCGGCAGGACAGACACCCTGCACCCTGCCGTAAACTATCTCTTCCCGTGAATCGATGTCCATGGCTGACGGCCACGTGTAGAGAGCCCCGTATGTAGCTCCTATTGCACCATAGTTTTCATACCAGCAATATGCACGGGTGTACATCGCGAAGTTGTACCATGTGAGCCGGTCCTCCACCCTGGGTATGCTCCTGCCGTCAGAATAACGGAGTGCTTTAAGGTTCTCAGCCATCCATACCTGGCTTCCGATAGTCACTGTGTAATAAATATTCTGATCGATATCCAGCAGTTTCGGAATAAGAGTTTCAGGAGTGGTAAATGATTTTTCCTCACCATATACTATTCCTGATCCGGTTGTAGCAAAAGCCCTTACATAATAGGTAGTATTTGCCGAAACATTAAAATCTGTATAGCTGAAGCAGCCGTCGTAGCCTCTTGAACCCAGACATATGGAGCTTTCATCCTTTACCGTATTCACGGAGATGCCCAGACAGAAGCCATGATCAGAAATGATTTCAGAACCTGTCCCTGAAACCGAACCATTAAAAATATAAATCCCTTCTGAAAAGACAGTAATATCATCTGTCGTAACAACAAGGGGTTTTTCAGTGTTCCTTTCGCATGCGGTCAAAAGAATAAGAACCAATGAAACATAAAAATATATCTTCCGGTTATGTGAGTCCATATGAAAATCTCCCCTGAGCATAGACCCTTATCCTGCCATTTTACCCTAAGTAAATTGAAAAGGGTTGAAGGAAGTTGAATGGATTTCGATGGCGCGGTCCCGATAGCTATCGGGATGTAATCCGTGCCTTTGCGCCTTTATTTCCCTACATCATACACGAATATCTTATCATCATGCCTGATATACAGCCTCTTGTTACATACCACCGGATGCGCCCAGTAATTGCCTTTACCGCCGGAGGGCAGACTGAATGAGCCGGTGACCTCATATTTTTCGGGTGATGCCTTAAGCAGTTTCAGCGTCCCCCGCTGATCGAGAGCATAAAGCATACCATCGGCATAAGATATTGTTCCCTCGTCGCTGGTTGAACGCCATTTCTGTTCGCCGGTCATATAGTCAATGCAAAACCAGCCTCTCTGCCTGCTGCCTGATCCGAACACATAACCGTCATGATAAACCACACCGCCGTGATTATTGTCCATTATAGCTGCATCCCATATCTTCTCAGGACGAAGCTCATTTCCATTGACATTCAATTTATAAAGCATGCATCCCAGGCCGTAACCGGTTGAAATGAAAATATTGTTGCCTCTCACTATCACATTGTTTATATTAAGTGATTGCTGGTTCACAACATCCACTTTCCAGAGAAGCTTTCCTGTTGCAGCATCAGCTCCATAGTAACATGTTGAGCTCCCTCCTATCACCTGGCGGATCCCTCCGATCTCTGCCACAACCGGAGAGGTATAACCTTCAGCTCCGGGTATCTGTGTGTTTGCCCATATCAGTTTGCCTGTTTTTTTGTCGAGGCACACCTGGTGCCCTTTTTTTCCTGCAGGCCTGACATACAGCTTATTTCCATCTATAAGAACCGATTCGGCATACCCGTAATCTGTTTGCGGAGCATCATATTCCTTTGCCAGGTCTGCCTGCCATATCTCTTTCCCTGTCTTTGCATCGAGTGAAACCAGTAAACCCATTTCGCCGAGGAAATAGATCACTCCGTTATCATATGTCGGCGTACTCCTTGGACCGGTATATGAGGCTGCCCACGATGCGGTGGTCGACCATGCTCTGCCGATCGCTTTTTTCCAGAGAAGCTTGCCTTTCATATCGAATGCATAAACGAAAGGTTGTTGATTTACTGAACCTGCAGTGAAGATCATCCCTCCGGCAATTGCCACTGAGCTGTATCCTTCCCCTATCCCTGATAGTGTCTGGATAAGTCTCGGCCCTTCAGCAGGCCATGTTTTCAGAAGACCTGTCTCAGCCGATCTGTTTGTACGATCGGCCCCGTGAAAAGAGGGCCACTCATAAGTTGTCTGGGCAATTGCAGCATATCCGGCAAACCATGCGAACATGCTAATAACAAGCAACCTACTGTAGTTCTTTTTTATTCCTGTTGCCATCATTTTCATAAATATCTTTTTTAAAAGTCAGGGGGTAAAATAGTCATATAAGTTTAAAGTACAATAATCGGGTAATCCCAGCCGTATCCCTACTAATAATGACTTTACAGACTTTTAACTCATTTCCCCTTCACATCCTTCCTTATTATATTGCTGAATCTCGTAGTGGATATATATCTGTCGGCCAGCACCTTTCCCTTATATACGAGATTAAAGACTCCGTAAGCGGAAGGGGATTTCTGTGCCCGGGAAGCAGTTTTGAGCTCAATTATATCGGGATCCAGCTTCTCCTTCTTCAGGACAGGCTTAACCTCTTCAATGAATCTTGTCACCCACGGGCATTGTCCGGAATAGATCATAGTCAGGTCATTATACCTGACAGCTTCACTGGTATCTACTTTAAACGAAGGTAATGCTCCTTTCCGGAACTGTTTCACCAGAAGCTGTTCACTTCCCGATTCGGAGATTGTCTTATACCCGTTTTTAAGAAAGATCTCCTTTTTGCACATGAACGATTTATCGCTTGTCACTACTGCCACACCATTCATGCCTGAGGCTTCCTTTTCAACCTCTTTGATAAGAAGGCTTCCAAGTCCATGGTTCTGGTTCTGCTTTCCGTATGTCCAGATACAATGGATGAACATGTACCCTTCTGCTTCAATCGGGCGCCAGCAGAATTCCCCGGGGATATATTCAACGAATCCGATCGATTTGGCCATGTCGCCGGTATAAAGAAGCTTTATCCGGACACCTTCCTTATAATGCTCACTGTACCATTCAACCTTCTTGCTGCATTGTGCATTTTCGCGTTTAATAAAGCATATTGCCTGCGGATGATCTTTAATGTTCTCAGGAGTGACTTCGATTAGTCTATATTTCAGATCCATTCCCTTGCTGTTTTCAAGATGTGAATGTAGTCGAAAATAATGAATCTTTATTCCAGGTCTTCACGTTGGCGTTGATACCATCGATATCGAAGATCTTAATCTCAGGAGTGCGCGGCTTATTCAGTCCTGATCATCCGGCACAACCGGTCCAAACACACCTGACATCATTATAACACTGTAATATTTCTCTGCATGAATTCTATTCATCCGTCTCCACTGCATTTCATCATTGATTTCATACATGCCGGAAACTTTTATTTTCCGGAAAGCAGCAGGCAGATGATATTTACAAAGAAAAACAAGATCAATGATAAAAATTATCATCATATTTTTTCTTTTGTTCCTGCAGGTTAGCAACTTATTCAGTCAGACAATTATTACAGGAAATATTAAAACCGATAAAAACCAGCACGTTTCCGGGGCAAATATTTATTTAAAAGGAACTATAGAAGGAACAAATTCTGATGAACAGGGTAACTTTTTATTGTCAACAGATCTTAGAGGAGAGGTTGTAATGGTAGCGAGCTGCATCGGCTATAAAGCGAATGAAGAGCCGCTTGATCTCCGGAATGACACTATTGATCTTGTCATCATTCTTAGAGAAAATGATGTTGAGTTGAAAGAGATAGTTGTATATGCCGGCACATTCGAAGCAGGAGACAAGAAAAAATCAGTGGTACTTAATAAGCTTGATATGGCTACCAATCCGGTGGGCTTTGGTGATGCATTAAGTGTTTTAAGGACATTGCCCGGAACCAGCAATGCAGTTGATGAGGGTGGATTGTTTGTCCGTGGAGGTGAACAGAATGAAGCAAGAACAATTATTGACGGGCTTTCGGTGGAGAGTGCCTATACTGCAAAAATGCCTAATGTACCGGTTCGCGGCAGATTTTCTCCTATGTTGTTCCGGGGAACGGTTTTCAGCACCGGGGGGTATTCTGCCGAATATGGACAGGCTTTATCGTCTGTGCTGATACTTAATTCAATAGATAGTCCTGAAAAAGATGAAGCCGGGATATCACTTTTTATGTCAGGAGCAAATCTTACCGTTACTAAAAAATGGGAAAAGTCATCCCTTTCTGCTTCAACACAATATTCCAATATGTCTCCATATTATGGAATTACCGGTTCTAACGTCAAATGGGATCATGAACCGGAGAGTATTAACCAGACGATCGCTTATCGTCAGAAAGCCGGGAAAAGAGGGCTACTGAAGATACTGGCAAATCTTACAATGGACAACAGCAGCATGTTCTATCACGATCTTGATACCCGGATTGATGAATTGATAGCTTTGAAGAATAATGACCTGTTCATTGTATCATCGTACAGGGGTGTTATCGGGAAGGACTGGCTAGTGAGCTCCGGCGCTTCATTTAATTATGATATTGAAAAAATCAATATGGATGAAGATAACATTGAAACCACAAAGCAATCATGCGAATTCAAGCTGGTTCTGACGAAGCCGGTAAATGAGAAACTGAACATAAAATTCGGAGGTAACATCCTGAATAAAGATTATATGAGAAATTATATTCCTCTCTCCGGAAATGCATATAAATGGAACTTTAACACTCCCCTGATTGCTGCTTTATTTGAGTCAGAGGTCAGAGTACATAAAAGGATTTCAACACGTATCGGGGCAAGAGCTGAACTGGCACCTCTGTCTGATGAGTTGTACATTTCACCCAGGTTCTCTTTAGCTTATAAAACTTCAGTAAACAGTCAACTCTCTTTTGGATATGGAAGCTTCAGCGAACAACCTTTAAATGAGTACCTGGGTTATAATAACAAACTAAAATCAGAACAGGCTGAACATTTTATTTTCAATTACCAGCTGACAAAGGAGAGCAGGATATTCAGAATTGAAGCTTACTATAAAGATTATGACAGACTTGTAAAATATGATTCTGTTTACTCTATTGAATCTGAGGCATACAATAACAACGGATATGGGTATGCAAAAGGTATCGAATTGTTCTATCGTGATTCAAAATCGATAAAAAACGGAGATTTCTGGATATCTTATTCTCTGATTGACAGCAGGCGTAATTATAAAGATTACAGCTTTTCTCATCCTCCATTCTTTCTGGCGACACATAACCTGTCACTGGTATACAAGCATTATATACCAAAACCGGATTCTTATATAAGTGCAGGTTACGAATTTGCCAGCGGCCGGCCTTATATCGATCCGAATGTCAGCAATAGTGCCATTCAAAGAACTAAATCATACAATAACCTGAGTCTGAGTATCTTCCATTTCACAAAGCTTTTCGGGAAGTTTACAATGTTCTATGCCCAGGTGAGCAATATTCTGGGAATAGAAAATATTTTCGGATACAGGTATGCAGATCTTCCTGATGAATACGGGGTATACAAATCAGAACCCATAATACCGGTTTCCCGCAGGTTTTACCTGTTTGGCCTGTTCGTTTCATTTACCGGGAAGCCTGAAATGTGATTAATAGGATATGTATATAACCGCGTAATAAGAGCAAATCGATTCAAGAGAACCAGAAAAATGAGAAAAATAATGATTCTTACATTTATCCTGATTGCAGCACAAACTATATCAGGCAGCGATACATTATACTATTCATTGCTGAAGAAAAGCATTGACCTGGCTCATAAAGAATACAGACTTGAGAACTACCAGCAATTAGCCAATTGTTCGGAAAGGATCTTTCTCATTTACAAGGATGACTGGATACCGTATTATTACGGGGCTTATGCTCTCATCAATATGGGTTTTATTGAAACTGATGAAAATATTGTGGAAATGTATTGCGACAAAGCCCAGGAACTTCTTGATAAGGCCCTTAAGATTGAACCTGATGAATCAGAGATTTATGTACTTCAAAGTATGCTCTATTTCGCCCGTATGGCGACCAACCCTATGATCAATGGACCCATTTATCTTCCAAGAGCTTCCGCTGCTCTTGATGATGCCGAAAAACTTAATCCCGGAAATCCCAGGATATATTACTTAAAAGGCAAATCCACAATGAATACACCGAAATTTTTCGGTGGGGGTAAAGAGGCTGCGATTCCTCTGTTCGGAAAAGCATTAAGCATATATAACGATTTCAAACCGAAGAGCATTGTAGATCCTTCCTGGGGCAGGCAGGATGCTTTAAGACTGTACAACGAGTGTACGTTGGAACTAACAGAACAGAATCCGGACAGACCGGAAGAAAAACAATAACCAGCCCGGACAGTACTATCTCCGGAATTAATATAAAAGGTTACAACCAGAAAATATAAATGCCTAAATTTGACAGTAATGTTTTCTGACATCTATATTAAATCAGATTTCAGACTATTCAGGTTTACATGGTGGAACCTGGTTATCCCTGTCATCATAGGATTGATAATTACATTACTGGCATATCCCCAGGGATTCCTCTCTGTCAATGTCATGGTTTTTGTTTTCTTTTATTCCCTTGCAATTGGCATACCTTCGATGAAGAGCTTTGAATACATCGAATGGAAGCTCGAACAACATTTACCCTGGTTGAAGAGACCGGGAATGAGGCTGATTCTGACAGCTCTTCTTGAAATAATAATCGGAATTCTTATCCTTACAATTGTTAATTATCTGATCTTTATTGTAATACAGCGACAGCAAATTGAAATGCTCTATAGCAAGACGTTTGAAGGAATGAAATACCTGGCAGGTACTGTCCTGATAAGCATTATACTTATTAATCTTTCTTATTTCTTTAAAAGCTGGAAACAGTCGGCCGTAAATGAAGAAAAACTTAAAAGAGAAAAGCTATCTATAGAATATGAAGCTCTTAAAAACCTGGTCACCCCGCATTTTGTGTTCAATAGCCTTACTGCCCTCTCTTCACTTGTTCATAAAGACCAGGAAAAGGCGGTGAAATTTATTCAGGAATTTTCAAATGTATTCAGGTATGTGCTTGAAAGCCGTGAAAAAGAAGTTATTGACCTGGCGACAGAAAAAAGCCTTTTAGAATCAGTTTCATATATGTACCGGATCAGATACCAGGATTCGCTTAACATTAATATTGATCTTCCGGAGGCAGCAGATAAATATATAATACCAATGGCGCTTCAGATGCTTCTTGAAAATGCAATCAAGCATAATACAACATCAGCCGGCTCTCCATTGGTAATTGAAATCAGGGAAGAAAAAGATTATATAGTTGTTAAAAACAACCTGCAGCTTAAAAAAACTGAGATTGCATCCAATAAGATCGGATTGGAGAACATTAAATCAAGGTATAAATACTTATCTGATAAAGAGGTACTGGTTGATGCATCAGATAAAAGCTTCATGGTCAGAATCCCGGTATTAAGCGTGAAAAATGATAAGGGCATTAATTATTGAAGATGAAAAGCCTGCGGCAGAGTATCTTCAAAGGATACTGGGCCAGGTTGATATTAAAATAGAAATCAGCTTCATTATTCCATCAGTTGAGGAGGCAGTAGCATGGTTCAGTAATAATCCTATGCCCGATCTGATTTTTCTTGATATTCAGCTATCAGACGGATTGAGCTTTGAAATATTTGATCATGTTGATATAATCTGCCCTGTGATTTTCACTACTGCTTATGAAGAGTACGCAATAAAAGCTTTTAAATTTAACGGTATTGATTATTTGTTGAAACCGGTAAGCCTGGCTGACCTGAAACATGCTATAGACCGGTTCGTTTCTTCGGGCAACAATTTAAGAGATTCTTATGTTAAGATCCTGAGGTATAAGGTTGACCAGGTGATGAAAACATTAACAAATAAGTACAAATCACGTTTTGTTGTAAATGTTGGCATCCATCTTAAAGCTATTGAAACCGGAAATATCAATTTGTTTTTCAGCCTTGAAAAATCCACATTTATCCTCGAAAATACCGGTAAAACATACGATATTAATTATTCTCTTGAACAGGTCGAAAAGCTCGTCGATCCCGCGCACTTTAACAGGATAAGCCGTAAGTATATTGTGAATATCGATGCAATAACCGATATTATTTCCTATTCCGGAACCAGGTTGAAATTAAAGGTCAGCAATTCACGGGATGACGATATCCTGGTGAGCCGCAGCAAGATATCGGAATTCAGGAAGTGGCTTGAGAGATGAAAAGTCATGCAGCTGTATAGTGGTACTGCCTCGCCGTTTTACCTTTATGCCGTTGGGTTTATTCTTTTATTCTCCCATCAAGCCAGTGAATGATATTGAGCAGAAATTTATAGTTGTCTTCTGCGAAATCTGAATTCATCCCCATCCTTATCTGATCCGGGCCTCCGAGCTGGGCGGTGAACATGGCTGCTTCACCTGACATGACTATGCGTCCCTTTCCGTATCTCATAAAAGCCCCCTGCGACCAGCCGTTGATGGGAGTAAATCGTGTTGACTTATCAAAAACCCATGCAGTGTCGGGCTCAAGTAGCAGGTATCTCTCATCAAACTTCAAAACGTTTTTAGCTTCGTCAGGGATCCTGAATGCCTGTCCCGTGAAGGTGACAACCTTGCTGATAGTCTCGTTGGAGTTTCTTCCGTTGGTCAGCGGACAGGAGAGCATGGTCCCATCATTCCGGTAGAAATAAGCCTGTCCCCGTGTTGTGGTGTCAATGGCGAATCCGTTTGTGAACCTGAATCCGAATGCGGCGGCCAGGCTGGCAGCGGCGCCTCCGAAAGGCATATGGTCGGCTATCAGAAAGAGCGATCCACCGTTTTCAACCCATTTCCTGACTTTTTCAATCTCTCCTTTCTTACTTGCTGATGGCGTGGGAAGGTACCAGTTCTCCACGTTGATCTTATTGAGGGCATTGGCGATCACGAGAATCTTTACGTCCCTCAGTCCTGACGCCTTGAATTTTCCTTCATATCCCGAAACAACATAACCATCTCTCCTGAGCAGGCTGGCAAAGGGAAGGTACCTGCCGTCAACAGTGTGAAAGTTATAATGACCTTCATCGATTGCCACCACCGGGCCCTTTCCTGCAGGGTATTCAGGTCTGGGAATCACCGGGGCAAATGTTGTATCAGCAACCTGCTGTGAAAACAGGCCTGCAGAGGTCAGAATGCAAAACAATAATCCAAATAACAATCTTCGTCTCATGGCGGAATGCTATATGTTCAATACTTACTATCAATCTTAAAGATAAGCAATAAATTACACTCTTATATCCCCCCCATCTCCCCCTCTCCCATTCTCCCCTTCATTCTTTCTCTCCATCCTTCTTTTTCCCGCCATACCCCCGAGACTACGCTCGGGGCAAGCTGTCATACCAACATACCGTCACACCGGTATTTTGTTATCTCTCATTAATTTATTTAGTAACTTAGTAGTTATTAAAACCCCTGGAAATGAAAACATTTAAATTGTTGATCCTGGTTATTTTTTGCGCATCAGCCAACCCGGTTGTTGCACAGATGAACAATCCTTCATCGCAGGAGCAGGAACCCGGATGTGCCTGTGATCAGCCTGAGTTTATAGTCAGTCTGGGAGGGAAACTGAAGATTGATTACAAGGAGATGAATATCTGTAATATGCCCGACGGTTCGCTGCTGCTGCAGGACCGGAATGCCGAAAAATACTATATAATAAGTGGAGGTATCACCAGCGGTCCGTACGAATCAGGAGATCCTAAAATTATGGAATTTGATAACTGCTATATGGGGTCTACTAATACTGATGACCAGCTTTTAAGGTATAAAGGAATCCTCAGCAAACCGGGAGGCAAGTACCTGATAACACTTAAAGGCAAAACTTATGGCCCCTTTGCTGAGATTTATGACTTTATCGTTTCCCTGTCGAAAGAAAAATTTGTTGTTCTTGCAGCAAAGCAGGAAGGCGAAATACCATCATTGGTCTCGAATATCCCGAATGCCGCTTTCGATATTAACAATGAAATGAATCTCGGGATGGATGGGTTTAAAAAATATGACGACATCGTGGTAGTGGGAGAAACAAGAATAACTGACCTCCAGGGGAAGACGATCTTTTCTGTTGATTCACTTATTTACTCAACAGAAGGGCTTTTTCTGAACCAGAACAATTCCCGTTATGCCTGGTATAATTACGGTACTCTTGCTTTCAGTGACGGGAGATCGTTCCCGGATTGTTTCAATCCTCATTTTGTAAAGACTGGCGGAACTGAATACATCGCATATATGTATTATTCACCGGTGAAAAATGCAATCATGCAATGTAAGGTTCCATTTTAGCCAGGGACAGATCCGGGTTCATTCCGTCGCATCGTCATACCGTCATACCGTAGCTTCCGGTGTATTCCTGATTTTACAGTGACAGCGATTCAGTCGCTTCCTTCAGGATCCCTGCTGATCTTCTGAGAGCTTCGAGCTCCCGGGCAGGCAGAGAACCCTCTATTATCTTAACAGCTCCCCTGTCAGTAACAATGGAAGGTACGCTGAGACATACATCTTTTAACCCGAATTCGCCGTTCATCATTACAGAGACAGTCATCACGCTGTTCTGTTTTCTTAAGATTGATGCGGTTATCCTCACAAGTGCCAGTCCCACTGCAAAATGAGTTGCTCCTTTTGCATTTATGATATGATAGGCAGATTCCCTCACCTGCTGTTCAATGGCTTTGCGTTTAACTTTCCAGTCGGAGCATTTGTTGCATACAGGGCAATAGTCATCAATCATCATTCCAGCCACGTTTGTCATCGACCAGGCAGCAAATTCGCTGTCGCCATGTTCGCCGAGGATATAGGCATGTACGTTATGGACATCCACACCGCAGTGATCGGCAAGAAGATAACGGAACCTGGCGCTGTCGAGCACCGTTCCCGATCCTATCACCCTGCCCCGCTCCCAACCTGATCTTTTAAGTGCGACATAAGTCATAACATCCACCGGGTTACTTACTATCAGCATTACTCCGTGTGATCCTGAGGCAGCAACATCCCCGGCAATGGAACCTACGATATCAGCATTCTTCTTAAGAAGCTGAAGGCGTGTTTCGCCCGGTTTCTGTGCTGAGCCTGCTGTGATGACTATAAGCCGTGCATCGGCATAATCGGCTTTTGACCCTCCCCTTATTGCAACAGTAGGGATAAAAGGCTGACCATGCACCAGGTCGAGTACCTGTCCGCGTACAAGATCCTCGTTCCGGTCGATGATGATTATCTCATCGGCCAGTCCGCTCTGCGATAAGGCGTACGCATAAGTAGCTCCCACTGCTCCTGCACCCACCACCACCACTTTCCTGCGTATTCCGTTTGATTTTGAGTTGCTCATGGTTGATACTGTTAATTAATTAACAGATGAGGCGGGGGATTGTTCACAGGCAGGTCGTACTTTGTCAGCTGTAGCCTTGGCGAAAGCCGGCAATCATGCTTTGGCAACCGTAGCCTGGGCGAAGGCAGGCGTAATACGCAATTACTTGCGTACATGCAAACATATTCAGCGTGAATGTCCCGAACCGTTTCCTTCGGCTATTTTTAACTGGATGAGCTGTTCAGGTGAAGGTTTTGATCCCAGAAATTGTGTTGCCTTTTCGATAAAGGCTTTATCGATATGAAAAATCTTAAAATCGACCAGGTGATCGGTTGACAAACCGGTATATCCTGCAGCTTTCATCTCCTCTATATATGCTTTGTCTATCTTAAATATCTTAAGCTTGACAATCAGAGGAACATCTATTTCTACTCCAAAACCCATCTCCCTGACTTCTATTAAATAATGCCCGTCTATTTTCTGGGATTTTAACTGTACAATCTCATCCTCTGATATATCCTTTAACCCTGCAGACATTATCTCTTTAATATATTCAGGTGTAATACCCAGGGCTTTGAACTGAATAAGGTTGTTTCCTGACAATTTATATCCCGATTTGTACATCTCCTCAGCATATTTTTCATCAATCTTCAGGGCAGCAAAGGCTGTAATATCATCAGCGGACAGATCGCCCCCTGACAGCTTTTTCATATTTGCGATATAGACTGGATCTACATTAAGTGCCTTGAAACCAATTAATTTACTTAGAGCAATCCCTTTAAAACCCGCATCCTGGATTTGTTTTATATAATCGACTGAAACATCAAGTGCTACCAGTACAATCAGGTTGTCTTCCGACAGTTCCGGATATCCGAGATTCCTGACATTATTGACATAATTCATATCGGTATTCTTCAGAGTAAAAAGTAACAATACCTGTAATGACAAATCTTTGTAGCCGGCATCAGCAAATGATTTTATATAGCCCGCATCCGGAGTAAAAACAAATTTGCCTTCTCCCTTTTCCCCGATAACATCACCGGTCATAGTCACTTCTCCGCCCGGCTTCTTTATTGAAAAACTGACATCATCGCCTGCTTTGAAGCCTGTCAGGTCGGATTTGCTGACAGTCACTGAAAAATTATTATGCGAAATCTTCCCTTTTACTGTATAATCAATGGGTTCAAACTCAAAATGCAGTCCTGATTCTCCAGGTTTCATGCTCCAGGTTCCTTCAAGCTTCTGTGCTCCTGATTGCCCGGAGAGGTGACTTGATGACAACAGGATTACCACGGCAGCAGAAAACAATATTGACAGAATTCTTTTCATGGCATTTAGCTTATTCAAGGTTTAACTTTTGTATAAAAACCTTCATAAAAGCAAAAGGTTACAAAAGACCACTCTTTTTTCTGAGTATGACGTTGCCGCTGTAGCTTCTTAAAATATATTCGGGGCCTCCGGCATTTATGGTACCTGCAAACCAGTCTTCCAGTGAATAGACCAGGGTATTATCAACCCTGGTAACAACTGATTGCCTGTTATCAGGCTTAATATCAAAGTCTGACATTATTTCACCATTTTCACTCTTCATCTTCACTCTTGCACTAACAGATTCAGGCAATGAAACCGTAATGTCCCCTTCAAAGGAGGTAAACATCATTGGTGAATCAGGTTTTACTTCTCTGAAAGCTGCTGAGATCTTTCCATATACAGAGCTTAATACAGCTGATCCTGAAATATTCCCGAGGGAGATATCGCCATTTGAATTCTCGACTTCAATATCACCGTTTATATTTAATATCTCTACTGTTCCATTATCAAGGGATTTAAGCTTTAAGGAAAAATCCCTTGGCACCTTAATGTCGAAATCGACAGTCTTACCCGTAGTTCTGCACAGGAGAGTTATCTCTTTTCCTTTTACTTCTGCAGAAATATCGAGGGCTTTCTGTTCAATCCGCTTCATGACATCCCCTGCCGGTTCTTCCTTATCGCTGAACCTCAGTGTGCCTGTTACCAGCAGCACATTACCTTCATATCCCGTAATTTTTATCGATCCCTTTGGATTCTCAAATACCAGAATCCCGGGGATTGAAGATGAAGAGAGGTTTATTATAAGCTGTTCACTCTGACTGTAAATTGCAGATGAAATTACAACGGGTAATAACAGGACCGGAAGAATCTTTTTTATCATATTCTTTTCTCTTATAACAAAATACCAAGCGCTTCATTCATTTTACCCCTGACACTGTAATTAAGGCTTGCATCCTGAAGCATTTTCTGAAATTCAGGCGCTGCACGTTTTTCATTAATGGCAACCATGATCTCGGTAAGACGAAGTTGTACCAGGGGCGATGTCTGATTGCTGATTGATGCAACCAGATCTTCACGGACTTCAGGGACGGATGAATACCTGACAAGAGCTTCAAGAGCGAGCAGCCTGACATTGTCATTGCTGTCATGGTTAAGAACTCCGACCAGGGCTTCAACGATCCGGCTGTCTGCCACTTCAAACTCGCTGACCATGCTGACAGCTTTGATCCTTTCAACTGAGGAGCTCTGCTGCATCATTGTGAGAACAAGCGTTTCCTTCAGCTGCTTTACCTCCCCTGCAAGATCAGCAATCTGCCTGTTATCTGCCGGGACAGATCCGAACCAGCCGGAAGTGAACCAGCCAAGAAGGAAGAGAGCTATTCCTGCGGCAACCCGTAAACCCGGAGTCAATAAATAAACATTCAATGGTCTTTTCGCTCCGGATTCCGGATCACCCCGGAAAATTTTCTCTTTCTCCTCTGCCAGCATCTTATAGAACCTTTGATCCATCTTTTCCGCCGGTTCAGGAACGGGTGTTTTTTCTATAAGTCTGCCTACAGAACGCATAGCTTCAATCTCCTGCCTGCTGATACCTGATTTTTCCAGGCCGGTGATTATTTGTTCCTCTTCTTCAGGTGATAAGCTGCCATGAAGCAGTTCAGACATCTTTTCCTGTTGGTCGTGACTTTTCATATATCGTGTTTTCAAGTTTCGAATAAATATCCTTAAGCTTTTTCAGTGCCCTGAAAACTCTGATTTTCACATTGCTTTCGGTCAGATTCAGAATTTCTGCTATTTCCCTGTATTTCAGGCAATCAATCTTACTGAGTACCAGCAATTCCCTTTCATCCGGCTTTAGCCTGAACATCGCCTGGTGAAGGATTGCCAGCTGTTCATTCTTCTCCATTTCGATATTTTCGTAAACAGTGGTCCGGATTGCAGATAACTCCTGATTATAATTGTGAACCTTTATGGTTTTCCTGGCATGATCAATCCCGGCATTATGAGCTATCCTGAAGAGCCATTTTGCAAAATTTCCCTCCCCTGTAAAGCTGGTCCTGTACCTGATTACCCTGTAGAAAACGGTATGGACAAGGTCCTCGCTTGCCATACTATCGCCACAGGTAAACTTATAGAAATAGGCAAAAAGAGGTTTCTTGTATTTTTCATACAATAATCCTGTTTTGTCGATTTCCCCGGCAATTACCTGGGCCATCAGGCTGATGTCATCCAACGCTGAAGAATTTATTCTATAATAACTTCAATGAAGGAGAAAAGTTACAAAATAATCATGGAATCCGGCTTCAACTTAATTAAGTTCCGGGATATTGAGTGTCATCTGGTAGCCGTTGAGATCAATGACCGGCATTCCTTCCGATTCGGTTCCCTTTATCGCATCATACTTCACATCAGATCCGTCAATGATTTTCACGATGGGCTTCAGAGATGATTCGTCGATATTCAGATCGGCATATTTGATGTTTGCCTTAAGGTGGTAGCTGGTGCTCCCGTGAAGTGTAACTGATGCGGTGACATATTTTCCGTTAAGGCTCAGACCGCTGAAATCCTTTCCTGTCTCAGCAATTGTAAAACTATCATTGTAACAATTCCTGTCTTCCACTGATTCTTCCAGGTATCCTATTCTGAATGTTAAGTATTTTGATTCATTGATGGTCAGTGAAGTGAGCCTGCCGCAGGTGAACTTATCATTATATGATGTTGATATTGTGCACCTCCCCGTAGTATAGAACTGATATTCAGTATACTTCGAAGTTATTTTCACATCCCTGATCTCTTTCATGATCACAGTACCGTTATACATGTCAAGGGCGATATTGCCGGATGATTCTGTCTTGAGATCGGAATACTTTGAAGTAAATGTCACGTCACCTGTTTTCGGAATCTCATATTTATCGTTGTACGATATTGAGGAGATCTTTCCGCAGGAGGCAAGATTGACCCTGGAATATTTCGATTCAATGTTCAGGTCGCCTGTATTACCGGCACTGAGTTTACTGTTATACAGGTTGGCCTTTATATCCTTCATATCCCTGAACTCAATAGTGCCGTATTTATCTGTTATCTCTGCATTGGATACAACCGATCCTCCGTAAAAATTATCATTGTAGAGGTTCAGGACCAATTGTCCGGCAAAGTCTTCCATATTGATCCGGGAATACTTTGAGTTCAGCACAAACATGCATCCTGCCGGGATCCACATCTCGGCTGTCATTTCGAAAGAATTAAGAGTGACACTCTTTCCGCCTTCAAGCTTCATGGTTGTCCTGTTCATGAGTGAAGAACGGTTCTCCCAGAATCTGCTTCTGAAAGATACGGATGACGGTGAAGTGCTGAACACAAGTTCCTGAAGGTATTTTTCAAGGATAGCGGCATCTTCATCCGACCTGGTATCGGCCTCTATTTTAAGCTGTAATTCCGTCTCCCCCTTATCCCGGGTATGAATAACAAGGTTGCAGTTATAATTATCCATCGTCACCTTTCCATCCTTGCTGATGTTGTATTTCCAGGTGAAGGTTTTCTGAATTTCCTTTTCTGCTGCATAAGCTGTTGAAAGTAAAACAGAGAGAGACAGAAAGGCTATTAATTTAAAGGGACATCTTTTCATTGTTTTCATGGATTTCGGTTTTATTTGTTTCAAGTATTATGAGTTCCAGCAATCGTATCTTCTGCTCATACGTATCAAATATCGTATTGATCACTTTCTCATTATAGCCCAGTATCCTGAGATCAGCCATTGACTGTCTGTAAATCGTATCCACACCTGCCAGTTCCACGAGGAGCTCCCTCACTACGTCGTCGTCAGTACCCCCCATCATGCTTACCTCGTGTGTCCTGTCATTCACCATTGTTCTGTATTGTTCCTCACGCTGTCCGAGATTACTGTCTATCGACGACAAAGTGACGGACTGTCCTGCACCAATTGTATTGATTATATCTTTCGTGATATACCCGATGCAAAAAATAATAATTGCAGCAGCTGCAATGTTCCTGATGCGTATCCATCTGATCTTCAAGGTACTTGCAGGTTTGGCTTTCTCCTTTCCGGAAAGCCGCTTCTCAATTTTATTCCACACCGATGTATCATCGGGAGATTCAACATCGAGGCTCTCCCTCTTGTTTTTCAGATATTCTTCCAGCTTATGTGACATATATTTTCTGTTTCAGGTCTCTGTTTAGCAATTCAAGAGCTCTTTTGTACTGCGACTTGCTTGTAGATTCGGATATTCCCAGCATCCCTGCTATCTCACGGTGTTTGTATCCCTCCAGGGCATGAAGAACGAGAATGGTTCTGCCTCCTGGAGGCAGGTTCTTTACCGAGCTGTGCACTATGGCAGGATCAATTGTAAAATCAGGTTCATCTTCCATTTCATACCCCTCAGGAAGATTTTTGTCGATGTCATCGAAAACCGGTCTGTTCTTCCTTACCTGGTCGATGCATCTGTTTACAACGATTCTCTTCAGCCAGAGAGGAAAGGAGGCGCTGTTCTGCAGTTCAGGAAGCTTTTCGAAGGCAGTAAGGAATGATTCCTGGAGAATATCCTCGGCATCCATCTTGTTGTTTGTAAACCTGATCGCAATATTGTACATAGCCTTCGAGTACTGTTTATAAAGCATGAACTGGGCTTTTGTCTCGCCTCTCCTGCATCTTTCAATAAGATCGCTCTCGATATATTGATTATCGCTGGTCATCTTTCACTCTAAAGACGTGGCAGATTATAAAAAGTTGGAATCCGCAATCCGAAATTAACCATTCTCCCTCCTCCTTCTTCATACATCGTACCGCCGTACCCCCGAGACTACGCTCGGGGCAAGCTGTCGTACCGTCAACCGTTAAGATACTGAAGCTCCTTGATTTTTCCCCGTAAATATTGTGAATTTGTAAGTGCTTAATATCTGACCCATTAAAGATCAGATCTCTTCCCCGGGGAAGAAATATAATTTGTATATCATGAACCGTTTAAAATATCTTTTCATTTTGTTGTTATTCAATACTGTTTCGTGCGAGAGGGACGACGTTGTTAATCACTTTCCCGCCGAGGTAAAGTTTGATGTCTCCGACCGCCTGCTTGAAAGCCAGGGCATAACCTGCATTGACTTTGACGAGGACGGCAATGCCTGGATCGGATCAGGTAAATCAATCTATCATATAGAGGGCAGCAACCTGAAGGATTATAACCTGGGATATTCAGTGCTAGACCTGGCAGTTGCCCCCGACCAGAGTGTATGGGCAGGCACCAGCGGAGGCGGACTCTGCCATTTCCAGGGAGGACAAACAACCTGGTACACGAAGGAAAATGCAGGCCTCCCCCGTGATTATGTGATGAACGTCGAAGCCTCTCCTGACGGCAGGATATGGTTTGCCAGCTGCGCACATAAGCTCGGCGGACTGGGAATCTACGACGGTAAAAAATTCACTTTCCTGACTCCCGAAAACTCCCCGTTAAATCAGAACATCATTGATGATATTGAAATTAATGAAGATGGAATTGTCTTTATCTCTACTACAGGGACTGTAGGTATGACAAACATTTACCACATTGATGACAATGACTGGAAATGCCTGGGCAGTGAAGAGGGCACTTTTTACTGGGTCTTTAATTTCAGTATCAGCCCTTCGGGGATAATTTACCTGGTTGAAGATTTTTCTCTCTCATCAGCTATGAGAACAAACAAACTCTACAGTTACAGCGATAATGAATGGGAAAATATAACCCTTGAAGAGGGCCGGCAGATCGGATTTTTCGGGATCACAGGCACAGACAGAAGAGACTATTGCTGGGTCCCTTCAGCCAGCCAGGAGGGCCTTGTTATGATGGTATACACCGGGAAGAAGTGGGAGATATCACCTGTGGGTTTCATTACAGGTGACATAATTACTGTTATCGAAGCCGACAATAATAACAATATATGGATAGGAACATACACTGATGGTATCTTTATTCTGAACCAATAACTCCTTAAAAATGAAATCATTATATATTACCATTCTGATCCTTACCGTAACTGTTCTGCCCATAAGCGGACAGCTGGCTGCCGGCTACAGCACCGACGGTAACACTCTTTCACTCTCTTACAATCCATTCAACAGGTTCTGGGGAGAAGTAAGGGTAAACACCTCGCAATATAACCAGGCTTCGTGGTCGTACAGCGACCGCGGAATAACCCAGGCATATTTCATGGTAAAGCTCCTTAATATGACAAGTGCCTGTCTTTATGCCGGCGCCGGCCCCGGGGTGAATCTGCTGTCTGATAATGAAAAATGGATCAGTGTAAATATCCCTGCCGGAATAGCTGTGAATCCGTTTTCAAAGCTGTCAAACCTGTACATTACCGGGGAGTATAATCCTATGATAGTGATATCGGAAGGTGTTCCGGTCATTCATACTGTTTCTCTGGGCTTAAGATTCTTACTGATAAAAACGGGATCTTAAGAGTCATAGTTATGTTTCTTCCGGGATTGAAAAAATTTATTTCTTTTAATGTTGACAGATGATCAATATATTTTTTATCAAAGATATTAGTGACACCGAGTATGATCGAGATGTTCTGATCTTTGACTTTAATCTGTCCGCCAACTGTCAGATCGAATAATGAATATCCCTTTGTCAGAGTCTCTTCAGGTGCCGGGTTATCCTGCCCGGAAACAACTGACGATGTTATCATTATATAAGCATCATGTAAAACTGATAGTTTTTTCTTCCCGGCCCGTAACTCAAAATAAAGCTTATTTGCAGGAATAAAAGGGAGATTGTTTCCATCTTTTTGTTTACCGGTAACTGTCGAATAAGTTGTCATAAAATGCAGCCATTTCAATGACTGCGGATGAAAGTGAATGCCGGCTTCCGCCCCATATAAAAAAGAATTGCCTTGATTGTACCTGTAAATTTTCAGCCCGCTGTTTGTCGTGTCGCCGGTTGGAGAAATGAATATGTAATTATTAACATTGTTATAAAATCCGGCAAGATCAATAGTCAGATTATCAATATGATAATGCAAGCTCAGATCTGTTTCGAATGACTTCTCAGGATTAAGGTTCTGATCTCCAATCTCATACCTGGTTTCATGCTGCCCGTTTGAGGTAAGTTCAGCCAGATTGGGAGTTCTGTATGCTGATGCAAAATTTGCTCTCAGCAGAAATTTCTTTGAAACATTATAAGTAGCTCCCATGGAACCGCTGAGGCTGTTATAATGTTTTTCGATTGCGGCACGGTAATCCGGCTGTGCCGGGATCCCGACAGAACTGGTTTCAAGGGACCTGTTGTCAAACCTTAACCCTGCCTGGAAATTTAATTTATCCAGGAATGTTTTCTTTATCAGGAAGAACAGAGAATTATTTATTATTGAAGCATCCGGAAGAAGCGTGGTTTCCCTGTCGTACCGGTTCAGGTTGTTCTGGTACATGCCCTGATAACCGATAATATATTCAGAGTCCTTGCCGGAGGGGAGATATAGTTTTGTTTCATAAGTCGACGTTGCAAGCCTCATCTGGATTTCATACTCTCCCGGTTCCCCGAAATGAATAAGTCCGGTATTCTGGTAAGCAGCATTAATATCCAGCTTCATTTTCCCCAGATATATCTTATTGCGTGAAGAGAGCAGGTGAGTATTAAACTGCTGGTAGAAGATCTCCACCTTCCTGCTCCTTTCTGCAATAGATTCAATTGCCTCTTCTTCAGCCAATCCCAGATTCTCGCTGCTATAATCATAAAACAGTTTAAAGGTACCGAATTTGCCTGTCAGTCCTGTATTTATTTTGATTGAGTGTTCATTAAATCTTGTATTTGGAGCAAAGGCTCCTCCTCCCTGAAGGAAATCAGAATTTGATTTGTGTCCGAGTCTGATCCCCCCGGAAAAACGCTGTGATGATCCCTTAATTCCAAGGTTGTTTGTAATACCCAGGGTGTTTGAAAAAAGCTGCATATTGTAATCACCTTCCATGGTTCCGACCGGAGCCGGTTTTTCCCTTATGAAATTTATCACTCCTCCTATTGCATCGGAACCATATAATAATGATGACGGACCCTTGATAATTTCAATGTCATCAATACCAAACTCATCAATGCCCAGCGGATGATGATCTGAATACTGGTAGTTCTCAAACCTGACACCATTGTTTAAAACAAGAATATCATTCATTGAAAGCCCCCTGATCACAGGTTTTGATACTCCGCTGCCTTTAGAGATCATATTCACTCCCGGTACCTTCGTTATGATCTCGGTCAGGTTTGGTGTGGGTTTTATCTCCTGCAGATCCAGTCTTAATGCTTCTATCTTAACTGCATTATCGTGTTGAGTTGAACTGTAACCGCCGGTCACAACAATCTCCTCAGTTTTTATTGTAGTAGCTTCGAGAGTTACATTAAGCTCCGTTTCAGCGTTTTCGGGTATGATAGTCTCAATTTTATTTGTATAACCGATATATGAGAACTGAATTATCAGCTTTCCTGCGGGGAGTCCGGATAATCTGAATGATCCATTCTTATCCGTTGTTGTTCCTTTATTCAGTTCCGGCAGAAAAACGTTTGCCCCGGTAAGCGGGAGATTGTCCTGATCTGTAACTTTACCTTTAATAAGGTTTTGTGCACTAATCTGATAGAATATAAGTACAAAAGCACATAAAATGAATGTCCTTTTCATTATGTTAAAGATTTGTTTTACAATTAGATATAAGAGAAGAATTATACTAAATGCAAAACCGGGGGAGCTCTCAGCAGAAATGAATATTTATGATTATCCGAGAGTTGAGTATGTGAATAGAGGTTAGCTTGAAAATCACCATAGTCTGACAGAGCTGTTTCAGGAATAAATTCTTCTTTGGAGTAAGCTGAGAATTGAAAATCACAAATCAGACATTTATGCGAAAAGTAATCCGTTGCCCTGTTTGTTTCATGATTGCTGAAATCATGTTCATGATGATGATGAAGCTTTACTACTGTTGGCATTAACAGAATCAGCACCAACATTATAGAAGTGATATGTTTATTACATCTTATCATAAAAATGTTCTCAGTGTAAAGCGTGAGCCGCCTGAACTGAAATACAGAATTCCGTCATTAATTACAGGAGTCGAATGAAAGTAATCTGCAATAATCTGTATTAATGAGGATGATCTGACAAAGGTAACAATTTGCGGCAAAAAACCACTGAGAAGGAGGCTCCCACTCTCCCCATCCTTCTTCTTTCAACCATATCGTCATACCGTTGTGCTTTGCGCCGTGTGTCCCACCTAAGCTAAGCTTCGGTGGGCAAAGCGTTCGTCGTGCTCCCTGCCCCTCCTTAATATCAACCTGGCAGCTGAGATCCTGCGATAAATCAAAATAAACTTGACATGTTTATGAGTGTGTCGTAATTTTGTCATTGCCGGTTATTATTTGAAGAGGTAACATGCGGAAAAGAAAAACATTGCCAGGCAAGGTCTTATACGGTTTATTATTTACCGTAGTAATTCCGTTTCTTCTCATTCTCTGGGCAAAGTATACAGCAGATATTGTTACGCTGCCAGTTCCGGGGAACCTGCTTTCCGGGTATATACTGCTGATCACGGGTGTATTATTTGTTTTATCAGGTATGTGGAGTCTGTGGAGGCTGGGTAACGGACTGCCTATGAATGCTTTTCCTCCGGAGCGATTTGTAAAAAAAGGTATTTATGCTTTTGCACGACACCCGATCTATATGGGTGCTGCGCTGGTAAGCTTCGGATTATCGGCAGTTACCCGGTCGGCATCAGGGTTCTGGCTGGTAAGCCCGTTATTCACACTGATGATGGTGGCATACGTCACCGGATTCGAAAATGAAAGAACACTGAAGATTTTCGGAACACAGGATTATAAACCTTTCCTGTCATTGCCGGCCGCTTCAGGTATTTCGCCATCACCCGGGGAAAGACTCTCATCATATTTTCTTGTTTTTGTTCCATGGCTGGTCATTTACGTTGTTTTCATGTATCTGGGAATTCCGGAAGATGCGATCAGCACAATTCTTCCATTTGAAGAACAGCTGCCGGTATGGGAGTTCTCAGGAGTGATATTTTCATTAACCTGGCTGTTTGTTTTAGCAGTCCCGCTTGTAATTAGGACCGGGAAGCAATTAAGGTGTTTTATAGCCGACATGTGGTTCGCCATTATTATTGCGGGTCTTATTTATCTTTTGCTTCCGGCCGCGCTGCCTTCTTCTGGTGTGATCCTGGCATTGATGGCTGCCACATATTTCAGCAGGAGCTTCAGCCGCTTTAAATGGATATGGTTTATCCTTGCAGTTCTTATCAGTGTGAGCTGTATTACGACCGGTATCAACTCATTACTTAGTGTTGTTGCAGGTTTTTGTATGTTCATAATAGTTCTTTACAGAAAGAATATCTGGGACTTTGTTCGCCGGCTGGCTGAAAGTATTTCAAACAGCTGGCATGAATGGAGATGGGGTCCGGTAAGAATAATCAATCATGGCTTCTATGGTGGAGCAGCCGGATTTGCCGGAACACTGATTGCGTGCTTCTTTGCCGGCCGCCATTACGCCGGTGTGATCTTTTTTGTATTGACATGCGCAATTATCGGGGCCGGGCTCTGGGCTCAGATCATTGAGGGGTCTTCAAAATTGCTAAGGCCGTATGGCTATTACGGAGGACTTATCGGAGGGATGATTGCATGCATTCTGGCCTCCCTTCTGTTTTCAATCAATATTTTTATTCTGCTTGCATCATTTGCAATGGCAGCACCATGGATACAGATCCTGGGACGTCTCCGCTGCCTGGTTCAGGGATGCTGTCATGGCAAACCCTGCAGTGAAAGTCTCGGGATCCGTTTTACAAAGCCCTATTCACGTGTAAACAAGATATCAGGGCTGGCTGGTGTCCCGCTGCACCCGACACAACTTTATTCAATTGGCACAAATATTATTACCGGACTGGTCCTGATCAGGTTATTCACCACCGGGGTGCCTTCCTCTTTTATTATAGGAATATATTTTATTTTCAACGGAATGGGACGGTTTGTGGAGGAGTCATTACGGGGTGAAAGCCAGACTCAATACCTGGCAGGGATGCGGATATATCAATGGATAGCGATAATAAATATCATAATCGGGGCGGGTTTTACTGTTATTCCCGGCAGCGGGGGGTTGTCGTTCCATCCCGATCTTATATCATTGATCCCGGCGGCAGGAATGGGCATCCTGGTCACCATTGCCTCCGGGGTTGATTTCCCTGAGTCGAACCGGCGTTTTGCCCGGTTAACAAGCAATTGATTTACAACAAAAAACCACGGAGACACGGAGACCACAGAGATTCACAGAGTCTACTACTCTCTCACTCACCCATTCTCCTATTCCTTCCTCAAGCCGTGCGTCGTGTCTTCTAAATCTTGTCTGTCCGGATGAAAACAAAATAAGCATAGGTAAGTGCCAGAACACCATACAGCGCGAGACTAAGCCAGCCGAAAAAGTTTACATCCTCTTTCAGCTGGAAGATCAGTGAAGCTATGCAGCCGACAGAGTCCTGGACAATCAGGGCCAGGGCTATCGCCTTCCTTGCTTCGACCGATGATGATTTGAATCCAAACCACATCAGGGTGGCAAACCCGAGAATAGAACCTCCCACAAGGCGTGTAACCCATATTGAAGCCTCATCCGGAATAAGGTCATACAGGGAGAATACAAAACGTGGAAAGAACGTGCAGGCTCCGCCAAAGAAAATGGCGATAAAAATGTTTACAGCGAAAAGATTCCGTAATTTCATTTTGACCTGGATTTCAAGCTATTTATAACAAAGGTAAAAATTTGCGACAAAAAAACCACGGAGACACGGAGACCACGGTCCCGAGTACTCGGGATCACAGAGTCTCGCCCTCTCCCCTTCTCCCACTCACCCACTCTCCTACTCCTTCATCACGCCGTGTGTCGTGCAGGTCTTGCAAGTTGAGGAGCCCCGCGTTGCGGGGTAAACTCCGCGACGAAATCCCGAGAACTAAGTGAATCGGGATCGTGCAGATCTTAACTACTTTATCAGCTCTTTCGCTGTTCAGAACACTTGAAAGCATCAATATCCCGTACTCTGTAAAAGCGTACGGTAAATATTTTGAATGTTGCCCTCTTTTTAAGGTAACATTTTGTGACCTTAAATGAACATACTGTCTTGTCCTAACATAAGCTTACATTTGTGTAAACCTATTTCAGGACAAAACACCTTCTCCCATTCTCCCACTCTCCCACTCACCCCCTCCTTCTTTCTGTCGTGTACCATGAGTCTTGCGTCCTGTTCCCCGATCACATAAGCACGGACATCATGAAGAAGCTTCAAATTTCAGATTTCAAATTCCAGGTTAAATCAATCTTGAATTTGGAATTTGGAATTTGGAATATCCTTTCCCCCCATCCTGATGCCATCGTAAAAGTACAAGGGCTCAACGGCGAAATCATTTCAAACAATCCTTAAAACCTTATATTCAGATATATAACATCATTACTTAATAAATATTCATATTTTTGTAGCATTTATACCGTATTTTATTTGCATATCTCAAATATTCATTTTATCTTTGTAGAAATTATACTGCTGATTATTTTGAAAACTGCTTTAAAGAATATTGTCATAATTAATACCGGCATCTATACTAAACCGGATGCTTTTGGCAATACTCTTTATCTGCAGGCAAAGTACTTTAAAGATGATGGCTCAGTTGATTTACTGCCAAAACCTGAAATATGTTTGAATAATAAAAATGAGAAGCACCTACTCAAAACAGGTGATATTCTCTTTGCTGCTAAAGGCACAAAGAATTTTGCGGCAGTTTTTAATGGAGATATTGGTAATGCTGTAGCATCTTCGACTTTTCTGATTTTACGAATTAATAATCAATATATAAGTAAAATTCTGCCCGAATATCTGGAATGGTGGCTGAATCATAATGTAAATCAGAAATCACTCAAAAATCTGGCAATTGGCAGTGCACTGCCTTCCATTTCTAAAGCTGCCCTGCAAGAGCTGGAGATTATTATACCTGAAATGGAAAAACAAAAACTGATTTTAAAGATCAGTGTACTAAGGAGAAAAGAATCAAACTATATTCTGGAAATTAACAAACTTCGTGAACTACTGATTCAACATAGAATATTCACTTCAATAAACATTTAACATGGAAATGAAGATCACACAAAAAGAGATCAATAATATCGTTTGGAAAGCCTGCGATACGTTCAGGGGAGTAATTGATCCATCCCAATACAAGGATTACATTCTCACTATGCTGTTCCTGAAATATGTCAGCGATGTTCACAAGGACAAATACCGGGAATACCTTAGTAAATATAATAACGACAAAGAAAGAGCTGAAAGGGCAATGAAGCACGAACGATTTGTGGTCCCGGCACACTGCTCCTTTGACTACTTATTTCAACAAAGGAATGAAGCCAATATTGGAGAGCTGATTAATATTGCTCTTAATGATCTTGAAGATGCAAACAGGGAAAAATTGAATAGCGAGGACGGAAGTGGGATTTTCCGTAATATTGACTTTAACAGCAGCAATCTTGGTGATACAAAAGATAAAAATAATCGCCTGAGGAATCTTCTGATAGATTTCAGCAATGAAAAACTTGATCTTAGCCCTGGTCACCTTGAAGGAAGGGATATCATCGGAAGTGCTTATGAATATCTCATTGCAAATTTCGCATCCGATGCCGGTAAAAAGGCAGGTGAATTCTATACTCCGGCCGAGGTTTCAACGCTTATTGCAAAGCTTACAAAGTCAAAACCAGGTTCAAAGATATGCGACCCGACATGTGGTTCAGGATCTTTATTGATAAAAGCCGGACGGGAAGTCGGCTCAGATAATTTTTCTCTTTACGGACAGGAGGCTAACGGAAGCACCTGGGCGCTTGCAGTAATGAATATGTTCCTCCATGGGTTTGATAATGCCACTATCCGCTGGGGAGACACAATTAATAATCCCAAGCTGAAAGATGGAGATGCTTTAATGAAGTTCGATACGGTAGTTGCAAATCCCCCTTTCAGTCTCGATAAATGGGGTGCCGAAAATGCTTCAACAGATAAATATAACAGATTCTGGAGAGGTGTGCCGCCGAAAAGTAAAGGCGACTGGGCGTTTATCTGCCACATGATTGAAACAACTTTTGAAGGCAAAGGTAAAGTGGGTGTTGTGGTGCCTCACGGTGTTCTGTTCAGAGGTGCATCGGAAGGTAAAATAAGACAAAAAACTATTGAAGAAAATCTTCTTGAAGCGGTTATTGGTTTACCTGCTAACCTGTTTTTCGGAACTGGAATCCCGGCAGCAATACTTGTTTTTAACCGTGGCAAGGGACAAATCAGGAATATTCTTTTTATTGATGCCAGCAAGTCGTTCGAAGCCGGGAAGAACCAGAATAAGCTAAGGCCATCTGATATTGACCATATTGTAGATACATACATGAGATTCAATAGAGGTGAGCTGCCGACAGGCATTATTGAGGATAAATTTTCATTCGCCGCAACATTTGACCAGATAAAGGAGAATGATTTTAATCTGAATATTCCCAGATATGTCGACACCTTTGAAGAAGAACCTGAAGTAGACATTAAAGCAGTCCAGGAGGAGATAGTTAAGCTCGAATCTGAATTGAAAGAGGTTCAGAAAGAGATGGATAATTACTTAAAAGAACTTGGAGTCTGATGAAGATCCAATATTGCTCCGATCTTCATCTCGAGTTTCCCGAAAACAGAGAGTACCTGGAGAGAAATCCACTCACCCCCGCAGGTGATATTCTTATCCTCGCGGGCGATATTGTACCCTTCAGTATAATGGATCAGCATTCCTGGTTCTTCGATAGAATTTTAAAAGATTTTAAAACCACCTACTGGCTGCCGGGGAACCACGAATATTACCACTCAGATATAAATGAGAGAAGCGGCGTTCTGCATGAAAAGATAAGAGATAATGTATTCCTGGTAAATAATATTTCTGTTCACCATGGTGATACAGATCTTATATTCACAACACTCTGGACAAGGATCAGTGAAAGAAACAGCTTTCAGATCAGGCAGAAACTGTCTGATTTTCACGCTATAAAAAACAGGAACAGAGGATTCTCCCCTGCCGATTATAATGAACAGCACGAGAAGTCCCTGCTTTTTCTGAAGTCTGAACTGAAAATTCAGAGGATGAAAAAGAGGATTATTATTACTCATCATGTACCGACCATGCTGAATTATCCCGAACAGTACAAAGGCGATATTCTGAATGAGGCTTTTGCTGTTGAGCTCTTCGACCTGATTGAAAAGTCAGATGCTGAGTACTGGATTTTTGGCCATCATCATGCTAATGTCGATGAGTTTTATATTGGTAATACCAGGATGCTTACTAATCAACTGGGATATGTAACATATTGTGAGCATGGAAAATTCCGGAATAAAAACAAAATTGAAATATGAAACGGAACTAAATGACAATCAGGATTATGACACACATTTTGCTGGATTGCACAACCTCTGCATCGTGCAAATACAGTGTTATTATATTAACAATCAGATGACTAAACAATTGTAAAGTAAATGACTAAAGGTCAAAATATACCCCCGGCTTCAAACAAACATAAAGTGGATAATGGATAATGGATAATGGATAATGGATAATGGATAATGGATAATGGATAATGGATAATGGATAATGGATAATGGATAATGGATAATGGATAATGAATAATGGATAATGATTTATGAAACAGAATATTATTAAAGAGAAAAGTTTTGATTTTGCACTTCAGATAATAAGCCTCTATAAAAATATTGCTGAGCAAAAAAAGGAATTCGTATTAAGCAAACAGTTATTACGAAGTGGAACTTCAATTGGAGCATTAGTGCGTGAAGCGGAACAAGCAGAAAGCAAAGCTGACTTTATTCATAAATTGTCAATCTCATTAAAAGAAGCAAATGAATCTGAGTATTGGCTTGAACTACTATATCGGTCAGAATATATTGAATTTGAATCATATAATACACTAAATGGGAAACTGGCAGAATTGCTGAGGCTTCTTACCTCCATAATTAAATCTGCAAAAAACAATAAATAATGACTGGCAAACAAATAATACTTGAATTTGGTGAAATTGCTGAGTTGCGGAAAGAAAAGTTTGATCCTGAAAAGAATCAAACTTCAAGAGAATGCATTGAACTAGAGCACCTTGAACAGAGTACAGGCAGACTTCTTGGATCGGTAAATTCGTCAAGTCAAAAAAGTAGTAAGAATGTATTTTATAAAGGAGATATACTATTTGGAAAGCTTCGACCTTATTTAAAAAAATATTGGTTAGCCGAATTTGATGGAGTGTGTTCAAGTGAAATATGGGTTCTGATACCTAAAAAGAATAGAACCACTCAGCGCTATTTATTTTATTTGATCCAGTCTGACCAGTTTGTTCAGGCAGCAAATGTCTCAAGTGGTTCCAAAATGCCACGCGCCGACTGGAATTTCATTATCAATTGTCCATTGTCAATTATCAATTCATTGGAAGAGCAAACCGCAATCGCCAATCTCCTCTCAACCTGG
Organism: Bacteroidota bacterium; assembly: GCA_043800695.1. GTDB lineage: Bacteria > Bacteroidota > Bacteroidia > Bacteroidales > VadinHA17 > LD21. Next base: position 195,814 of record JAZDMU010000056.1, read on the forward strand.
GACAAAGCCATTGAAACCACACAAAAACTGATCGCACAGAAAGAGCTTCGCAAAAAATGGCTGATGCAGATGCTGCTGACAGGGAAGAAAAGGGTGAAAGGATTTGATAAGGAATGGAAGGAAGTTCATATTAGAGATGTATCAAAAGAAGTTAGCTTACGAAATAAGGAAGACAAAGTTGTAACTGTTCTTTCATGTACAAAATATGAAGGATTGGTTCCTTCCTTAGAATACTTTGGAAGGAAGTTATTTGCTAATGACTTGACTACCTATAAGATAGTCCCAATAAATCATTTTGCTTATGCCACAAATCATATAGAGGAAGGATCTATTGGCTATCAGAAATCATTCGAAGAGGCATTAATAAGCCCAATGTACACTGTATTTAAAACAGATGAATCAATCAATAACTATTTTTTATTCAGGCTGCTGAAGTCTCATAGATTAATATATGAATACAATGCAAGAATGGAAGGATCAATTGATCGAAGAGGTGGATTAAGATGGAATGTATTTTCGTCAATCAAAATTGACCTCCCCTCTTATGAAGAGCAAACTGCTATAGCTCAAATCCTTTCATCAGCCGATAAAGAAATTTTGCTTCTCCAATCTAAACTCGAAAAGCTGAAAGAGCAGAAGAAGGGATTGATGCAGGTGCTGCTGACTGGGAAGAAACGTCTAATACCTGAATGATTAATCAACTGAAAATGACAGAACAACAGTTAATTGAAATCCTCAATAATATCCGGAATCTGTCTGCAGAGACTGAAGTTGTTGAATTCAAAGAAGCCCGCTCAAATTTAGATTTCACTAAGCTTGGCAGGTATTTCTCTGCATTATGCAATGAAGCAAATTTAAAAGGAAAGCAGCAGGCCTGGCTGGTTTTTGGTGTAGAAAATAAACATCACCGGATTGTAGGCAGTAATTTCCGTTCTAAACGTAAGGACCTTGATAATATCAAGGGCGAAATCGCTGATAAAATCACTAACAGGATAACTTTCATTGAGATATATGAACTACATACACCCGACGGTAGAGTCGTAATGTTTCAGATACCCCCGGCCCCAAAAGGTATTCCAATCTCATTCGAAGGGCATTATTATGGCAGAGATGGAGAAATGTTGGTTCCGCTAAACATTGAAGAAATTGAAAGAATAAGAGCACAGGCATCCACAGATGATTGGAGTGCTGAAATTGTGGCAGGTGCAACCATTGATGATCTTGACCCGGAATCAATAAGTATTGCCAGAGATAACTTTTTAAACAAGTTCCCTGAGAAATCCTCAGAAATAAAAAACTGGGATGATATTACTTTCCTTAATAAGGCAAAAATTACGATAAAAGGAAAGATAACCAGAACAGCAATAATTCTATTGGGGAAAGAAGAATCAGAATATTTAATAAATCCGTCAGAAGCAAAGATCAGATGGATTCTGAAAGATTCAGCAGGTAATGAAAAGGACTACCTTGTTGCAGGTGCACCTTTTTTGCTTTCGGTAGATAAAATATACCATAAAATCAGAAATTTAAAATACCGTTATATGAAGGAAGGATCTCTTTTCCCTGATGAAATAAATCAATACGAGCCTTTTTCCATTCGTGAGGCGCTGAATAACTGTATTGCCCATCAGGATTATACAATGCACGGGCGCATAAATGTTGTTGAAAAGGAGGACCAGCTCATATTTACCAATCCCGGAACGTTTATACCAGGTAGTATAGAAAAAGTTATAAAGGATGATGCACCTGAAGAGCATTATCGAAACAGGTTTCTGGTTTCTGCCATGTTTAATCTGAAGATGGTTGATACTGTTGGAGGAGGTATAAGAAAAATATTCATCTACCAGAGAGAAAGATTCTTCCCTATGCCTGATTATGATCTTTCCGGAGGTAAGGTTAAAGTCACAATAACAGGGAAAGTCATGGACATTGAATATGCCAAAGTTCTGGCTAAGAATAAAGACCTGGCATTGGAAGAAATACTTATGCTCGACAAAGTTCAGAAAAAACAATCTCTTACAAAGTTTGAAGAAAAATACCTGAAATCGAAGAAACTCATCGAGGGACGCAGACCAAATTATTATATAGGTATTAAAGTAGCGCAGAAAACCGGGCAAAAGGCTGCTTATTCAAAAAATAAAGCATTTGATAAAGATTATTATCTCGATCTGATTCAAAAATCCTTAAAAGAACACGGGAGCTTAGACCGGAGTGACGTTGACGAACTGCTCTGGAAGAAACTACCTGATTGGATGACTGATAAACAGCGTAAACATAAAATAAATAACCTTCTTAGTGAACTTAGAATGAAATCTGTAATAATAAATAAAGGGAGTGATCATTCACCGGTTTGGGTACTTCATTCAAGGTAAATTTTATTTTAGAATTGGCTGAATTTATTAGATAAATTAATTGATCTAATTAGATAGTACAGGATTTAAAATGCTGAATTTCAGGAAATACATAATACTTACTATTAGAGTTTAATAGAACTTTTAATAGAACTTTTAATAGAACATCTTAGAATATCCTTCTTATAAGTAAATTGAAGAAAATGCAAATACCAAGTTTTAAGGAAGATCATATCAGCCAGATCCCGGCCCTGCAGACACTTATTAAGATGGGTTATGAGTATCTGACTCCCGATGAGGCAATGAGTTCAAGAGGCAATAAGACAACTAATGTACTACTCGAAGATATTCTCAGAAAACAGCTTAAAGAGATAAACTCTGTCCGGGTAAGCTCATCAAAAACATCTTTCTTTTCAGATGCCAATATCGAAAATGGTATAAGTGCATTGAAGGAACTTCCAATGAACGAAGGCTATATGGCGGCAAGTGAAGCTGCTTATAACCTTCTGGCTCTTGGTAAAGCATTTGAACAAAATATCGATAGCGATAAGAAAAGCTTTACTCTTCACTATATCGATTGGCATCATCCTGAAAATAACGCTTTTCATGTCACTGAAGAGTTCAGTGTTATGCGTTCAGGCAGCAGGGAACATTATCGCCCCGATATAGTGCTATTTATCAATGGGATACCGATTGGCATAATTGAATGTAAAAGACCGGATATCAGGGAACCTGTTGCACAGGCAATCTCCCAGCATCTCCGGAGCCAGCAGGATGATGGCATCCGCAGCCTGTATGTATACTCACAGATTGTCCTGGTAGTTGCTACAGATTTTGCTGTCTATGGCACTAATGGAACTCCTGAAAAGTTCTGGTCAATCTGGGAGGAAAAGTTTAGAACTGAAGGGGAGTTGCAAAGATACTATGATACTTTAAATGATCTTAAGAACAGTCATCTGCTGCCGGAACAAAAAGATAAGCTCTTCAGAGATCGTTTCAAATATGTAAGAAAACACTTTGATGACCTGGAATCAGGTTTGGTAACTTATACAAAACAAGACACATACCTGTTCAGCCTTTATGAACCTTCAAGATTGCTGGATTTGATCTTCAATTTTGTAGTATTTGAAAACGGAGAAAAAAAGATAGCCCGGTACCAGCAGTTTTATGCAATCAAAAAGAGTATTGAAAAGATCAGAAGTATTGAAGGAGGAAGAAGAAAAGGAGGTGTAATATGGCACACCCAGGGAAGCGGTAAATCTCTTACAATGGTTATGCTTGCACAGGCAATCGCCATGGAAAAAACCATTCTGAATCCAAAGATTGTCCTGGTAACCGACAGGATTGACCTTGACACCCAGATTACAAATGTCTTTCGTAAATGCGGTATGCCGGTTAATAATGCACCAACCGGTCAGGGACTTGTCAACCTACTTGAAGGTAAAAGTGATGCTGTTGTAACAACTGTTATCAACAAATTTGAGGCAGCCGTCAGGAAGATCAGGAAACCCCTGGAGTCTCCTGATATCTTCGTTCTTGTAGACGAAGGACACCGAACACAGCATGGTACTTTTAATCTTGAAATGCAAAGGACACTGCCGAATGCCTGTTTTATAGCTATGACAGGTACCCCTCTGTTTAAGAAAGATAAGAATACTGCAGTAAAATTTGGAGGTATAATCGACTCATATACAGTCGATCAGGCGGTGAAGGATAAAGCTGTTGTTCCTCTGCTTTATGAAGGGCGATATGCTATCCAGCATGTAAATGAGAAACCACTTGACACTTATTTCGAGATGATCTCGGAACCTTTAACAGAGCTTCAAAAGGCCGACCTGAAAAGAAAATTCAGCAGGGCAGATCAACTCAATGTAGCTGAACAAAAAGTATATGCAATTGCCTGGGATATAAGCAGACATTACCGGGATAACTGGCAGGGAAAAACTCCTTTTAAAGCTCAGCTGGTCTGTCAAAGTAAGGCATCTGCAATCCGATATAAAGAGTTTCTGGATGAAATAGGGATCGTCACATGTGAAGTACTAATTTCGCCACCCGATGAACGTGAAGGAGAAGATAGCGCTTATTCAAAATCAAATGATAAGGTCAAACAATTCTGGCAAAAGATGATGGATGAGCACGGGAATCCAAAGAAATATCAGGAGAACCTTATAAACCGGTTTAAAAACACTCAACATCCTGAAATAATGATAGTTGTTGACAAATTACTGACAGGATTTGATGAACCAAAGAATTCAGTAATGTACCTGACCAGGAAGTTGCAGGGTCATTCTCTTTTACAGGCAATCGCAAGGGTAAACAGGGTATATCAGGACAAAGAGTTCGGTTATATAATTGATTATTACGGGGTACTTGGAGAGCTCGACACTGCCCTGACACTTTATTCATCATTTTCCGAGTTTGATGTAGATGATCTCATGGGAACATTAAGTGACATAAATGAAGAAATAAAGAAATTACCTCAGAAGCACTCTGAGCTTTGGGAAATATTTAAGACAATAGAAAATAAAAGAGATGCCGAAGCTTATGAACAATTGCTCAGAGATGAAGCAATCAGGATTGTATTCTACGATAAACTTGCAGCTTTTGCAAAGACTTTTAAAGTGGCATTATCATCTCTTCAGTTCCACCAGGGAACCGGTGAAAAAGAAATCGACAAATATAAAAAGGACCTGGCAATGTTCCTTAAGCTACGTCTGGCAGTTATTGAAAGATATTCAGATTCTGTTGATTATAAACAATATGAAGGTCAGATTCAGAAATTAATTGACACGCATATCCAGACTGATGAGGTTAAAACAATAACTGAATTAGTAAATATTTTTGATACTGATAAATTTCAATCAGAGATTGAGAAGACTGTTGGCCAGGCCGCCAGGGCAGACAAGATTGCATCAAGAACGGCACGACACATAAGTGAAAAAATGGATGAAGACCCTGCATTCTATAAGAAGTTCTCGGAATTATTGAAAGATACAATAAGAGAGTATGAATTACGGCGAATGTCTGAAGCCGCGTACCTGAACAGAGTAACTGAAATAATGAATTCAGTAATCACCCATACTGATTCAGATATTCCTGAATCTTTAAAGAATAAAGAGGCAGCAAAAGCCTTCTATGGACTGATAATGGAGTCGTTAAATACCTTAATTGAGGAGACCTCCCTGAGACAAGCTATATCTACGAAAGCAGGTCTGATAATTGATGATTTGATAAAAAAAGCTGTATTAGACAATGACAGTCCAATAGTTGACTGGCAATTCAAATCAAATATAACCGGCAAATTACATATCGACATCGGCGACTATCTGATAGATGAAGTAAGAAACAGGCATCACCTTGAAATCTCATTTGAAGAGACAGACGAGATAGCCGGAAGGTGTATCGATATCGCTAAAATCAGATATAACTGATGAATCAGAGCGTTCAGTTCGGCTCAGCCAGGTTCGATTTCAGGATAGAATATTCTGCACGAAAAACCATCGGTATAACAGTTAATCCCGAGATGGAAATTATTGTAAAAGCACCAAATAACGTACCTGTGGATCTGATTAAGTCAAAAGTCAGGCATAAGGCGCCATGGATTGTTAAGCAGCTAAACTATTTTTTATCATTTATGCCAAAGATGCCACCGAAGAGATTTGTTGGTGGGGAATCCCACATGTACATGGGAAGACAATACCTGCTAAAAGTGATTACAGGGAAGCGCGAGATGGTCACTTATAAGGGTCGGGTACTTGAAGTTAGTACAAGAGATAAATCGAGAGTTGAGAATTTACTGACCGAATGGTATAATGAAAGGGCAAAGCTGAAATTCCATGAAATAGCACGACCTTTAATTTCAAGATTTAAAAAATATGATGTTGAGCCTTCGGGGCTTTATATTCAGAAGATGTCGAAGAGGTGGGGTAGCTGCACTCCGGGAGGGAAAATTATACTGAACACCGAGCTGATAAGGGCCCCAAAAAACTGTATTGAATATGTAATTATTCATGAGTTGTGCCATCTGGTTTATTATGATCATACCAGGAATTTTATAAAACTTCAGAAGAGGGAGATGCCGGACTGGGAGAAGTGGAAAAACAGGTTGGATCATATTCAGTTTTAAAGTTTCTTTGTAACTATTATCTTTCAAACTCAACAGGTCCTGAAATAAAACTACCAATGGGAAAGACAGATTTAAAAGCCAGGGAGCTTGTCAGCATGGTAAAAAGCGGTGAGCTGACACAGAAGCTGCAGCGGAAGTTACAGAAGGAGTTGGATACGGCATACAAGAATCTATGCACCTTATGCAAGCTGAAACAAACTGAGCTGCTTGACGCAGCTCATATTATTGCAGATAAGGAAGACATGGGTGAACCTGTTATTCAGAACGGACTTTCACTGTGTAAGATCCATCATGCTGCTTTTGATAAATATATTATAGGTATAAGTCCGGATTATAAAGTAAAAGTGAGGAAGGATATCCTTGAAGAGATTGACGGTCCGATGCTGAAGTATGGATTGCAACAAATGAATAATACTAATCTTATTCTTCCCAAGAATGTAAAAGATTATCCTGACAGGGAGAGGCTTGATTACAGGTATAAACTGTTTTTGAAGGCAGGCTAATCTACTAAAAAAACGCCCAAAGGCAGTGGGCGCTTATTATCTGAAGTACTTCTGAGTTTATCTAGTTTTATCTATGTTGGTGTAGTGTCTATTTATAATTAGGAATTTGAATTCCACTTAAATTCCTATAAAGATCAATTGCAAAATTATCTGTCATACCTGCAATATAACCTACAATACTTAAAATTGAATCATACTGATTTTTCTTATAATCAAGAACATATAGATTCGGGATTAATTTTAAAACTTTTGATGCACTTTTTTTGCATTCAGGATTCAATTTGCTGGTATTACTCTTTTCAGCTAAGGCAGTTAATAGTGTATCTAACAAACCAGGTAATACTTTGAAACCTGCAGCTTCAATTTGAAGAATAGGTGGATATGAGTATATCCTTTCTTTAGAGAGTTCGAGTATTTTTTCAATCGTGTTTATGGACTTTATTTTACTAAATAAAGTAACATCAAAATCACAGCTTAATATTTTGCCTTCATTCTTTATGAAAACCTCATATGATTGAAATATTAAACTATTAATTGCTTTGGATCTTAAATATCCTACTTTATCATGTTTGTTTATGATCCTATCCAGATTTTTGAAACTACTTTTATCATAATCTGATGCAATCTGTTTGAATAAATTTACGACAGTTTCATAGGAAATAATTCCATGCTTATAACCATCCTCAAAATCAATGATTGCATTACAAATATCATCGGCTGCTTCATTAAGGAAGGCTAGCGGGTGTCTAAACCATGCATTCTCTTTCTTTTGTTTAATTTCTAAAATATTGCTAATTTGATTCATATAAACAGGGAGATCACAAGAAAGAAGTCCAGGTTTTTTTTCGCTTACCGCGTTTCTATTTTGATCTTTAATCAAAGAAGCTCTGGGATATTTACAGTAAGTACTTATCATTGGAAGTGTTAACCCCAATCCTCCAGTCACGCTTGTAACCGATGTGTTACTGTGAGTTAAGAAATGAAATCCTAGTGCATTACTTTCAAATTCCTTAAAATCCCTTTTTTCCTCTTCTTTTAATCCTTCCAGAATAAATTCTCCCTGTTGTGAATTAAAATATTCACGAATTGCGTCTTCGCCAGAATGTCCAAGGGGAGGATTTCCCAAATCGTGAGCTAAACAGGCAACAGATACTAAAGTTCCGACTTCCAAATCACTAGTCTTAATCTTCCTATTTGATAAATCTTTACCAAGAAGTGTTCCAAGAGACCTTCCAACTGAAGCAGTCTCAAGGCTGTGAGTAAGACGGGTATGAAGAATATCTGTTTCGGGAAATGGAAAAGCTTGAGTCTTTCCATGAAGTCTTCTGAACTGAGGTGAAAATATTATTCTATCAAAATCTCGTTGAAACTCATTTCTAGCATTATCCTTTTTAAATTTAGGACATCCAAGTCTTTGTGGTTGAAGTAATGATTCCCAATTCATAATCTATTTATTATGTTATTAATTAAATCTAACGATCTATCGAAAAACCAAGCAGACACTACCTGCGATAGAATCTTCACTAGTTGACATTTCTCAGCCAGAAGACTTTCATGGTGCAAAAATGGTAATGCATCTGTATTTGTTGTCCGGATATAAAATTTATGAGTTCTGTCTGAGTCTCGGTCCAAATTTAATTTTGTGCAGATGCGCGCTTTGACAGCCGTAGTCCCGAGTACCCGGGACGAAGGCTGGTGTCCGGGTTTATCAACGTATTAAAAGCCGTATTAAAAAACGTATTAAAAGCAAAAAGTGTGACAAACAAACGAACTTTGTCCATGATAGGGACTGTTCTTTTTAGTTTGGAGTACTTACCAATTAATCTTTTTTCTTTTTAGGTCCAGTTCCATCAGTTTTTCTTGTTTCTAACTCCTTAAGGGACTTTTTAATTTCACTTGATCTTCCAGGTTTTATTTCTTTTTTGGGAGCAACTTTTTCCTTTTTTGTAGTGGTTTTCTTAGACATGATATTTAATGCGCTTTGATTAGTTTGTCGAATAAATAAACGAATATTAAAATGTAACCAGTTATTAAAGAAATGACTTTGATCCAGAAACAGATCCATGCCGGACGGTTCATTATTGGTTTTGCTTGTGTTAGAGGATCAGGATTCTTTTTTTTGACTTTTTTCTCCCTATTTCTAAAAAAGATATACCAAGCAATAGTTTTATAGATATACTGTAATATATCAAAAGTTAAAGTTGTTACAAATAATAGCAAAGGAGGAATTAGCTCCTTACATATTAATTGATTTTGTTGATCAGTCTGACGGAATATCCAAATAATAGCAATTCCCGCTAAAGCCATCTGACGAGTAAGATCGCTAACCTTCAAGGAAGCTTCCTCATATACTATTTTGTAATCACTAAGTTTATTCATTTTTTAATTTTTGGTCCAGTTCCATCAGTAGGTTTTGTGGACTTTCTTACTGTCTTAGGTAATTTAATAACCGTCGCTTTTTTCTGAGTAATGAGTCCTGACTTTTTTATTGTTGCTGGTTTTTGTGAAGATTTTTTGTCCATAGTTTTAAATTTTAATAAGTTATAGATTGCTATCAATAAGTTAACACTATTTTGTTGATTTTCATAAAGTAATCAGCTCATTCGGCACATAACCTGTTTATAGTACATTATATATTGCATTTTATTTTTAGTCATTACTGAAATAAGTTACAATAACTACATTGAATTTACACTCCCGTCCCGTCAGCCACAAAACAGACTACCCGGCTGACGACAAGCTGCCTGCCTGTCCTGAAATCATGCTTTCGCCGCCTCACTCCCCGTCCGGGAAGACAAATTCCGGTGCTATCCCCGGTCGAATCTCTCTGGTCCCGGGTGCTTAATATCCATTGGGGTGAAATTGTTACCATGGTTTGGGGAGTTTTTTTGAAGAAAAAGTGAAAAAAAGGGGGTTGAAGAAGGTTTGGTATGGCGGTGCGACGGTTTGACGGCTTTGCCATCCGAGGCCCTGGCGAAGGATGGTGCGACGTCTTTTCTCCCTTTCTCCCACTCTCCCACTCTCCCCATCATGACTGATCCATGCGAGCGGCTGGCAGAAAAAGGAAGGGGGGATGGGGTGAGAGGGAGATTGGGTGATGGTATTACGGTACGGCGATGCGACGGCGTGACGGTATGACGCCTCCTTCGTCCCGACCCCGAGTACTCGGGATGGTATTTTAGCTGATAAACTGTTACGGTGTAAGGAATTCCTTCGCTATAGATTCAGAGTCCGAAAGAGGGTATGCCTTGCCCCGCACCGAAGGTCGGGGGCGTACTTCTTGCCTGCCGATAGCTATCGGTACGGGTACAAGTTTTATTGAGTATTACGCGTGTCGCGCCGCACCCAGCGAGAGCATTGCTAGCAGCGGGGATACAAATAGTATTGCGAGCAGGGAACAAGTTTGGCCGGGACTTTTGTTCCAGCTTCGAGGGACAGGTTATTCATAGCATTGTCTATGTTAGCAACCCTTTTAAATGTGCTTGAAGCATATATTTGCAATGTTTCTTAATCTGTCCTGTGTTAGTGTTCCTCTTTTTTCCCTAATTTCTATTCTTCTAGTATCATTTGAAATTGAATCGTTCATCAATTTTTCGGTTAGATTATACATTACTCCTGATTCCCACATTTTAGTTGATTTATTTTCAAGTAGATCCTCATAAGTGCCTTTTATATTAAGATTTATTATTGCTCCATTCGCAATATTAAAATCGGTAAGTCTTCGTGACGGACTTAACGTATCCTTGTTATAAATTAAGCCATAGCTGAATGACCATTTCATGCCAAATTCGGGCAGTTCATTGTCCCAGGGAAGTTTTAGCGTATTAACTATATATTCTATTGTTTCATTTACTGTCCATGAGAAGCAACAACTCATCCTAAAGAATTTATCAAATCGTATTGAATATAAATAGACAAATTGGCTATCATTAATTTTAAAATCTGGCCAGGGATATAGAGTTTTGTCCCCAAGATTACTTATTGCATATTTGTCTTTCCCAAAGAACATTAAGATTGTGTTTAATCCAGAACCATATTCCGTTCTAAAATCCGCAAATGAACGATGATTTAATAATGGAGGTACACTGCAATCTTCAAGTAAAATGGGGATAATAAATGTACCATTTGAGTTAATCTGTTTTATCAATGCTGCATTCAGTTCTTCATTAACCCATCTCGAATTAATGGCATTATTTGACAATACAATTAAGAAGTATTTAGAGTTGGAAATTCCTTCATTTATCTTTCCTGGAATGCTTTCACCTAGTCGGATATCAAATTTATCGTACCATACCGGAACACCTACTTTAGCTAAATCATTTACAAGTCTATCAACAAATTCTTTGTCTTTACTTGAATGCGAAATAAAAACATTGTTTTGTTTCATATTTACGTTTGTATTTATGGTAATTAGAGGCTCGTTTGTATAATTTAGTAGACCTTGCCTGAAGAAGTAAGGGCAATATAACCCCGACTATTGCTAATAGTCAGTCCCGGTTCAAGGAAGGCTTTGAGCTGTTTTCCCAGTCCAGGGTCAAAGCTACTTGCGGTAAACTTTTATAACGGCACTGATTTTTTAGAGAGCATGTAATAAATCAAGGTATATAAATTTTTTAAAAAAGTAGGTGCTGCGTATTCCGGCATTTCTATCGATTGGCAGAAGTATCGGGAGTCTGGCTGTGTTTAACAAAATTATGCTCTCTATTTGATTATCAGCACATATACCCGATGACAGCATTAACCGAAGCTCAAGCTAAACCTACCCATGTCAACCTCATTATCCGCACTAATTAGGGCATGTATGTTAACCTGAACCTCTTCCATTCTATATATGAGGTAAGTCCGTCAAGATCAGGGAACATTGAATAATGATTTATTCCAAATAATTCAAGCGTTTTTAAAATATTAATCCTCAGTCTATTATCGAATATGAACTTAATTAAAGTCCAGGAATAAGCTGATTGCTTTTCTAAAGGTACAAAAGAATTAGTCTCTTGAACAAACTTGTGATTTGAAAACCAGCCACTTTGTGAAGTAATCCTTTTTGTAATATGATTTGGTCGGAAAATTGCTGTTTTTTCCTGTGAAAATGGACTCTTATTTATATCTGCAAAATAAGAGTCATCGACTTCCAATGACCAAACACATCTCTCATTAGTACTACAATCATCTTTTTGAAATGCAAACCACAAGGCGGCTAATGGATTAGAAGTCCAATCAAGTAGCCTTGTTGGTAAACCATGATGTTGTGCCAACGCTATTAAGTCCCATTCTGAATAGTCTTTTATATCAACGTTTTGTTGTACTGCCAGGCATCTGAATTCATCCAGAATATCGAATTCACATTTAAGTAAATCTGCTTTGAAATAATTTTTTCGCCCTATTTTGGGTAATAATTCCCAGTCTGTTTCCGTATGTCCTCTATAAAGCCTTCTTGTCCTTTCACTATCTGAAAGCATGAAATTTCGCACATGTGAAATGAATTCATCAAAGACAGCAATTTCGAATATCCTATATTGAATTTCCATATTGCAAATTATTAAAGACAAAATTTAAAACGATAATTATTAGATAACAAAATAATAAAATGTTCCTTTTCTTTTATCAAACAAGTAAAAGTAGTAAGGACTGGTTACTTTTCACATGTTCAAATAGGCCCTGGCTCCGTTTTTATTCCTTACCTTCCTTAAGTTTGATGGGCGGATACCACTCAATAACCCCCGGCGCTTTATGTCCCCATGTGGTTTCGCGCTCGTCACCAAGGTCTTTAAAAAACCTCACAATAAGCCTGTGGATCAGGTTCATATTAGGTAAAATACCATGAAATCCTGCAACAGAAGAAAGTGCCCTCTCCCCTGTTTCCCAGTAACTGTAATCCTGGGGAGTAACACATACAAGATTGCTTTCATTGAGGAAATAAGGAACAGCTCCTTCAAACGGTACTGTCCCGTCTCCTGTCATCCTTGCTTCCTCAGGATCTGCATTGCCCCACTTATTCTCCCTGTTATCATCTGAAATCTTAAATTCAACATGCTCGTCTTTCCTGATTATACTGAGCTTAACCATCGTTTCAGAATTTACTCCTGCAATAGCCATCCATTTCGACTTATCAAGCCCTGCCTGCTCAAGGGTAAAGCTGCTGATCTTCCTGTTATGCTCCCCTGCTTTGTTAAGAAGGTCCCTGAAAATAACCGCAGCTCTCTCATGAACATCATCGGATGGTAATCCCTTCATCCTTATGAACTCCTCTATCGTCTCGGTAACACTCGGCTGCCAGGCATCCGGATCGAATAAGGTTTCAGGTATCCCCTCTTCAACTGTTATTCCTTTTCTGAATGCAGGTAAAAGATAATAGAGCGCTGGCGTGAGCCGTGCAATCTCCCTCTCCCTTGATCCCTTATCCTGGAATCCCCAATCACCTACTCCTACTGATATTTTCATGAGAGCCTCAAATGATCCGCGGAAAGGAGTGGCTAACGTGACAATTTTGTTTACAGGAGCATCCTGCTTCTTATTTGCAAGATACCCGTTGATCAGAAGCCCTCCCATTGAATGACCGATAAGATTTACTTTTGCATTATCCTTATATCCTTCATTGTGATAATGCCTTGACAGCTTTGTCCGCTCAATTACTTCCGTTATGAAAGCATCAAGCTCATTTTCTATTATTTCAAGAGGCATCCTCCAGTCATAGCCGAAAGGGTATACCGGTACTTCACGATCGGCCTTTTCACTCAGATTGTGGTGCAATTCTTCAATTAAAGAATTATATGCAACACCAAATATCTGGTCGGGCTTTATCCTTGCCGGCTCATCAGCCTCATATTTTAAGTTATCAGGATGCAGAGCCACCCTGTCATATTTCCTTAAGATAACGCTCCAAACTTTCTCATGATCAACAGGATATTCGTCATGGAGTCCCGTGCCAGTAATACCCGGTATTACAATTACAGGATCAACTAGTTTTGATATTCCGTTAGCCATCTTACAATATTTTTAGTTTCATAATAAAAAAGATTAACCTCTGTATGGTGTATCTGATACAGTTACATTCACATCTATATACCCGTTATGATGAAGAAGCATCTCAATGCTTTCCCTGTTAATGTCTTTCCGTATACCCGGACCAATAATAATGTCATCTACGGGAAGCTTATCAACAGTAAAATTCTGTGCTGTCATCAGTGATTTCAGGCTGTAATAAGGTACTAACATCTGTTTTCTGTACCTGTACTTCGGCGGAACGATACAATTTTTTGAAGGGGTGAAAATTAACCTCCTTTCACTTTCTTCCTGGAAATCCCTGTTCTTGAATGTCGGCAGGAAAAAGTGAATTGCTGCAGCAGCCTGTTCAGCAATCATCTGTTCCGGATCACCCATATGTATCTCCGGTATCAGATCAAGGGCTGCCTCAACAATCTCCCGTTTTTCATCATCATCATAATATACCTGCCACAGCCTCATCAGACCAAACTGGTCAGCCGGCATATCAGGTCCGGTAAATCGGGTGAATCCGGAAGACTCAAAACCAATACTTACTCCCGTTCCGTTTTCACCATAACCGCGCCATTGGCTCAACAGGTTACCCTGTTCGCAAAAGCAGCATATATATACCCCATGAGAAGGTCCGTTCAATAACTCTTCCACCTTCTTATAATATCTTTTCGTTGATAGATCCTGTCTCCTCCCTTCTCTCTTTTTAATTACCTCCAGGGCTATACTGTATCCATGCTTCATCTCATTATCATCATTTGAGAATATGGAATTAGTCAGCCAGAGGTCATGTTCGCTAATTATACTGATTAAAGCATTCAGATCAGTATAATGATAAAGACCTTCACCTGAATATTGTACCAGGTATTTACTCTTTTCCCCTATTCTCTGAGTAAATCTCTGCAGAGAAAGGATATTGTCGACCTGTCTGATCATAATTTATAAGATTTGTCTGATTAAAAACGTCAGAGAAATGGAAAGCAGATAAATCAGGGTTTGTTAAAGAGGTTTAATATTGGGATGTCCACTAATACTGAAACTCCATACCTGATGTAGTAGTTGTCATTCTTCTTAAACTCATTACCGGTAACCTCACGCAGCATTGGTCCTATCTGGCCTCCGGCAAGTAAAGTTACAGGTGAATTCCTTATACTCCAATTAAAGAATATCCCCGGGGCAAGGATATCCTTAAGCATGATTCTTGATGCAACCTGTGAGGTTGTATCTTTAAATCGGAAAGAGGCCAGGGCACCTATATCTATTAACGAAATAAAACCTCCTATTGCCGTACCTTTTGCACCAGCAGGATGTTTTGGATATCTATTCTTTATGGCTCCTTTAGTAAATGAAATTCCGACAGGCGCTGATAAAGCAACATTGTTTACCTGAATTGGTTTATCAGGGATAGTATTCATGAACTCATGTCCGGTAAATAAACCTAAATAACTGTTCAGCGAAACATTGAATCCGGATTCCCTTTTTATCCTGAAGCTGCCAGCGGGAAGAGCAAAAGATTCAATTGCTGTCTGGACATCCTGCGAAGTACCGGCATTGACAACTGCTGCCATGAAACCGCCATACTTCCTGACATAATTCCTGAATTTTCCTATTTCTTCAATTTCCCTGTTAAGTTGAAATCCAAGCACTGCACTATCTACCCTGTGCCATCTGTCAAGCTCCTTTTTCAGTTTATCCGAAGTTTTTTTATTCATCGGGGTTTTTAATTGTTCCCGGATTGAAAGATATTTATTAAGACTGTCATCATATCCAATTGTCCGCTTTGCTTCATAAATAAGAATATCGTCAAATCCGTAATCTATCAGTTGCAGCAGGTTAATTACCGCGGTGCCATATTTTCTGTCATTGAGGTTAACATATAACCTGGCTCCCTGGTCGGCAATATCTGATAGTTTTCCAACAAGATCAAATATCCCGGAATCCAGCGAATCTTTAAGAAATGGCAAGTCTGATATCTGCCTGCAAAAGTCAATTGTGCCTGTTACTTCATTAAGAAAGGCATAAACTTCAGCCGCTGAAGGATTAGCAGTTTTACTTTCCCTTATTTTTTTCAATGCAAGCTGTGTGTTTTCCAGGGTGGTCGCAAGTCCGTCCAGAAAATACTTAAAGTCATTAAACCAGGATTCGTACTTATTTACCGAATCAGCAAGGGTACTGAGACTTGCTCTGAAAAATATTTTTTTGCCACCGGAAACATTAAAGTAAATATTTGTATCCGCAATCTGAAAAATAAGACCCAGATAAATTTTAAATGTGGTTTCATTATATAAAAGGTTAATAGAATCCTGCGGGATCCAGTATCTTTCCCCTGATGTTGAACGCAGTGATTGTGAAAACAGGTCGGTTACTTTTATCGCGTTGAACAGGTTTACAGGTGCAGGATCAATTCCGAAATGATCGGGATAAGAATGCAGGATATCGCCCGGATGAACATTACTGTTCATCTGGTTAACTAAATACAATCCGCTTTTTAATATATACCTTAGGTCCGGGAATTCGTCAAAAACGATTTTATACCTGTCATAATCAATCAGTTCAGGTAATCTTATTATGAGATTTGACAGATCGACCTCAAACGATTCCCTAAGTCCGGTAATATATGCATTGTAATTATATATTTCCGATCCTATAGAAGAAAGCATGTCAGATGTTTGCGGGAAGAGTATCTGCAATTCAATTGTGTTCTTAATTCTTTCGGCAAATTCTTCAAAGAAGTAAGTATTAAGCTCCTGTTTTGTGCGCTCGACAATGAATCGGGCCAAACCTTCTGCAACATTAGTAACGTCGAGGCTTCCTACAGAGGATGCAAGTCCAGGTATTGTTAAGGATTCGGGTCTACTCGCACTGCTACCCGAGCTGTAATACAGATTTAAAAAAGGATTTTTTGAAATTGAATCGCTAAGTTGAGCATCTGTTAAACCTATTCCATAGTAATAATCAAGAATCTTCCTTGAATTTAAGATTCCAAAGTGTCCATCCCCGTCAACAATCTTTTTAAGGAACAGAGCATCATAAAAAACTGATCGCTGGCCAGAGATACTTCCTGTATACAACAAGATGAAGGCTAATAGAATGACAGATAATTTCTTCATAATGAATCGATTATATTTGAAAATATTTTAAGATCATATCCCCTCTGATAACCGGAATTATAACTTTATTATAAATCACGGGGTCTGACGATTTCATCAATATATCCCTGATTTCATCAGGAGTATATTTAAAGTCATTTTTTTTAATCAACAATGAAACAAGACCTGCCAGGATTGCATTTGACTGACTGGTACCTGTAAGTCTGATTAACTGTTTATTTAATCCGTAAGATTCAATTTTAACACCTTGTGTTGCGGTGGTCAGAGACCTGTTGATATAGGGATATAAAATATTATCCACAGGTATTGATCCAATACCAATAGTATTATTAAGCATTGCAGGATAAATGGGACCGGGATCATTAAAATGAGATGCATTGCCCATTGCACAGACCACTACTTTTTTACGCTTGATGGCAAGGTCGATTGCTATCTGAATTGCGGCAATAGTTTTTTTATCAGTGATAAATGAACTCCAGCTAATTGAAATCACATGAATATCATCTTGCCCTGAGCACCAATTGATAGCGTCAGCATATCTTTTAGCCTGTTGTTCAGTAAAATTGCTCTTTTCTGAAATTTTACATACAAATAAATTACATTCAGGAGCTATTCCGATCTTATGTCCGCTATTGTTCCTGGCACCGATCAGTCCCAAACAATGTGTACCATGTCCATCCTTATCCTCCAGAGTATGATTACTATCATAAACATAGTATTTATCCTTATTGTATGGCAAATCCTTGTTATTGATATCAACCCCCGTGTCAACAACAGCCACGCCGACGTCTTTCCCGGTTGAATATTTCCAGATTTCAGGGATTTTAAGTTCAACCATCCAGCCAGGGTACAACAGATCAGAACCGTCATCAGGACTCAGATCTCCGCTCCAGTAATAGTTGTCTGCGGCATCTTTGTACCATGTGGAAATGCCGTTCTTCTGATCACCAGGGTACATTTTATTATCAACCTCTATTTCACTTCCCGCTACAAGGTGCTGGTAAGTAGGAGCTGAAAATTTAGGCTCTCCATGCCGTACATCTACAGAATTATTGACCGTGATCCTCATAGTATTAAAACATAGTTAACCTCTTTTTTCCGTTTTCTTATTTTCTGTGGTAATAACTTTTGGCTTATTTCCTGCAGATCTCAGGTTAGAAAGTTTACTCAGTACATCAAACCAGAAAGGGGATCCCATTGATACAGCCAGCGCAGTAAGCAATAATCCGCCTATCTTTATTAACCAGTCCAAAAAGTCGAAATCCGACAAATTTTCGGAATTCCAGCCGATTGGAATCTGCGTATTCTCTAATTCAGCCTGAAAAGTCTTTAGAATCCGGATGTCGTCAGTAAGCAGCGTGTCAATTTTCGATAGGTCCATCTCTGGGTCTGAAACAAACGAGCGTATTTTTGATTTGAAGTCAATCATCGCAGTATCCTGAATAAATGAAGTAGCTTTTTCTGCAACAGCCAGTCGTGCTTCATCATTTACATACAGGTAAGATGCTAACCTAATGGTATCAGCATTAGTTATGCTGACAAGTACTATTGAAATAAGAAGAATCCATCGTTGTAGTATCTTTTTATAAGATCCTATCAGATTTTCCTGAGCTTCATCATACCACATGCTGATCTTATCCCTGAATTTTTTAACATTACCTCCGGCTTCGTCAGCATACTGTAAAAATACTCCTTTCAGACCACCAGGCAGAATCTGGGTTTTGCTAAAGCTATCCCTTATTCTATCTAAATCCCTGGTAATATAATCTGCCTTATCGATGGTATTATCTGCCTTAATAACCAGGTCAAGAAGTACATCTGTAAATGATGCTGATGAAATATATGAAGGCTTTTTATCCCCCGACAAACCCAGGATAAGGCTATGGTCCAGGATCATACTGGATTCTGTAGTTTTTTTTACTTTATCAGCATTAATTTTTAATTCTGAAAAAGTATTTATCACCCATTTACGAAGCATTCTGCCTCTCATGTGAGTTAAATTGACAAATATTTCCCAAAGAGTTGAAGCACCAATACTATATATCAGGTAGATAAATATCAACCCGATAACCAGATCGAGAAATTCAAGTCCGTTCATAGCTTAGGTTTTAATGTGTATTATCAAATTCATTATAGTAGCTTTGTTCTGCCAATCTTCTTGTAATATATAATTCCTGTATGCAGATCTTAAATCACGCTTCCGCCACGTCACTCCCCGTCCGGGAAGACAAAATCCGGTTCAATCGCCGGTTGAATCTCTCTGGTTCCAGGTACTTAATAGTCATTGGGGTGAAATTGTTACCATGGTTTGGGGAGTTTTTTTGCAGAAAATGGAAAAAAGGGGGGTTACGGTATTCCACCTGCGCTACCACCTTCGCTAAAGCTTCGGTGGTCAAAGAAAGCTTCGGTTGACAAAGGACGATATTACGGATTTGCCATCTGTAGTACTGGAGAAGGACGGTGCTATGCAGTTCTATTTAAATCCGATTCGTTTGCGTTTTTTAAAATCTTCCTCGTTCTGTCTGACCTGGTCCAACTGTTTCAGATAGTTGAAAATAACAGCAACCTTTTCATCCAGCTCCATATCTTTCTTCTCAAGCGTCTCAATCTTTTTTAAAATCTCTTTCTGAGAATCCATGAGCATCCTCATCTTCACAAAAACCCTGATAATCCGGATATTTACTGCTATTGCTCTCTTACTGCTTAAAACACTTGATAACATTGCAACTCCCTGCTCTGTAAATGCCATATGGCCATATCGCGATCCTCCCCAACTTGAGGTCGCAATTTGCGACCTCAAGTTATTAAGTTCTTCACTATTAAGCACAAACATAAAGTCGCCGGGGAACCTGTCAATATTCCTGCGAACCTGCTCCTTCAATCTTTTTGTTTCAACTCCGTATAGAATCGCCAGATCTGAATCCAGCATCACTTTGTATCCTCTGATTTCATAAATCAGAGAACTGTAATTTGTCTTTACGATCTTGTTTTTCATATTCGTAGTTATTACGAATGGGTATCACAATTTGTGATACCTGATCGCGATAAAACTCAAACTGGTTAGTTGAGATTATTTATTACAATTCTTTAGCACCAAAACTGCTGCTGACATCAGTCCATTTATAAATATTTGGTCTGACAAATTTACGTTTACTCTGATCTATGCTTAACCCCCTTATCTCAATATTATCTAAAGAGGTGGGTAGCATACCTGTTTTATGTGCCAGTACAATAGCCGGAATTTCATTTAATTCAAAGCCCATTATTGATGCTCCGACCATATCTGTTGCAAGCGGGGATGTTCCTGCAATTATTAATCCCATATCAACAAGGGAGCCATCTGACGGTCCGTCTCCCTCCATTGCAGATGATGCATCAATTACTGATAACCCGGTTTTTACAGCACTATTCATGTCGATAACTTCATAAGCTACCCCTGGCGATCCTGCCTCCGCTGCTCTGTCGTGCAGCCATGATCGAACTGCATAATACTCTGTACCCGGATAAAGACCGATTAAATTTTTCATGGCAAGCGTCACTGTTGCGAGCACATGAGTTTTCATCATCGGGACAGAGCACAATAAGTCGATTTCTGTCAGTGATTTATGGATCTTAACAGATTTTGCTGCTAAACCATTTTTTAAAGGAACATTTACAATATCGCCGGAATGCAGGTTTATAAGAGGGATGTTTAAGGCTCTGGCCATTTCACTATAGCCAAGAGTGTCAAAAACATTTTGCTGCATGCCATCAAGAATCTCCCTTTTTCTTGTTCTGAATAATTCGCCATTGATCACATTGAAACTGGCCGCAGCAGCTGAACCTTCTCCGATAATCACTTCCTTTCCGGCTTTTCGCATTAGTTGGGCGAGAGTCCTTACAACAACCACCTTTGTTGTACAATCAATGCTTGCTGTGACCAGGTTAGGTTTAAGCATGATCCTGTTTTTCCCGTTGGTCATTGTTCTGATTCCACCTAAAAGATCAATTGCCTCTTCAACAGCTTTGGCAATATTTCCATCCTTTATTCTAACTATGCTTACTATTTCCTTTTTGGATTTCCCTGTTAAACTCCACCCATCAACAGGGTTAAGTCCGACGGTAGCAGAACCAATTGCCACAGCCGATGCAGTGCTGATGAATCTTCGTCTTGAAATTTTAATTTTTGGCATAATTTTCTTCCCGGGATTATAATAATGATTTTCGTTACTTATCTTAAAAAATATGACACCATGTAAGTTTTCATGGATTCCTGAGAGTCCTATCTGGTTTATTATGAACCAATTTCAAGGGAAAAGTTAAAATATTATTGAACAATAACAAAATAATCTTTATGTTCGTCAAATCGGGTCTGTCTGTAAAGGTTTGTTACTGAGGGGTCAGCCGGTTATGAGACCGGTGCAAGTCCTGTCTGATTGCCCTATTGATGCTTCCGCCGGGTCACTCCCATGCCGGGAAGACAAAATCCGGTTCAATCGCCGGTCGAATATCTCTGGTTCCAGGTGCTTAATAGTCATTGGGGTGAAATTGTTACCATGGTTTGGGGAGTTTTAACTCAAAACTTAATCTCTCCCCTTCCCCCACTCTCCCACTCTCCCCGTCCTTCCATATCCGTACGGGAGGCTTGCGGGGAAAGGAGGGGGGGATGGTGTGAGGGTATTCCACCTACGCTAAAGTTTAGGTGGACAAAGGACGGGACGATGATCGGCGACAGGCATCAGGCGTCGGGCGTCAGGCGACAGGCCACCTTCGTCCCTTGTACACGGGATCGGGAGGGGAGGTGGTACCCCGCCTCAGGCGGGAAACAACTTACTCATATTGTCCGTGTTAGCTGTTCGGGCTGTTTTTAAGTCCAGGTATAAGACTGTTATGGGAGTAGGATTTAAATCCAGGGAGGGTTACTGGTTTTAACAGGCAATAAAACAAAAAGATTATTGTAATGAATCAAGGATAAAATTTGGTACTAAGGAAAACGGAGAAATACTTCCCGATTTCAAATAATTACCTCCATTAAATACAACAATCATCTCCTCCTGCGGAAAGACAAACATATACTGGTCGCCCCATCCAGCCGCAAAAAATGAACTATATGTATGATTGTCAGACTGAAAATCTTCAAGCCACCACTTGTATCCATAACCATAAGCCATAGGGATGGTTTTGCCTTGTGTCAGAATATGTTCCTGAACAGATTCCGAAATCCATTCCGGGGAGATTATCTGATTTTCTCCCCAATATCCATTATTAAGGAACAGATAGCCTATCTTCGCCAGATCCCTTGGTATGAGAGAGATACCTCCGGAAGCAAAATAATAATCAGGTGATATACGGTGCCATTCCACTTGCTCGATACCCAGAGGATCGAACAGGTATTCTTTAGCGAAATCGAAAAGACTCATACCTGAGAATTTCTCTATTACTGCACCCAGTACATTGGTTCCCCCGCTGTTATACAAGAACTCTGTCCCAGGTGAATACAGAAGGGGCTTGGAAAGAACGAAAGCCAAAGGATCATCAGAATCAAACATGGCTTTAACATCGTTGGCAGGATCTTCGTATGATACTGATTCGTCCCAGGCCAGGCCTGAAGACATTGTCAGAAGGTGTTTTAATGTTATTTCAGCTTTGGCATATGTCAGGATATCTTCATATTCCGAGAAAATATCGACCACTTTTTCATCAGGATTCTCAATAAGTCCCTTCTTTACAGCAATACCAAAAAGGACTGAAGTAATTGTCTTGCTTACAGATGCAAGGAAGTGGCTGGTCTCTTTGTCATATTGTACAAAATCACCGTTTGATCCAGGTGGATCCCAAACATAGAGATAACCCCCAAAGTACTCTTCAAATACCAGCTTCCCGTTTTTGAAAATAAGTATATCATGAATATTATGGCCGGAAACTGAATTGAGCCGATCCATCATTCTAGAAAGGGTGGCGGAACTGATACTGACTTCATCGCAAGAACTAACTTCCCATCCATCATCTGTAACTTCCGGAATCTTATAATTGTAATCTATTCTGTCTTTTTTACAGCCTCCAAATACTATTAACAGAAATAGTAGAGCAAAAACGCTTAGTATTTTTTTCATGACTAGTTTAAGTAATTCATTCAATTAGTTTAAACGTAAGTAAAAAAAATATTGTACTTATTAAGTATTGTTTATTTTTTTAAAAGCTATCAGAGATATTAATAGATTCGACATGTTTACCAATCTTATATCTAAGACATACAGAATTTTTATTTGATTTCTCTTGTAACATAAAATACTCTAAGCTAAAAAGTAACAACCGGTTTCAAAACTGGGTTCACACGCGTCGCCTGACAGCTAACGGTACGGCAATATGGAGAGGTTGTGTTACCCGACGCAAGCACCGGGCATCCCGCGTAGGCGGGACTGGTACTTTAGCCAGAAAGCTGTCACGGTGCAGGATTTTTAATTGCGTGCAGATGCGCGAGCCTGGGTGCAACAACCATTACGAATTTGTCTTGGGTGCAGGGGCAAAAGCAAAAAATTTGACAAACAACTTACCCATATTGTCCGTGTTAGCGAAGCGTTTTTAATTTTTTAGCAAAAATATCACCCTTGATCCCGGGATATACAGAATGAAAGTCTTTGATTAGTATTGAGTCTTTGAATTCGTTAATAAGTATTTTTCTTGTACATGGAGGTGTACCGACTTTATATGCTCCTGTATACTTTAAAAAAATGCTATCAGAAAAAATTCTATAGTAATAAAAATTGAAGAATCCATTTGCTAATTTATCCCATCTTCTAATTCTATCTTCAAAAAATATAATTGTGTCCGTGTTATTCAAAATATTCACCCAAACGCCTAATAAGTCAGATGTATTATTTATTGTGTTTGAAATATCCAGCTCATAAATGGGACCATCGTTATCAATGGGTTCTTCATATTTAGTGCAACCTAAAAGAATAAGTGAAACTAATCCTATTATACATATAAGTAGTCTGTTTCGCATAATGCTACTTAATTTCGGTTCTTTAAAAAGAAGTTTCTACTATTGTTTTACAAAGTTATACTTAATATACAGCAAATTGAAATATTTTTCACAAGAAGTTTGCAGTGGAACTTGGCTCAAAATGCTCGCTAACTTGTTTTTATAACAATATTATCTGCATTTTAACTTCAATCTTTGCTGGATTAAATAACAATTTGTACCCTGAATTTACACTCCCGACCCGTCAGCCGCAAAACATATTCTCCTGCTGACTACCAGGGGTGACAGTACAACAGTATGGCGGTACGACGGTGCGGCGGTATAATGGGCGGTGACAGGCGACAGGCGACAGGCGTCAGGCGTCAGGCGTCAGGAAAAAGAGCGGGTGATGGGTGATCCATCACGAAATGATCGTTGGCATCATAAGAATAACCTCCCCGGTCAGCAAATATGATATTCCGGAATGTGCCCGCTCATATGATCTGTTATAACATTTAAAACTTCCAGATTGCTCCAATGACAACGGTATTCAGCGACAAAATATTATCGAGCGATGCCCCTGTATTAAAACCTGAACTCCGCGTTTTCTGAGATCCCTCTTTTATTACAGAATAAGAATAGTTCAACCTTAAAAAATAAAGGTATGTTTCAAGGGATATCCTGTCGCTTATATCATACGCCAGTCCCGGGAAAACCCTGAGGTAAGCCCCGGTGATCTTTTCTCCTTCAATAGTGGATATATCTGTTTTAATAGTTGAAGAGTAAGATTCCAGTTGCAGTGTTCCCTGGCCGAACACTGAAAACTTATTCCACCTAAAGGCATAATATCTCACGAATGGTCCTCCCCCGAACTCAGATGTACTGGTAATCGTCTCTGATAATACCCCTGACTTTACCCTCGAAAAAGTGGAACTCACTTCAACGCCCAGTGCTACTTTTTCAGACAGGAAAAGACCGGCTTTTGGCATAATGCTAAAACTGAAGTCTGAAGAATTCTGCGTTGTAAGGTCATTGTCGGTTTTTTCATACCCGGAGATATTAAGCCCGAAATTACCACCGGTTAAAACCTGGGCATCGAGATTATTGCACAACGCAATAAAAATGATAGTGATTAAAATAGTACTTCTTTTCATAATCATAATTTTAAAATTTGTATTGCAGAACAAATTTAGGATGGAAAATTATCAAAGTCAAATGTGGATAATCAATTTTTAACCACACACTGAGTCCGTCACGGAGTTACTATCCTTCGCAGAAGCTCCGGATGGCGAAGCACGGCTTTTCTCCCCTTCACCCACTCGCCCACTCTCCCACTCTCCCCGTCCTTCCATATCCGTACGGGAGGCTGGCGGGCTAGGGAGGGGGGATGGGGTGATGGTGTTCCACCTTCGCTAAAGCTTCGGTGGACAAAGGACGGTGTGAAGGGCCAATGGACTTTATTTGAGGTATCGCACGGAGGTTGTCCCGCAAGGTGGGAGGTTTGGAAATGTTACAGTCGTGTCAACACATCTATATTATTAATCATCTGGTTGTTAATTGCTGCATTAATATAGCCGGGGGATCAACTTATGAGTTCTTTTCATGTAGTCGGTATATGTTGAGCCAAATTGTTCAATCAATAGTTTTTCTTCTACTTTTATCCGGTATATCATAGCCGTTGTCACTGGTATGGTAATCATAAAAAGGCTGATCCAATTGTTTAGAGATAATCCGAAACCAATAAATGACAGAATCGAGCCCAGATATGATGGATGGCGAATAAAACGATAGACTCCATCTTTTTTAAGCTGATGATCCTTCTGTATCGAAACATCCACTGTAAAGAATTTACCCAATGTCATTATTGAGACGAATCTGAAAATCATTCCGGACAATATGAGGCTAAGTCCGGAGTATGGTATGATAAAGCTATCGCTTACAGGAAATTTGAAAATGATCGCCGAAATAATGCCAGCTGAATTTGCTAAGCCTGTCACAATCCAGATGATCTTTATTGATCCTTTATCGTGGTTGTTTTTACCATAAGAGGAAGAACGAAACAATCTGTTCAGCAGGATCTCTGAGATAAACCATAAAGACCATATTATTATGAATAATGTCATATTATGCAGGTTGTCGTTATGATAACGATTTTTCCTGATAGAAGGTATGTCAGGTCGGGTTATACATAAAAAAGTCAGAGGAACCCGAGAGCCTTGGTGCGGAAATGGAATATTGTGTTCTGATTACTTTCCCTTTAAGTGTGGATAATTTAACCTCTTTAAATATCAGACAATTAGCTAACCAATATCAATCTTATAAAACTACTGCTTATTCCAGTACAAGTCAAATTTATTTTGCTATCAGATTACGGTGCAACAGCTTTTCTCCCCTTCTCCCACTCTCCCCATCTTTCTTCATGTCGTGCGATTAAATTTTACTCAAAACAAAAATCATCCACGGGGCAGTGCTTGTCTCTGAAATCCAGTTATATGGTTCATCTCTTTTCCCAAGCGGTTTGTATGTTGCATCAGGAATAAGTCCTGCTTTTTCGAAGAGGAGGTGATAATCTTCAACTGTCCAGAATATATCTTCTACAGGTCTGCGGTCCTCAACATCAAGCATTATGTCCCGTACAATGTCTCCTGTTCTTGCTTTCCGGTTTTCGGGAAACTCTTTTGTTGAGAATGATGCCCATTCATTTGTGTAAAGCTCCGGAGTCGAATCAAGGCAAACAATTCTTCCTGTACTTTTCAGCAGGTCACGAAGTCCGGTAAGAATATTGATCCGGTTTATCCACCCCGGAATATTATCGAAAGTAAATATCGATTGAACGAGATCATATTGATTTACACCAAGATGGCTGTACTGGCCATTAGAAACTATCTGATAATCACCTGATTTGTCAAGGTGTTTTGCAATATTCAGCATGTCATGTGAAATGTCAATCCCGGTCACATCAAATCCCAGTTCTTTGAGGAATCGTGTTGAACGGCCGGTCCCGCAGCCGAAGTCAACAGCTTTTTTCCCGGAAACATGAGATGAAATTATTTTGGGAAGATCCCTGTAAGCAAGGTAGTATGTATTCGGGAACTCAAGTCTGGCATATGATTCAGCCCTGGTCTGGTTACCCCATGAATTTTCGAAGTTTTGAGTGTCTGGTGTCATCTGTGATTTGAAATATAGTGATTTTCAACAAGGCTTAATGCAAAATCAACATCTTCACTTTTTCCCGATTCACCCCTATTGATAAGTTCCTGCAATATGCCCGTAAAATTCTTTTTCTTCATTCAGTGTTTTGTGCTTTTTGCCACCTGAGGTTTTAATAAACTGTCTAAGGTAAACATATGATGCGAATTAACAATAATTCGCTTTGGAACATATCAGGCGACGGGCAAAGGATGGGATGAAGGGGTTGACGTTACAACGGTGCGATGGATTTATTCTTACCGTTGAGCCTTTGCGCCGTTAAGCCTTCAATCTGCCTTCTGAATGAAGCAGATCACTGTACGACCTGTCCACCAGCTGCTCCTTTGTGATCCCGAAAAAATGAAGATAGTGATCACACTGAGATTTGAGCTGCTCTGTCGTGAATTCATCCTTATCGTCTATGGCTTCAACTTCAATGAAGGTTCCAAGCCCCTCGACTGTGTCAAAATGAAACTTAATGTTGCCGATGAAATAAATCCTGCGGATCTTGCTGACAACGACCCTGATCCCGAACTGTTTCACCAGTATCTCTTTCAGCGCGGCATCCGGAGCGTGCCTGTACAGGATGACATCCGATTTCTTTGATCCGGCAATATCGTCCCTGTCGTAGTTAATAAGAGCATTCTCAATGTTACCCTCACGGAGCTTGAGACGGCCATGGCTGACATTTAAATAAGTGTCTGTCTGATGATCAGTGCCCCTGAATTCAGGATTAAGCGAAAGCAGCCTGTTTTCATACTCCTGGAGATCATCCACCCGTGCCTTGAATTCGTAGTTCCTTATCTCCATTTCACTGAGCTGGTGGATTGCATGGCTATTTCTTACCGGGATTCGGAATGATGCAGATAAACTCGAAATCTTCATTGAACGGATTCCTGAATTGATGCATTTTGTCCGGGCTCACGTAGAGGCTCTGACCCGCCTTTACCTCATGCTCATTCCCGTTCTCATCAACAGCAATTCCGCGGTTCTTTTCAACTTTTATAACATGCTCGTAGTTATGCTGGTGATAAGGCGTATTGCCGCCGGGAGCAACAATGAAATGCCTCATGAAAATATTTTCCGATCCGTCATTGAGGCCGATCAGCATCTTCATTTTCACATCTTTCGCTCCTTCCATATTCACTTCTCCTGCAGCGATCTCTTCATTGTTATTGATCTTCATGGGAATGGTATTTGATTATGAGTCAAATTTAAAAAAGAATATTTACAATCCAGGAAAACGCTCCTGTGGTCAATATATGGTGTTGAAAGTAGTTAAAAACTATAACTTAATCCGAATCTGAAATGCGAGCCGCCAAAGTCACTATTATTATATGTATGTGAATAATCATTGCCTCCGTCATGTTCCATCACAAAGCTTCCGACGGGGATGAAATTGAACTCGTAGTTGCCAAACAAATACAACTTCCGGTAAATCGGAAACGAAACATCAACATTAATAAACATAACAAGCATGCTTGCTTTTCCCTTCAGATAAATATCCATTCCAGCGTATGGGGGGATCATAACTGTTCGCTGATACAGTTCAGTAAGGCAATGACCTGCTCCGAGTGTCGTTGAAAAACGAACAGGTGTATTATTACCAGTAATCTGACCTGTTAAACCAGCTTTTTGCGCAAAAAGGTTTGCACTGGAAGCATATTCCCTGTCAAAGGTATTGACTGATTCCTCGCTCGTTAAACTGCTCAAATCGATGGAAATACCGAAATTTTCATTGAAAAAGTACCTTGCACTCCCATATGGTCCTTTCAACAATCCGAATCCGGTTATTGATCCTGTGACAGTCCAGGTCGGGTTATACATAAAAAAATTGGAGGAACCCGAAAGCCATGGTGCGGAAAATGAATAACCACCAAAACCAATCCTTAACTCAAATGATTTTACATCTTTTTCTTTCAGAATGGATTGATCTGATTGGGCGGCATCCGTTTTTTGCGCATCAATAACTTCTTCTTTGGCAGTCTTTAAGGAGGGGTCTTTCCGGAAGTCATCAGTCTTTACCTCGGCATTGACTTTTATCATATCTGCTGCCTGAGCAGTTTCAACCTCAATCACGTCCTGATTGATTAATGTAAAGGTATTGTTCTCAACGCAATACAGGGAAACATAAATATCTTTGCCATCTTTATTGATATTGGCTGCAACATAAGCCTGATTGCTTTTCCAGGCAGGTATTCCAATCGCACTGCCAAATTTCCCATTATTCAGGGCATTTGAAAAGTATGCATCACCGGGTCCGTAGTAACGGCTGTCCCAATCCTGTGAACGTGTACCAACGCCAACCGCTTCGTCAGCTGCTGCTGTTAAAATTGTAAACCCGGCCTTTGTAAAAGCTGCTTTGTAATTTTGCAACAGATACGCGGGATTATCGTCAATCGAAACGGAATATTGTATCCTGATAACTTTCCCTTCAAGTATTTTGGGCTTATCAAAGTTAATTTTGCCATTTTCATCGACGGGAATTTTGTAGGTTCCCCATTTCGTCTCTTTGTAAAATTCTATCACAGCGCCTTCAAACCGACCGATGAGAGGATAATCTTTACTGTTTTCAACATCTGTTTTCCTTTGGGCAAACAAGCTTACTGAAATCATGGTTCCAATAACCATGAACAAAATTTTGAATCTGTTTTTCATAATATTCTATTATTGATTACTAATTAGAAAAGTCTTTTTTGAAACGAATTATAATGGAGACAGATACTTTTTGCTTTAACAGCAACCAGCTAATTTGATCAAAAAAAGTACTTTTTGACCTTCTGGTGTGAATAATTCAACTCGTTTCTAATTATCAAATAATCAGCTAAGCTAAATCAATCTTATAAAGCTACTGCTTATTTCAATACAAGTCAACTTTATTTTACTATCAGGTTACGGTGCAACAGCTTGCCACGGGCGAAGTCTCGGGAGTGTGACGGTATTAAGATGACTTGTGTCGTGTACCTTGCGTCGTGAGTCTTGCAGATGTGAATTGAACAATCAGTTCAGAACACTGTTTATTAAAGCAATTGTAAAGATATTAATCAATCATGAAAGCATTTTATTCAACAGCATACGGCGGACCAGAAGTCTCTCACTATGGAGATCTCCCCGATCCGTCGGCCGGCAAAGAGGAGCTGCTGGTTGAGGTAAAGGCTGTATCAATCAATCCGGTGGATTACAAGGTGAAACGGGGTATCGCAAGATTAATGACCGGCTCAAAGTTCCCACGCATATTTGGATCCGATTTTGCCGGAGTAGTCAGGGAAGCCGGCAACGGAGCTACAAAATTCAAACCGGGTGACAGGGTTTATGGAGTGACCCCGGTGATCTGGGGCAAGCCCGGTGCACTGGCACAGCTGCTGGCAGTCAATCAGAAATTTGTTACTGCTATTCCACCACAGATATCCTTTGAGGAAGCTGCATCGCTGCCCATCGCCGCACTTACTGCCCTCAACGGCTTAAGAAAATGCAGGGTTTCTGAAGGAAAAGAGGTTCTCATAAACGGCGGTACAGGCGGGGTTGGTCATTTTGCAATCCAGATCGCCAAAGCAAAAGGTGCTGTTGTTACCGCGACATGCAGCCAGGGTAATTCTGAACTTGCACATAAGCTCGGGGCAGATGATACCATGGGGTACAGCAGGGAGGAGCTCGCAAAGAGCGATAAGAAATTCGATGCAATTCTTGATGCTTACGGCATGATGGATTACGAGGATGTATGCAGGCTCCTGAAACGGGGAGGCGTTTATGCCACTACCCAGATAAAGCCTTTTCTTTTCTTCTCCTCGCTTTTTGTTCAGCTTGTGTACGGGAAGAAGCTCACCTCATCGAACATGCGTTCGAAGCCTGAGGATATGGATGAGATGGAGAGGTTGTTCCTCGATAAAAAGCTTTACCCGGTAATTGAGAATTACTTTTCCCTGGATCAGTCAGCTGAAGCATTTGAGCTTCTGGAACATGGCAAGCCACGTGGTAAGATCATCGTAAGGATCTGAAAAACACTCTCCAGCCCTCCCCATCATGACTGGTCCATACGGGCGGATGGCAGAAAAAGGATTGCGGGATGGGGTGAGGGGGGATGGGGTGAAAAAAAAGTTGAAGAGGATGAAATAACTAGAAAGCCGTACCCGGCTTTTTTGGAAACAGCATTGGTGTTCTGGATTTGTATTCAAGGTAGGATGCCCCAAAGCGAAGCTCAGGTTCCCGTTCTTCATATCTTGCCGGCAAAGAAACTGTCCGATGGTGAAACAACAGAGGGGCGCATACCGGACCTTCAGCTTATTCATACCTCAGGGCCTTTACAGGATTGATACGCGAAGCCCTGTAAGAATTGAACCAGACAGTGGAAAGGACCACAAGGAGTGCGAGTGCAAATGAGATGACAAAGACCCACCAGTCAATTGCTGTCTTAAATGCGAAATTATTCAACCACTTTGATATGAAATAGATGGTCAGGGGAAAGGAGAGCAGGGCAGCAGCAGCAACCAGTATTATGTTGTAGCGCAGGAAAGAGCGGACAATCGACTGTCCTGAACTGCCGAACACCTTCCTTATGCCTATTTCCTTTATTCTCGAACGTGCCACGAACAGGGTGAGCCCGAATAATCCGAATGCTGCGATCAGTAGAGTGAATAGTGCAGATATTGAGACTATTATGCTTAAACTTCTTTCTGAAGAATAGATCTCCCTGTTCAGATCCTCTATTGTTATATAGCTGAATGGCCTGTCCGGAGCGGCTTTCTTCCACTCAGCTTCAAGCATCGGAAGAATACCAGTCAGAGTACCTGGTCTGTAATGCACCGCCACCTGCATAATGTACCTGTCTGTCAAATCAATCATCAGGGGAGGAATACCGGAATGTATTGAATGAAGGTTGAAGTCCTTTACAATCCCTATAATTGTTTGATCCCCGATCTGCTTCCCGAGAGGCTCAGAAATACTTAGCTGCCTGACAGCAGTTTCATTGATAATACATGATTTCGTAAGGTCGCTCCCGAAATATTGCGAGAACGACCGTCCGTCCCGTATCTCGATACCCATTGTCTCAATAAAGTCAAAATCCACAGCCATCCCTTCCATCTTCACCTGAATTGAATTGTCCTCGAAATTCGGTAACATGAAAGTCCCCGATCCCTGCATTGGAAGACCTTCCATTACTCCTCCAGCCATGATCACGCTGGGATTTGATTTTATACTGTTGATGTAGGCAGAATAACCCCTGAAATCACGACCGAGGTCAATTAACAGGATATCCCTGTTATTGTAACCGGGATCTTTTCTAAGGGCATATTTATACTGCGATCTTATGATCAGTGTCCCTGAGACAAATGAACAGAAGATAACAAGCTGAAGAATGATAAGTACAGAACGGAAGAACTGCTTCCTTTTGCCTGTATGAAAGGTGCTTTTCAGAATATCCATAACCTCTAGTCGCGACAGATATGATGATGAATAGAGGCCGGAGACAACCCCGATAATAATTGTAAGTAGCAGGTAAATGCTTATATAAAAGCCAATATTTGAATTTATAACAGTGAGCCTGGTCTGGAAAAGTCTGCCGGCGTAAGGAAGCGCCACTCTCATCAGAATAAGAGCCACAGGTAATACAATCAAAGCCATCAGTACCGATTCGCTGAGCAACTGGTTTTTAATACTCCTGCCAACGGCACCATAAGTCTTCCTGATCCCTATTTCCAATCTTCGACCGGATGATACTGCTGTTGAAAGAATAATATAGTTTATGGCAGCAACAAGCACTATCAGAAATGCTATTGCAGAAAATAGTCTTACATTGTTAATGTTACCTGTAATTCCGGCATTTGCCACATCGGCAGAACGCAGATAAACATCCCCGAGATTCTGAAGTGAGTACTGATACGAAGGTTTTTCGCTTATGTTTTTAACCTCTAGTGCCCTGAACTGATCTTCAAGTGTCTTTACATCACAATCTTCTGAAAGAAGAACCCAGGTGATCCAGAAGTTCATATCCCAGTTCTCCTCAGTATTAGTAATTCCAAAAGCCTTATTAGTAGGTTCAAGTGTCCACTTGCTGTTCAGAAGACATGTAGTTCTGAAAGTCGAATTCTGCGGGAGGTCTTCAAATACTCCCCTTACAATAAAATGGTGTTCACTATTGTTTACAAATCCTGTGATCTCCTGCCCGGCTGGATCCTGCTCCGGGAATAACTTTTCTGCAAGAGTGCGTGACAGGACAATTGAATTCTGCTCATCGAGCAGGTTATCTGAGGTGGAGCCGCTGATCATCGGAAATGTGAAAATGCCAAATATATCGGAATCAGTGGCAATCGCATCGGGAATATTAATGATCTCTTCCCTGAACTTAAGGCTGAAACCGCGCATATATCTGGTTCTGACTGCCTTCTCAACCTGCGGGAATTCATTCTTCAATGCAGTTGCAAGGATATACGGAGTTCCTGATTGTGTCTGTTTGAAATTCACATAGAGGTTGTTCACCCTGTACACTCTTTTGCTGTTCCTGTGACACCGGTTGTAGCTGAGCTCATTGATCACATAAAGCAACATGATGAACGAAGCTGCGAGTGCAATAGACAGCCCTGCGAGGTTAATCCCCGCAAAAACCTTGTTGTTTTTAATAAACCGCAAAGCCGATTTCAGGTAGTTTTTAAGCATAGAAGGCTAAAGTTACACAACAGGGGGATGAAAATCAAATTAAAATAAAGGTGTCGTGCGTCGTGTAATGTTTTGTAAATTTGATGACTATAAATATCAACAACAATGGAAGCACTATTATATATCCTTGCCGGAGTGGCAGCAGGTTCTCTCCTGACTTATTTCATCACAAGATCATGGCTTACCGCAGCTCACAGCAGTGAACTGATCGAAAAGACCAGTGAACAGACCGGACTCCGGGAACAGATAGCTGCATTGAAGGCCAGGGCAGAATCAGATGCAGAGAGCCTTAAAAAGGTGCAGGAGACTATGCTTACGACCTTCAACGCTGCTGCCGCGGCTGCACTGGGGCAGAATAACAGGCAATTTCTCGATCTGGCCAAAACCCAGATTGAAGCCCAGTCAAAAGAATATAAAGGCACTCTTGAAGAAAAGGAGAAGTCGATCGACAAGATGCTCAAGCCTGTAACCGAAGCTATTGACAGCTACAAAAAAAGGATAGAGGAGCTTGAAAAAGGCTCGAAGGAGACCTTCGGAAGCCTTACAGCAATGCTTACCAACCTTCAGACCACGAACACGAATCTTCAGAAAGAGACAGGGGCACTTGTCAGTGCACTTAAGAATCCACAATCAAGAGGCCGATGGGGTGAGATCGGATTAAGGAACCTTGTCGAATATGCCGGGATGCTGGAACACTGCGACTTCAACGAACAGGTTTACAGGGAGGGCGATGAGGCAGCGATAAAACCTGATATGGTCATCAACCTGCCCGACGAAAAACATGTCGTCGTTGACTCAAAAGTACCGCTTAAAGCATACATGGAGGCAACAGAGTCGCAGGATGACAGACAGAGAACTAAATTGCTTACCGACCATGCAAAAGCTGTCAAGGAGAGGGTGAATGAACTGAGCAGGAAGCAGTACTATGAGCAGTTTACAAACACTCCCGACCTGGTCGTGCTTTTCATGCCGATCGAATCGGCTCTGAATGCCGCGCTTACCACCGACAAGGATCTGTTGCAATATTCAATTGAGAAGAAGGTGATCCTCGCAACACCGACCACACTCCTGGTTGTGCTTAAATCATTCGCACTCATCTGGCAGCAGCATAACATGACAGAAAATGCCATTGAAATAATAAATACTGCCAAGGAGCTTCATGAGCGCCTTTCCATTTTTTCGGAACACCTGTCAAGAATAGGAAGCGGACTCGAGGGCGCTGTGGAGTCGTATAATAAGGCAATTGCTTCGTATGAAGGCAGGATACTTGTTACCGGGCGGAAACTGGAAGAACTGGATGCTAAAAGCCAGAAGGATAACCTTAAAAATATAGGTCCCGTGGATGGCAGTATAAGATCTCTGA
This sequence comes from Bacteroidota bacterium, assembly GCA_043800695.1. Classification (GTDB taxonomy): domain Bacteria; phylum Bacteroidota; class Bacteroidia; order Bacteroidales; family VadinHA17; genus LD21. The sequence goes on from JAZDMU010000056.1 coordinate 231,043, forward strand.
ATAAGCCCGGGGAGTAGACTGCAGGATTGCATGCTTTGCCCACTGAAGTCTCTCCCGGTCGCTCTGCGACCATTCAGCATCCTGCCGTCATATTCCGTGAAGGACTTTGAACATGCCTGATATACGCCTCAGCATATTTGCAGCCGGATTCCATACCTCTGAATATCTCCATTTCACCGTGACTCTCCCTGTACATTTGTTCAATCTCCTGACTTACATGTCCAAAACAGGCTTTGTGTTTCCGGTCTGCCGCACCGGTAATGTCAATATAATCGGTAGGTGTAAAATTCTGAGATTGAGTACCGCTCATGACTTCTCCGTAGTAAAGGGTTGAATTACGCCCCAACATCAGCCATGCATCGTATACTAAAACTGAACAAATGCGATGATCCCGGTGAGTATCAACCGGCCAGTGAGTGATTATGATATCCGGGTCTTCCTTTGTGATAAAATCAATTATTTGTTTGTATCTCTCCTTTGTTATTTCGCAGTTTCCATCGATCTGTCCAAGGAACTCAGGACGGACTTTCAGGATATCGCAGGCTGTCAGTGCTTCTGCCGTCCGGATCTTTGCAGATTCTTCAAATGATTTGCCTTCAATGCCTGCTTCTCCCCGTGTCAGATAAGCTGAAACAACCTCATGGCCTGCATCTGAACAGAGAGCCATCAATCCGCCGCACATTGTTTCCGGATCATCAGGATGAGCTCCCACGACCACTATTTTCATTTTCATTTCAGATGAGGATGCAGCACTGATCCCGCAGGAGCTTGCACCGGCCAGGCCTATTGCCGCTCCGAATGTTACAGGCATACTGTTTGCCAGAAATTGCCTTCGCGTATGCTTTGTCATATTATATGGTTTAAAAGAGTTATAAAGATAAACCATATAAGACAAATTATCATCAGATATCCTGTGTAAGTTGTCTTACAGCCGTGAAGTACCATATTCTCTGAGCTCTTGTACCGGAGAAGTGTCTACTGGCCAATAGCCTGCCCCTTGCTGTCGCTCTCCACCACTACCTTGTGGTCAAGTTTCTTGATATTCCTTCCTTTATTGAACCTGAATGAATACTGAAACTGGAACCAGCTTCCAAAATCAATTCCTGTAGTATTTGTGGATGTAAAGGCAGGGGTTTCGGTTTCGGTTACCTGGTAATCAATTTTCTTCGTTAGCGGGAGAAGCCAGAAGATACCCAGGGTGTGGTCCTTGAGCTGATACTGTCCGCCAAATCCATAGATCGGAAGAGTGCTGGTTTTCGTCTGTGCATTGATATTCACCCCGTTATACTGAAGATATGCAAATAATGTTATCTTTTTCTTCTTGTCAATATTTCCAAAGGCAGTGCTTGTAACGGTGTATGAGAAATAATCGCGGGCAGGTATTGTAAATAAACCCTCTGTGTACTCCGAATAATGGCCGTTGTATAACCTTGCGCTGATGTTGACATACCACAGCATGGCATTGACTCCCCCGCCAAATTCATAACCGCTCAGCAGGTTGTAGGGTTTCGATATTGTTGTGAATGCTCCGGTAATCGGTGACCGGGTTAAGCTGTAACGGCTGCTTACCCTGTCGTCAAAGAACTCATCATATAAATATGGGGAGAAATAATTGCTTCCGAAATTCCATGTATATGTCAGCTGCAGACGATCCCGGTAATCGGGCCTCAGGTCAGGATTGCCCTGGGTAATATCGTACCCCTGGCCGACCTTCCAGTATGGATTCATGTCATAGATCCCCGGACGGTTGATTCTCCTGTTATATGTCAGCTTCAGGTTGTGTGAAGCTGAAAACTTATACTGGATATTTGCCGCAGGAAGGAAACAGGAATAATCGGGTTTCGTAACAGAGTCAGCATCTATATGGCTGTTCTCAACCCTCAGCGAAGCCTGGAAGCCGAATTTCTTCAGATTCATGGCAAACCCTGCATAGGCCGAATTCCTGAGTTCATCATACTCAAACAGGTTGCTCTCCGGCTGATTGTCTATATTGAAATCATATCCCATCAGCTGGTAATACAAGTGGTATCCTGCTTCAATTTTAACATTCATTCCAAGGGGATAGACATAATCGAACTTGGCCGAGAAATAATTCCTGTCGTTCAGATCATCCTCCACCCTTGAATAGGTGTCGATCATCACATCACTGCCGTACGGATAACGGATATTGGAAAAATCGTTATCCGAAACAGATCTGAAGATGTAATAGCTTGCCTCAGCAGTGAATTCCTCGACAGGTTTTTTGAATGACTTTTTATAGAAGAGTGAAAAAGCAGTCTCATCGCTGCTCACCTTGTTGGTAGTGGTGGATGAAAGTGTGTTCATCGGAATTCCGCTTTTATACAGTGTTGTGGTATTGGGAATATCCACATACTGCTGTACCGGTTTATAACTGACGTTGAAGCTCAGGTTGTTCCTGTCGTTCATATAATAATCCATGCCTGCGTTCACTGATCCAAGCGAGACCCTGAGGTTTCCGTCACCATATGTATATATTGTCGAATCAATGGCGGGGAACCGGCTGTCGGTTGCATTGCTCAAGTTAAGACCCTGAGATATTAATGAACCGGTGGTATAGAATGTAATTTTACCTAAAGAATAATCAATGCTGCCCTGGGTTACACTGGTGACTTTGTTAAACGGCTTCAGGGCTTCAACAATATTGCCGTTCACTCCATACCGGGCCTCTTTCTTCAGGATGATGTTGAGAACCCCGTCTATATTGCCTTCATATTTACCCGATGGATTGCTGATGATCTCAATACTCTGGATATCAGTCGGAAGAAGTCTTGCAAGGTATTCCCTGTCGCGCTGCCTTCCATCTACCTGTATAATGAAATTACTACTCCCGTTCAGGGTAACATTATTCTGGAAGTCGACTGTCACCTGCGGAATCTTCTTCAGCAGATCATAGCCGTTGCTTGCGGTTTTGGCTGCAACTTCGGGGATGGCATAAACAGTGCGGTCTACCATTTCCTTGCCCTTAAGCCTTTCTCCCACTACCATAACTTCATTCAGTTCTGTAGTAATTTCGGTCAGGAAGATGGTATCTACAACATTTTCCTGCCCGCCTTCACTGACTGTTACAGCCTTCCCGGCAGACCGGTATCCAACAAAACTTGCCCTTACGAAATAGTTCCCCGGCTTAATGTTATCAAGCAGGTATCCCCCGTCTGTCAGGGTAATGATGCCGTTAACCATCGTTGAATCAGGCAGCTGGAGCAGGGCGACAGAAGCAAACTGTACCGGTGATTTGTCTTTTTCATAACTGACGTTCCCTTTTATGTTCTGTGCCCTGCCGGCAACAGAAACAAACAGCAATATTATTGCAATAAAAATTTTCCCTCTTTTCATGTTTTAAACTGAATTATTATTGTAATGCAGTGACCTTTGTCTCCCCGATGATATCCATTGGCATCTGCATGCTGAAGCCGGGCGCGCTGATCCCCAGGTTCCCCGTCATACGTGTTTTGGCTATATCTTCAATCACCAGGCCGGTGCGGTTATCTATCACCAGGGTTGATTTGCTCATTCCTGCAAGGTTATCATAGGTCACTGTTGCCCCGCCTGACTTGATCGGAGGTGCATTTTCCGCGGCTTTAATGCTCGATTCGACTGTTATGTCTGCGTTATTGCCGCTTATCCTGTCAAGATGATAAGTGGTTGTAATGGTCAGAATCATTCCGCCGGAATTCATCTGGTCAGCTATTTCCCATTCATCCCCGACGGCAACATGTTTACCGGGCAGGTGCCAGGTAAAGCCGCCTATCATTGTTTTCAGGGAACTCTCACTAATTGTACCGGCTATCTGGCTTTTAATAGCAGAAGCCATCGGTTCTGTCAGGGTTATGGAAGCTGTATCCTTCAATATCAAGTCAGAAAGCATCTTTGCATTCACGATCTCAAGAGGTTTCCCGGTAAAATCCATCTTCACATAAAGGGCATTCCTGCTCAGCCTGTTCATAATATCTGACATTATGTCGGAAGTTTCAGTGGATTTTATATCACCCTCAACAGTTGAGCTGATGCTTGATATTTTACCCATCGTGTTGGTATTTGTAATAAGTGTATCGAAGCGTACTTCTGTGACCATCAGATCGGGAGTCATATCAAGCATTTTCAGGGAAAGCGAATAATCCACTTTCGATTCGACGGTTTGCTGTGCGCCATTAACAGTCTGTGTGACAGTCTGTTCGGAAACAGATTTTAACCGGTAGGTTTTGTTCTTTTCCAGGTTCATCCTTAGGTTGGCGGTCTCCTGTGCTGTTAACGAAATAACGATCAGAAGAGCAGCAGCTGATAACATAATTCTTCTCATAGTCTGGTTTTAAAAATTAAAGCAAAGTTATGGCTTATTGTGTAATTGAATCAGGATATTCGACGAATAGCAGGTTTCTGCCGGTGAACTGGTTGTTTACCTGAACGAGCGGATCGTAATCCTCTTTATAATTTAAGCTTCCCACTAAACAAAGTTCCCGTCATAATCATTTCCCGGATCGGTACCGGAGAGATCCATTATACGCTGGAATCCCGGGTCACCGTTCTTATGAGTGGAGGAACCTCCGTTGTAGCATCTCGGGATACCCCAGGTGCCATGATACATCTTGACCGGACTTGAAGAATCTTTGTGATAATGACCAAAGAGAAGAGCATCAACTTTATTCTGAATGATCTTCCTCAGCTCGTCGCTGTCCTTCAGCTGCATGGCGAGCTTGAAATCGAACGGGTGATGGTGCAGGTAAACGACCTTTTTGCAGTCGACAATCTTCGGATCCTTAAGTATCTCCTTCAGACGTTTCAGCTGTCCGATGCCCAGCTCCCCCTCACTGAAGAAACGATCGTTCCAGTGAAGCTCCTCAGCGGTTGAATCGAGGCCGATAAAAGCGAGCTTTCCGATAATATCGAGTTTCGGATATGTTATTTCACGTGAATTATAGAATTTCTCCTTAAACAGTTCAACGAATTTCTTATTCCCCTTAGCTCCGTTCCCGTAATCATGGTTCCCCGGGATGGCCAGCACCCTGTAACCGCGTTTTTCAAGCAGCCTTATTGCTCCTACAGCTTCTCCGATCTGGCTGCTGCGGTTGGCATTGTTGACGATATCACCGGTTATCACAATGATATAGTTCTTCGCCGGCTGCATCAGCTGTGAAATATTATCGATTATGGCCCGGAGCTTTTCGCCGCAATCCTTATGGCCTATATGAAGATCTGAGAGGTGGATGATCTTTTTCATTGCACTAAGGTAATTAAAGAAAGAGTGCGAGAGGGTGGGCCTCCTTCGTCAAGACTACTGAGGCCGAAGGAGGGCGGGGAAAAAGGCGGCGATCCAGGGAGCACGTAGTTATCGACTTCACTGAAATCAGGGTACTGCGAAAAGCAAATGACATGTAACAGAATCAGGAAAATCATTAGTAAGTGTCTCATCTGATTATTAATGCAACCATGTAATAAAGGTAGGAAAAATTATTTGATGGTCTACGACCATCCAGACATATCTCTAAAATCCTTTTCTACAATAATTCGATCCTCTACGAGGATCTAAAGGAAAAGCTGTATAACCATTAACAATAATATCTCACTGAGAAAGGGAAAGATGTTTGTTGAAGATCTTTAAGAAAATCTATATCTTGCTATAACAAAATATTTACTCAGAGAAAGGAAAAGATGTTCGTAGAACATCGAATTATTGTAGAAACCAGATATCCCCTTAAATTCTGGATCCTCGTAGAGGATCGAATAATAATAGGTAAACCGATTTATTTGTCTACCTTTGTGCGATTTTAATAACGGAATAATCCCCGCCTTTGCACGGCAGTTTTTATTTCCCCAAACTATAGAACTATTTATGCATTTTGAATCATTGAACCTTATTGACCCTATTCTTAAATCATTGAAAGAAGAGGGGTACACGATACCTACACCCATACAGAAAGAAGCTATCCCGGTTATCCTCCAGGGATCCGATCTTATAGGATGCGCACAGACAGGCACCGGAAAAACAGCCGCTTTTGCAGTACCGATCCTTCAGATCCTCAGCAAAACAAGATCATCCGAAAGGAAAAGAAAGATAAGAAGTCTTATTGTCACACCCACCCGGGAGCTGGCAATACAGATCAGGGACAGTTTTAACGCCTATGGCCGCCATACAGGATTGACCAACACTGTTGTCTTCGGAGGTGTGCATCAGAATCCTCAGACAGCCTCGCTGAGAAACGGAGTTGACATCCTTGTTGCAACGCCTGGCCGGCTGCTTGATCTTATGAACCAGGGATATATCTCCCTGAAGGATGTTGAAATTTTTGTCCTTGATGAAGCCGACAGGATGCTTGACATGGGATTCATACATGATGTTAAGAAGATCATAGCTTCACTCCCTCATAGAAGGCAATCGCTTTTCTTTTCAGCTACTATGCCTCCGGAAATTGTGAAGCTGGCAGGATCGATAGTGAACAAACCGGTGAAAGTTGAAGTAACTCCTTCGGCAACAACAGTAGACATTGTCAGACAGCTGGTCTACTTCACCGACAAAGGAAATAAAAATGCGCTTCTGCTTGAGTTGTTAAAGGATAAGAAGATCAAAACAGCCCTGGTATTCACCCGTACAAAATTCGGAGCGGATAAAGTTGCTAAGGTCCTGAAAAATAAAAACATAAGCGCCGAATCGATTCACGGCAACAAGGCGCAAACCACACGTCAGAAGGCGCTTGCCAATTTCAAGGCTCAGACAACCCGCGTGCTTGTGGCGACAGATATTGCAGCCCGCGGCATTGATGTGGATGATCTTGAGTATGTTATTAACTATGAGATCCCCAATATCTCCGAGACCTATGTTCACAGGATAGGCAGGACAGGAAGGGCCGGCGCCGGAGGACCAGCTATCTCATTCTGTGATGCTGAGGAAAAAATATACCTCAGGGACATTGAGAAGCTCATCACAAAAAAGATTGAGATTGTTGATGATCATCCTTATCCTCTTACCGAAGTAACTCCGATAAAACCCCCTTCGCAGCAGCGAAGGAATCATCCCCGTCCTCATTTTGCGGCTCAGAGAAGGTTCAATTCCCGAAGCCGGTGGAGGAGCTAAATCCGGTTTCTAGAACCTGATCGAGGGTGCCCTGAATGTATTTGGATCGTTGTTGAGTCCGTGCCTGTAGTTTATCACCTCAAGAGTCTCAGGTACTATCTTTATCAGCACGAAGATCTCCTGCCAGTCCGGCATTCCGCTCCAGTATTCACGCTTCATGCTTACCAGGAGCTCTTTATCGTCGATCACCTCTGCCCTGCCGGTGATGCTGACATATCCCCTGGCATTTATATGGTCGGCATAATAGACACACACTTTCGGATTGTTCTTAATCTCTTTCACCTTCCTGCTGGTTCTTGATGTTGCAAACCAGGTGATCAGTTCGTCGTTCGGCGGGAAGGGGTTCATGGTACGCACCTGCGGCTGGCCGGTCTCATCAATGGTGGCGAGCGCACAGTAGGTTGTCTGACTTATTATTTCACGCGCGGCAACCAAAAGGGTATCCCGATTTACTGCGGATTGGGAGTTGACTGGTAATGAGTTAAGGGCCATCAATAAGATGATTGCGGCAGTGGTCAGAAAAAGATTTTTTTTCATTTTGGCTGGATTGATAAAATGGTTACTGATTAAAGACCGTCATCGGGGTTTTTACACTATTTAAAATTATATTTTTACAAATATAATTCTGAACATGATGAACACCCCATTAAAATATCAGATTATAAACGCGATCCTGATCTTCACGTTGATCACTCCGTCAATCCTTGCCCGGGAACGGGAATATAATGTCGGTTACATGGTTATCGATCTCCGGTATGATGAGAACGGACTTCAGAAGAACCTGACCGTTGCTATATGGTACCCGACAATTGCAACGCCGAAACCTTTTCAATACGGTGGTCCCACATGGGGAAATGTGGCACTGAACGCAAAACCGGTTGAGGATGCCGGGAAGTTTCCCTTCCTTGCCTTCTCGCATGGATTCGGCGGCACAGGTCTCGGATCACAGTTCTTTACCGAAGAGCTTGCTTCACATGGATGGATAGTTGCCTGCCCTGACCACCACGACTCCCATTCGCTGGGGAGGATCCCCTCCGGAAGAGTTGAGAAGCCTGATGTGAGAGGTACAATCGAAGATGCGAAAGAAATAACCCGCTCTACACCCGAAGAGAGGGACAAATACCTTTACCGGCCCCGGGAGCTGGAGACCGTGATCCGTATTATGACCACCTCAGCTCCGTTCAACCGGTTGATCGACACCGCCAGTATGGCGGTGGGAGGACATTCGTTCGGGGGGTTCACATCGCTTGCATTGTGCGGAACTATGCCTGAGTTTTATGATGAACGGATCAGGGCAGTGCTGATGTTCTCAACAGGAGCCGCAGCTTATCTTTTTACAGAAAAGGAGCTTGCATCGGTGAAGATTCCATCAATGCTTTATCTTGGCTGTCGTGAAAGGAACCAGAAAAGAGGCGAGATAACTATGAAAGAGCTCTCGGAAACAATATATAGCAATATGCCTGTCCCTAAATATTTCCTCGAGGTTCGCGGCGCCAGCCACTTCTCATTTAATATCCGTCTGTCGGATGGTATCGGCACCAGGGCGCTGAGTGGTACTCCCAGGCAATTTGAGGTGATCAATAAATACTCAATTGCCTTCCTTGAAAAATATGTCGCAGGGAAGACCGGTCAGGATGAAATCCTTATTCGCAAGGACAGGATGATTACGCGGTCTTTTTGATCCCGAACCAGGCATAGGCGGCGCCGACCAGGATGCCAAGCCACGATTTACCTATCTCATTGAGGGTTACAGAGACATCAGGACATCTGATCACCCCAATATAAAATGAGCTGAACCCGATCAGGAGCCATACTATTATATATATCCACACAATACCCTTCATCAGCTTGCGGCCGTAATCCTGAGTCAGCACCTTAACCTGAGAGAGGGGTGTTGAACCGCTGTCGGCCAGGGCCAGGTTGCTGATGACCACACCCGATACCAGTCCGCCCAGAAGATTGATCACCCATACAGCATTAATCCCCGGAATATAGTTTCCTCCCGCAGGTTCCCACCTGAGCACAGACAAGATCAGGCTTCCGAGCGTGACCAGGTAAATAAGAAGCAGCATGCATGCAATCACTCCCAGCAGGATTTCTTTTGATTTTGGATTCATGGTCCAAGTGTTTTGTTAGTAATTAATGATTGTACAATTTAATTTTCTTTTTGCAATTTGCATCGATTCATCTAATTTAGTTTCTTTATTTTAAGTAAAAAAGTAAATCCTATGACTTCACATGAAATTGATTATAAGATCTACGGAGACGACATCCAGTTCGTGGAGATAGAGCTTGATCCGGATGAGACGGTAATTGCCGAGGCTGGAACAATGGTGTACATGGAGGAGGGCATCATCTTCGATGTAAAGATGGGAGACGGCGCTTCACCCGACAACAGTGTTATGGGAAAGCTGTTCCAGGCAGGCTCAAGGATACTCACCGGTGAATCGCTTTTCCTTACCCACTTCACCAACAGGGGAAGCGGAAAGAGAAAACTGGCATTTGCCGCCCCCTATCCGGGTACTATAATACCTGTCGACCTCAGACAGGTTGGACAGAAACTGATAGTTCAGAAAGACGGGTTTCTCTGCGCTGCATTCGGTACGCGTCTCAGCATAACACTGAACAAGAAGATAGGTTCAGGTCTTCTCGGCGGTGAAGGCTTTATACTCCAGAAACTTGAAGGCGAAGGGAAAGCATTCATCCATGCAGGAGGTACGGTTATCGAGAAACAGCTTAACAATGATACACTCAGGATAGACACAGGCTGTGTGGTGGCATTTGAGCCATCACTCGATTTTAATGTTGAGACAGCCGGCAGCCTGAAATCAATGGTGTTCGGCGGCGAAGGACTATTCCTGGCCACCATGAGAGGAACAGGCCGGGTATGGCTGCAGTCGATGCCGATACGAAAGCTTATCCGGGCACTGGCGCCTTACGGCCGGAATATGGGAAAAGAAGCAGGATCACTGCTCGGGGGGCTGTTTGAACGATAACCCGGTTGCTGGTGCGCAGGCATGCCCCCCCGGGGGTCAGGGGTGAGGGCAGGCTGGTTGCTGGTTGCTTATATCAGTTAAACTTCAAGGTATTTCTTCTGCATTTTTATTACGGTTTCCCTGAATTCAGGGAACCTTGACCAGAGCTCCTTGTCGCATTTTGCAAGTTCATTGCACTGGATACAGCAGTCATATCCCTTTTCAATGACACAGGCACGAACAGTGCAAGCCCCGATCGTCAGACTTAATGGTTTGTCCTTCGTTTTGCAGCCGTAACAAAATACTTTTTCGGCATCAAAATCGATCCCGAACTTCTTTTTAAATTCAAACGTTTCATAAGCCTTTTTCTTGAGTTCAGGATTGTTTTCGAGCGTTCCTTTTTTAAGAGGACAGTCATCGGGACATTTGTACCCGCAATACTCAAGGTTTTTCGGATCGGGTTTCACGTCCTGCTTTTTTGCAGGATCTTGTGCGGCAGCGGCAGGACAATAAGCTATTGCACAGCATGCTGCTCCGGCCATGAAACATTTTGAAATGAACTCACGGCGTTTAACATCGGTTTTCATCTTAATGGTCAGATATTGGTTATCCTGGTATTGACCGGATAAAGTCGTTCCTACCCTATTTGTAGTTTACGATCTCTTCCAATGACTTACGTGCAGAGGCAGCTGAAATGGCATCAACGGTTTTATCGATCTGGTCGACCTGAAGGATCGAGATGACTTTGTATCCTGCCGGAACTGCCATCGCTTCCTTTTTTGAAGTGTTGAGATTGGCAACAGGACCTGTATATATGTGGGCGCCGTATCCAAGTGCCTGTGCAGCGAGGTAGACACAGATCTACAGAAATAATATTGGAATTCTTAAAGCCTGATTCTTCAGAATTTCATAAATTGCAGTGTAAGACATGTATTCACCCAAAAACATAACGATGAAAAAAGTCATTCCCTTTTTTATTGCAATACTGTTTGTATCATGCAATTCCGGCGGTCCGTCTTCAGCTCCGTCATCTTCCTCTCCCCCTGCTGCCGAGGATGTTTCATCTCCCGCTGCCGCTTCATCAACAGCAAATGAATGGATTGAACTGATGTTCATTGGTAATCTGAATTGCAGCTCCGAGCTTGAACCGGGTGACGCCTGGGAAGGTGAAAGAGGTCAGTACAATCCGGGCAACCTTTATGATAATAGTCCCGCAACAGCCTGGGTTGAAGGTGCTGAAGGCTATGGAACAGGAGAATATTTTATTGCTGACCTGGGATATATGCTTCCGGGGAAGATCGAAATACGAAATGGCTACCAGAAATCTGAGAGTATCTTTAAAAAGAACAGCAGGGTGAAAAATGCAAGAATAACTCTCTTTGCAGGATATCATCTTCCGGGTGAAGTTACCGAGATAGGTGAAATTTACAGGGCAAGACAAACAGGCAGCTCATTTGTTGTAACGCTCAACGATGCAATGGGGCTCCAGGAGATCACTCTTCCTGTCGACATGAAGAGCGCCTTTAAAGAGAGAATATTACTTGCCAGGGATTTTAAAACTGAGTTCAGTGAGAGGCTGAAAGATCTGCAGGAATTTGAGACTCCGATGTCGCTGCACTGGTTCCTGAAGGTTGAGATCGTTGATGTCTATCCGGGCTCAGACTTTGATGATACATGCATTTCGGATATTCTCTTCCATAACATGACTCTTGACCCTGTGAGCGATGATGAGGTGATAAAGAAGGTTTATGACTCTGAAGCGCAGGATATGGTTCTTTTTGATACCGACCAGAGAGAAGGAATAGTCCTGGCCGACGTAAAGGAATTGAAAGAGTATAAGGAAAAAGCCCAGGATGTCAAAATGGCTGTTACGATTATGGATACAAGTCCCGACAGGGAATGGGCATGGATTGATATCATGTCGACCGCTGAAGGTTCCAGGGTTGAAGAGGTCTCATCACTCTGGCATATAAGGTCGATGAAACGGATCGGGCCGGATATCCTGGACAGCAGTGTCAGTATTTCCGGCTTCACTGAAAAAGATGGCAGGATCTGGCTTGACACAAATGAGGGTCTGATAGACCTGGAAAAAATTAAAAAAAGTATATTTACTGAAAAACCCACAAATTAACAATAATAACTCTTAAAAGATTATCAGGAATGGAATTCATTGGGAAAACTTCTCCTGGTAAAGGATTGCTTTCTCTTGAGCTGGCTCATACAAAGATGTTAAGCTCATTTATTATAAAATACTGAACCGGTTTAATCCCAATTTTATTAAGTATATGGTATGATATTTGCATTATGTTAATGCACCTGAAATAATCTGGAATGAAGAACGATAAGCTGTTCATATTACTGGCAATGAGCATTCTACTTTCCCTTACAGCATGTGAGGAAGAAATTTATTTCCAGGACCAGGATGATATCGGCAATATTACAGTTCCGACGGTCTTATCAGATTCTTTCACATCAATCTGGGCTACAAGGCAGGACAATTCAGTTGTTATAACGGTTCAATATATGAATCTTGATGTCGCCTACAAAGTGACGGACAATCCTGATTATCCGGATCACTACGAAGTTTACCTGGCCAGTGAAAAAAACGATAACTGGGAGAAAATTAAAACCATTGATGTATCATCCGAGAGCAGAGCTTTCTTCACCATGTCATTTGAAATTCAGGGACTTGCAAATAATGAGAAATATTATATATATCTCCAGGAAATAACAAAGAAGAATGTAACTACAAATAGCAATCTGGCAGTATTTATACCCTCAGCCTATAAGCCTGAATACAGATTCATCCTTGATGACTATCATGGCCATGACCTCTATTCATTCGGTGCTAACCTGAGTAATGAAAATATTGTTTATTCAACGAAATATTTTGAATATCAGGAGGGTTATTCTGCACCAGCCATTTTTCTTTCAAAATCAGGTAATGAACCCCTTCTGATTGATACCCGCTGCTGGTTCCCAGATTTCAGCAGTGACGGTAAACTCATAACCTACTCCTCATATACCGGTGAAGTTTTTGATGGCAATATCATGCCTGAACATATTATGATATATAATACTGAATGCAAAGAGAGCACCAGGGTGACCAGTGGTTATTCTATTAATAAACATCCTGCCTGGTCGCCCGACAATAAACTGATTGCCTTTTCTTCATCCGATGAGAGTGACAACGACATGAGGATTTTCCTTTACGATACAAAGACCTCCGGCTCACGTATCCTGGCTGCAGGATCTGATGAAGAAGAGGGCGTGCTGAGGTACAGCCAGGAACATCCTGCATGGTCGGCAGACGGGAAATATGTGTATTATACACACCTGTACTTTACAAACGAGAATGTGAATCCGGGTTTTTATGATATTTACCGCATTAGAAGTAATGATGGGATAAGCGAGAAGGTCTTCAGATTTAAAGGTGTTGAATGCGCACCGGCCATATCGCCCGATAATTCAAAAATTGCCTTCCTGACTGATCTAAGTGGTAAGCTCCAGATCTGGATCTACGATTTTGAAAAACAGGAATTCAGCCAGCTGTTCGATAATGATATTTACTCCTTCATGGAGTGCTGGTCTAAAATCAGGTGGAAAGACAATAACACCATTCTCTTCACCGCCTGTTCGAATGAAAAGCCTGGTTTTGAAGATGGTCTCTTTTCAGTCAGCATTGAATAACCATTCTGTTCCATTATTTTAATTTTCCGTACACCTGTACCGTTTACTAAATTCCTTTTTATTATATTCGAGTGATCAATAAAACCTAAAAACATGAAACATATATCACGGAGGGATTTCCTGGGTAAAACTGTCCTGGGGATTGGATCAGTTGCTTTTGCATCACATTTTCCTTTTCCGGAGGCAGAGAAAAAAACAATGAAGCCGCAGAAAATGCTTATAGGCTTCCAGACATGGACAATAAGGGAATCACTGGTAAAAGATTTCCCGGGTACACTTAAGAAGATGGCCGCTATGGGATACCAGGATCTTGAGATGTGCTCACCTCCCGGGTACCAGTTTGCCGGTTTCGCTCCGCTGGTGAAATATTCTGCAAAAGAGATGAAGCAGATAATAAACGATGCCGGACTTGTCTGCACATCGGCACATTATGTTTTTAATGAGCTGAAAAATAACCTGGACGAAAGGATTGCTTTTGCACTGGAACTGGGACAGAAACAGATGGTGCTTTCAAGCTTCGGACTGCCCGGGAAGGCAACTATGGACGACTGGATGAAAGCCGCAGATGAACTTAATGAGATAGGCATGAAGGCAAAACAGGGCGGCATACAGATGGGATTTCACAATCACCATGGCGAGTTTGCAAAGATCGATGACAAGCTTATCTATGATGAACTGCTGAACAGGTTTGATCCCGGTTACATCAGAATGCAATTCCAGGTAGCAGTATTCAACATAGGTTATAAGGCATCGGATTATTTTAATAAATATCCCGGAAGGTTTATCTCTGCCCATCTTGCCGATTATGCAACTGATCTTAAAGAGCAGGTTCCTGTGGGCAAGGGAGTCATTGACTGGAAAGAATTCTTTGCAACGCTTAAAACCGGAGGGGTTCAGAATATCTTCGTGGAGATGGATCCGGAACTCCTCGAGGAGAGTGCAAATTTTCTAAAGAATACCTGATCTGATAACTAAACAACTAATAACATGAAACTTACAGCAAGACTAATTCTCCTTTTGCTTCTGGTCAGCAGCGCGGCTTTCGGTCGGGAAACAGGTTATGTATTCACAATGAAAAAGGAGATGCCCTGCACCCCGGTGAAGAACCAGAGCTCAACATCAACCTGCTGGTGCTTCTCAGGAATTTCGATGTTCGAGTCGGAACTTATTCGCTTGGGAAAAGGGGCTTTTGACCTTTCTGAAATGTTTGTGGTAAGACATACCTATGAGGATAAAGCTGAAATGTTTGCAAGGATGCATGGCAGTTCAAGTTTTGCCGGTGGAAGCGAGTTCGGCGAACTTCTGACAATAAGCAAAGAGAAGGGGCTCGTTCCGGATGCTGTGTACCCCGGCCTCAGCTATGGTGAAACAAAACATAATCACCGGGAACTTGATGGAGTGCTCCGCGGCTATATGGATGCACTTATCAAGAACTCAAAGCTTACAACAGCCTGGCTTGCAGGAATTAACGGCATCCTTGATGCTTACCTGGGAAAATCACCAGACAACTTCACCTATGAGGGAAAACCATTCACTCCTGCATCTTTCATAAAGGAGCTTGCTATCTATCCGGATGATTATATCTGCCTGACCTCATTTTCGCATCATCCGTTCTATGCACCATGTATGCTTGAACTTCCCGATAACTGGGCAGCAGGATTGTTCCATAACCTGCCTCTTGATGAAATGATGCGGGTAATTGATAACTCCCTGGCAAACGGATACACGGTAGCATGGGCCAGCGACATGAGTGACAAGGGTTTCTCAATGAAGGAAGGAGTGGCAATAGTGCCTGAAAAAAACTGGACCGACATGAACGAAGAGGAAACCTCTAAAGCGTTTGCCGGACCACAGAAGGAGAAAGTGATAACCCAGGAATTGAGGCAGACAGAATTCAATAACTATTCCACTACCGACGACCACGGGATGCATATTGTAGGAACCGCCGCCGATCAGGCAGGGAATATATTTTACAAAGTGAAGAATTCGTGGGGCATAACCGGCAAATACGACGGCTTCATCTACGTCTCAAAGCCATTCGTTGCTTTACGAACAACGAACATCATGGTCAACAAGAACGGAATTCCGGAAGCTATAGCGAAGAAGATGAGGCTTAAATAAATCCTGCAATCATGCAATTGTGTTTTGTCAGCTTTAGCCTCGGCGAAGGTTGGCAATCGTGCAGTAGGTTTTGCCTGTCGCCCGACGCCTGACGCCTGTTGCCTTTATTTATATTTTTCGTCTCTCTGCTTGAGTGATAAAAATCCCTCCGGCATAGGCGATCTTACCGTTATTATCTTCCCCATTGCCGGATGAGGAAATGAGAGTGAATATGCATGAAGGCGCACACGGCGTTTGAACTCATCAGAAGCACCATATTTTCTGTCGCCGATGATCGGGCATCCGATATCAGAAAGATGAACCCGTATCTGGTTCTTCCTGCCTGTCTCCGTATGTATGTCAAGAAGAGCATGATTGCCGAAATGCTTCAGCTTTTTATAGTGAGTTACCGAAAATTTGGCCTCTTCAGTCTGCGGAACCGAATGCATTTTCTGAGAGCTGTCCTCAATGAGCCAGCTTTCAATGGTATCCTCATCTTTATCAGGTATCCCCTCAACCAGCGCATAATAATGCTTCTCTGTTTCCTTCCATGAGTCCTTTATGGTCTCCATATTTTCGCGTGTCTTTGCAAACAGAAGCACACCCGAAACCTCCTTATCGAGCCTGTGGACGACCCATGCCCTGTATCGTCCCCTGCTTTCGGTGCCAAGGTATTCTGTGAGTATATTCTGGATGCTCAGGCTGCCGTCGGTGCTTGAGGTGGGTTTTCCCGGAGGCTTGTCAACTACGATCACGTCCTGGTCGTCATACAGAACGGCAAAAGTCAATCCTGCCTTTGATGCATTGATCCCGGTGCGGCTTATCTCTATTACATCTTCGGGTTTGAGCTTGAATGACCAGAGTGTAACCGGCCTGTCGTTGATCCTGATCTTCCCGCTCTGCAGAAGCTTCTTGACACGCGTCCTCGGAGAGTCAGGGTACTGCTCCTCCAGGAATTCAATCAGGGTAATATTCTTATTTACAGTAATTTTCAAATCTGACTATTATTTATACCGTCATACTATCGCACCGTCCTCTGTCCACCGAAGCTTTAGCGTAGGTGGAACACCGTCGCACCGTTATTTATATTTCTCCCATCCTGCCCTCAGGCTCTCGTCAAATTTCTGCTCAAGCAGGGGATTTACCCCTCTGAGTCCCGCCACAACCTTTTCCGACCAGTCGAGATATTTCCTTATGCGCTTGAGCGGCCAGACCACTGGAGGGTGTATTGTTACGTCCCTTACATTCATCGTTTTGTCGGCAAGCTTCAGTTTCTTCGCTCTTTCCGAAAGTTTCGGTGCATGAAGTATCTGCTGCCTTTTGCGTTCCTTTTTGGTCAGGCTCTTGTCATCGGTGACCTCAAGGGTAACCGACAGCACATTTTCACCGAAAGTATTGCGTATCTCCTCAATGAGCTTTTTCTTTTCCTTCTTGCCCCTGACCGTATCCTCAATCACATCATGCAGTATCGCTGCTGTTATCAGCACGGGATCTTTTTCTCCGGCTTCGTTGACGAGAAGATCAGCGACCTGTATAGGATGGTTAATATAGGGAGACCTGTCGGAACCTTTCCGGAACTGGTTTTTATGCCGGATTGCTGCAAACTCCAGTGCTTTTAAAATCAATGGCAGATTATCCATTCAGGAAGAAATTAAATAGATTCTAAAGATAGAAGTAATTTGATATTTTTGTTATTAAATTAAAATAATGAAGAACTTACACAGAGTCCCGAGTACTCGGGACGGAGAAGATACAGAGGTCCACAGAGGAAAAAGTATATGTGTCAGTTCTGCTCTGTGGCACTCTGTGTAAGTTTTTTTTTAAAATGAATAAGAATCATATTATAACCAGTTTACTTGTTTTTGCTTTTCATCTTTCTTCGCTGAACGGTCAGAACGTGGAGGTAATTATAAAAGGTATAAAGTCGGAAAAGGGTCAGATTCTGATCGGTGTATTTAAGGATCAGGAAACATTTCATACTGAAGAAGCTTTCCTGAGCAAATCATTCCCGAAAACAGGTGTTGTAAACAGGGAAATGAAAGTTCATCTCACGCTTGAGCCTGGAACCTATGGCCTTACACTTCTCGATGACGAGAACATGAGCAGCCTGATGGAGTACAATTTTATTGGAATACCGAAAGAAGGATTCGGATTCTCGGATTACTATCATACCGGTATTACAAAACCAAAATTTGACCAATTCAAGTTCACAATAAAGGAGAACGGGAAACAAACTATCAACATCAGAATCAGGTATATATAAAGTTCTTACCACGGAGTAACACGGTGTTCGACACGGAGTTACACGGTTAGTCTCTCACTTGCCTGCACTCGTAAATTAAGTAAAAAAATGCAACCGGTTGTATTTGCCCGCCGGATGGTGATTTTTGCAATCTGGCACGCCTTTTGGAATGCATATTATGAAGAAATGATTCTTCGTAAAACTTAAGGCAATGAAAAAATATTTACTCACATCGGTTCTCGCAGTCCTGGTCGCTCTCGGGACCACAGTTAGGGCTCAGGAATATCCTGACGAATACCTGGGGCTGCCTGGTGACAATCTCAACCTTTATGCAGTGATGAAACTGTTCCAGGAGTCAGAAACCATTGAAGCTTTCGAAAGAAGCCTGAATGACGAAAACACAAGGATCAACAACCTTGACCTGAATGGTGACAATTACGTTGATTATATAACGGTTCATGATTATGTTGATGGCGATGTGCATACAATAGTATTAAGAGTAGCTCTTGACAAAAGTGATTTCCAGGATGTGGCTGTCTTTACTGTCCAGAAGTTCAGGAACGGATCCGTTCAGATCCAGCTCATAGGCGATGAGGCATTATACGGGCAGAACTATATTGTTGAGCCCAATTATGCCGAGACTCCCAATCCGGGTTACATGGGCAAACCGAAAAGGGAAGTCACGGTTAATGTCATATATACCTCATACTGGGAGGTTGCAGAGTGGCCGATGGTAAGGTATATCTATATGCCTGGCTACAATGTTTGGCACTCCTCATGGTACTGGGGATATTACCCACCCTACTGGCGTCCCTGGCACTCATGCTACTGGCACTACTACTTCGGATATCACTACAACTGGTACCACCACTACTACAGGCATTACCGCCACTGGGATCACCCGCGCTGGCATGGATACCACGACTTCTACTATGCCGGGCACCATTCGCATTCACCAAAGGTGTACGAACATATAAACAAAGGAACCTATAATACAACATACTCCCGTCCAGAGCAGAGAAGGGAAGGCGAAGCTCTCTTTACTTCAATGCACCCGACCCGGGAAAAGAGAACTGACCAGAACACACCGGTTATCAGCCAGAGAAGAAGCTCTTCATCCCAGATGAACCGTACGGAGACATCAACACGTGCAACTTCATCTGCAACCCGCAGGCCGGATAACGTTTCCACAGGCAGGAGCTCTTCCGATCTTTCCAGCCGATCAACTTCAACTGCAACGCGCAGGCCTGCCACCTATGTGAACGAAAAGCCTGCTGTTAAGTCACCAGTTGAAAATGATCCGGCACCTGTTCGCAGGAGTTCAATTACCGAACCTGAAAGGGAGGTCTACAGACCTGAGCCGGCCAAATCAGAATCAGAGTACAGAAGGCAGCCTGAACCTGTCAGGGAAAGAGAGATCTCAAGGCCTGAGCCTGTTCAGGAGAGAGAGATATCCAGGCCCGCACCTGCAAGGGAAGAAGTTGAGTACAGGAGACCGGAACCAGTACAGGAAAGAGTGGAATCACGTCCGGCACCTGTGGAGAGAGCGGCTGAAGTAAGGAGAGATCCAGAACCTGCAAGAAGGGAAGAGGCACCGAGGGCTTCACCGAGCCAGCCTGAACGCAAGCCGGCTGCAGAATCCAAATCGGAACCTTCCGAAAGGCGCACTGAGAAGTCGCAGAGGCCTGATGAGAAAGAGAATACCAGAAGGTAATAAAAAAGAGGGGGAGAAAAAGTGAGGGGGAGAGTGGCAGAATCTCCCCCTCTCCTATTTTGATAATTAAATGTTTTTAATAAAGTCAGAAAAAGCCTTTCTCACCCTGATATAGTAAGGAACCGTTTCCTCCTGAGCCTCCTTTACTATCCAGTATATAACCACGCTGATGAGTGCTGCAAAGAAACACCATACTGATGTCAGGTATTCTCTGTAGAATATTCCGGTAACAAGGCATGAAAGCGTCACCAGGATACCAAAAAGATACATCCTTTTCACTCCCGAGGCAAAAAGGGGTCCCAGAGTGGCGATCGCGTATATTACGAAAGCTGAATCTGATAATGGTTTCGGAAAATCATTTACGTACTTAATATGGAATTCACTTATTACCGGAGTGACATTATAGGCAATAAGGCAGAATCCATAATAGCCAGAAAGGAGCAGTCCGGAAGCCATCATCCAGGTGATTATTCTTTTTCTGTTCTTGTCCTGTTCCAGCCTTCTTGCAGCAAGAGGCATTACTGAAGGCCAGACAACCAGGGCCATAACCAGGAAGATGTATGCTGCAGTCATCTGCATGTTGTGATTTCCACCTGACCTCAGTGTAAGCCACACCACTCCCTCGGAAAACTGCTGGAATGCAAAAAGAAGAGGTATTGAGGCAAATAATTTCTGTGACTTATTACGGGCGCTTCTGACAGATGCTGCACCGATCACGGTGAGAACTGCACCTCCCGCAAAGCTGGCTCCTGCTGAAAAACACATGATTATCCCCTTTTACAGATTAAAAATGTCCCCCTAAAATTATAAAAAATATTTTATACTGGTTCAGTGAAATTATTCAATGCAAGGTATTAATAAAATTTTTAAGATATGTATTATATTTGTCAGCCTTGTTTAATATGACAAGATTAAATAGTCATGATAATATTATTAATTATTCTATGAATCTGAAATCTAAATTAACTGGTGTATTGATGATATTCACCTTATTGTCAGGCTTCTCTCAGTCAGTTGTTAATACAGCCTTCCAGTCCGGAGAGATACTTACAATGAAAGGTTCCTATTTCATGTCGCCTCTTTGGGCAGATATTGCCGAAATAAAAATAGAGGTCTCTGACTTTGTCACCGAAGGAAGATCGCTCTATTCAATAAAGGCAACCGGGAGCACATATTCAAATTACGATTCATTCTTTAAGATAAGGGACTTATATCAGTCATGGGTTGAAAAGGATAATATAAAACCATTTATGTTCGTAAGGAATGTCGATGAAGGCGGTTATAAATTCAATATGAAATATGTGATCAGGAGAAGTTCATTGCAGGCCCGCCTGGAATATAAAAGAAATGACATTACAAGAGAAACAATAATCCCAATTACGGAAAACACACAGGACCTGGTTTCGGTAATTTATTATGTAAGGACACTGGACTTTGAAAAAATGCCCGTCAATAAAGTGATAACCGTACCTACACTTATTGATGAAAAAGTGGAGAATATTATTCTGACATATAAGGGAAAGGAGAATATAAAATCGGATGTTTTCGGTACTATTTCCTGCTACAGACTGGCAGTTTCTGCAAATAATAAGGCAATAGTGAACAAGGAAACAAATAATATATGGCTGACTGCCAATAAAAACAAGATCCCCGTGATGGCAAAGGCTGAGATCCCTGTGGGAAGCATTCAGCTGAGACTGGTTTCTGCCCAGGGAATAAAAAAATAAATTATATGGAAAATACTGAAAAAAAAGAAAGATCTTCAAAACCGGTTTCTCTGCTGCTTTTGATACCGTCGCTGCTTTTCGGATTGATTGCACTCGCTATGTCAATTGTTGGCTTGGGATTGATTCCTATACTTCCCGCTGTCATCGGACTCCTGCTCGGAATGTTTTCCTTTTTTTTCTTCAGGCAAAGCTACCGTGTGTTTACCTGGATCGTACTCGGCATCCTTGTATTATCAGTTTTAATTTCAATTGTCAGGGGAACATTGATTGAAAATAAGGTTGCTGCCGACAAGAACTTTGAGACGACAATTCAGCAGACACAGGAAAATGTGGAAGCTGACCTCCAGGATGCATTTGACGATATAGATTTTGAAGCGGAGACAGAGGGGGACTCACTGGCCACACAGTAATTCACCGGTTGGTCAGCTGGTTATTCAAACGTATCCGGTTTACTGAAGTCGGGCCGGTAATTACGATAACTATGCATATCCTGCAGCCATCCGTTCCGGAAACCAAGTCTCTCCATCTCTTCAGCCACTTCAGCATATTCATTCGTGTAAAGAGGCCTGGCAAGTATCGGATGGTTTCTTACTTCGAATGTCGGATGATACTGCGACATCAGTGAGATATGAACACCGGGCGATAATTCTTCCACGATGCTTTGCAGCACTCTGATACTCTCCTCCTTATGTCCCGGCAAAACCAGGTGCCTTATCAGCATCCCGTTTTCCGCCCTGCCCTCTGCATCCATGTTCAGGACGGAACCTTTCTGGTAATACATCCTCTTAATTGCTTTCAGGGCAATTTCAGGATAATCCGGGGCATCTGAGTATTTACCCGATAATTCCGGATTTACATATTTATAATCGGGAAGATATATATCAATCAGTCCCTCAAGCGAATCGATAACTTCCGGCTTATCATAACCGTTTGTATTATACACTGTTACTGGTTTCAATCCCCGTTCAGCCAATCCGCGTAAGATTGCTTTTACCTGGGGAACCATATGTGAAGGCGAAACAAATCCCACGGCAATTATTCCGTCAGACAATATATTTTCAATCTGATCCAGTACTGATTTTAATGAGAGGAAGATCAGACTGCTAATAGCTCCTGGGCGGCTGATGTCGTGATTCTGGCAATATATGCAGTGAAGGTTGCAACCTTTAAAAAAAATGTTGCATATTCCGTATGGACCGCTCACCGGCGGTTCTTCCCCCCTGTGAATGCAGATTGAAGCAATATTGAGTCCGGCATCCATCCCGCAATAACCGTCTCCTCCCCTGAACCTGTCAACCCCGCATTCGCGTGGGCAGAGCGTGCAGTGCGAGAGAAGATCAATCTCGGCCTGTGTGTATAGAGCCTTGTCCATCTGGCAAAAAAAGCTTAACCACAAAGAGCACAAAGGTAAGCACAAAGGAACACAAAGGGAAATACCTGCCGTTGTACCGTTGCACCATTGAGCCGTTGCGCCGTTCTATTATTTATTGTATTTCCCAACACATTAATAATCATCAACTTTTTTGCAATTTCCAAAACATTATATATCTTTGCATCCGATTTGAGGGGTAGTGAGCCTAGGGGACCAGAGTCCCCTATTTTGTTATCAGAATTTGAGGCATGATTGAAAAAGGTAAAATAGAAAGGCTGGTAAATGAGTTCATTAAAGGAACTGATATCTTCCTTGTGGCTGTCAGGGGGGGCAATTCAAACAGGATTTCCATCCTGGCCGACACGATGAAAGGCATCACCATTGATGAGTGTGCTGCGCTTCACCGTCACGTTGAAAAGCACCTTGACCGTAACATCGAGGATTATGACCTCCTGGTCTCATCACCCGGGGTTGACATGCCGTTTGCAGTAATTGAACAGTACCGCAAGAATGAAGGCAGTAAGGTTGAAGTTGTCGACATTGACGGGATGAAGCACACAGGCACCCTGAAAAATGTTACAGCCGGAGGTTTTGAGCTTGAAACAGAGGTCAGGGTTAAGGGAAAGGGCAGAGAGCTGAAGGACATTTCATTTAACTTTGACCAGGTTAAATCGACAAAAGAGGTTTTATTGATTAAGTAATTATAGAGATTAATGTCAGATGGAAAATATTAATTTGACCGACACCTTTTCGGAATTTAAAGAGCTGAAGAATATTGATCGCCCGACAATGATGAGCGTTCTGGAGGATGTATTCAGGGGGATGCTTGCCAAAAAGTACGGCTCGGCAGATAATTTCGACATTATTGTTAACATCGACAAAGGCGACTTTGAAATATGGCGCAACAGGAGTGTTGTCAATGATGATGAGATTACCGATCCGATCACCCAGATCCCTCTTTCAGAAGCAAAGAAGATTGATGATGACTATGAAGTGGGCGAAGAGGTCTCCGACGAGGTCAAGTTCATTGATTTCGGGAGAAGGGCTATTCTTTCGCTGAGGCAGAACCTTACCGCACGGATCCTTGACCTTGAGAAGAACAACATCTACATGAAGTACAAGGACCGCATCGGTGAGGTAGTCACGGGTGAGGTTTACCAGGTATGGAAGAGGGAGATGCTTGTGCTTGACGACGATGGCAACGAGCTCATAATACCGAAGAGCGAGCAGATTCCTTCCGATCATTTCAGGAAAGGCGATTCGATAAGGGCCGTGGTCATCAAGGTTGAAATGAGAAACAACACTCCGTTCATCATCCTCAGCCGTACATCGCCCGTATTCCTTGAAAGGCTGTTTGAGCTTGAGGTACCCGAGATATTTGACGGACTCATAACAATCAAGAAGATAGTGAGGGTTCCGGGAGAACGTGCCAAGGTGGCAGTGGAATCGTACGATGAAAGGATCGACCCCGTGGGCGCATGCGTGGGGATGAAAGGCTCAAGGATACACGGTATCGTGAGGGAGCTAAGAAATGAGAATATTGACGTTATAAATTTTACTTCCAATAACCAGCTCTTCATACAGAGAGCTCTCAGCCCGGCAAAGATAACTTCCATAAAGCTCAACGATGAGATAAAGAGAGCGGAGATATATCTCAAGCCTTCCGAAGTATCCCTTGCCATTGGCAAAGGCGGGCTTAATATAAAACTTGCAAGCCAGCTTACCGGTTATGAAATTGATGTTTACAGGGAGCCGGGAGGCGAGGATGAGGAAGATGTGAAACTCGAGGAATTCAGCGATGAGATTGAAGACTGGATCATCGATGAACTGAAAGCCATAGGCTGTGATACCGCAAGGAGCGTGCTCAACCTTTCAATAAACGACCTGGTGAAGAGAACAGATCTTGAAGAGGAGACGGTCAGGGAGGTTGTCAACATTCTCAAAGCCGAATTTGAATGATAATCTGACTTTTGTTGAAGTCATTATAAAGACAGGCATTATTTATGACAGAGGACGTAAAGGCTACACGGTTAAGCAAAGCTGCAAGGGAGTTTAATGTGGGGATTTCCACGATGGTCGAATTCCTTCATAAGAAAGGTATTGTGATCGATCCCAATCCCAACACCAAGCTCACCCTTGAGGCATATCTGCTGCTGGTCAAGGAATACAGCTCGGATCTGAGCGTCAAGAAAGAATCTGAGAAGCTGGCACTTAAAGACCTTCACAGGAAAAAGGAGACAGTAACGATTGAGGATGTCCCGGAAAAAGCCCACGGCGAAGATGCAGAACGTGAAGATGAGGTCCTTGTTATGGATTCCTCCGGAATGAAGAAAAGCGTCGATATCAAGACAGAGATAAAAAAACCTGAGGTGAAGCTTGTCGGAAAGATCGATCTTGAAAAGACAGCCAAAACAGAAAAAGCCGGTCAGGAAAAGAAAGTCGAAGCTGAACAACCTGAAAAGAAAAAAACATCTGCAACAGCAGAGAAAAAAGAAAAGACCGCCACTGAAACAAAGGCTGAAGCTGAGACCCTGACAAAAGAGACAAAAACCGGCAGAAAAGAAAAAGCAAAAGAGAAAGAATACCTGCCTGATGAGGATAAGAAAGCAGCTGCCGGAACACCTGAGATAATCGATGAGCCTGCGCTTACTGATACAGAAGAGGATAAATCTGAAGAAGAATTGATATCGGAACAGGAAGAAGTCGTTGTAAAAGTCTTCCGTCCCGATTATCAGAAAATTACCGGGCCCACGGTGGTCGGAAAGATAGATCTTCCTGTAGAGGAGAAAAAGAAACCTGTTCCATTCCAGCCGGTAAAGGTCGATACTGACTCCGACTTCAGGAGAAAGAAAAGAAGAAAGAGGATCACAAAGGAAAAAGACCATGTTTCGGTTGTAAAACCTGACCTGGCCGACAAAAAGGATAAAGCCGGCAAGAAACCCCTGAAGAAGAGACCCGTCAGAGTTGAGGTTGATGAGGAAGAGGTTCAGAAGCAGATCAAGGAGACCCTTGCAAGGCTTACCACCAAGGGCAAGTCGAAAGGATCACGTTACCGCAGGGAAAAGAGGGAAGCCATCAGCCAGAAGCTCAGGGATGATGTAGACAGGATCGAACTGGAAAAAAATATCCTCAAGGTAACGGAATTCGTGTCGGTGAATGAACTGGCCATTATGATGGACACTCCGGTCACAGATATCATTTCCACATGCATGAATCTCGGGCTGTTTGTATCAATAAACCAGCGTCTTGATGCCGAGACCATGGCCCTTCTTGCCGATGAATTCGGCTTTAAGATCGAGTTTGTCAGCGCCGAGTTGCTCGAGGCAGTGAGGGAAACCGAAGACGAAATGGAAGAACTGAAGTCAAGGCCGCCTATCGTTACGGTGATGGGACATGTCGACCACGGCAAGACGAAGCTTCTTGACTACATACGCAGGACAAACGTTATCGCCGGTGAAGCCGGAGGCATAACCCAGCATATAGGGGCATATGCCGTCCAGCTTGACGACGGCCGCCAGATAACATTTCTAGATACTCCCGGTCACGAGGCATTCACCGCAATGCGTGCCCGCGGAGCACAGATCACAGATATTGCCATCATTGTCGTGGCTGCTGACGACGGCGTCATGCCGCAGACTGTTGAAGCCATAAACCATGCTTCAGCGGCAGGGGTGCCGATTGTGTTTGCGATCAACAAGATTGACAAGCCGACTGCAAATCCTGATAAGATAAAAGAGGCTCTTGCCAATATGAACTACCTCGTTGAGGAGTGGGGAGGCAAATACCAGTCGCAGGAGATCTCGGCAAAGAGCGGGATCAACATTGAAGCCCTACTCGATAAGGTACTGCTGGAGGCTGAGCTTCTTGAACTGAAGGCAAATCCCGACAAGCCTGCCCTGGGAACAGTGGTTGAATCTTCGCTCGATAGGGGAAGAGGATTCACGGCTACAGTCCTGGTTAAGGCAGGCACGCTGAAGGTAGGCGACATTATGCTGGCCGGAAGCTGTTTCGGGCACATCAAGGCCATGTACAATGAACGCGGAAACAAGGTGGATGAGGCAGGTCCTGCTACCCCTGTTCTTATTCTCGGTCTGAACGGAGCTCCGCAGGCAGGCGATAAGTTCAACGTGATGGATAGTGACAAAGAAGCCAAGGATATCGCAACAAAACGTGCTCAGCTTCAGCGGGAGCAGGGACTAAGGACCCAGAAGCACATTACTCTCGACGAGATTGGGAGAAGGATCGCCATTGGCAACTTCCAGGAGCTTAATATCATAGTCAAAGGTGATGTTGACGGATCTATTGAAGCTCTTAGCGATTCGCTCATCAAGCTTTCAACTCCTGAGATACAGCTGAATATCATTCACAAGGCTGTCGGTCAGATCTCGGAATCGGATGTGCTTCTTGCCGCAGCGTCAAACGCCATCATAGTCGGCTTCCAGGTTCGTCCTTCCCTGGCAGCCCGCAAGCTTGCCGAAAAAGAAGAGATCGATGTTCGACTCTATTCGATTATTTACAATGCCATCGAGGAGATCAGGTCGGCAATGGAAGGGATGCTGTCGCCCGAGGTCAGGGAGGAGATCGTTGCCACACTTGAGATACGCGAGATATTCAAGGTTACAAAAGTCGGAACCGTTGCCGGATGCTATGTCAAAGAAGGCAAGATCACCAGGAACACCAAAGTGCGAGTAATCCGTGACGGCATAGTTGTCTACACCGGTGAGCTAGGGTCGCTCAAGCGATTCAAGGATGACGTGAAGGAAGTCGTTGGAGGTTATGAATGCGGATTGAACATTCATAATTTCAACGACATCAAGGCAGGCGATGTGATTGAAGGCTACCAGGAAGTTGAGGTCAGGAAGACCTTATAGCAAACCTTTATACTGATCAGGCGAAAGCAGTCCGGCAGCTTCAGCGCTGTCTGCAATTTTAATTTTGATCATCCAGCCTTTTCCGTACGGGTCCTTATTGACTACATCAGGTGATTCCTCGATTGCAGGATTGACTTCGAGTATCTCACCTCCCACCGGCATGAACATGTCAGAGACGGTTTTAACTGCTTCGATGGTTCCGAATACATCTCCCTGTTTAAAGGTTTCACCAAGAGTTTCGATTTCGACGAATACCACATCCCCAAGCTCGCCCTGGGCAAAGTCGGTGATTCCTATATAGCCTGTATTTCCCTCAATGCGAAGCCATTCATGGTCTTTGGTGTACAAAAGATCTGCCGGTATATTCATAAAGTTAAAATTTAAAACTGACTGTATAATATAAAAGATTGATGAGTCAAAAATAAGGTTTTTTTTGAAACCTCAAATTGAGTTTCTTGTTGAACCCTTTACTACCAGTTCTGTTTTTATCACTTTAGTCTGAAAAGTAGTCTCCTCACGGCTTTCAAGATGGCTTATCAGGATGCTTACAGCTTCTTTTCCTAAAATATAACCATGCTGCTGAACTGATGTGAGGGGCGGATCTGTAAGGTCGGAGATCATACCGCTTGTGAATCCTACAATCGAAATATCATCAGGCACCTTCAAGCCATTGAGTTTTATTATCTTCATCGCTTCAGCTGCCGTGAGGTCGTTTACGGCAAAAATGCCATCAGGCGGGGTGGTTCTCCTGAGAAGCCCGGGGACAACCAGTCTGGCCTCTTCAGCGGTATCGCATTTAATTATGTTTTCTTCCGGCATGCGCATGTTATTTTCCCTGTGAGCCCGGATAAAGCCCTCTTTCCTGTTTCTACCAATTAACAGGTTCTGTTGCGCTGACAGGTGGACAATGTTCTTACATCCTGTTTTGATAAGATGATCAGCAGCATCAAACGCCCCCTGTTCGTCGTCAACGATAACCCTGTCGGTCTCGAGCTCAGCGCATATCCTGTCGAAGAAAACCAGAGGTATGCCCGCCTTCATGATCTTCCTGAAATGATCATAATCGGCAGTATGTTTGCTGATAGAAACAAGTATTCCATCAACCCGGCTGCTCAGTAGCGTCTCAACTGCTTTGACTTCTCTTTCATACAATTCATTCGACTGGCAGAACATCACATTGTACCCTGAATCGTACGCTATATCTTCAATACCGCTGATCACTGTCGAGAAGAAATAATGAACTATCTCAGGCATGATGACCCCGATGACTCTTCCATGCCCCCCTTTAAGGCTCAGGGCTATCGGATCGGGTTTGTAGTGCCATTTTTCGACAAGCTCCCTCACGGCTCTTTTTGTATCTGAGCTGATATCGGGATGACCCTTCAGGGCTTTCGAAACAGTAGAGGGAGAGATTCCCAGTTCCCTTGCAATATCTTTTATGGTTACCCTTTCCTTTTCCATTCAGTAAACGAGGCTTATTTCTTACATGAAATACAAAAATAACCCATTTTTCTGTGATATAAAAATGAGGCCGGCGCGAAGATTCTAAGTCCCGGAAGCGGTAGAAAAACCAAAAAAAAATTCATAATCCACACTTTAAGGCAATATCAGATTACATTTCAAACGTTTGCTGTATAATCTCTCATTTTCCTTAAAAAAAAAGCTTTAATCTATTTTTAATTTCATAAATAATTTTATATTTGTATAGTCCCAATCAATAAATAAGCCTGATTGATTTAGCAGAAGCAGGGATTTGGATTTAAGACTATTTAAACTAACCTATAATTAACCTTAATAATTCTACGATGGGAACCCTAAAAAATTATTTTTTCATTTTCAGGAAATGGATTTTCTTCATTTTCCTGTTATGCTTCGCGGTCAGCTTAGCCAGCGCTCAGCAAAGAACAGTTACAGGAAAAGTAACTTCTGAGTCAGAGGGTGCGCTGCCCGGAGTGAACATAGTGCTCCAGGGAACAGTAACAGGGGTGTTAACTGATGCTGAAGGAAACTTTAGTATCGCGGTCCCCGGGCCGGAAGCAGTTCTGGTATTCTCTTTTATCGGCTACACATCACAAACAATTACAGTTGGCAGTCAGACAACAATCGATGTTGTGCTGGTATCTGCTCTTAGCCAACTTACTGAAGTTGTGGTTGTAGGGTACGGTACACAGCGAAAAAAGGATATTACTGGTGCCGTATCCAATATAAAATCTGACGAATTCAATAAAGGCGCGATCAGCAACGCTTCACAATTGATCGCAGGTAAGGCTCCAGGTGTGTTGGTCACCAACAGTAGTGGGGACCCTGGGGCAAATGCTTCTATCCGTATTCGCGGTAATTCTTCCGTAAGAGCTGGTAACGATCCGCTTATCGTAGTAGATGGAGTTCCCCTTTCAGGAAGCAATACTACTGCAGATGGAGATCTTCAGACACTGGGCAACTCGAGTGCACGTAATCCGATGAATTTCCTTAATTCCAGTGACATTGCAAATATTGACATTCTTAAAGATGCTTCAGCAACAGCGATTTACGGTTCACGTGGAGCGAATGGGGTAATTCTTATTACAACCAAACAAGGTTCATCCGGCTCTAATGGTATTGAGTATGATGGCTCTGTTAGTATGGGATCTATTTCTCATAAAATAAAGCTGTATAATGCTGCCGAATTTGCCGCGATAGCTCCTACTCAGGATGAGGGTGGCAATGTTGACGCGTTGGATGCAATCCTGCAAACCAGTATTTCCCATAACCATAATTTAGCTTTCAAAGGTGGAAATGATAATTTAAAATATCGTCTTTCGCTTGGTGCTCAGGATCAGCAAGGTATCATTAAAACAAGCGGTTTGAAGAAATATACTGCAAACCTGAATGTGAACCAGGAGTTTTTTAAGAAAAGATTGTCATTAAGTACTGGTATTATCTATTCAGTTGTAAATGACACATATGCTCCTATATCAACAAGTGCCGGTTTCGAGGGTAGTCTGATGGGTAATGCTCTTGTGTGGAATCCTACCAGGGAGTTCAGGCTGGCAAATGGATCTTTTGATCAGTTCTCTCAGAGTGACACCAACCCGTTGGCTCTTCTGGAGTACGCTCATGATAAAGCCAAAACAGAAAGGTTTCTTGGGAATATGTCTGCTACATTAAGAATAGTTGAAGGTCTTGCTTATAAAGTAAATTTAGGCATTGACCGTTCAAATTCAGAAAGAACTATTGAGCTTTCAAGTTTATTGAACCGTCAAGATATCGTTGGCCGGGGCTATGCAGGTGTAAACGACTTAAACGCCAACAGTTTTCTGGTTGAACATACTTTAACCTTGGATAAGAGTTTCAGTAATAATATTCGCTTCACAGGATTGTTAGGATATTCCTACCAGACATTCAATCGTGAAGGGAAGAGTGTTTCAGGCCGGGATTTTGAATACAATCAGGTTTCCTATATTTACCAGTTGCAATCAATCTCACAAGCCAACAGAGCAGTATCTTCCTACAAAAATCCAGAAACTGAATTGCAGTCATATTTTGGCAGAGTAAATCTTATCCTGTTTGACAAATTCATGGCAACGGCCACACTTCGTGCTGATGGTTCAAGTAAATTTGGTGCCAATAATAAATATGGTTACTTCCCATCGGTTGCTTTGGCTTACCGTATTTCGGAAGAAGAGTTCATTCCCAAAGTTTTCAATGATCTAAAATTACGTTTTGGCTGGGGTAAAACCGGTAACCAGGAATTCCCTGCTGGTTCAGCTCAGGCTCAATACGAAATTACACGTGACGGTTTAACCAGATCTCAATATGATAATCCTAACTTAAAATGGGAAACTTCAACAACTTTAAATCTGGGTATCGACTTTTCATTATACAATAGCAGAATTACTGGTTCGGTCGAATATTTCAACAAGAAAACTGTTGACCTGATTTTTAGCGCGGAAGCTGCAATGCCCGGACCTTCAGGAGCCAGAAGATGGACAAACCTCGATGCCAATGTAACCAATAAAGGATTTGAAGTGGGTTTAAACGGAATGCTTGTTAATACTGATGATATTACCTTCAGTATTGGCGGTAATGTAAGTTTCCTTCAAAATAAACTGAATGACTTCAGTGGTGTTGTTGAAACCGGCATGTTGCACGGTCAGGGCATATCAGCTACTCCAAGTCAGCGTTTTGTTAATGGTCAGCCG
>JAZDMU010000023.1:0-2741 GCA_043800695.1 Bacteroidota bacterium
TTTGCATATTTTAATGCTACCTTTACGGCTTCCATTGAATTCTGAGAACCGTCTACAGGAACCAGTATTTTCATTTTTCCTCCTTCCGACTTACTTATGACGGACCTTAAACTTCCTTCTTTACTTTGGCCTTCTTCATGCTCAGCCCTATTCCCTCAAAGATGTAGAAGATCGCGAAGCCCCACCACATGGTGTAGGCCACGTAGAAAACCAGCAGGAACGTCATCAGACCAGCCTCATCCTTGACCTTTTTTGCATCAACTTTATAGAAGTTGTATCCTGCCTCAATAGCCTTCTTGGTCACATCGGAAACGATCTTTGCCTCCTCAATCTTTCCTTCCTTCTTGAAAGCCTTGTCTATCTTGGGCAAGACATTATTCCACTGTCTGAACATCTGTTTCTCATCATCAGTTGCCATTGCAACTGCATATTTAGCCTTGATCTTGTCCCCTTCGTTCTTAAACATCATATCTGCATCATCCAAGGCTGCCTTCAGTACCAGTCCAAGGTCTCCTTCGATCTTCAATTCTGATCCCTTCACCTCTACCTTGGCACCCGGATTAATCATAAACAGCTTGGCTGCCCGTTCAGCCCTTTTCTCAGCGTCTCCCGGTTTATCTTCAGGCTTACTCACATTGATAGTAGCTGAAAACATTTTGCCAATAAACTTCTCGTTGCTCTTTTGTACCTTGGGAATGAAATATGACGACCCCTTCGCAAGCTGGTTGAACAACTCATCAGCCCACTGCAATCCGTTCTGCGGCTGTCCCTCCGGTGTCTTCGGGAATATCGGTGAAAACATCAGAAACAATACTACCCAAAAGGATAGAGCCAAGACTATACCGAGTCCCATATGTTTTTTAGCCTTTGCCATGTTATCCCTCCTCTCTTAATGCTTTAATGTTCGCAAAGAACTTGCTGAAAATCCAGAATCCGAAGAAGGCAATAACGATCCAGAATAAGTAATTACCGACAGTCTCAATGATCGTATATATTGGTTTAGGCACATTAATATACTCAAGCTCTGTCAGCTTTTTCGGCAGGGTTGTCGCCCTGTTGATAAATCCTGCAATGATGGACATCGCATAGAATCCCCTGATATGGATCCCCTTAACAACCTTTGTCGTAAGTGCACCGACCTGGATTCCGATCAGTGAACCAATGAGCATCCCCATTGCGAGGGTATAAAAGACATAACCATAAATTGCATACTGTACTATGGATGCAAGACCCGCTGTGAAGATGATCTGCAGAATATCGGTACCGACTGTAGTTACGGTTGAAACTCCGAAGACATACACGAACATCGGGAATGTAACAAAACCGCCGCCTACACCCATAATCGCTGCAAGCATGCCGACGATGACGCCGCCCATTGCAAGAAAAAGCCAAGAGATCTTTCTTCCACCGAAGTCTTCATCAAAGGTTATCATCGGGGGGATGTTTATCTTCTGTATGCTGACCGACAGGGCAGTCATGCCGGATGGACCGCCGTGAGCACCGTGTGCGCCTTCCTCAGCAGCACCCTTTTTAGCTTTTCTTGTTGACTTGATATAGTCAGCCATAGCATAAAAGCCAAGGAAACCTAACAATAGAGCATAGACCGAACTGATGAACGCCTCACTCAGTAACGGGTCTTTATTGTAAATTGTTTTATTGATCCAGCCGCCGATAAACGTACCACCTGAAGAACCTATAAGGAATGCTATCGCCAATTTCACGGAAACATTACCGAGTTTCTTGTGGACTGTCGTTCCCATAATCGCTTTCGCGAAGATATGGAACACGTCTGTTCCGACAGCAAGGATTCCTTTAACTCCTGCTGCCATCAGCGCGGGGGTAATAATAAATCCACCTCCTGCACCGATACAGCCGGTGATAAGGCCCGCTGCCAGTCCTACTGCTATCGAAACCGCAAATATCAGGTTTGAATAGTGTGCTGGCGCATATGCAGTCTTACCTCCTATCATATCTGCTGCCTGCAAAAGTGTAACACCCAGTATCGGCAGCAGCAGGACGAAAAGGATCAGGAGTTTCTTCCGATTTTTGATGATGTTCATCGAAACCTCATAATCCCACTTCGCATGAGCTATACTGGCCGCTTTCAGAAATTCATACATCTGTCTGGGAAAACTCATGTCAAACCCTCCTTATTTATTTAATGTAAATCCGGTTATTTAATCCTTTCAAATTCCATCTGCAGCTTGTATTTCCTTCCACTCCCAATAACCCTGGAATAGGCAATGGGGCTTCCGTCCGAGCTGGTGAGAACTCTGCTGATCAGCAGTGCAGGAGAGTCTTTCTTCAGTTTCAGTACATCTGCTGCATCCTGCTTAATTAACGTGACTTCCATAAACTGCATGACCTTAAATATCTTCTTCGTTCCTTTTTCCTCAATCAGATCATAGATCGACCTACGGAAAATATCCTCCTGATCTATATCTGGCAGGATAAATATCGGGATGAAAAATTCTTCACTATATGTCTCTCCGTCAATAACCTTCCTGCTGTGGACATAATATATCTCACCCTCTGTCATTAAAAATCTCTTAATGTCCTCCGATAACCCCCGTATACCCCTTTCGAGTATTTCTTTTTCAACTTTCACCTCCTCTCCACACATGTCTTCTGATAATCTTGTCCTCATAACGATGCCCGGATGCGACACCGAGTATGTTACAAATGTCCCTTTGCCCTGCTGCCTCTTAAGGTATCCCTCCCTGACCAGTTCCTGAATAGCC
>JAZDMU010000036.1:0-120368 GCA_043800695.1 Bacteroidota bacterium
AAGCTCCTCTGCCTGCCAGTCAGTTACCTGCTGGCGTTTTGAGATACGGAAACCAAGCACAATGGCTGCAAGCTTTTTGAGTCCGGAGCTTTTGATACCATAATCCTTCACCAGTTTCTGAAGGTCAACAAAGCCGGCAGGTTCAAATTTCTTTACATTTTTCAGGAACTTTATATCGTCGTGAACAGCCACCCCGGTTTTAATGATCTCCGGATCAGCCAGTATATCAGCTAGTTCCTGGGGTATTCCAATTTTATTGATCCTGAACAGGCAGGCCAGATCCGATGTTGCCAGCTGGATCAGCGAGACCCTGTTTTTTCTTCCTTTTCTGAATGACGGCCTGGTTTCGGTATCAAAACCAAGTATCTTCTTATTTCGTATCCGTAATATAACTTTACTGAAAGATGTAAGGTTATCAATTACCACAATTTCACCTTTAAACCACGACATTTCATAATTTGTCAGCTCCCCGGCTGAAATCTCTTCAAGGTATTTATTCTTTATCATCACCTCTGAATTCCTTTTGTCTTTTTGATATAACCCATTCTGATTTATCCCTTGTTTCATCATCACTCCCTTCATCAGGTCCGGTCTTTTCTATTTCCTCGCCTGAATATATGAACCTGTGGATCTCCTTTAGTGAGTTAACAAGCTTTTGCCCCCAGATGTTTTCAAAGTTCGTCCTGCATTCCCACACCGCATCATTCATCACCTCCCGTGTGCCAGTCTGGTAAAGGAGCAAAAAGTCCTTCAGGTCCTGGTAAATATCGGCCATATTCTCCGCGATGCTTGATGAAATAATTGTATCAGGCTCATTCTGCCTGTCTTCATGAAGATCCTGAAAGAGATCGGCATTTCCGAATTTATCCCTGAACATGTTGTTTATCCTTTTCCAGTCCGGTTCCGAAACGAACTTCTCATTTCCGTCTTCAAATACAGGTTCCAGCGCCGGCAGCAGGGAGGCTTTGAGATACAGTAGCGGAAGGATGCGCTGGAGTATGCTGAGCATCTCATCTCCTTTTATATCACCGGCATGCTCAGCATATTTGCAGTATTCGTTCGCCACTGCAACAAATTCAACAACATTCCTGGAATACGCAGGATCTGTATTCTTATCCATTATTTTCAAGATCAGACAGCAAAATTAGCAATTATCCCGAAAACAGATCAGGTTCCTTCCATGAGAAAGGTTGGTTTGTTCGGATTAAAATCGTTTAGGTCTGATTTCGAAGTGTGCGATATTTAAGCAGATGGTCTTAAGCATTTATGATGTTACAAATTAACATACCTTTATGGAATATTATAATTATCCAACTTTTCGTGAAAACAATAGATGATGAGTCCGGAGTTATTGTAAGGTTAAGAAAAGGAGATGTTGAAGCTTTCGACCATATTTATAATAAGTACTCCGGAAGACTCTATTCTTTCAGCATGAAATATCTGCAGTCAGCTGCCGAATCAGAGGAGCTTGTCCAATCTGTATTCCTGAAAGTATGGGAATATCACAAACGAATAGATGAAAATCTTTCATTTAAATCATATCTCTTCACCATAGCATATAATGATATCTGCAAGGCTTTCCGTAAGAGAAAATACCTTAAACAATTTGTAATTGAGACTATTTCTACGGGTTCCGAATCTTCTTCTGAAATGGAGGAAGAAATCGATTTTCAATCTACTCTCAAAAGGATCAACAATATTATTGATAAGCTCCCTGAAAGACAAAAGATAATTTTCATTAAAAGCAGGTATGATGGAAAAACAACAAAAGAGATTGCGAAAGAATTAAAACTGTCACCAGGGACTGTTGACAACTATATATCTGCAGCTATAAGATTTATAAAGGATCGGTGCCGGAAAGAAGATTTGGCAAGTATACTCTTTATTTTTATGTTTCTTTTGTAGCCTTTTACGAATATCCTCTTAAAAAGACCAACACTATAGGGAGGAACAGTACTATCCAACAAGGATTCAATGACTTAAATGATAGTCCATTTCCGGGATTCAGCATTTGAATATCAATAATTTCGATTCTTACTATGAGAATTAACGATCTCAGGGATATTACATTCTGAGAAGGAATTAATTTAATTATGTATCAACGAAGATTAGGGTTAGGGTTAGTATGGTTAATTTTCTTTATTCTGGCAGGTATCTGCAGATAATCTATAAATGCTTAATTCTGCAGATCCTGCCAGACTTTATAATTGTCCTGGTAATAAATTTCCAGTACCTATAAATAACCTGCAAAAAATAATAACATATTTTTATGAGAATTACTGATCTCAAGGGTATTATTAATAAATATTTAAAACCTTAAAGTTGAAAAGAGAAGATATTGAAAAAATAGGTAGCTACATTAATAGTACTGCCGATTCCGATGAAAGAAAATACGTGGAATCGTTGTTTATTGAAGGTGAAAACAACCTGTACCTGCGTAATTGTCTTAGTAAAGACTGGGCAACACTGGCTGAGGGAAAAACAGGATCAGCTGTTGATTTGAGTCGTCAGCTTGACAGGATACATCACCTTATCAGGAAGCAGGAGAACCTTAGGAGGAAGAAACCTCTTCAGATACTGATACGTATTTATATAAAAATTGCAGCTATCATTCTTCTGCCGTTCTTGATTGCAGGGGGACTAACCTATAGTTTCATATCGAATAGATTTATGGTCTCCCCGGATCAGGAGGTCATATCAGCAATATATGCGCCATGGGGTTCGAGGGTATCATTTAATCTTCCTGACGGTACTAAAGGGATGCTGAACAGCGGCTCTCAACTAACTTATTCACTGCCTTTCAACACGAACCGCACAATTAAACTTGAAGGCGAGGCCTGGCTTGAAGTAAGGCCGGATGAATTTCATCCTTTCTCCATTAATGCCGGGATTTCGGAAGTTAAAGTGCTTGGGACCAGTTTTAATATAAGTGCCTATCCGACTGAGAATTATCTGGAAGTGGTTCTAGGTGAAGGTAAGCTTGAGTTCAGAGGAAACGAGAATGAGAAAGAAGTTACTTTGTTACCCTCTGAAAGGCTTGTCTTTAAAAATGGCAAGGTTACAAAATCACTTGTTGATCCTGAAAAATATAATGCATGGACCGAAGGAAAGCTTGTTTTCAGGGGTGATCCCATGTGTGAGGTAGTCAGGCGAATAGAAAGATGGTATAACGTAAAGATAACAATTGCTGATAAGGAAATTGAGAAATACTCATTCAGGGCAACGTTTCAGGATGACAAACTTGAAGATGTAATAAGGTTTTTGGCTATGACCTCTCCTATAACTTACATAATAACTCCCCGTGAAATAATGTCTGATGGGACAATTAAGAAGGAAGAAGTTACTATATATAAGAAAAAATAAACCTATTCTAATCCTTTTGCTATGGAAATAATGAACGGACCTTAAACCAGAAAAAAAGGAAATCGCGCTAACGATTTCCCTAAAAAACATCAGACTGATATTTTTTAACTTAAAACACTTCAAATTTATGAAAAAAAATGAACCTTTCATTGGATCGTATTATCCTCCTCTGAAAAAAATCTATAAAGTTATGCGTTTAGCTACCTTTTTATTGATTCTAAGCATCGCTCAACTACAGGCAATAAATACCTATGCTCAGCAGACAAGACTTTCGTTGAATTTCACAAATACAGAACTAGTTGAGGTTCTGGACAAGATCGAAGAAGGAAGTGAGTTTTACTTCCTATATAATGAGAAACTGCTGGATACAGATCGTAAAGTAACCTTAAATGCAGATCAACAGTTAATTACCAGTATCCTGGATGATCTGTTTGCCAACACAGAAATAAAATATACAGTAGTTGACAGAAAAATCATACTTGCACCTGAGTATATATTTGAAACATCACATTATCAACAGATTAAAATATCAGGGAAAGTAACTGACAGGGAGACAGGAGAGGCAATGGCCGGAGTTAATATCCAGGTAAAAGGTACTTCCGTTGGTGCAATAAGTGACCTAAACGGACAATATTCTTTGCCTGCCACTGTTGAACCGAATGCCGTTCTCGTTTTTTCCTTTATAGGATATCAGACGCTGGAAGTACCAGTTGAAGGAAGACAAGAGGTCAATATTCAGCTTGCGGGTGAATTACAGGGACTGGAAGAGGTTGTTGTAATTGGTTACGGGGTTCAGCGAAAAAGCGACGTAACAGGAGCAATTTCATCGATAAGATCTACTGATATGGTGAATCGCTCAAACACCAGCATAGTAGATGCTTTGGCAGGCAAAACTTCAGGTGTGTCAATTATTTCAACAGGGGGCGCTCCCGGACAGGCCGGAACAATGCTTATACGTGGCTATTCATCTAATAAATCATCATACCCCCTCTATGTTGTAGACGGCCTTCGTGTAAACAATATTAATGATCTTGATCCCAACACGATTGAATCGATTGAAGTTTTAAAAGATGCTGCATCGGCCGCAATATACGGCGCAGAAGCTGGAAACGGGGTAATCATGGTTACCACTAAAAAGGGAAGCAGCGGTACATCAAAAATAAGCTATGAATTCCAGTATACAATTAATAGCATGGTGCGAACACCGAAAGCATTAAATGCTGCAGAATATGTGGACTGGCTGATTCTGAATGGCAAATATACCCAGAACGATATTGATGCAACAATTTCAGCAGGATTGTGGGATGGTAACAGCAGTACTGACTGGATGGAGGAGATGACTGAACAGGGTATTTCACCTCGTCATATATTAAGCTTCCAGGGTGGAAACAATAACGGATCATACTATATCTCTCTTGCCAAAACGAATCAGGATGGTATAGTTGTAAATAATTTTGACACATTCAAAAGAATCAATGCAACTTTAAACGGAAGCTATAAATTCCGTCCATGGCTGGAAATCGGGAATAATACAAATTTTATGACGAGCAGCACAAATTCAGTTACAGGCGGGAGTGGTCTTAATGAATCATTTTTCGGTTATATTTATTACTTTGACCCTACAGTCAGCGTAACATACTCACCCGATGATCTTCCCACCTATATGCAAAATCATCTAAATATGGGCAGGAACCTCCTGAAAGATGATAATGGTGATTACTACGGTGTATCACAACTTATATCTACCAATCCGTGTAATCCGTGGGTAAAACTAAATTCGACAAAAAAGGAAAACAATTCCATTATGGTTTCCGGTACAGCTTATGCCAACCTTACTCCTTTCAAGGGTTTTACCTACACCACAAGGATAGGATATAATCTGAATAATAACAATGCATGGAACTTAAACCGTTTTTATTACGGCAGCCCCAGTGACTACACCAATGACGCAAGTGTCAATCGCTCACTCACATCAACATCATACTGGCAGTGGGAAAATTTTGCAAACTATAATTTCACACTAGCTGATCAGCATAATTTCATTACTATGCTTGGAATGTCCTATTCTGAGAATAATGTACATTATCTTTATGGAAGCGAAAGTAAAATACGAGAGGATGTAGAGGAAAATCCTCTTTTCTGGGATCTTGCTTACAAAGCTTCGGATTCCAACGATGATGTTACCGCCACACACAACTGGCAACATAAACTCTCTTATTACGGCAGGCTGAATTACAGCTTTAAGGATCTATATACTTTGCAGTTCACCATGAGGGCTGATGCCGCTGATTTGTCAGTACTTTCCGAAAAGAATCGCTGGGGCTTTTTTCCTGCAGTATCAGCAGGGTGGCAGATAAGCAATCAATCGTGGTTTCCTGAAATCCCCCACTTTGATTATATGAAGATCCGTGCATCATGGGGACAGAACGGAAGCACTTCTTCACTCAGCAACTATTCATATGCAACAACAATATCTACTACTGCCCTGGGGTATTCTTTTGATGGTTCAACCTATACTGTCTCGTCGACAACATCAGGACTTTCCAACGAAGACCTTAAATGGGAGACTTCTGAACAGCTTGATTTCGGTACAGATGTCCGTTTTTTTAAAAGCAGGTTAACTTTCTCAGCTGATTGGTACAAAAAGACAACAATAGATCTTATCCTTTCAACAGGTATTACAGTTTCTGCTTCCGCAGGCGCTTCTGCTCCGGTTATGAATGGAGGAAGCGTGCTGAACCGCGGCTGGGAATTTGAAGCAGGATGGAAGGATAAAATGAATGATTTCAGCTACGGTATTAATGCTAATTTCTCAAGTCTGCACAACGAAGTTATCTCAATTCATAACACGGTAACGCGCTACACGGCCAATTCTCTTCAATCATACGGCGATCTTACTGCTTTTGAGGTGGGACATCCTGTCTGGTACATATGGACATATAAGTGCGAGGGTATTGACCCTGCAACAGGGAATGCGATCATCACTGACGTTGATGGCAACGGGATTATTAATGTTTCAGACAAAGTCGAATCAGGCAGTGGTCTTCCTGATTTCCAATACGGACTTACACTAAATGCATCTTATAAGAATTTCAATCTTACGTTATTCGGGCAGGGAATAGGCGGAAACCAGGTATTCAGGGCAACAGCACCTTACCAGCAGAACACTCTTAAATACTTCTATGACAAAACCTGGACTCCGACTACATCAACGACTGCAACAATGTCTCCGATGAATAGTGGCAACTACCAGTATTATATCGTATCAGACGCATTTGTTTTTGATGCCGGATATTTCAAAATTAAACAGATACAGCTAGGATATAATCTTCCGACGAGAATAATAAGCAAAGTGGCACTGAAGGAAGTAAGATTGTATGCTTCTCTTGAAGACTGGTTTAACTTTACTCCATATAAAGTAGGGATGGATCCCAGTGTAAGTGCGAACAATTCTACAGGTATGGGTATTGATTATGGCTCATATCCAAACTTCAAGAAAACCGTTTTTGGAATAAACGTAGCGTTCTAAACCTATTAAGAGAGAAGAATTATGAAAAAAATATTATGTTTTACAGCGGCATTCATACTTGGCATGATTCTAACCTCATGCAGTGAGAGCCTTCTGGATATTGAACACAGAGGTGTAATTACAGAGACAAACTACTTCAAAACTGATAAAGAAGCAATAAGCAGTATTGCCACATTATACAAATTGTGGAAACAGGAACTTTATTCAAGTGTACCGCTTTTTGATCATATGACTCCAGACTGGTATGCTGGTGGAGGAATACGTAACGATAATGTACAGTATGAAGCTGAGAACGAATTCAGATATACAACCGAGGACACAAATATCTCCAACTATTTCAAGTTATTGTATACAATCATTTATAACTCGAATTTAA
This sequence comes from Bacteroidota bacterium, assembly GCA_043800695.1. Classification (GTDB taxonomy): domain Bacteria; phylum Bacteroidota; class Bacteroidia; order Bacteroidales; family VadinHA17; genus LD21. The sequence continues at coordinate 7,269 of JAZDMU010000036.1, forward strand.
TCCTCGAAAGTTATTCAGATGACAGTGAAACTAAGTTGCGTGTAAAAGCCGAAGCTAAATTCTTCAGAGCATATGCAAACTTCATGCTGGTTACTCTATGGGAGACTCCTTATTATGTTGACCATGTTTTAATTGCAAACGAATACCAGATGCCAAACGCCGAATCAACTTCAGTTTTCTGGGCAAGTATTGAAAGTGATCTTAATGATGCAATTAACTCAGGTAAGCTTCCATCCAAATCAGGACAAGACGATTTTATAGGCCGTCTTACAAAAGAGTGTGCCCAGGCTTATCTGGGGAAAATCTACCTGTGGCAGGAGAAATACTCAGAAGCCGCTGCGGAACTTCAGAAAGTTATAGACTCTGGCAAATATGGTCTGGTCGATGACCTGATCCTGTTGTTCCATTCTGCAGGCGACCATTGCAAAGAGTATCTGGCTGAGGCAGAATCACTCAATGATCCTGTCAATTGGAGCTCGCAGGGTGGGATAAGTGGTATGTCTTTTGCGTGGAAACTGAGCAATTCGATAGTTCTGCACCAGAATACTGATATCTGGCCTTATCAGTCAACAGGTGGATATGGATTCGGGAATCCGACATTATCGTTCGTTAATCTTGTTGAAAGCGTTGAAGGTGTTAATGGAAACCGTTTTAAGAATTACTTCATTTCATGGGACGAACTTGTTAACACTTACGGCGCAACAGCTACACGTAACCATTTCTTTAATGAGGGCTGGTTCCAAACCAAGCTCCTTGCTATGAAAGGTGATAATTTCGCATCTTCCAGTGCATTTGGATGGTTTTTTACACATCAAAACTGGCCGCATATGCGTTATGCCGAGGTTCTTCTGATGGCTTCGGAGGCTTACCTAGAGTCAGGAAATATGACTAATGCAGTCAGTTATTTCAATATGATTCGCGAAAGAGCTGCAGCACCAACAGTTTTGACTCTGGATATTGAGACAATTCTTCAGGAAAGACGCATTGAGCTGTGGGGTGAGTCTCCGGTTATTTTCCAGGATATACAGAGATACCGCCTGGGAGAAGAACTATGTACCAGTCAGTATTCCAAATATCCAGTATATACTTTGATCGGGGAATATGCAACTAATCCTCAGATAATTTGGTATGACAACACCTTTGAATACGGATTTAAGGAAAAACACTACTTGCTGCCTTATAGCAGCTCAGAACTTAGATCCAATTCTAAACTAATACAAAATCCAGGGTGGTAAAAACGTTTTTTGTACAAGGTTAGATGGTTACGATAAGATGCTCTTTGAGTCTATAAACGACTCAGGGAGCTCTTTTTTGATTATTATATAATAGTAAACAAACAGATGCTTGCATTTCTCGGATTTGCTACTATCACAGTTTTTCTGGTGCTTATTATCTCCAGAAAAATATCCGTCATTACAGCACTTGTTCTCGTACCACTTATTTTTGGATTTATCGGCGGATTTTCATTCATTGAACTTGGGAAGGTGATCCTGGATGGTATAAAACAGGTTGCACCAACCGGGATAATGCTGATATTCGCTGTTCTTTATTTTGCGATAATGCTGGATGCAGGCCTTTTTGACAATATAATATCATCAATAATCAAATTAGTAAAGGGGGATCCTTTAAAGGTAATAATGGGCACGGCTCTCATTACCATGCTGGTTCACCTGGACGGTGATGGCACTGCAACCTTCATGATCGTCATTAGTGCTTTCCTTCCTCTTTATAAACGAATGAACATCAACCGGTTAATCCTTACCGGCGTTGTTGCCCTGGCTGTAGGGCCAATGCACCTGGTACCCTGGTCAGGTACTTCTGCAAGAGCCATAGCAACATTAAACACTGATGCGGCCCACCTGTTCAATCCAAATATTCCTTCAATAATAGGAGGACTGGCATGGGTATTGCTTGTTGCATGGATACTTGGCACACGAGAAAGGAAACGTATTGGTATTATTGATCTGAAATATGATCACCATTCCTCACTTACAGAAGAACAAAGGATATTACGAAGACCCCGCCTGGTAATAGTGAATACCATACTTACAATATTGCTTATCATTGTCCTTATGACCGGGATAATACCTTCTCCATCTCTTTTTATCCTTGCCGGTACCCTTGCGCTGCTTATAAATTACCCCAGGCTTTCTGATCAGCAGAAGATATTCAAGACTCATGGGGCAAATATCTTTCTCGTCTCAAGCATGATCTTTGCAGCCGGAGTATTCTCGGGAATACTGTCAGGGACGGGGATGGTAAGTGCCATGGCCAATTCCCTGGTTTCACTGCTTCCTGAGAAACATGCAGGTTTGTTGCCGTTGATAACAGCAGTTACCAGCATGCCATGCAGCCTGCTCTTCACTCCCGACGCATATTATTTTGGAATTGTACCTGTTTTAGCAGATGTGGCCCGGCAATTCAATATTAACCATTTAGAAATAGGTCGTGCTGCTCTGCTTGGACAAATGACGGTGGGTTTCCCTTTAAGCCCTCTCACTGCTTCCACCTTCCTGCTGGTAGGTCTTGCAGATGTTGATCTTGGAGACCATCAGAAATTCACCTTCAAGTGGGCTTTCGGAACAACAATTGTAATGACAATTATCGCTGTTATCAGTAAATCGATAACTATATGAAAAAGAATGTCAGAATAGGCTCAGGAGCCGGTTATTCGGGCGATCGTATAAGTCCAGCTGTTGAACTGGCTGAAAAAGGAGAAATCGGGTACCTTGTCTTCGAATGTCTTGCTGAACGTACAATTGCACTTGCCCAACAGTTAAAGATCAAAAAACCTCAGGAAGGTTACGATCCTCTTCTGGTTGACAGGATGTCTGCATGCATTCCTGTCTGTAAAAAAAGAAATATCAGGATTATCTCCAATATGGGAGCTGCAAATCCGGTTGCAGGGCTGGAAAAGATAATTGAAACTGCAGGTACTCTGGGTATCAGAGGCTTGAAAGTGGCTGCTATAGAGGGGGATAATGTCCTTGACTTTATAAGAGGATCGAATTTAAAATTTATTGAAACCGGAACAGAGATTAGATCTCTGGGCGACAGAATCATTTCAGCTAATGCTTACCTGGGGGCCCTGCCTGTAGTTGAAGCTCTTCATAAGGGTGCTGACATTATAATTACCGGCAGAGTGGCCGACCCATCCTTATTCATTGCACCACTGATATACGAATTCAATTGGCTGTTTGATAATTACAACATACTGGGACAGGCAACTGTTATGGGTCACTTGCTTGAATGTGCAGGACAGGTCACAGGAGGATACTTTGCAGATCCAGGCTATAAGGATGTACCGGAACTGGCACGGATCGGATTCCCGTTGGCTGAAGTAAACAACGACGGGGCTTTTATAATAACCAAGGTAAAAGGTTCAGGTGGAGCTGTGACTGAGGCCACCTGTAAAGAGCAACTATTATATGAAATCCATGATCCGGCTGCATATATAACCCCTGATGTAATTGCTGACTTTACAGGTGTCAGAATAAGTGAAAAAGAACCTGATGTTGTTGAGGTTAAAGGAGGCAGAGGCACCGCAAAAACAGGTTTTTATAAGGTTTCTGTCGGCTATCAGGATTCTTATATTGGAGAAGGACAGATAAGTTACGGCGGACCCGGATGTGTGGAGAAAGCCAACCTGTCGCTGAAAATTGTCCGTGAAAGACTCAAATTTACTGGTATCAATATAAGCGAGGCGAGGTTTGATATTATCGGACTAAATTCCCTGCACGGAGATAAATTATCTCATGGTGATCCATATGAGGTAAGAGTAAGGGTTACAGCCAGAACCGACACATTGAAAGATGCGATCAGAATTGGTAACGAAGTCGAAACACTCTATACGAACGGACCGGCAGGAGGAGGAGGTGTTGTCAAATCGGCCAGGGAAGTCATTGCCATTGGATCCACGCTAATAAGTTCTGATAAGGCTAAGCATGAAATAATCATTAAAAGCACCTAAAAAACAGAATGAAATGAAACTCAGGGAAATTGCTCATTCACGCACAGGTGATAAAGGAAATATTTCTAATATTTCTCTCATAGTCTTCAACGAAAAAGATTTCCCCCTGATAGAGCAATATGTTACGGCAGAAAAAGTCAAAGAGTACTTTTCAGAGATAGTCAAGGGTGAAGTTAAAAGGTATGTGTTACCCAATATATGTGCGCTTAATTTTGTATTGTATGATGCACTTTCGGGAGGTGTCACACGTACACTTGCGCTTGATATCCACGGAAAAACTCTAAGTTCAGCTTTACTCGATATGGAAATTGAGACTCTTTAAAACATCTAATAATTATGCAAAAGATAACCACAGCAGCAGAGGCAATCAAAAAAATCAGAGATGGCGATTCTATAATGATAGGCGGGTTTCTTGAGTGTGGACACCCTGATGTGCTGGTCAGGAAACTTGCCGAATCTGGTCCGGGGAACCTCACCGTCATATCAAATGACACAGGGACAAATGAAACATCAAGTTTTAACCTTGTAAAAAGCGGAAAGGTGACAAAAATAATTGCATCCTATATAGGTCTGAATCCTGAATCAGGCCGGCTTATGATGAGCGGTGAGGCTGAAATAGAACTTGTTCCTCAAGGGACACTGGCAGAGAGAATCAGAGCCGGCGGAACGGGATTAGGAGGTATTCTGACACCTGTAGGTATAGGGACAATCGTTGAAACAGGAAAGCAAAAGATGACTATTGACGGTGTTGAGTATCTGTTAGAGTTACCGCTGAAGGCAGAAATTGCCCTGATCAGAGCTGATAAATCTGATGAATGCGGCAATCTGGTGATAGCAGGTACTGCACGAAACTTCAATTTGATAATGGCCACAGCTGCAAATTATGTCGTTGCTGAAGTTGATGAGATTGTTAAAACCGGGGAGATAGACCCTGGTGAAGTAACTGTACCCGGAATTTTTATAGACGCCATAGTAAAAAGATAAAAATGGACAAGAGAGAATTTATAGCGCGAAGAGTTGCAAGAGAACTGAATGACGGTGATGTAGTCAACCTTGGTATTGGATTGCCCACACTTGTGGCAAATTATATACCACCTTCCGTCAATGTTACTCTGCAATCCGAGAATGGTATGCTGGGACTTGGTCCACGAGCAGACGAAACAAACAGTGACTGGCATGTGACTGATGCCGGAGGAAATCTGGTAACTGTCAATAAAGGAGGCTCCTTCTTTGACAGCGCATTTTCATTCGGTATAATCCGGGGAGGACATGTTGACAGCTCAGTTCTCGGAGCACTGGAGGTTGATGAAGAAGGCAATCTTGCCAGCTGGATGGTACCGGGTAAAATGGTTACCGGTATGGGTGGCGCCATGGATCTGGTAGTTGGTGCCAGAAAAGTCATTATCGCCATGGAACACCTGAATAAATCAGGTTCTCCAAAAATCCTGAAAAGGTGTATTCTTCCCCTGACTGCATCAAAACAGGTCAATATGATTGTCACAGACAAAGCGGTAATTGAAGTCTTGCCCAATAAAGGACTTGTATTAAAAGAGATAGCTCCAGATATTGAACTTGAAGAGGTTATTGCTGCAACAGGTGCTTTCCTGATAATAGATCCTGAACTGAAGAAAATCGAATTATAAATAAGTATGAAAGAAATTGTAATCGCCGGAGCAGTAAGAACTCCAATAGGTAAATTCGGAGGATCACTTGCTGCTATTTCTGTTACTGAACTGGGGCATATTGTTATCGAAGAATCAATAAAGAGATCGGGGATAACCCCTGATGCGGTTGACGAAGTAATAATGGGTAACGTATTGCAGGCAGGACTTGGACAGGGAATAGCCCGTCAGGCTGCTGTGCAGGCAGGAATACCTGTTACCGTACCAGCTATGACTATCAACAACATCTGCGGATCAGGCTTGAAGGCTGTCAACCTTGCTGCATCGCTGATCATATCAGGAGATGCAGAAATAGTTATTGCGGGTGGTATGGAGAATATGAGCGCTGCTCCATACGTCCTGAAAAAAGCAAGATGGGGGTTCCGTATGGGGAATGGAGAGCTCATTGATACCATGATAAATGATTCCCTCACCGATGCATTCAATGGTTATCATATGGGTATCACGGCTGAAAATATTGCCCGGGAATACAACATTACCCGCGAAGAACAGGATTGGTTTGCCGCAACCAGCCAGCAAAAAACAGAAAATGCAATATTGGCAGACCGTTTCCGGGATGAAATTGTTCCTGTTCAGATTGAGATCAGCAAAAAAGAGACAAGGGTATTTGATACTGATGAGTATCCCAGAGCAGGCGTCACACAGGATAGCCTGGCTTCTCTGAAACCTGCTTTTTTAGCTGACGGAACTGTAACCGCAGGTAACTCATCAGGTATAAATGACGGAGCTGCAGCAATGGTAGTGATGAGCCGGGAAAAGGCAACTGAAATGGGGATTAAACCGCTGGTAAGACTTGTTTCGTGGGCTTCAGCCGGTGTTGATCCCAAGGTAATGGGAACCGGGCCGGTGTATTCAACAAAAAAAGCTCTTCAAAAATCCGGGCTCAAAATAGATGACATTGACCTCATTGAGAGCAATGAGGCTTTTGCCGCTCAATCTATCGCCGTAAGCAGACTACTGAATCTTGACAATGAAAAATTGAATGTTAATGGCGGGGCAATTGCTCTCGGACATCCTGTTGGTGCCAGTGGTGCAAGGATATTTGTTACTCTTCTTCATGAGATGGTGAAACGGAACTCCCGTTATGGACTTGCTACACTCTGTGTCGGAGGAGGAATGGGAGTGTCAGTTATAGTCGAGAAAGTAAAATGACCTATAGCAATTTCTGATATAGTCTATTTAATAAACTACAAATTCCTTTTATTTAATGAGAAAGAAATTATTGAGTTATTTCATTATCTCTGCTATTTTTTCAGTCTCCATACTGACAGAGATAAACGCCCAAAAAAGTGGTATTGAAAAGGAAATGAACCACTTTCAGCCTCCAAAGCAGGATATTGAAACAGGAGGTTATATTTTTTTTGAGGAGATGATAGAAGGCGGTGACGGGTTTAAGCTTGTTACAAAAATTTACCTTCCTGAAGGTGAAGGACCCTGGCCTGTTGTAATGACCAGAACACCTTATGCCTTCGGAAAAACAGAAGGAGACAATCTATTCCAGGGGCGAACTTATGCAAGGCAGGGATTGGGCTATGTACAGCAATACTGCCGTGGGAAAGGCGGTTCGGAAGGTTTTTACCTGCCTTATGAATATGAGCGGGAAGATGGATTGACATTGGTCAACTGGCTCGCCGCACAGGAGTGGTGTAAGACAATAGGAATTTTTGGAAGTTCCTATACTGCATTTACAGGATGGATCATTGCAGACAAACTGCCTGAGAAAGTGAAAGGACTTTACCTGCAGCATTATGGCGTAGACAGACATATCTCGGTCTATAAAGACGGACTGTTCAGACAGGATATAATGAGTGGATGGGCAATTGATAATGCCGAAGAAAATATAGTCAGACCGGTAAAAGACAGAGAAAATCCATATTATGAAAATTATCGTTATATGCCTCAAATTGAGATGGATGTAAATATGCTTGGGGCAGAACTTCCCTGGTACCGCGACTGGATAACACACACAGATTACAAAGACCAATACTGGAACCAGAGTTACTGGTATTACCTAAAAAAAATACCAGGTAAAGTAAAAATACCCGTAACAGTTGTAGCAGGTCTTTATGACCACCATCTCGAGGGTACTTTGCTGGCATATACCAGACTTAAGAAAAAGACACGTACCCAAAGCCGCCTGATCCTTGGGTCCTGGAATCACAGCTTCCAGATTACACCGACACAACATAATCCCCAACATGCTAAAGATCTGGTTATCAATGAGGATCAGTTTAATTGGCTTTATAGTGTTGTAGCAAAAAATATTGTCCCTGAAGGTAATGTACAGGTTTATTTTATTGAGGAAGACAGATGGCTGACATTTGATACCTGGCCTGTTAAATCAGAAAACAATAAGACCTATTACTTCACCGGAACCAGGAATAGTAGAAATTTAAAAGCATATGTGTTAAGCTCTGTAAACCGGACTGAAACAGAAGAGATAAAATATGTATATGATCCCGAAAATCCGGTGATATCAAATGGAGGAGAAACCTTATTTACATCCGCCTCAAAAAGAGGAAGTAAACTACAAAAGGAAATAGGCTACCGCAATGATGTTATAAGCTTTGTTACAGAACCTCTAATACATAATTTAACGTTAGCAGGCCGTATAACTGTCAAACTGAATGTCAGTACTGACGTTGATGATACTTGCTTTGCCTTTACTGTCAGTGAAATAATGCCCGATGGATCAACATACAATATCCGTTCAGGCATCACTACCCTTGCCTATAGGAACAATCCATTGGGAAATCGTCAGGCTTATATTCCAAATAGTATTGAGGAGATCACAATAATAACTCTACCGGTGACATGGAACATTAAAGCTGGAAATGCATTAAGGGTAGATATAACTTCATCCAATTTTCCCGAATATGCGATACATTCCAATTATGCCGGAATTTGGTCGCTACAGACAAGAACCCAAACAGCGAATCAGATAATTTATACTGGAGGAGAATATAAAAGCAGCATATCTTTCCCGACAATTGAAATTGAAAAATACTAAACCTGATTTTCCAGCTATAAAAACATATTTGATAGCCTTAATGAAAATAAATGCTGAAAGAGGAGGTAACAAGCAATTATCCCGAAAAGAGGTCAGGTTCCTTCCATGACAGCAGATGCTTGTCGTCCATGATGATCTTTTTGTGATCGAGAAGCCAGCGGATCACCTTTATGACTTTTTCCTCCGGCTGATCAATACTGCTGACAAGATCACGTGCATCAGTTTTTCTGGCTGAGAGAACCTCCTTTATCCCGTCAAGTATAAGGTCAAACTCGTATTTGCTAAGGTCGAGCTCGTTCCTCTCGCGGCACACATCGCAAATGCCGCACCTGTCGGCCTCTTCGCCGAAATAATCGAGCAGCACCACCGACCTGCACCGTGTGTTGTAATCGGCATAGTCGATCATTTTGTTCAGCCTGATGATGTGCCTTTCCCTCACATGCAGGTAGTTATCAGGTGAGATAAGAAGCGCTTTCCTCTCAAGGCGCTCCTCGGTAAAGATCACCAGGGCCGTCTTCTTGCCCGGAATAAAGCTGATGATCTTCAGCGTGGAAAGCTTAACCAGGTACCTGTAAACTGTGTCCCGCGACATTCCCGATTTCTTAGCGAGAGCCTCTTCACTGATCGTCACAAACTCTGTGAACATGCCTGTATAGGATCTGAGCAGGAGTTTGATGAATCCATCGAACGCTTCATTAGCCACCTGGAATTTGTAAAGATCATCCCTGCCGACAAGGAAATGGATCCTTGAAGGATTGTTTATCTCCTCGGTGAATTCAAGATATCCTTCCCTCTGCAAAAAACTGAGGCTGTTGTATGTTTCGACGACAGGTAGCCTGTACTTTGAAACGAAATCATACATGCTGAAGTCAAAAACATTATCTTTTCCGGTGCCCTGGGGAACCTTCAGGAAGTTGCACAGGGCTTCATACGTGTCCTTTATTTTTTCGATGGGAGGAAATTTGCGTCTTACAGAGTCTTCAAGCTTTGTCTTGTCTGTCGGTTCATAGAGAAGCACGGCGTAAGCAGGTTTGTTGTCGCGTCCCACCCTCCCGCTTTCCTGGAAATAGTCCTCGATCGATTCGGGGATGTCCCAGTGGATCACGAACCGCACATCTGCTTTATCGATACCCATACCGAAAGCATTTGTTGAAACTATTACACGGGTCTCTCCCGCTGTCCAGGCGGTCTGCTTCCTGTCGCGCATTTCGCCCGGAAGTCCGGCATGGTAGAAATCAGCGCTTATGCCATTTGCCACAAGCAACTCTGCGATCTCCCTGCTCCTTTTCCTGCTCCGTACATAGACAATTCCGCTGCCCTTAATTTTATGAAGGGTTTTAATGAGATATGTTCCCTTATCCTCCACTCTCCTCACCAGGTATGAGATGTTCTTCCTTTCAAAGCTTGTGCGGAGAACGTTCTTTTCCCTGAACTGAAGCTTCCCGACAATATCGTCAATCACCTGAGGGGTGGCGGATGCCGTCAATGCCAGAAACGGTACTTTGGAGGAGATGAGTTCGCGGATCGCGGCAATCTTAAGGTAAGAAGGCCTGAAGTCGTAACCCCACTGCGAAATGCAGTGTGCTTCGTCAACAGCTACCAGGTTAAGGTTAAGCCGCGGAAGCCGTGCCTGAAAGATCCTTGTCGCTATCCTTTCAGGAGATACATACAGGAACTTGTAATCGCCGAAAATGCTGTTTTCAAGGGCTATATCGATCTCCTCTGCCGACATGCCGGAATGAATGGCCAGTGATTTGATCTCCATCGAATTAAGCCTGTTCACCTGGTCTTTCATCAGGGCGATGAGGGGTGTGATAACAAGGCATATCCCCTCGTTTACGAGAGCAGGCACCTGGAAGGTGACCGATTTGCCTCCTCCGGTAGGCATGAGACCCAGGGTATCTTTCCCTTCTGCTATGGATCTGATAATATCTTCCTGGAGCGGACGGAAAGAGGTATATCCCCAAAATTTCGTTAATATTTTCCTATAGGGTTCAAAATCCATTTATACAAAAATACGATTATTCAGATTAAGTTACCGGTTGCTGGTTTTCCGAATTTTTCGTAATTTGCGCAGCAAAACTTAAAATCCTGTCCGATGTCATTCTTAGAAGATAAAATCATATATGAAGGATTAACATTTGACGATGTTTTGCTGGTTCCTTCATACTCTGAAACTCTTCCCCGTGAAGTGGATCTGAGCTCAATGTTTACCAGGGGTATCCCTATCAATACACCTATTGTTTCGGCTGCGATGGATACTGTTACAGAGGATGAGCTTGCAATCGCCATTGCAAGGGAAGGTGGCATCGGGGTAATACATAAGAACATGACGATTGAGAAACAGGCAACCCAGGTAAAGAGGGTAAAGAGAGCAGAAAATGTCATGATCTTTGATCCTATAACAATCGGTCTGGATGCCACGGTAGCAGATGCTATCAACCTGGCAAACGAATACGGGATTGGAGGAATACCGGTAATTGACAAGGATGGAGTACTGAAGGGTATCGTAACAAACAGGGATCTCAGGTTCGAGAGCAACCGTAAGCGGAAAATAACCGAGGTGATGACAACCAGGCTTATTACCACCACTCACAAGGCCAACCTTGATGAAGCAGCAAGGATCCTCCGGAAACATAAGGTTGAAAAGCTGCCAATGATCGACGAGAACGGAAAGCTTGTTGGACTTATAACCTACAAGGATATTACAAAGACAAAGGACAGGCCAAATTCATGCAAGGATGAGAAAGGAAGGCTTAGAGTGGCCGCAGCTATTGGTATTGCAGCCGATACAGCTGAAAGGGTAGCAGCACTTATCACCGCCGGTGTTGATGCACTGGTAATAGATACAGCACATGCACATTCAAGAAATGTAATCAGAATCTTAAAGGAAGTAAAGAAGAACTACCCCGATGCACAGGTTGTTGTAGGCAATATAGCGACAGCCGAAGCAGCAAAAAAGTTGATTAGCGAAGGCGCTGATGCAATAAAAGTGGGTATAGGTCCGGGATCGATCTGTACAACAAGAGTAATTGCGGGCGTAGGTATTCCGCAGCTTTCAGCGATATACAACGTCGCAAAGGCTGCTGAAGGATCTGGTATACCTGTGATTGCTGACGGAGGGATAAGGTACTCAGGCGATATTATCAAAGCTATTGCAGCCGGAGCCGACTCTATTATGGCCGGATCTATCTTTGCCGGGGTTGAAGAATCACCTGGTGAAACGATAATCTTTAACGGTCGCAAATTCAAGGCGTACAGGGGCATGGGATCAATCGAAGCAATGCAACAGGGATCGAAGGACAGGTATTTTCAGGATATGGAAGACGACATTCAGAAGCTTGTCCCCGAAGGAATAGCTGCAAGAGTACCCTATAAGGGAACCCTCTCGGAAGTCATATACCAGATGACAGGCGGATTAAGGGCCGGGATGGGTTATGTAGGCGCAAAGAATATTGCAGTGCTCAAGAAAGATGCGAGGTTTGTAAGGATCACCGGCTCAGGAATAATTGAAAGCCACCCGCACGATGTTTCCATAACCAGGGAATCACCGAACTACAGCAGAAAATCCTTTGAATAACATACATTCGATGAAAGCAAGATCATCAGTGTTGCTCATTTCGCTGCTGCTGCCATGGCTATGCCAGGCACAGGGACTAAATGAAAGGACGGTGATGACAGTGGCCGGGAGAGATGTCCCTGCCGGTGAATTCATAAGGATGTACAATAAGAGCCTTGAACCGGGTTCTTCCCCGGACATTGACGGATACCTGCAGCAATACATTATATTCAAGCTGAAGGTGGCCGATGCCATGCAGGAAGGTTATGACACTACCAGGGCTTTCAGGAATGAGTTCAACGGCTACCGGAAACAGCTCGCACAGAGCTACCTTACCGATAATGATGCAAAAGAAAAGCTGCTTCAGAAGACCTACCAGAGGTCGCAATCAGAAATAAATGCATGGCACATCCTCGTTAACTGCCCTGCCGGAGCTAAGCCGGAGGACACTCTGAATGCATGGAACAAAGCCGCAGATATAAAAGAAAGGATTATAAATGGTGAACAGTTCGAACAGGTCGCGCGGGCTGCCTCCGATGACCCTTCAGTGAAGATCAACGGAGGAAACCTTGGGTATTTCACAGCCTTCCAGATGATAATGCCGTTCGAGGATGCAGCATACAATCTCAGAAAAGGAGCTGTATCTGATCCTGTCAGGACCCCATACGGATACCATATCATTAAGATAGCTGATAAAAGACAGGCAAAAGGAAAGGTGCTCGTTGCTCACATTATGAAAGCATCGCCTCCCGGAACAAGCGAAAAGGAGAGCAGACAGGCTGAAGATGAGATAAACAGGATATACCAGGAGCTGAAGTCGGGCGCTTCATTCAGCGAGCTGGCAAAAATGTATTCCGATCACAAGGAATCCGCAGCCAATGGCGGAAAACTAAACTGGTTCGGCACAGGCGAGATCATCACCGGCTTTTCAGAGGTCGCATTCGCCATACCTGATACAGGCAAATTCAGCCCCCCTGTCCGTACACCCTATGCATGGCATATAATAAAGCTGCTTGACAGTAGACCTCACGGATCATTTGAAGAAACAAGGTCATATCTTGAGAGCAGGCTTAACCAGTCATACCTGAATTCATTCAGCAAAAGATCATTCGTCAACAAGCTGAAATCGGAATATAAATACAGACTTAACCAGGCAGCTTATGATTGGTTTGTCAGCAACACCGATTCACTGGTAATTCAGGGAACGGCTAAATACAACAAGGAAACAATGCCCTCAGGTAACCTGTATACATTTGCAAACCAACACCTTACAACAAAAGAGTTTGCTTCATATCTTGAGAGGCGGGGCTCCATGATTGCCACTGAAGATCCAGGGTATTTCGTCAGTCAATCGCTTGAGACAAGATTGTCGGATCATATCATAAGGTACGAAGACTCAATGCTGGAAAAGAAATATCCCGATTTCCGTTACCTGATGAACGAGTTCCACGATGGGATACTGCTTTTCGAGATATCCGGGAAAAAGGTCTGGAACAGGGTCAGTGAAGACAGTGCAGGACTCAGGGAATTTTACAACCAACACAGGAATGAATACCTGACCAGAAAGGGGATCGAGGCAAAAATTTATACGCTGAAATCACCGGAGAAAGAAAAAACATTCAATTCAGCATACAGGAAATACTCGAGTAAACCGCAGGTTGATGAGCTGATGATGGCGAAATTCAACAGGAAGAGCGATTCAGTCATTATCACAACTGAAGGCAGGTGGTATACAGGCGAAGATCCGGAACTCGATAAAATTGACTGGAAACGCGGAGTGGAATACAGAAGGATGGGCAGATACCCGTCAATAGTTGTTATCAGCAGGGTCATTGAGCCCGAGCCCCTTCCCTTTGAAGAGGTTCAGGGAGAGATGATGACGCACTACCAGAATTACCTCGAGAATGAGTGGACCGGGCAATTAAAGAGCAGATACACCGTTAAAGTTGATGAATCGGTACTGGCAGAAGTAAAAAGGAGTCTTGACAATGAATAGGATCTTAGTAATTTTGGCAATTGCACTTGTTGCAGCCAGCTGCGGCAGCTCAAGGAGCGACCCGAAGAGGATAGCTGTTGCCCGTGCCGGTGATGCCTTCCTTTATATTGATGAACTGCCGAAGCTCATCCAGCCGGGAACTTCGCAAGCCGACAGCACTGCCCTGATCTATAATTACATAAACAGGTGGGCAAAAAAGGAATTCATCTTCAGGAAAGCTGAAGAAAATCTTTCACCGGAACTGATGAATGAAATTGACTCCCAGATTGAAGAGACAAGGGCTAACCTGGTCATCTACCAGTACCAGAGACAGATGATGCTTGAGAGGATGGATACCGTAATTTCTGAGTCCGAAATGGAAAATTACTATAATGAAAACCAGGCAAGCTTTGTACTGGGATCGAATATAATAAAGGCATTATTCATTAAACTGCCTGTTGAGACACCGGATTTAGCCAGTATACGGTCGATGGCACGCTCCAGCGAACAAAACGACCTTCAGGAGCTTGAATCGGTCTGTTATCAGTTTGCAGAGAAGTTCGATGATTTCAACGAACAGTGGGTGCCTTTTGACAGGGTGTGGGTGGAACTGCCGATGGAGATCCGTAACGAGGAAAACTTTCTCAGAAGAACAACCTTCTATGAAGCGACGGACTCACTCAACATGTATTATATAACAATAAGGGATTACAGGCTGAGATCGACCGTTGCCCCCTTTGAGTATGTAAGGGAGGATATAAAAAGGATAATATGGAATAACCGGAGGCTTAAGTTCATTCAGAACCTTGAGAACAGCATTTACAATGACGCGCTTAAGGAAAACGGTTTTACTATTTTTAATAATTAGATCTGATGGAAAAAGTGAAGAAGATATTTTTAACACTGGCGGGTATGTGGATTTGCGGTTCATCTGTTCTGAATGCGCAGGTGCTCGTAGAATCAGTGGCCGCAATTGTGGGGAATGAGGTGGTATATCTCTCTGATGTGGAGAACCTGGTAATAGATATGAAAAGAAACGGCAGCAGATTGTCGCTGGATGAGCAAAGATGCGCAGTCCTTAATGAACTGCTTGTCTCAAGGCTCTTTCTCGACCAGGCAAAAATAGACAGTATTGAAATTACTGAGGATGCAGTTGAGGGAGAGGTGACGATGAACATCAACAATGCCATCCAGAGCGCCGGAAGCGAAAAAGCGCTTGAAGAGTACTTTGACAAAAGCATGGTGGAGATTCGCAGGGACATTCGCAAGGCACTTATCGAACAGGAGATCATAAGGGAGGTGCAATCAGGTATCGCAAAAAATATTACAGCCACGCCGAATCAGGTAAAGAGATTTTTTGCAGGCATTCCGAAAGACAGCCTGCCGGTTGTTCCTGCCAGGGTACAGATGAGCATTATACAGCTCGATCCACCGGGTAATGAAGATAACAAAGCTGAAGCAAGACAAAAGCTGCTCGACATCAGGAGCCAGATACTCGCCGGCAAGAGCTTCAATGTGCTGGCAGTTATGTATTCTGAAGATCCAGGCACAGCGAGGAATGGCGGCGAACTGGGATTTACCGTCAGAGGTTCCCTGGAAAAGGAATATGCTGATGCTGCTTCAAGCCTGACCAAAAACCAGGTTTCAAGGATAGTGGAGACCAGGTACGGCTTCCATATCATCCAGCTTATCGACCGTAACGGCGACCTCATAAATACTCGTCATATCCTGATAAAACCGAGGGTGAAACAAGACCAGGCAACAAAAGCTATCTCAACCCTTGACAGCCTTGCAAACCTTATCAGAAAGGACAGCCTGGATTTTGAAACGGCCGCAAGAATATATTCAACACACAGGGACAGCAGGATCAATGGTGGCAAAATGGTGAGCACGAATCCGTCAGAGCGGATCACATGGTTCACACTTGAAGAACTCAATCCTGAGATGTATGTGAAGGTGAGGGACATGAAGCAGGGGGAGATCTCTGAGGCTTTCCGCACGACCGATGAGGATGGCAACACGGTTTTCAGGATCGTCAGGCTCGACGATGAGATACCTGCCCACAGGGCAAACCTGAAGGATGACTACGAAAACCTTTATGGAGCGGCTCTGCAGGAAGCGCGTTTAAAAGCTTACCAGGAATGGATCGACAGGAAAATAGAGAACACCTATATCAAAATTAGTGATGAACTGAAAACATGCGATTTTCTCAGAAAAGGATGGCTGAAATAAAACATCCCTGGTCCCCCTGCATAAACATTATCCCCGGATATGTCTTCCTTTTTTTAATTTGTCTTGCCAATTCTCCTGATGCAAAATCGCAGAATGGGCCTGCTGAAAAGAAGAAAACAAGGAAGATCGAGATACTGCATGCCGACCTTTGGGAGGTGGATGAAAAAATCGATAAGGACCTCCAGCAGCTTGAAGGAGCCGTAAGGCTGAAACACAACGATGTATACATGTCGTGCGACAGCGCCTGGTACTATCAGAAGAAGAACCAGGTAAAAGCTTTCGGCCATGTACATATTGAACAGGGCGACACTCTGCATCTCTATGGAGAGTATCTGTTCTATGACGGGGGAACGGAATTTGCAATTGTAGAAAGAAGCGTTGAACTGATCGACAAGGAGACGCATCTCTTCACGGATGTGGTTACCTACGATTTCAGCACTGATATTGCCCGATACAACAACAGGGGTAGAATAATTAATGGTGACAACACGCTGACCAGTATCATAGGTGTATATTATGTAGCCAGGGACCTTTTCCATTTCAAGGATAGCGTGAAGATCGTCAATCCCGATTATGTGATGACAGCCGACACTATGGATTACAACACCGAATCGGAAACAGCCCTCTTTACCGGGCCATCTGAACTCAAGGGCGACAGTCTTTACCTATACTGCGAAAGAGGCTGGTACGATACTAAAAAGAACATTACAAGCATCTGGCGGAATGCTCTTATCGACAACAGGCAGCAGGTTGTGAGAGGCGATTCGCTCTATTATGAAGACGACACAGGCTTCGGCGAGTGTTACGGTAACCTGAGCATCACTGACACAACTGATAATCTCATAGTAAAAGGGGACTATGCATGGTATTTCAAGGAGCCTGAAAGATTTATGGTCACCGACAGTGCAATGTTCATCCAGGTATCCGGCGGCGACTCGCTGTTTCTTCATTCAGATACGCTCAGGGCCATCACCCTCACTGACACCTCAGGCGCCGGTTACAGGCTTATGAGCGCTTATTACAGATGCAAGGTATTCAGCAGGGACCTGCAGGCTATGTGCGATTCCCTCTCCTACTCTTTCCAGGATTCGGTGATAAAGCTGTACAAAAAGCCGGTAATATGGTCGGAGGAAAATCAGCTCACCTCAGATTCCATGGCGGTCTTTACCAAAAACAGGAAGGCCGACAGGATGGAGCTCTATAATGCGGCTTTTGTTGTGAGCCAGGTAGACACCATGAGGTTTAACCAGACCAAGGGAAGGTCGCTGACAGGCTATTTCATGGACAATGAACTCTACAGGATCAGCATTTCAGGGAACGGAGAATCGATATATTACCTCATTGACAATGATGCCATTGCAGGTGTCAATAAGGCAAAATGCGCAAGCATGGATATTTTTATCGAAAATGGAAAGATCAGGGAGATAATTGAATATCAGCAGCCGGAGGGTGTCATCGATCCTCCTTCAGCAATGCCTCAGAATAACGGACATCTCGATGGATTCATCTGGCTTGACAGCCTGAGACCAAAAAAAATCGGAGATATTTTCAAAAAACAATAACCACAGAGTAACACGGGTCCTCGCTTCGCTCAGACTGACACGGAGTTACACAGTTTTAAGAACAGTGAAACTCCGTTTAAACTCAGTGAAACTCCGTGGTAAAAAAATATTTCTTAGGTACTTAATACTCATCTTCGTTGAAGAAGAAGTCGTCCTTGCTGGGATAATCGGGCCAGATATCTTCGATACTCTCATAAATATCGCCTTCATCTTCAATTTCCTGAAGATTCTCGATAACTTCCATAGGGGCACCTGACCTGATTGCAAAATCAATCAGTTCATCCTTGGTTGCAGGCCATGGGGCATCTTCAAGTTTCGATGCTAATTCAAGTGTCCAGTACATCTTATATCTTACCTTTTTATAAAGTGTGCAAATATATATATTATTTTTAATTATAAACAAGAGCTGTTTTAAAGAATTTTAACAAATCAGACAGACCATTTAACTTCTTTAATATCAAGCTCTAAGCATAGTATCCTGGTTAACACGAAATAATAATCTGAGAGCCTGTTAAGGAAAGGGATAATGATTTCGGGGATTTTTTCAGTTTCATTCAGCTGAACTGCTCTTCTCTCTGCCCTGCGGCACACGCATCTTGCAATATTGCACCAGGAAACCAGCATATTACCGCCTGGCAGAAGAAAACTCTTCAGAGGCTTAAGAACAGATTCCATAACATCGATCTCATCCTCTATGAACCTGACGCATTCCGGTTCAGGCAGTATGGCGTCTTTGACAGGTTTCCGGTTTTCAACTGCCAGTGAGGCAGCGCATCTCATAAGCTGATCCCTGATATAAGCCAGTGTCTTCTTTCGCTTCAGGTTTTCAGGGAAATCAATCAGCAGACCTGTCCAGGCAATTAATTCATCAACAGTTCCATACGCTTCAACACGAATATGGTTTTTAGACACTTTTCTGCCTCCCTGCAATGAGGTGGAGCCATCATCCCCGGTACGGGTATATGTCTTCATCGATGTAAAATTATTAGGTCAGATATCCTGGATCGCCGGAAAATCTCAGCGTTTTGCAGGAATGTACTTTTCGTTAGGGACATCCTGTGCAACCTCACCATCGAAAAGCCTGATGATGCGGGCGGCGTGCCTGGCAATGTCCTCTTCATGAGTCACAACGATAACCGTGTTTCCATTAATATGTATATCATCCAGAAGTCCCATGATATCAAGGGATGTTTTACTGTCGAGGTTTCCGGTAGGCTCATCTGCCAGTATTATGGAAGGCTTGTTAACGAGAGCCCTGGCAATGGCAACACGCTGCCGCTGGCCTCCCGAAAGCTCATTGGGTTTATGCTCCATCCTGTCAGCAAGCCCCACCTGTTCAAGAGTTTCAATCGCCATTTTCTCCCTTTCTGCTTTCTGAATGCCTGCATAGATCAGCGGCAGAGTCACATTTTCAAGTGCAGTGTACCTGGGCAGAAGGTTGAATGTCTGAAACACGAATCCTATCTCCTTATTACGGATCTCGGCAAGGAAATCGTCTTCCATCTTGCTTACATCTGTGCCGTTGAGAATGTAGGTTCCGCTTGTCGGAGTGTCAAGGCAGCCCAGGAGGTTCATAAGAGTTGATTTGCCTGATCCTGATGGTCCCATGATCGCAACATATTCATTCCTGCGTATATCAACTGAGACCGATCTTAAAGCTTGGACGATCACGGTCCCGATCTGGTAATTCTTTACAATATTCTGTATTTCAATTACTTTCTCCATACTATTTTAATTTTGAATGTCCGAAATTAGATTAATTTAGTTAATTACGAAATTATAGCGTCTTAATTTTTGTTAATACCTTATTATATAATGCCCGCGGCTTATGCCTTCCCTGAAAAATACCAATCCCATCCTGAAAATATCCACAGAAACAGATACTCTGCCATGATCTTTGATGACCGACCAGGCATCTTCCATCTCATCACCTGAGTGAATATCGTCAATAACTACCAGCGTGCTGCCGGAGGAAATAGCAGCAATCGCGTTAAAGTACCTAATGGTCGGTTCCTTCCTGTGATTCCCATCTAAAAACACCAGCCCGGGAGTGATACTTCCATCAGTAAGCCCCGGAAGAAGTTCATCAAAAGAACCTGTCATAAGATCAATATTTGATATTCCTGCCATTTTGAAATTTTCCTGCGCAATCTCAGCTGCAGCCGTGCACCCTTCGATGGAATGGACAACCGTACCCCGATTTGCCGATGCCAGATACATCGTGCTTATTCCGGCAGATGTTCCGAGCTCAATAATATCGGGGCTGCCGAACCTCTCAGCAATCCTGTAAAGGAGCTTGCCGTATTTTAAGGGAACCGAAGAGTACTTAACTATATCTGACACTTTCCTTAAGCTGTTTTTCATCTTTACCGAACCGGCGCCAAGGTCCGTAACGGAAATGACCCTGCTGCCGGATAGATTCATCTTCCTGATGGTCTCAATCTTTAAGACAACGCCGGGATCGATTTTATTCCTGAATACTTCCGAGACCAGCCCGAAAACAAAGGGGCTGTGGATCCCATGCCCCTTTCGGTGCCTGGAAAAGAAAAGATACTTTAAGTATTTAAGCCAGATAAAATTCATCCCTATACTGATAATATCTTTAGGTAAGCTCTCCAAAAATACTTATTTTCGGTAACGAATTTCAGGATTTGGAAAATGCAGGTTTTTTTTGAGACAGATATCAAATTTCTGACAGGAGTAGGACCCAAAAGGGCGGAGCTCCTGAATAAGGAGTTGGATATCTTTACCTATCAGGATCTCCTCTATTACTTCCCCTATAAATATATTGACAGGACAAAATTTTACAAGATTGCAGAGCTCGATTCCGATCTGCCTTTTATTCAGATCAGGGGAAAGATCTCGGGGTATTCAACCGAAGGGCACAAGGCAGCCAAAAGGCTTGTAGCTGATTTTCATGATGATACAGGAACAATCAAGCTTGTGTGGTTCAAGGGAGGAAAATGGATCACCGGAAGCTATACCCCGGGAGTGGAGTACATTGTGTTCGGCAAGCCCTCGGTGTTCAACGGGATGATAAACATCATTCACCCTGAGATCGAAGCTTCGAGCAAGGTAGCAGAACGGATGAGCTCGGCCCTTCAGGCTCAATACAGCACGACTGAGAACCTAAAGAACCATTTTCTTGCATCAAAGACCATCAGCAAGCTTATCGGCACACTGCTGAAGCAGATCAGCTTCAGGGTTGCCGAGACGCTTCCTTCTGACATCACTTCAAGGTATAAGCTGATGGATATTAACCAGGCACTGCAAAAGATACATTTTCCTTCTGATCCTGCTGAGCTCGAAAGGGCCAGGTACCGACTCAAGTTCGAAGAACTGTTCTATATCCAGCTTAACTTACTGAGGTATAGGAATAACAGGGCAAAGAAGCTGAGAGGATCTGTCTTCTCAAACGTTGGTGAAAAGTTCAATAGCTTCTATTTCAACAATCTCCCCTTTGCTCTCACCGAGGCACAGAAGAGGGTGATCAAGGAGATCAGGAGGGACCTGGGCTCGGGCAGGCAGATGAACCGCCTTCTGCAGGGAGATGTCGGAAGCGGCAAGACACTGGTGGCGCTTATGAGCATGCTCATAGCAATCGATAACGGCTACCAGGCCTGCATAATGGCTCCTACCGAGATTCTTGCCGGCCAGCATTATGATACCATCACCAGGATGCTGGCAGGAATAGATATCAAGGTAAGGCTTCTCACAGGCTCATCGAAAAAAAATCTCCGCAGGGATATCCAGGAATCGCTGCTTGACAAATCGCTGAACATTCTTATCGGCACACACGCCCTGATTGAGGAGAATGTGAGATTTGCCAGCCTGGGACTGGTGATCATCGATGAGCAGCACAGGTTTGGGGTCGAGCAGAGGGCAAAGCTCTGGCAAAAGAGCCATAATCCGCCCCATATCCTGGTGATGACAGCCACGCCTATTCCCCGTACCCTGGCGATGACACTCTATGGCGACCTTGACGTTTCGGTTATCGATGAGCTTCCTCCCGGGAGAGTACCCGTTAAGACAATGCATTATTTTGATTCTGAACGGAACAAGGTTTTCGGTTTTTTGCGGAGCCAGATATCAGAAGGGCGGCAGGTTTATATTGTATATCCGCTGATACAGGAATCAGAGAAAATGGATTACAAGGATCTCGAGGACGGCTGGGATACTGTATCCCGGGAATTTCCACCTCCCAAATACTGCCTGAGTGTGGTTCACGGCAGAATGACACCCGCTATCAAGGAAGAATCGATGAGGCTCTTCAGAAAAGGAGATGCGCATATTCTAATTGCGACAACTGTCATTGAAGTGGGTGTGGATATCCCGAATGCTACGGTGATGATTATAGAAAGCGCCGAACGCTTCGGGCTCTCGCAGCTTCATCAGCTGAGGGGGCGGGTCGGCAGGGGTGCTGACCAGTCATATTGCATACTGATGAGCTCGGGCAAGATATCAAGGGAGGCTGCCAGAAGACTGGAGGTGATGGTGAGTACCTCTGACGGTTTTGAGATCGCAGAAACCGATCTGCAGCTGAGGGGCCCCGGCGATATTGAGGGTACCCAGCAGAGCGGCATCCCGTTCGACCTGAAGATTTCAGACCTTGCAAAGGACGGACAACTAATCGAGTACGTCAGGAATATTGCAGAAGAGATACTTGCCAGGGATCCGCTCCTTGATAAGGACCAGAATTATATACTCAGGGAAGGACTCAGACGGATTTTCAGCAAGCGTCAGTCATGGAGCAATATAAGCTGAGATTTTTTATTTATAATCATGATAAATAATACGAGCAAAACAAATGCTGATAAAAAGCATTATCGGTTTGTCGCCGGATTCTTACTTTTGCATCTTTAAAATTTGCTGGTAATATCAGAAATGACGGAATATACCGGAAGCATCGAACACGAAGGAATTGTAAAAAGATCAGACAATAAATCTGTTACTGTAAGCATTATTTCTTCCTCAGCATGCTCGGGTTGCCATGCTGAAGGAATGTGTTCCTTATCTGGGAAGGAAGAGAAGATAGTTGAGATACCGGGTATATACAGTGTGGCGCCCGGTGAGTATGTGAAGGTTCTGATGAAACAGTCAACAGGATTCACGGCCGTTCTTTTTGGGTATGTCATGCCGCTGGCCCTGGTTCTGGCAGTACTCATAGTTCTTGTCTCGGCTTCGGTACCGGAACTGACTGCCGGCATCGGCTCGGTCGCTGTCCTGATTCCGTATTACCTGATCCTCTATCTTTTCAGAAACAGGGTAAACAAGAAATTTACATTCACACTTAAAGCTTTTTAAATGAGTCTTACTGTTCCTATTACAATTATAACGCTGAGCCTGCTTGCCCTTGTTTTCGCGGTAATACTCTATTTCATCGCTCAGAAATTCAAGGTATTTGAAGATCCCAGGATCGACGATGTACAGGCTGCTCTTCCGGCTGCAAATTGCGGAGGGTGCGGCTTTGCAGGATGCCGTAACTTTGCAGAGGCGCTTGTAAAAGCTGAAAATTTTGAGGGGTTCAATTGCCCTGTTGGCGGAGCAGCAGTTATGGGTACCGTTGCGAAAATCCTTGGCAAGGAAGCAGTGGCAGTTGATCCTCTGGTTGCTGTGCTTCTATGCAACGGATCACCAGAGGTACGTCCCCATACGACAAAATATGACGGCGTTCCTGACTGCCGGATGGCTCACAGCCTCTACCTTGGAGAAACTGATTGCAGCTATGGCTGCCTTGGTTACGGCGACTGTGTGAGGGCGTGCAACTTTGACGCGATGTTCATGGATACCAAAACCAATCTGCCGGTAATCATCGATGATAAATGCGTGGCATGCGGAGCATGCGTGAGGGCATGTCCAAGACATCTTATTGAACTCCGGAAAAAAGCAAAAAAAGACCGCAAGCTGTACGTTGCCTGCCAGAACTGCGACAAGGGAGGACCGGCAAGAAGAGCATGCAAAGTAGCCTGTATCGCCTGCAACAAGTGCTTTAATGTATGTGAATTTGGAGCAATTACAATTGAAAATAACCTGGCATACATAGATGCATGGAAATGCACATTCTGCAGAAAATGCGTTGTTGAATGTCCTACCGGATCGATACTCGAGTTTAATTTCCCACCGAGAAAGCCGAAGACCGAAGGGAAAGTTGAGACCAAAACAGTATAACACAGTTATCTAATCAAATAAATTTAAACAACGTTGAAAACGTTCCCCATTGGAGGTGTTCATCCACCCGAGAATAAACTGACTTCAGGTTGCGAAATACAATATCTTCCGGTTCCGGCCAGTGTAGTTATACCTGTCGCTCAGCATATTGGCGCTCCCGCTATGGTGGTTGTAAACAAGGACGAAAAAGTAAAAACCGGACAGGTCATAGCACAAAGCAAAGGATTCGTCTCATCAAATATTCATTCGTCGGTATCGGGTAAAGTGATAAAAATCGACATAATAATTGATTCAACAGGATATAAGCAGACAGCAGTGTTTATTACCACCGGGGGAGATGAGTGGGTTGAGACAATTGACCGCAGTAATGAAATAGTTACAGAGATAAAACTTTCCCCGGAAGAAATTGTAAAGAGATGCCTGGAGTCAGGCATAGTAGGACTGGGAGGTGCCACATTCCCGTCGCATGTAAAACTTACGATACCTGCCGGCAAGAGATGCGATGTATTGATAATCAACGGAGTGGAGTGCGAACCTTTCCTTACATCAGATCATCGTCTGATGCTTGAAAGAGGTGAAGAGATACTGATTGGTGTATCAATTCTTATGAAAGCCCTGAAGGTGCACAAGGCAATGATCGGCATAGAAAACAACAAGCCTGACGCTGTTGCCCACATGACAAAGCTCGCCACAGCCTTTCAGGGGATCACGGTACATGCATTGAAGGTAAAATATCCGCAGGGGGCTGAGAAGCAGCTTATTAAAGCCCTCATAAACAGGGAGGTGCCTTCAGGCAAACTGCCGCTGGATGTAAATACTGTGGTCCATAACGTGGGTACTGCATTTGCAGTATATGAAGCTGTCCAGAAGAACAAGCCTCTGTTTGAAAGAGTTGTCACGATTACAGGAAAGTCATTGCCGAAACCCGGTAACTACTTTGTGAGAACAGGCACCCCGGTCAAAGAGCTGATCGCTGCTGCGGGAGGGATGCCTGAGGATACCGGGAAAATAGTATCCGGGGGGCCAATGATGGGTAAAGCGCTGGCAAGTACAGAAGTACCTCTGACGAAGGGGACCTCGGGAATTATTCTTTTCTCTTCTGCCGAATCGGCCAGGAAAGAATCGATGCCATGTATCAGGTGCTCCAAATGCATCCAGGCATGCCCCATGAATCTTGAACCGTACCTCCTGATGACCCTGTCCGAAAAAGGACTTTTTGAGAGGGCTGAGAAAGAGCGTATCACCGATTGCATGGAGTGCGGATCGTGCAGCTATACATGTCCTGCCAGCAGGCCGTTGCTCGATTATATCAGGCTGGGTAAGGCAACCGTAATAAAAATGGCCCGTGAAAGGGTTTCAAAACAATAATATTTAATAAAGGTATATGGGTAATCTTTTATATGTATCACCATCGCCTCATGCTCACGGGAAGGAGACTACGCAAAAGCTGATGTTTGGCGTTGTCCTGGCACTCCTGCCTTCGCTGTTTACTTCGGTTTTCTATTTCGGATGGGGAGCGATAATAGTTGCATCAGTATCAGTGGCATCATGTCTTCTGTTCGAATATCTGATCCAGAAATTCATTTTTAAAAACCCAATAACCATCACTGACGGTTCAGCCCTGGTAACCGGACTGCTCCTGGCATTCAATGTACCGTCAAATCTTCCGGTATTCATTGTAGTGATCGGAGCATTTATTTCAATCGCAGTTGCCAAGATGACGTTTGGAGGTCTTGGAAATAATCCTTTCAACCCTGCACTTGTCGGACGTGTCTTCATGCTGATCTCATTTCCGGTACAGATGACAAGCTGGGCTGTTCCGAAAGGATTTGCGACAAGCTACGCCGATGCTGTTACGGGGGCAACGCCTCTCGCAGTTGTAAAGGAAGGGCTTAAGAATGGCGAACCGCTGCAACAGTTGTTAGCCCAAATACCAACTCCTTCACAAATGTTCCTCGGAAATATGGGAGGATCGATGGGAGAAGTCGCGGCCGTGGCTCTTCTTATCGGATTCATCTGGTTACTATATAAAAAGATTATCACCTGGCACATACCGGTATCGGTTATCGGAAGCCTGCTGATCTTTACTGCTATACTCTGGCTGGTAAACCCGGAGAAGAATGCAAGCCCTCTGTTCCATCTGCTTGCAGGAGGAGTTCTGCTGGGAGCAATCTTCATGGCGACAGATTATGTCACTTCCCCGATGAACCCGCTGGCAATGATCATATATGGCTGCGGGATAGGAATATTAACCGTGATCATCAGGGTATGGGGCGCTTATCCCGAAGGAGTCTCCTTCGCAATACTCATTATGAATGCATTTGTCCCGCTTATGAACACATACATTAAACCAAAACGATTTGGCGAGGAGGTGAAAAATGGCTAAGACTGAATCGACGCTGAAGAATATGATTTTATCGCTGACGCTGATTTCGCTTGCTGCATCAGCATGCCTTGGCTTTGTATATGAACTTACAAAAGGTCCAATCGAGCTTTCAATCCTTAACAAGAAGCTTGAAGCGATAAAACAGGTGGTCCCGGAATTCAACAATAATCCGGACGAAGATATGTTTCGTCTTGCAACTGGTGAAGGAGACAGCCTCGATATCTACCCTGCTATGACGGATGGAGTTATAACCGGTTATGCGGTAAACACTTATACGAATTCAGGGTTCAGCGGGTATATCGGCCTTATGGCAGGTTTCAAACCAGATGGTTCAATAATAAATATTACGGTCCTCTCCCAGAAGGAGACCCCGGGACTGGGGACCAAGATGTCAGATGCTGAATTCAAGGATCAGTTCAACGGAAAGAATCCTTCCGATTTTCAGCTTAAGGTAAAGAAAGACGGGGGACCCGTGGATGCCATCACTGCGGCCACTATAAGTTCAAGGGCATTCTGCGATGCGGTTCAACGTGCCTATAATTCTCTTCAGAAAGGAGGCAGCAAATGAATCAGTTACAGAACTTCACTAAAGGCTTTTTCAAGGAAAACCCGATACTTGTTCTTGTCCTTGGCACATGCCCTACCCTTGCCACAACATCATCGGCATTGAACGGAATGGGCATGGGAATAGCAACAACATTCGTTTTGATAGGATCAAATGTCGTCATAGCATTGCTGTCCAACCTGATCCCTGATAAGGTGAGAATCCCGGCATTCATTGTAGTGATAGCGTCATTCGTAACAATTGTTGACCTGATCATGCAGGCTTTTGTGCCCTCCTTGTATGAAGCACTCGGGATATTCATTCCGCTGATTGTCGTAAACTGCATCATCCTGGGACGTGCGGAAGCTTATGCAAGCAAGAACGGAGTATGGTCCTCATTCATTGATGGGGCTGGAATGGGACTCGGCTTTACGATGGCACTGGGTATCCTCGGTGCTTTCCGTGAAATAGCGGGAAGCGGTTCTATCTTCGGATATAAATTCATCCAGGGAGACGGCATTCTTGTTTTTATACTTGCACCGGGAGCCTTCATGGCGCTCGGGTACCTGATAGCTTTAATTAACAGGTTAAGGAGAACTTAATAGAGACTTCAATGGAATATATACTCATAATCATTTCGGCTGTACTGATAAACAACGTAGTTCTCGCGCAGTTCCTTGGAATCTGCCCGTTCCTTGGAGTTTCCAATAAGGTAAACACAGCACTTGGCATGGCAGGAGCAGTTACTTTTGTTATTGTCCTTGCCACGATAGCCACCTACCTGATCCAGATCTATGTTCTCGACAAACTGGGCATTGGATTCATGCAGACCATTGTATTTATACTTGTTATCGCAGCACTGGTCCAGATGGTTGAGATCATTTTAAAAAAGATCAGTCAGCCTCTTTACCAGGCACTCGGAATATTTCTTCCGCTCATTACTACAAACTGCGCTGTTCTTGGAGTTGCAATACTTGTAATAAAAAAGGACTACAATTTACTTGAGGGCGTGGTTTACGGCGCTTCAACGGCAATAGGTTTTGGCCTTGCACTGATAATTCTTGCCGGAATAAGAGAACAACTCGAAATGGTAAAGGTCCCGAAGGGCATGGCAGGCGTCCCGATAAACCTCGTTATTGCAGGCATTCTGGCACTGGCCTTCATGGGCTTTGCCGGCATAGTGAAATAAATGACTAAATTTGTCGTGGCACCGATGCCCGGCAGACATGACAATAGCGGACTATTACAGGATCCTCGGCATACCCCTCCACTCCTCGGTTAACGATATCAAGAAAGCCTATCGTCAGAAGGCAAGGCTGTTTCACCCTGATGTTAACCCGGCACCAGAAGCACGTGATAAATTCATCCAGGCCACCGAAGCCTACGAGTTCCTGATAGCCAATCATGAAAGGATATCAGCCAATGATGAGGTTTACAGGCAGGCTATGGAAAACTGGGCAAAATACAGGCAGGAAAAATCCAGGAGGCGGGCAAATGCATATGCACGCGCATCATATGTCCGGTTCAAAAAAACGAAATTTTACAGGACAACAAGGATACTTGACGGAACTACAATAATTTTCAGCCTTGCATTATCTCTTATGATGGTGTTTTATACAGTGTGGGGCTATATATACAGGCTGAAGCATCCTCTCCCGGAAGGAGAACAGCCGACCGTCTTCTTCTTCCTGGTACTGCTCTTAGTCGGGATGGGATTTGTCATTGTATCATTTATTTACCTGAAAGCTTATATTGAAACAGCCAGGAAGCATGGTAAAAAAGCATAGAAAGATGGCATAATTTTTGGATGCAATAGTATTATCCTGAAATGCTATTCATATGAAAAAGAACATTCTATTATCCATTCTGGTACTTTTTTCAATCACCTTCTTCTTTCTGAAATGTACTAAATCTCCTGATGATACTTTACCAACAGACCCTGTTGAAATAGAACTGACCTCCGAACAGATAGCACTGGTGGAGTCAGAGAATTCATTCGCATTCGATGTTTTCAGCAGGATTATGGAAAATGAAGGAAGCGGAAAGAATATCATGATATCTCCGCTGAGTATCTCCTATGCCCTCTCAATGACACTTAACGGTGCCAAAGGAGAAACGCTGGATGCAATGCTTGAAGCACTGAGAGTAACCGGGCTTACACCTGAAGAGTTAAATGTTTCCTATCAGAAACTTACTGAAGCTCTTCTTTCTGTCGACAAACGTGTTATAATGCAAATCGCCAACTCGGTATGGTCGAGAGATGATTTTGCTGTAAAAGAGGCATTTATTGACATTCTTGAAACATACTATGATGCCGAATCAAAAGCGTTTAAAGCTGGTGATCCCCAGACTCCTGTAATAATAAATAACTGGATTGAGGATAATACAAACGGGTTGATAAAGGATATGATCGATGTGATCCCCGCTGATGTTGTAATGCTGCTGGTAAACGCAATTTATTTCAAGGGCATGTGGAAATACCAGTTCGACAAAACTGAAACTGATGACCTCCCTTTCTATAAGAACGGGAATGTCGCTGCTGATGTTCCAACAATGTCGCTCGAGAAGAATCTCAGGACATACAGGGGCGAAGACTTTATCCTGGCAGAGCTTCCTTACGGACAGGGAAATTTTGTGATGGATATCATACTGCCTGACGAATATGACGGTATCAGCAGTCTGCTTCCGGAAATGAATGAAACCTCTTTCAGCACCTGGATCGGGCAAGCTTATGAGACAAAGGTTGACCTGTACCTGCCTCGTTTCAAATACAAATACAAGACAGAATTAAAAGATATCCTGACTGATATGGGAATGGGGCTGGCATTTTCTGATTACGCCGACTTCACAAATATTGCCGATGACAACCTTGCAATAAGCGAAGTCCTGCATCAGACATTCGTTGAAACGAATGAAGAAGGGACCGAAGCTGCAGCAGCAACTGTAGTAACGATGAGTAATACTTCTGCACCGGCAGATCCGATGGTTTTCAGAGCTGATCATCCCTTCATTTATATTATAAGGGAAACCACAACCAACTCAATTATCTTCATTGGAGTGGTGACCGATCCGCTGGCTGAGTAATTAAATCCATTTAACCGCAGAGAGCGCAAAGCAGGCGCAAAGGACGCAAAGTCAGAATAATTATTATCCATACTTTGCGCTCTTTGTGTAAAATTCTTTGCGAACTTTACGGTTGCTTTTTATTTTATTTATTTTTAGAGTATTAATACTTTAATGATGAATCTTCTTTTAGCCACACTGCCTTCCGTATTAATAACATTCACGATGTTACATCCTGAAAAAACAGGGAACACCAGGCCTTCTGAACAAAGCCAGAAACCGCTGTTTACCTTCGGAGTCTTTACAGACCTCCATCATTGTTCTGCTCAACCGGAGGGCACAAGGTTTTACGATCAATCCCTTCCCAGGCTCAGAGAGGCGCTGACCTCACTTAAGGCCGATTCGGCTGACTTCCTTATAAACCTGGGAGACCTCATTGACAGGGATTATGCCTCATTCGAACCCGTCCTTACAATAATAGATTCATCAGGACTCAGGACATTCCATTGCCTTGGCAACCACGATTTCTCAGTCGATGCCAGGTATAAAAAACACCTTCCCCTTCCAATGCCCGGCAAGAACGGATATTATTCATTCAACGTTGATAATTTCAGATTTATAATCCTCAACGGCAATGAATTGAGCATATATGCCCAATCCGGAAAAGCAGCAATTAAAAAGACGGAAGAATATATTGAAAGCCTTAAAGCCGAAGGGATGGCCAATGCACTTGACTGGAACGGAGGCCTGGGAATTAAACAGCTGGAATGGCTCGGCTTGCAGCTTGATGAAGCCACTTCAAAAAATGAAAAAGTATTTATTGTCTGCCACTTCCCCACCTACCCTGAAAACAACCACAACCTGCTTAATTACAGGGAGGTAAACGCACTGATCGGTAATTATCACAACATAATTGCATGGTTCAGCGGGCATAATCATGCAGGCAATTACGGAAATTTCAACATGATCCATTTCGTAACCCTGAAGGCAATGGTTGAAACCGACAAAGCCGGAGCATGGTCGCTTGTTGAAGTGTACAGGAACAAGATATGGATCAAAGGCTCCGGAAGGGAAAGGAGCCAGATACTGGCCTACTGACCGTAACAACCCAGCGGATACCATATGACCAAACTGGCAAAAGAGCTGACCCTGTACGGGTTGATAATGGTAGCCATAGGCTCCTGCATAGGCTCGGGCATTTTTGTCACCCCTTCGCAAATAGCTGGATTGATCCCCTCTTCATCGCTGATATTTCTTGTATGGGCTCTTGGAGGGATCGTTGCACTTACAGGGGCTCTTACATTCGGGGAACTCGGATCGCTTTTTCCCCAGGCCGGCGGGATCTATGTGTTTCTGCGGGAAGCCTACGGCGGCTGGCTCGGATTCCTTTACGGATGGGCTTACCTGATAATTATCACCTCAGGTTCTATAGCTGTTCTTGCGCTGGCATTCTCATATTACCTGAGCTCATTCATTCCGATGTCACAGACAGGAATGATGATAACCAGCATCACCACCATCGTGGTACTCACGACGCTCAATGTCTTCAGGGCTAAATTCGGGGAGATATTCTCAAATATTTTCACCGGATTGAAGATCGCGGGTATTCTTATCATAATACTTGTTGGTTTTCTGGCTGGCGACAGTGGTTTTTCGTTCAGGCCGATGTCTTTCTCAACCTCCTCAGGGGCAGGTCTTTCTGCTTTCGGTGTTGCGCTCACAGGTGTTCTGTTCTCATACGGCGGATGGCAGCATGCATCATTTCTTGCGGGCGAGACAAAAAATCCTGCGCGGAATGTTCCGGTGGCTATGATCATGGGAGCCCTGATTGTAACGCTGATCTATCTGCTCGTGAACACAGGATATATGCTTCTGCTGCCTATTGATACAATTGTCACTTCGCAAAAAGTGGCCGCTGATGCAGTAAGCACGATACTTCCATCAGGAGGGCTTCTTGTAGCCGGCATTATAGCCATCAGCACTGTGGGTACGATAGGGATCTATACTCTCTCAGCGCCGCGCATCTATTATGCGATGGCAGCTGACGGACTATTTTTTAAAAGTATTGCATGGGTTCATCCGAAGTTCAAAACCCCGGTATACGCGATCATTCTGCAGTCAGTATGGGCAATATTGCTCCTGCTCTTCTGGGGTACCGTTGAGAACCTGATAACCTACACGGTATCTATCGAATGGATATTTTACGCACTGGCTGCTGCAGGGATATTCATATTCAGGAAAAAACTCAGGAATGCAAAGAGAGCGTACAGAACATTCGGATATCCTGTGACCCCGATAATATTTATTGGTATAACCATCTGGTTTGTAATCAATATAACGATCAACAAACCGTTACATATGATAACAGGTCTGATATTCCTTCTTTTCGGGGTGCCTGTATATTTGATTTTCAGGAAGAAGAACCGGTCCTGATGAAATTAAACGGGACGTCGAGCACTACAGAGAAATACTCTCCTCTTTCAAAAATATCCTCATCACCATCCTCGTAGAACCAGTTAAAGACATACTTTCCGTTTTTCAGTGTAACATGTTTAATTTTTTCAAGAAGGGTGATAAATACCTTGGCGCTTGCGCTGTTGAAATATTCGAGGTTCATATCGACAGAGGTCACCGGAGCAGGATTTTCCACGTAGCTGTTAATCCAGCTCTCTACCGGTGCAAAGAACTCGGCAACATTCTCATGAATGGAGCGACCGCTGATTCTCATCCTGCCATCAGGGTTGAATGTGATCTCCGGTGAATTCTTGCCAGGTAAAATTTTCAGTTCCTGCATTAAAAGTATTTATTCCGAAAAATAATCAAATTTGAAATAACTTCAATTAAAATCTGTCAAATATTGGTTTGTTTGTCAAATCACATTCTTGCCAGAGGCGCTGTATCCTGACCTGAAAATTCACCCTTCAGGTACTTGTAATAACCTGTTATGCCAATCATCGCGGCATTATCTGTAGTATATGCTATATCAGGAATGAAGAGCTCCCAGTTTCTTTTAGCGGCTTCGGCCTTCACAGCATCTCTCAGTCCCGAATTGGCTGATACTCCGCCGGCAATACCTATCTGTTTGATACCTGTCTCGGCTGATGCTTTATTCAGTTTCGAGATGAGGATATTAACAATTGTATGCTGAAGAGAGGCGCATAGATCCGCCTTGTTTTTTTCAATGAAATCCCGGTCTTCTTTTATCATGTCCCTGAGAAAATAAAGGAAGCTTGTCTTCAATCCGCTGAAGCTGAAGTCAAGGCCTCTTACCGAAGGTTTCGGGAAATGGTATGCCTCACTGTTTCCGGCTGCAGCGAACGCATCGATTGCGGGACCGGCAGGGTAGGTGAACCCCATAAGCTTGCCACACTTATCAAATGCTTCGCCTGCGGCGTCGTCTATAGTATTTCCAAGAACATCCATTTCAAGATGGTTTTTAAGGAGAATTATCCTGGTATGTCCGCCTGAAACAAGAAGGCAAAGAAAGGGAAAAACAGGTATCCTTGATTCTCTGCCCGGAGTAAGAATGAAATGTGAAAGGACATGTGCCTGAAGATGGTTTACTTCAATAAGAGGTATTTCAAGTGACAGTGCAAAGCCTTTGGCGAATGAGGTTCCCACCAGCAGTGAGCCGAGCAGCCCGGGCCCGCGGGTGAAAGCCACTGCGCTGATCTCCTCCTTTTTTATCCCTGCCCTGGTGATCGCCTGGTCTATTACCGGAACGATGTTTGCCTGGTGAGCCCTGGAGGCCAGTTCCGGCACAACGCCGCCGAATGACCTGTGCACTTCCTGTCCTGCGATCTGGTTGGAGAGCACATAACCATCCCTTATGACAGCAGCAGATGTATCATCACACGAAGATTCTATCGCCAGTATCGTGACCGCCATATATTATGTGAAATTCGGTATATTTGTCAATTGTTTTAATCCTTGATTTTTTAACCCTTTGCGGATGGTCAAAAGTATTAAAAAATCATTTAAGTATCTTATCATTTTCGCCGGGATCATCATAGCTTTCCCGATGGTGATGGCTTTTATGCTTAGGATGCCGGCAATACAAACCATGCTCGTAAGGAGAATCACTGATCATATTTCTGAAGAGTTTCAATCAACAATCTCTGTGGGCAAAGTTGACTTCCAATTCTTTAATATACTGAACCTCAATGATATACTTGTAAGAGACCTGAACGGAGATACTCTCCTCTACGTTCAGAGCCTCAATACAGCGATCAGAAAATTTGACATGAAGGAAAAGATGATCATCCTCGGGAAGGTCACGGCAGAGAAGCCCTATCTTGCGCTAATAACCGATTCGGCAGGCGTGCTCAACCTGGGATGGTACCTCAATAAAATGAGGGTCACCGGAGATACACTTAAAATGGAGAAAAACAGGATCTATGTTAACCAGGTCAGAATCGACAGCGGAAGATTCACTATTGCAAATCACCAGAGACCTGAAAGCAAAACCCGGCTCGACCTTAATAAACTGCAACTCTCTGGTATCAGCTGCATCCTTGAGGATTTTAATATTGTGAGCGACACAACCACCTTCAGCATCTACGATCTGGGATTCACCGATTCATCGGGATTCAAGGTAAGGAGAATGAGCAGTGACGTGAAAATATCAAGGAATAGCGTATTATTCACATCTGCCTTTATTGGCTGTGACAGTTCAATATTGAATATCGATCATGCCTGGATAAGCACCGAAAATACTTTCCGGGATTTCTTCAATGACGTCAGGCTTGACATTCTCCTTGACAGATCGCTGATATATTTTTCTGACCTGCAGTATTTTACCCCTTTTGCAGAAGGGATCGATGAGTCGCTGTGGTTATCGGGAAAAGTAATGGGGACAGTATCAGAACTACGCGGCAGGAACGTTGAGTTGTCGTGGAAGGATTACACCCGGCTCAATTGCGATTTCGATTTTTCAGGCCTCCCTGGGATTGAAAACTCTTTCATTTATTTCGGCATAAACAGCCTTCGCTCGAATTCAGAGGAGCTCAGGCAGATAACTATTCCAGGCAGGGGAAAACTGATACTGCCTGAAATACTCGATAAGCTGGCTACTTTTACTTTCATCGGAAGCTTCACTGGATTTACAACTGATTTTGTCGCTTATGGAAAGCTGAGCACCAGCGTTGGATCAATAAAGACCGATATCTCGATGAGGCCCGAGAAACCTAACAGGTTCAGGGTGAGCGGACTCGTAACGGGCACTGATATTGATCTCGGGTATCTTACTGAAAACCCGGACCTGCTCGGCAACCTGAGCATGAAAGCCAATATCGATGGAGTAGCCTGGTCGCTGAAGCAGTTTTCAGGCAGCCTTTCGGGAATGATCGACAGCCTGGAACTTAACAGCTACAAGTATCGTAACATAGATCTTGATGGCATTTTCACAGAAAAAACCTGGGATGGGAGCGTCAAGGTATCCGACAACAACATCAGGATGGATATACTGGGTATGTTCAACTTCAACAAGGAACTACCTGAATTTGATTTCACGATTAACCTGGCAAATGCCGATCTGAACAATCTGAACATAGACAGAGATGACACCAGCTCTTCTCTTTCAATGCTCCTGACGGCAAATTTCAAGGGCAGCAATATCAACAATATCGATGGTGAAATTAAGCTGCTCAATTCAAGGATCAGGAGATTCGGCAATACTCTCGACCTTTATAACTTCTCCGTGAAGACCTTCGTTGAAAACAGCCGGCCTGCAATAAGTCTGCGAACCGATTATCTTGATGCTGACCTCAGAGGATACTATGATTTCTCATCGCTTGGAACGCAGTTCAGGGAAATCCTTTCCGAACTTATGCCTTCAAGGTTCCTTAAACCTGAGGAGGACGATGATCTGGTTGATAACAATTTCACTTTCAGCGTCAGTTTCAGGAACACCGACAGGCTGAACGATTTTTTCAGAACCGGATTCCTGATATCGGAGAAGAGCTGGCTCAGCGGAGCGCTATTCAACGATAGCATAATATGGGTCAAAGGAGAGGCGAAGAGCCTGAGCTTCAGGAACAATACGTTAACCAACGTGGTGATGGATGGCAAAACATCATCAACTGAACTGGCCATAGAGCTGAAAAGCTCCTCATTGAGCATACTTGGTCAATCCGAGCTTAAAGGGTTTTTTATGAATCTTGATACGAAGCCTGACACCTTCCTCCTGGACCTCGGATGGGATAACCATGAAAAAGTACTTAACAGCGGCAGATTCATGGCCGGCGGCCGGTTTAAAAGGAAGGAGAACGGTAATTCACTCCTTGACATCAACATTGAACCGACAGATATTTTCGTCCGTAACAAGCTCTGGAAGATCAACAGATCCTCGATTGCCCTCGACTCAAATGCGCTGAATGTCAATAAGTTATTCTTAAATAATGACGATCATTCATACCTTGTAAACGGGTCCGTCTCAGAAGATCCGAATGACACTCTGCAGGTTGAATTCAAGGGTATAGATATCTCGCCGCTCAATTATCTCGCAGAGAAAAATGAGAACCTCTACAGGATTCCGCTTGGATTAAAGGGAGCGCTAAACGGGAATGTTCTGGTCACAGGAATATACAGGGATCTGCTACTTGTAAGCAACCTGAAGGTGAACGGTTTCTCAATGCTCGAAAGTGAGTACGGCGACCTCTCTGTCACATCAACCTGGGATTCCGACAGGAAGGTGGCGGAGATTCATGCCGGGAACGACCTGGGCGGTAAAAAAATGGTTGACATAAACGGGTACTATGATCCTGCAACCAGGAACATCTCGCTTGACGGAGTGGCCGAAAAACTTCCGGTTGATGCCCTTAATCCGCTTCTCAGGGTATTTGCCTCAGGGATCGGGGGGACAGCCACGGGCCGCGTTAATCTCTCGGGTGAACTCAACCAGCTCATTCTGAAAGGAGCTCTCATGGTAGAAGAGGCTTCGCTGAAGATTGATTACCTCCAGACAAAATATACATTAAGAGATTCGATACGGTTTGACAGGAACAGGATAATCTTCAGCAATGTGAAACTGAATGATGAAAGAGGGAAGACAGCCATCCTTAACGGCTCGGTAGATCACAGGTATTTCAGGGATTACACGGCGGATCTGATGATAACGCTTAATGAATCGATGGCGCTTAATACACGGCCCAGGGATAACGATTATTTCTACGGCACTGCATTCGCCACGGGTGTCACAACCATTAAAAGCAACGCGAGCACACTTAATTTCGACATTTCGGCAAGGACCGACAGAAACACGAGGTTCTTCATCCCGCTCAATTCGACCGAAACAGTCTCGGAATACTCGTACATAAGCTTCATCGGTCATGATGCGGCTGATACTGTAGCCCAGGCTGTAAAGGAACCTTTAAAGAAAGCTGTCCCGGAAAATAAGCTGGAGCTGAATTTCGATCTGGAAGTTACGCCGGATGCCGAGGTACAGCTGATTTTCGATTCAAAAGTCGGGGACATCATGAAAGGCCACGGATCAGGAAATCTCAACATCAACATAAACGAAAAAAATGAATTCAAGATTGTCGGCGACTACGTAATTGAGGATGGGGATTACCTCTTCACACTCGGGAATATTTTCAACAAGCCATTCAGTGTAGAGAACGGCGGAACCATCGCTTTCAACGGAGACATATACAATTCAGTGATCAATATAAAAGCCATCTACAAGCTCAAGGCATCGCTGGGAGAACTCCTTCAGGATAAAAGTTACGACGAAAGGATCCCCGTTGAGTGCCACATCAATCTTTCAGGAAATCTTTTCAATCCGATCGTGGGCCTCGATATAGTCCTTCCGATGGCAGATGAGGTCAGAAGAACCTATCTTAAGAACGTGATTTCTACGGAAGAAGAACTTAGCCGCCAGTTCCTGTATCTGCTTGTAATGAACAGCTTTTATGCCGATCCCTCATATGGAACCTCTCTTACCTCAACCACAACAACCGGCACATCAGCAATGGCAGTCACAACCACCGAGATGGTCTCAAACCAGCTCAGCAACTGGGTTTCGCAGATAAGCAACGATTTTGATGTCGGTTTCGTGTACAGGCCGGGGTATAAGGACCTCAATTCCAATGAGGTACAGCTGGCTCTCTCCACCCAGCTGCTTAATGACAGGGTCTCAATAAACGGCAATTTTGATGTCAGGGGAACCGGAGGAGAGACTGATAATACCGACCAGCTTGTAGGCGACTTTGATATTGAATACAAGCTTACCGAAAATATCCGGTTCAAGGTCTTCAACAGGTTCAACAATCCTTACACAGGAAGACAGGCCGACTACACACAGGGATTCGGAGTGTTCTTCAAGAAGGATTTTGACAGGTTTTCCGATCTCTTCAGGAAGAAACTGAAGCCGGAAATGAAAAAGGAAGATGAACCGGAGGTGTCCGGACAATAGTGCTCACGCTGCTCCTGATTCATTCAAAATTATTCAGTTGATAAATATTTTACCATTGTTATTAACCGCAGATAATAGAATGCCGTTTGAATACGTTTTTTAATATCTTCGCACGTGAATTAATTAGCAGAATATTAACAGGTAACGAATTAAAATAACAGGTATGGGATTTTTACAGTTCATTTTCCAGGACATTTCTCTTCCGGCCGGGAGCACGACCCAGGCAGACATGACTATCTTCGATTTCGCACTCAAGGGAGGATGGGTGATGATCCCCATCGTTCTCCTTTCCCTTGTCGCCGCATACATCTTTATTGAGAGATATTATGTTATACGGAAAGCAACCAGGGAAGACCAGAATTTCATGAACAGGATCAAGGATTATATTCATGACGGCAAGATCGAAGCAGCGCTTGCATTATGCAGGTCAACTGACAGCCCGTCTGCACGGATGGTTGAAAAGGGCATATCAAGGCTTGGCAGACCATTACAGGACATCAGCACTGCCATCGAAAATGTCGGAAAGCTCGAGATCTCAAAGCTTGAAAAAAGCTTTCCGACACTGGCTACGATCACAGGAGCCGAGCCCATGCTTGGATTCCTTGGTACTGTAATCGGGATGGTCCAGTCATTCTACGCTATGTCGCAGGCTGGAAACAATATTGAGGTTTCACTGCTGTCTGATGGTATATACACGGCTCTTATCACGACGGTAGCAGGCCTTATAGTTGGCATACTGGGATACTTTGCCTATAATATGCTCGTTGTGAGAGTGGAGAGGGTGGTCTTTAAACTTGAAGCCACACTTACAGAATTCATGGATATTTTAAATGAACCCGTAAAACCCAGTCGCTAAGATGGCTATTTCAAACAGAAATAAGATCAGCATTAATTTCAGTTCAGTCGGGATGACCGATGTGGTCTTTAACCTGCTGATATTCTTTATGCTGACATCCACCCTGGTACATCCGACCGCATTGAAGCTTCTGCTTCCCAAAGGGAGCGCACAAACCTCAGCTAAACCTCAGACTACAGTTTCAATAACTGCCGACCAGAGGTATTATGTTGAACAGCAACCGGTAACAATTACAGAGCTTGAAGCTGTCCTGAAGGAAAAACTGGGGAGCAATCCCGATACATACATATCGCTTCATGCTGATAAGACTGTTCCGTTTGAAAGCGTTGTGCAGGTACTTAATATTGCCCAGGCAAACAATTATAAGCTGATTATTGCGACAACACCCAGATAACGATCTCTACCATTTTCCTTCTGAACGGGGAAAAGGCATAGCCGGGACAATAGTGCTGCACCTGGCAGTACTTGTCTTATGTCTTCTCTTCGGGTTTTCGGTTCCTCCTCCGCCTGAGACCGAAATGGGTATTCTTGTGAATTTCGGAACCGATGAAACAGGTATGGGGATAATTGAACCATCAGCTCCTGCAAGCCAGGAAGATGCTTCACCACCGCCTCCGTCAGAAACAGAAATAGTGACGGATGAAGAGCCGATCCTCACACAGGATACTGAAGAGGCGCCTGAAGTAAAAAAGGTCGATCCGGAAGCTGAGAGAAAGAGGCAGGAGCAGATAGAGACCGAGCGGATTCACAGGGAGCAGATCGAAGCCGAAAGGATCAGAAAGGAACAGGAGGAGATTGAGAGACAAAGGATAGAAGCCGAGCAGAAACGCCAGGCTGACATTATGGACCGTACTAAAAAAGCCCTCGAGGGTTCCAGGAATGCCGGAACCTCGTCAACCAGCGAAGGAGTAGCAGGCGGTGAGGGAAACCAGGGAGTGCCTTCCGGCGACCTAAACTCACAGAATCACGGCGATGGGGGAGGAACAGGGAATACCGGCGTTTCACATGACCTGGGAGGGCGGGGATTCCAGAAGCTTCCGCTTCCGCAATACGATTCCCAGGAAGAGGGTAAAGTTGTTGTTGAGGTCAGTGTCGATAGATCAGGGAAAGTCATCCAGGCAAATCCGGGCTTCAAAGGTACAACCATACTTGACGATTATCTTCTCAGGGTTGCAAAAGAGGCTGCACTTCAGGCATCATTCGATGCAAAACCCGATGGTCCTGCAATACAGAAGGGTACGATCACTTACAATTTTATTCTGAAATAGATCTCAGGCGATCTTCTGAAATACCTCATTAATGGCCTTGGTGAGGTTATCAATGAGGTTGATGTCCTTGATGATGTAATCGTCGATCCCTTTTCTGGCAAGCTCCAGGACTATCTCACCCTTATCCTGGCCTGAAAGCATAATTACAGGTGTGTCAGGTTTCAACTCTTTTATCTTGTCAAACACCTGCATCCCGTTCATGAACTCATGGTTTTCCTTTAGAAACAGATAGTCAAGTATCACAAGGTCAGGTGTTTTATGCATAGCATCAAGACACTCCTCTCCCGATTCAAATGCTTCCATCTTATAGTCATCGGAAGTTAACCTCTTAACTATCAGCTTGTTGATAAAAGGATCGTCGTCTACAATAAAAATTAACTTCTTGCTGCTCATTGCTGAAAACTTATTACAACGGACAATATGTAAAGGTACGAAAAAAAAAGTTCTTTTGAAAATGAACGTTAATTTTAATTACATTGAGAAAAGGGGGAACAATTTGATCATTTCCACGACCTTCTCTCCTACTCTTGTTATAACTGATTCATTTTCAATGTCTGAAATGACTTCATCTATCAGATCAACAATTATCCCCATGTGCTCTTCCTTCATGCCCCTGGTGGATATTGCGGGTGTCCCTAATCTGAGTCCTGATGTAAGGAAGGGCGACCGGCTATCGAAGGGCACCATGTTTTTGTTCACTGTTATGTGAGCCCTGACGAGGGTATTCTCTGCCTTTTTACCTGAAATTTCCGGAAATTTGGTTCTCAGGTCTATCAGCATCAGGTGGTTATCGGTACCGTTTGAGATCACTTTGTAGCCCTTGTCGATGAATGCCTGTGACATTGCCGAGGCATTTTTTATGACCATGACCTGGTATTCCCTGAATTGGGGAGTTAGCGCCTCTCCGAACGACACAGCCTTGGAGGCTATGACATGCTCAAGTGGTCCTCCCTGGACACCCGGAAAGACAGCCGAATTAAGAAGCGATGACATCATCCTTGGTTCACCCTTGGGAGTGGTTATTCCCCATGGGTTGACAAAATCCCTGCCCATAAGAATTATCCCTCCTCTCGGGCCTCTCAGCGTTTTATGAGTTGTGGATGTGACTATGTGCGCATATTTAAGAGGATTCTTAAGAAGGCCGGCAGCTATGATACCTGCCGGATGCGCCATATCGACTATAAGCATTGCACCAGCCATGTCTGCGATCTTCCTCATCCTTTCATAATCCCATTCGCGTGAATATGCTGATGCCCCGCCAATTATCATCTTTGGCTTCTCCTTCATTGCGATCTCTTCCATCATATCATAGTCGACCATTCCGGTTTCCTCCTTTACTCCATAGGCAACCGGCCGGTAAAGGATGCCTGAGGAGTTTACGGGTGAACCGTGCGACAGATGTCCTCCGTGGGCAAGGTTAAGCCCCATGAAAGTGTCACCCGGTTTAAGCACGGTCATGAAAACAGCCATATTAGCCTGTGCTCCCGAATGAGGCTGAACATTGGCATATTCGGCATCGAAAAGCTGTTTCAGCCTGTCGATCGCCAGCTGCTCGGACTGGTCAACAACCTCACAGCCTCCGTAATAGCGGTTTCCCGGGTATCCTTCAGCATATTTGTTGGTAAGCACCGAACCCATGGCTTCCAGTACCTGAGGGCTTACAAAATTCTCTGAGGCGATAAGCTCAATGCCGTTCAGCTGCCTCTGGCGTTCCTTTTCAATAAGATCAAAAATCACAGTATCCTTCTTCATGATTACATAATATTTAGTTTATTCTTCGGCGAACTGGACCAGTAGTTCGCGGTAAGTTGTGTATATCCTTGATTTCGAAATAAAACCTACGTAATATCCTTTATCGAGTACGGGAAGGTTCCATGCTTCGGTTTTCCTGAAAGTCTCCATCACTTTTCCGATATCCTCGCTTTTGTCAATATACGAAGGAGGGATCGTCATCAGGTCCTTTACATATGTATTGTTATAAAGCTCCTGGTTGAACATAATCTCCCTGACATCGTCAAGCGACACAACCCCTTCGAGTATGTTGTACTCATCGACCACGGGGAACAGGTTTCGCTTCGACCGTGAGATCTTCCTGACAAGCTCTCCGAGGGTATCTGCAGCCTTAACCTTCTGTAAATCAGTCTCTATCTCTTTTCTCCAGTCCATCATTGAAAGTACTGCCTTGTCCTTATCATGGGTAATAAGTTCTCCCCTTTCTGCAAGCTGAACATGATAGATCGAGTGCCGTTCGAAACCACGGGTGGTTATATAAGCGGCAGTGGAAGTAATGATGAGCGGTATGAGAAGATCGTAG
Organism: Bacteroidota bacterium; assembly: GCA_043800695.1. Lineage (GTDB taxonomy): Bacteria > Bacteroidota > Bacteroidia > Bacteroidales > VadinHA17 > LD21. The sequence continues at coordinate 50,271 of JAZDMU010000036.1, forward strand.
CCTCCGGTTATTTCAGCGATCAGGAAGATGGCAGTGAGCGGGGCGTGCATAACTCCTGCCATCATGCCGGCCATCCCGGCAAGCACGAACCTGTTGTCGGGAAGGTTGAAGTTGAAATACTCATTGAAAATACCTGAAAGAAGGTACCCTGTCACACCTCCCAGAAATAGCACCGGGGCGAAGATACCTCCCACTCCGCCAGCCCCGTTTGTTGAGCTGCTGGCAAGGACCTTAAGCAGAACCAGGCAGAGCATGAAAAGGGCTGATATAAGAAAGCTTCCTGAATAATGTTGGAATATGCTGTTCCGCATTATCGATTCGGTTTCTCCCTGAAGGAGCAGCATTATGGTATCATAGCCCTCTCCAAACAGAGGCGGGAAAAGAAAAATGAGCCCTCCCAGTACGATCCCTCCTGCTGCAAGTCTTAAATAAATATTTTTTATAAGCCCGCATTTCTTTTCAAGAAAGATTGTCATTTTGGAGAAATATACTGATATGAAGCCTGAGATCACTCCAAGGAGCAGGTACCAGGGAATATTGGAAAGATTGAATGCTCCCTTCAGGCTGAAAGAGAAGAGCACCTGGTCGCCCATCAGGAAAAAAGAGACCGTGGCAGCTGTAACCGATGCGATAAGAAGCGGGACGATGGATGATATTGTAAGGTCCAGCATCAGGACCTCCAGGGTAAACACGATCCCTGCGACAGGCGCCTTGAATATGCCTGCTACTGCTCCCGCGGCTCCGCAGCCTATCAGGAGGGTTATACTCCTGTAATTAAGCCTGAAGAGCCTTCCGATATTAGATCCGATGGACGATCCCGTCAAGACTATCGGTGCTTCGGCGCCGAGCGAGCCGCCGAATCCTATTGTAAGCGTTGTTGCAACCAGGGACGTCCAGGTGTTGTGAATTTTCAGGTAACTCTTCTTCCTCGAAATGGCATACAGAACCCTGCTTATTCCATGACTGATGTTATCCTTTGCGATGTATTTTACAAACAGAAGTGTCAGCAACATTCCTGCAAGCGGAAATGCAAGATAAAGGTAACTGCCTGAATCACCAGTAAATCCTTCAGTCAGTATCTTGTGTGTATAGTGAATTGCGTTTTTCAGGACTACTGCAGCAAGCGCGCTCAGCAGCCCTACTACGAAGCTCAGTACGTAAATCAGCTTAACCTGGTCAATGTCTTCAAAACGCGGATGGAATATCTTTCTGAAAAACCTGTTTTGCAACATAATTATGCAAATATAAAAACATTACTATTGCTTCACAGTTTTTTGCTTAAGTTTGTCAAACTGCAGGACAGAAGCTGACCCCGTAACAGAATATGATCAACTACAGCAGATTTACCCTTGACAACGGGCTGAGGATACTAGTCCACGAGGACAGTTCTACCACCCTTGCAGCCATGAATATCCTTTATGATGTGGGGTCAAGGGATGAAGATCCGGAGGCAACAGGGATGGCCCACCTTTTTGAGCATCTGATGTTCAGCGGCACAACCCTTATACCCAAATTTGACAAGCATCTCCTTATTGCCGGAGGCGAAAACAACGCCTTCACCAATACAGATATCACAAATTATTACATCACCCTGCCTTCTGAGAATTTTGAAACAGCATTCTGGCTTGAATCGGACAGGATGAACCTGCTTGATTTCTCGCAGAGAAATCTTGATGTACAGAAGAGTGTGGTTATTGAAGAATTCAACCAGCGTTATCTCAATCAGCCATACGGCGATGCCATGCTGATCCTGAGGCCGCTTGCCTATAAGGTCCACCCATACCGCTGGCCCACAATAGGCATGAATACCAGACATATCAGCAAAGTGACGCTCGAGCGGGTAAAAGATTTCTTTTTCACGCATTATGCGCCCAACAACGCCATACTTACACTGACAGGGAATATAAGGACAGGTAAAGCCATAAGCATGGCGAAGAAATGGTTCGGACAAATAGAAAAACGCAATGTGAAAAAAAGAAAGCTGCCTGCCGAACCAGTGCAGACCGAAGCAAGAAGACTCGAAGTTGAAAGGGATATACCTGTTGATGCTCTCTTTAAAGTATGGCATACGGGGCCAAGGACAGGAAAGGACTTCTACACGCTTGACCTGATAACCGATCTTCTTGCAGGAGGAGAATCAGGCAGACTCCATACAAAGCTTGTACGGCAGAAGAAACTTTTCAGTGAGATCAATGCATACATTACATCCGATATTGATCCCGGGCTGCTTATACTTCATGGAAAACTTATGAAAGGAGTTGATATTCAAGATGCTGACGAGGCTGTAAACGGCGTTGTTGATGAATTGAAAACAAAATACCTTTCAGCACCGGAAATGGAAAAGGTGAAAAACAAATTTGAATCTTCAAGCGTTTTTGCCAATACAAGCATTCTGAACAAGGCAATCAACCTCTCTTTTTATGAACTCATTGGCAATACTGACCTTATAAACAATGAGGTTGAACTTTACAGAAAGATCTGCCGGGATATGGTCATTGAAGCAGCCGGAAGATATTTTGATCCAGGTAACTGCAGCACTCTCTATTACAGATCAACAAGAGCTGGAAAATGACCGGAAAACATCTATCGAAACCGCCAGTAGTGCCGGTAAGCCCGGGCAGGATACCTGAAGCAGTATCAGCAGGGCTGGATAACGGAATCCCGGTTTATCTGATAGAAGCAGGTACCGAAGAGGTTATGAGGATCGATTTCACATTTGATGCCGGGCAGTCAATGGATAATCTGCCGCTCATTTCATCCACGGTAAATATGATGCTGACTGAAGGCTCGGAAAATTACACTGCATCGAGGCTCAACAGGATACTGGACTTCCACGGAACATTCTACAACCAGTACAGCGAAAAAGACCGTGCCGGCATTGTCATATTTTTCATGAGCAGGCATACAGAAAAAATACTTGAGCTTTCCAGGGAGATGCTCTTCATGCCGGTTTTTCCGGAAACTGAGTTCAGGGCGCTGATGAAAAAAAGGCTGCGCTGGTACCTGGTCAACCGGGATAAGGTCTCGAATCTCGCCATGGATCAGTTCTATGAATCAATTTTCGGAAAGGATCATCCGTATGGCAGGCAGGTCGTCCACTCTGATTTCAACAATCTCAACACGGAACTTCTAAGGGGTTTTCATTCACGGTTCTATTCACCCGGGAAGATGGCCATAATAATTTCGGGCAGGATTCATAAAGATATTGTCTCCCTGCTTAACCGGTATTTCGGATCACTCAGGCTGCGCAGCGGAAAAACACCGGATAAGAGAGCAGGATTCAGGCAGACAGATGTCAGAAAAGTCCATATTGCGAAAAAAGGAGCCGTCCAGACTGCCATCAGGATAGGATCACCATCGATCAGTAAGCTGCACCCCGATTATCCCGGGGTCAAGGTATTGGACGTAATCCTCGGAGGGTACTTCAACTCCAGGCTGATGAAGAATATAAGGGAGGAAAAAGGCCTGACTTACGGAATCCACTCCATAATCACTTCGCTGATCCTCAGCGGCTTCAAGGTTATTTCCACAGAAGTGAGTAAAAAAAGTACTCAAATTGCAATTAATGAGATATACAAAGAGATAGAGATACTTCAGCGTGTCCCGGTTGAAAGGGAGGAGCTGGAGATAGTAAGGAATTTTATGCTCGGAGAGATGGTAAGAATGTTCGACGGACCTTTTGCCCTGGCCGAAAGCTTCAGGTCGGTGTGGGATTTCGGACTTGATAATTCTTACTATTACAATCTTGCCTCTAAGATAAAATCCATTGAACCTGATGAAATAACTGCACTGGCAAAAACGTATTACAGGATTGATGACCTGTACCAGGTGACAGCAGGATGAAGATGAGGAAGAGACTCCTCCATATAATAGTGTATCTGTTTGCCTTCGCTCCTCTGATCAGAGGCCAGGCCGACATTGTACCCCCTGTGTCGCCAATCCTGGATATTGTTACAGTAAGCGTCATTACAGGTTTCAGCGAGATATCATGGACACTCAGTCCTTCACCCGATGTATCGGGCTACGTTGTATATTCATACGTCAATGACGAAGGTTATGCCATTGATACCGTCAGCAATCCGCTGATATCTGATTTTGTGCACATGAGTCAGATCTCTTCGGAATTATCGCGGTCATATGTGGTTTCAGCTATAGACAGCGCGGGCAACATAAGCACCCTTTCAAATGCGATAAGCACCATATTCGCCACGGCAGAGCTTGACTCATGCAACGGGAAGATCGATATTGCATGGAACGGCTATTCTTCATATCCGAGAGAGGTAACAGGTTACACGATACTTGTTAGCCTGAACGGAGGAACCTTCACTGAAACAGTGACAGTATCAAAGGAAACCAATAGCTATGCTTTAACTGATTTTTCATTTGATGCACAATACTGCTTTATTATAAAGGCAACCCTGCAGGGCAATTACTCGTCGCACTCCAACAAAACGTGCCTGTCGACAAAAATGCAGAAGCCACCTCGCTGGATCAATGCTGATTATGCTACCGTAGTATCTGATAATGAGATACTTTTGTCATTCAGGATCGATCCGGAATCGGAGATCAATTCCTACATACTTGAAAAAAAGACAGGAGCTTCCGGTTCATTTGGCCAAATATATCATTTTACCAGGAGTTCTGATTCTTTCCTGTACAGCGACGGGAACGCTGATATCAGCCGGGTAAACTATTACCGGCTGGCTGCTGTAAACAATTGCAGCATTCCGGTTACCATTTCGAACCTTGCATCTAACATTGTGACTGAACTGGCACGGGAGGAAGATGATATCACGCTCAGCTGGAATCAGTACAGGGATTGGAAGGGAACGGTCATCTCCTACGGGGTATTCATCAGGACGGGTAAGGATTTTGAGGAGCGGTATACTTTATCGCCCGGCGATACATCCCTTACTTTACCATACTCCGGAATCATGTACGAAGTTTCAGGCAATGAGGTCTGTTTTATGATAAAAGCCATTGAGGGGCTGAATCCTTACGGAGGATCAGCAGAGAGCCTTTCATCAGTGATATGCACCAGTACCACTGAAATGATAACTGTTCCGAATGCATTTACGCCTGACAACAACCTTGTAAATGACCTGTTCCTGCCCGTGCTCTCATTCACACCCCTTGAATATCACCTTCTCATAACCGATCTGAAGAGAAAAAAGGTATTTGAGTCGCGCGACTCTTCGCTTCCCTGGGATGGGAACTCCGGTAAAGATCCTCTGCCCGAAGGGGTCTATCTGTGGTTCCTCGAATTGCAGGCGCCATCGGGCAAGGCCCTAAACAGAACGGGCACAGTTGCCATAATGAGGCCGGGGAACTGAGAGCTCAGGGTGCAGGTTGAGAAGCGTAGCGACGAAATCCCGCTCAGCGGGAGCGAAGGGCAGAAGCGTTTCAGGATTACCCGAATAAAGCTATATTTGTAACTTGCACCTTGGATAGTTATGGGGAACAAGGATATTTTTGACGACGAGGACAGCAAATATATTCAGGATGAGTATGCATCTCTTGTAGAAAATCTTCTGAGATGCAACAAAGAAGGCGACATGGAGATGATTGACAAGGCTTTCAGGATTGCCAATGAGGCTCACTGGAACATGCGCCGCAAATCAGGGGAACCATATATTCTGCATCCGATAGCTGTCGCCAAGATCGTCAACCAGGAGATCGGTCTCGGAGCCAGGTCAATTACTGCGGCCTTGCTTCACGACGTTGTTGAAGACACCGAATATACACTTGAGCAGGTTGAAAGGGATTTCGGTTCGAAGATAGCCCATCTCATTGACGGACTTACAAAAATATCAGGAACCTACAACAAGGAGAGCTCATCCTCGATGCAGGCCGAGAACTTCAGGAAGATGCTGATGACTCTTTCTGACGACATGAGGGTAATTCTCATAAAGATCGCTGACCGCCTGCATAACATGAGAACCCTTGATTCGCTCCCCGAGCATAAGAGGATGAAGCTGGCAGGCGAGACAATATTCCTTTATGCTCCGCTGGCTCATCGCCTGGGTTTGTTCGCAATAAAGAGCGAGCTTGAGGACCTCAGCTTCAAATTCAGGCAGCCGCAGATATATGAAGAGATAGCCTCAAAACTTAAACTGAGCGAGAAAAAATACCTGTCATTCCTTAACAAATTCTCTTTCCCGATAATTGATAAACTCACAGAGGCGGAAATGCAGTTTGACATCAGCAGCCGTCCGAAGTCGGTCTTTTCGATCTGGAAGAAGATGCAGTCAAAGAATGTCCCGTTTGAGGAGATTTACGATGTGCTGGCGGTCAGGATCGTCTTTGAGCCAAAGCCTGACATTCCGGAGAAGACACAGTGCTGGAATATCTATTCTATAATAACCGATTCATATCTTCCCAAGCCCGACAGGCTCCGCGACTGGGTTAGCCGGCCAAAGCCAAATGGCTATGAGGCTCTGCACGTGACCGTAATGGGCCCTGAAGGAAAGTGGGTTGAAGTGCAGATAAGGAGCAGAAGGATGGACGAGATAGCTGAGAGAGGCTATGCGGCCCACTGGAAATACAAGGGAGAAGGATCGCTGGAGAGCGAGCTTGACAAGTGGATCAAGAAGATAAGGACCATGCTTGAAAACCCGCTGGAGGATCCAATTGAGTTTCTGGATGAGTTTAAAATGAATCTCTTCTCCTCTGAGATCATGGTATTCACTCCAAAAGGAACACTGGTGAGCCTTCCCAAAGGAGCGTCCGCACTCGATTTTGCCTATGAGATTCATACCGAGATCGGAAACAAGGCCATTGGGGCAAAAATAAACTACAAGCTGAATCCCGTAAGCGCCACTCTCATGAGCGGCGACCAGGTTGAGATTATAACCTCCGACATAGCAAAACCTGAAAAGGAATGGCTTTCGTACGTGAGAACATCGAAAGCCAAGGAGGCTATCAAGGATGCCCTGAGGGCTGAAACATCGAACAGAATCCAGAAAGGGATGGATATCCTTAACAGCAAGCTGAATGAACTGGGCTTCATGCCTAATGCCGAGGTGCTTAAAAACCTGCTTCAGGCTTACGATGTATCCAATAAGGATGAGCTCTACTCGGGGATCGAGCTTGGGATCATAAACCTTGATAACCTTAAAAAAATACTCAAAAAAAGCCAATCAAAGAATGTGATAAAATACTGGGACCTTAAGTTCATCGGATCCAGGAAAGAGGCCCCGAAACAGGGAGAGGATCCGCGCAGGATAGATAAGAATGTGCCGTTTCTGCTCAGGGAGAATGTGGAAAATGCAGAACAATCATATGAGATCGCAGCATGCTGTAACCCGATACCGGGTGATGAGGTAACCGGATATATATCACCGGAAGGGCCGATCGTTATACATAAGCCAAAATGCCCGAATGCGATCAGGCTGATGTCAAACGAAGGGAACAGGATCATATCCGTAAAATGGGCAATCCACAAGCGGGTTTCGTTCATGGCACGCATAAACCTTACCGGCATAGACCGGATCGGGTTGGTAAACGAGATCACCAACATCATCTCTTCACAGCTCAAGGTGAATATGACCAACGTCAATTTTTCGGTGAAAGATGGAATATTCACCGGGACAATAGACATATATGTTCATCACACCAAAGACCTCAACAACCTGATAATGAAGATATCCAACATCAAGGGCATTGAAAGCGTCAAGAGGGTTGAGGATTTCAACGAATAATGCCCGCACGCGGTGACGTTTCTCTGTTAATTTCCGAAAATTGCATATTTTTGTCATTATTTTAAATTAGTCCAGATATGATTAAAGAGGATACCAAGGTGATAGTGAAGAAGATATTCACTGATTATCTTGAAAAGAAAGGGCACAGAAAGACGCCCGAGCGGTTTGCCATTCTTGATGAGATCTATTCAAGGGACGGACACTTTGACATTGAATCGCTTTATATCTTCATGAAGAATAAAAACTACAGGGTAAGCAGGGCAACCCTCTACAATACCATTGAACTGCTGTTAGACTGCAATCTTGTAACCAGACATCAGTTTGGCAAGAACATGGCCCAGTTTGAAAGGGCATACCAGTGCGGGCAGCACGATCATCTTATTGATATTGCGACTGGTAATGTGACAGAATTCTGTGATCCAAGAATAAGCGAGATTATAAAAACAGCCTGTGAACTGAATAACTTCATCCCGCATTATCACTCCCTTTATATATACGGTAAAACTAAGGAAAAGAAGAAATAATCAGAAAGTACAGGTTGCCGAAAAAAGAGGTTGCATCCCGAAATACCCCTTATTCAGCAGATCAGTTTTCCCTGTGAGTTTATTGTTCAGCCAGAAATTCTGAGGCATTAAGGCAAAATCCCAGCTGCCGCTGCCCTTGTCTGCAGGTATATAACCCAGGGCAGCATTTTTGCTTTTCTGCCTCATTAAGGCAAATGAATAGGTAGCCATACCTGTTGCATATGGCAGCAGGTAATATGAAGCATTGAATTCGGAATCATCAGGATTGAAAAGGATAGCCAGTCCGACACCAACCAGGGAACCCAGACCTGCAGCATAGATTGTTGTCATTCCCTGCTGAGGAGTAAGGTTGGAACCTTTATGCCATGCATGTCCCCATGCAGTTCCTCCCGCGATAGCCAATGCCGGGATAATAAAAGAAGCATCGGGAGAAGCATCGGGTTCGATGTCGGCCAGGATGCATACTCCCAGTAACCCGTTCATAAGCGTGAGAGCCTGTGTTGCCCTTATTTCACCCCTTGTGAACTCATTCCAGCTGTTGATCCTGTCAGCAAGGAGATAACCTCCGGCAGCGGTAATCAGTACTGAGCCGGCCACTACTCTTGCATCGTCCGAAAACATAAGGCTTATTGATGCTCCGGTCAGAGGAGCTGCGATGCCGTAGAGGCGGTAAAGAGCGGCCCTGCCTTCGGACCACTCCTTTGTATTTGCGAGGTACCGGCCTGTTATACCAAGTCCGATGCTTCCAAGGGCTGCCAACCCGACAGTAAGCTTGCTTTTGCCCTCATCAAAGGAGTCCTCGCCGTTTATCAGCAGGGCCAGCGCTCCTCCGTGGGCCCATCCTACAAGCTGACCATGACCTGCAAGCAGCAGCTGGTTGGAGGTTATAGTCCTGGTCTCATTGGTAAACAGAGGTACCAGGGCTAGTGTTCCGGCAGTAATGATCGGGAGCGCCACCTGTGCCTTATTATCCTGGATTTCTGCAATGTGAACTGCAGAGAGCCCGTAGTATATACCGTTCCATGCCGACATTGCCAGATGCTTATAAAAGAGCATTTCATCGCTTTGCTGGGAATATGCGGGTTTAGCTGCCAGCAAAACAATGACGAAAAGAGTAAGAGAAAACCTTAATTTTTGCTTCATTTCCTTATCTGTTTATCTGTGCGCTTTATCAAATTTATAAAATCCCTGGAATGGAGCACTATTGTTTTAAGATATTAACAATCTTTGAAAGCCCTGCAGAGGGGTTGAATAATTTTGTAAATTGTGAGTCGTTTTATGAATTTCTGATATCCGATCCAATATGAACATTGACATACTGTTAGGTCTGCAGTGGGGTGATGAAGGCAAGGGAAAGATTGTTGACGCGATCAGCCCGGAATATGATATCATAGCCCGTTTCCAGGGAGGACCGAATGCCGGACATTCGCTTGAATTCAACAATGTAAAGCATGTCCTGCATCTCATCCCTTCAGGCATCTTCCATCCGGGGAAGCTCAATATAATTGGCAACGGAGTTGTCATTGATCCTGCAGTGTTCAGGAAGGAGATTGAAAATCTGGGGCCTCCTGTTGATGAACTTGCCAGAAGGCTGGTCATATCGGCCAGGGCAAATCTTATACTTCCGGGGCACAGGATACTGGATGCTGCATATGAATGCAGCAAGGGTGCTTCAAAAATAGGTTCAACCTTAAAGGGTATTGGTCCTGCATATACCGACAAGGCGGCCAGGAACGGCCTGCGCGCAGGAGAGATCCTCAGAAAGGATTTCAGGGATCTGTACGATCAGCACCTGAAGCGCCATCTGGCGGTTCTGAAAAATTTTAATCATACATTTGACCTGGGTGAATTTGAGGCAGGCTGGTTTGAGGGCATTGAACTGATGAAGAGGTTCCGGATTGTAAATACCGAATACCTGATCAACAGCCTTGTTTCAAAAGGCAGGAAGCTTCTGGCCGAAGGAGCCCAGGGAACCATGCTTGATGTTGATTTCGGATCATATCCTTTTGTTACTTCGTCAAATACGATAAGCGCCGGTGCCTGCACAGGCCTGGGTGTTCCTCCGGGAAAAATCGGCGGGGTTTTCGGGATATTCAAAGCTTACTGCACAAGGGTTGGCAGCGGCCCCTTCCCTACCGAGCTTAAAGACCCGACCGGCGACCTTCTCAGGGAAAAAGGCCATGAATTCGGCGCAACAACCGGTCGTCCAAGACGATGCGGATGGCTCGATCTGCCAGCCCTTAAGTATGCCATTATGATAAACGGTGTCACCCGCCTGCTGATGACGAAAAGCGATGTACTGTCAGGATTTGATACTATAAGGGTATGTGTTTCCTATCTGGCCGACGGAAAGGAGTGCACCGAAATACCTTTTGATAATGCACCCGTAGAGCCGGTTTATAAGGATATATCCGGGTGGAAGGAGGATATTTCAGGTATCAGGAATTATGATGACCTCCCAGACAACCTGAAAAAATATATAAGCTTAATTGAAGACCTGGCAGGATTACCTGTCACCATGGTCTCTGTTGGCCCTGACCGGGAAGAGACTATTTTCAGGAAATAATCACTACTTCATAACATACATCCAGGCACCCAGCTCGACATTCTCCTGGAACCAGGTGAGACGCTCAACAGCTTTCCTGAAGCTCTCGTGCGCTTCAGCAGAGACAAGGTCAAACCTCCCCCCTTCCATTGGAATTATCTTTGCATCATATCCGTTCTGAAGGTATGTCTCAGCGTGGGTCTTTGCATATTCCGGCGTAATAAAACTGCCTACAATAATATTGTACTTATTCTTCAGCTCCAAAGCTCTTTTTTCTTCAGCTATCCTTATTGAATCAAGCCTTGCGTCTTCAATGGCCTTAAGCCTTTCCTGAACCCTGCCAAGTGAATCAGCAATTCTGATACTGTCCTGCCTTGCCTGCAGGAGTTCTCTCTCATGAGCTTTCTTTTTACCAAACAGTTTATTTCCCTTGAAATATTTGCATCCGGGAAGAGTAATAAGAATCAATGCCAGGATAAAAGCCGCCAAGTGTCTCATAATAATATAGTTTTAATTTAATAAGATATTGTTGTACAATTAATTAAACCCGATAACATTCAAATATACAAAATATTGGAAATCATTCCAAATGATTATGAGAAAGCACACTGGTAGTAATATAACGGATTTCGTATATTAGACAACTGAAAAACTTTAAATATGTCAAAAAACTGACAGATGAAATCAATAATTCAATTCTTTGAAGAGAGTGTCGAGAAGTTCCGCGATAATGTTTATCTGTGGGAAAAACCAGCAGATAAATACGAGGGAACCACCTATGGTGAAACCAAAAAGCAGGTTTACGAGTTTGCCGCAGGATTGATCAACCTGGGCATCAGGAAAGGCGACAGGCTGAGCCTGATCTCAGAAGGCCGCAACTGCTGGGTTATCGGGGAACTTGGCATTCTGTACGCAGGTGCCATGAATGTTCCTTTGTCAACAAGGCTTAATCCGGAAGAAATAAAGTTTCGCCTCAATCATTCAGAGTCAAGGATGATCCTGATATCATCATTACACTACCCTAAGGTAAAGGAAATCATTGGGGACGCCAGGCTGATCGAAAAAATAATTCTCTTTGATACCAAGGAAGAGTATGCCCCGAATGAGATCCATTTCAATGAAGTAAGAAAAATGGGAAGGGAATGGCTCGAGTCAAAGGAAAACAAGGTAAAATTCGAGGAAATAAGCAGGAGCATAACTCCTTCCGATTTTGCGAATATATGTTATACCTCAGGTACGACTGCCGATCCCAAGGGCATTATCCTTACTCATGGCAATTATGTAACAAACGTTTACCAGGCTTACAGCCTGATGGATATACCTTCATTCTACAAGACACTTCTGATCCTGCCATGGGATCACTCATTTGGTCACTCCTGCGGAATCTTTGCATTCATGGGCAAAGGAGCCAGCATTGCTTCCGTTAAAACCGGAAAAACTCCCATGGAGACCCTCCGGAATCTTCCAATATGCCTGAAAGAGATAAAGCCAAACCTTCTGATGAGCGTACCCGCAATAGCAAAAAACTTCAGGAAGAATATTGAAAAGGGGATCAGGGAAAAAGGGAAACTCACAGAAATGCTTTTCAATCATGCACTGAAGATATCCTACAGCTACAATAAGGAAGGATGGAACAGGGGGAGAGGTATCCAGAAGCTTAAGAAACCACTGCTGAAATTATATGATAATCTTATCTTCAGCAAGATACGTGAAGCATACGGCGATGAGCTCGATTATTTCATAGGCGGCGGTGCACTTCTGGATATTGACCTCCAGCGGTTCTTCTATGCCCTGGGCATACCAATGTACCAGGGATACGGCCTGAGTGAAGCATCTCCGACAATCTCTTCCAACTCCACATCAAGGCACAGGCTTGGATCGTCAGGTGTTCTTGTAAACAATATGGACCTCAAGATCTGCGATGAGGATGGTAAGGAGCTACCTGTTGGCGAAAAAGGCGAAATAGTCATCCGCGGAGGGAACGTGATGCACGGATACTGGAAGAACGAGGCAGCAACAAGGGATACCATCCGCGAGGGATGGCTGCATACGGGCGACATGGGTTATATGACACCTGAGGGCTTCCTTTATGTCCTGGGGCGCTTCAAAAGCCTGCTTATCGCTGATGATGGGGAGAAATTCAGTCCTGAAGGAATTGAAGAGGCAATGGTCGAACAATCGAAATATATTGATCAGTGCATGCTTTACAATAACCAGAAACCCTATACTGTCGGACTTGTGGTTCCGAACCAGCATGCGCTGAAGTTGTACCTTGAAGATAGAAATTTAATTGCCGCTTCTGAAGAGGGTAAAAGGTCTGTCCTGAACCTTCTCGAAAATGAAGTTGATGAATACAGGACGAACGGGAAATATGGAAAGATGTTCCCGCAGAGATGGCTGCCTGTTGCCATTGGAATACTTGAGGAAGGTTTTACCGAAGACAACGGACTCGTGAATTCAACCTCTAAAATTGTGAGAGGTAAGATCATGGAAAGATACCAGGACCTTATAGATTTCCTTTACACACCTGAAGCCAAAGCTGTTACCAACGAAAGGAATCTGGAGCAGGTTGAAAAGATGAAACTTGGATAATGAAGAAAAACCACAGAGTCACACGGAGTATTACGGAGTTACACAGTAATACAACTGTGAAACTCTGTTCTAAACTCTGTGCAACTCCGTGGTTTATCTATTCTTAAATGGCTCAAATGCCATGAAGTCAGCGTGATGCACGATGTATGCCTCGGTGGTTCTCTTCACAAGGTCGCCCTCATGGGCATGTGCTGCAATGATATGGCAAACCTCAGGAGGGACGCCGCATGATTCGGCAAGTGAGACCCCGGAGAAAGGGTGCCTCAATAATCTCCCGTACCTTCCCTGTACAGCATTCCCGTCCTTATCCAGTTCATATTCAAGGAGCTTTCCAACATCGGCAAGTATGGCACCGGCTATAAGAACATCCATGTTTACCGGAAGGTCGCTGCCAAAGAACAGGTTCATTTTTTCGCCGCATTCTTTTGCTATATGGACGACACAACGTTTGTGAGCCATGAAGCTCACCTTTAAACCGGGTCCGCAGAGCAGGGTGAAAGGGATTTTTTCCAGGTCAACTGCTGACAGCACGCTTTTTTCAAGAGCCAGCTTCCACGTCCTGGCTGTATTTTCCCTGAGCAGAGGGTCTTTGATCCATTCAAGCTCAGGCCATAAATCCTTTACCTTCTGATTCATAAGTACCAGTATTTAATTCTTAAGTCCGGTAATAATAGCATCGGTCATCTGCGTGGTGGAGGCTGCGCCATTTCTTATCACATCGGGGTTTCCCTGCATTTTCATCATGTCATATGTTCTTACCTTTCCCTCCCTTATGACATCAGCGATTGATTTTCTGATCTTCCCGCATATTGAAGTCTCTCCGATATAGTCAAGCATCATGCATGCCGACTCGATCATTGCTATCGGATTGACAATGGGCACGTCATAACCGGCGTATTTCGGTGCCGATCCGTGTGTTGGCTCGAATACGGCGATCCCGCTGGCAGAGAACTGTGCGCTGCATGCAAAACCCAGGCCTCCTATCAGACCTGCAAAAGCATCAGAAGCTATGTCGCCGAACATATTACCGGCAACAATGACGCCGTATTCCTCAGGATTTTTTGTCAGCCACATCATCTGTGCATCAATGTTCGTATTGAGAAGTTTTATCCCGGGAAAGGATTTCTGCTGAATCTCCTTCGCAAGTTTCCACATCAGCCCTGATGTCTCCCTTATCACGTTTGGCTTTTCACATACCGTGACTGATTTGTAACCATATTTGTGTGCATATTCAAAAGCGGCAAGCAGTATCCTTTCAGTAGCTTTTCTTGTGAATATCCTTGTTGATATGGAAAGCTCTTCAACCGGCACTTTCCCGAAGTTTTTAGCGAATTTAGGGTGCGAGAGAAAGGCTTCATAAACATTTGCAGGAGGGTTGGTCCACTCAACTCCTGAATAAAGGCATTCGGTATTCTGGCGGAAAATGACGACATCCACCAGCGGTTCTTCGATGGTGTTGCCCCTTCCTCTCCTGATAAAGTTGAGGGGATTTCCCCTGTATGATTTGCATGGTCTGATGCAGATGTCGAGGTTGAAATGCTGGCGCAGGCCCACAATAGGACTTGAATATGAATATCCTTTGCCCTGAAGCTCCGGCGCAAGTTCGACCCTGGCTTCATCATTTGGCTTTGAGGTTATTGCTCCGAATAGCGCAATCTTGTGCTTATCAATAAGATCGAGTGTCCTCTGCGGCAAAGGATTTCCTTCCTTCCTCCAGAATTCCCAGCCTATATCTCCGTAAACGTATCCGGCATCAAATCCTGCCGCATCGAGTACCCTGACTGCTTCCTTCAGTACGATCGCTCCTATACCGTCTCCGGGGAGCGCAACAATTGTCCGTTTTGCCATGTGATCTTTCAATTATATCCCGGGTAAAAATAGCCAAATAATCAACTGACAGGCTTAATCATTATTATTTATTAATTACGTCTTTGATGTGTCATAAATTTAAGTATTTT
Source organism: Bacteroidota bacterium (assembly GCA_043800695.1). Lineage (GTDB taxonomy): Bacteria > Bacteroidota > Bacteroidia > Bacteroidales > VadinHA17 > LD21. The sequence continues at coordinate 65,590 of JAZDMU010000036.1, forward strand.
TGTCGCCTGATTTTGTGTCACTAATTCAATAGGATGAGCGTTTTGAAAGGACTGAAGCCTTCTCCGGTCTGGCACTATTTCGAGGAGATATGCAGGATACCAAGGCTTTCCAAGAATGAGGGAAAGATAAGAAAATATCTTCTTGATTTTGCGAAGGGGAATAAGCTTGAATTAAAAGAGGATGAGTCGGGAAATATTCTGATAGTCAGGCCTGCTTCACCTGGTATGGAGAACAGGAAGACAGTCGTCCTGCAGAGTCATCTTGATATGGTCGGTGAAAAAAATGCAGATCATCCTCATAACTGGGACAATGATCCGATAATACCAATAATAAATGATGAATGGGTATCAGCCGACGGAACAACGCTTGGAGCAGATGACGGTGTGGGTATTGCCTCCCAGCTCGCCATACTTACAGACAAGAATCTTAAATCAGGCAGGATAGAATGTCTCTTTACTGTTGATGAAGAATCAGGGATGACCGGAGCCATAAACCTGAAACCTGATTTCTTCACAGGGAATATTCTCATCAATCTTGATTCGGAGGATGAGGGAATACTCTTCATAGGATGTGCCGGAGGAATGGATACTGTTGGCACGATGACTTTTAATCATGAACCAGTGCCTGCAGGATCAGCCGCTCTTGATTTATCGGTTACCGGGCTTCACGGCGGGCATTCTGGTGATGAGATACATAAAGGATATGGCAACTCGGTCAAAATTATGAACCGCATATTGTGGAATCTCGCAAATGAATACGATATACTTCTGAGCAATTTCGATGGAGGGAACCTTCGAAATGCCATTCCGCGTGAGGCTTTTGCCACGATAGTCGTCGAAAAAGCTTCCACAGAAAAGGTCAGGAACTGGATAGCTGATTTTCAGACAACGATCGTTGAGGAGTTCAGGGATATCGAAAAGGACCTGAAAATAGCCGTTAAGGATTCCGTCATCCCGGACTTCGTTATGGACAGGGAGAACCAGATTATGCTGCTGAGTTCACTTACCTGCTGTCCGCACGGTGCAATTGCATGGTCGAAAGAGATGGATGACCTGGTTGAAACCTCAACCAACCTTGCATCGGTTAAATTCACCGGCGACAATACAATTACAATTATCACAACCCAGCGCAGTTCAATTGAATCGTCAAAAAGGGATGTTTCATCGATGGTTGAAACATGCCTGAAGCTCGCAGGTGCAAAGGTTGTTCATTCAGACGGCTATCCGGGATGGAGGCCTAATATGACTTCGGAAATACTGAGGATCACCAGGGAATCATATAAAAAGCTGTTCGGCAGGGATCCCCATATCAGGGCAATTCATGCAGGACTTGAATGCGGACTCATATATCAGAAATTCAAGGGCATAGATATGATCTCATTTGGCCCCACCATCAGGGGGGCACATACTCCTGAAGAAAAAATAGAGATAAGGACCGTTCAGATGTTCTGGGATCTTCTTACTGATGTGATAAAAAGCATCCCCCTGAACTTATAAAAGCAGAAACCATTGATCTTTTAATCAGTCACAGCTGAAGAACTGATCCTTGCCTGCACTGCAGATAGGGCATAAATAATCATCAGGGAGATCGGTAAACTCCACGCCTGGTTCTATGCCTCCGGCCGGATCGCCCTGTTCAGGATCATAAATATATCCGCATATTGCACACTTGAAACACTCCATTGGCTGTCGAATTATCTGGTTTTGATCTTTCTTACAACATCGATCACCGTACCATCGACCCATTTGACAGCAGCCACTATCCTCTCTTCAAATTCCGGTTTCCGGGGCTTTCCGCAAATCTTTTCAGCCTCTTCCTTAAGCTCTCTGATTGTCCTTAAAGGCAATCCACTGCCTTTGACGCTTTTAATCAGATCCTTGCGCAGGGGGTTTATTGCTATCCCCCTTTCAGTGATTATTACATCTATCAATTCTCCGGGTCCACACAATGTGGTCACTTCATCAACAATAACAGGTATCCTGTCGCGGAACAGGGGCACAGGAAGTATGACATTGCGCGCATGGAGGCAATTCTGCCATCCTCCTATCCCGTGAAGGAGATAGCCATCGGAATGGGTGACAACATTACCGTTGAAATTCAGGTCGATCTCGGTGGCACCCAGGATCATTATGTCCATCATGCTGGTCAGGTTACCCTTTGAATGGTAATTATACGCGTTGAAGACAGAATAGGGAACATGGTTGGGGTTTGCCTCTACTGATCTCACAGCATCAAGGTCAAATGCCTGAGCATCAAGAATGTAACCCATTTGACCCTCCTCAAGCATCTTTACCATATACTTTGTGCTGCCGCCAAATCCGAAACTGGATTTCCATCCTTTCTGCTTCAGCATCTGATGAACAAATACTGCAATTGCCAGTGATGTTCCTCCTGCCCCTGCCTGCATTCTGACTCCATCCTTCAGTATCCCTGATTTTTCCAGGAACGAAGCTGTCAGCTCGGCAATGAGAAGCCTGTCGGGGCTCTTTGTTATCTCTGTTGTCCCTGATACAATTTTTTCAGGAATACCGATCTTGTCGACGACCACGACATAATCGACATAATTTCCCTCTATCTCCATCGGAAAGCAGGGAAGGTCAACAAGGTTATCGGTAATCACTATTACTTTGGAGGCATACATGCTGTCGGCTTTTGCATAGCCCAGTACACCGCACGATGAAGTTCCTCCGGTACCCCTGGCATTACCGAATGAATCGGCAGAGGGCGCTGCCAGAACAGCGATATCGATCTTTACTTCGCCATCCTGTATGGCCTGAACACGGCCTCCATGCGACCGGAGAACTGCCGTGCCCTTCATCTTTCCTTCCGAAACATATCTTCCCAGCGGGCCATTCATGCTTCCTTCAATCCTGTTTATGGTTCCGTCATTCAGGTATCTGATCACCGGATCATTACAGGGGAATGATGCCGAAGGAAACCAGACAAGGTCCTTCACCCCCATCCTGGATGCTATCTCAAAGATCCTGTTGCTGATCAGATCGCCGTCCCTCATGTGATGGTGCGTTGAGATTGTCATCCCGCTCTTCATTCCGCATTTTTTAAGCGCTTCTTCCAGTGAGCCCGCCAGCTTGTTGCCGTCAGCAGGAAAATCCTGGCAGGTAGGCACCGGCGGTGAGTATCTGGCTCCCTCAGGCCAGTATTTGCCCACTCCCATAAAAGGGATTACAGGCTCACCATTTATCTCAAGCGGAACAGATCTCCCTGCAGCGTTTATTACCTTTTTGACTGCCATATCATTATCACGAATTAGATTATTATCTTCTAAGAGACCCCCTTCCCGACCCTCCCCCCTGGGGGAAACGGGAAAGGGGGTTATTTCATTTATACTCTCCTTTCCAGTCTTTCGATATGCGACCCAGCTTTACAGCCAGATCAATCATTTTCTGAGCTATTGCAACAACAGGCTTATCGATCATCTTTGAACCCAGGGCCACCACTCCCTGTCCTTTCTTCCCTGCTTCCTCATATGCCATCACGATCTTCATAGATTTTTCCAGTTCAGCCTCACCGGGCGCAAAACCTTCATTTATAACCGCGATCTGTCTGGGGTGTATGCAACCCATGCCTTCGAAGCCCATAGCCCTGGAATCGAGGACGTTCAGACTGAGTCCTTCCATATCGGCAACATCGGAAAAGACAGAATCAATAGGCTGGATGCCGGCTGCCTTTGCAGCAATAACCAGTCTGCTCCTGGAATAGAATGATTCTTTACCTTCCCGGCTCCTTATGATACCCATATCAGCTGTAAGGTCCTCCAGCCCGATGGCCATAGCAACGATGTTCTCCGAAGCCCTGGCTATCGCTGATGAGTTTTCGACTCCGGATGCACTTTCGATGATCGGCATCAGGTATACCGGATTCCTGATCTTCATCTTATCTCTGATAGCGGAAATCTCCTTATCAACAATAATGACGTTTTCGGGGGAATCGCATTTGGGGATCATAACAAGATTGACATTCCGGGGAATCACTGCCCTGAGATCGCATAAACCCGCCTTTCCCTGATTTATCCTTACCATTCTTTCAGCACCCCTGAAATCCACCTGGCAAAGGGCATTCCTGACCAGGATCCTTGCTTCATCCTTCCTGTCGGGAGCAACCGAGTCCTCAAGGTCGAGAATAATCCCATAAGCTGAATGGAGTCCGGCGTTAATCATCAAACCCGGGTTATTTCCCGGCAGATATAGACGAGAAAAACGGAACCTGTCCCTTGCGGTCGAATACTTGTTCACGCTCAGCATTTCAGGAATATACTCCAGGTCAGTATCAAGAAGCTTCCTGACCGCAGCTTCGAGCCTTGCGGATATTACAAACGGCAGCGCACCCGAGTCGCTGACTGAAAGGTCCGCATTCCTTATCCCGAAGAAATTCAGTACATCATTGCACTGTTTCAGAATTGATTCGCCATAGAGAGCTTTAACTTTCGAAGTCAGGTTAATTGAAATTCCTCCCTTTCTTTTCAGTTCAAGAGTCATTTCGCAATCCGACCTGACCTTAGGTCCGGCATTGCCTGCAACAGATTTAACCTTGTTCATATATGGTTCTGTTAAACGTTTTTATCTTCGCAAACCTCGATTAGCACGCCTGAGGTTGATCTGGGATGCAGGAATGCGATATCGAGCTTCTCAGCACCTTTCCTCGGGGTCTTATCAATGAGCACAACATCATGATCTTCAGCATGTTTTAGAAATTTCTCGATCTCCTTCACTGCAAAGGCAATATGGTGTATCCCTTCCCCTCTCTTTTCAATGAACTTCCCTACCGGTCCTTCAGGGTCAGTTGATTCCAGAAGTTCAATTTTTGTATCCCCCACGAGAAAAAACGCGGTTCGAACTTTTTGATCAGGTACCTCTTCAGTTTTATAGCATTTCAGTTCAAATACCTTTTCATAAAAGAGGATTGAGGCTTCAAGGTCACGGACTGCAATTCCAATATGCTCAATATGTGTTGGCTTCATATATCAGGTTTTTTTAGATAGTCCCGATAGTATCAGTAATCAGAACGGGAAATCGACGGGAATAGCTATTTCAGACTCCTTGTTTTCAGGTTTTATTGCTGCTTCATGGACCGCGATTCCGTCAACATAAATTGCTTTATAAGGTGTAGTCGGACATGCATATTCACAGTGACCGCATCCAATGCATATTTCAATATTTATTTCAGGGATCAGCAGGTTGCCTTCATAGGGCACCATATAGACTGCCTTTGTAGGACAGGCTTCGGAGCAGGCTCCGCAGGCTGTCTTTTCGGTTTTGACGATACAGTTATCCTTGATAAAATTTACCTTTCCGATCCTGGTGAGCTTTTTAGCTTCCAGCGCCAGGGGATGAAGGGCATTCGTCGGACATATCTCTGTGCAGAGAGTGCAATTGTACGTACAGAAGCTTTTATGGTAATCCATAACCGGCTGCATCAAGCCTCTGAGGCCATACTGCATCAGCGCGGGCTGAAGCACATTGTTCGGACAGACTGATATGCAAAGTGAACATGCTGTACAATTGGCAATAAAATCTTCGATCGACAATCCTCCCGGAGGGCATACAGGGTATGTTTTGTTCTCTTTAACCGTGGAGGCCCTGGTTGGTACAGGGGCTTTTTTATCCTGAGCCCTGGCAGCAAAAGGCAGACCGAATACCAGAGCCAGTGAGGTGGCAATAAATTTCCTCTTGTCAGTATCAGTCTTTAACTCCTTCTTCTTAATGGTGACGATCCCGTACGAGATAGCCTTGTCGGGACAAACAGTGATGCAGTTAAAGCAGTTTACACAGCGACTGACATCCACTTTATGCTGAAGAAAATCAATGCAGGATGATTTGCAGCGTATTGAGCACATCCCGCATTTTGAGCACGTGCTCTCGTCGATTTTTATTCTGAGGATCGATACCCTGGAGAATAGTCCGAGGAGCGTCCCCACCGGGCATAACATATTACAGTAAAGACGTCCTTTAGTAAGTGAGAAAACGAATATAAGCAACAGGAAGAAGACCGGAATTGAATAAGAGAGAAGCTTGTAGCCTGTAACCGGCACATGGCTCAGCGTATAAACATCGAATTTGCCCAGGATATTTGAAAGAAAATTATTTACCAGGATAATCACCGGCCTGGCAAAAAAGGTCATAAACCTCCCGAATATGCTGAATGGATCAAGCAGCGTCACCAGGTAAATGCCCCAGACAATTGCAACCGTAAGAGTGGCTGCCAGCAGTGTGTGCCTGATGACAGTGAAAGGCCTTTTATAGCCATACCTTCTGAATTTCTTTCTGAGACGGCCTCCAATCCTGCTGTTCAGGTCCTGCCCTATTCCCAGCGGGCAGAGGAATGAACAGTATGTCCTGCCCGTAAGAATGGTAAGTATGAGGACTGCAGCAAAACCTGCCGAGGCAAGTGTTCCGAGGTCAATGAATTTGAGAACTGACGGAACAAATTGCAGCGATAGCAGGATATTTATGTATTTTGCAGGTATGATTTGCCTGAAGTCGGCAAATACAAAAAAGAAGCATATCAGAACAAGTGCTGAAAAAAGAATACGGAATCTTCTTAGAAAGGGCGACTTCATCGGAAGTTACATTTTAATCCTTCTGATATTCAGTGTATCGAGGTTCATGTTTCCCAATCCCATTTTATGGGCAATCGGGATATATTCTATCTTTTCAGTATCTACCCCGAGCATTTTGGCGGAAGCGGTATCACCTGCCACCCAGTCAGTGGTGATTATCATCGATTTCATCTGCACGACATCTTCTTTGGATACGCCCTGCGGCCCATGCTTCACCATAACGTTGTAGCAGTCAATGATATTGAGGGCAGGTTTTTTCTCAAACAATGCATAGTCGGCAATGCACTGGTTCAGATCATTTGAATGCCAGTAGCCCCTGTCCCAGACAACTCCCATCATGTTTTTAAGGCAGCAGGTCATCCTGGTCGAATTATGGTCCTTGAGTACCGGCACGTTGATGAACACGTCAGACTCGAGCAGGAGCTCGTGCACTTTAGTGCTCTTAAGCCTCAGTCCGCCGGGGATTTCCACCTCCTGGTAGTATTTTTCAGAATTGCCAGGCACAACCTTGGCTCCTGCATCTTTGGCAGCCTTTTCAATACCCGAATTTTTATAGCAGTTTACCCAATTATCGCAGGTATGGTCGAAAACATATACTTCCTTAGCCCCTGCTTTCAGGCAGTGCTCAATTATTCTCTTCACAAGCGACGGATTGGTGTTGGCAGCGAGATCCGGCACGACATCCCATCCCATATTGGGTTTTACCAGCACCTTCTGACCTTTCTGTACAAAAGCTCCTATTCCTCCAAATTCCTGTATCCCCAGGTCGAACATGGTATCGGGGCTCCCTCCCATTATTGCCACCATGTCGTATTTTGCCCTTCCCGGTACATCGGTCCAAAGCTTGTCATAACGCCCTATGCCAAATGCGGCACCTGCAGCCAGACCGGCACCTGCGGATCGTTTGAAAAAGTCCCTTCTTTTCATGTACGAAATTGCTTTCAGATTTAAAGTTCGAAAAATACAACTTTTTTCATTATGATGCACCCTGTGTGGATAACTCCTCACAGCTTCAAGGTGTGTGACATATTGAAGTAATATGCATATATGCTATATCTTTACATTAAAAAGCATGAATTATCTGCCAGCATTAGTTAAATATTATCTTAGCGGCTGAATTTCCGGAACAAACCGGTTTTTAAATTGTCTTACTAAATACAAATCTGGACTCGACATGAAAGTTCTCTTTTACGACTGTTTTTCCGGGATAAGCGGGGACATGAACCTGGGTGCCATGCTTGACCTGGGTATTGAAAAGTCATTTCTCAATATCGAACTGGGCAAGCTTAACCTGAAAGGATGGAAACTGGCTGTTGAAAAAGACCAAAGGCATGGCATTTATGGAACAAAAGTCACTGTGATCCGGACCAGGCATGAAAAAACTCACAGGCACCTTTCAGATATCGAGCAGATAATCAATGAGTCACAACTTGATAAAAAGACCAGGGAACTCAGTATCAAAATATTCCGTAAGCTGGCAGAAGCAGAAGCTGCCGTACACGGAACCACTCCAGACAGGGTGCATTTTCATGAAGTGGGGGCTGTTGATTCCATAGTAGATATTGTTGGAGCAGCAATATGCTTCAATGCACTGAAAGTTGATGCCGTATTTGTTTCAGAGGTGGAGCTCGGAAGCGGTTTTGCTGTATGTGATCACGGAAATCTTCCTGTACCTGCACCCGCTACTGCTGAGATAGTAAAGGGCATGACGGTTAAAAAGGGAGGCGTTGATTTTGAATCCACAACTCCGACAGGCGCTGCTATCCTGGCTGTTCTCGGGACACATTTCGGCGGCCAGGATGCATTCCGTCCGGAAAGAACCGGATACGGAATAGGCCAGAAAGAGCATCCGGATAAACCGAACCTTCTCAGAGTATTCCTGGGTGAAGCAATAGAGAGCCCTTCAGGACATGAAGCGATGCTTCTGGAATGTAATATTGACGACATGAATCCTGAATTCTTTGAACATCTGGCTGAAAGGTTGTTTGAACAAGGGGCATCTGATGTTTTCATCTCAGGTACGATAATGAAGAAAGGGAGGCCGGGTAATGTCCTCAGCGTAATCTGTGAAAAAGGGATTGCAGATCTTCTCAGGGAGATAATCTTCACGGAATCCACATCAGTGGGGATAAGGACATTCACCTTCAGGAAAGATACTCTGTCGCGGAAGTTTGAAACTCTGAAGAGTGACTTCGGAGATGTTACAGTAAAGCGCTCATTCCTTGACGGGAAAGAGGTTTCATGCAAGCCGGAATTTACTGAGATAAAGAAGATAGCTCTGGAAAAAGGCCTGCCGGTGAAAGAAGTATATAATTATATAATGGCACAGATAACAAATGGAGGCAGGCGACAGGCAGCAGGCGCGAGGAAGAAAAGTATTGCTGAACACAAGGCCGGCAGAACAAGGAACCAGCAACAAGGAACCAGCAACAAGAGAAAGAAATGACAGAATCAAAGCTTGTAAGACTTGATTCCATTTTGAAGGATATGGGATCGTTTGTGATCGCATTCTCGGGAGGCGTTGACAGCTCATTCCTGGTCCACAGGGCACGGTTTCTTGACTCGCTCAGAATCAAAGCGCTCACTATCCGCACTCCGTACATGCCTGCAAGGGAGATAAGCGAAGCTACAGCATTCGCAAGAAAAACAGGCATAGATTTCGATATTATCGATATGGAATTCAACGATACTATAAGGCATAATCCGTCAAGGAGATGTTATCTGTGCAAGAAGATCCTGTTTACCGAAATAGTGAATTATGCCGGGAAAAATAATTTCCAATATGTTGTTGACGGTACAAATGCCGATGATATTGGTGATTCAAGGCCGGGACTAAAAGCCTTGCGCGAACTGGATATAAAAAGCCCTCTTGCTGAATCGGGGCTTACGAAAACCGATATACGGGACTATGCGCAAAGGGCAGGCCTGCCGTTTTTTGACAAGCCAGCCATGGCATGCCTTCTGACACGGGTACCATATGATACCACCATAACCGAACAGATGCTGGAAATGATCGAAAAAGCTGAAGAGCTTCTGTTTGAAAAGGGGTATCCGGGAACCAGGGTAAGGATTCATGGTGATGTCGCCAGAATAGAATGCATGCCGGGATATATTGAAAGGATCATTCATGACCATGGAAGGGATATGATGATTAATGACCTAAAGAAATTAGGATTCAGATATGTATCTTTGGACCTTGAGGGTTACAGGACAGGAAGTATGGATCCCGAAAGAACAGGCAATGACATTAAAAGAACTTGAGAAGCTTCTCACTGATCTGAGGAAAGGCGAAATAACAACTGAAGAAGCTCTTGAAAAACTGAAGACCTTTCCCTATACCGACCTGGGATACGCCAGGATAGATCATCACCGTGAAATCAGGACAGGGTACCCTGAAATAATATACTGTGCAGGTAAAACAGTTGAACAGATTGCAGGCATCTTTAAGGTAATGGCCGCAAAGGAAAACAATGTTATAGGGACGAGGGCTACCGACGAGATGTACGATTATGTAAGGAAAAATATTCCGGAAGCAGTATACTACCGTGAAGCAAGGATCATTTCGGTTCAGAAGAGAAAACCTGAAATTCCGGAAGCCGGTATTGCAGTAATCACAGCCGGGACATCAGACATACCAGTAGCTGAGGAGGCAGCAGTGACTGCCGAGCTTCTAGGCAATAAAACCGTCAGGATATATGACGCAGGTGTTGCCGGCATCCACAGGCTTGTCGATAAACTCCCCGAAATAAGAAAATGTGCAGTAATAATAGTAATTGCAGGGATGGAAGGTGCTCTTGCCAGTGTTGTCGGAGGCCTTGTTGACAAACCGGTGATCGCGGTGCCGACAAGCGTTGGCTACGGAGCAAGCTTCGGAGGCATTTCGGCGCTCCTTGCAATGCTTACAAGCTGCTCAGCCGGAGTGACTGTTGTGAACATAGACAACGGATTCGGAGCCGGTTTCTCGGCAAGCATGATAAACAGAATGTGTCATGCCCGGTAAGGTTCTCCTTTCGACAGCTTACCTCCCTCCCGTCGAATATTTTGCAAGAATAATTGATGCAGAAGAGGTTCAGATTGAAAGAGAGGAAAATTACATAAAGCAGACTTATCGCAACAGGTGCTATGTTCTCTCTTCCAATAACCCTCACCCGCTGACGGTCCCTGTAATGCAGGGAAGCTTCCACAAAACTCCGGTCAAAGAGATCAGGATCGATTATTCGAAAAGATGGCAACAGGTACACATCGGAGCTTTGGTGGCTGCTTACCGGTCGTCCCCGTTTTTCATTTATTATTTTGATACACTTGAAAAGATAATACTCTCAGGCCATGAATTACTGATAGACCTGAACTGTGATCTGCTGAATGCTCTTCTTGAGATGCTTGATTTAAAAGTTAAACTCTCCTGGACCGCTGATTTTACTCCGGCCGGAGAAACCGGGAACGATTTCAGATTCAGCATCAGTCCAAAAAAAGAATCAGCTTACAAACCGAAAAAATATATACAGGTTTTTGATTACCCATCAGATCCTAAACCCGGATTAAGCATGGTCGACCTTATTTTCAATACAGGTTCTGAGGCTTTACTTTATCTTTAGAATTATCTTCACACATACTATATTTTTACTAAATGGGACAAAAACCTAATATTAAGAAATTATCCGGCAGGATATTACAGCATCTTTCAAGATTGATGACAAATAAGGCATTCTATCTGCAGAGCCAGATGGATATTCATCCAAGGTCAAGGTATTACAACCTGAATATTGTTGAAAAAACAGGAGGATTCTATATTACTAACGATCCGGTTAAGAGAGAGATCATATCATTAGAAACATACTGGGATCAGGTCCGAAGGGACATGCTGATCCTGATCCTTAAAGATATTCTGGTGAACAGGGTAAACGGTGATCTTGTAGAATTGGGTGTTTATAAAGGGTTCACTGCAAAGCTTATCCACTACTATGTACCTGAAAGACAGTTATTCCTCTTTGACACTTATAAGGGATTTAATACCGGTGATCTTGCTGCTGAAAAAAGCAGAACAGGGTTTTCTATCAGAAATCATTTCATTTCAGCCGGTACAAAAGAAGTGACCGGCTATATTATGCCGAAGAATGACAATGTAATTTTAGTAAAAGGAGTGTTCCCTGGATCCATCACACAGGATTTTTATAGCAGATCATTTTCATTCATCCAAATAGATATGGATCTTTATGAACCCACGATTGCCGCATTAAATTTCTTTTATTCACGGATGAGCAAAGGTGGCTATATAGTTATTCATGATTACAATACATGGAGTGGCGCACAAGATGCAGTTGATGAATTCTTCAAAGATAAGCAGGAATCACCTGTCCCGATGCCTGATAAAAATGGAAGCGCTCTTATAAAAAAAATATAGCAACATATAGAAATACAAAAAAGGCTGTCTCACATGAAACAGCCTTTTTCAAGGAAGTCAAACAAAGTATCAGTAGCCGAATTTATATCCGAAAGTTACAGTAAATATGTTTCTGTCGACATCCATGCTGGCCGACAGAGTCTCAACGCTGGAACTGTAGAGTATATAATTTTCTGTGTTCATCATGCCCGTATAGCTGAAATCCACAAAGACATTCTGTTCACGGAATCCTCCTCCCAGAGATATCGTATTGTAGTTCAGGTCTGAGTTGAGGTCATTGCTTTCCCATGCCTTGCCGTAATAGCCGTAACCGCCTCTGAAGTAGAACCTGTTTAGTCTGACTTCGGCGCCGAGTCGCAGGTTTCCGGATGATCTCAATGTGTTCTTGATGATCGAGTTCTTATCGCTGTAATTATAGCCGTCGCCTGTTTCGGAAAATCTTGCGGTGCTGTAATCAACAAACTCATAATCAATGCTTACCAGTGCAAGTTTTTTGATCTGCAGTGCAGCTCCTGCCATTGCCCTGAATGGCGTTGTGAGCGCATAGTTATATCTTACAGGATCGTTGGAGGTTTCATATCTTCCGCCATCGGTGAAATGGGACGACATGTTGTCGTATGCATATTCATTTATCTTGTACAGCACGGGTGAGTGGAATGCAAATCCTAACCTCAGTACCTCAATTGGTCTGTAAATTGCTCCCATTTTCAATCCAAAACCCGTTCCCGTATTACTGTAGAAGAATGTATAATTGAAGCTTTCAAACTCTGAAGGAAGGGAAATGTCGGTAGATTCAGCGTGCTCGTATTTGCTTGTGTAGGTTAGATGGCTAATCCCCAGGGTAGCCCCGAAATAGAGCTTGTTTGAGAGGTTTCCGCCTATTGAGAGAGCATGTTCGCCGGTATATCCTTCGTAATTTACGAGCCGTCTTACGTTCTGGCCATATACTGAAGGAGAATTATCGCCATAATTTGAGAAGACAGTCCCGTAAGAGGTGTTGTATCCCGGCAGCGAGTCAATCAGCCAGGTATCCCAGGCGAGGTACGAATCGGGCACTTCATCAATAAGCTCATCCCTGAAATAACCGTCAGCCTTATCAGCCCAGAGGTCAGCCATGGAACTGTAATCACTGGTTGCTTCAAGGATGATACTCTGATTCATGTTATTGCTTTTATTGTATGAGTACCCGAAATTAAGGGATACCAGTCCTGTTTCGGTATTGTTGTCGATTATGTTAGCCACAATGCCGCCCTGGGCAAGGTTGAAGTTATAGATATAGTCTGATGTTGTATTCCCATTAAGGCTGGCAGCCGAACTGATATGGAAGAGCTGGGGAGTAACGGATATCTCGGATGAGCGGAATACCCCTAATCCCGCGGGGTTCTGGCTGAGCGACGAAAGGTCGCCGCCAAGGGCAGTGAAGGCTCCTCCCATTGAGGTGAACCTGGCTGTACCGGTATAGAATACCTGTGAATATCTGAGTGCATCATCGACAAGCTGGGCAAAACTCCCTGTGAAGAGCGCCAGCATTATAATAATAATCAGACCCTTTTTTTTCATGACTGTTACTTTTTTCTTAATAGCATTCCAACACTCTGTCAAAGAATGAACTGTTTACTGATGATATTTCAATTACGTCTATCTCCTTCCTCCTGAAGACGAGCTGTGCGAGCCTGAAGAAGATGAACCTGAGGATGAGCCTGAAGAACTGCTGCCGGAAGATGAGCTTCCCGAGTAGCTGCTGCTTCTTGATACTCCAGACGATCCGCTGGAACCTGACCTGCTGGAGGAGGAGCCATATGAGCCTGAAGATGATGATCCTGTGGAGCTTCTCCTGGAGGGAGCGGAATAGCTGTTTGGGCTGCTGTATGAAGGTGCCGACCTGTATTCACCGGCTGATACTGAAGGGCTTGTCCTTGCAGGAGTTGTCCTGTAAGTGCCTGTGCCCGGACTTTCGGTATTTACCCGGCTGTTATTGTATGAAGGCCTTGTGCTCATCCGCGGATTGTTGTAGCTTGGCGTATATGTTCTGTTTACGGTATTGTATTCCGGTTTGGTGACAGTAGTAGTACGGGTCGTTGCCGTCCTGCTGGTGACTGTATTGTCATTCTTTGCAGCGCTCTGGTCGATCTTCCTGTCGGCAGCATTAATTGCCTGCTGGTTGTTAACATTTGTTGAGAGTGATTTCCTCGGATCTGTCGTTGCCGATGTTGAAGCGCCCGGAGGGGTGCGTCTTACTGCATCAGTTGATGTCCCTTTGGAAATGTAGCTGTCACGCCTTGCTGAAGCAACAGGCTGTGTCCTTTCGTTCCATTTTGAAGAATATGAGCTTTGCCTGTCCCTCCTGCCGTAAGCTACAGAATTATCGTAATCCCTGCTGTAGTAAGCATTTGAGTAGTATCCCCAGTTGCTGTAATATGGCCCGTAATAAGATGAATAGAACGGGTTGTACCAGCTTCCGTAATACCCTGAAGACCAGGGTGAATAGTATCCGCCATAGTTGCCGTAATATCCGAAATCATAGTAGGGGTCGTACATGAAAGGATCATAATAATAAGGGTATCCGTAGCCAAAACTCATTGAAGGCCATCCCCCGCCGTAATAGAAAGGATCTCTCCAGTAAGGATTGAAGTAATTGCCGTGGAACCTTCGCAGACGTCCAGTGTAAGAATAATTATCGTAATAATTGTTTACAGTTCCTTTGCTGTTTTCATAAAGAAGGGCATCGTAGTTTTCGGTCGCTTCAGAGTACTCATCCGATACGAGCGTGTCAGCAGCATAGACGTTATTGTAATACTCTTCAGCCCTCAGATCGCTTTCGGCTATCTGCCCTGAAACGGAAGGCTGTACCTGGACAACCTGTTTTTCAGAGGGCAGGTAGTACAGGTCATCATATTCAAATCCTGTATAGAGACCTGATGAACAGGACCCCAGCACCAGAAGTAAAAGGATTGTTATGTAATTAACTGCTTTCATATCTGATTCCCTCTCTTGTTTCTTGAATTAAGCGCAAATATTGTACCAAAATAGCTTAAAAACCAGATGATGTACAATAAATATCAAATATAATAAAAATAAGGACATGCGGTCGCATGTCCTTGCTTAATTCCCTGTATCATCATGTTACCTCCTGCTTCCTCTTTCAGATGAAGATCTGGAGGATTTTGAGGAGGAGGATGAGGATGATCTTGATGATGACGAAGAGGAAGATGACCTGGAGGATGACCCTGAAGACCTCGGGGTAGAATTTCTGCTTCCTGATACTGCAGATCCCTTTGAGGAGGATGAAGGCCTGCTTACCTGAGATCTTGACGGGGAGCTGTTTGCCGGGGTGCTCTGTGACCTGACTGCCGGGGTGCTCTGTGACCTGACTGCCGGGGCGCTCCGGGTCCTTACTGCCGGGGTGTTGTCTATGCTGCTTCGCGAACCGGGAGCAGGTGCGCCCTCACGTCTTGATGTTCCTCCTGAGTTTGACCGGTTATATTCCGTAGTACCTTTGCGTTCAGGAAGATCCCGTGAATGGTACCTTGAGGGCGTGTTGTAATAGTGATTATTATTGGTGTGGTAAACCGGCCTGTAATTGTTGTACCAGTGGTTATGCCCGTAATACCAGCGGTCGTACCCGTGCCATCCCCAGTAATTTGGCCGCCACCTGTTCCTGAAGTTTATATTTATGACAACCGGTGAGTACCAGCTGTATAAGAAGGGGTCATAACTGTAGTAGAATGGATCATTGCCCCAGCTGCTGCCGTAATAAGGATCATACAGGCTGTAGCTGTATACCGGGTACCTGTAAGAATATCCGACACCGAATCCGAAACCTCCGCCGCCATATATGCTAACCCCCCATGAGTAAGGACGGTAGTTATAGTAGTATGTTTCAGTAAACACAGGAGAGTAGTAGTCGAAAGCTGCATATGACCTGTGGAACCTGTTGATCCGGGAAGCGAAGTAATAATCGTAATCATCGTAATAGTAATTGTTTATTACCGTTCCGGAGTTGTCATTTCTGAAGCCATCATCAGCAAACTGTGCTGCCATCGGAGAACCCGCAAGCAGCAGGGCTGTTATTATTCCGATGTAAAATTTTGCTTTCATGTTGAACCTCCTGTTTATTTTTTAAATTTACGCTGTTTTTCAAATATCCGAAAATAATAAATCAAATAGCGTACCAAAGTAATGGCGAAGTTTTTAACAAACAGGGATGAGAATTATGCACAGTGGTATAACGACCTGGTAATCAAGGCTGATCTGGCTGAAAACTCAGCAGTCAGGGGATGCATGGTCATTAAACCATACGGCTATGCAATATGGGAAAGGATCCAGTCGGAACTCGATAAGATGTTCAAGGCAACCGGGCATGTAAACGCATATTTCCCGATATTCATCCCGAAGTCTTTTTTCAGCCGTGAGGCCAAGCATGTCGAAGGCTTTGCCAAGGAGTGCGCTGTTGTAACTCATTACAGGCTTAAAAATGATGAGGGAGGGAAAGGAATTGTTGTGGATCCTGCGGCTAAGCTTGAAGAAGAACTGATAATACGCCCCACTTCAGAAACAATAATCTGGAACTCATACAAGAACTGGATCCAGTCGTACAGGGACCTGCCGATACTTATCAACCAGTGGGCCAATGTGGTCAGGTGGGAAATGAGAACAAGGCTCTTTCTCCGTACCTCAGAATTTCTGTGGCAGGAAGGGCACACTGCCCATGCTACCCGTGAAGAGGCCGTGGAAGAGACTCAGAGGATGATAAATGTTTATGCTGATTTCGCCGAAAACTTCATGGCATTGCCGGTGATCAAAGGATATAAATCAGAGAATGAGCGTTTTGCAGGCGCACTTGATACTTATGCAATTGAAGCTCTGATGCAGGACGGCAAGGCTTTGCAGGCAGGTACCAGTCACTTCCTCGGACAGAATTTCGCCAAAGCCTTCGATGTTCAGTTCACCGATAAGAACGGGAAACTCGATTATGTATGGGCAACTTCATGGGGTTTATCTACACGTATGATCGGAGCGCTAATAATGGCTCATTCCGACAATCGCGGGCTTGTTCTTCCTCCAAAGCTTGCTCCCATTCAGGTAGTTATAATACCGATCTTCAGGAATACCGAACAGCTTGCAAAAATATCGGATGCTGCCGGAAGGATCACAGCTGAACTGACAGCAAAAGGCATCTCTGTCAAATATGATGCCCGTGACAATAACACACCTGGCTGGAAATTTGCCGATTATGAGCTTAAGGGCGTCCCGGTGCGCCTGGCGATAGGCCCGCGCGACATTGAAAACGGGACTGTCGAGGTTGCCCGCCGCGACACTCTTGAAAAGAAGAGCATACCTGCGGACAGAGTTGCCGGCCATGTTACTGAACTTCTCGTTGAGATCCAGAAGAATATTTATTCTAAAGCTGAGGAATTCAGGAAAGCCAATACCTTCCGCGTTGATAAATGGGATGAATTCTGCAATATCCTTGACAACCAGGGAGGCTTCATCCTGGCTCACTGGGACGGGACACCTGAAACTGAAGAGAAGATCAAGAACGAGACCAAGGCAACCATAAGGTGCATTCCATTTGATTCTCCTGATGAGGATGGCAAATGCATATATACCGGAAAACCTTCAAAACGAAGGGTTCTTTTCGCCAGATCGTATTAAGCATGCTGTTCGGGTTTCGCATTGCCGACAGGAAGGGGCATAATACTCTTTGACCGCGAAGCCTCTTTTAATTTCTGGCTTTAATTATTAAATTAGACGTCTTAAACAGAAACCTCATGTCCGATCTCGACGAAAAAAAGCAGACCATAATAAATCTCCTGAAGGAGAAATCCGTTCTCAAGCAGAAGGTCTATGACAACACCTTTGAAGCCTTCTGCATTGTGAAGGAGATCCTGAAATCAATGGCCAGGGAGACGAACACCAACCTTGGCGGTATTGATCCGAGGGTCAAGCTTGAATATACCGACAGAAGTAACTTTGATGCCCAGCTGAAGGTGGCAGGTGATATTCTTTTTTTCAGCATGCATTCAAATATTTTCCAGTTCGACAGGGAGCACCCGGCATGGAAAACAGCATATATTCAAAAAAACAAGTACAACGCGTATTCAGGCATAATAAACATTTATAACTTCCTTTTCGACTCACTCAAGTATTCCAGGCAGGATGACCTGGGTTACCTGATAGCCAGGGTCTTCATTAACCATGAAAACCAGTATCTTGTTGAAGGGAAAAGGCAGATGGGCATGCTTTTCACAAACTATGGAAACGAGGCAATCAGCAAACCGTCGCTCCAGATCATAATCTCAACTGCAATACAATACTCACTTGAGTTTGATCTTCTGGTTCCTCCGTATGATACAGTAAAGATCGCTACCGTGGGACAGGCAGAAGCCAAGATCCAGCATTCAAGGGTGATCACAGGCAAACGCCTCGGATTCCAGTTCAATTCAGACGATGTGCTCGAAAAAAATTCTCATGAAACCTGATGTTACCGCCAGGCCTATCCTGCTGATGGCATTTCTGTGTTTATATACAGTAATCCAATCACAGGTACCTTCAGGCAGCGACTCGCTTCTCCTTATTAATCCAGATGAATTTTTCGATCCGCGTGAAATAATCCCTGCATCTCTTTCCGACCTCAGTCTTAAAATACCCGGCACGCCTCTGCCGCCTGGTGTCAGCGGCTACGACAGAACCCCGCAGTTTTATGATTCTCTCAAGGTAAAAGCTTCGAGGAAGCTTATAACGAAGAAATTGTACGATTACCTGATAGTATCACATGAACCATCTGGAAAAAAGGAAATAACCGGATCAAGCGAAGCCGGCTATTTGGTCTATTCAGGAAAAAGTATCCGCCACATCGATGTCAGGAGGCTCCCGGTTTTCGGATCAAACCTATCAGTGCCCCTTTCCAATAACCCAAACAGCCTTGAAAAACTTCTTAATGCAACTCATATCAATACCAATGAGAGCATCATACGAAAGAACCTTCTGTTTTCAGAAGGGGACACACTTTCACCGCTTGTCATAAGCGATAATGAGAGGATACTGCGGCAGCTGTCATATATCGACGACGCCAGGATAATTGCTGTTCCGGTGTCTGAAGAAGAAGTGGATATTGTAGTGGTCACCAAGGACATATACTCGCTAGGAGCTGCCTTCAGGTACGGCAGTATGACAAAGGGATCTGCCTCTCTCTTTGAAAAAAATATCTTCGGCATGGGGCACGAATTCGGGGTAAATCTGCGTTACGATTCTGACCTCCCTGGTTCTCCGGGATTTGGCTTTGAATACAATATCGATAACATAGTCAGGTCGTTCGTTAACCTTGATCTCTACTATTTTGACGGTCTCGGTGAAAAGACATATGGATTTAACATAAAACGAAATCTTTTCAGCGCCACTACAAAATATGCATTCGGAATCTCGGTAAGGAAAATGTACACAACAGAAGACCTGGACACTCTTCCGGTGCCTGAGCCGCTCAAGTACAACCTTCAGGATTACTGGCTCTCCCGCTCCTTTCTTATTGATAAAGAATCCGTTATAAGACTTATACTCGGCGCGAGGTTCACTAACAACGATGTATGGAACCATCCTTTTATTCTTCCCGAATCGTACCAACACCTGCAGAAATACAACATGCTGCTTGGTTCAGTGGCTCTCTCATCGCAGAAATTCTATAAGACCAATCTTATTTACGGATACGGACGTACAGAGGATGTCCCATACGGAGGCATATTGACACTTACCGCCGGAAAAGAGAACAGTGAATTCAAGCAGAGGGTATACGCCGGAGCCCGGATCTCATTCGGACAATCCGTCAAGAACCTTGGCTACTTCTATACAACGGCCGGAGCAGCTGCCTTCCTTAATGATGGGATCACTGAACAGGGCCTTCTGCTATTCAGGACCACATTCATATCAAACCTCTTATATGCAGGAAGGTACAGGATCAGGAATTTTGTAAAAGCCGACTATACCAGGGGATTTGACAGGTACCTCGATGAGGACCTGACGTTTAACCGCGAGGATGGCTTTACCGGATTCAGGAATGATTCGGTGGGCGGCAGGCAGAGGCTGGCTGTAAACCTCGAATCGGTGCTTTTCAGTCCTGTCAACCTATATGGATTCCGGTTTGCCTTTTTTGGATTTGCCGATATGGGCTTCCTTTTCGGGACCAACGAATTTGTGCAGCAGGGAGAGATCTTATCCAGCATCGGGTTTGGAATAAGGGTACGCAACGATAACCTGGTGTTCAATACCCTTCAGGTCAGGATCGGGTATTTTCCGCACCTGCCTGATTATTCAAGAGTGAATTACATACTTGTCTCAGGGGAGCAGCTGCTCAGGCCGGAGAATTTTGAACCTGGACCCCCGTCCCTGCTTCCATACGAATAAAACCAATGACTCTGTATGCTCAGCGATTTCCTCAGATATATTGAAGAAAACCGGATGACAGGCAAAGGTGACCGTATATTGCTGGCGGTCAGCGGCGGCATTGATTCCATGGTGATGGCACATCTCTTCACCAGAACTTGCTTTGAGACAGGCATCGCACACTGCAATTTTTGTCTCCGGGGAAAGGAATCAGACAGAGATGAAGAGCTTGTCAGAAAATTTGCATCTGACAATGATATTATATTTTTCAGCAAGCGCTTTGACACAAAAAAATATGCAGGAGAAAAAGGCATATCGATACAGGTAGCAGCCAGGGAACTCAGGTACGGCTGGTTTGAAGAAGTAATAAAGAAAAACGGATTTTCCAGAACGGCTGTTGCACATAACCTGAACGACAATATTGAAACCATGCTCATCAACCTGACCAGGGGAACCGGCGTTACCGGGCTCACAGGCATGAGGCCGGTCAACAACAGAATAATCAGGCCACTTCTCTTTGCAACAAGAGAGACGATCAGCATTTACTGCAAAAGCAAAGGGATAAAATACAGGGAAGACAGGTCTAACGCCGAAACTAAGTATACACGAAATAAGATAAGGAGCCTGGTGATCCCCGTTCTCAGGGAGATAAACCCTTCCATTGAAGCCACTCTGCAGAAAACAGCGGAACGTCTGAGAGACACTGATGATATTGTAACTTACTTCATGAAGGAATTGAAACAAAAAATTCTTTTTGAAAGAGATGGCGATACCATACTTAAATTAGCCCCCCTCAGGCTGTACATTGAGAATTCCGAAGTACTTTATGAACTTACGGAGCAATATGCCATGACAGGACCGCTTCTGAATGACCTCAAAAACATCATTGCAGGTCCATCAGGAGGAAGAATACTCACAGAGACACACCGGATATTAAAGAACAGGCAGGAATTGATTGTAACTCCACTGTCCGGATTTGAAAATGAGTCAGTTAAAATTGACAGCATAGCTGACCTCAGGAAGGTACCGTTTATCGCTTCTGTAATAAGTATAAATATTACACTTAATTTCAGGATACCATCAGACAGGGATACAGCATGCCTGGATCAGAATAAGTTCAGGTTTCCTGTTATAATCAGAAGATGGCATATGGGAGATTACTTTATTCCGTTAGGGATGAAACGCAGAAAGAAGCTGAGCGATTTCTTCACCGATCTGAAATATTCTGTTCCTCAAAAGGAAAGAGCGCTTATCCTGGAATCAGATGGAATGATTGCATGGATAGCCGGTGAAAGAATAGATGAGAGGTTCAGGATCACCACTGACACAAAGAGAGCCTTGATAATAAAGGCGCAAAGGCTCAAAGGAAGAGGGCGAGAGGGTGGGAAAAAGGGATGACTGAATGATTATTGTGTCCTATTTCCGGAGATGCCGCGGTGTATCATAATTAGATCTGCCATGGCAATAGCTGTAACTGATTCGATAATTACAGGCATTCTCAGGGCAATACATGCATCGTGCCTTCCTTCGACTTTAAGAGTCTGCATCTGTTTCGTTCTGAAATTGAATGTTTTCTGAGGCACACCTGTTGAGGATGTTGGTTTGACTGCAACCCTGAAAAATATTTCGTTCCCGTTTGTGATGCCTCCGTTAATTCCACCTGCATTATTGGAGGAGGTCTTTCCTCCTTCATTCACAAACGGATCATTGTGCACCGATCCTTTCATGGCTGCAGCTGCAAATCCTGACCCGAACTCAATGCCCTTGATTGCAGGGATCGAGAAAACGAGGTGGCTTAGCGTTGATTCAAAAGAGTAAAAGAACGGCTCTCCGAGTCCGGCCGGAGGATTCTTTACTGTGCATTCAATGATCCCTCCCATCGAATCATTTTCAGCAAGTGCTTTGCTGACAGCACTTTCGATATCTTCAGAACCTCCCACAGAAGTCACTCTCGCGTTTATTTCAGAGTCCTTACAAATATTACGGGCAATGACCCCTGCAACAACCAGTCCCCAGGTTATCCTGCCTGAGAAATGTCCACCGCCCCGGTGGTCCGCAAATCCTGAGTGCTTGATCCGGGCCGTAAAATCAGCGTGCCCCGGCCTTGGGACATCAATGAAATCGTTATATGCGGAGGAGTCGGTGTTTTTATTCCTTGCAATGATAGTGACCGGCGCCCCGGTTGTATATCCGTTGTAAACCCCGCTGAGGATCTCCGGCTGATCAGGTTCCCTGCGGCTGGTTGTTCCCCTGCTCCCGCCCTGCCTCCTCTGAAGTCCGGGGATAAAATTTTCAGGTTTTATTGCTGTTCCCGGAGGACATCCGTCTATTGTAACTCCTATTGCTGGCCCATGAGATTCTCCAAACACCGATACTCTGAATACATTTCCGAATGAATTCATAACTGATCTATTTTTCTGCCGTTAGGTTACTGTAAAAGGCTGTTACCTCTTCAACCGGCAGTCTTTTTACAAGCCCCCTGCCAATTGCTTCGATGAATACGAAATGGATTTCTGTGCCTGTTCTCTTCTTGTCATAGGCAACCAGCTCCTTCATTTTACCTGCAGGTATCATCGATCCTTGCAGGAGGTTATATCTTTTCAGGAGGTTAACTACCCTTGAGAACTCTTCTTTGCCGATAAATCCCTTTTCAAGCGAGAAATGAGCTGCCAGCTTTATTCCTTCAGCAACCGCAAATCCATGTTTTGCTGATTTCACAAGCTCAATAGCATGGCCGTAGGTATGACCAAAATTCAGGATCCTTCTCAGTCCGCTCTCCTTTTCATCCTCCGACACAACTGATGCCTTGAACCTTATTGCTTTCGCAACAAGATGAGGCAGCAGCTCTGTATCCCGGTTCATAATCTCCTCATATTTATCTTCCAGGGCATCAATTATCGACGGATCGCCGATCAGTCCTGTCTTTATAAGCTCTGCAAGGCCTGAAAGGTATTCATCTTCAGGGAGTGTTTTCAGCATGGAAGGGTCGCAAATCACAAATTCGGGTTGCCTGAAAGTTCCGATAATATTCTTGACAGAGCCAAGATTGACTCCTGTTTTGCCGCCTGTGCTGGCGTCAACCTGCGACAGAAGCGTTGTGGAGACATAACCGCACCGGATCCCTCTCATAAATACCGATGCAAGAAATCCGGCCATGTCGCAAACCACTCCACCGCCTACAGCCAGGATGAAACCTGTCCTTACTAATCCTGTTTTCAGAAGCTGATCAGCAAGCCTTTCAATAGCCTTAAGGCTCTTGCTTCTTTCACCAGGATCGATCTTAACGACCGGGACCGCAGGGAACATGCCCCCGTATATGTCAAAGACAGTAGTGTCGGTGACTATTACCGTATCTTCAGCAGGAATAAGCCGGGCGGCGCTTTGCCACTCTGCACCAACAAGAATTTCCGACACTGAGCCCGGAGTATGTATTAATATCTTTTCCAACTTCGTGTAAAATGCACGTTAAAGATACAAAGATAAAAATCCTTAACTTTCACACCCTATCATTATTGCGTTACAATGACATTAAAAGAGAGATACCGGAATATAATTGAGTATTTTACAGCCAGCATGCCTGTTGCCGGAACAGAACTTGAATACCAGGATCCCTTTGAACTCATCGTAGCGGTAATACTATCAGCCCAATGCACCGACAAGAGGGTGAACATGATCACACCTGCACTAATGAAACGGTTCCCCGATGCTGAGTCGATGGCAAAAGCCGGGCAGTCTGATATCTTTTCATTCATAAGATCATGTTCATACCCCAACAGCAAGGCAAAATACCTGTCGGGGATGTCAAGAATGCTCATCAGTGATTTTGGAGGCAAGGTTCCTTCCGATCCTGTCCTGCTCCGTAAGCTCCCCGGAGTGGGAAGGAAAACTGCCAACGTAGTGGCCTCCATAGTGTACAATAAACCGGTACTGGCTGTAGACACGCATGTTTTCAGGGTCTCAGCGAGAATCGGACTTACAAGGAATGCAAGGACTCCTGAAGCTGCAGAGGATCAGCTTACAAGACATATTCCGCCCGGGGTAATTCATAAAGCTCACCACTGGCTGCTGCTTCACGGCAGATATGTCTGCAGGGCAAGAAACCCTTTATGCAGCGAATGCGGTATAAACAGCTTGTGTAAATATTATACTTCAACGAATAAAAAGAAATAAATCTTTCGTTAAAATCACAGATTTACTTTAAAACATATCAGCGGAGGTCATTTTTTGCTATTTTTAAGCCGTATAACCTGATAATATCTGATGGACTATAAGGAGAAATACAGGGAGCTGGAGAAGAATTACAGGAAACTTGAAAAGGAACTGAAGAAGTCCGGATCAAAAATCCCTAAAAGGGTTCCTTCTTCCGACGATATGATTCTGAGGGCGTTTCATTATGCGCCCAGCCCCATGGCCCTCATGATTCTCGAGACAGGAAAATTCCTTGATGTGAATTCAAGCTTCCTGACTGTCCTGGGTTACCCAAAGGAAGAGGTGATCGGCCACACCTCCGATGATATCGGGCTTTTTACAGACATTGAGGAGAGCAATAAATACCTCAGACTTATCTCCAGGCTTAAGAAAATCAAGGATTACCCGATAACATTAAGGACAAGGTCGGGCGAGGAAAAAACCTTCTTGTTTTCTGCCGACACCATACAGCTCGAAAATGAAATTTATCTCATTACTGTTTATTCGCCGATAAGCTCAAGAAAGAATATCAGGATAAGGGAGAGCCAGGGTCAGGTGCTTGAGGAGATCTTTAACACAATAAGCAGCTACCTCATGCTGTTCAGCGTGGGAGATGACGACAAATTTTATATCGTCGACCTGAACAGGAAGGCGGAGGAAGTTGAATTCCTTGACAGGAACGAAGCAACCGGAAAGTGCATTGATGACACATCTCTGTCAGGAAACAATAAACTTATTGAGCTGCTGCATTACATACGGATAACGGAGGAATCATACAAGCTTGCTGCATCCGTTGACGGAGATGACTCTGAGGGGTACTATATGGGATTCCCACTTTCATCAGGCAACATCGTAATCACATGGGAACCCGGACATCTGCAGAAAAAGAGAATTGACATTGACAGGCAGGCAGCCCTGTTTCAGACATTCTCTGAGATGGTGCCGCTCATCATGTACGAAGTGGATATTAACGGAAGAATAACTTTCGTGAACAAGCTGGGACTTGATCTTCTCGGAATGACCAGGGAAGATCTCAGAAAGAAACCGACTGTCGCGGATATTTTCCCTGCATTCGCACAGAAGATGATGGCAAACCTTAAAGGCATCAGCTCTCCGGGAGAGGTATCCGGCAATGAATATTCCATCACATTGAAGAACGGAAATGAACTGCCGTTCATGACCCATACCTACGGGATATTCCAGGATGGGAAGAAGGTAGGATACCGGGGAACGATCATCGATCTGTCGAGTCATAAATCTTATGAGGATGAGATAGTAAGGGAAAAAGCATTTCTGGAACAACTCATTGATTCAACCCCTGAAGCTATAGTAATTACTGATACTAACAATATCATATCGATAATAAATAAAGAATTCACAAACCTCTTTGGCTATACTCCCGAAGAAGCTCTTAACCGGAATATTGATGACCTGGTAGTACCTGATGAGCTTAAGATGGAAGCTATGGGGATCGAGGAGCTGACCTCACAAAGAAAGCATGTAGTCCGGGATACTATCAGAAAAGACAAGAATGGGAACAGGATTAATGTATCCGTTGCCGGTACCCCGATAATTGTCAATAACCAACTGGTTGCAATACTCGGCATATACAGGGACATCACGACTGAAAGAAAGAATCTACTGCTTCAGGAGATCCTTTACAATATTTCCAATGCTGCTCTTAAGCAGATGGATATCAAGGAAATATATCCGACAATAGTCTTGGAGCTGAGCAAGATCTGGGATACGAATAATTTCTTCATTGCGCTTTACGACAAGATGTCGGAGACAATGTCTCTCCCGTTTTTTGCTGATGAAAAAGACAGTTTTCAGGAGATCCCGGTCAAAAATACTATTTCCGGATGGGTTATAAAGAATGATAAGCCGGTGCTTCTCCGGGAAAATGACCTCAAACAGCTTGAAGAATCCGGGGAGATCGAGCTTGTAGGCTCTGATTGCAAGGTATGGATGGGCGTTCCCCTTAAGGTTGAGAACAACATCATTGGCATTATGTGCCTTCAGGATTACAACAACGAGAATAAATTCTCTCAGGACGACCTTTATGTTCTTGATTTCATTGCCAACCAGATCGCGATAGCCATCCAGAGAAGGATTATGCTTGACAATCTCATTACCGCCAGGCAGAAATCCGAAGAGGCTGCCCAGTCGAAGCAGATCTTCATGTCTACCATGAGTCATGAGATAAGAACACCACTTAACGAAGTGATCGGCATAACCAACCTCCTGCTTCAGGGCCAGCCAAGGGAGGATCAGATGGATTTTATAAAGACGCTCAGGTTCTCCGGCAACCATCTCCTGACACTCGTCAACGATGTGCTTGATTACAATAAGATGGAGTCAGGCAAGATAGTCTTTGAACAGACTCTTTTCAACCTTAATGATTTTCTTGAAGAGATCATGAGGTCTTATTCTTTCAGGTCAAAGGCCAAGCAACTGAGTTTTGAAATTAAGAGAGAAGGCCGGCTGCCTGATGAAGTCGTAGGTGATCAGATAAGGCTTAATCAGATACTTTCAAACCTCCTTTCCAATGCCCTCAAATTTACTAAACAGGGAGGTATTACTGTATTCTTAAAGGAGCTTGAAAGAAAAGCCGGACAGAGCACACTTGAATTTTCCATAAAAGATTCAGGAATCGGCATACCGAAGGAAAGACAGGAAGCAATATTTGAAAGCTTTACCCAGGCTTCATCCGATACCACCAGGCAATACGGCGGATCAGGTCTCGGCCTGGCGATCTGCAAGAGGCTTGTTGAGCTTCAGGGAGGAAAGGTCATGGTAGAGAGTGAACCGGGTACCGGATCAACTTTCAAATTCACAATGACATTCGGGGTTTCGGGAACAGGCGCACCGGTGAAAACCGTAGAGCCAAAGGAATCATTTGCAGGACTGGAGGGAAAAAGGATACTTGTTGCTGAAGACAATAAGATAAACTTCTTTGTTGTCAACAAGTTTCTGACCGGCTGGGGAGTAACAGTGACTCACACTGAAAACGGGCAGCTTGCTCTTGAAGCTCTTGATAAAGAAGACTTTGACCTGATACTCATGGACCTTCATATGCCTGTGATGGATGGGATCGAAGCCACAAGGATCATTAGAAAATCTAATGATTCACGTATCAATAATATTCCGATTGTTGCACTCACGGCAGCAATAATGTCGGAAAACCACGATAAGATCGAAGAGCTGAAGATCAATGATTATGTACTGAAGCCTTTCAAGCCGCACGATCTTTTCGAGAGGATAAGGAAGCATATAAGATAAACGGTACAAGATACAAGGTACAAGGTACAAGATACAAGGTACAAGGTACAAGGTACAAGGTACAAGGTACAAGGTGCAAGGTGCAAGGTGAATTACCTGGTACCGTGAACCGTGTACCGTATACCTATTTTATACAATATTTACTAATATAATCTGCCGCTCTTTTGTTTCCGAATTTAAGTGCGTACCTGAAATCGTGGCAGGCATCTTCAGTTTTTCCGGAATTGAACTGTGCAATCCCTTTGCTCAGCCATGCTTCGGGGTTTGACGGGTTAAGATCGAGCGACATGCTGTAATCGTTTATTGCCGGTTCCCACGATTTTAATGCCATATAGGAATTTGCCCTGTCGATATAACACTCAGGGTCACCGGGATGGTATCTCAGATTTTCGGTGAAGTACTCAAGAGCCCTGAGGTTATTACCTTCAGCTGTCTTTACCTTTCCTGCAAGCCTTAAGGCTGATATTTCACCGGGATAAAGGGAGAGGTATTTTTCAATATCAGCCATTGACCTGGCACTCTCTCCTGTTTTACTGTAACACTCAGCACGCAGGAGAAGCAGACCTGCATCTGGTATTTCCATTGCCAGGAGCTTTGTATAAATCGCAGAGGCACCTGCAGGATTTAGAGCTTCAGTCTGAGCCCTGGCCATAAGCCTGAGCACCTTTTCATTGCCTGAGTCTGATATTCCAGAGAGTATCCTGACTGCCTCAGCCGGTTTCGCTGATGAAAGCAGAACCAGGGCATTCGCATACAAGACCTCATCTTCGCCCTTGTATATAACCTGAAGTTCTGACAGCTTATCTGCTGCTTCACTGTTTTTCCCTGCCGCAACGTAGTATTCAAGTTCGGAAATGGCTGTTTCCAGTGCTGTGAACCAGTCTCCTTTCCAGAATTGCCGCCATTCAGGAGTATTTTCTATCCTGGTGAAGGCAGGATCGAGAAGCACGTCCCTCTCACTTTTCCTGAACCGGGAGAGCATGTTCATCTCAAGATGGTGCAATGATTCTTTTGCGTTGCCTTTCAACGCATAAATCCTTGCCAGGCCGTAATCTCCGGAATATTCTGCAAATTCATTGGCTTTATTGTAATCACTTATCGCTTTATCGCTGTCACCTGCAAGGATATTGACATTACCTCTCTCGGCATAGAGCCGGCCCTCTTCTTTAATATTAATTGAAAAGGAGAGTATCTCAGCCGCCTTAAGATATTCTCCTGATTCAGACAACGACCTTGATTTCAGTATTACCTCAAAAGAGGATTGCCCGGAAATGATCCAGGGCAGTAAGAAAGCTGAAACCAGAATTATTGTCCTTTTCATCATATTAAATCATCGAAGTCATTTCGTCTCATGACCGGGCACTCTGGCACCTGCTTCGGTAATAACATGTATAAATCCTGACAAGTGAAATTGTTCAAGTCCGGTTATCCTGTTCTCGAAGACGTCGCACTGGTAAAAATAAACCCCGGGGGAAACGATCCTGTCCTTAAAAGTACCGTCCCAGTTAAGCCTGGGTTCCTCAGTAGCGAATATGAGCAGTCCGTTACGGTTAAACAGCTTGAAATCAACTTTTTCCACAAGGCCGGAGGTTTTTGCGATCAGCCTGTCGTTAAATCCGTCGCCATTGGGTGTAAAAACATTGGGTATTTCATAAAACTGGCACGAATCAACACATACCATCACCGATTTCAGTCCTTCATTACCTATCAGGTCAAAGGCTGACACTGCATAGCAGCCGGCCACTATATCGCCCGGGTAATGCTTGTATTCCATTGTGTTTTTGTCATTTATTGTTTCAATTGGAGCAAGCACCTCGTCATATTTCATCTTATAATAGATCTTATAGCCGGCCACATCATCAAGGCAGGCAGAATCTGATATACTCCAGGTCAGTTTATTGTAAAGACTGTCGCATTCGCTGATGACATCTAATTCAGGAGGACAAGGCGGTTCGTTGTCGACAGGTGTTGAGCAAGTTACCTGTGACAGGTTAACAAGGTTTTTTGGCATATTCTCAGCCAGGTACGCACCTGACGACCTTACGTAGTAGCAATACTCCTGCCCATTAACAAGCCCATAATCTGTGAAGGTCAGCTGGTTTGTGGTGCCTATTGAATCATATTTCATGGTTGAATTGTTCAGCCTGAAAAAATCGTACCTGTTATTTATCCATGGAACATTTCTGGCAATTACAAACCTCGTTTTCCTGTCACCCGGGTTTGCTGTCAGGAATATGGATGAAGCTATTCCCGGTTCGCCGACAAGGAACTCGTTTCCAGGCGTCATATTCCAGAGTTCTATCCTGTAGATATACCCGTACGACCGAGTATTTATTAGCGTATCAACGAGAACAGTATCATTAAGATCTGTGGTTACAATGGTATTAATAAGAGAATAGTCGTCAGAGGCAGTTCCCTCTGCCCGGTATATCCTGTACTCATATGAAGGCCCGGGAGCTGGAATAGTGTCGAGCCTGTCCGGTTTCTTCCATGCCACATAAACTGATCCGTTTACAGGGTCGGTTGTCCTAATACTCACGTTCCGTATCACCGGCACTCCGGATACAAGTATCGATGTGATCTCATTTGATGATTTACTCTCGGTACCGTTGTTGAAAACGGCAACGATCCTGTAAGTATATTCCCTGCCGAACTGAAGTCCCTCTCCATTCTCGGTATCAGTATAAGTTACAGTATTGCTTCCGCTGATGTAGCCGACCTTAACAAAACCTGTTGAGGAGGGAATTCCTGCAGTGCAGGAGTCAGGAACAAAAGTTGTGGGGCCCTCCCTCCTGTAGATATTGAATCCTGAAATGGCGATGGTCCCGTATGGCTGCCAGGTGAGCCTGATAAATTTACCCTCGGGCACGGCATTCAGCAGAACCGGAGAAGGCCCGAGGATCTTTATAGTCATATTGTCAATGTCCGAAAGCATCAATTCCTCGTTGTTATCATCCGATTTGAAGATGATATTGTATGGCTGTCCTCTAACCGCTTCGTAGCAGGCTATCCAGTGGAATCGTGAGGTGGATCTTCCCGGGACAGAATCGATCACGGTGAAACTGGCTTTGCACTCATCTATGCTGAATATTCCTGATGTGGCTTTAAGGGAGATACGGTCATTATTCGGATCAGTTGCTGATACAACAAAAACGATAGTATCACCAGCTTCTCTGCACAGGTTTATAAGAGGTCCGTTTTCCGGAGGTTTGTTATCGGTCTCAAAGACCTCTATCTGCATATCCCTGACCACCACTCCTATCTTTTTTCCGCCTCTCCACTCCTGAATCTCCATTGCTACATTATACTTACCTGTATCTGCCGGAGTATTCCAGATCAGGTCGCCCGAAATTGAATCAACTTTTATAAAATGAGTCGCGGGAGGCAGAGTGTAATTCTCAATAGGTTTGCCGTCTTCACGGGTACAAACGGTCAGCTTGTATGAAAGGCTGTCGCCGTCAGGGTCATAGGCAGCGGGATTATGAATAAAGACATAACCCAGCGCAGCTTTATCATATGGCGGATTCAGTAATACTGGTGTGCTGTTGAATCCCATCGAGGGATTTACCGTAACAATAGTGGACATTGAGAAGACAACATTCACCGAATTCGGAATATTAAGCACGCCGAGGTTCCTGTTGGGATCCTGCACTACGACCTTGTAAACTCCGGGGCCCGGAAAAGTATGGTCAATCAGGTATACATTCTTCTGATAATAGTTCGGCAGTTTTGTTTTCTCTACCCTGGGAGCAGTGGAAATCGAATTGTCGCCCCAGCTCACATCAAGCTCATTCCTGTCTGCAAGGCTGAGAGTATAGGTAAATGTAGTGATAGTAAAATGATATGTAAGATCAGATATCTGCACATAAGTTATCTCTCCTGCCCTGTTGTGTGTGGCTGAAAGCACCAGGATGTTCAATGCCAGAAGTGCAGATGTGATATATCTTTTCATATTTATTTTGTCTCTCCCTTTGATCGTCTGAGACTGTAAGTTTGTTCAGTTTTTGCCGGAGTGAGCATTACCCCCTCTTCCAGATCATAAATCCTTACAATTGTCATATTTGCCTGATCGGAATAGAGACTGGTCATGATCAGGTTCCTGACAGTAATTGTCCCGGGCTTTTTTCCAATCCTGAAATACAGGTTCATACTTATCTCGTTGTTCTCCAGTGTCTGATTTAATAACTTACCTTTCAGTTGTTTATTGTTTATAATTATACTAACTTTTTCATCCAGGTAATTGTTCAGAAGATCTGCCGGAAAAATCTCATTGTCAGAGTAATTCCTTTCCGGTAATGGCAGTCCCGACATAGAATAATCAAGCAGAAAATCATCATAGTACATTCTTACAAAGACCTTCAGTGAATCAGTTCCGCTGATATAATCAATGCTTGTCAGCGTAACATGAACCGGATGAAAGGCAACCCATATTGAGAACGCTAAAGTTTTTAACATTTTTCCCTGGCCCAGGCTTAAATAAAGCAACAAAAATCAGACCATTTATAAGTCTTCCTTGATAGTTACCCGATCCTTAAGATAATGTACTGTGCCTATTTCAATAAATGAGAATCCTGATCCCCCCGAAAAGTTGCCGGCCAGCACAACCACCAGGTCGTCATCTCTCAGGCTGTGTGCTTTTGTTAGCTTCTTAAGTGCAATATGAATGAATTCATCAACAGATTCTCTTCTTTCCTGGTAGGCTGCATAAACACCGTATGAGAGTGCCAGCTCTCTCATTGTCCTTACAGAATAACACTGGGCAAGGATCAGGTTAAAACCCCTGATTGATGCCATATCCCTTATAGTACGTCCCCTGGTTGTATCTGCAATGATACTTTTTGCATTTATTCTCAGAGATGTTTCAACGGCTACTTTTGACAGATAAGAAGATATCTCGCCAGTTATATTAAGATAAGGCGTTTCCAGGTATTTTTCTTTATTCTTTTCAACCTCAAGAGCCACTTTGGTCATCGTTTTCACTGCTTCAACCGGATATTTACCGTTTGCAGTCTCGCCGCTTAGCATAATGGCATCAGTGTGCGAATAGATAGCGCTTGCTATGTCGCTTACCTCAGCCCTGGTAGGCCGCGGGTTTGTTATCATCGAGTGGAGCATTTGTGTTGCAACGATAACCGGCTTCCGGGAATAGATACATCTTGAGATCATCATTTTCTGGATCGGGGGGATCCTTTCATAAGGTATCTCTATTGCCAGGTCGCCCCTGGCAACCATTATCCCGTACACTTCCTCGAGTATCTCGGTGAAATTTTCAACACCCTCCTCATTCTCGATCTTGGCAATGATCTTCAGATCACTCTTATGCTTGTTTATTTCTGTCTGAACATCAAGTACATCCTGCCGCGATCTCACAAATGAGTGAGCGATGAAATCAACCTCATTCTCCGCCGCCATCTTTATAAAAGACCTGTCCTTGTCAGTGAGGGAAGGCAGATTTATTTTCACTCCCGGCACGTTTACGCTTTTCCTGGAGCCTATTACCCCGTCATTCAATGCCTTGCATTTGAGAGACTCTCCCTCCTGCTTCAATGCTTTAAGCTCAACATCGCCGTCATCGATCATTACTACCGAACCGGGAAGGACATCCGATGAGAAGGATTTAAGGCTTACATACAGTTCTTTTCCTGACGATATTTTCTCAGGATTGCCGGTTATCATAAAAATATCTCCCTTTCTGACCTTTATGGGTGTATCACAGGCAGTTGTTCTGATCTCAGGGCCTTTTGTATCAAGGATGATCGCGATCTTATCCGAAACTTCATGGGCATTCCTGATTATTTTCAACGCTCCTTCCAGATTCAAGTGAGCCGAATTTATCCTTATTACATCCATGCCGGCTTCGTAAAGATCCTTAATAAAGGAGGGCTCACAGTTCTTGTCGGATATTGTAGCAACGATCTTGGTTCTCTTTCTGTTCATTGTTTATCTTTTTGTTTGGCTACTAAAGCTTCGATGGCAAGCCTGTAACTATCGAGTCCGAATCCCGATACAGAGCCAGTGCAATTCCGGGCTATCAGGCTTGTGTGTCTGAAATCCTCACGCGCGGCAATATTGGTTATATGAACTTCAACCACAGGCGTCCTGACTGAAGCGATGGCATCGGCAATCGCAACCGAAG
This sequence comes from Bacteroidota bacterium, assembly GCA_043800695.1. GTDB lineage: Bacteria > Bacteroidota > Bacteroidia > Bacteroidales > VadinHA17 > LD21. Next base: position 99,551 of record JAZDMU010000036.1, read on the forward strand.
TATGGGTGTAACCTCCGGCATTGAGGATAATGCCGTCGGATGAGAATCCCGTGGCCTGGATCTCATTAATGAGTTCACCCTCAACGTTTGACTGGTAATATTCAAACTGAATTCCGGGGTATTTTGCTTTCAGGGAAACAAGATAATCATCGAAAGAAGTATTTCCGTACTTTTCCGGTTCCCTCTTGCCAAGGAGGTTGAGGTTTGGGCCGTTGATTATGCTGATCTTCATTTCAGGTAAACTTACGAAGCCGTAAAATTAGTCAAAATAATTATCTAAGTGATAACATGACCAAATCCCCCTTTGTGTTAACTTAGCGCCTTAGCGTCTTTGTGGCCTTTCTTCAAGCCACCAAGGCACCAGGACTCCAAGTTTCACTTAGAAAATATTATGATCTGAATGAGTCTTACATGGAAGCAGGCTATAAAAGATTTTGAGACCTACCTGAGGCTTGAGAAGTCACTCTCTGAGAACAGCATTGATGCATATACGGGCGATGTGCTGAAGCTTTCAGCATTCTTTGAAGAAACAAATGCTGAAAAACTGCCTGCCAATGCCACCTACTCTGACCTGAAGGAATTCCTGGCGTGGTTCGCTACCGACAACCAGAATACGCGGACACTGTCCCGCAAACTCAGCGGGATAAGGGGCTTTTTCAGGTTCCTGCTCATCGAAGGTGAGATAAATGAAAATCCGGCTTCGCTCATCGAATCACCCAGGCTAGGGTTGAAACTACCTGAGGTTCTTTCAGTTGCAGAGATTGACCGGCTGATAGCTGCAATTGATCTTAGCAAGCCTGAAGGACACAGGAACAAGGCGATAATTGAGACCCTTTACGGCTGCGGACTGAGGGTATCTGAACTCGTGAACCTGCGGATGACTGATATCCACAGGAGAGAAGGATATGTGATGGTAACCGGCAAGGGAGACAAGCAGCGGCTGGTGCCTGTAGGGCACAAAACCCTGAAGGAAATCGATTTCTATCTTCCGTCAAGGGGGAGGCTTCCTGCGATACATGATCAGAATATCCTTTTCCTCAACCGGAGGGGACGCAGGCTTTCAAGGGCCATGATATTTACCATAATAAAGGATCTGGCGGCCAGGGCTGACATCAGGAAAAAGATCAGTCCGCATACCTTCAGGCACTCATTTGCAACCCATCTGATTGAAGGAGGCGCCGATCTTCGGGCGGTTCAGGAGATGCTCGGGCATGAGTCGATACTGACCACGGAAATATATACACATATTGACAGAAGCTTCCTGAGGGACAACCTGTTAATGTTTCACCCGAGGGCTTGAAATTCTGGTTTCAGAAATCGAATTTTTATTATACCTTTGCCACTCGTTTTTAAAACAAATATTAATTACAAATCCTTATAACTATGTCAAAAATCAAAAGAGTTTACTCCTTTGGAGCCAGAACTGCAGAAGGCAAGACTGATATGAAGAACCTTCTCGGAGGTAAAGGAGCCAACCTTGCAGAGATGTGCCTGTTAGGCCTTCCGGTACCTGCCGGCTTCACCATTACAACAGAAGCCTGTACAGAATACTATGAAAACAACTGTACCCTTAATCCTGACCTGATGCCTGAAGTATGGGCAGCAATGAAGAAGACTGGAGAGACAATGAAAATGAAGTACGGGGATCCTGAAAATGCGCTTCTGGTATCCTGCCGTTCAGGTGCCCGCAAATCAATGCCCGGCATGATGGACACTGTTCTGAACATTGGTCTCTGCTCAGCTACTATCCCTGGATTCCTGAAGAAAACAAACAATCCGAGGTTTGTATGGGATTCATACCGTCGTCTTATAATGATGTACGCCGACGTCGTAATGGAGAAAGCTGAAGGTATCGAATTTGGTGAGGGAAAAGGTATCCGCAAGCAGCTCGATGAGATGCTTGATGTATTTAAGCATAAGAAAGGTTATAAATCTGATACTGAGATAACTGCTGATGAACTAAAGCAGCTGGCCGAAGATTTCAAGAAAAAAATTAAAGAGGTACTTGGCAAACCGTTCCCTGATGATGCAAAGGAACAGCTTGAAGGAAGTATAAAAGCTGTTTTCAAGAGCTGGAACGGGAAGAAAGCTGTTTCATACCGTCGTATTGAGGGTATACCTGACGACTGGGGAACAGCAGTCAATGTTCAGGCAATGGTATTCGGGAATATGGGCGACACATCGGCCACCGGAGTTGCATTCACCCGCAACCCTGCAACGGGTGAAAACCTGTTCTATGGCGAATGGCTGGTAAATGCCCAGGGGGAAGACGTGGTTGCAGGTATCCGCACACCGAGCCCTCTCAATGATGAAACAAAGAATGAGCAGAACAAACATCTGCACAGCATGCAGGAGGTTATGCCCAAAACCTATAAGGAGCTTTGCGATATCCGTGCGATCCTTGAGAAGTCGTTTAAAGACATGCTCGATATAGAATTTACAATACAGGAAGGTGTTCTCTATATGCTTCAGTGCCGTGCCGGAAAAAGAACCGGTACTGCAGCTCTGAATATGGCGATGGATATGCTTCTTGAGAAGCTGATAGATGAGAAGACGGCAGTAATGCGCGTTGACCCTGCACAGCTTGATGAGCTTCTTCATCCAATCTGCAATCCTGACGCTGAGAAAAAGGTGACTCCCCTTGTAAAAGGTCTGCCCGCCGGACCCGGAGCAGCTGTGGGTAAGGTCGTATTTACGGCTGAAGATGCAGTGGCATGGTTCCGCAAGGGAGAAAAGGTGATCCTCCTTCGTGAAGAAACCAATCCCGAGGATGTTGAAGGAATGCGTGCAGCTGAAGGTATTCTTACAGCCCGTGGAGGAATGACATCACACGCTGCTCTTGTGGCGCGAGGCTGGGGAAAATGCTGCATAGTGGGTGCAGGCGGCCTTCATGTAGACGCCGCTTCCAGAACGGCTAAGGTTTCAGGCAGCAGCACAGTCATTAAAGAAGGCGATACTCTTACTCTTAATGGCACGAAAGGCAATGTATATGCCGGCGCAATAGCACTGATGGATGCATCGGAGAATCCAAGGTTCAAGGAGTTCATGAAACTTGTTGATAATCATCGCAAAATGGGTGTCCGAACCAATGCTGACACACCGGCCGATGCAAAAATTGCACGTGATTTCGGAGCTGAAGGCATCGGACTTTTCCGTACCGAGCACATGTTCTACGGTAAGGGTTCAGAACAGCCTTTGTTCCTGCTCCGTAAGATGATCCTCAGTGCAAACGAAGGAGAACGCCGGAAGGCTCTTGATGAGCTATCCAGCTTTGTAAAAAAGGACATGAAAGCAACACTCGAGGCAATGGACGGACTTCCTGTAACATTCAGGCTGCTCGATCCCCCGCTTCATGAATTCGTTCCGCAGAGTGCAGAAAAGCAGGAAGAGCTAGCCAAAGCGCTCGGAATAAATAAGGAAGATGTTGCCAGGCGCGGCGAGGCTCTTCATGAATCAAATCCGATGATGGGTCACAGGGGTGTACGTCTTGGAATTACATTCCCTGAGGTTACAGAGATGCAGGTCAGGGCAATGTTCGAAGCAACCCTGGAGCTTGAGAAAGAGGGCAAAAAGCCTCATCCAGAGCTGATGGTACCTGTTACATGCGATGTATCAGAACTTGACGTTACAAAGAAAGTAGTTGATAAAGTCTATGCTGAAGCATGCAAGAAATTCGGCGTCAGCAAAATAGACTATAAATACGGAACAATGATCGAGATCCCGAGGGCTACCCTGCTTGCCGACAAAATGGCAAAGAGCGCTGAGTTCTTCTCCTTTGGAACCAATGACCTGACACAGATGACTTTCGGATTCAGCCGTGATGATATAGGAGGATTCCTTCATGCTTATCTCGATAACAAAATGCTCTCAGCCGACCCGTTCCAGACAATTGATCAGGAGGGCGTTGGCCAGCTGATAACTATGTCGGTCCAGAAGGGAAGGGCAACACGTCCTGACCTGAAAATAGGTATCTGCGGTGAACAGGGGGGTGATCCGGCATCAGTTGAGTTTTGCTACAGGAACGGTCTTACCTATGTGAGCTGTTCACCTTTCAGGGTGCCGATAGCAAGACTTGCTGCAGCCCAGTCATCAATCAAGTATAGCAAGTAATTTACTGCACATAAAACTGAGAGGCTGGTCCCGGCCCCGGGAACAGCCTCTTTTCTTTTGCATGGCTGCAAACTAACCTGATCGTATGGTAAGAGAATTACCTTTGACTGATAAAAGACCGCCTGAAAAGAATAAACCCTATATAGAATGACAAGTACAATAATATTTTAGTTATTTTGCATTGATTAACCTTTCAATACCCTTCTGCAAAATGATCACTCCCGCAGAATTATCTGAATATGGTATCCATGATCCGTCAGAAATAATCTATAACCCTGATTATAATTTCCTTTTTGCAGAGGAGACAAAACCCGGACTGGACAAACCTGAAAGAGGCTTCATTACGAGGACAGGCGCTGTTTCAGTGGATACCGGCGTCTTTACGGGCCGTTCCCCAAAAGATAAATACATAGTACGAGATAATAAGACCAGAGACACTGTATGGTGGAAGTCTGAACTCGCTAAAGTATCAGACAATAAGCCAATTACAAATGAGATATGGAAGCACTGCAAAGAAATCGCCTCCCACCAGCTTTCAGGAAAGAGACTGTTTGTCATGGACTGTTTTGCAGGTGCCAATGAAAATTCCAGGTTGAAGGTAAGATTCATCCATGAGGTGGCATGGCAGGCTCACTTTGTCAAGAACATGTTCATCAGGCCTATCCCGGAAGAGCTTGAAAATTTCAAACCTGACTTTGTGGTGCTAATGGCATCAAAAGCTATCAATCCTGACTGGCAGAAACAGGGACTTAACTCTGAAAATTTCGTCTTCTTCAACCTCACCGAAAACATGGCGGTCATTGGAGGAACATGGTACGGCGGTGAAATGAAGAAAGGCATCTTTTCAGTAATGAACTACTACCTGCCTCTCAGTGGAATAGCATCCATGCACTGCTCTGCGAATGTCGGAAAGAAGGGTGATGTTGCAATATTCTTCGGCCTCTCGGGGACAGGAAAAACCACCCTGTCAACTGATCCCGAAAGGGCGCTTGTGGGAGATGATGAACACGGATGGGATGATGACGGCATTTTCAATTTTGAGGGAGGCTGCTATGCCAAGTGCATAAAGCTGAACAGAAAAAATGAACCTGATATCTATGATGCGATAAGGAGGGACGCTCTTCTTGAAAACCTTGTTGTGCTTCCCGATGGCACGATAGATTTCAATAACGACTCCAAAACAGAGAATACCAGGGTCTCTTACCCCATCTATCACATAAGTAATATTGTTAAACCGGTATCCCGGGCCGGACATGCATCTAAGGTTATTTTTCTTTCAGCTGACACCTTTGGCGTACTGCCACCCGTAAGCCGGCTTACCGAGGAACAGACAAAATATTATTTCCTGAGCGGCTATACGGCCAAGGTTGCAGGTACCGAGAGAGGCATTGTAGAACCGGTACCCTCCTTCTCGGCATGCTTTGGCGCTGCCTTCCTGCTCGTGGATCCGATTATCTATGCAAATGAGCTGTCCAGGAAGATGAAGATGCACGGCGCTGAAGCATGGCTCCTGAACACAGGATGGATCAGAGGTCCATACGGATCAGGTAGCAGAATTGATCTTCCTTCAACCCGCCGGATAATCAAAGCCATCCTTGACGATTCAATTAAAGAAAGCGAATTCACTGCCTTGCCGGTTTTCAACCTGAGCATCCCCCTGAGGGTGAATGGAGTGGATGAAGCCATTCTTGACCCGGCGAACGGATGGGAGTCGAGAACCAAATGGCATACTGCAGCTACCGACCTTGCCTGGAAATTCATTAACAATTTCAGCAAGTTCACCTCAAATCGCGAAACTGCAAGCCTTGTTGAACATGGACCGGTAATCTGAAATAATGAGTATCCCTCTGTTAATTATATCAATTCTACTCGCTTACCTGCTCGGATCAATCCCTACATCCGTCTGGGCCGGAAAAGCATTTCACGGCATTGACGTCCGTGAACACGGAAGTGGTAATGCAGGAGCAACAAATGTCATCAGGGTGCTCGGATGGAAAACAGGGGTACCGGTTCTGATCATCGATATAGTAAAAGGCTCACTGGCAGCACTTCTTCCGGTTTTTTTCAGTCTCGCATCAGATGGAACTGCCAAGCTTACCAACCTTCAGATACTCACGGGAATTATCGCGATCACAGGTCATATGTTCCCGGTGTTTGCGGGATTCAGGGGTGGCAAGGGAGTGGCTACTGCAGCAGGCGTTGTGATCACACTGCATCTGCCGGTGTCACTGGTGTGCCTTGGATTATTTGCGTTGGTTTTTGCTGTTACCGGCATTGTTTCGATATCGTCAATTATTGCAGGCATTGCATTCCCGGTAGTCCTGCTGATTTTTTTTGATACGCCATCACTGGTCTTTAAGATATTCTCAATAATAATAGCTGCATCACTTTTATTTACACACAGTAAAAATATCAAAAGAATTATCAGGGGAGAAGAGTCAAGGCTGTTCCGGAAAAAATGAAGCAGGGAAAAGAGTAATGCGCCAGCCAATCCGGGAAGACCTTAAAGACAGAAGGGCTAAGGATCGATAATAAAATAATCTCCGAACTTCTTCCTGGCAAAAGAGCATATAAAGGCTGCTGTCTCATCAGTACCCAGAACAGATGAATTGATACATAAGTGATATGAGTCTGCATCACCCCATACCTTGCCGCTGAAGTAATTATAATATCCTGACCGCTTCTTATCTGTCTTTTCAATCAGTTCCTGAGCCCGGTCAGTGGTAATATGACGTATCTCTGACACACGCCTCACCCTGTCGTCGTGATCGGCACTGATGAACACATTCAGGCACCTGGGGTAGTCCTTTAGCACATAATCGGCACAGCGCCCGACGAATATACAGGACCCCTGTTCAGCCAGAGAACGTATCACATCGCTCTGTATCTTGAACAATGACTCATTGCTGAGGTAATAATCAGAATAATTCTCCTCTGTAAGCAGATTCCGAAGCCCGAGCAGCCCGCTGAACAGGCTGAAGCGTTTTTTTTCATCAACCCGTTCAAAAAATTCCTCCTTTACGCCGCTCTTCTTTGATGCGATCCTGATAAGCTCCTTATCATAAAAAGCTATATCCATGGCAGATGCCGCCTTCTGTGCTATTTCGCGGCCGCCGCTCCCAAGCTGTCTGCCGATATTAATAACAAAGTTTTCGTTCATGACCAGGTATCTTTAAAATGACATATTTCTCAGGTAATTGTCTTGCGGTAGTGGGCTGCAAGCAAAAACGCCGCAACAATGCTGGCAAGAGTATCAGCCACAGGCATGCTGTACCAGACACCTTTCAGTCCAAAGATTGAGGGGAATATCAGAAGGCATGGCAGCAGCATGAGCACCTGGCGAGACAAAGACATGAAGATCGCTTTTTTCGGCATCCCGATACTCTGGAAGAAATTAGATGTAACCATCTGAAAACCAACTATCGGAAATGATAACACGATTATGCGCAGTCCGGTTACTGTGAGCTCTATAAGCTCCTGGTCGCTGGTAAAAACGGAAGCTACTGAGCGCGGAAACAGCTCACCTATAAGAAACCCGGCAGTGACGACAACTGTCGCAAATATTATTGTGAGCCTGAGTACACTGTTAACCCTGTCGTACTGTTTGGCTCCGTAGTTATACCCTGCAATAGGCTGCATCCCCTGGGTAAGCCCGAATACAACCATGACAAAAAGGAAAGCCATACGGTTAATAACTCCGTAAGCTCCCACAGCAAGATCGCCTCCGTATTTAATCAGGCTGGTATTAATGATCACAACTATTACACTCGCTACAGAATGTAAGAGAAAGGGTGCAAGTCCAATTGAAAGTGAGTCAATAACTATCTTCCGCTTAAGTCTGAAAGAACCTTTTCGCAGGTGAATGTGATTGTTCATATCACTGAAGAATCTTACCTGCCATACCAGCATTAATGTCTGAGCAAGGACGGTGGCGAGGGCTGCACCACGTATCCCCCATTCAAAAACGAAAATAAATAATGGCGCCAGTATTATGTTAATAACCACCGTGGAGATCGTGGCATACATTGCTTTCCGCGGATTCCCGGTTGCCCTCAGCAATGCGTTCAGCCCCAGGTAAATATGAGTTACTACATTGCCAAGGGATATGACTACCATGAAGTCATGAGCGTAAGGCAGTGTCTCCTCGCTTGCTCCGAAGAAATAGAGTATCGGGTCGAGAAAAAGGAGAACGGTAGCTGTATAGAGCACTCCCAGTATCAGGTTCAGGACAAAAACATTACCAAGTATGTTGTTTGCCGTATAGTAATCTTTCTGTCCAAGCCTCAGCGACATAAGGGTAGCGGCTCCCACGCCGACAAGCGATCCGAATGCCGCTGAAAGGTTCATCAGGGGAAAAGTAATCGCAAGCCCTGATATGGCCAATGCTCCCACTCCATGTCCAATAAAGATGCTGTCGGTGATATTGTAAAGCGATGAAGCGGTCATGGCTATCACCGAAGGGATGGCATACTGCAGAAGCAGGTGCCTGATATTCCCGGTTCCTAAAGCCAGATGTGAGCCACTCTGATCAATGCTTATTTCTGTCTCTGCGCCTTTGAGCCGCTGCACCTTTGAGCCGTTTAAAACTGTTCCAGAATCTCTATCCTTTTCCTGATCGGCGGATGAGTAGCAAACAACGAATTAACCGAAAATGATTTTTTATCGAGTTCTGCCTGGGGATTCTCAATAAACATCTGAGCCACATCTTTGCGCTTTACGGCTTCAATTGTCGGGTCTGCTGAAATTTTCCTCAGCGCTGAAGCCAGTGCAAGAGGGTTCCGTGTCAACTCACCCGATCCTGCATCTGCCATGTACTCACGTTTCCTTGACAGGGCAAACCTGAAGAGTGTAGCAATCAGATAACCTACCGCTGCAAGTAAAAGTGCGATAAGTATTGCAGCTCCGCCGCTGCCCTTTTTGCCTCCCCGGCTGATGTTCCCGAACCGGATCGACCTGAAAAGCATCTCGGAAATAAAAGCAAAGATTCCGACGAATATTATAGATATGATAAGAAGCCTGACGTCCCTGTTGCGGATATGCGTCAGCTCATGGGCAATTACTGCTTCCAGCTCTCTGTCATCAAGCTTGTTGATTATGCCCCGCGACAGGGATACTGCATAAGTTTTTGGATTTATGCCGCTTGCAAATGCATTGAGGGAATCGTCTTCAATGACATTCACTTTTGGCATCTGCATCCCGGCTGAGATGCAGAGATTCTCCACCAGATTATATACCCTTTTATTTTCCTTGCGCTCCAGGGGCTTTGATGATGTGGCCTTATCGATCATGGCTGTGTGCGAAAACCATGCGACAGTGAACCATACCAGTATACCAATTGTGATCCATGGAATTGTGCTCAGGAATCTGGTATTTATTACCGGTATAAGATTGTATGCACCCTGTTCTGATGCAAGTTCTTGTGCCTGATGGAGTGATGTGAAAAAGAAGAAAAGCCATGTCAGCCCGAAGAACACGACAGGGAACATCAGAAGTATCAGTACGGAATTCGTATTATTCCTTCTGATCTGGCTCTGTAAACCAAAATATTTCATTTGTCGTTTCAGAACTTGATCTGTGGAGGCTGTTCAACCGCTGCGCGCTGATCGCCAAGTTCAAACAACGGCTCGCGCCTGAAGTTGAACAGAGTGGCAACGATATTTGACGGAAAGACTTCTGTGGCTACATTGAGCTCCTTGGTAGCAGAGTTGAAGAAGCGGCGTGCAGCAGCTATCTTATTCTCAATATCCGAGATCTCATTCTGCAGGTCAAGAAAATTCTGGCTGGCTTTAAGGTCGGGATAAGCTTCAACTGATATCCTTAGTCCGTCGAGTGCTGTGGAGAGCCTTGTTTCAGCCTGTATCTTTTCGTTAATGGTTGATGCTTTCATTGCACCGGCACGTGCCTCGGTTATCTCGGTGAGGACACTCCGCTCATGCTGCATATAACCCCTTACTGTCTCAACCAGCTGAGGAATAAGATCATGCCTCTGCTTTAGCTGAACATCCACATCAGCAAATGCCTGCTCCCTGTTGTTTCTCAGCTTTACAAGCCGGTTATAAAGAGATATTGCCCACAGGACAAATAATACAATGAGACCAAGAATTACATATACTATTATCATCTTTTTGAAGTTTGGTTAGTGATTCAAAATAAAAAATAAAGATATTAAATATTGCTATATTTAGCTGTCACGAAAATTAAAAATGAAAATAAACTACAGATATGGATGGTAAGAAAATGCTTGAGATCATCTTAAGCCGTCAGAGTGACAGGAAGTACAGCGATAGGATTGTGGAGCAGGAAAAACTTGAAAGGGTAATTGAAGCAGGAAGGATGGCACCTTCCGCATGCAATGCACAGCCGTGGAAGTTCGTAGTTATCACTGAGCCCGCATTGCTGAAGAAAATGGCTGTGGCCTCCCACGCGAAACTCTTGAATGTGAACAGGTTCGTCGATCAGGCACCTGTTATTATCGTAGTAGTCAGGGAAATGCCAAATATAACATCGAAGATCGGTGGAACTATCAAGGACAAGGATTACTCATTGATTGACATTGGAATAGCTTCGGAGAACATATGCCTCCAGTCCAGGGCTGAAGGACTGGGATCGTGCATGATAGGCTGGTTCGATGAATCCGAAGTAAGGAAGATACTTGGCATACCGGCGAAAAAACGGGTTCAGCTGTTAATAACGATAGGCTATTCACTCAGCGAACAGAGGAAGAAAGTGCGAAAGTTAAAGGAAGAGGTGGTTAGTTACAATAAATACTGATTTCAAAACACACGTACCCTCCCCCTGGCCCCCTCCATGCATCACATGTACCCACCCCCCAACCCCCTCCCTACTTCGTAAGGAGGGGGTGTAATCCATTGTATATCAATAATGTAAGCCCCCTTCCTTGGTTTACCAGAGGGCTGAGCGTAAAGAAATAGCCCGGTGGGCTATTTTAGCGAGGAGCCGGCATGAAGCGAAGGGGGTTTGGGGGATGGGTACATGTAATAAAGAGAGGTGAATTATTTCAGTTTCTCCAGTGCCGTTTTAATCCTCTTCACCGCCTCAACAAGCAATTCATCGGAGGTAGCATAGGATATTCTTATGCATTTAGGTGATCCGAAAGCATCGCCCCCCACGACAGCGACCTGTGCCTTATCGAGCAGCCAGAGAGCAAGATCATCAGAGGTACGTACAACCTTCTCTCCGTCTGATTTACCGAGGTAATAACTTATTTCAGGCATAACGTAAAAAGCGCCCTGCGGAATCCTGACCCTGAATCCCTTCACATCCTTAAGAAGTCTGCAGATCAGATCCCGGCGCCGCCGGAATGCTTCCTTCATCATCTGCCGGGAACTATCTTTTACACTGATCGCCGCAAGGGCTGCCTTCTGCGCAATGGTGCATACACCGGATGTAAACTGGCCCTGAAGCTTATCACAGGCTTTAACTATCCACAGCGGGGCTCCTATATAACCTACCCTCCACCCCGTCATGGCGTAACTTTTTGAAACACCATTGACTGTGATGACCTTGTCGTAGATAAAATCGAACGATGCCATGCTTATATGCTCCCCCCTGAAAATTATATGCTCATAAATTTCATCCGACAGAATATAGAGCCCCTCATGCTTCTGTACTATTTTGGCAATAGCTTCCATCTCTTCCCTGTTATAGACCATGCCGGTTGGATTTGACGGTGAATTGAAGATAATGAGTCTGGTTTTCCGGGTTATGACAACTTCAAGTTGTTCAGACTGAACCTTGAAGTCATTTTCAAGAGTCGCTTCAACGACTACCGGTTTCCCTCCGGCAAGTATTACCTGGTCCCAGTAACTTACCCAGTACGGGGCAAGAAGAATAACCTCATCGCCCGGATTTACAATGGAAAGGATTACATTAATTATCGAGTGTTTACCACCTGTTGAGACTATTATCTGTTCAGGGGTATAATTTATACCATTCTCCTCTTTGAATTTACGGGAAATAGCTTCCCTGAGGTCGTTATACCCGGGCACTGGCGGGTACTTTGAAAAATTATCGTCTATTGCTTTCTTAGCAGCCTCCTTAATATAGTCAGGAGTGTTGAAATCGGGCTCGCCAATGCTCAGGCTTATGATATCAAGACCTTTTGCCTTGAGCTCACGGCTCTTTTGAGCCATGGCAAGAGTCTGCGAAACTGATAATGATTTGATCCTGTCGGAGAGATGTTCCATGAGAAGTTTTGGAGTTTGGAGTTTGGAGTTTGGAGTTTAAAGTTAGAGCAATGCCTTAAAGTTAAGAATAAAAGAAGTAATTTTGTCCGTTGTTAATAATTTTGAAGATTAATGGAGACTTTTTACGATATTCTTAAGATTACGATACCTGCTCTTCTTGTGATGCTGACAGCATGGCTTCTCCTCAGAAGCCTGATGAAGAACGATCAGGACAAGAGAAAGCAGGAGTTGATTCTTCAGACCAGCCGGACTGTCACACCTATCAAGCTGCAGGCTTACGAAAGGATAGTCCTGTTCCTGGAAAGAATATGCCTTGAATCGATGCTTGTCAGGATAAGTTCGCCGGGGATGAGCGCATCACAGCTTCATTCAGCCCTGGTTACTACCATCAGGAGCGAATTTGAGCATAACCTCTCGCAGCAGATCTATATGAGCCCCCAGGCATGGGAAGTTGTCAGGAACGCCCGCTCCAGCATGATCAAGATCATCAACAGCGAAATTGAGAAAATGCCTGAAAAGGCAACCGGCATGGAATTCAGCCGTAAACTCCTTGAAACGATCATGGGACTTGATAAGGAACCTACAAGGGCTGCAATAGAATATATCAAGGCGGAGATAGGAAGGATGATATAGATCTGGTTGCTGGTTGCTGGTTGCTGGTTGCTGGTTTGATCAGAGTAAAACAACAAGGAACAAGCAACAAGGAACCAGGAACTTTTTAAAGAAGATCTACTGACCGTTTGACGAAAGTACTGAGATCCTCTCCCTTGAGCATATTATTTGCCAGCAGCGCCAGGTCAATAACCTGCTTCACTACTTTGTTGCCCGCGCCCCATGTTTCAAGCATCTCCCTTCTGCTCTTTTCGATCCCGTCAAGTTCCCTGCGCAGCTTCTCAAGATCATCCTTCTCAAGCTGGCTTATCTCATCGGCTTTCTTTTTGTTATGCTCCTTCTCCATGAATTCGATCTCTTCCCTGAGCTTTTTCCTTTCTTTATCGTTCTCAACCAGCTTGTCTCCTGTTTCAGCTTTAAGGTCATCATGTATCTTCAGAACAAGCTTATGATTAGGATTGACCACGAGGTTGTAGCTGTCGGGGAGTTCACCGTAAAAGCTCATGCCTCCACCGATCTGCGACATATCCTTCATTCTCCTCATGAACTCCGACTGGGTGATCAGTACCGGGGCTTCATTTTCATCAAGTGTTTCAAAGACAACGTTATACATCTCCTTTGATTTTGTCTTAACGTTAAAAACACTGCGTAGATCATCCTTCTGCCCGTCTGTAAGCTTTGATTCCCTGGTTTCCTCCTTCTGAATAAGCTTGTCTATAACATCCGAGTCGACTCTTACAAACCTGGTTTCTTTTAATTTGGTCTCCATGTGATTTATCAGATGAACATCAAGCTGACCATCCATGTGAAGCACGTCATATCCCCTGGCAATGGCCTTTTCAATGTATGAATACTGGTCTGTCCTGTTTGTTGAATAGAGGTAAACAAGGACTTTGTTTTTGTCGGTCTGTGTCTCCTTTATCTTTTTCTCATACTCTTCAAGTGTAAAGTATTTGTCTTCAGTGTTTTTAAGAAGGGCAAATTTTGAAGCCTTCTCATAGAATTTCTCCTCGGTTATCATTCCATAATCAATGAAAAGCTTCAGGCTGTCCCATTTTTTCTCAAATTCATCCCGGTTCTTCTTAAATATCTCATTCAACCTGTCGGCAACCTTCTTGGTGATATGTCCCGATATTTTTTTGACGTTTGCGTCACTCTGAAGATAGCTCCTCGAAACGTTGAGCGGGATATCAGGAGAATCGAGTACTCCATGCAGCAGTGTAAGAAACTCAGGGACAATACCTTCGACAGAGTCGGTCACAAACACCTGGTTACAGTAAAGCTGAATCTTGTTCTTCTGTATCTCGATGTTGCTTTTGATTCTGGGGAAATAGAGAATACCTGTCAGCTTGAACGGGTAATCGACATTCAGGTGGATGTTGAAGAGAGGCTCTTCTCCTGCCGGATAGAGCTCCCTGTAAAACTTCTGGTAATCCTCTTCCTTAAGGTCTGCCGGCTTCAGAGTCCATGCAGGCTTTGTATTATTGATGATCCTCTCTTTTCCGGTATCAGCATACTTGTCGTCCTTCCACTCCTTCTCCTTTCCGAATGCGATCTCCACAGGCAGGAATTTGCAGTATTTCTTCAGCAGCTCCTCAACTTTGCTCTCTTCAAGGAAATTTTTGGAATCCTTATCGATGTGAAGGATCACATCTGTTCCCCGTGAAGTCCTTTCAGCTTCCTCTATTGTATATTCCGGGCTCCCGTCACAGGTCCACTTTACAGGTTTTGCTCCCTCCTGCCAAGACCGGGTCATAACCTCCACCTTGTCGGATACCATGAATGAAGAATAGAATCCGAGGCCGAAGTGTCCGATAATGTTACTAGCCTGATCCTTATATTTTTCGAGGAATTCGTTTGCGCTTGAAAAGGCAATCTGGTTAAGGTAACTGTCAATCTCCTCCTGTGTCATCCCGACACCGCTGTCGGTGACAGTGATTGTCTTTTTCTTCTTGTCGACCGAAACCCTGATCGTGAGATCGCCGGGCTCTCCCTTGAAGTCGCCTGCCGCCGTGAGCGCTTTAAGCTTCTGTGTGGCATCAACAGCATTTGAGACCAGCTCACGCAGGAAGATCTCATGATTGGAATAAAGGAATTTTTTGATTATGGGGAAGATATTCTCAGTAGTTACCCCGATTTTTCCGGTTTGCATATCTGGTCAGTTTTATGATTGAACATTAATTATCCGCACCCTCACTTTCAAAAGGTGTGCCATCAGGATTAACTGACAAATAGTCACTTAAAAATACTCCGGGAACCTTAAACGGGCTGCAATTAAGAGAATTGCGGCCAGAACCATGAATAATAAAAGGACGTAAATCGAAAAATTCCTTTTCTTTCTATAAATCGTTATGTTGTATTCGCTGAAAAGCTTCTTTACAATGTTATGGATGCGCAGGATGGAGTTGGCATTCCTCGGGATATAGGCATCAATGTTGAACTTCACGACTTTCTTCAGGTCATCCATTTTGTCGGGCGGAACAAGCAGGATGAGTCCGGTTCCGTGATCTGAATTCCTGATCTCCTGCGTAAGCTCATCAACTGATTCAAACTGTTCCCTGGCATCAGGCACTCCGATCACGGCGACCTTGAATGAGTTGTTCTCGGCTTCTTTCGAACAATAATTCAGCAAATCCTGCTTGTTATGAAAAGACACCACCTGATACCTGGAAGTGTCTGAGAACCTTTTTTTTATGTCTTCAGTGAAATTACGGTGATCATCGTAGCAGATCAGATATGTCATCCTTGTCTTTGCCATTATTTCTAAAAGTATAAAAGATAACTATTGCTTGATCTTAACATCATAGTTTTTTACAAAGTCCCAGAATCCTTTTTTAAGAACATAGGCATTGAATGAGAATTCTGTTCCATAATATCCCTGGTCATATTTCTGTCCAGTTGAAATCGGTGCAAGATTGTCAAATATTATTGTCTTTTTATCATTAAATCTGAGAGTCATAACACCATCTACCTGGTATTCAAACACTTCCCTGAGTATTATCTGATCTTCCTTCCGGAAGCATCCTCTTCCCATGGTCAATCTGCCATCACCACCGAAACTTATGACATCAATAATCTTCCTGGAAACCTGCAGGTTTGCAAAGTCAAGCCCAAGCACAGCATAACAGGTTTTCTTCCCTGCCCTGAATGGCTGAATGCCATAATAGAGAGCCCCGTACCAGTTATCTTCCGTATATGTTACATCGGTGCGGGGAGCATCATCCATATTTATTCCGGTGAGCTTTGTTATTTTGTTTCCGGCGTCTTTGCCCCCTCTTCTTATTATATAACAGAAGTACTTGTTTGTCCCGTCAGTCAGTATCAGGTTCCATGTAAGTATCTTGATGCGCGAATCAGGTGAAAGTATCTGCCCCAGGTATCGAAGGTTTTCAAAACGGTGAGTCAAGATATCTCCGGAACCTGCATATTTATCTATTACCAGCACAAGTGAATCGTTCAGTCTCATCCGTTCATCATCATCTCTTGTACCGAGTATCCTGGTAAACAAATTGTTAAGGACATCCTCCGTTGTGGGCTGCTGCCCCTTTGCAGCGAGCGAAAACGCAGCAAGAAGAACCAGAAAATTCATCAGAAAAGCATTCCTTTTCATCAGCCGGTGTCGTTTTTCATTGCATCATTAAGAAGCGAGATCACCTTACAGCAAGCATCCTCTATTTCTTCCTTACTGATTATCAGTGGCGGAGCTATCCGGAAGGCGTCATCACAGAAAAGGAAATAATCAAGAATGATACCGTGGGACGGGGCATTTCTTATTGCATATCTCACATAACGAAGATCTGTAAGTTCTATTGCCAGAAGCAATCCTTCTCCCCGGATCTCTTTTATCAGCGGATGTTTCAGTTCGTGCCTGAAAATATCCGACTTCAATGCACATGTTGCAGCAAGGTTCTCATTAATAATTACCTTCAGCGAAGCTATTCCTGCAGCACAGCTGACAGGATGTCCTCCGAATGTTGTAATATGACCGAGAGCGGGGTTGGCGGTCAGTGTCGTCATAATCTCCTCTGAGGTGATAAATGCTCCGAGTGGCATGCCTCCGCCGAGAGCCTTCGCCAGAATCAGAATATCAGGAATTACGTTAAACCGGTTTATTGCAAACAGATGGCCAAGCCGCCCGAATCCAGTCTGCACTTCATCGAAAACCAGGAGCGCCCCTGTTTCGGAGCATTTTTTCCGGATCTCTTCAAGAAAGCCTTTGCATGGAAAGATAACTCCAGCTTCTGCCTGGACGGGTTCAATTACAACTGCAGCAGTGTGATCATTTATTTCTGCAAGCGATGAAAGATCGTTGAAAGGCAGGCAGATGGTATCAGGAAGCAGCGGCCTGAAGGCGTTTTTGTATTTGTCGCTTCCCTGAATACTGAGTGCTCCATGAGTGCTTCCATGGTATGAATTCTCAAAATAGATGATTCTGCTCCTTCCTGTAAATTTTTTAGCCAGCTTCATTGCACCCTCAACCGCCTCGCTTCCCGAGTTGACAAAATAACAGGTGCCCAGGGAGGGAGGCAGAACCGATGCCAGCAGTTCGGCATATCTGACCTGAGGACTCTGGATTATTTCACCATATACCATCAGGTGGAGGTACAAATCGATCTGTTCCTTAATGGCCGAAGTGACATTGGGGTGTCTGTGCCCGATGTTGCTTACCGAAACTCCCGAGATCAGGTCAGTATATTTCTCACCTGCCGGTCCGTACATATATACGCCTTCGGCTTTTACTATCTCGAGCATCAACGGTTCATCAGAGGTCTGCCCGAGATAAAGAAGGAAGAGTTGACGGTTTGTAAGCATGAGGGAAACAGGTGTTATCTGGCCATCACGTTAATGTCATTCAGAAGTGTGTCCCTGAATGATTTGCCTACGGGAATGTTTTTAATAGTATCTCCGACAATAAGGTCAAGCGAATTCTCCCTGATCGTCTGTATCATGCTTTTATTTATAATGTATGACCGGTGCACCCTGATGAATATGCCTGAAGGAAGCTGGTTCTCGATTGCCTTCATCGTGAAGTGGATCGTGAACTTGTCATCGTGGGTTATGAGGGTGACATAGTTTTCGAGGGCTTCAATGTAGATAATGTCCTTCAGTTTCAGCTTGACAAGGGAGGAGCTTTTCTTTATAAAAATCTCTTCTTCGCCGGTGTTGGGAGCCTCCTTTCGTGTAAAGTACCTGATCGTTTTGTCAATGGCTTTACAGAATCTTCCGTATGAGACAGGTTTCAGCAGGTAATCGACAACATTGAAGTCGAAAGCCCTTACCGCGTATTCTTCGGCAGCCGACACTATAATTATATTGGGAGGGTTTCCCAGGCTTCCAATGAAGTCAAAGCCATCCATCTCCGGCATCTGGATGTCGAGGATGATCAGGTCAATGTCCTGGCGCTGTGTCAGTATGTTTCTTGCGGTGACTGAATCGCTGTAAATACCTATCAGGTTCAGTGAGGATGATTTGTTCACATAACCTTCCAGTATCTTACAGCTTATCTTATCGTCATCGACAACAATGCAATTCATCAGCTACGATTTAGGCCGGGTAACCAGAATCAAAAATAATAAAAATACTTTCACAAATTTTAACAATCCGATTTTGTTTGAAAATAAAAAAGGGGTGAACTAACACCCCTCAGCATTCTCTTTTGCTAAAGATTAAAGACCTTTGTCAAGAGCAGGAGCTGCTTTGAATTTAACGACCTTCTTGGCGGGAACGTTAAGTTTGGCACCGGTACGAGGATTGCGGACCACTCTTGCGCTTCTCTTGGTTACTTTGAATGTACCGAGACCAGGGAGCTGAAGCCTCTGACCTTTTTTCATAGCTTTTCCAACTGAAACAACAAATGAATTCAGAGCTTTGCCTGCATCTTTCACTGTAAGACTTGCATCTTTTGCGATAGCAGCAACTAAATCTTTCTTTGTCATGTTAATAAAATTAAAGGTTAGACCATTTCAATTATTGAATACAAATTTATTTCATTTTAGTTCATATGCAAATTTATTTTGTCGTTTTTCCACAAATAGTGGGGTTTTTAGGTTAAAATACCTGTTTTTTTGGACGAAAATCTAAAATCGGTTCAATGTCGCATATCCGCATCAGCAGGTAGTTTTAGCATTATCATAGCGAAATATTTGTTTACATCGTGTTAATAATATCAGTATGTCATTGATATACTGATACTTATCTGTATTTAAGAAAAATAAAATCCTGAAAAATCAAAAATACATTATATTTGCGGCGTTCTTTTACAAAATTGGAGAAATGGCAGAGTGGTCGAATGCGGCGGTCTTGAAAACCGTTATGCTGTATCCACGGCATCGGGGGTTCGAATCCCTCTTTCTCCGCCAAAGGCATCAAACCAGTCCCGCAGCTTTCGCTGCGGGATTTTTGTTTTATGAAAAGACCGAACCAGGCTTGCCTGAGCGAGGGATTTGCATAAAACAAAAACCGCTCGGAGAGCGGACTGGTCTGATGCCTTTGAAGCCTCCCCGCGAGGGATCATGAGCGAAGCGAATAATCCCGGTCTCATGTACTCACTCTCCCCCACCTCCCTGAACAACACGTACCCACCCTCCCCCGCCTCCACTTCGCTCCGCTCAGTGCAGGGTCTCTCTGCTGAAGCAAAGAGGGAGGAGCTGTTTCGATTGACAATTTAGTGCCAAAGCTTGCCTGAGTGAGGGATTTGCATAAAACAAAAACCGCTCGGAGAGCGGACTGGTCTGGTGCCTTTGAAGCTTCCCCGCGAGGGATCATGAGCGAAGCGAATAATCAAAAAAAGCCGGCAATCTGGCCGGCTTTATTATAAATTAAAATGGTCCTAATCCTTTATACATCTTACCGACATACCTGCCCCTGACATCATCTGCATCATCATCATCTCTCCCATGCTTGCATAGATGGTCACGTTGTAAGGATCAACAGATATCATTGAAGATGTCCACCAGTTGCCTGTGCTTCCAATATCCATGAAGGGTCCCATATAGCCCCTTATACCACCCGGAAGAGCAGTGAAACTATATTCATCGGTTGCATCAAGATTGGGATCTACCCAGTGAACAGTACCTGTCTCTTTAAGTTTGCCCCCCGCCATATAACCTCCTCCTGCATAGGACATCAATGTTGTCCACTCGGTATCGGTTGGAACATGCCATCCGGTCGGACATAGCGTTCCTGTGTTTACAGTATGCCAGTTGTAAAGTATACCGTAATCTCTGTATGTGCCTGCATCATTGTTGTACCAGGCATATCCGGGAGTGGAAAGTACCATCCAGCTCGCATCATCAGTCACATCGGGTATTGCTGTACCGTCATTCAGATGCGTTGTCTTCAGGTTCTCAGCCAGCCATACCTGTGTACCGATTGTAACCGTGTTATATTGATTATCGTCAAAATCGACAACTAACTCTGCTGTAGTAAATACGACATCCTGACCATATCCGGTCCCGTTTGCATTGGTTGCATAGGCTCTGGCATAATAGGTAGTGGCTCCCGTAAGACCGGTAATCTGGCTTGCATATTGACCCGTGGATGCGCCATCAGTGGTTTTGGTTACAAGATCAACAGTTGGTGTGGGTAATGTACTCCATACAATGCCACTGACTATTATCGTAGCACCTCCATTGCTCGAAATGTCACCCATAACTACAGCTGAACTATCTGTGATATCATAAGGCTCCAGTGTATAAAGTGTCGGAACCAGTGAAGTAACGGTTCCTGTATATCCGATATCGCCTGTTACATTAAGGTTATTCTGAACATCAAGAACTCCTCCGATTCCTACTGTATCAGTATTGGCTGTCATGAGAAGTGTCTGCGTCTGGTCAAGGTTAATACCCACAATAGTGAAATTAGATGAACTACCCGGACCATACTCCCTG
>JAZDMU010000006.1:0-2907 GCA_043800695.1 Bacteroidota bacterium
AACCTTCCGGAAGTTGTAAGGCTTGCCGAGAAATACAATGCATCAATAATGGTTGATGATGCACATTCTATTGGTGTGATCGGTAAAAACGGCTCAGGCACTGCTTCTCATTTCGGACTTACTGATAAGGTTGATCTTATCATGGGAACATTCTCGAAATCATTTGCCTCGCTCGGCGGTTTTATTGCTGGTGATAAAGAGGTTATTAATTTTATAAAGCATAATTCAAGGTCGCTCATTTTCAGTGCAAGTATAACCCCTGCATCAGCTGCAGCAGTGCTGGCATCAATGGAGATCATGGAAAATGAACCTGAAAGAATCAGTCATCTGTGGGATATTACCGCCATTGCACTTGCAGGCTTCAGGGCAGCAGGATTTGACACAGGGAAATCCGAAACGCCAATAATACCACTTTTCATCCGCGATGATATCAAAGCACTTAAGCTTACCCAGATGCTTTTTAAAGACGGTGTCTTTGTGAATCCGGTTGTTTCTCCTGCTGTACCCAAAGAGGACAGCCTGATAAGATATTCATTAATGGCAACCCATTCCAGGGAACAGGTTGAGATCTCAATAGAAAAGATAACAAAGGCAGCGAAAAAGCTTGGTATCCTGGCTTAAAGAATGAAAAAAGTAATCCTGCTTACAGGTATCTCTTCAGGATTCGGTAAAGAAACTTCACGTCTCCTTGCTGAAAAAGGACATATTGTATACGGAACTGTCCGCAGGGAACCCCTGGCCAATAACACTGTACAGTATCTGACTATGGATCTTACCGATCCGGTTTCAATAAAGGCTGCAGTAGCATATGTCATTGAAAAAGAAGGCCGTATTGATGTCCTGATAAATAACGCCGGTATGCATACCGGAGGCCCGGCTGAAACTACCCCTGTTGAATATATCAGGTTACAGATGGATACCAACTTCCTTGGAATGGTGCAAATGGTACAGGAAGTCTTGCCACACATGAGGAAACAGGGAGGTGGAACCATAATAAACTTTTCTTCTATAGGAGGACTGATGGGCCTGCCTTACCAGGCATATTATTCAGCAAGCAAATTTGCAATCGAAGGCTTCAGCGAGTCACTGCGAATGGAAGTTAGCAGGTATAATATCAAAGTCATTCTGATTAATCCGGGCGATTTCCATACCAGCAATTCTGCCAACAGGAGAAACTACCTTGCCCCTACCGGTCCCGAAGATCCCTATAATGAACAATATAATATAACAATGAGTGTTATTGAGAAGGATGAGGCCAATGGCTGGGCCCCGGAGTTGCTTGCAAAAAGGATTGTCAGGATCGTTGAATACAAAAATCCTCTTCAAAGGTATATTATAGGTTCGTTTGAACAGAAACTGGCAGTATGGATCAAGTCTATTCTTCCGGGAAAACTCTTCCGACTTATTTTACAGGATCATTATAAGATTAAATAGTCTTGCTATGTCAGCCGAAGCCCTCTTTGAACACCGAAGCCAATAGCGAAGGTGTTGGCTAAGGCTGGTGGTCACTGTTAATCCGTTGCGCCATTGTGTCGCTATGCCTTTGAGTCAGAAGATTTAACCCACCTCTGGCCCCTCCAGGGAGAGAACCTCATTACTAAGCCTCCTTCTCCCAGTCTCCCAGTCTCCCAGTCTCCCAGTCTCCCAGTCTTCCAGTCTAAATACTAAACCGTGGAATCTTCATCAATTCCCCGTCCCTGAGTGCTGACTGATGAGCAACAATACCTGACACGGTAAGATTGAGAGCAACAGCAATATTTACCAGTGGAGTGCGGTCAAGAATTACCGACTCTACAAAATTATTCATCAGATATCCATGTGAACCTCCATGTCCGCCAGGAGGCACGCCAGGAGGAAGTTCCGGCTTATTAATATCAGGAAGATTCTTCACAAGACCCTGGTATTTCCCGTAATATGAACCCTTTTCTCCTCTTATTCTCCCTCTCTCCCCCTCATCCCCCGGGGTATCCCAGCTCACAGCCATTCTGGCAGTACCACCGGCGTTTGTCCTGAACAAAGCTATCTCGGTCCCGAATGGATTTTTGTAAATATTATTCTCTGGTTTAAGATGAGAAATAATGCTGGGCATACCCTGGCATGAGACTTCAGTAAAGTAGCCGTCGGTGACACCAATATAATATGCATTGGAATGTGTTGGATACCATTGAGGAGGCAGACCAATTCTCCATCCTTTGTAGGAGTCAATGGGCTCACTCATATAATGATACTACTCTCCTTCAGCATATACCAGTTTCCCAAGCCCTCCTGCTTCATAGACCCTGCGCATGCCATAAAGATCCTCCCTGAAACATGATGTCTCAAACATCATATATTTAAGACCGCTCTTCTTCACTGCCTCAAAAAGCATTTCTGCATCCTCCAGAGATCCGAATACTGCCGGCACTGCTGAAGCCACATGTTTACCATGCTCTAAAGCTTCAATAACATGCTGTGCATGCGACGGGGCATCAGTTGCAACGAAAACAGCTTCCACCTTTTCATCCTTAACCATCTCCTCAATTGAAGGATACTTCTTTGAACAGCCGCACACCTTTGCAAGTGCATCACACCTGTCAGGGAAAAGATCAGTTACAGCAACAATTTCTACATTAGGATGGTTCTGAAAACCGAAATCAGCACCAAACCGGCAAACTCCATAACCGGCAATGCCTACCCTGAGTTTCCTGTCGGAGAAGGGTTTCCATAGCGCCTGATTTGTCACAATCTGATTGTCCCTTTCAAAACCCTGAATAGCCGGAGGAGCAACTTGTGCCTGTAAAGCTTTTTTTGAAGTGCTGCAGCTGTACTGAAAAGTTCCTAATGCCAGGGCACCAAGTCCTGCGGAACTGATGAATTTTCTTCTTGACCAGTATTTATCTTTCATAGTGTTGAGGTTGAGGTTGAGGT
>JAZDMU010000047.1:0-2025 GCA_043800695.1 Bacteroidota bacterium
GCCACTACTTCGTAACCCTTCTTCAGGAATAATTTTACAAGCTCAAGACCAAGTCCTGAAGTACCGCCTGTTATCAGTATTTTTCCTTTAGTGCCGGGAGGTTTTTGCATTCAGCTTAATATTTGTCGAAGAAGAAGCAAACTTAATAAAAAGAAGTTATGTCAGTAGGTTATACTGAGAAAACCCGGGATAAGTCTTTGAAGTAGAATTTTATTAGTAACTTAGAGGAAATTCTGATAATTTCAACTTTTTAAAATATACCACCATGAAAACGAAAATTCTGTTAATTACTATCGCCATTTTGGCGGTCATTTCATCAGATTTGCTTTCCCAGGATTGGCCGCAATTCAGAGGTCCGGGACGAGACAGCAAAGTGGCCGGATTCAAGGCACCTGCAACATGGCCGGCCGAGCTTGCAACGCAATGGAAGGTTACAGTCGGAACCAGCGACGCTTCACCGGTTCTTGAAGGCAAGAAAATATTTCTTCACACCCGCCAGGGCACTGATGAGGTCATCCTGTGTCTTGATGCAGCTACGGGAAAAGAGCTATGGAAGACTTCATATCCTGCTCCGGCTGTGACAGGACCGGCAACCTCACATCCCGGTCCCAGAAGCACTCCGGCCATAGCAAATGGTAAAATTGTGACTTTTGGCGTATCAGGGATTCTTTCCTGCCTGGATATATCAACAGGCAAGGTTCTGTGGAAAAGGGAAAATCCATCCAATGCTGTACCTCAATTCTTTACCGGTATGTCCCCACTCATCGTTGACGGTTTATGCATAGCACATCCCGGGACACAGAACAAAGGGGAGGTAGTTGCCCTGGATCTGAATACAGGCGCTGAAAAATGGAAATGGGAAGGTGACGGACCCTCCTATTCTTCACCATCCTTAATGACAATAGACGGCAAAAAACACATTATCGTTCATACCGAAAAGAACCTGATATCTCTTGACCTGGCAGACGGGAAATTGGTCTGGAGTATCGCCACACCGGTTTCACAGCGTTTTTACAATTGCCCAAGCCCTTACATTAACGGCCAGATAGTTTACTACACAGGGCAGGGAACAGGGATAAAGGCAGTTCAGATAACAAAGGAGGGTAATAATTATGTACCCAGGGAGATCTGGAGCAATCCGGAAGTTGGCGCAAAATGGAACACTCCCATATTAAAGGATGGATTTCTTTATGGATTCACCGATCAGAGAAGAATTTACTGCCTTGATGCCACAACCGGAAAGACCGCATGGCTCGACGATGCAGTAAACAGTGATTTTGCAACAATTGTGGATTGCGGGTCAGTAATTATTGGGTTCCCAAGTACCGGAAACCTTATAGTACTCAAACCGGATACTAAAGCCTATTCCGAAATTGCGAAGTATAAAGTGTCCGAAACTCCTGTTTATGCTTTCCCTGTTGTTGCAGGAAACATGGTTTATGTTAAGGATGCTGAATCGCTGATATTATATAAGATTAATTAGGTTCACCCCCTATCCTGCACTGGCTGTTCAATGGATTCATAGGTCATAAAATCCCTTGAGTTTAACCTCATAAATTCTGAACTCATAGTATTTCTTTTAACTTTTAACTTTATTGAACCCACCCCTTGCCCCCCGATAGATCGGGGCAGGCTCTCCCGGGAGGGGATTTATTCAGAATAACTTCCGTCTTCGGTCTTCCGTCTTCGGTCTTCCTACAGCTTCTCCTTCAGCAATATCTGTCTCAAATCATTAGGAGAGATCTTTTCCATTGCTACTCCTGAGTCAGCAACAGTAATGGTTCCGGATTCTTCTGATACAACAACAACAAGGGCATCTGTATGTTCCGATATTCCTATCGCGGCCCTGTGTCTCATGCCGAAATGCGTCGGCAGATTGGTCCTGTCGGTAATGGGCAATGGAACTCTTGCAGCGAATATCCGGTTATCCTCAATCAGAACAGCACCGTCGTGCAAAGGAGAATTCTTAAAGAAGATGGTTTCGAGCAGTTCAGCGCTGATGACGGCATTTATCTTCTCACCGCC
>JAZDMU010000054.1:0-9690 GCA_043800695.1 Bacteroidota bacterium
ATCCAAAGAGTGTGGTGATGATCATGGCTACAATTATGCGATCCTCTACGAGGATCTTTAGTTTGTATCTTTCAGGTTAACTGCAATAAATTATTCCCACCGCCCTGTCCAGGATTGTTATTCTTTGTAAAACGATGATCGTAGATCATCAAATAATTGTAGAAAAGTACCCTCCGTAAAGAATCCGGATGGTTGTAGACCATCGAATAATACCTATAAAAAACCCCGGGCCTGGTGGTCAGCTGAGCGTTTGGGAAACGCTTTTGCCCGGGGTTTACAAGCATTCCCGGATCTACCCTGAATAGCACGAGAAATGCAGCGAAAAAAGATGGTCCAAAAAAAATTACACAGTCTTATATGATTCAATAATCAAATACTTATCTCTTAAGATAGTGATATACAGTCCAATATAGATTAGAATTGGAATCAGAGGAAAAAATGACCATCGAGACCGGGTAAAGAAGAAGATTGCGAAACAAATCAATAGAATAACTAAGGTGATAAAAGCGACTTGTTTCCCAAGTCTTGGCCTTATGACATATAAAGATTGATCTTCAATTTGTTCATATGGAACTATATTACTTCTTGCCCACTGTTGAGATGCAGAAATTTCTTCACCAGGATTTAAAGAAAAAGAGATTGATTCAAATCCCCTTAAATGTACCTTCTTATCACCAAGGTGCAAATAAACTTTACTATTTTCTGAAAAGTCGTAACTCTTTCTTACCTTAATAGTTTTCATATTGATTAGTTTTGATTTGTTTAGTCACAAGCAGTGGGATCACTTGCAACTCCAGCTATAAGACTTATCCCTCCTAGTATTAGAATTCCCCAACCAACTGGATTAGTAGCAAATGCAAGACCTGCGGCTATTCCAGCCAAAACACCCATTCCTCCAGTAACTTGTGAGATGCATGACAGTACTCTCACGCCACCATTAATCCTTTCCATCTGTTCAATTGTTAATGTTTTCATAGCGAGACGTTTTTTATTTTGCCTACTCGATTAAGGCTTTTCGGCTTCGGCCTGTTAATTTCAATTATTTTCATCCTTTTTAGCATCCCAATATAAATCATCAAAGTCCAATAATAATGGACTGGCCAATTTTTTTAATAAAAAACCTCCCAAAATTTACTGTAAAGGTTCTCCTGTTCAATGAGCTCATTATGTGTGCCTTGCGCCGAGATCTTTCTGTTCTCGAGTACATAGATCCTGTCGCTTAGCTTTTTTACCAGGTTAATCCTGTGGGAAATCAGCAGAATTCCCATCTCGGATTTAAGCCTGTAAATAAGATCCATGATCATACCTTCAGTGTTGCGGTCCATATTCGCCGTACCTTCATCAATGATCAATAATTGAGGACTCTTCAGCAATACCCTTATAAACGCCAGTATCTGCTTCTGCCCGCCGGAAAGATTTATCCCTTCTTCCCCGATAAGTGTCATGAAACCCGCAGGGAAACTCTCTGTGAACTGACCAAGACCATACCTCGTGATCTTCGCAATTGTATCATTTATACTGCTTTCAGTAAATTCAGTGATAAGGTTTTGCAGGATCGTACCATTAAATATATGTATATCCTGTGGTATGATGCCGATCTTTTCCCTCCAGGTTCTTAAATCAACCTGTCGTGAATCCAGGGAATCATTTATGATTATCCTTCCTGCTTCAGATTCATAAAACCTTAAGATCACAGAGGCAAGTGTGCTTTTACCAGTACCACATTCCCCGACCAGGGATACTATCTTTTCTTTTTCAATAGTCAGAGAAATATCCTCAAGAAGCAGTTTTTGTCCTGGGTACCTGAAAGATATGTTATCAAGTCTTAGCCTGGAGATAACGAAATTGTCAGCTTTTTGTGAATCTTCCCTTATCTCTTCAGGTTCTATCCGTGTGAACTCAAACATCCTGTTAAGGGCTACTTTCACTTCGTTTAAAGGAATGGATATCAGTGACAGGTTCAGGACTGATGGCAGCATCGTTGAGCTTAATGTCAGAATGGCCATCAGTTCGCCCTGAGTGAGGTTCGATTTCATCACCTGAACTGAAGTATAAATAAGTATTATCATCAGATAAAAGGTTCCTGCTATTCCGGTAATAAGACCGAGTCTGATCTTTACTTTTCCCAGGTTAACGGCCTTCTCCTGAAAGTCGGTATATACTATCCTGTTCCTTTGTGAATAATCATTCTGCCAGTTAAGACTCTTTATTTCAGTAATCCCCTTAAGCGAGTCGATGAAATTGCTTTCGCTCATGGCATAACCGGCCATCAGAGCATGCTGCGACGTAACTATCTTATTGTTCCAGCTTCCTATGAGAAAATAAAATACCGGAATACACAGAAGGCTGATTATAGCAGCCACCTCAGTGTAATAGAATAATATAGCGATTGTAATTATAATTACCAGGATATCAATCATATAGACTGTCACAACATCGGCAATTACCCTTTGCACCCTTGTTGTGTCGTTTAGCCTGGCAACAAAGTCCCCTGTCTTCCTTGTATCAAAAAAGAACCTGGGCAGGTTGAGCAATGATCCGAAAAATTCATTTACTATCCTGATATTGAATGATTTTCCCTGGGTAAGCAGAAAGTGCTGCCTTATTGCTGAAATAATAATTCTTGACGATAACAGGATAAAGACCAGGAACGATGCTGCCCAGAGCGTCTTAAGCTGCCCTGAGGGAAGTATCTTATCAATAAGCTTTTGAGTGAACAGCGCCATTGCCATGCCAAGGATCGAGATCACGATCCCGATCAGAAGGCTGGTCAGCAGTAAGTCCTTCTCGGGTTTTATGTTATTTATGATCCACTGCCATTTCTCTTTCCTGTTCCTCCGCTCATATTTAAAATCATTGTCTGGAAGAATTCCGAGGCACTTTTTGCTCTTCCAGATATTGCTGAGGTCATTTTCTGATAGTTTCTTTAACCCTTCAGCCGGATCCCAAATCAAAAAACTACCCTCCTCAAATCCATAATCTATTATGTAATGGTCGTAACCGTTTTCGTTAGTGACATGGAGTATCAGTACATCATTATATTTAATAATATCCTGAACCGAGGCTTCATACCCTGTGGCATCCAGTCCGCATTTCTTTGCAGCCTGATAAAGGCCCAGCATAGAGGTTCCGCACTGGGAAGTACCGCTTAGTTTACGGATCTTTTCGATAGTTGCCTCACCTCCGAAATACCTTATCACAGAGGCCAGACAAGCTGATCCGCAATCAGTTGAGTCGTGCTGAAGCACAGAATGCTTTTTTATTTTAATGGTTTTATTCACTCTCTTTCAAGCGGTTCAGGATGGTTTCAATTTTATACTCACCATGTAAAGCATCGATAAGGTTCAGATTCTTATCATACAAATAACCGGAAGGAATTATTGAGTTACCGAAAGTATCTTCAAAAACAAATGCCGTATCAATAAGAGTGATAATTTCATCTGTTTCAGGAAAGTCAAATTCTTCAAGAAACAGAGTCACAGAATCTCTCGAAGCACGGGAAACAAGCAGTACAGGAATTCCGGATCCGGGTAAACTGCTCCTGAATAATTCCGAGATCTCATACCTGCAATGTTCACACTCCGGATGAAAATAAACAATAAGCAATGGCCCCTCCTTAATTTCAGATGATGAGAATGAGGTGTTATCAAGTGTCAGTAACGTAAACTCAGGTAATTGTTTTATTCTTTCAACCAGCTGATCATGTTTTTTCAGCTTGCCGGAAATACCGGCCAGAAGAACAATTGTTATTGAAATGATCAGAAACAATAATATGACCGATATTATTCTTTTCACAGAGTATCAATTGAGATGAACATTACAAGAACAATCCAGAACAGCAAAGCCGGCATATATGAATATATAACAACTTTTTCCGATTCAGATTTTTCAATTTTACCAGCCCTGGTAAGGCCATAGGAAAGGAGCAGGATATAGGCGCCCTGAAATAAATTTACAGACTGAAGCGGAAATATCCATAATTTGTTTACTTCCGATGTATTAAACAAGTTAATAAGTGATAGCGGGTAAAAGAAACTAATATCAGTGAGATCATAATTGCCTGCAAAAAGATAAAACCAGAGGAATTTGACCAGTCCTGCCAGTACGAAGATTATTTCAGATGCAATCACGATCCTGAAGATCACTCCGAAAGAGATCTTATAGTGAAGATCAAGGAAAAACAGACCTGTGTACAGGACAATACTTATTAATGTGAACTTGATAATAAGAAGTATCGGAGCAACGATATAATTCACCCAGGCCAGCCTGTTCATACTTTCAAACAATTTCATTGCCCTTTCATAAGTGAGCTGTTCGCTGAATGAATTGTAATAAACTGTTTCATTGATCAGAATGTTTCCCGAGAGCCAGAAGATGATAAAATAACATGCCGTAATGATCAGAAAGAGACGAAACCGGCCAAGGTTGAAATAAGTAACTGCTGTATTCATAATCCAGGGTTTTAAAAGCCGAATTAAAGAATAACCAGTCCAATTATACCGGACTCTGCAGATCAGATTCCTTTTTCACGGAAATTATTATCCTTTTACCGTCACCATAATAATATGACTGCCGGGTGCAGGAATATCTGATATCCACCTCTCTGTCCCTCAGCTCCTGAAGTGTCTTGAAAAGAGTGCTGCGTTTTATCCCAAGCTTTCTGGCAAACTCGATGGGTGCCCCGGTCGCCTGCAATTTTATAAGAGCATCCATATGCTCAAACCTGTCGATATATTTTATCATACACATGGCTAATAATTTTAGTGTATTAATGAAATACGGATAATATGTTGTGCAACCCTCCGATAAATTTTCTGAATGAATACTTAAGCTTTCGGATGAATGGAGTATTAATACCCCATGAATGAAGTTTTTTCATTTGATTTCGTTTTTAAGCAGTTCGACATATACGTCATACCAAATTGAATTGTCTAAATCAATTTGTCCAAACTCCAATAAAAACTACTTCAAATGCAAAGAATGTGGATCATATCAATGTTCTGGCTTACTCTCATGCTATCCGTTAAGTATTACCAGACATTTCTTATACAATATTAAGAAATGATTTGAATTGACATATATAAAATTCAATTTTTTTCCGCTTTTTCTTAATAATTTTTCTTTTTCGTTGTTTTTTAATACCTTATTAATACATTTAACAGGATAAAAAAACCGGCACGGATATCATCCCGGTAGTTATCGGGACGGGACCGCGCCAGCTTAAGTGAGTCGTGCGTCGTGTGTCGAAAAAGCCCGCCTTTTCAGACGGGTTCTTTAAAATGTCTTGCCGTTGCACCTCCGAGGTTACGCTCGGGGCAGGCCCTTGCGCCGTTAAGCCTTTACGCCTTTTAATGCAGCAACGTCACATTCCCGACTTTCTTGAACGGTTCGCCGTTGGCATACTTACCTTCAACATACCATACATATACTCCCTGCGGGCACAGCTTGTTCTTATAGTACCCGTTCCAGGGCTTGTTGATATCTTCGCTATGGAATATCAGCACTCCAAGCCTGTTGAAGATCTGAAGCTTGTACTTGATGACCTTCTCACGTATCGGCGGATAGAAGAACTGGTCCACCTCGTCGCCGCCTTCCGGAATCTTGTCAATATCTACCGGACCATCCAGATTGGGCTGGAAGACTGTCGCAAACCTGAGCTCTCCGGCAGGCTGAACCTCAACAGCAGGTGTTAATACGAACTTGTCGGTACACCCGTTGTCGGAGTATACCCACAAGGTGATGTCAAAGGTACCCTCGTCCATATATTTATGGAAGGGTTCCTCGAGTTTCGAAGTATCCCCGTCGCCGAACTCCCACAGATATGAATCTGCATCCTCACTGTGGTTGAAACACCTTACCCGTTCATCGTTCACGAATACAACTTTAGGTGAAACCTCAAAGTATGCTCTCGGTGAAGGATATACATGCACTACCTGCGATTTGGTATCGGTTCCGCCCGGGCCTGTCACAGTCAGCTCAACCCTGTAAGAACCTTCGTCAAACCAGGTATAGTCAGGATTCTCGGCTGTTGAGTAGCTTCCGTCGCCAAAATCCCATCTGTATGAAGTACCTGGCACATCAGTATTGGTTGAGGTGTTACTAAAGGTTACCGCTACAGGTTCGCAGCCTGATGGTATTGAATCAAAGTCAGCAACAGGCGCCGGAGGCAGTACGCTAACCTGGTGCATAACACTATCGGAACAGTTGGTATTGCTTACGACAAGCGTTACATCGTAGGTGCCAAGAGCTGTATAGGTATGAACAGGATTCTGGTCTGTTGCCGAAGCGCCATCACCGAACCTCCACTGGTATGTCCATGTTCCGGCATTCGTGGTATTTGTGAATGTCACAGGATTACCTGAAGCGTCGTAAATTTGTGTCGGAGGCACTGCTTCGAACTGCGGTGCCGGTACCGGCATCACGGTTATCGTCATCGTCCCCTCATCCGTACAATTATAGAACGAGGTTGTAGTAAGCTTGACCGTGAGTGTCAGCGGCGCTGTTGTGAAGTTCGTGTAAAGATGCGTTGTCGACTCGGTTGGCGAGTATCCGCTTTCCAGGTCGCCGAACTCCCAGTAGTACTTGCTGGCGCCCGGGGCCGATTTGAATGTAATCGATTCTCCGCTGCAGACGATGATCGTGCTGGCAGTAAACGCCGCATCACTTGCCGGGTAAACGGTTACCGATGAGGTTGACTCATCATAGCAACCGCCTGCCGACATTACCCTCAGCTTAACATTGTAGTAATCAATCGAGGCCAGGTCGATATTGGTGAACACATGCAACGGGTTCGCATTGACCGAGTCAATCGGCGATCCGTCATTAAAGTCCCACCAGTATTTAACCAGGGTGCCCATATCCTTGTTGAAATTGACGGTTGCGGGAGTACATCCGGTCATAACGTCCTGGGTGAAGTCGGCCGAAGGAGCATCAACGTTGACTGTCAGATCATCGCTGGCATAACAACCGTTACTGTCAGTTACCTTATATGTAAGCACATAGGTTGAAGCTATCTGCGACATGAATGTCGGGGCCTGGACGAAGTAGTTGTTCAGAGGTCCGACGTCGCCGGTCCACAGGTGTGATGAATATGTGCCTGAGCCTCCGGTCGGGTTTCCATCAATCACTACAGGTACATTACCGCATGCGGCCAGAGGATCAAGGGTGCTGAAGTCAACAACAGGATTTGAATTAACCGTCAGTGTTGCGGCATTTGAATAAACTGTCGTGCATTTTGCCTTGAACCCAAGCCTGTACTGGTTGCTGTTCAGGGCAATAGGTACATTGGAGAGTGTCAGCTGCTGCGATGAAGTGCCGCTGTAGACGGTTCCGTCATAGATATCTGACCATACACTTCCGCTGTAAACCTGCCACCTGAGTGAGTCGATCACTCCCGTTCCGTTGGCAACGAATGTTACAGGTCCACCTCCGTCGCAGAGTGTCTTGTTGGCCGGATTCAGGTTGACTGTCGGAGGTATGTATACTCTCAGAACTGCAAAGTTGGAGTAAACAGGTGCGCCGCAGGTACCGGTAATTATTATCCGGAAGATATAGTTGTTGAATGAAGCCTGGGCATTGGTTATGGTAAGTATACTGTCTGCTGTACCGCTGAAGTAAACATCGCTGACAACATCAACAAATCCTGAACCCTTATTGACCTGCCATTTGAATACCAGTGCAGTACCCTGAGCAGAGACTTTAAAGGTTGCATTTTCTGTCATGCAGATAGTTGAATCAACAGGATGCAGCTGTATCTCCGGAGGAGTATCAACAGTAAGTGTTGCATCTCCCGAAGTTGCATCGGTAGCACAGGTTGTTGCAACTGCATGATAAACATAACCCGACATTGTGCGTGTTGCCCCGAAGATGTTGAGAGTAGTGCTTGTTGCTCCGTAGTAAACGCCACCATCCGTTATTGTACTGAATCCGCTTCCTTCATCAACGTACCACTGATAGGTAAGATTGGTACCTGAAGCGGCAACGCTGAATGTTACCGCGTTGAATTCACAGATAGTCTTATCTGCCGGAGATGTTGTGATTGCCGGCAAATCGCTTACAGTTACTGTAGCTGTTCCGATGAGGCTTGCATTCGGACTTACGATCTCGCAGCCGTTTGCATCTGTCACCCTGAGAAGCTTATATGTGGTTGTTATATCAGGAGTTACAGTAATATCTGCATTGCTCGTATATCCGGTAACAGTAAAGCCAAGTGCCCCATCGTCAATTTCAACCTCGAACGGACCTGTTCCGACCATCATTTCCACATTGAGAGTTGAAGATTCTCCCGGACAGATTGTTTCTCCGCCTGAGAGCACTGCTATCGGCAGCGGATTAATTGTTACTTTAATTGTATCGCTTTCAGCCGTACACAAAATTCCGTTCTGTATGCTGATTATCTTTCTCATGTAGTATGTGTCGGTGTAATGCACACCCGGAATGTAAGTAGTCAAATCTGCTCCCGGAATAGTTGAGAAGTAAATGTTATTATCGCTTCTCAGCCACTGGTATGTCGCAGTCCCTGTTCCGGAACCATCATCGGTACTGGTGAATGGTGCCGGTGCATCGCCGAAGCAGATTGTCTGATCAGATTCAATGTCACCGCCCTCAACCACATTAACAGTAATTTTTACAGCATTGGATTCATCTGTACATTCTACACCGTTAAGCGTTGATTTGGTGATCCTCTTGTACCATGTATCAACCGAGATGGCAGGAGGATCATAATTCGCAGCATCTGCTGACGAGATATCACTCCATATCAAACTATCAGGACTGCTTTGCCACTGGTATGTGATATCACCGTCGCCTGTTCCATATACAACACTCCAGAAAGTGACCGGATCAGATCCTTTACATATTGTTTGGTCGGAAATGATCGTTCCTGCGTTGACATTATTAACAGTTATCCTTACGGAATTGGTTTCCTCAGTACAGGTATTGGTACCAAGAGTGGATGTTACGAATCGTTTGTACCAGGTATCCTCATTAAGAGCACCCGGAGCATAGGTTTCAGAATTTGCTCCTGTTATATTCAGGAAGTTGGTTCCATCAGTGCTCGACTTCCACTGGTATGAATAGGATGTCCCGTCGCCCGATGGCGCCACGCTGCCTAATTCAGGAGGAGTATCTCCTTCACAGATTGTGATATCACCTGAGATACTGCCAGGACTGAAGTTATTTACAGTGATCTTAACCCTGGCAGTTGTATCGGAGCATGTAGTTCCGTTAAGTGTTGAATACACCTCTCTTCTGAACCATCTGTCTGCTGTGAGGGACAGTGGTGAATAGGTCTCGTAAAGAGCTCCTGTAATTGTAGTGAACAGAGTACCATTGGCGCTTTCGTACCACTGGTACGTGAAGCTTCCATCTCCTGTCGGAGTTACACTTGTAAGCTGCACCGGAGTGCTTCCTTCGCAGATAATCTGCGATTCTTCAATGCTCCCCGGATTAAAGTTAATTACCGTGATCTTTACAACATTGGTCTCTTCTTCACATGTGCTTGTAACAAGATTAGATGTTACAAGACGCTTGTACCATGTATCCTGCGTGAGTGCTCCCGGTGTATAGGTCGCTCCTGTTCCTCCTGAAGGTACATCTGTCCATGGCCCGGTACTGCTGGTTATACTGTACTGCCACTGGTAGTCATACGAGGTGCCATCTCCGGAAGGTGCAACGCTTTCCAGAGGATCA
>JAZDMU010000057.1:0-31861 GCA_043800695.1 Bacteroidota bacterium
AAAAAGTAAAATATGTTTAACTTAAAATTAATGGAGGACAAAGCTATGTTACCGACAATTACCAGAAGAACATTCAGCCCATTTCTGTCAAATATTTTTGACGATGATTTCTTCCCTGTAGTGAATAACAGGACCATCTCAATGCCGGCTGTGAACATCAAGGAAAACGAGAAAAACTTTATTCTTGAGCTTGCTGTTCCGGGAATGGACAGGAAGGATCTGAAAATTGATATCAATGAGGATGTTCTTACAATCTCATCTGAATCGAAGAATGAATCTGAAGAGGAAAAGGACGGCTACAAGAGAAAAGAGTTCAGTTACTCATCCTTCTGCAGAAGCTTCTACATTCCTGAGAATGTAAGCAAGGAAAAAATAGGGGCAAACTATAAGGATGGCATCCTGAACGTTGAACTTCCCAAGATGGAAGAAGAAAAGAGCAAGATAACCAGGCAGATCAAGATTTCATGACGAGGTAAATTATTGGTTGAAAGAAAGAGGCTGATTTCTCAGCCTCTTTCTTTTTGCGCGCACTCCTCTTCGAATTTCGCAGCAAATTTCCTTCCGTAATCCCTCAGAGTTTCCTCCTTGCTTCCCGATGGCCTGAACTTGAACAAAGCGCTTTCCTCAAATACCTTAAGCTTCAGGTTCTTAAGATTTTCCAAAATTATCTTCGGAGCTTCACCGCTCCAACCATAGGAACCGAAAGATCCTGCCAGCTTTCCCTTGTCCCTCAGCGGATTAATAAGGGCGAACATTTTGTAAACCGGGAGCAGGGTGTTCTGGTTGATCGTTGGCGAACCAATGAGGATCGCATCATTTGAAGTAATCTTAGCATCCAGCTCACCAATGTCAATATTCTCAATATCAACAATATCGATGATGAAATCCGATACTTCTCCCATACCCGATGCGATATGCTCTGCAGCCTCCCTGGTATAACCATATGCCGAGACATAAGCAATCAGGACATGCCGTTTTGCTTTCGATGTGGTGATCTCAATATATTCCTTTGCATATTTTTCCGTGAGATCCACTATCGTCTGCCGGTTCTGTTTAAGTATTGGCCCATGACCGGGACATATGCAATTAATCTCAAGAGGCATGATCCTGTCAATTGCCTTTACCATAAACCTGCTGAATGGCTTAAGGATCACATCAAAATAGTATTTGAAGGCAGCAAGGTAAGCGCTGTTCAGGTCATCTGTCATTTCCCGGGAGCAGTAATGAGCCCCGAATGAGTCGCAGGTGAACAGCACCTTATCCTCAATAAGATAAGTATAGATAGAGTCGGGCCAGTGAAGGTTCGGGGCAGAAATGAACTGAAGGGTTTTATTTCCGAGGTCCAGCCTGTCGCCGTCTTTGACTGTCAGCGATTTAAAGGGCATATTAATGATATCCTCAAGGTATCTTATGGCATTACCGCTGCCAACAACAGTTGCCGACGGTGCCATCTCCAGGAGATACTTCAGACTGCCTGAATGATCCGGTTCAGTATGATCAAGGATAATATAACTTATCTCCGAAGGATCGGTTACCGCTTTCAGCTTTTCAAAATAGGTGTCCCGGAATTTTTCCTTGGCGACTTCAATCAGCGCCTTCTTCTCTGCATTAATGAAATATGAATTATAGGTGGTACCGTATTCAGTTGTCATAACAATATCAAAAGTTTTAATATCGTAATCGAGGATACCGATCCATTTAAGATCATCTGTAATATTGATGATTTTGTCGTCGTTTCTTTTCATAACCTGTGAGTTTCTCAGATCCTGGCGATGATGCTCTTGTTTGCCTTTACCTGCTGAAGAATGGGTACCTCAATCCTTGTACCCAGTGGCAGAAAGATATCGACCCTGGAGCCGAATTTTATGAATCCAAGTTCATCGCCCTGCTTAACATCCTGATTTTCCTTTGAATATGTTACAATTCTCCTGGCTACGGCGCCTGCTATCTGCCGTACGAGTATCTCTTTCCCCGATTCGGTCTGGATCACCGTTGTGGTTCTTTCGTTAAGCTCCGATGATTTGGGATGCCACGCCACCATATAGTTGCCGGGATGATATTCCACATATTTGATGCGGCCCGAAACCGGATATCTGTTGCTGTGCATGTTGAAGGGCGACATGAATATTGAGACCTGAAGCCGCGTATCCCTGAAATATTCATTTTCCTCGGCTTCCTCTATCACGACAACCTTGCCGTCTGCCGGTGCATAGACAAGACCCGGATCAGGCTCCAGGGATCTTTCCGGGAGTCTGAAGAAGAAGAGAATGAATACATAAAAGAACATTGAAAATGCAAGGAAAAGCCATTTTACCAGCGTTTTATCGGAGAAGAAGAGGAATACAAGTACATTAACAGCCATGAGGACTATTAATCCAAAAAACAAAATTTTATATCCTTCCCTGTGAATGGCCATCAGTAAAAATTTGCACAAAATTAATCAAGTCAGGCGAATCATCCAAAAAGCGCAATAAAAAGAAAAACAAGAGGGAAAGATACAATGGCACTGTCAAAACGGTCGAGAAAGCCTCCGTGACCCGGCATAATAGTGCCTGTGTCCTTGACCCCGATGCTTCGCTTGAACATTGATTCTATAAGATCGCCCAGGGTGCCGGTAACTGTTATGATAATCGAAATGATGATCCATCCATTCCTGTCAACCACACCGAGCCAGCCTGAAAGAAGCCAGGCGACTGCTATTGTGAGTATCAGCCCCCCAAAGAATCCTTCCCATGATTTTTTTGGGGAAATCCTTTCCATGAGCCGGTGCCGTCCGAACGAAATTCCTGTAATATAAGCCCCGGTGTCATTTGTCCACAGAAGAACAAAGAACCCGACCACAATCCCTGGTGAGAATGCTTCGATCCCGTGCGGCAGCAGTGAATTGAGCCCGGTATGTCCGAATGCTGAAAACGGAAACAACGAGAAGGGCAGGACTATATACAGGAGTGGCAATAGAGTATGGGAGAGTGAATCAAAGGGCTTCTCTTCCCGCCTGAAGAGCTCTGCCGCCATTATGATAGTTATCAGAGGCGCTGTCAGCAGCAGGAATTTCACAGGTATTATTCCGGATGCGGCGAATGTTGACATAATAAAGATCGCTGCTCCGGCTGCAAGCCCTGCAACCATCTGAGGCCTCACTCCGGTGCTTTTTACCATTATATAATATTCATACTGAGAACCTGAGAGCACTGCCAGACCGACAATTACAAAAGAGACAGGATGAAGCCAGAATCCTCCAAGGATGATTATTACAATCCATGCACCAGTTAAAGTACGTCTGAAGAAGTCGTTCAAGCTGAAAAATTTATTCGTTATTCTCCGGTTCAGGCGGGGCAGTCACTTCCGTTTCCTTGCTTCCTGAATTTTCATTCACCGGAACGGGATCGCCACTGACAATTTTTTCTCCGGCAGTTTTCTTTGTCTGAGCCTCTTTTTCTTCCTTAATAATGTCCCCTTTCCGTTTGCCGAATATTTTTTCCAGGTCCTCGCTGAAAATGACCTCTTTCTCTAGAAGCAACTCTGCAAGTTCCACAAGCCCCTTCGTATTGTTCCTGAGTATCTCCTTCGCCCGTACGTAAGATTCATCTATTATCTCTTTTACCTCCCGGTCAATCAGTTCTGCTGTCTTCTCGCTGTACGGCTTTGTAAATCCGAAGTCAGACTGTCCGGTGGAATCATAGAAGCTGATGTTCCCGACCTTATCGCTCATACCAAAGAATGAAACCATTGCATAAGCCTGCTTTGTGATCTTTTCAAGGTCGCTCAGGGCACCGGTTGATACCTTGCCGAAGGTGAGTTCCTCCGAAGCCCTTCCTCCGAGTGCATAAGCCAT
The DNA here is from genome assembly GCA_043800695.1 of Bacteroidota bacterium. Classification (GTDB taxonomy): domain Bacteria; phylum Bacteroidota; class Bacteroidia; order Bacteroidales; family VadinHA17; genus LD21. The sequence continues at coordinate 3,836 of JAZDMU010000057.1, forward strand.
CTCATCAAGAAGCTGCTCGCGGGTTGTGATCTGCCTCTCTTCAGGCAGGTACCATGCAGCTCCGAGGGCTCTTCCTCTTGGAATTATAGTCACTTTGACAAGCGGGCTTGCATGCTCAAGCAGCCAGCTCACGGTCGCATGTCCGGCTTCGTGATACGCAATTGTCTTTTTCTCATCCATCGAGATGATCTTGTTCTTCCTTTCAAGTCCTCCCACTATTCTGTCGGTCGCATCAAGGAAATCCTGTTTCTCAACAACGGTTTTGTTCTTGCGTGCAGCTATAAGCGCTGCCTCGTTGCAAACATTGGCTATGTCTGCTCCCGAGAATCCCGGGGTTTGTTTTGCCAAAAAGGTGATATCAAATTCCTTTGGAAGCTTTATAGGACGCAGATGCACCTTGAATATCGCTTCGCGCTCTTTAAGGTCGGGCAGTTCAACATGTATCTGGCGGTCGAAACGTCCTGCACGAAGCAATGCCCTGTCCAGGATATCGGCCCTGTTGGTGGCAGCCAGGATTATCACACCCATATTTGTGCCGAAACCATCCATCTCGGTAAGGAGCTGATTCAGTGTATTTTCACGTTCATCATTAGAGCCGAAGTTAGCATTCCTTCCCCTTGCCCTTCCGACAGCATCTATCTCATCGATGAAGACTATACAGGGAGCCTTCTCCTTTGCCTGCTTGAAAAGATCCCTCACGCGGGATGCCCCCACGCCAACGAACATCTCGACAAAATCGGATCCTGAAATTGAGAAGAAAGGTACATTTGCCTCTCCTGCCACAGCTTTGGCAAGCAGGGTCTTTCCTGTTCCCGGAGGACCTATCAGAAGGGCGCCCTTGGGAATCTTGCCTCCAAGCTGCGTGTATTTCTTGGGGTTCTTCAGAAAATCAACTATCTCCATGACTTCGGTCTTGGCCTCCTCGAGGCCGGCAACATCGTTGAAGTTGATCTTTACATTTGATTCCTTGTCAAATATCTGGGCCCTCGATTTGCCAACACTGAAAATTCCGCCGCCTCCGCCTGCTCCTCCGCCTGCCATCCGGCGCATGAAGAAGAGCCAGACAACGATTAGCAGGGCAGGGAAAAGGAGCCAGGAAAGAACATCCGCCAGGTAGTTCTTTCGCGTTACATATTCAGGATAAATTATTTCATTATCCTGATACCCGGCATTTTTCTGGGTCTCCAGGATCGCTGGTTCGAAGTTGCTGATATCACCTATATTATATGTATACTGGGGCTTTGGCGCCTGAAAACCCATTCCTCCGCCGCTCTTCGGCAGGTCAGGGTACTTTCCTGAATCGATCGCCTCTTTTGTGAGATAGATCTCAGCCTGATCCTTGTTAACCACAATGAGTTTCTCAATGTCATGGTTGACAAACATGTCCTTGATCATGCTGGTGGTGGCTTTCTGAACCGCCTTTCCGCTGAACAGGATCTCAAAAAGAATGATCGCAACCGCAAGAATGGCAAATATCCAATTAGTGTTGAAACGCTGCCTTGTATTCTTGTCGTTCCTGTCCGGTGTTGTTTTATTTGATTTTTCTGTCATAATATCAACTTACTTTTTTTTGTCAGCCATTTTTTCTGTTTCGGCATCTGCCCAGAGAGACTCGAGGCTGTAAAACTCCCTGTATTTCTCAAGAAATATGTGAACCACAACATTCCCGTAATCAAGTAGAACCCAGAAACAATTATCGAGTCCTTCAATGTGCAGCGGCTTTTCACCCGTTTTATTTCTCACGGTGTCCTCAACTGAATCGCACAGTGCATCGACCTGGGTGGTTGAAGTGCCATGACATATAACAAAATAATCGGCTATACTGTTTTCAAGCTTGCGCAGATCAATTTTCAGAACATCATGTCCTTTCTTCTCAAATATCCCCGTTATTATGCTGCTTAAAAGAACTGCTGTTCCGTCTGACCTTTTCTTCATCAATTACGCGGTTAATAATCAAGTTGCAAAAGTACAAACTTTTATCAGTATTTTAGTCAAATCAAATAAGAATCATGATAATAGGATCGAACCTCATTTTCAGGGAAACCCTGGCATCAACGAACACAGAAGCCTCACTGCTGCTGAGGAAAGGGGCCGTGCCTGAAGGGACAGTCATTCATACTGATTTTCAGACTGCAGGAAGAGGCCAGCAGGGGAACACCTGGGAAGGCGAGAGAGGCAGGAACCTGCTTATCAGCATTATACTATATCCTCAGTCAGTTAAGCCCGGTGAACAGTTCCTGATTTCCATGACCATCTCCCTGGGGGTTTGTGATTTTATCGATAAGCACGCCTCAGGATGCAAAGTGAAATGGCCGAATGACATCTATGTAAAAGATGACAAAATTGCCGGCATCCTGATTGAAAATTCAATAATGGGAGACTTTACAGAGAGTACCATTGCAGGCATAGGTATCAATATCAACCAGGAAGTATTCCCTGAAAGAATTAAGAATCCGGTCTCTCTGAAACTCATTTCCGGGAAAGAACTCAATACGGAAAAGTGCCTTTCATATCTGCTTTCAGCTCTTGATAAAAGGTACAAGCAGTTGCTCTACGGCGACAGGAAAAAGATACATAATGAATACAAAGCGCGTCTTTACAGGTATAATGAGCTTTGTGATTACAGGGCTGGCGGAAAGATCATAAAAGGCCGGATCTCAGATGTGTCAGTTTTGGGTATTCTCACTATTAAGGATGAGCCCGGAACCACGCACAGGTTTTCCTTTAAGGAGGTTGATTTTATGATCTAGGCTTGTTCCATCCCCTGTATTTCTCCATCTGGCTTGCGAGGGCATCCAGAAACTTCGCTGCAGGGGCTGCAGCAAACATCCTCAGCATCGGATTCAGCTCAGCCTGAAGAGTAAGGGTGACCTCGCAGCTTCCTGGGCCTGAGTCAGCAATGTCAGCTTTCAGCATAAAATCTTTGACCTGTTGATTTTCGCCCCGGTAAATTACGTTGCTATACATTATTTTTTCAGAGATTCTGAGGCTGACTGACCCAAGCATGCTTGCCTGGAAGCTGAGTGAATCCATATCAGCCTTCAGATCGCTGAAAGTCTCAGCAGATATGAACTGTTCAAAATTCCGGGCATCGGATACAAAATCAAAGAATTCCCGGGCAGGACAGGTTATCCTGGCAGGACGGCTGGTAAAAGTTGAGATTTCGTTCATAATCAATAATTCCGTAGTGCTTAATGTAGCAACCCCCTTTCATTTTCCCCCAAGGGGGAAAGGGAACCACACTCCTTCCCCCGTGGGGGAAGGTTGGGTTGGGGGTCTTTATCTAGCATTACCCCAGGTGGAAGGATCCATCCTCCATTTTCTGAGGGTTTCAACGTCCCGCGAAGTTATATACCCTGTTTTCAGGGCAGTGTCAATCAATACTGAATAATTCGATAAAGTGTATAAAATACATTTATCGGTATCAAATGCATCTGCAGCCTTTTTAAATTCATATGTGAATATAGCGGCCATACCGAGAACCAAGCAGCCGGCTTCATTTAAGGCCCTGACAGCATTGAGGCTGCTTCCGCCCGTCGAGATGAGGTCTTCAATAACGACAACCTTCTGCCCCTTTTCAAAGTATCCTTCGATCTGGTTTCCCAATCCGTGCTCCTTTGCACCCGATCTGACATAAATAAACGGCAGTTTCATCCTGTCGGCGACAAGCGCCCCGTGAGGAATAGCTCCTGTCGCAACACCTGCAATTAATTCAACATCAGGATAATGAGAGCTTACAAGCGATACAAAAGAATCACAGATGAATGATCTCACTTCTGGAAATGAAAGTGTCTTGCGATTATCACAGTATATCGGTGACTTCCAGCCAGAAGCCCAGGTAAAAGGATTTGCCGGTTGCAATTTAATTGCTTTAATTTGTAAAAGATATTCAGCTATCTTTATTGCACTCTTCTCCATTGGACAATGTATAAAGTTCATTTCGAAAACAGATTCATCCTCATAAGCCCTGAGCCTGACCGGTTACAAAAATACGGCTTATTCCATAAATTCTATGATACAAATGAACTTTATAAAGTTATCTCTGAGTTTCAGTCAGATAATAAAATACATGCAATAAACATTTACGGCCCGGACATCAAGCATATATGGAAGATCTTCAGGATATATTTTACAGAGGTGGGTGCTGCAGGCGGCCTGGTAAGGCACAATTCCGGAAAATACCTTTTCATTGAGAAAAAAGGCAAGCTCGATCTTCCGAAGGGACATATTGAACCCGGTGAAGAGCCCGAGACATGCGCCCTGAGGGAGGTGAGTGAAGAGTGCGGTATAACCGGACACAGGATAGTGAAACCCCTTTTCCCCAGCTACCATACGTATACATGGGAAGGAATTTCTTACCTTAAGAAAACAAACTGGTTCCTGATGGACTATGACGGGCCGATGATCACCGAACCTCAGTTTAAAGAGGGAATAACGCTTATTGAATGGCTTCTTCCGGAAGAGATCAGCAGGATAAAGAGCACAGCCTGGCTGTCGCTTATGGACCTTATCAATGCTTCCGTTTTCCAGAACTAATTCTCTTCCCCCCTGTATTTCTTAAGATCAATTGATGCCGGAACAAATTTCGTGGCATCGCCGCCGCTCCGTATGATATCGCGCACTATGGTTGAATTAACCGAAGTGTGTTCAGGAGCAGTAAGAAGAAATACCGATTCTATATCCTGCGCCATAGTCCTGTTGACCTGAGCAATAGCCCGTTCAAACTCGAAGTCGGCTGCAGTCCTCAGTCCCCTGAGAATATAACCCGAACCATGCTTGCGGCAATAATCCACAGTCAGTCCCTCATAGTGGTCGATACTTACACGCGGTTCATTCCTGAAGACCTGCGAGATCATCTCCTTTCGTGTTTCGAGGGAATAGTAGCTCTTTTTAAGCGCATTGGCACCTACTGCAATAATGATCTCATCAAACAGGCTCAGTGCTCTGTTCACTATGGCTTCGTGTCCTATCGTGAACGGATCAAATGATCCGGGGAATACAGCGATCTTTTTCATTCAAACGTGATTTTTTTTGGATTCCTGACTTTCTGCTGCAGAAGAGAGAGGTCAAGAACGTCCATTATTGTAGCTACATATTGAAACTTCAGTCCATGGATATATACTTCCTTTATGTCCTCCACATCTTTCCTGTTCTCTTCCGACACTATTATTTCCTTAATGCTGGCACGCTTGGCTGCAAGAATCTTTTCCTTGATGCCTCCGACAGGCAGTACTTTGCCCCTGAGGGTAATCTCTCCTGTCATGGCAAGGTACTTTTTAACCTTCCGCTGGGTGAATGCCGATGCAATTGATGCCGCCATTGTAATGCCTGCCGATGGACCGTCTTTTGGAATGGCACCCTCGGGAACATGTATGTGGATGTTCCACTTTTCCGAGAAATTATCAGGGAGCTCCAGCAATTCAGCATTTGCCTTCAGGTATTCGAGCGCAATCACGGCGGATTCTTTCATCACCTCTCCAAGGTTGCCGGTAAGTGTCAGCTTCCCTGTGCCCCTGCTGATACTTGTTTCCACAAAAAGTATTTCCCCGCCTGAGGCGGTCCATGCCAGCCCGGTAACAACACCTGCCTGATCGTTGCCGGAGTATATATCGCGGATATATTTTGGCGGGCCGAGTGTTTTCACCATTACCTTCTCCGAAAGTGCCGGGCTGTACCTGGTTGCCGATGCAATATTTTTTGCTGTCACCCTCACGATCTTGGCAAGGCGTTTGTCGAGTTCTCTCACGCCCGACTCGCGTGTATATTTTTCAATTAGTTTTTCCAGCATACTGTTGCTCAGAGTGAGCTGGTTTGCTCTGACTCCGTGATTCTCAAGCTGCTTTGGAAGAAGATGCTGTTTTGCTATTTCTATCTTCTCCTCCACCAGGTAGCCGGTAATTTCAATTGTCTCCATCCTATCGCGCAATGCCGGGCTGACAGTCGAAAGCGTGTTTGCTGTAGCGATGAAAAGTACTTTGGAAAGATCATACTCCATCTCAAGGAAGTTATCAAAGAATGTGCTGTTCTGCTCCGGGTCAAGAACTTCAAGGAGAGCTGCTGAAGGATCGCCCCTGAAATCCTGCCCCACCTTATCAATCTCATCGAGTATGAAAACAGGGTTTGAGGAGCCTGCTCTCTTAATGTTCTGGACTATCCGGCCTGGCATAGCACCGATATACGTCTTGCGATGCCCTCTTATTTCAGCTTCATCGTGTAATCCTCCAAGTGACATTCTGACATATTTCCTTCCGAGGGCTTTTGCTACGGACTTTCCAAGTGATGTCTTTCCGACTCCGGGAGGACCATAAAGGCATATTATCGGCGATTTCAGGTCGCCTTTGAGCTTGAGAACAGCAAGGTGCTCAAGTATCCTCTCTTTCACCTCATCAAGCCCGAAATGATCATCATCAAGGACTTTCCTGGCATTGTAAAGATCAAGGTTATCATCAGTATACTCTCCCCACGGTAAATCGAGGAGCGTCTGGATGTAGTTCACCTGCACTGAGTATTCGGCAGCGGCGGGGTTAAGCCTCTGAAGCTTGTCAAGCTCCCTGTCAAATGTCTTCTTTACTTCTTCCGTCCATTTCTTGTCTTCAGCCTTCTTCCTGTACTCTTCGATCTCCTTTTCAAGCGGATTCCCTCCGAGCTCATTCTGAATGGTCTTCATCTGCTGATGTAAAAGGAATTCCCTCTGTTGCTGGTCAAGGTCGCTTTTAACTTTTGACTGAAGCTCATTCTTCAGTTCCAGCACCTGTATCTCCTGCACCATGAATTCAAGAAGCATCAACCCCCTCTCACGCATACTGTTGATCTCCAGTAGTTTCTGCTTGTCCTGCACCTTTATATCGGTGTTTGAGCAGATGAAATTAATGAGGTATGTATTGTTCTCGATATTCTTGATGGCAAAAGAGGCTTCGGGGCTGATATTCGGATTTATCTTGATTATCTTGAGGGAGAGATCCTTTAATGAACCGACAATCGCATTAAAGTCCTTGCTGTGCGGTTCAGGCCTGGCTTCCGGCAAAGTTTTTACCCTTGCCACGAAGTACGGATTATCTGAAACGAGCGATCCGATTATCATCCTCCTGCGTCCCTGGATGATGGCTGTTGTTGAGCCGTCAGGCATCTCAAGCAGTTTTACGATCTGCCCTATCGTGCCCACAGCGTGCAGATCATTGTAACCGGGATTTTCGATATCGGGATCCTTCTGAGCCACAGTACCCACGATCTTATCGCTTCTGTAGGCATCCTTGATAAGCTGGATGGAGCGCGGACGTCCAATGGAAATCGGAAGAACCACTCCGGGGAACAGAACCGTATTCCGCAGTGACAGGATGGGAATTGTTTCGGGTACTTCGACATCCTCGAGGTCATGATCATCGCCGTCGGCAATTATAGGGATTATATCTCCTTCACCGTCAAGAATGTCGGGTAGCAAAAACTCATTTATATTCCGTCTGAATTTCTTTTCCATCTTATCCTTCTCCTCCCCCTTCATTGAGAGTGTCAAATTTACTGAATATTTTAATTACAACCTCATCCCCCCTGCCCCCTTCTCCCGGAGTGAGAAGGGGAGCCCCTCTCCCCCGGGAGAGAGCCTGTCCCGCCTAAGCGGGAGGTTGGGGGTGAGGTTTTTAATAAAAAAGGGGCTCATTCAAGCCCCTTATTAATATCATTTTTCAGTTTACTTCTGCTCTGTCGGTTCCTTTTCCATGCCCTTCTTCTTTCCAACATGATCCTTGTAGCGGTTCATGAACTTGTCAACTCTTCCTGCTGTATCAACAAGCTTCATTTTGCCTGTATAGAAAGGATGTGAGGTGTTTGAAATCTCAAGTTTGATGAGAGGGTACTCCTTCCCGTCTTCCCATTTTATATTCTCCTTTGACGGAGCTGTTGACTTGCTGAGAAAAGTGTATCCGTTCGACATATCCTGAAATACCACCACCCTGTAATTTTCCGGATGTATTCCCTGTTTCATTGCTCTCTGTTTTTATTCTTGCTTTTGTAAAAAGTGCCCCTTTTCAGGGACTGCAAAATTAATGAACAATTTTCAATTTACAAACTGATTTAAGGTTTTATTGCATTTTTGTATTTTCTTTGTCCTCTTTTTCAGCGGCAATACCTTGTTTATCTGCTATTTCCTCGGCGTACCTCCCAAACTTCCGGCCTTTATTGATCATATATCTGAATGTGATATGGGTTTTTGCCCTTTTAGCTCCCAGTGCCTCGTAAATAGCCAGCATTTTCGGATTATAATCGCCTACCCATGAGAGTTCCATTTCCCTGATCCATTTCTTCTTTTTGAATACCTGGTAAAGCTGGTAGAAAATAGCTGATTCAACGCCCGTATTCTGGTATGAATGTTCCACTCCTCCGACGATAGCCCTTACCCGCGTTATGGCACCTGTGTGTTTGTAAAAATAGAATTTCAGGGTACTCCACGGATCAAGCTTGCCGCTGAGGTGTTTCAGCACCTGGTTAAGGTCGGGAAGAAGGATGAAGAATCCGATCGGTTTTTCATTGAAATATGCGAACCATATGAGCTCCTCATCAAGAAAAGGCTTTGCGCGCCCCATCGATTCTTCAAGGATCTCCGGCACCATGGGTGTAAAATCTTCCTTAAGATATGTCCAGGTTGAGTTGTAAATGTCACAGGTGTCAATGAAGAACTTCCTGCTGTTCTTCATCTCGAAATGCCTGAAAGAGTAACCCGGCCTCTTTGAAAGCCATTCGGCTATTTTCATCATCCGTTCAGGGAAAGTATCTATTCTGTTGTCAGCCCTCCTTACTGTTCTGTGGTATGAGAATTGCTGAAAATAATCTCTGAATCCGTATGCTTCGAAATAGTCCCTGTAGTATTTCTTATTATAAGGCATTCCGAATCCCTGCTGCATGAATCCTTCCACAAGAAGGCCCCAGTAAATGTCATTTTCACCAAAGTTGACTGGACCATCCATTGCTTCAATGCCGCGGGCTTCAAGCCACTCACGGGCAGCATCAAAAAGCATGAAAGCAGCCTCTCTGTTCTCTACTACTTCGAAAAATCCCATTCCGCCGGTAGTCTGCCTGTTCGCCGCCGATCTCACTTTATCAATGAATGCTGCAACACGTCCGATTGTAATCCCTGAGTCATCGGTTAGCAGCCAGCGTACAGCTTCACCATGGCTGAAAGAGTGGTTTTTATCAGGATCAAAATAACCTTCAACCATTGAATCAAGAGGGCAAACCCAGAACGGGTCGCCCTTATATAGCCTTTTAGGAAAATTATGAAATTCCCTCTTATCACGGGATGTCAGTACCTCAATTATCTTCATATTGTTAATTATCTGATTATCAATAATAAATCATTATAATTCCAATATTAGGCACAAATATAAAGATTTTTCCCCTGATGCCTGACGCCTTTATTGTATATCAATTATCCTGTGGTCGATAAGCACGAACACAACTGCAAGGACGAAGGAATAGATCATATATACTTTAAGAGGCATATACTCTGATGGTTTGATTTTCATCTTGACCCATACATATATTATTAGGTAAGCTTTGCTCAATATATATACGGCAACCGTCGCCAGGGCAACACCGACGATATTGTATCCGAGCTTTATTGCCAGAAGGCTTAACGGAATATTCAGTGCGAGTTCAATGACAGCTGCAATAAGTGTGATATGCGTTTTCTTTCTGCCGACGATTATTGTCTGCGGAAATACAAGTCTGGGAACTATGAGCAGTGAATATATCAGGAAAACGTCGGCACTTTTCTGGAAATCAGGATTAAAGATGCGTGGATAGAACCACCTTGCAAAGATCATGATCACCATTGTAAGGGGAAAAAGCACATGCATAAGGCGTTTCGATTTCAGCTTTATTTTTTCAAGTGACTCCTTCATCCTTGACCGGGTGGAAAACTCGGGAAGCATTGCGCTGCTGAGTCCGTTGGCAAGCAATAATGCAAGAGGGAATTCCTTAGCTCCGTATCGGAACCATGCAAACCATTCAGGGTCGCGGTAAACTGCTGATACTATTACACCATCTGTATATTGTGCCGATCCTGAAATCAGAGTTGTCAGAATAAGGGGAGTAGCAAGGTAGAGATGCTCTTTCATGAATTGCCATGAAACGGTCATCACTGTGTATCTTCTCAGTAGTATGATAAGCCAGATCCATCTTACAACCGAGATCAGAAGTAATCCGTAGACCGACCATATAATATCTTTCCCCAGCATTATCGGGGCAAGAACGAATATCAGCTGGGCTGAAAAAGTATAGAGCCCGTACTGCAGGATCCGGTGAGCCCTGTTATTGAGAAGGTAAATATATTCGATCAGGCATACCGGGCTGCTGAGGAGCATATAAAGGAGCAGGAGGTTAAGATATGGCACGTTGCCTGACAGGTGGAATACCGAGAAACTCCCCTTTAGAGAATGTCCCAGGATGAATAGTATGAGGCTGAAAAAGCTCAACAGGAGAAATGCATTGAATATCTCAGGTGACTTTTCCGTTCCGTTGTCACCGAGTTTCCTGTAAGTTTTGTTGCGGTGATAGAGAGGGAGCAGTGATTGAATAATGCCTGTCACCCAGAAGAAGCTTATCAGTCCTGCAATGAACAGGAACATCTCCCATTTTCCGATCTCAGCGCGGGTAAGGTGGCTTTTGGTAAAAGCTATGCTGATGACAAGAAAAACGGTGAATTTCATCAGCTGGAATATCTGAAGCCCCGAGATGTTATCGATGAATTTTAATCTTTTCAATCCAATTTTAAAAAATCGCACAAAGATACAAATTGAATACTTGCAATAGAAAACAAAACCAAAATTTTGTGATTATGAATTTTGGGGTTATTTTTGCACCGCACAACATGGTGGATGTAGTTCAGCTGGTTAGAACGTCGGATTGTGGTTCCGAAGGTCGTGGGTTCGAACCCCATCTTCCACCCGAAAAGAAAAAGCCTTTTCCCGTACAGGCGGGAAGGGCTTTATTCTTTTCTTCGACCTCCCCGGGATTCGCCATCTGAGCGAAGCCGAAGATAGCAATCCTATTGTTTCTTATAACTCCCCTGTACAAAGTGATTAGTTGTAATTGTTAAAAAAATCGAATATTCTATCCTCCAGTTTGAAATATATAACAATAGTAAGTATCTTTAACCCGCGTTACTATACTACTTTAAACTAAAACTAAATCGTATGAAGAAATCAATTCTGATGATGGTTTTGTTTGTGTTTGCAGGCGCATCGGCGCTTTTTGCACAGACAAGAGTCATTACAGGAACGGTTACCTCAGCTGTGGAGGGGGAAGGACCCATACCAGGGGTATCTGTTGTTGTAATCGGTACCACGGTAGGTGCCTATACGGACATTAATGGCAAGTATACCGTCAATGTACCGGCGAATGCCACAACACTGAGCTTCACATTTATCGGGATGAAGACACAGGAAGTGGTCATTGGAAATCAAACTTCTATTGATGTCATTCTTGAGCAGGACCTTCTCAACCTCGATGAGGTTATCGTGACAGGTGTTGCAGCAGGAACCCCCAAGAAGAAAATGGCAGTATCTGTTGAAAGAATTGGTGCTGAAAGACTTAAGGAAGTTATAGCCGGATCGGCTTCTTCTGCTCTTCAGGGCAAAATATCAGGTGTAACTGTTTTAAGCTCAACAGGGGAACCGGGAAGCGCAGCTACAATACTCGTACGTGGGGCAACACAGATAACTGGATCACAGGCTCCACTGATCATCCTTGACGGCGCCATCATGGAAGGCACCCTGGGGGATATAAACGTTGATGACATAGAATCAATCGAAGTTGTTAAAGGTGCTTCAGCTGCTGCACTTTATGGTTCCCGCGCCGGAAATGGTGTAATAGCCGTAACCACACGCCGCGGGAATTTGCTTACAGAAGGGAAAACCGAAGTTATTGTCAGAAATGAATACGGCATTAATCGGCTGGCAAAGCATTATAACCTGGCAACACATCATCAATACAACCTGGCCTCTGATTATGCTGGTTTCCCATACACAAAATATGATGGCGTAACTTATCCATCCGATTATCCCGGGTATGGAGGTGAAGGTGTAAGCGGATCACGAAGCATTAAATCTGATCAATACCTTGATAATCCCTATGCTGTCCTTTACGACCATGAAAGTGAGGTTTTTTCAGGCAGCGGCTATTATACTAATTATGTATCTGTCGGATCCAATTTAGGTAAAACCAACTTTCTGGTCTCATTTGAAAACAATCGCCAGTCGGGTTTGGTGGTCGAAACTGACGGTTATAAGAGAAACAGTTTCAGAGTAAATGTAGACCATAAAATTTCCTCCAAAATTTCACTCTCTGCATCCAACCTGTATGTGAAATCAAGCACTCAGGATCCTGGAGGAGCAAATTATTATAATGGTGGCATATTTTTTAACACCTTATTGCTTGAACCTGATGTTAATCTGAAAGCAATAAATCCTGATGGACAACCTTATCGTTTCATTCCAAATATTTGGCAGGACGAGCAAGAGAATCCCATATACAATCTCTGGAAAGAAGAAGATATGACCCTTCGTAACAGAATTCTCGGCACTTATAGTGCCAAGTATAATTTAACCAGTTTCCTCAATCTTGAAGCAAAATATGCATTTGAGTATTCGATCGGCGATTATACTACTTATGATCCGTATGATATGTACACTCGTTCTGGCGGTGATCCAGTCTATTCACAGGGCTACTATTATAAATCAAACACAGCTGATTTTTCCCAGAGTTTTCAGATAACATCAAACTTCAATAAAAAATTTGGTGCATTTAATACCAGAGCAAAATTGAGTTACCTGTTTGAGAAAGAGACTTATAATAGCAATCAGGCATCAGGATCAGATTTCAGTCTGGGAGGAGTGCCCTCATTTGATGCTATAGTCGGTAGTAAGTCAATATCAAGTTATAAAGACGCTATTATTGCCAAAAACTATTTTGCTATCCTATACCTTGACTACAAGGATAAATATATATTTGATGGAATGTTCCGTTATGACGGATCTTCATTATTCGGTGCTGATGCACGCTGGAACCCGTACTACAGGGTATCCGGAGCCTACCGGTTAACTGAAGACTTCAAGATTTCCGGTATTCAGGAACTTAAACTCAGGGCTGCTTACGGTACTGCCGGACAGCGCCCAAGTTTTGCAGATCAATATGAAGTAATGTCCATCAGCGGTGGACTAACATCAAAAAGCCAGCTTGGTAACAAATTACTTAAACCTTCTCTGTCAAAAGAGTGGGAACTTGCACTGAATGTTGATTTCCTTAACAGATTTAGTCTGGAAATTGCTCACTCAAATACAAACACAACTGATCAGATCCTGTCTGTTCCACTTGCTGTTCAATATGGAGGCTGGCCTGGACAGGTGCAGAATGCTGGTGCCTTAAACTCAAAAGTATGGGAAGCATCTTTGAATGCACAGGTTGTCCGGAAAGAAGGTGTAACATATAATATAGGCTTCATATTTGATAATGTAAGAACAGAAATTACCGAATTAAAAGTTCCTCCATTTCAGACTGGTCCTCAGGGACAGGAAGCAAATAAGTGTTTCTATATCAGGGAGGGGGAAGTCTTTGGAGCAATGTATGGATATAAATTCCTGAAATCGCTTGATGAACTTGCGTTGCAGCTTACGGCTCCAGATAACAAAGACAATTATGTTATTAACAGCGATGGGTATGTAATTCCGAAGGGAACTGAAGGTACAACTTCAGAAGTGCCCATTAAGAAGCGTGATGATAAGGGTGCATTATGGTATGGAAAAATAGGTAATTCCAATCCTGACTTTAAGATCGCAATGACAAATAATTTCAACTTCAAAGGCATAGGGATTTATGCTCTTATGGAGTGGAAGAATGGCGGTGATATTTACAATAAATCAGCCCAGTGGCTTACACGCGATGACCGGCATGGGATGATGGATCAGTATGGTAAACCTGATTATCTGAAAAAGACACTGACTTATTATAAAACTTTTTATGATGTCAATGAATTTAATGATTTCTGGGTAGAAGATGGAAGTTATTTCAAATTAAGGGAAGTATCACTTTCTTACAGTTTTTCGAAATCGGCCCTGGAGAACTTTGCCAAAGGTTTCGTAAAAAACATAAAAATTTCAGTCATTGGAAAGAATCTTTATACTCTGACAAAATATTCCGGGTATGATCCAGAAGTAGCTACAACAGACGGCACACAATACTTCTCATATGATTTTATGGGATATCCTAATTACAGGTCATATGCCGCCTCACTTGAATTGAGTTTCTAACGATAAAATCAAAGCGATTATGAAAACATTTAAAAATATACTTTTACTACTGACACTGGCAGCATTACTGGTATCAGGTTGCGAAAGTCTGGATGTTAAGAATGAAAATGATCCCGACTTTGCTACTGCATTTTCAAAAGGTTCGGATGTGAAAGGAGTTGCTGGAGGCCTTCTAAATACATGGTACACATACACAACGGCATATAATGGTCCTGGATTAGCTCTTCTGGTTGGATCTGATGCCGGAACATGTTCTCATGGAAATGCAGCTATGCGGGATTTTAGTTACGAACCAAGGATAGCATGGGATAACACTCCTGCATATAGCAATGCAATTATTACCGAAAATTTCTATAAAGGAATGTATTCTCTCCTTTCATCGTCAAATGAAATCCTGGCTAAAGTTGTTACCGGAGGAATGGTAATCGAAGGTGATAATGATACTGACGATACTCCAATGGTTCAGGCTGTAGCATACCTGGGGCAAGGACTTGGTCTGGGATATATAGGATTATTCTTTGATAAGGGATTTATTACTACAGAAACCACAGACCTTACTGCAGAAGTACCTCTATCAACTTACCAGGAACTTATAAATGCTGCTTTGACAAGTCTTGATAAATGCATACAGGTTTGTGAATCAAATACATTTTCTTTCCCAGCATCATGGATTCCCGGCAAGACTTATACCCAAAAAGAAGTTGGAGAACTGGCAAACACGATGGCTGCACGTTTTCTCTCATACTCTCCCAGGAATAAAGCCGACAATGATGCTCTTGACTGGTCGAAAGTTCTTGGTTATGCCAACAAGGGCCTTACCTTCGATTTCTCTCCCGAGAATGATTCCTGGGTATCATGGTATGGTGAATATCAGGATTATGCCAATGCTGCCGGATGGGGTAGAGTTGATATGAGGCTGGCTAATATGATGGATCCTGCTATGCCTGCCCGATGGACACTTGGAGCTGATCAATGGGCTGCTTTGCCATCCCCGACATTTTCTCACAAAACAGGTGTTGATGACCGCATCTTTACCGACTTTGAATTTTTATCATCTTGCACCTTCAGAGTCGAACGTGGCTACTATCACTATTCATGCTACAGATATAAAGTGTATGAAACCTTTCATTCTGATGGCGCCGGGCCTATGCCTGTTATCAAGAAAGTTGAAAATGATATGCTCAAAGCAGAAGCTCTTCTGCATACATCTGGTGTTTCTGCTGCTGCAGACATTGTAAATGCTGGAACAAGGATCACTCGAGGAAAACTTGCACCCGTTGCAGCTACTGCCACCGATGTTGAAGCTGCTATCTGGCATGAAAGATTTATTGAACTTTACTGCACCGCTATGGGTAACGAATTCTGCTTTATGCGGAAAGCCGACAAACTGCAAGCGGGTACGCCACTTCATTTTCCAATTCCCGGACAACAACTGGAAGTTAATCTTATAGATTCATACTCATTTGGACCTGATCTTGGAGTCGGAGGGCAGGATTATTCAAGTGGTTGATGGTTTTCGGCTGCTAAAAAATAAACAATCAAAATTCAAATTATGAAAAATAGAATATTCTTTCGGGCGGCACTAGTACTCATAGTAGTATGGCTTGCCGGATCCTGTGAGACAGACATTCAAAAAGCACAGGATGCCTATAAACCTACAGATGTGGTTCCTGTTGTAATCAGTACCGCGGGACCTACGCTTGTGCTCCAAACTAAAACTTATAGTTTTAAGGTCACCTACCACCGTGCTGGATCTACCTGGACCTGGAGTGGAGTGGATGCAACTGTTCAGTCTGTAAGTGAAGATACAAAAACAGCTAGTGTGGTCTTTAATACGCTGCCTGCCAATAACATTGCACAGGTCAAGGTAACCGAAACCACCTCCGCCGGAGTGACTTCCGATGAAAAAATTATAGATGTGACAGTTAAACCTTTCTGTCCGCTTACAGGCGGAATGGCTGACCTGGCAGGTTCATGGGGCGGTGAGGATGCATACTATGAAAGCATTATCGCTATGACTGCTGATGGCGCTTCAACTGTCAAGACAACAGGTATCGGTGTCGGATTCATTGAAGACTGGTGGTCTGAAGAAGTTGTTACAGGAGGAAATGTTGTAATCACTGTAAATGATGATGGAACTCTTAATATCCCAAGGCAGTATCTCTTTACCACTCTTTATGATGGCGACAATTATGATTATGAGATCATTGGATCCGGAACCTGGGACAATTGTACAGCCACTCCTACAATGAAGATCACATATGATATATATTATGAAGGAGAGGCCAAAGGACTTGCAGCAACGTATGCATCATATCTTGATAACATTCCTTATCTGTCACTAGATATTGCCCTTGATGCGAAAAAGGGCGACATCGTTCTGAAAACACTTCAGAAACCCTCATTTAAAAACAGGTAATTTTAACAACCTTTTCTTAAAGGGTGTTCCATCTACTGAGGAGCACCCTTTTTGTTTTTACTCTTTACTATTCGACCTGCGATATTTATAGAATCCTGTAGCTGAAAGCGCCACAAGCAGCAGAATCGCAATATATACGAATGCAGGCACAGGTACAGGATCACCACCTGCATAGGAATGCAATCCCGACAGATAGTAATTCACGCCAAAATAGGTCATCAGCACCGACGAAAACGCAAACAGAGATAAAAGATTAAAGGTGTAAATATCCTTTAATCCCGGGATCTGGCGTGAATGTGTTACAAACGTGTATATTATTATGGTGATGAGTGACCAGGTTTCCTTTGGATCCCATCCCCAGTACCTTCCCCATGATTCATTTGCCCAGATCGCTCCGAGGAACGTTCCTATGGTAAGGAAATATAACCCCAGAGTCAGCGTCTTGAAGTTAATTACTGTAAGTTCATCAACGGTTTCAGAGATCCTCTCCCTGTTGCCGCTGCTTGTAAGTGAAATGAGCATGAGATTTATTATTCCCAGAATCGCCCCCAGTCCAAGAAACCCATAACTGCCCGTTATTACCGATACGTGCAGAGTCAGCCAGTAAGACTGAAGCACGGGGACAAGACTTGTTATCTCAGGATCCATGAAGCTCATATATGCGACCAGGAGAGTGAGTCCGGCCAGCACCGATGTGGCGGGAAGGGTAAATGCAGACCTGCGGCTGAAGATGAATCCTGCCAGAAGTGTTACCCATGAAATGAAAATCATCGATTCATAGCCGTTGCTCATGGGCGAATGGCCCGAGATATACCATCGCAGTCCAAGCCCGGATGTATGCACCAGGAACCCTGCAAAGAGAATCCAGCTGAGAATTTTCATCAGCAGGCTTTTTTTCATCCTGCCGCGAATGAGGCTAGTAATCAGGATAATAATCATTATCAGACCGATCGTTGCATAGAAAGGGAACAGCCTTTCAAATATCCCGGCCTTGTAATAAAGCACTTCAGCTATTATCTTTGAATCATGAGGCAGTAAATACCCGGCAAACCGTTCCTGGTAATTGCTGACATATTCCGTTAGCTCCCTGACTGTTGCTTCATCCCGTTTTTGAAGGGCTTCTGCCAGTGAGGGGACTATGCTGCTGATATATGCGGAATCTTCACCTGAAACAGCATATTTCAGCGTTTCCTCAGGTGAGCCCCAGCTACTGGTTTCGTCCTTTAAGGGTAAGATCTTCAGGAAATCGCCGCGGTAGATCATATAGACGATATTTACTCTTTCGTCAACCTTAATGACCTCCTTATCGGTTTTGTTTCTTTCTCCCGGCGGCTTCTGATAGGCCATTTCAACCTCTTCAGACAATTTATAAGCGCCCCTTCCTCCCATATCAACCAGGTGGGAAAAAGCTGCCATATTACCCTTTATCCGAAGGCTCTTCTGCAATTCTTTATTCGACACCCTTATCAAAGGAACATCCTGCCAGTGATCAAAATCAAGAAAAAGTCCGAGATAGACCTGCATCGGTGTATTTCCTTCATACTTGTTTTCCCTGGTGACTTTTCTTAAAATATCACTGCTCAGGGCATATAAAGGCTTTGTCCTTCCTTTCTGATCCTGTACAAGTACTCTCCCGAATTCGTCAGCTCCCTGTTTATCGGGGACAAATTTTTGCCCATAGGATGCCGTCAATCCTGATAAAATTAGAACCAACACAATCGCTGTACTTGATTTCCTGAGCCTGGAACTCCAGGCCGAAGCCCTTATAGTCCTGAATAATGATGTTCTGATGATCAGAGAAAGGATGATGAACAGAAAAAGCATTGCATAACCTGTGTACGTTACGGCCATTCCCGCCGTATCCCGGTTGACAGAAAGTATCGTCCCCTTCTCATCAGGATCGTAGGATGACTGGTAGAACCTGTACCCCCTGTACTTAAGGATATTGTTCATGTATATCAGGAACGGCAGCTCACTAATATTTTCTGAGTCAATGACTATGACATCACTCTTGAATCCCGAAGGGCTCTCTGATCCGGGGTAACGTTCAAGAATAAAATCATTGAGCTTCAGACTGAACGGAAGTTCTTTCACTCCGGCCCCGTAGGTAACTTCAAACTTTTCCCCATCAACTATTTCAGATACATATGTAAGATACTCTCCCTGCCTGTCCCATAAGCATATTTCACGTGATTCATTTTCTGACGCAAGATTAAACAGCAGAGCATTTTGGCCGGTATTCTGCTGAGAAGGATCAGCGGCAAGCGGTTTTATTTCTCCGGCCAGAGACAAAGTTCGTGGTACAAGCCGCATTTCCCTGACCGAATAAACCTGCATTGGTTTCAGGTTAATCTCCTCTCCTGGTTTTAAAACTGATTCATCTTCGTCCATCATGCTCCGCACATTCAGACCGTGCTTTGACGATATAAGGAATCTCCCCGAGTCAATTCTTATTATTATGTCTGCTTCCCCGGGACTTTCAAAACCTATGGTCAGATCAGAAATCTCTTTCAGATCTCCTTGTTTCAGAATAATCTGGTCGCCCATGCTCATATCTGCTGCAACTAGCAAAGCAACCAGTGGTTCCCCGTCGCGGTCATCCGAAACTGATTCAACTGCGTTCGGGACAATTTCGGAAAGGGATAGCTCATAATCCCTGGTACCGTCATTAAGATTCCTTTTGTATTCAGATGAAAATGCCACATTGAATTCTGAAGCATCCTGTGCAATTGTTTCTCCCTTATCATTCCTGATCCTGAATGTGATATACTTTTCATCGGAGTAGCAGACATTTTCTGACGCACCTTCCCTGATGTGAATGGTTCCTTCCCACCCTGAATACCGTGTTATCCCCGCACCCGCTATCATCAGGATAAAAGCAACGTGGAAAAGCGCCACAGGCAGTTTTTCTTTCCGGAAAAGCTTATAAATTATCAGCTGACCCGCAAGATTTGCGACGAGAAGAATCAGTATCAGCTCAAACCACCTGGTATCATAGACCATGCCGTAGGATGCTGCAGAACCGAAGTCGTTTTCGATAAAGGTGGCCAGGGCCATTGCAGCTGCAAACACCAGGGAAAGGATTCCCATGAAAACAGGTGAAAAAATAAACCTGATAATCTTCATATTTTTAGTATTAAAAATCCAAAGGAACGCTAAAGAAATCAGAAGTCTCCTGTTACTCCTCAGGTTCCCTGTATCCTGATATTATACTCCTGAAAATCGAGCCCGGTTTTGAAGTAATGGTACAAGTGTATATGTGAATCACCAGGAACATTGATATCACAAAACCGGTGACAATGTGCAGTATATCAGAAAAAACATAGAATCCTTTCCCCATCGAAATGATTATCTCCATATCAGGGAAAAGCATGATGATCCCGGACATTATTAACAGAGGAAGCGCTGCATACATCACAAGCAGGTATGTTATTTTCTCGAGAGGATTGAATTTATTGTCCTCAGTGACCGGGAACGGGATCTTCGCCCTGCGGAACATCCCCCATGTAAAATACTTCAGCTGAATGGCTGAACCCGGTATGATATCTTTCCGCTTAAGCTTGTAGTGCTTTCCGTTATCCGAAATAATATTCCCTGCAACAAAAGCCATGTAACTGATTGTCAGAATTATAGCACAAACATCGTGGAGTCTTGCAGAACCGGGAAACAGGGCAATAAGCAGCTTACTATCAGTACCGGTAAATTGCATCAGAACTCCGGTTAGAATTAGTATAATTATCAGTAGAGCATTAAGAAAATGCCATATCCTGATCCAGAGCGGATAGAGTAACATCTTCTCTTTTCAGATTTTGTTTCGGATGAACCTGAAAATAATGTGGATACCCATTATTCCCATTACGGCAGCAAAAAAGGTCAGTAACATATTGTCCAGATTTTTATTTCTGTTCGGGCCGATAATGCTTAAACCGTTTATCCAGGCATTGCTGTCTCCGCCGTTATTGCCGGATGGTTTTGGAATCAGCAATGATGTCATGGCATTGTCATCTTCCGTATGGCATTTTTTACAATCCCTGAGAGCAGCCTCTTCGGGCATTACATAATGAGCCACCAGCAACTTTTCATTTTCCCTGCCATGGCAATCTAAGCATCTCACACTGGTAAAATGAGTTTCCTGGTGAGGGAGCCATTTATGCACTTTTGAGATCTTGATTTTTTGCTCAGAATAATGGCTGAACTTCTTAAAATCGCCATGACATCCCAGGCAAATATCATTGTCGTACTTTACGGTTACTTTCGGATCTTCGCTTTTCCTTGCCACCAGTCTGTATTTGTGAGGGTCGTGGCACTGCCAGCAGGTGAATCCCTTTTCCTCAAGCCTTGAATGGACGCTTCTCCGGAATTCGGAATCTATCGTTTCAAAATTAAAGACTGCAAAGGCCGGGTCTCCTCCATGGCAGTCAAGACAGTTAAAATCCTTTACGGTTTTTGCATCTTCCGGATGAGGGAAGGACCGGAACTGTGATGAATGACAATCGGTACAGCTGAGGCTCTTGTGGTTTGATGAATAGAATTCGTCCATGACAAGGATCTCATCCGGGTTCATGCTGCCCTTGTATGTTTTGCCATCATTCTCATCTTTATATAGATACTTCTTTACCGAGTGGCAGGTGAAACAACTTTTATTTTCCTTTGCGGACGGTGATACATATTTGACCGTATCCTGCGGAGAATCAACCGCATTGGCCATTCCGGAAAGAAAAAGGATTGCCATTGACAGCAGAAAAGAGTTCAGGTATGTCATAATCAGAATTTGTAAGAATTATCCTCAATAAGTTTATCTGAAATGCGCCTTCTTGCAAATTTAACATTTATCCCCTTTACACGTGTAAGGACATCTGTTGCTTTTATCAGCTGAGGTGCCTTATCCTCATCCGCAAACGAATATATAGCATCATATGCTGATTTCCTTACCATCCCGGCTGAATCGTAAATATGCACATCAAGTATATCCCTGTAAACAGATATGTTCTCTTTCATATTTTCCAGTCTGGCAACTCTCAGCAGCAGCGATTCGGAAACATATGTCTCAATCATCATATCGGCTATATTGTTAAGCACCTCCTGTTCATTTATAAGACCCTTTTCAAAAGTTTTTACCGCACCATGAATGCATAGCAGGATCACCTTCCTGAAGTTGTCAATATACCTTGATTTTTCAGCAAACCAGCTTTCTCCCTTTACTTCACCACTGGTAATCTTATCAATATCATTATTAAGCGCTTCAGCTTTCCCGAACAGGTCAAAATCGCCTTTCATGGCTCTTTTCATGGCAGTGTCGACCACAAGGA
The DNA here is from genome assembly GCA_043800695.1 of Bacteroidota bacterium. Taxonomy (GTDB): domain Bacteria; phylum Bacteroidota; class Bacteroidia; order Bacteroidales; family VadinHA17; genus LD21. The sequence goes on from JAZDMU010000057.1 coordinate 25,861, forward strand.
GACGGTTTATTTCATTTGTCCCCTCGAATATCCTGTTTATCCTCGAATCGCGGTAACCTCTTTCTACATCCATTTCGGCGGAATAGCCCATTCCCCCATGGATCTGGACAGCTTCGTCAGCGATAAAATCAAGCATTTCAGATCCATTGACTTTCAGTATTGCAGCTTCAACAGCATAATGGCTGATAGCTTCAATGGTCGCACGCCCTGTATCACCGCAATCTTTTTTAAGATTCACCATCAGATCATCAATATCTTTGCTTACCCGGTAAACAGCTGATTCAGATGCGAATAACCTCACAACCTGGGAGGCAAGCTTATGCTTTATAGCTCCGAATGCCGAGATCAGCATCCCAAACTGTTTTCTTTCATTTGCATATCTGACCGAGTCGGTAACAGCCATCTTCGCAGCTCCCAGGACATTTGCACCAAGCTTTATCCTGCCCATGTGAAGGATGCTCAGGGCAATGCGGAACCCCTCTCCTCTTTTTCCAAGAAGGTTCTCCACCGGCACTTTGACGTCATTGTAATAGATCTGGGCCGTTGATGAGCCTTTAATTCCCATTTTATGTTCATCCGGACCGATTACAACTCCGGGCATTGAAGACTCAACGATGAATGCGCTCAGAACCCTGTCGTTGTCTATTTTGGCAAACACCACCTGCGTATCGGCAAATCCGGCATTTGTGATCCACATTTTCTGGCCGTTCAGGATATAGTGCTTCCCGTCCTCCGACAGTTTTGCATTGGTTTTTCCGGAATTGGCATCACTGCCTGCTCCCGGTTCTGTAAGGCAGTAAGCTCCCAGAAGCTCACCTGAGGCGAGTTTGGGGATATACCTCTCACGCTGCTCCTTATTTCCATAATACAGAATTGGCAAAGTGCCAATCCCGCAATGAGCCATGAATGCAACGGAAAAAGAGAATCCGGCTCCGGTTGTTTCTGCTACAAGCATCTGTGTTACAAACGACTGGCCGAAGCCTCCGAACTCTTCAGGAACAGATATGCCCATAAGTCCAAGCTCGCCGGACTTTTTGAGGATCTGTTTCATCAGCACCCTGTCACATTTTTCAAGTTCAGCCATCATAGGATAAACCTCAGCTTCAAGAAAATCGCGGCATGACTGGGCTATCATCCGCTGTTCCTCGTTGAATTCCTCGGGGATGAAAACGTCTTTAGGGTCCACACTGCTTACAAGAAATTCACCGCTTTTAAGGATCTTCCTTTCCATTGATTCTGTCATTAATTAGTTACTTTTAATATTGTTGCTCGTTGCTTGTTGCTTGTTGCTGGTTAGTTGCAATTTGAAAGAACCAGCAACCAGGAACCAGAAACCTTTTCACTACAATTTCAACGATTCTGCCACTAGTTCCGCTATATCCATATTCTTCACCTCCTGTTCCCTGTTCTTATACTTGAGGCCGTCTGTCATCATTGTCATGCAGAAGGGACATGCAGTCGCTATCACCGACGCATCAGTATTTAGTGCATCTTCTGTTCTTTCAATGAAAACTTCCTTTTCACCTTTTTCAGCCTCCTTGAACATCTGAGCTCCGCCGGCTCCACAGCAGAGTGCAAAGCTCCGGTTCCTTTCCATCTCTGTGAAATTGCCTCTCAGTTTCTCAAGTATCTGTCTTGGCTCATCGTAAATCTCATTTGCCCTTCCAAGATAACAGGGATCGTGGTAAGTTACTGAAATATTTTTCAATGCCGCCGGTCCCGGGCTTAGAGCACCTTCATCAATTTGTCTTTTAAGATAGGATGTATAATTCAGAACTTCAAAATCAGCACCCAGATCGGGATACTCATTCTTAAAGATGTTGAAGCAATGCGGGCAGGTGGTTATGATTTTTTTTACATCATACCTTTTCATTGTTTCTATCACCTGAAAGGCCTGCATCTGGTAGAGCATCTCGTTGCCCGCGCGGCGGGCAGGATCCCCGGTGCAGGTCTCTTCCTTCCCGAGGACTGCATATTTCACTCCCAGGTGGTTGAGTATTTTCGCAAATGACCTGACTACCTTTTTATACCTGTCGTCAAAAGCGCCCGCGCATCCTACCCAAAACAGGTATTCAGGCTTCTCTCCCTTATTGTACAAATCGGCGATAACAGGCACGGCAGGTTCAAGGTCCTTTGCCCAGAGCATTCTGTCTTCAGATGAATACTGCCATGGCGCACCATTGTTCTCTATATTGCTGAACATCGCTTTCAGCCCTCCGGGGGCCGAAGCCTCCTCCAGGACAAGATACCTTCTCATATCAACTATGAGCGAAGGCTGGCTGATGTTCACGGGGCACTCCATTGCACAGGCGTTGCATGTTGTGCATGCCCAAAGTTCTTCTTCAGATATATAATCCCGCAGGAGGGACCTGTTATCGTTGAAATCTCTTCCGTTACGGATCATCAGCGGACCCTTTTCCTTCATCCTTGCCCTGAGATCCATCATGATCTTCCTGGGCGAAAGCTTCTTTCCCGTTATGTTCGCAGGGCATACAGATGTGCATCTTCCGCATTCAGTGCAGGAGAGTGAGTCAAAATAGTTTTTCCATGATGCGTCTTCAGCATCCCTGATCCCGAATCGTTCAGCTACAACTTCAGCCGGAGGCGCTGCTGAAGGATCGAGCATCAGCCTTACTTCCCTTGTGATATTATCCATGTTTGCCAGCTTCCCCAGCGGACCGAGCCGTGAAAGAAAGACATTGGGTATTGACATGAATACATGGAAGTGCTTTGAATATGGAAGGTAGTTTGCGAAGAAGAATATCAGGAGGATATGGGCCCACCAGGAAACCTCGTACATTATTTTAAGACTTTCTTCAGAAAGAGGCACAAGGTTAAAAAGTATTTTTGCGACCGGATAAACACCTTCAACAGAAGCGCCTGTAATGTCGTAGTAACCAAGATATCCAAGGTTCATGGTCATCAGGGAGACCATCAGAAGAAATATAAGTGTAAGTGCAGCGGCTGCATCAAGATGTGATCTTCTCTTCATTTCAATTCCTTCGAACCGCTTTATGTGAAAGAAGAGCCGCCGCGACAGGAAGATTATTATTGAAACTGCCACAAGCAATGCAAAAACATCACCTGAGGCCATAATAATATCGTGGACAGCACCCAGGAATCTGAGGGATTTCTCGGCCCCTGAAAGGCCATCGATAACCATTTCGATGCTCCCGAAAATGATAACGCAGAAACCCCAGAAAACAATTGCATGAAAAAATCCGATTACCGGCCTCCTTAATATCTTCGTCTGCCCGAAGGCTACCTTAAACATCAAACCGAACCTCCTGCCAATGTTCCTTACAGGAAAAGCCGGGCGGGTAAAACCGAAGAATTTTATCAGCCTGCTGACCGTATATAAGAAAACTCCAGTAGTCAGTAACAGAGTGAATGCAAATATCAGCTGTCTGATCATTTCCTTATTTGCTTTACAGCATCAACAAGCTTTGGAAGGATTTTCATTGCATCACCGACGATACCGTATTGGGCAGCCTCAAATATGGGAGCATCCTTGTCGTTATTGATCGCAACAATATATTTTGATCCGCTGACTCCGGCAAGGTGCTGGATAGCGCCTGAAATGCCCACCGCTATGTAAAGATTTGGAGCAATAATCTTTCCTGTCTGCCCGGTATGCTCCTCATGAGGCCTCCAGCCTTCATCCGAAACGGGACGCGAGCAGGCCGTTGCTCCACCGAGCTCTTCTGCCAGCTCAACCAGCGGGGCCCAGTTATCAGGCGACTTCATGCCCCTGCCCCCAGATACTACGATCTCCGCATCGGTAAGCAGCATCTTCCCAGTCTGTTTCTGAACATCCTGGACCTTCGTCTTTACAACTGAATCTACAATGTTTACCGTTACTCTTTCAATCGATGAATTATCAGGAGTTTCAACCAGGTCAAATGAGTTTTGTGCCAGAGTGAGGATCCTGATGTCCGTTTTTATAACCAGGTGCGCAAAGGCATTTCCCGACCATGTTCTCTTAAAGACAGTGAAAGGATCTGTACTTACAGGAAGCCTGCTGACACCTGATCCCACACCTGCCTTCAGCCTGACAGACAATCCCGGAGCAATACCTTTGCCCGTATTATTGTTTGACAAAATGATTACCGAAGCGCTTTCTTTCTTTGCAATATCAGAGATAACAGACACATAAGCCTGATTATCCATTACTGAAAGCAATTCATTTTCAACATTTATTATCTTTTGTGCTCCGTATTTCCCAAGCTTTTTCAGTTCAGCATCTTCAACCTTACCGATAGAAAGAACCACAACAGACGTGTTTATCATTTTAGCCATTGCCGAAGCATAGGATACCAGTTCGAACGACAGCTTCTTGAATTTTCCGTCCCAATTTTCAGTAAATACTAAAACTGACATGTTTATGCAGATTTATGTTAGTAACAATCATATGATTTTTGCCTCGTTCTGAAGCATTTCGATAAGCTGTCCCGGATTATCGGGATCGACGAATTTGCATGCTGATCTCGGGGCTGGTTTTTCAAAGGCCTTTATTTCTGTAAGTGATTCAGCTGCAACATGTTCAAAGACCTTCAGGGGTTTTGTCCTGGCCATCATTATCCCTCTCATTGCGGCAATGCGGGGTTCTTTAGCTATACCTTTCTGGACTATTGCCACGAAAGGTGCGGGTATTGAAATAGTCTCCTTCCCGCCGTCAATTTCACGGATAATGAGAGGCTTGCCGTTTTCGATCCTGATGCCTGAAACGGCTGAAACCGAAGGCAGGCCAAGAAATTCGGAAATCATCCCGCCTACAAGGGAGCCGTTGTAATCGCTCGACTCAATTCCGCACATGATAATATCGAAGTGCTCCCTTTTTATTATCTCTGCAAGCTGCGCCGCGGTAAAATAAGCATCGGACGATTCGGCATTCACCCTGATGGCATCGTCGGCACCTATAGCAAGAGCCTTTCTTATTGTCGGTTCTGATGTTACTGGCCCGACATGAGCCACAGTTACCGATTTTATTACTCCCGAAGGATCATCCTTCAGCTCAAGAGCTCTCGTAAGAGAAAGCTCATCCCATGGATTGATCACCCATTGAACGCCGGCTGTGTCAACAGAGGTATTACTTTCGTTGAACCTGATCTTTGTTGTTGTGTCAGGTACATTGCTGATGCATACAAGAATTTTCATTCTCCCGGTTTATTATTATAATTCAACAAATTACTAAAATTTATCTCGTTCAGAGGCGGCAAATATAATAATTTATGACTCAGTTTCAAATCACCCGGAAACCATTTTTTACACATGTTCGAAGCCATCTATAAATCTATGTGCTTATAATACTGACTTTTACATTAAGCATCAGGTTTCATAATTCAAATCGTTCGAAATATTACAATTAATGTGTTAATCTGCATTCCGGGTTTTTGCTTAAATTCGCGGCGTCGGATAAATCGCGGAATAAAAAATTGAGCAGAAGCGTTAAGAATTATATTGCTGTTGTATTGTCAATGATCTTCTGGTCATTCTCCTTTGTCTGGTTCAAAATTGCCAATGAAACTTACCAGCCTCTTACAATAGTATTCATCCGCCTTGTCATTGCAGTGATCCTGGTTTCATTTTATCTGTGGCTCACAAAGGGATTCATGAAAATTAAAAAGGAGGACAGGAAACTGTTTCTGCTTCTTGCAGTGCTGGAGCCGTTCCTCTATTTCCTGGGAGAAAGTTACGGGCTTACCTATGTCTCGGCCACAGTTGGTTCCGTGATCATCTCAACGATTCCTGTGATCGCCACCGTGGGGGCATGGTTAATTTTCAGGGAGAGACTGAAGGCCATCAACTATGCAGGAATAATACTATCATTTATCGGAGTGGTGATTTTTTTAATCAATAAGGACGGATCCCTTTCCTTTAATATGAGAGGGCTGGCACTGCTTTTCCTGGCGGTTTTTTCTGCCGTTGGCTATAACCTGACCCTCAGCAGGCTGGTCGGAACATACAGCCCGGTTTTTATTGTGCTGGTGCAGAATGTTAT
>JAZDMU010000010.1:0-58358 GCA_043800695.1 Bacteroidota bacterium
CTTATGAAACACTTTGATCCGGCACCAGGATATGGAATAGAAACTACCACACATTATATTGGAAATATTGTTTATGAAGGGGGTAAAGTTTCCTATATTACTACTGATGAAGGACGACTTATCCCATTTGGCACTGGCACAAATCGTGTATTCGTATTTGAATATAACTTAAGGGATCATCTTGGTAATAACAGGGTAACCTTCATGGGTACTAACCTGGGTGGAGCAGTTGATATTGTACAGACTACCAGTTATTACCCGTTTGGACTGGTAATGAATCAGGTAAACGGCAATACCGATCCAACATACCAGAAAAACAAGTATCTTTACAATGGGAAGGAGCATCAGGATGTAGACCTTGCCGGTAGTTCTTTGAACTGGTTTGATTACGGGGCAAGAATGTACGATCCCCAGATTGGGAGGTGGCATATTGTGGATCCTGCTGCTGAATTAGGCCGTAGGTGGAGTCCATATACCTATACTTTCGATAATCCAATGAGATTTATCGATCCAGATGGGATGTGGCCAGGGGATCCATTCAAAACTCAAAGATTAGCAGCTATTGATTTTGGGAGGATCTTTAATGGTAAATCAATTGAAGGAGGTAAAGAATATGGAGCATCGGTATACACTACGAAAATTAATGGGAAAACATATTATACTTATTCAGTACCGAATTCTGGGACAGCCTATGGAGTTGAACCAAGCCTCCCTCCTTTCGGTTCAAAAACTACTGCAATAGTTCACACTCATGCGAAATATGAGAAGTACGGAGATAACGATAATTTCTCAAGAGGTGAAGGTGAAGACATTGACTACTTCAAAAGTAGAAAAGTAGATGGATACGTCGCCACACCTAGCGGGGTATTAAAAGAGTACGATGTAGAAACTGGAAAGGAGACTATTGTATCAAAGGAAATGCCAAGCGACCCAAACCATCCCAATCGGGAGAATAATATTAATCCTTCTGGAATAGATCTTAGCAATACGGAGGCTAAAGCAGCAAAAAAGTTAGATCAGTATCTTGAAATTTTAAAACCTACTATAAAGGACGATGAAAAATAAATTAGTTCCATTTAGTTGTATTTTGGTTATTTTGTTAGGACTAATGTTCTGGTCATTTACAATGAAATACCAAAAATTATATGATCCGGAAGTTGATGGTTTTGTTCCTAATGAAGCTACCGCTATTAAAATCGCCGAAGCGATTTGGTTACCTGTATTTGGTGATGAAATTAATAACTATAAGCCATATCAAGCTCAACTTAAAGATGGTAAGATATGGGTTGTTCGAGGGAAATTAAAATCTGGCCTTGGAGGTGTGCCATACATAGAAATTCAAAAAAGTGATTGTAAAATAGTAAAAATAAGTCACGGTAAATGACAGATAACTAAAAATTAGTTTATTACTTCAAAACCCGATTCATCGCCGGGTTTTACGTTTCTTCCAATCGCTTGGATTTTTGAAAGTATTGATGACATCAAGAACAACGACCATTTAAGCTCCAAAATCTACATTCTTAGTTTTTGCAAGATTTGTCTTGTATTAGATAAGACAAATTAGTATGCTTAACCAGGTAAATAGGTGTTCGGGTTGCTCTCTTTATGTTGTATGACTGAATGCATAGGCTGTAGGTATACAACATAAATCGCAACCCTCACTATTGATAAAGGCTCGCCTGCTGCAGCCAATTTTATACGGCAAATCGTGGGTTTGCATACCCCCACTCCATTTGACGAAAATTGTCCTCCCCTGCATGCCGGCTCTTCGCTAAAATTGCCCGCCGGGCAATTTATTAACGCTCAGCCCTTCGCGACGGCTCTCCGGTTGATTAATAAAATATTGCTTTAGACAATAAACTGGTACGTAATTTGCGGATCAAATTAGTATTCCTAACCTGTTGAAATGAAAGAGATTTGTTTTTTTCCATTAACAATTGTTTTCAGCATCTCTTCTATCTGAGTAAATGTAGTTGCCTTATGAAACATCATTTATATCTTTTATTGGTAATTGTTCTTCTTGGGTGTGAAAACAACGAAGAAGATATTTACAGATACTCAAAAATAATTTCACAATCAAAAGAGTATTCGGTGTATCTTGATTTGAGCGAAATCGGGAATATACAAGTAACAGCCATATTGCCACAAGTATCACCGTTTAAGATAGTGTCCAATGATAAATATTATTTCGTGGGCGACATGCTTAAAGGTATTCACGTTTACGAAAAGAAAGCGGAAAGTGTAAGCTATCTGTGTTTTATTGAGTGTAAGTATATCAAAGATTTCGAACTTACCAACAATCTGCTTTTTTGTAACAATTTTGTAGATTTGGTCATTATTGATGTAAGCAATCCACTGCAAATAAATGTTTTAAATCGACAAAAAAATTATTTTAACAGGTACACAAGCTATAAGGATTTCTGGAATGTCCCCTATGTGGAAGGGAAAGGATTAATTGTAGGGTCTGAAACGCATGTACTGACGGGTACAGTGACCGACAAGAAGCCAAATCTTGATTTCACGGAGTACGATAGTCTGTACGGAAAGCTGATTACTAAAGCATTACCCGATTCCTGGTTCAGCAATCATCCTGAAAATGATAAGCCATATATTGGAATAATTAAAATAGGTCCAGATCAAATATATACCTATGGCTCTTACAATAGCTGGGCCATTTGTACTTTCCTTTCAGGAACTTTCAGTGAAAGAGAGGAAAATGTGTGGACCACACCCGGGGGAGAATATGCCCCTCCTTACTACTACAGTGATGCCTGGCCGGCACGTATGTTTTATTCTGACAGTTTAATTTATATTCTGGGAAACGGATATAGTTCCGGTTATTCCGATTGCATAACTAATTATGAACCATATTTTTTGACATTTCATCTGTATTTTCCAACCTTCAATCCTCTGGATATTACCTACCTGCCGGATTTAAGGGAATTTTTAATTCTGTCAGGACAATCAGTCTGGGGAGCATTTAAGTACAGCGATGATCAAACATCAGTATACATGGAGAAATATATTGATTATAACATACCAACTGTTGCGACATCAATATTCAGGATTGGGACTAACGTTATTACTCTTGGAAATGAAATGTCAGTTTATTTACCTTCTGAAAACGAACTAACGCTTGTGAAAAACTATCCTGACATATCCGGAACCTGTTATTCAAAAACAGGAAATGTCCTTGCTGTAGCCAACACCCGGGGTTTATTCTTATACGATATCAATGATTTAGAGAATATTAAACTTATCCCATAAAATGGTTATTATGAAAAGGATTTATTTTATCAGTTTATCGCTTATTCTGACGCTCAGCATTTCTGCTCAATCAGGAAAAGAAGTTAATCTGAACACAGAGAACAATGAAATCCAATCCCGTTTCATTAACAGAAAAGAGAAAGGATTTTATAATATAATGCATGCCAGCCTCCTGTTAGGAGCCGGTCAGTTCACCAACTGGTCAGCTTATTACACGCCATACCTGTCTTACTCCTCTTCCTATATTATCGCGCCCCCTGTATATTATTATCCCGGATTTCGTACTACATTGACCATAGCACCTTCATTTACAATCACCAATGGTTATAAATTCAATGAACATTGGTCAGCAGGAGCAGGTGTCGGATTTGAAATTTTAAATTACAATCTTTTTCCTCTTTATGCTGAATTACGATATACATTATGGGATCATAAAATTTCCCCTTACATGGTATTGAAGTCAGGGTATTCTTTTGCTGGTTTTAAAGCCAGGCATTTTGACGATCTTTATCTGGACTGGCCGCCCTACTATACTAATGATGCCAGGCTCCGACACCATGGAGGATTCATGTTGCATCCCGAAATAGGCGTTAAAGTTCCGCTAAACGAAAATAGTGATTTGTTGTTTACTGCAGCATATCAGTATCAGAAAACAAAATCGGTTGCAAGAAAGGAATACGGTCAAGACCAGTTCGATGAGTGGGAACATAATGAAAACATCAACCTGCTGTGCTTTGGTATAGGAATTATGTTCAGGTAAATTGCAAGTGGTCAGGGGAAACGCCTTTTCCAATAGCACAAGAATCCCAATTTTTAACAACTATTCTATTGTAACTTTTCTGAGACTATTATTGGCATTAAATGTCGGGAAGTACATTAATTCGACTTTTGCGGGATTTAATGTGTATTTTCCTGTATATCTTGGTAACAGGTTAATAGTGAATTCATAGTCACCTTTTCTAAGCTTCTCGCAAAATATGGCAGTTTCATTTCTAAATGATTCCCGGTATACCTCCCAATAGGATATTTTTGATTTATCTAAATATGAACACCCTCCCGGAATAGGTACATTAACCATAACATAATCGGCATCTTTTTTAACCTTAAGCTGTACTCTTAATTTTACTTCTTTCCCTGCTTTTAACATGTTATTGTTTATGTCAACAAAACTTGTCGATATTTCAAAGTCCGATTTTTTCTCCTTTGGATCAGGATTCCAGTATCGCTGACAGGTGGTTAAATAAATGGGGAAATCTCCGGATTTTCTTATTTTAAGAGTATCATCCGACGATAAAGTAACTTCATATGGGAATTTATCAATTTCTTTTCTTATGGCTCCTGATATAACCAGCTTTGGTTTGGTGACCTGCTCTTTGTAGGACAACAAATCAGGAAGAATTGCCTCGATTATCCTGGATGATTCATAAGTATTCAGCCAGAAGCCAGTTGATCTGTTCTCAAAAAAGTAATTCCTGATTTTCAAAAGAGTCTGGTCATGATTGAAAGTTGTATCCCGGCGAATGATCCTGTATGCAATAATTGTATTTTGAATATTGTTTGTTAACAATCCTGATGTAACTGAGTCAGATGTAAAGTAAATATTCCCAAACATTGTCTCTTTCCTAAACGATTTTAAAGTATCCAGACTGACTTTAATGCCACAGATCTGTTTTAACTCGATCAGTTGAAATAACTGATTCATATTTAGTTTCCCGTATTTTTCTACATCTGAGATAAGGGCAGGTAAGTTGACCTTGGTATTTAAAGTTTTTAAAATTCGTATGGCACTTAATTTATTTTGAATAAGATTGGTTCTTGAGATCTCCCAGATCAGATTATCAGTTATTTTGTTTTCATTGAGAATAACCCTGTACCCCATTTCTCTTGCCTTTGTCAATGCTTCAAGAACGTGGAGACTCATCCAGAGACTGGATTCTGTTGAACTCTTCCACCAACCCCATAATTCATCTTCACGTTTATTTCTATTTAAAAGTCTGATAATTTTTTCGACTTCATTTGCTTTCTTAAAGGTCTTATTCTGAAATGCATAAATATTTTGTTCTGATAATAAAGCTTTTAGTTTTGAGGCGAGCTGTTCATTACAGGAATATTTGTAAGCAATCAATTTGCTTATTTCCTCCTCAAGGACATCAAGAACATCTGCTTTGGCATAAAATCTAACATCCCCGGAGATTGGACTAAAACTTATGTTAAAGGTCGTATCCTTATCAAGTACAAAAAACTGACCGGCAGTCTCTTCCAATCCGGCAGGGAATATTGGTATATGTTTTTGTTCGCCATCAAAGTAACCATCATCTTTTTCAAGGTAATATTTCACAGATATGGAGTCTTTTTGACTTGCGACTATTTGAAAAGTATCAATTATTGATCTTATACAGGTTTGTTTCTTTTCTGATATCAAGGTGCTGTCAATCACGAATTTGGTTTTTAACGGAATAGTGTCTGGAGTATAGTTTAAAACCTTCCCCAATGCGAGAGTGCTGTCACTTTCCACAAGAAATCTGGGGACTGATAATTGACCCATTAAAGGTTTATATGACTTAATCACTCCCTCTGTTTGCCCGGATTGTTTCTCACCGGTCATGGCCAAATAAAATGTTTTCCAGCTTGTCACATCGTCGGGAAATTTGACTCTAAAAGAGGCTTTTCCTTCTTTATCAGTTACCAGTTTCGGTTGCCAGAAGGCATAATCCGAGAAATCGTTCCTTATGGAGCTTGATTGGGAAGCAGCCTCTAAAAAGGTTTCATCGAACTCTGCTCCCAATAGCCCGGGAGATTTTGTTGCAAGAAATATTCCCCCTGTATTTATCAATACAACACCATTAGCACCACGCGCACCATATATCGCAGTAGCTTGAGAATCTTTTAAGATTTGAATCCCTTTTATCAGGTTTGGATTAAGTTCATTAATATTTCCTGTAAAAATAATCCCATCGACAACGTATAATGGTTCTCCATGAAAATTCGTAGTACCACTTCCCCGGATTTGAATAGACACTGCACTACCCGGAACATTAGAGCTGGTGATTACAACTCCGGCAACTTTACCGGCTAAACTTGCTGTTAAAGTTGATTCCATATCTTGTATCCCGGTCGTATTGACAACTGCAACAGATCCGGTTAACGAGCTTTTTCTTTGAACGCCATAACCGATAACAACTACCTCCTGAAGGTTCATTACATCAGGTGCAAGATTTACATTCAGGATTTTCTTGTCTGAGATGTCAATATCTTTCTGTTGATAACCAATAAATGAAAATGAAAGGATATTATTACCCCTTGGGACATTCAGTGAGTAATAACCATCAATATTACTTATTGTTCCAAATGTCGTGCCTTTAACCAATACTGTGACTCCGGGGATTGGATTTCCATCTTCGTCATAGATGTATCCTTCGATAATGTCCCCAACACCCGTAAAAAGGAACTCCTGCTGATACCTGTTATAGATCTCTTTAATTTCTGTCTCCTGAGTTTTCGAGACCGAAACAGGTTTAAAGATATTTTCTTCAATAATCTTGCTTACGGAAGTACTAAATGAGTCTTTAATATGTTTTTCAGGCAGTTCAATTCTATGGTAATTGAGTCCATCCGGGGCAACATATAATGAATCAATTACAGCATATTCAGCTCCTGGGAGGAAGAATAAAATCCTGTAAAATCCTTCAGCGAGATCATTGTAGGTAATATTGCTTCCGGGATAGATTCTCAGGAATTTGCTTTCGTCGTACCTGAATAATAAAATATTCAGAGGTTTTAAAGATGTTTTATTGCTATCAGCCAACAATTCAATTTTAATCGTGCCCATTCCTTTCGACGTTGTCTTCGGGTAGTTATATCTGGCAGTCAGGTACCTTTTCTGGTTGATGTAGTCCTTCCAGCTCTCATTAATATCTTCAACGTTTAATACCTTATCAGTGAAACTTTCACGAATATTATAATTATGCAAATAATCTGGATACCTAGTTTTGGGATCAACACTTCGCATTTTCAATAATCCCGGTGCGAATTCATATTCAAAAAAAGGTTCATGGGTGAATTTTAGTGAAAAACTATCCACTAATTGAAATTTTGTTCGTATCGGATCAACAGGGCCGGCAAGATAGTTACCTGGAATGGAGGTACCTGGTTTTAAAAAATATACTTGCTCATACTGTTCAATGTAACCATAGTATTCACCAAACTGATACCTGTATGGTAAAATGTATTTATAAAGAATATCTTTCTCATAATCACTTAATCGGGATTCAACCTTATTGACATATACAATTTTATTAATAATACTGTCTCTCAGGCTTATAATGGTTTTGGAATGAAAGCTAAAATATACACTGTCAATTTCCAATATTCTGTTTGTTGTCCTTAGTTTAACTTGGTGGTATCCACTATCTACAGCGAATGAAAATGGTTGAATATTTGTTGACCAGCTGAAATAAAGAGGTTTTCTGTCTACATATATTGCGTGAATGGGTATCAGCTGACCGACTGAAACTACAAATGGTGCAAATTGAGTAATATTTGAAGGATATTGAAATTTATAAATCTCATTCCCGGGGTATAGAAATCTATAATATTCGATCGTATCAAGACCGGCTAATAATTTCCAGTGATTATAATCAAGACCAAGTCCCTGGAAGTCGTTAAACAAACGTTCATTAATCGAAAAACTATTTATTACAGTCTTATTTTTTCGTTGTTTCCCGAGATATGGTAATGAGGGTGGAGTGTACTCAAATTGTTTTGTAATTGAATATGCAGTCAAATCGACATCTGGAACAGGATTTCCTTCAGGGTCAGTAACCAATATCTCGATAGTAGATGATTGAGAAGGATAGACGATTTTTGGCTCGGTAACTGTAATTTTAAGCTTTTTATCATTGTATGGTATTTGATAATTCTCATCAACTAACTTTCCACCCCATAGGTACTGGATAGCCAGAAAATAGTTCTCATTACTTGAAGTGGAAATGTTCAAATTCAACGAATCAGAATGTCCTCTTGTTTTCTCATTGTTCTTTTTGTAAATAAAGTAACTGAATGGGAGTTTCCTTGGATTGTTTACCATAATCCGGATGCTGTCTTTTGATCTTTCCGAAAAACATTGTAGCAATGAAGGTTCTGAGGCCAGACTAACAGTTGTTTTAACCGAATCACCATCCGAACAATAATCAGAATAATATGGATTTATTCCTGTTTTCAAAGGAAGCTGTCCTTCCGCAATTAGCGTCCTGTTGCCAAAATTATCAATCCCCAGGATCCTTGCTTTTATTGGACTTCTGACTCCATTTTTCTGATAGAAGAATTCTATTGAATCTTCAGACAAGTCGTATCGAATTTCCGATTTATAGAAGTAATAGTCTAAACGTTCTGTTTTTGTAATACTTTCATTATTGCTGGTTAAAAGAGTAACTACTACGTCATAAGACAAGTTTGCTTTCGGGAATATTGAGTCCAGGATAGAAATATTAGTTTCCTTTTCCTTTTCAAGATCTTGTTTCCAAAATGCGAGAGTGTCCGGGATAAATACATAATTTCCAAAATATTTATTGATTTCGGCCGGCCTAACCTGAATTTCAAGTCTGCCATCAAGAATATTCAAATCATTTTCATCAGTTCCCCTGACCCTGACAATTGCATTTCTGCCATGTAAATGTTCTGTTGTATCAACTGCTAATTTTAATTGGATACTACGAAGCTCGTAATCTTCATATTTAAATGTCTCAGAGATGTATTCTTTCTCTTTATTATTTTCAAGTGAAACTCTGTAAGATTGATCAAGTAGCAGATTCAAGGAATCATGCAAATAGAAGTCATAAGTATATCCACCTTGTATATATGGCGATATCGTGTTTAAAGTAATATTCTTTCTTGGGCCCTGTAACACGACATTAACGTCATTCGTGACAGGCTTTCCGTTTTTACAAACTAAGTATGCTTTTATCTTTACAGTATCGCGAGGCATATATTTTGGTTTGTTAAAAACCATATAACCTTTGTAACTACTACGGTCGCTATTAGTGCCGTAATAATCACAATAATAATCATCAAACAGACAAGCAATTTTATAAAAAGACTTTTTGAAAAACCAGATAGTTCTGCTAATTGTCCCCTGAGGATAATTTTGAGATATAGACCTTACGCCATCTATCGGTAAATATATTATGTATCTGACAGGCGCCCAAACGTATTTTATAGGAGTCCCATAAACAATTTTTCTCGTACTCCTCTTAATGAATGAATTGTTATATTGTCTTTTCAGGTCATAAAATGCAGTAAATCCATCATATGTTACTTTCAATAATCCTTTTTGATTTGATTTCCTGTCAATATAGGATCGGGATTTATTATCAAATCGGATAGTTTTCAATCTGACTGATACATCTGCATCTTGAATTATTTCTCCATTCAGATTAAATATCTGTATTGCAAGATCCGTGTTGTTTCTTAAAATCATTACATCGAAATCCTGCACAGAGGTTATATCAATCTTAAGCCGGTTCTTTTCACTATGAACCTTTAAATAATGGCCTATTGGAAGATTTTTCTTAAATACACTGTCAGTTGGGAAAGAATCAACCTGTGTATGGAAGAACCTCTCATCAACTTCCCATAGATCCTTTTTATATATTTGTTCTGCCTCCTTATCAGTTATCCTGTATATGTAGGTATAAAAGCTGGATTGTCGGCTATCAATAAGTTTTTGGGTAAACGACAAATTACTGATTAACAAAGATATAAAGAGGGAGAAGTACTTCATTTTGGTGCAGGCTAGATTTCGGGTATATCTATTAGATGCAAAATTCATACCCATTTCATAATTTCAATTGTCTTTAACTGCGTTATTAAAATTAATTAATAAGAACGAGATTCAACATTTTTGATAGTTAAATTTACGGAGAGAGTCACTGGATTTATCCTTTAATAAGGTTAAGAAAACTATTTCAAGGAGATTTTTAGTCCATTAATAGCACATGAAGAAATTCCAATAATTATTCCTTATTGTAGAAGCCTTTGTTGTATAGTATATTTGGAAAAACATGTTACACTATGGCAACGAAATTGGACGATTTGAAAGAATATTGTAAATTCAATAATCAAATTTGTCCTATGCCTATGCGATGGAACGAATTATTCAATATGCTACGAAATAAGACATCTAAAGATCCATCATGCCTTTAATACTGGCCGCATGGTGGGAGGCCGGTGCTTTATTCAGACAATTGAGGTTTTTTGAACATCTGGATTGGGTTGAAAAACAAAACCAGCTTGATGAAATCTCGGATTTTATTTACGGGCTTCCGGAGAATGAATGGTTCCATCCCGGAGATAAATAATTTCTTCAATATTCATGCGGTGTGAAAAAACGATTTAATACTAATGCTGTTTATAGTGCACACACCGGTTAATCTGACCACATTCCGTATACATGGCGCAAAAAAAAAGACACTTTTTGTAAGTGTCTGATTTTCAAAGTGGGCCCAGCTGGGATCGAACCAGCGACCCCCTGATTATGAGTCAGGTGCTCTAACCATCTGAGCTATGGGCCCCTTCTCGTTGCTAGTTGCTGGTTGCTAGTTGCTGGTTATTAAAATTTGATCTTCAGTTAACTAGCAACAAGTAACAAGCAACAAGCAACAAGTTTTACGGACTGCAATATTATATATTAGTTGCAAATTATGCAAGAACAACAAAAAGTTAACAGATCACTTATCTTTTCTAAGGTACGACATCAGTACGTTTGCTGCTTCATCCATGTCGTGCCCGAATGTTATTATGCCGGCCCTGTCGCCGGCCATGACAATTATCCGTTTCTCTATCACATCCGACTCGCTGAAGAGCCTGAAGATATCCTTTGCCAGACCGGTAGTACCGTACTCCAGGGAAGGATTTGTCGTGGGTACCTTATATATAAGCTCGTTCC
Organism: Bacteroidota bacterium; assembly: GCA_043800695.1. Taxonomy (GTDB): domain Bacteria; phylum Bacteroidota; class Bacteroidia; order Bacteroidales; family VadinHA17; genus LD21. Next base: position 11,210 of record JAZDMU010000010.1, read on the forward strand.
ACAGGTCTATACTGTGAACATGGACTACGGCATTAGCCCCCGGATCGGCAAGATAGATGGCCGCATGGGTTAGCGACTCGGAGGAGGCCTTCAACGGACCGACACACTGGACAGCATTGTCGTCAATATTGAAAGAGTTGACCTTAACGTAGTGACCTGGTTCAAGCTCGGGTATCTCACCCGTCGCGGATCCGGTTATCACAAACTGGTTACCTCCCCCTATTCTCATGCTTATGTTCCCGAAACAGACTCCATTCTCATAGGCGCCGATGAGATCCATGTTGTAAAATATTTCCCGCCATGAATTGATTATCTCATACTGTTCATCCGAGACAACGGGGCCCGACTGGCTCCAGTGACAATTGAATTTTACTACCCCTTCCATGATTAGCTGAATTTATCTGAAAACATTTTTCTATATCTATTTATAACAGCAGGATCATACTCATCAATCCGGATGCTTTTATAGTGTTTTTTGCCTGCAAGCATTAATTAACTTTCTCTCATCAAAATTACTTAAATATTAAGACATAAAACGAAATTCGACTTCTCGACCGGATTATTCGAACATTTTGAGGTCAGATAATTATGTTTTAATTTTGCACCAGTGTACGAAATCTTCTTTAACAGAATAATATATGATTAATAAAGAGGAATTTAAGAGAAAGATCATCGTTACCGCAGGAACGATATTCAGTCGTTACGGGTTCAGGAAAACAACGATGGACGAAATAGCCAGGGCGTTGAAAATGGGTAAAAGTTCGATTTATTATTATTATGAAAGTAAAGAAGAGATTTTCGAAGCAGTTGTTCTTCATGAGGCTGAAATACTTAGAAATGAGCTCACTAAAGCGATAAAATCGGTTGAGTCGCCTGTTGAGAAAATGAGAAATTATGTTTTTGTCAGGATGAAAGCGTTCGAAAAACTTTCAAATTATTACAATGCGATCTTTGATAAAAACCTGGATCACTTTGATTTTGTTGAAAGAATACGTTCCCGCTATGACCGCGAAGAACTGGCAATACTCCGGCTCATCCTTTATCACGGAGCAAGAAAGAAAGTCTTCAATGTAACGAACAGCGAGTATACTGCATTAGCAATCCAGACAAGCCTGAAGGGACTTGAAGTTCCCCTTTTCTGGCAGAAGAAAGATGTTAATATTGAAGACAGGCTTAATGCGATCCTGGAGGTTCTTTTCCACGGTATCCTCAGGAAACAGGATCACTTTGCCGCGTAGGAAATTTTCTTTTTCTTAATACTGTAATACAGCCACACGAATCCCAGTATCACAAACGGTATGCTCAGAAGCTGCCCCATATTCAGTTTCATACCTGCTTCGAATGCAACCTGGTCCTCCTTGAGGAACTCTATAAAGAAGCGGGATGAAAATATGAGGATGCATGTGAGGCTTATCAGCACTCCCTGGATGTAAGCGCCCTTTTTTCTCCAATAGATCCAGAGCAGAAGGAGGAAGATGAACAGGTAGGTGAGTGCCTCATATATCTGCGTGGGATGCTTTGGGGCGGTTTCTCCATTGCGCAGGAAAACAAATCCCCACGGTACAGTTGTTTCCACTCCGTAGATCTCAGAGTTCATCAGGTTACCCATCCTGATAAAGAATCCCGAAAGAGCGACAGCTATAGCAACCCTTTCGATTACCCAGGTGAAATCTCTTTTTGCATTTCTTCCAAAGAGCCATATCGATAGGATTATGCCTATTGCAGCTCCGTGACTGGCCAGTCCGCCGTGCCATATCTTCAGTATCTCACCCGGGTGCGACAGGTAATAACCCGGTTCATAGAAGAGGCAATGCCCGAGCCGCGCACCGACAATTGTGCCTATTGCCACATACACCGTCAGCTTGTCAAGAAGTGCATCGCTGAGATTTTCATTCCTGAAGATCCGGATAAGAATGATATATCCGAAAAGGAAAGAAGAAGCAAACAGCAGTCCGTACCATCTTACGGCAAATGAGCCAATCCTGAATATTTCGGGATTAACATCCCAGGGAATAACAAGTAAATGCATAGCCTGCACGTTATAATGTTTGCCAAAGGTAAAAAATAGAAATGGAAGTGCCTAAAGTTAAAGAAAATGAGACATAGGGCTGAAGAAAAAATAATGTATGTTTGTACATTATCAAACAGGGTAAAAAATGAACAAGAAATTAATTAACAGTTTTGTTATTTTCTTTCTGGCAATTATCCTGGTCTCTTCATGTGCAAAAGTAAGTTCACCGGCAGGCGGACCGAAGGACAAAACACCGCCGGTGGTAGTAAAGACCACTCCCGTAAACGGTTCAAAATTCTACACCGGGAAAAAGATAGAGATCACATTCAATGAATACGTTGTCCTTGACAAGATAAACGAGAAATTCATGGTTTCCCCGCCCATGAAAAATAAGCCGGAAGTTTCAATTAAGGGGAAAGGCGTTTTGGTGGAATATGAGGATGAACTGCGCGACAGCACCACCTATACCTTTAATTTCAGCGATGCCGTGAAAGACATCAATGAAGGAAATATATATGAGAATCTACAATTCGTTTTTTCAACGGGCCCGGTGGTCGATTCACTTTCAGTAACAGGTAATGTGCTTAATGCGCTGGTGCTGGATGCACCTGATAATGCCCTGGTATTGCTTTACAGGGATTTATCGGCGTCAGCTGTAAAAGACTCACTTCCTGATTACATATCGCGGACCGATAAAAACGGATATTTCCGGATCAATAATGTAAGGGAAGGGAGATACCGCCTCTATGCACTCAGGGATAATGACAACAGCAGGAACTTCAACCTGACCGATGAGGAATTTGCTTTCATGAATGAACCGGTTGAGGTGACTCCGCTCAAGAACTATCTGCCTGTTAAAATTGATACGGTAAAAATAGCAAAGCCTCTTGCAAAAAAGGAAGACACTACAATAATGAGAGGTGAGAATAAGCTAATCATGTTTCAGCATGAGAAAACTATAAATTACCTTAACTCCTCTTCAAGGAACCGGCCGTATCTTATGACCTACACTCTTGCACTTCCCCCCGGAGATCTTCCTTTCGATATTACAGTACCGGGCAGCCGTGAGGGCTCATTCTTCACTGAGCGAAGCATAAGAAACGACACAATGACGGTATGGATGACAGATACCGCACTCTATTCAGCACCACTTATCAACACTATTATCACCTATCCTTTTACGGATACAACCGGTGCAACGCTGAGCCTGCAGGATACTATTCCCATGAGGTTCCTGTCACCGAGGTCGGCAAGGACAAAGGTGATACCACCGCGATACCAGGTGAAATCAAATATCCCCGGAGGCAACCTGAGACCGGGACAAAAGATCATCTTTGAATCCGCGACACCGCTGAGATCGCCAGATACCTCTAAAATCATGTTATATGAAATAAAGGGACCCGAAAAGATCAGGATACCTTACAGCTTTGCAAAGGACAGCTCGAACTCATGCAGGGTGATCCTGAATGCACAATTTGACCAGGGCAAAAATTATCAGTATATTGCTGATTCTGCCGCTTTTGGGGATATTTACGGAGAAAGCACGGATTCGACAGGGATCAGGATCACAGTAAGGGAGGAAAAATCCTTCGGCAAGCTTGTCCTGAATATCAAGGGCTATGAGGGCACAAGGGTAATCCAGCTTCTCTCAAAAGATGAAAAACCGGTGCGCGAGACAATTATGGAGAAGGACGGGAAGGCAGAGTTTCCCCTGCTCGACAAGGGGACATACAGGATCAGGGTGATTTATGATTTCAACAGTGACGGTAAATGGAGCCCCGGCAACTTCAATTTCGGGATACAGCCTGAGCCTGTTTCATTTTATCCGCAGGAGATAGAAATAAAGGAAGACTGGGTGGTGGATCAGGACTGGGATATTAGTGCGAAGAATGTCAAAAAGTTAAAGAACATACCCCGGCAGAGCCCGGACAGGTAGATACAATACATTAATAATTAAATCTTTATAAAAATGAAAAAAGTAGTTGCAGGTGTTGATATCGGCGGAACAAATACAAGATTCGGCCTTGTTGATGAAAGCGGAAAAGTATTGTCTGAGAATAATTTCAGCACTACTGATTATCCGAAGATAAATGATTTTGTAACGGCTCTTACCGCCGGGATCAAAAAACTTGTTTCGGCAAACAAGGAATACAAACTGATGGGAATAGGTATCGGAGCTCCCGATGCAAACTATCACCGGGGTACGATTGAGCATGCCCCAAACCTGGCTTGGAAAGGCATTGTGCCGCTGGCCGATCTTATAAAAAAGAAAATAAATGTACCGGTTGTTGTGACCAATGATGCCAATGCTGCCGCAATGGGAGAGATGATCTTCGGTGTTGCAAAGAAAATGAAGGATTTCATCGTGCTTACCCTTGGCACAGGACTTGGAAGCGGTATTGTCATTGACGGCAAAATGGTTTACGGGCATACCGGTTTTGCAGGTGAGCTGGGTCACATGACCGTCGTTCCCAATGGAAGGGAATGCGGATGCGGACGCAAAGGATGCTTTGAGGCTTATGGATCAGCAACCGGACTGGTAAAGACTGTCGTTGAACTCATGAGCGAAATGAGGGACGAGAGCCCGCTGAGGGATATTCCCGTTTCAAAGCTAACGTCAAAGAAAATTGCAGAAGCAGCAGCTAAAAAGGATCCGATAGCCGTAAAGGCGATGCAGAAAACAGCCGAAATACTCGGTTTTGGGATAATAAATGCAATAGTATTCTCAAGTCCCGAGGCAATAATACTCTTCGGCGGGCTTGCAAATGCAGGAGAAATGCTGTTTGCGCCAACAAGGAAGTATCTGAAGGAGAACAACTATGTTTTGATGAAAGACACAGTTAAAATACTTGCATCTGGAATTCCCGAGAGCAAGGGCGCAGTAATGGGTTCAGCAGCCCTGATCTGGAACGACCTGAAGAAATAGTGAAGACTATTATTGTCAGGAGGCTTCAGTTTGATGCTTTAGTCCCTGATCTTGAGGAAGTTTCTGAAAGGCTGGACAAAATCAGGGAGAGAGGGGAAATAGATATAATTAACTGGCAAAACTTTCCCAATAAGCCGGATGTCTCTTTTTCGATAGCATACACCGATAATGAACTGCTCCTTAAGTATTATGTAACCGAGGAATATTTCAGAGCTGAAAAAACCGGAACGAACCAGGAAGTATACGAAGATTCCTGTGTGGAATTCTTCGTATCTCCCAACAGTAACGGAATATATTACAACATTGAATTCAATGGCATCGGGACATGCCTGATGGAGTCGGGCACCGGAAGGAGCGACAGGAAAAGGACAGATGCTGAAATCATCAGATCGATAAGAAGGCAATCATCAGCAGGCAGTAAGCCAGTCAGCGAAAAGGAGGGGCTCTTTTCATGGACAATCACCATTGCAATCCCCTTTAATGTTTTCTTTCATCATGAATTAAGTTTCCTGCAGGGCGAGACCTTCATGGCCAACTTTTACAAGTGCGGCGACAGGCTCAGGGTGCCTCATTATGTCACATGGAACCCTGTCGGTACTCTTAAGCCTGATTTTCACCAGCCCTCGTTCTTTGGAACGCTTCATTTCGAATCCTGAAAAAAGTGTACCTTTAATTTTAATATCATCAGGGATGAACCTTAAAGAAGAAAAATACAGCAAATATGCACTTGTAAAAGAGATGCTGCAGACACCGGAAATTATCGCATCATTTGACAATGATGCCGCAGGCCGCTTCGTGAAACCCATAAAATCAAAAAAAGGTCTCTTTCTTACCGGTGAGGGAAGCAGCCGTATATTTCCTGCCAAAAGGACAATATATGCAGCCCTCAGGGAGGGATTCAAAATGCCGGTAATGACCGAAGGTTGTACACAGGCGATGGAGTACAAGCTTAAGGATTATGCTGTGTTTGCCGCCTCAAACTCCGGACAGACAAAGGAGGTTGTCCGCCTGGTGATCGACCTGAAGAAGAAAAGGCATGATACAGTATTCGGACTGACAGCAAACCGGGCCACAAAGCTTGAAGAGTTTGCTGACGCAACTCATGTGCTTTCATGCGGAAAGGAAAACGCTGTGGCAGCCACCAAATCAGTTCTCGAACAGGGACTCTTTTATGATTCACTGCTTAGAAAACTTATGGGAGAGAAGATGAAAGGTCTGAAAAAACTGGCAGACCATGTACACGAGGCGCTAACCGCAAAAATTGACACGAAAATTATTGATCTGATAAAAAGCTCAGATTTCATTTATTTTGCGGGCAGGGATAACGGGGTCGCGGGAGAGCTGGCCCTGAAGACAAGTGAGATAACAAGGAAAAGATCGGCTTTCCTTGAAGGCACCTTTGCACTTCATGGGACAGAGGAGGTAATGGAAAAAGGTCAGGTGCTGATCTGGATCGATCCCTTTGATGTGGACCAGGACAAATTCAAGGAGCGCCTTGTAAAGGGAGTGGGAATACATGTCATAGCTGTCGCTTCCGAAAAGACCATGTTCCCGACCATCACGATACCTGATGGCGGTCAATATGCTGAATATGTTCAGCTTGCAGCCGGATGGAACATACTTGTTGAAGCAGGCATCGCTCTGGGCGTCAACCTCGACAAACCACAGCGGGCAAGAAAAATAGGCAACGAGTATGTAGCCGGATAACAAGTTATATGGTATATTTACAAACCTGAGGAGCATAACCTGAAAAGATGGCCAAAAAGAAACTTGCAGTCGGGATTGACATTGGTGGGACGAATACTGTATGGGGTTTTGTCGACAGGGAAGGGGACATCGTCGCAGAAGACAAAATGACTACCTGCAATTATGAAAAGGCTGAAGGATTTGTCGCCGACATGTACGGCCGAATAATGAAAACCGGCAAAAAGATCAGCCAGGGATTCGATCTGCAGGGTTTTGGCATAGGGGCGCCGATGGGAAACATAAACAAGGGGACCATTGAATACTCTGCAGCCCTGCCGTGGAAAGGGATTATCCCGCTTTCGGATATTTTAGGCAAACACACAAAGCTGCCGGTGATCGTGACGAATGATGCAAATGCCGCTGCCGTTGGAGAGATGGTTTACGGGGGTGCAAAGAAGATGAAGAATTTCGTTGTGATCACCCTGGGAACAGGCCTTGGCAGCGGATTTGTAGTTGACGGGAAGCTTCTCTACGGACATGGCGGGTTTGCCGGCGAACTGGGCCACACACCGATCCGGATGGAACCATCGGAGAGAGAATGCGGATGCGGCAAGAAAGGATGCCTTGAAACATATGTTTCAGCAACAGGCTTAAAAAGAACTTTTATCAAAATACTGGCCGACAGCCGCCAGCCGAATGAATTCAGAAAAAAAAGCTTTGATGAGATTGACGCCGAAATGATCTTCAGGGCTGCAAAAAAAGGCGATAAGCTTGCAATCAAAGCCTTTGAGCATACAGGGAAAATACTTGGATATAAGCTTGCAGACGTCGTATCACACACCGAACCGGAAGCTGTCTTCCTGTTCGGAGGACTGGCGATGGCGGGGGATCTTATATTCAGGCCGGCAAAAAAATATATGGAGGAATACCTGCTGAGCATTTACAGCAACAAGGTCAGGATCCTTCCTTCGAAGCTTAGTGCAAGGAACGCGGCCGTCCTTGGCGCCAGCTCCCTCGTATGGTCAAAAATTGAAGAAAAATGATATTCCTATTTGCAAAACAAATGGCAAACTTCAGCGAAATATTGAATCACATCCTCGGGGTCATATTTATAATCATTGTCTTCTCGCTTGCCTATGCCTACCTGAAGCCGCACCAGCTTCATAAGCGCAGACTGGTTTCAACCCTCCTGCTCAAGATCAGCTATCTTTTTTACCTGCTTATCCTGCTCATAGTGATTTACCTCTCAGCCCTTGTTAAGGGTGGTCTGGAGCAGGTGTTTTTCGGGATCGAATTCTTTGCATTCCTGGTGGTGCTTTTTGTACCCACGATAGGGATACTTGCAAGAAAACTCGGACATTTTGCCAAAAAACGTGAAGGATATAACTATTTTTTCACAGTGGTCAATATCCTTTCGACGCTTATGATACTGGTAATGTTCTTCATATAATAACTTAAAACCAGAACGCATGATCAAGGAAAGATTAACAGGCTATATTGAACAGAGCATTAAGCAGAACTGGACAATTGAAGCCCTGTCAAATTACAGGGAGCCCGGACTTACCTACAAGCAGATCGCTGAACAGATCGTTAAATTCCATATCTTTTTCAGGGAGACAGGAGTTAAGGAGGGCGACAAGATAGCTCTTGTAGGAAGGAACTCCGCCTATTGGTGCAATGTCTACCTGGCAATTGTCACCTATGGCGCGGTGGCCGTCCCCATACTTCCCGATTTCAAGCCCGAGGACCTGACCAACCTGATAAACCACTCTGATGCCCAGATGCTGATTGTGGATGATAAAATATTCGAAACACTGGACTTGTCGAGGACACCTGAAGTTTCAGGCGTCATATCACTCGATACCTTTAAGCTGATCATATCGAACAATACAAAGATAAAAGAGACCTGGCCGGCGATCGATGAAAAATTTGCAAAGGCATATCCGGATTTTAAGCCGGAAGACATAAAGTTCTCTGACATTACCAATGACAAGCTTGCAGTAATAAGCTATACAGGAGGCACAACAGGGTTTTCTAAAGGGGTTATGATCACACACAACAGCCTTGCAGCCAATGTAAGGTATGCCCAGAACAATATGCCCCTTAAGCCGGGAGATCCCGTCGTTTCATTCCTGCCTCTCGCACATACGTACGGGTGTGCTTTCGAATTCCTTTTCCCTTTTACTTACGGTTGTCATATTACAATACTTTCAAAGACCCCATCGCCGGCAATCATAATCCAGGCCTTCAAGGAAATCCAGCCAAGACTCATTCTGTCAGTCCCGCTCGTTATTGAAAAAGTATTCAAGAAACAAATACTCCCTGTTATCAACAAGCCACAGATGAAGTTCCTTCTTGCAATACCGGTAATCAACGGGATACTTCATAAAAAGATAAGGGAAAAGCTTGAAGCGTCATTTGGCGGAAAATTCAAGGAGATAGTTATCGGAGGAGCCGCTTTCAATCCGGAAGCTGAGAGATTCTTCAAAAAAATCGGATTCAGATTCAGCGTAGGCTACGGAATGACAGAATGCGGTCCGCTTATAAGCTATGCATCGTGGGACACCACAAAGCTTGGAGCATCAGGAAGACCGGTTGACACACTCGAAGTCAATATCGATTCTAACGATCCGCAGAATCAGATCGGAGAGATAATACTCCGTGGAGAAAACGTAATGCTGGGATACTACAAGAATGAGAAAGCCACAAAAGAGATAATAGATAAGGATGGATGGATGCATACAGGAGACCTTGGTGTGATGGATAAGGAAGGAAATATCTTCATAAAGGGCAGGAGCAAGGCAATGATACTCGGACCTTCGGGCAAGAATATCTTTCCGGAAGAGATAGAGGCAATATTCAATAACATGGATTATATAGCTGAATCACTGGTGATTGCAGAGGACAACAAGCTTATCGGCCTGATTTGCCCTGACTTCGAGATAATGAAGAGAGACAATGTTTCGGAAGAACAGCTTGGAAAGATAATTGAGGAGGCCAGGAAAACGGTCAATCAGCAGGTTCCTGAATTCATGGCTGTGGCCAAAGTCAGGGTTCACCCCGAGGAGTTTGCAAAGACTCCAAAGAGAAGCATAAAGAGGTTCTTATATACTTAGGAATAACCCCCCGGCCCCCAAAGGGGGGACCAATAAGAACAGGAAGATGAAGTTATATGCAGTTATAGTGGCCGGCGGAAGCGGCAAGAGGATGCATGCGGAGCTGCCCAAGCAATACCTGGAGATTGCCGGAAAGCCCGTATTGATGCATACTCTTGAAAAATTCAAAGCTTTCAATGAAGATATTGAAATAATAACCGTCCTTCCTGAAAACCAGCTTAGATACTGGGGTGAGCTTCAGAAGAAATATTCATTCAGTGTACAACATACGCTTGTAAAAGGAGGAAGAGCCAGGTTTTTTTCTGTCAGGAACGGATTAAAATTCGTTGAATCACCAGGACTTGTGGCAATTCATGACGGAGTAAGGCCTTTTGTTTCAATTGAAACAATTAAAAGGTGTTTTGAAACAGCAGAGAGGCAGGGGAACGCAATTCCTGTAATTTCACCTTCCGACTCTTTAAGAATAGTGATAGAGGAAGATAACAAACCGATCAGCCGTTTGCATGTTAAACAGGTTCAAACCCCGCAGGTTTTTGATGCAGAACTTATAAGGAATGCATATCGCCAGGAATACCTTCCTGAATTCACTGATGATGCCTCGGTGCTCGAGAAAACCGGAGTAAAGATTAATCTGGTTGAGGGAAACAGGGAAAACATCAAGATCACGAACCCTGAAGACCTGATTATTTCAGCAGCCCTGCTGCCGGTTGTTTCATAATAAAACCAGATCAAATGTTCGAAAAAAATATTCTGGATTTTCACGGACTTGAGGTAAGGGTCTCGGATCATGCAAATGAGGGGATCCTTGATATACTGAATCATGCAGTACAGGGCTCTGAGGGCGGCATCAGGTTTTCTCTCCAGAATATTGCATCGCGCATTGAAGCTTATAAGGACCAGATCAGGTTTGTTTCGCTTTACAAAAAGAATAAGATTACGGGAACAGTCGGCGCATGCTTCAGGATCTCGGGGCAGGGGGAGCTGAGGTATCCGTCGACCTATATAAGATATCTTGCATTTCAGTCGACATACCAGTCGGATATCAACTGGCGCCGCCGCGAGAAAGCCGTTATTAAGCCTGAATCGGATGACTCATTCAAGCAGAAGACGCTTGAGATATTCAGCAAGCCTCACATACTCGATCTTCCGGATGTTTTTGAGAAGGACAAGCATCTCATGTATGCTTTTATCGAAAGCATGAATGAGAGGTCGAAGAACCTCGTTCACCAGGCCGGATATGAGTACATAAGGTCGTTTCTTACTGTAGCATTCAGCCGGTTCACCCCCAAAGCCGACAACCGGGTTTCAAAACTCAGGGAGGATGAGAAACCCCTGATGACCGGTCTCCTTAGTGAGTATTACAGCGATTATGCATTTTTCTCAACCGATTATGCTTTCTACAACAATAATTATTACGTACTGAGGGAGAACGGCGAAATAATTGCGGGTGTATGCGCCATACCGACAATGTATAAGGTTTATGACATGCCCGGAGTATGGGGCTGGGTGATGACCCGGATCCTGCCTGACGTGCCATTTTTCAGGAGACTCTTCAGACCAGGCGAGTTCAGGTATCTTGTTTTTGATGCCATTTACTGTAAAAAGGGAAAAGAGCCTCTTCTGGCTTCCCTGTTTGATTCGGCCTGTGCGGCAGAAGGATATCATACCGGGCTCACCTGGCTTGATGACAGGAGCGAGCTGTATGATAAGCTCAGGACAGAAGTAAAGATGGGTACTCTTAACAGGATGCTGAATGCAAAGCCGGGACTTGTTTACGCCAGGTTTGTCAATCTTACCGAAGAAGAGAAGAACCGGTTTTATGATGCCCCGGCATATGTTTCGGGGTTTGACTTTTCATAGAAAAAGAGTGAGTTTGTTCGCTCTCGCTCCCTCTCTCACTCTTTTTTATGTGGGTTGTACTGGAGTCGAACCAGTGACCCCTACCCTGTCAAGGTAATGCTCTAAACCAACTGAGCTAACAACCCATTATTATTTAAGGACTTTACTCTTCCCTGTCATCCCGAGAACTCGGGACTGAACCAGCTGAGCTAACATCCCATAGGTACAAAAATAATAAATATTTCATTTTCCTTAGTGTCCTTTGTGATTTTCCTTTGTGCTCTTTGTGGTTAGATAGAATTTTTTCTTAACCACAAAGAACACAAAGTACACACAAAGGGGCACAAAGGTAAAAAACCACTAAAAAAACCAAAAAATAGCATATGTGTAATAAATTAATAATCAATTTAATATAAAATTATGACTAAATATATAGTCATTTTCTTTAAAAAATATTTGCATGACTATAAAAATAGTCGTAGCTTTGTAAAGATGGATTGAAACAAAAGGCTACAGGCTATAGGCTACAGGAAGAAAAAAATCTCTTGCCTGACGCCCTACGCCTGACGCCGCTAATTTAAAATACTATGTTATGCAGTTAACAAAAGCAGAAGAACAGGTAATGCAGATACTCTGGGAGATGGAGGAGGGACTTGTAAAGGATGTACGCGACAGGTTTGAAGATCCCAAACCTGCCAGGAATACAGTATCAACCGTGGTGAGAGTACTGGAAAAGAAAGGATTTGTAGGCCATAAGGCTTACAGCAACGTACACAGCTATTTCCCGCTGGTATCGAAAAGCGAATACTCTAAAAAGCAGCTTTTCGGACTCATGGAGAACTATTTCAACAATTCTTTCCCTGCAATGGCATCATTTTTTGCAAGGGAAAAGGACCTCTCAATGAAAGAGCTGGATCAGCTCCTTGACACTACCAGGAAAGAGATGAAACGCAATAAAAAGAAAAAGTAATGGAAGCCTTCTCAGAGTACCTTATTAAGTCCGCAGCCTGGATTACAGGCTTTGCACTGGTTTATTTGCTTTTTCTGAGAAATGAGAGATTCTTCAGCCTGAAACGGATTTATCTGCTTTCAGGGATCCTCATTTCCCTTATATTTCCTCTTATTTCGGTTCATTACCAGGTAGCGGTTCCGGCTCCTTCCACAGAAAGCTTATCATTTCAGGGGACAGAATTTTCCTCAGTTACAGCAAATCCTTCAGTAAGTACTGTATCCGGACTAAATTATAAAATGATCTTGTTGGTGCTTTATATAACGGGCGTACTGTTTTTGGGATACAGGATCATACGCCATCTGATATGGATAAAGAAAACAATAAGCAAAGCAGATATCAATAATATTGGTCCCGCCAGGCTGGTCAGGATCTCCTCATTTCCCGCGTCATTCTCATTTTTTAATTATGTATTCATCAATCCATCGGTGGATGAGGCAGAGGTGAGAGAGATCATGAATCACGAGCTCGTTCATGTGAACCAGAAGCACTGGCTCGACCTGTTTCTTGTTGAGATGCTTCGCCTGTTGCAATGGATAAATCCGTTTGTATGGATTTATACCGGTTTTGTAAGACTGAACAACGAATATCTGGCCGATGAACTGGCGCTGCAGCGCTCTTCAAATCCGGCTAATTACAAAGCTGCCCTTTTAAACCAGCTTTTCAGGTCACCCGTCATCAGCCTGACTAATTCATTTAATTATTCACTTAACAAAAAACGATTCGACATGATGAAAAAAATTATTACATCTCCTTACAGGAAACTGAAGGTGTTACTTGTTCTTCCGGTGTTTGCAATCATATTGTATGCTTTTGCCACACCGGAGTATAACTATATTCCGGCAACCGAAAACACTATTGATACGCTGATAGTATATCAGTCATCTCCCATTACTCAGAAGGAAGTTAAAGGAATAGTTCTTAACAAAGATGGGAAACCTCTTCAGGGTACCCATATATCAAGTACAGGGACTATGGGAAACGCAATGATGGCGGAGACCGGTCAGGACGGGCGGTTTACTATTCAGAATGTACAGCCAGATGCAACTCTGATTTTCTTCTGCAGGGGATATAAAGGACTTCGACTTAAGCCTGATTTTACTGCTGAAATGAAGATAGTCCTTGAACCTGACCCTGAGTATAAAGCAACACCACAGACAGAATCCCAACAGGAAAGAGAAGAGCCCCTGGTGGTTCTCGATGGAGTTATTACTGACAAAAACCTGAATGATACCAGGAAAGAACTTGGATATAATTTTGGTCAGTTTAAATATTTAAGAGGAGATGAAGCACATGTTAAATACTTAGAGAAGGGTATAAACGGTGTTTATGAAGTAACTACCAGGAAGAAAGCGTTTGAAATGGGCATAAGGACACCTTTTCCGAGACTGACCCCCGATGATTATCCGACATTCCAGGGTAAAAGCTATACAGAGTTCAGCAGCTGGATTATTGATCAGGCAAAATATCCTGTCGAAGCCATATCTCAGAATATCGGAGGTTATGTCACCATAAATTTCACTATTGAGCTTGACGGCTCATTAAGTAATATAAGTTCCTTACCCAATGCCAACCTGTTGCTGGCCAGTGAGATTGTCAAAGTGATCAAATCCTCACCAAAATGGGATCCCCCCAAGAATCCGGCTGTTGACGAACCATATGTATCAGATGTTGTCATTCATTTCAGCCCTCCTGACCAGATAGAACTCTGGCAGGAGCCCTTTGTTGTGGTTGAAGAGATGCCTATGTACCCGGGGGGTGATACCGAATTGTTGACATTCATTGCGAAGAATACACAATATCCTGAAGAAGCAAAGGCCAAGAGAATAGAAGGGAGAGTAATTGCCCGATTCTTTGTCAGTACCGAAGGAACTGCAGAAGCTGTTACTGTGCTCAAGGGTGTTCATCCGCTTCTTGATGCAGAAGCTATAAGGGTGGTCAGCATGCTGAAAGGATTCACACCCGGGAAGCAGAATGGCAAAGCGGTGAATGTCTGGTATATGGTACCGATTACATTTACATTAAATAAGACCGAAACTCCCCAGTAGGGAAACTGAAATCTTAGGTTAAGAGTCAGACAAAGCAAAGGTGCGGTCCGGGGAGCCGCACCTTTTTATTTCTCATCGTTACAGCCCCCCGTAATATTAATTATAAGGAACTATATGACTTACATAAATGCTGATTATTAATTACAATAACCTGCTCTGAAAGAGCATAATGTGAATAACCCCCGGTGCAACCGGGGGTATGCAAGCACCTACCCTGGATCAGCTCTGAAGGAGCTGAATATGAGGGTCATGGGAAGTTCGAGGAGTTAAACCCCTTCAGGGTTTGACCTCATATTTTAGCCCTCTGCCACCGGTTGCACCGGTGGTTATTCATATTCAGCCACTATCGTGGCTAAGTTTATAACTAAGGTTAAACTCTAATAACGCACCCGGAACACACAAATTAAAAACTCAATCTTTGAATATAAAATAGCTATAGAGATTTTACACTAAGATGCAGAAAAAGGAATTACAAGCATGCTCAGCGGATTCACTCCGGGGTGCCGTACCTTTTTGTGTGTTTTATCTGTTTTTAAGATCCTCCGGACTGAGAATTATAAGATGACCTATAGGATTACCGCCTCTGTAAGCCTGTACCCTGAGTGTAACCGGACCTCCTTCAGGAAGATTAAAAGGGACAGTATATTTCGGCGAAAACAGATCAGGCATGGCATCATCAACAGTAAAGTGAATTTCAAGACCTGGCGCCTCGGAGGCCATTGTGATGGTTGTTTTTCCGTCACCTCTCCTGGCAGTGATCATCGGATCGTAAACAGCTTTTGAATAGTTTATCTCTGCAATGTCATTGCGGACAAACAGGTTCTCGGTGCGAAGGATGAAATCTTCCCAGCTTCTTTTTTCCTGGGGTGTCCAGAAAACTTCGGCAAGGGCCCAACCTCGGGGCCATGTCATATATTCAGCATGCCGAAGGGTTGATATCTGTTCCGACCAGAGGTTCCCCTGTCCTCCAAGGATATGCTTCGGATCAACATCTTCAGGTACGGGATTGAAGCTATAGCTTGTTTTCAATCTCAGACTGGCATACATAGGCGGCTCAGTTGTTGCTTCTCCCTGCTGGTAATCGAGATAGCAGAAAGTGGTTGGTGTCATGACGACGTCGTGCCCCATTTTGGCTGCTTCAATACCACCTTTCATTCCCCTCCAGCTCATAAGTGTTGCCTCGGGAGAAATGCCTCCCTCAAGGATCTCATCCCAGCCGAGAAGCTTCTTTCCCTTTGCCTTCAGTATTCCCTCGACGCGATTCATAAAATAGCCCTGCAGGTCCTCAACATGCCTGATATTCAGCTTCTTCATAAGAGCCTGGCATCCCTCATCATCTGCCCAGAAACCCTTATAGCACTCGTCACCGCCCACGTGAATATACGGATTCGGGAATAGCTGAGCCATCTCGGAGAATACCTTGTCGAGGAATTCATATACTTTTTCATCAGATGGATTAAGGGTATTATCGATGAACATTCTGAAGGTACCGTTGCCATACCATTCAGCGAAGGCGGTACCGGGATTGACCTTTGCATCGGAATTCTGCGTGCAGCTCAGCTCAGGGTATGATGCAATCGCCGCCATGCTGTGGCCGGGCACATCAATCTCCGGAACAATTGTAATGAACCGGTCCTGTGCATACCTGATGATCTCCTTTATATCGTCCTGGGTATAGAAGCCGCAGTCGGTAGCCTTTTCGTCCGGCCGGGGATCCATCCTCTCATTGAAATGGCCTCCGCGCGGAACACGGCACGCACCTACCTCAGTGAGCTTAGGAAGAGATTTGATCTCTATCCTCCAGCCGTTATCATCGGTAAGATGCCAGTGGAATGTGTTGTATTTGAGGCGTGCTATCTGATCAAGATATTTCTTCACATCCTCCTTTGTAAAGAAATTCCTGCTTACGTCAAGCATCAGTCCGCGCCATGCGAACCGGGGATAATCGGTAATCTTAACGGCAGGGATGGTCCAGTTTGCGTTCTGTGGCTTTTTGCTTTCAATTTCCGGAGGCAGAAGCTGGAGGAGGGTCTGCATACCATAGAAGAGTCCGGCAGCCTTATTTGCTGCTATGACTATGTTTTTAGTCGAAATGGTCAGGGTATAGCCTTCGTTTCCGATTTTATCGACAGGAGCATTATTAATAATCAGCTGAATGGATCCCTTATTTCCCTGCCGGGCTTTAATTGAAAAGCCTGTCGGTATATTGATCTTCTGAACCAACATTTCAGCGACGCCCTTTGCTTCGAGTGCATTATATGCAACAACTGCTGCCCCTGAAAGGCGAAATACTCCGGCAGACTGTTGTATCTCAGAAGGCTGTGGGATCAGGCTGATCTTAGTGTTTTGGCCGTAGATTACGATGGAGGCCAGCAGAAGTATCAGAGTAAGGAGCTTTTTCATGAGGTTACGTTTTTTCAAAAATATAAAAAATTGCTGGTTACTGGTTGCTGGTTCCTGGATAAAATGTTTATTCCCTCTCTGACAGGGGCTGTCATTTCTTTAGCTCCCCTCCCAGGAGGGGATTTTTAATTCAGGCAACCAGCAACAGCTTCGTTTAATTAACTATATGACGTTGCTTCAGGTGCTTTGTCTTTAGGACTTTAAGATTTTTTTCTTTAATACTGACCCTTATGTCACCGGATAATAGAAATGGTTCGCCGTCGATATGGAACCTGGTTTCATCAGTTCGTATCGTAAAAGGCTTATCTGTTTTGATGTACCTTACATATTTCGAGGTTTTAAGGGTTCCCCGCATGAGACGGTAAACAAAAACAGGAAGCATTATTTTCGGGAAAGGTCTGACCAGGACAATATCAATGATCCCGTCATTGGGACGGGCATCAGGAGCTATAAATGCATTATTGCCGAACTGCCGGGTGTTGGCAATAGTCAATATAAACAGATCTGCGGAGATCTTCTCTTCTCCCGGGATCTCAAGTTCAATATGTACTGGACTGAACCGGAAGAAATTGATGATTATCGCCCGGACGTATGACCATAAACCCCTTATTTTCAGTTTGTTAAAGGAATGGGCAACGAAGCTGTCAAATCCGACGCCAGCCACGTTGAGGCACAAGAGATCGTTCATCTGGATCACATCAATATCATGGCTTTCTGCTTTCCTGATATCTTTCAGGAGCGACCTGATGTTCGTTCTGAATCCCATCTCCCTTGCAAAGCCATTGCCAGAGCCCATCGGAAGGACTCCAAGGATCTTGTCGCTGCCAACAAGCTCTGACGCAACACTCCTTACGGTACCATCCCCTCCTGCTGCAACAAATACATCATACTTATCAAACGACTGTTTGATATGAGAGCCCGATTCGTCAATGCTGAGCGATTTGAAATACGAGAGTTCATCTTTCCGGCGCTGTAATTCCTTGGAAATGATCATATTCACAGGCATTACTCCTGCAGAGGGATTCAGAATGAAGAGAGATTTTTTATCTCCTGAAAATTCCATAACCTGTGAATATACCCGGACCCTGTTAGAAAGTACAAGATTAGAATTTTATTTGATGAAATCAAAGTAATTACGGCCTATCCGGCCGGGAAGGATTTATTTCAGGCTTTTAATATTAATTTTGATATCAGTTTAAACAGAAGTAAATTAGACCCGCTTAAGCTTCAGTTATGTCAGAATCAAGATTTTATCACTTTACTTCAACCGGACTTTTTTATGGAGTCAAATCTGTTGAGGATGCAGTCGCTGCATTAAGCGAAGGAGGATATATTTGGTTGAACTTTTACAATCCGCCGGTTGAGGATCTACACTCGCTTGTTGATACAATGGGGGTCCATCCGCTTTCGGTTGAGGACTGTCTCGATAACAGCCAGGTACCGAAAATTGAGCATTTCCCCAATAATACTTTTATAATCTTCAATTCCTTCAGCTATAAGAACAGGTCGTTGTTCATCGATGAGGTTGACCTGTTTGTAGGCAAGAATTTCCTGATAACCGTCAGCGGTATTACTTCAGAAGGCAGAAAGCCGCTGAATGATATTGTCAGGATCGTTGAGAATGATCATTCACTGGCAAAGGCAGGCCCGGCATTACTTATGCATGTAGTGCTCGATTACATTGTTGATGAAAAGATGATTTCATTTGAATCGCTTGAGGATGAACTTGAGGAGGCTGAGGATTCTGTTCTGAATGATCCCTCAGCATTTGATCCTTCAGAGCTGATGAGGCTGAAGAAGTATATCGTAACCCTTCGCAAGAGCATCTTCCACGAAAGGGAGATACTGGTAAAGATATCGAGGATGGATTGTCCGTTTATTCCTGAAAAGGCGATCGTCCATTACCGTGATATCTATGATCACCTGGCCAAGTTCTTTGAGCTTACGGAGACAAACCGTGAAATAGTAACAAGCCTTATGGAGCTGTATACTTCGATGCTAAACAACCAGATGACCAAAGTATCGAATGAGACCAATGCTTCAGTAAGGCGGCTTACACTGATTGCGACTATCTTCATGCCACTCACTCTTGTTGCAGGTATCGGAGGGATGTCGGAATGGACAATGATGACAGGACAGTCGAACTGGAAGATTGCCTATCCGCTGTTTATTGTCGGTTTGCTGGTGATAGCAATGATTAATTATGTATTGATCAAGAGACTTGAAAAGGGGAGACGGAAGTAGATTCTGTCAGTTCCTTCCGGTTACAAACCCCAGTTCAAATACCTTCAGATACTTTTCCCCGAAAGCCCTTATTGCATAGGCAAAAAAGAATCCCGAGAGGATATCAATGCTGTAGTGTCCGTGTGAAAGGAAGAGGGCAAATATTATTCCCAGAAGGCAGAGCGTAAGGATGAATTTGTAGATTTTGTCATTGACAAGAAGCAAAAGCAGGAATGAATTTCCGACGTGGCCTGAAGGATATACCCCGAGCTCAAACTTCGACCACCCGTTAAATAAAGGGTCGGATCCCTGGAACTCGGGAGGATTGCCAAACGGGGTAAGCACTATAAATATTCCCCTTATAATGAAGAATATGCCGCACAGCAGCATGATGTAGGGGAGCCTGTTATAGTCTTTTCTGTGGATGATATAAATACCGACAACCAGAAAGATCACGAGGCAGAGAATATCGTAGATAAGTGAAAGGTCAAGAACCGGCAGATTGTCGAGAATGAGATCGGAAAGCATGGGCAGGGTCTTTCCCTGGATCATGTAGTTGTGGAGGTAGGTCTGTGATGCAAAATTAAGTGTGGCGCCGGCAATGATCGCAAGAAGGCCGATATAGAAATACCTGCTGGTCACTACCGGGATCATCGACCTGATCATTTCAGTTAACTGTCCGGCCGGTTTCTGCTTCACGTCCTGAAAATGATTCATTTAATGTTTGTCAATTCTGAAAAGAACGTGCAAATATAGAATATTTTGATCATTCGGGATCGAGGATGTTTTCAGGTTTCGACATCTCGTTGTAGATCCTGAGTATCTCCTCCCTGTTTTCCTCATCGGCATCGAGGAAGCCCCAGGCGGTATGCGTCTGCCACATACCATCGTATGCCGAATCATGGTATGAGCGGAGCATATGGTCAATACCAGCCTGATCAAGAAGCCCGGAAAGCAGAACGGCTTCTGCCTCGCTTGTGAACTCGAGTATTTTAACAGTGCGTTTCATGGTTGGCTGTTTCAGGTAAAGTTAAGATAACTTTCGAACTCATGCTCAAAGTTAGGCGTGAACATTTCCTTTCCTATATTCTGACTGATCTCCTGCATCGTCCAGTACCGGCCGTCATCGATCTCTTCGGGGTTGATAACCGGCGTATCATTGGTTGTACCGGTGAAGGACCAGACATACTCTCGCTCTCGTGGTGATTCCCAGATATATTTTCTGATAAGCCTGAATTCAAAATTTGTTAAACCCAGTTCCTCGGATGTCTCTCTTTTCAGAGCATCTTCAGCACTCTCGCCGGGACTGATATGTCCGCCGACCGATGTGTCCCATTTACCCGGAAGCAGGTCCCTGGTCAGAGCTCTTTTTTGAAGATACAGCTCTCCGTTTTTATTGAATAGATGAAGATGAACTACAGGGTGCAGGAGCATGCTTATCCCGTCGTGGCAGACAGAGCGTTGCGAAAGTGCAATCTCATTGCCATGTTCGTCAACAACCGGGAAGAGCTCGTCAGGGATGTTGCTTATCATTTTATTGTAAATGTACTTTTTATTGTATTTCCATCCTCGTCAACTACGGTTATTATATGAGGCCCCGGCTCTGCAAGGATCTCGATCTGGTGTATAAACCTGGTTGTTGTAGTATACTCTTCATCGAGATGCCAGAAGATCTTTTTCGAGGGGTTGCGGTGTGCGACCTCCGATATTATCCTGGTTTGCCGGCCGGTCTGGTCGCGGGGGATGAATATTTTGATCCCTGGCGAAGGGTAAATGAATTCCATCACGGAAATGTTTTTATCAGCTACGCATCCGGGAGCATAGGGAGGAAGCACACGGTACTCAGGATGCTTCTGCCTGTAGAAATACTCCATTGCAGGGGGCAGGACAAACCATGACTCATTTATGATATCTGCCGCATCTTCACAATCGGCATTCACCTGCATGGTGCGGCTTTTATCGAGATGGATGATCCTGTGGTAAGGGCAAACCTCACTTTTTAATCCGTTAACGGCAGCATATATCTCTTCGGTATCGTTGCAGTCGGGACCGGCCCTGAACCCGCTATGCCTGCATGCTTTTATTAAGGTCATATCGTCTGAAGGCTTATCAAACCAATCACCTGTTCCCATCATATTCACGAGGTCAAAGAGAATTGGTGCAGCAGCTGTTATACCCGTCAGTCCCGGTCTTCCCTCCCCATCTGCATTTCCGGCCCAGACGCCGATAACATAGCCGGGTGTTGTCCCCACGGCCCAGGCATCGCGGAAACCGTAGCTGGTGCCGGTCTTCCAGGCAATATTCGGAGAGGATGAGAAATACTGCCATCCTGCCTCGCTTTCAGGACGATTTACCTTTCTGAGCGCCTCATAAGTCAGCCATATTGAGGAGGCTGAAAGAGGAGGATCGGGATCCTCTGTTAAACTTGCATTGTATTGTTCCTGCTTCAGCAGGACTGGAGGATGATAATCTTCAATATAATATCTGCTTTCAATGTTATACCTCCACAAAACTCTTGACAGTGAAGCATATACGCCTGTGAGTTCAAGCAGGGATGTCTCTCCTCCTCCCAGGATCAGTGACAGTCCATAATGATCGGCAGGTTTATCAAAACTTGTGAATCCGGTCCTTTCAAGAAGGTCAAGAAACCTTTCAGCGCTGAATTTCTGCAGTATTTTAACCGCAGGTATATTAAGCGATTGAGAAAGGGCATCTGAAGCAGGCACCGCGCCGTTGAAGCTCAGGTCAAAATTCTTCGGCGAAAACCCGGGAAACCTTGTCGGGATATCAGCGATCAGGGTATTCGGCAGGATCTCTCCCGAGTTCTGCATTCCTGCATAGAGGATAGGCTTGAGTATGCTTCCGGTACTCCTGTATGCCCTGGCGACGTCAACATCCCCGTTATGAGTGGCCGGATCTTCCGACAGACTGTTCCCTATGTATGCCAGCACATCTCCTGTGGATACTTCAATTATAACACAGGCAGAATTATTTATGAAATTCCCCGAAAGACTTTTCTGGTGAACATTGATGATCTCTGCCGCCCGTGACTGTATCTGGGGGTTTATGGTTGTTTTTACCCTTTCGTTCCTGTATATCAAGTTAAAATAATCGGTCAGGTGAGGAGCAATGGCCGGCAAGGATTTTGGAGATCCGGGCAGAGGCTCGTCCTTAGCCAGGACAAGTGTGAGTGAATCAAAAAAACCTCTGGCGAACATTTTTTCAAGCAGGTCATCGCGGCGTTTTTTAAGTATCTCCTGGTTCCGTCCGGGGAACACCAGCGACGGAGAATTCGGAAGAACCGCAAGCGAGGCAGCTTCCGACCATGTAAGGTCAGCGGAGGATTTGCCGAGATAACGCCATGTGGCAGCTTCAAGTCCGACGATGTTGCCTCCGAAAGGTGCATTGTCGGCATACATTTTAAGGATCGTTTTCTTTGTCCTGAAGAGTTCCAGTTTAAGGGCAGAGAGTATCTCGATGAATTTTTGAGGGTATGTTCGGGGCCTGTTACCGCGGGCGATCCTTGCCACCTGCATTGTAATGGTGCTTCCGCCTCTGACTATCTTTCCGGCATCAAGGTTATTTCTCCAGGCCCTGAAAAGAGATACAGGATTGACTCCGGGATGCCAGTAGTAGTACTTATCCTCGAATGTGATCAACGCTTTTTCAAATTTCAAGGGAACAGTATCGAACCCGGGAAACCGCCACTGGCCGTCACCGGCTATGCGGGCTCCAAGAAGGGATCCGTCAGCAGCTTCAACGACTGTTGATAGCGGTGCACTGAACCGCGGGAGGGGAGAAAGCAAAACCGAAGCAATAATCGCTCCGGCTGCTGCAAGAACTATTTTAAGTTTTCTTCTCAAATCAGTTGCCGGTTACTATTACCATTGTTCCGGGAACCCTTGAATAGAAATTTTCAGTATACATGGCCTCGCACCAGACAGAGGGCTGGAAATAAGTTCCCCTGTAGGCTGCATTGAGAACCAGCACAAATGTCTTTGTTTCACCGCGGTTAATAGTAAAATAGGTATTGACCCTGTCGTCCCTGAAATCGCGGTAATCATAAGTGCTCTCCTTGATTCCCCAGTCGGCTTCAAAAAGGCGGGTGTTACGAATCTCCCAGCCTGAAGGGACCATCTGCGTAAGGGCAACATTCTCAACTCCTGAAAAGGTGGTATTGGTTACCTTAACGACCATCATGAAATCGGTTCCCTGGGCAAGAGTGCTGTGGTTGACGGGTCTCAGGTTCATATCAAGATAGTCGATCTTCATGCTCAGACCTTTTTCCTGCCGGGTGGCATCGGACTTAAGAGGGATGCCTTTTCTTATCAGGTTCACGTAGACCGGAGTGCCGGATGTGTTTTCGAGATTAAGTGTATTATTGACACTTATTTTAAGATCTTTTGAAAGCAGTTGTTTATTGCCGATTGTCTGGTCTGATTTATCGCCGTTGAGGTCCATTTTAACAGTTGCTTTTGCCTGGCTGTCGGATGGTATCATATCGATCCACTTCATGTATGAAAAGAGACCCCATGAAAGCGACTGTGTGCTGTACCATGAGTCCCTGCTGATTTCGTCGCATATCTCCTTCAGGACAATAAGTGCCTGTTCCTCTTTTTTCAAAAGGGTGAGAGTGTAGAGGATTATTGCTTTATCCCGTACAGGGCTTCCGTAGTAATAATAATTATATTCAGGATCAGGAGTGAGGTTCCTCATATCCAGCAGTTCATCCGCTGCTTCAGGCCTTCCTGTTGTGGCGTATGCCGCAGCAAGGAACCACCTGGCCAGCTGAGGGATCTCCGCCGATTCGCGGAGTCTGTTCATTGCCCCCTTCTCCGGCACTCCGGCAAAGGCAAGAGTGAACAGCCTGTAAGCCTGGTCGTTTGCCGACTGTTTATATCTGGCATCATACCGCCATTCCTGTGAAGCCTTCTTCTGGTAGCTGACCCACTTCTGCCTGAATCCTGAAGTAATATTATACCCCAGTCTCTCAGCTTCGATCATAAAATGACCGGCATATGATGTTATCCAGTTGTCGGCCTGGTATGATCCCGGCCACATGGCAATGCCTCCATTTACCATCTGCCTGGAGATCAGCATATTGATTGCATCCTTCACGTTTTCGGAGCTCTTCCTGGCAACGGGAGCATCATCAGGTATGATGTTTTTAAGCCACAGCTGAGGGAATGCGCATGACGTTACCTGTTCGGAGCATCCGTGCGGATAATTGAGCAGGTAATCCATTCTTTTTTCGAGACTTATCGATGGCAGTGCCGACATTTCAAGGCGGGCGAAATTTGATCCTTCAATGCCGAATGGAGTGAATGATGTTACCCATTTTTCACCCGGACGCAATACCTTCAACTCTGCCCTTGTCTCAGGGGGATTGGGGCTTCTCACTTCAAGCTCCATCTCATAAACAGCGGTCTCCCCGCCTCCGGAAGCGGTCACTTTTATTTTTGCCGTGCCTGTTTTCTCTCCTGCTGTAAATGCAAATTCAGCATCCTTTTCACCTATCCCTCCGGCAATCAGGTTTATAGTGCTTTCCCTGAAGCGTAAAAGATCATTGCATTCTGCTTTTAAAGTTATGTCCCTGATTCCTTCTTTCTGAATAAAAAGAGTCAGCGGCAGTGCTGCCTCATCACCCGGACTTATCACTCGCGGGGCAGTTACAAGAACCATAAGAGGATCCTTGACAAACACTGCTTTTTCAGCTATTCCGAAAGCCCTGGTTGTTCCTGCAATGACCATTGTCCTTACAGACCCCGTATATTGGGGAAGGGTTATTGAGTGAGTATTAGTCTTCCCGGCACCCAGTTCAAAAGGACCAAGGAATTTAACAACGGGAATGAACCTTTGTGCCTTGTTTGCACTCCTGTCGGCAACAGCCTCATCTCCTCCTATAGCAAATATTCGTTCGAGTGTTCCTCCGAAAGCGCCCAGGACATAATCATAGATATCCCATGTCTGAACACCGAGAGCTTCGCGGGCATAGAAATATTTCCAGGGATCGGGTGTCCTGAACCCGGTAATGTCGAGCAACCCCTCATCGACAACCGCGACTGTATAGGTCATCGCATCCCGGTTTTTCTCCGAGACCTTTATCTCAAAAGGTTTCTGCGACCTGACCTCATCAGCCATCTCTATCTCCGGAGCAAGCCTTGTTCCGGGATCCTCGACCATGACCGGAACAATGCCGTAGAGCCTTACTGGCATGTCGTTGATGCTCTGGTCGTGAGGCTGTATCACTGAAACAAAGGCATAGACGTTCGGCGCCATCTCAGGCGTTGCTTTAAATTTAACTTCAGTATTGGCTTTGGAGGTCGGGACCCTTATCTCATCAAGAACACCGGTTGCATTTTCGAGCGTCACGATCGCCCTTGCATTTTCAGGTGAAGGGAATGAGAGCCGGATCTCGTCACCGGGATTATATTTTTCTTTATCAGTACTTACTGCCAGAAGGGTGGCACCCTCGGCGCCTCCTTTCATTCCATATTCCCAGGGCCAGTCGATGAGGATTATTTTCCCTGTGGAATGCCCTTCAGGCGTGGTTGCCCTCACAAAATATCTTCCCCAGTTGTTCTTACTGATGTTGAAAGTGAAACTGCCTTCACCGCCGGCTGTGGTTATTGTTTCTTCAGCAACCGGATTATAAATGCGGTTGGAGATATAATAAGCAAGGTTCTCATCATCCGATTCCCACCACCACCTGTACGATAGCTTGTAGACCGACATTTCGACCTCTGACCTGACAGGCTTTCCTTTTTCATCGACCGTGACAACCTTAACCTCAATATCCTGGTCAGTGAAAAGCATCCTGCTCTTGCCTTTAAGTCCGGGAAGATTGATCCCCGCGAAAACAGGATATGGCGCATACTTGTAAGCAGACTGGATTATGCTTTCGTCGCCGCCCTGTTCCTGGACTTTAACTGTGAAGAGGGCATTCAGCATTCCGGGAGCATTAAGGTCGCTTCCGGGATCGAACCTGATCGTTGCATTGCCGGTTTCGTCGATAGTATTATCAAATATGTTCACAGATTCTGACCAGAACTCTCCCACAGGATCATCAAATACATACTGGCTGTATCTTTCAAATTCCGTTTTTGAGGGTTTCAGAATATATTCAACGGATGTTTTCAGATTCCTGGCCGTTGAGCCGTTGAGCCATTTGACATTCAGACTTCCCGTTGCGCCGCTGACAGATCCCCCGAGGATATCTGAAGCGAACTTCAGATCGAGTTTCAGCCGGTTTGGCTTGATGGTTTCAATCCTGATCCTTTTTGTAAATGATGCTCCGCCAATGTTGAAGCGGGCAGTGTAGTTTCCTGTCACGGCATCAGGTGATGTTTTTGTTTTTATAGCAAGAAGAGTTTTCCCTCCCTGTTTATGGATCTGATTATCAACTCTTTGTTCAAGAGGATTGATAAGCTCAAACTGCACGGGGTGATCGGGCGGGATATCATTCTTCATATCCTTTATGAAGAGAGACAGGAATATTGAATCACCCGGGCGCCAGACATCTCTTTCACCATAGATAAAAGCCTTGATGCCCTTCTCGGGCTTTGTCCCCGAGACATCGAAGGAGCTGAGTGAAAGGGAGGAGCCGTCATTAACCTTCAGGTAATTACGGTCCTTATCTTTACTGGCAATTATCAGGAAGGGTTTTCTTGTGCAATAAAGGGAGGCGGAACCATCCTGGTCCGAATTGCCCGATACTATCGGCTGCATCTGGTAATCATATACCTCAATAGATGCTTCGGGCACAGGCAGGGCTGTAAGAAGGTCATTCACCATGACATGCATAATGCCGTCCTCGCCTCTTTTTGCAATCAATCCGAGGTTTGATGCAAGGATATTGCGGGATACATTTTTATCGGGACTGTAGAATGCGTCCTTGCAGGGATCATCACGGTCCTCCCACTGGAAGCCGTAGCTATAATAAAGGTATTCATCACCTCCTTCATAATAGTTATCTATGTCGTCCCATGACTCCCGACTTATGTCCATTGACCTCTGAAGGAGCTCCTCGTACCTGGAGTCTGTCTCCTGTGTCTGGCAGGGATAGAGGGAATATGATCTTCTCATCGAGAGCTGGACCTTATAGAGAACTCCCGGTTCAACGTCAATATAATCGGCCAGATCTATTGTATAGAGGTTCCATGTACCGCCTGAGAACCCTGAGCCAGTGATCAAATCAACCCTTCCTGCGTAAACCGGACGTCCGAACCGTTTAATATAATAGCCGCCGTTTATGTCATTTTCCTGAAGGAAATACGGAAGGTTGTTCTCAAAGATCTTAATGATCTTCAGGTCAACTGCTTTCAGGTTTGCCGCTTTGAAGGGGAAAATCAGATTCCGGGAGGAGGGAAGTATCACGCCATTGCCTGTAAACATTATTCCGGGATTGACTGCCGTGAAATCGAGCGTGGTTGAAAATGGCAATGAAAGAGTTGCTCCGCGGATGTTCCTGACTGATGATTCAACATTAAGGGTGATCTGTCTTCCTGATACCCCTGAAAGAGCAAGGCTTACAATATTAGAAGATGAGCTTACCGAGGTGGCAGGAACAGGATCAACATAGATAAGGCCTTCAAGCTCCTGTTCACCGTCAACAGGATCAGAAAAGATGACATCGATCCTCGGATTTTCTCCACCTGAGACTTTAACATCCTGAACGCTGAATTCGCCTGATGACGGTATATTGATAACGGATGATCCCTTCTGTTTCACTCCTGAAGCTGTTCCGTCCCATGAAACAACAAGCTCCTGCAATCTGTCGCTCCGCTGAATATCCGTTATGGTATATTTATGGATCAATCCGCCTGAATGATCCCATGTGATGGTCATGTTTCTTTTTTCAAGCTTTGCCTCAAGGTAAGATTCAACCTCAGATTCATCGATGAAGTCTGATGCGATAAGCTCACCGCCAAGTATGTATATGTTATCCTCGCCGGCAGTGCATTCAAGAAGGCCGGTGGTCACGCTGAAATCTTTCCTGAGTGTCTGGATCCTGATGGGGAATACCATAAGCCTCTTTTCAACTTCAGCCAGTTTTGATAGATTAAGTTCTCCGGTATATGATTTCCCCGGGTCAAGCAGTTTTGATGGTGTGAACAGGAGTGTTGTTTCATCTTTCCATTCTGCCTTGCCTTTGATGAAAGGATTGAAGGTAAAGAGTCCGGCAGGTGTCTGTCCGTCAGCCTTTTGAGCGAATTCCTGAGTGAAACGGATCTCGATCACCGAATTTGCAGGAACGATTCCCGACGTATATGCAGTGATATACCGGCTGAATCCCTGATCGATCGGAAGGATCAGCTCAGAGAGGGCAGGTTCTTTTCCCGGAAGCTGTTTAAGAAGGGGTTTTTCTTTCGGCCTGCAGGAGAATATGATTAAAGCAATTACGAAAAGAAGGAATGGTTTTAAAGCTTTCATTGAAAGAAAGATTAATGGATTTACTAAATTATGAAAAATTTGCCTTAACGCCTTAACGCCTTAACGCCTTATTGCCTTAGAGCCATTACGCCTTTTACGGCGTCGCCATCTCCGTTCTCAGCTTCGCAACATAATCCCGGATCTTGTTGAGGGTTTCCACGGAGACGGTCATTTTTGCACCCGAGGAGCGGAGAACCTGTCGGGTTGTGTCTATTTCAAGGTCGCCTTTTTCAAAATATATCTCAAAGGTATCGAAGTAGTTTTTCAGGAATTTCAGTTTTTTGGTGTAGTAGACAACCACGGGGTCGTCGTAATAATTCTTCATGAAGCTCAGCAGCGAGGTAAGAGTGTATTTCTGTTCAGCGATCTTCTGGACCACCTCGGCGTCGGGATTAAGCGGGTTATAGACAAGTTGTGTAGCGATAAACATCGCTTCGACCCATCCTCCCATGACCATCAGCCCTGCTGTGCTCTCCCTGCCGCTCTGCCTCAGATGATTTTCAATGTCAGTGTAGGCGTTCTTCATCAGGTTTGTGATGGTATCAGGATTGGCCATATCGTTCTGGACCCTGCGTATCGGTTCGGTAAGCAGATTGTCGGGGATGCCGAGATTGTTGCTCATCTCCCTTATTGTTACCATGTAATCTATAACTTCCTGTCCGAAGCCGAACATTTTCAGATAGCTGAAATCGACTCCGTAGATGCCGGTGTTTATTGCTGCCTTTGAATTGCTGAGATAGAGATCCCTGTTGGAATGTGGATTAAGCGCTGCCTCGTTATATGGAACAGCGAGCCTTTCGAATATCACGCAGATCTCCATCGGAGTGAGAAGACCGTAGCGGGTCTCCTCTTTTACTTCCGGTGCTGCAGTTCCTGCCGAATCAGTCCTGTAGGTTGAAAAACTGGGTGTAAATATATCTTTTTCAACAGATTTTGGTTTACAGGAAAAAGCAGCAACTAATATTATGGCAACAGGGAGGAGGACAAGTTTTTTCATTACAGGAAGTTTGAAATCAAATTTAGTAAAAAAACTATAAAACTATCCGGTTTCCGAGCTTTTCGGAAATCATCCTCAGGGCTGCCTTCAAGGCCTGATCCTTCTTCTGGAGGGCAAGGATCCTTTCATGATCGCCCGATCTTACGGCCTCTTCAAGCTGCGACATTATCTCCTTAAGCCTCACCTTTATTTTGTCGCCTTTAAACTTCAGCACCACATCCGGCACAAGGTCCTTAAGCTTCATCTCCTCTGTCTCAACATAGGTCTGCTTGTCTCTCCATATCCTGCTAAGCTCGTGCGAATCGGAGAGAAGATCGGCCGAGAGCCTTGAAATGGCCGGGTCCTCATGCTTGATAAACTGCTTGTCGCCCGGAAATATACCCTGCTGTGTGAAGAACCTGAACTCCTCAAATATCTTTGCACACGTATCGTCGTCAAAAAGAAGATCGTCCGAAATTATTTCGTGCACGACATAATCCGATACTGTTGTTATCTCCTCCTGTCCGTCCTCGCTGCTTATCTTCCTTTCAAACTCAATGCTTCCGAACTTCAGCAGTATCCGTATGACCTCCTTCTCGGAATAATATGTTAAAACATCAAGCTTCACCTGCTTCTGTATCACAGGCGGAGGCACGGGCAGATCCTCAACACCCGGGTATCTGTTCCTGTCCTGGAACGACCTCTGCTGTCGCAGCTTATTGACTTCATGGTACAATACAGCCTCAGTGATCTCCAGGTGTGTGCTGCACTCCTTTATATATACTGTTCGTGTTATTGCCTCCGGGATGACGGCAATTGACCTGACGATATCCCTGATGAGGTTTGCCTTGCGGACCGGATCTCCGGCAGCCTCCTCAAGTAGCAGGTCGGTCTTGAACCGGATGAAATCGGTCTCTTTTTCCTTAAGGTAACCCAGAAACTCAGTGTTGGTGACCTTTTTTGAGTATGAATCGGGGTCCTCGTCGTCAGGCAGAAGGACGATCCTTACATTCATTCCCTCTTCAAGTACGATGTCGATGCCGCGGATGGAAGCTTTGATTCCGGCAGAATCACCGTCATACAAAATGGTAATGTTGGGAGTGAACCTTTTTATCAGGCGCACCTGTTCCTGGGTGAGTGATGTGCCCGAGGAAGCAACGACATTTTCGATCCCGGCTTCGTGGAGCGACATCACATCGGTGTACCCTTCAACAAGATAGCATATATCCTGCTGAATGATGGCTTTCCTGGCCTGGAAGATGCCGTAGACGATACGGCTCTTATGATATATCTCCGACTCCGGCGAGTTGAGATACTTCGCGGTTTTTACATCTGACTTCAGTATCCTTCCGCCAAAGCCCAGGACCTGTCCCGATAGCGAGTGAATGGGGAACATCACTCTTCCGCTGAACCTGTCGAACAGATGCTCCTCATGCTGGATTGATAATCCGGTTTTCACAAGGAAATCCTGTTTGTATCCGTCATCAAGAGCCCTTCTGGTGAAAGCATCGCGTCTTTCAAAGCTGTAACCGGCCTCAAATTTTTTAAGAGTATTCTGCTGAAATCCCCTCTCTTTGAAATATGTGAGACCTACGGTCATCCCTTCATCGGTCTGGAACAGGTTTTCCGTAAACTGTCTTGAAGCATAAGCTGAGAGTACCAGCAGGCTTTCGCGTTCATTCTGTTTTTCGAGTTCTTCGGGTGAAAGCTCTTTTTCGACAACCTCGATATGGTATTTCTTTGCCAGGTATTTGAGAGCCTCGGGATAGGAGAGGTGTTCGTGCTCCATAATGAAGTTCACGGCGTTGCCGACCTTGCCGCAGCCGAAGCATTTGAATATCTCCTTTGACGGCGATACAGTAAACGAAGGTGTTTTCTCATTATGGAAAGGGCACAATCCCAGGTAGTTGACTCCGCGTTTTTTCAGAGGAACGAACTCCTGTATCACCTCCACGATCTGAGCGGCATCAAGGATCCGGTCAATTGTTGGCCTGTCAATCATGTTTCAAAGATATTCAGAAATATAAGAATTAACCACAAAGAGCACCAAGGGAAATCACAAAGAGCACAAAGGCTTCATAAAGGATCGACTTTGTGCCCTTTGTGGTTAAACGATCATTACCTTTATATTCAAAAAATATTTTTATGAAGAAACTGGTTGTACTGACCGGCGCGGGCATGAGCGCCGAGAGCGGCATACGCACCTTCAGGGAGGCAGGCGGACTGTGGGAGAAATATGATGTCACCGAAGTTGCCTCCCCGATGGGCTGGTGGAAGAACCGTGACCTGGTTCTTCGGTTTTATAATGAGAGAAGAAAACAGCTTGAAACATGTCAGCCCAATGAAGGACATAAGGGCGTTGCGGCACTTGAAAAGTACTTTGATGTAAATGTCATCACTCAGAACATAGATAACCTTCATGAAAGAGCAGGAAGCACAAAGATACTTCACCTTCATGGCGAGCTTACAAAAGCGCGAAGCACTGCTGATCCTTCGCTTGTTTATGATATCGGCTACAGGGACATCAATCCGGGAGATAACTGCGAAAAGGGGAGCCAGCTTCGTCCGCATATAGTATGGTTCGGCGAAGCTGTTCCGATGATGGATGAGGCGGTAAGTATTACAGAAACGGCAGATATTTTTATAGTTATCGGTTCCTCGCTGAATGTGTATCCTGCTGCCGGACTGATCGAATATGCACCCCGGAATGCATCACTATGGCTTATCGATCCGGATGAGGTTGTTGTTCCCGCATACCGTAAAGTAGAGGTAATTAAAGCAAAAGCATCAGAAGGTGTCAGGATCCTGACAGAAAGATTGCTATCACGGAAATCCGAAGTTTGAAATGAAAGGGTTTATTTACATATTGACAAATGCTAATAACTCAGTGTTATATACAGGAGTAACAAGTGATATAATTAACAGGCTGAAACAGCATAAAAACAAGAAACATCCTGATAGCTTTTCAGCTAAGTATAATCTTTTTAAACTTGTTTATTTTGAGAAGTTTGATACAATAGGTGATGCAATAAGAAGAGAAAAACAGATTAAAGCGGGGAGCAGGAAGAAAAAACTGGACCTTATAGAAGGGGTTAATCCGGAATGGGAAGATCTAAGCAAGTCTCTGGATGCGGGAAAAGATTGCTTCGTCGTCCCGCCGGGGCGGGACTCCTCGCAATGACAGAATTCAATTAATAGTCAGGGTAAAAGATTGCTTCGTCGTCCCGACGGGGCGGGACACCTCGCAATGACAGAATTCAATTAGTAGTCAGGGTAAAAGATTGTTTCGTCGTCCCGACGGGGCGGGACTCCTCGCAATGACAGTATAAGAAGGATTAATTGGATTACAGTCATTGCGAGTCCGACGAAGGAGGACGAAGCAATCTTAATCCTAATTACTACCTTTACAATGAAAAATTGTGCTTATGCGACAGCCAGAAAGGAAAATAATAGTCGCCATTACCGGTGCAAGCGGATCAGTCTATGCTAAAAACCTGTTGGACAGACTGGTTCACCTTAAAAATCCACCGGCGGAAATAGCTGTTGTCTTTTCCGACACTGCAAAAGAGATATGGAAATACGAAACCGGCCATAAATTCAGGCCCGTATCACCTGCGAAGGAATATAATATCAATTCATTTTTTGAGCCATTCGCATCAGGGTCGTCCGATTTTGACACTATGATAATCTGTCCGGCATCGATGGGAACACTAGGACGCATAGCATCCGGGACCTCGGAAAACCTTATTGCCCGGGCTGCAGATGTGATGCTCAAGGAAAGGAGAAAGCTTATACTTGTTCCCAGGGAGACGCCATATAACCTGATTCATATAAAGAATATGGAAACTCTCACTCTGGCCGGGGCGATAATTTGTCCGGCAACTCCATCCTTTTACAGCAGGCCGAAGTCAGTAGTTGATCTGGTCAACACAGTCGTGGAAAGGATCCTCGCCCTGGCAGGATTTGAGGCAGAAACTTACCGGTGGATGGAAAATGACTGACAGGCGGATAATAAAATTCTTCCGGAAGCATCATGTGCTGACCATAGCAACCACAGTCAAAGACGAACCATGGTGTGCAACTTGTTTCTACGTATACCTGGAAGAGGAGAATGCGCTTATTTTTACTACCGACCTGAAGACCAGGCACGGACAGGAATTCCTGAAAAACTCAAATGTTGCAGGCACCGTGGCGCTTGAAACGAAGATCATCGGGAAGATTCAGGGGATTCAATTCCAGGGTATAGTAACAGAACCGGACGGGGAGCTGACCGGCAAAGTTCAGAAAGCATATTTAACACGTTTCCCAGTCGCCATGCTGATGGACACCCATCTTTGGGTTGTCACCCTGACGCATATCAAATTTACTGATAACAGGCTGGGGTTCGGGAAGAAGTTGGTGTGGGAAAGGCGTTAAGGCATTAAGGCAATCAGGCAATAAGGCAATAAGGCGTTAAGGCAATAAGGCTTTAGGGCAATTAGGCGTTAAGGCACTGAGGTCTTTCTTCCCTAATGCCTTAAAACCCTAACACCTTAAAACCTTTATTTACTTCTTGCTGAAATCAGCTTTGCCAGCATGTATGAAATAGTCTTGGATTCGTTTATCAGCTCCTCAGCAATTTTACTGTTAAGATATCCTATTTCTGAACCAATAATAATAAGTGTCTGCAATTCAGCAGAAGACCCTTTTGCTATGTAAAAATGACGAACAGATTGTTTATCAGTACCAAGTTCATCACCCTCTGCGATATTTGAAGGAATGCTTACGGAAGCTCTTTGAATCTGATCTTTGAACCCGAAATCTTTTGCAATAGATTCATTTTTTGTTAACTGATAAATCTTAACAGCAAGATCTTTGGCTTTCAACCAAACCTGAAGTTTTCGAAAATTACCCATAATGCAGCGATTTAGATTAATAACTTATTTTAGCACAATGTAAATATACTGGATTTTCTTGAGACCCGGGAGATCTCTGATCTTCCTTAACCCCCCTAATGCCTTAACGCCCCAACGCCCCAACGCCCTATTGCCCTAACGCCTTATCTCCCCAGTTGCTGCTTCACAATCTTTGCTATATACTTCCCCAGAATGTCGAACTCAATATTCACCACCGTTCCTTTTTTGATCTGATGGAAGTTTGTGACTTCGTATGTGAATGGTATTATTGCCACCTGGAACGATTTCGACTTTGAGTTTACGACCGTAAGGCTGACGCCGTTAACCGAGACAGATCCCTTTTCAACCGTGAGGTAATCATCCTGAAGAGGCTCATATTCAAATGTATAGTACCAGCTCCCTCCGGCTTCGGTGACATCGGTGCAGAGTGCCGTCTGATCAACGTGTCCCTGTACCATATGTCCATCGAGACGCCCGTCAAGCTTTGCACTTCGCTCAAGGTTTACCTTGTCGCCAGCTTTAAGCAGTCCGAGATTCGACTTCTCCAGGGTCTCCTTTATTGCTGTAACGGTATAGGTATCCTTATCTTTTTTTACTACGGTGAGGCAAACCCCGTTATGCGAGATGCTCTGATCGATCTTCAGCTCTTTCGTGAACGAGCATCTCATGGTAATGTGAATATTATCCTTTTCCTTTTCAAGCCTCACCACAGGCGCGGCTTCTTCAACGATTCCTGAGAACATTATGTTCAGTTTTAATTAGTGAAGTAAAAATAATCAAATTCCTTTGTGTTCTTTAGGGTACGCACTAAGAGCACAAAGGATTATTTTCTTTTGACTCTTTTCTTTTCAAACGGAAACCCATCTCTCC
Source organism: Bacteroidota bacterium (assembly GCA_043800695.1). Classification (GTDB taxonomy): domain Bacteria; phylum Bacteroidota; class Bacteroidia; order Bacteroidales; family VadinHA17; genus LD21. The sequence continues at coordinate 46,644 of JAZDMU010000010.1, forward strand.
TCCAGGCAACAATTCCCCCCTTCAAGGTTGTAAAGCTTCCGGAAGCCGTTATCATGGAAAAACTCCAGAGCCCTGGCGCTTCTTCCCCCGTTATAGCAATATACGAAAAGAGAGATTCCCCTGCTCAGTGTATCTGCCGCAGCATCAAACCCTTTTGATGGTGAGATCAGAGTTGAGCCATGGATCCTTGATCGCCTGTATTCAAAGAATTCCCTGGCGTCGATCAGCAATGCTGAATCCTCCCTAAGGTACTTCAGATGAAAATCGTATGGGTCAAGGGACTGATATTTTGCGGAATCAGGAACCTGTGAAAGTAAAGGTAGACACCCAAAAAACCAGAATATAAAAACAAAAGAATACCTCATATTTGTGTTTATTCAATGATAAAAATAGTTGATTTATTTAATTACCGAAAAAGGATGAAGATTGCTTCGTCTTCCGCTGCGCGGAATCCTCGAAATGACAGTATTAAGTTTGTAGTCAGGGAATAGGATTGCTTCGTCGTCCCGCCGGGGCGGGACTTCTCGCAATGACAGTAAAGGAAGGATTATTTTGTTTTCAGTCATTGCGAGTCCCGCTAAGCGGGACGAAGCAATCTTTATCCCTTAACAGCAGCCATCCATAAGAATTAGCCCCCCTTTAGGGGCTTGGGGGGTTTTTTATTATCTTTGACAGTTTTTTATTTATATTAACTAACTGATACAATGTCACAACGGTTTCCCGAATACAAAACTCTTGATCTATCACAGGTAAACAAGGATATCCTTAAAATCTGGGACGAGAATGACACTTTTCACAGGAGTGTCCGCCAGATCGATTGTAAAGGTGAATTCGTGTTTTATGAAGGTCCTCCTTCGGCAAACGGTAAACCCGGGATCCATCATGTGATGGCCAGAACCATCAAGGATGCAATATGCCGATATAAGACCCAGTGCGGTTATGAAGTGAAACGCAAGGCAGGATGGGATACACATGGATTGCCAATTGAACTGGGATTGGAAAAGAAACTGGGAATAACAAAGGAGGATATCGGAACGGCAAAAATCTCCATCATTGATTTTAATAAAGCGTGCAAGAGGGATGTAATGCAGTATACAGACCTGTGGGAAGAGCTTACCCGCAAAATGGGATACTGGGTCAATATGGACCATCCGTATGTTACTTATGACAACCGTTATATTGAAACCCTCTGGTGGCTCCTGAAACAGCTTCATTCGAAAGGATTTCTGTACAAAGGGTATACAATTCAACCTTACTCACCTGCTGCAGGAACGGGACTAAGCTCTCACGAACTCAACCTACCCGGCTGCTACAAGGATGTCAGGGACACAACATGCATTGCACTCTTCAGGGTGATCAAGGATGCGAAATCAGAATTCCTGTTCAATCATATCGACACTCAGGCTCTCCACATAATGGCCTGGACGACAACTCCATGGACGCTTCCTTCAAATACTGCACTTGCCGTGGGGGCCGCTATAAAGTACGTGCGGGTGAGGAGCTTCAATCCGTACTCAGGCGAACCCATCACCGTCGTGGTTGCAAAGGATTTGCTGCACACCTTGTTCCCTGAAGCCAATGTAGGACTTCACTTTTCGGAATATAAGCCGGGCGACAAGAAAATTCCATATAAAGTACTTGATGAGTTTACCGGGAATAAGCTCGAAGGCATTAACTATGAGCAGCTCATCGACTGGGTGAAACCAGGTAAGGGAGCTTTCAGGGTGCTGACCGGCGACTTTGTGACCACTGAAGATGGAACCGGAATTGTTCATATTGCACCAACCTTCGGTGCTGATGATTATAAGATAGCAAAGGAGTTTGATGTTCCTCCGATGATGCTCAGGAAGAAGGATGGAACATTGAGTCCGATGGTCGACAAGCGGGGCTATATGATACCAATTGCTGACCTGGATGAGAAGTTTGTAAAGGAACGGGTCAATATCTCCACATATACAGGCTTTGAAGGGCGTCCGGTTAAAAATGAATATGGCAGCAATATCCCTGAGAATACCGATACTCTTGATGTTGACATAGCCGTAATGCTGAAGCAAAGTGGCAAGGCATTCAGGATAGAGAAGCAGGTTCACAGCTATCCCCATTGCTGGCGTACCGACAAGCCTGTGCTCTACTACCCGCTGGATGCATGGTTTATCCGCACGACAGCCCTTCGCGACAGGATGATAGAGCTTAACAACACCATCAACTGGAAACCGACCTCAACCGGATCGGGAAGATTCGGCAAGTGGCTTGAAAATCTTGTCGACTGGAACCTCTCCAGGACACGCTACTGGGGAACACCCCTGCCAATATGGGTGACCGAAGACCGGAAGGAAGAAAAATGCATCGGATCGGCTGAGGAGCTGAAGAATGAGATTGATAAATCAATAAAGGCCGGATTCATGAAGAAGAATCCGCTTGAGAAATTCACGATTGGTGATAATTCCACAGAAAATTATGAACAATTTGATCTGCACCGCCCATTTGTTGATGAGATAATACTCATAAGCCCTTCGGGCAAGAAGATGTCTCGCGAACCCGACTTGATTGATGTATGGTTTGATTCCGGTTCAATGCCCTATGCCCAGGCTCATTATCCGTTTGAGAACAAGGAGAATTTCGGCGACATGTTCCCCGCTGATTTCGTCGCAGAGGGTGTCGATCAGACCAGGGGATGGTTCTTCACTCTTCATGCAATTGCAGTAATGACATCTGATTCAGTTGCATTTAAAAACATCATTTCAAACGGACTGGTCCTCGACAAAAACAGCAACAAGATGTCAAAGCGCCTTGGCAATGCCGTTGATCCGTTCAGCACCATTGAGGAATACGGATCGGATCCGCTTCGCTGGTATATGCTGACCAACTCTCAGCCATGGGACAACCTGAAGTTTGATGCCGCAGGAATTGATGAGGTTAAAAGGAAATTCTTCGGAACGCTTTATAATACATATTCCTTCTTCGCGCTTTATGCAAACGTTGACAATTTCAGGTATGCCGAAAAGGATGTTCCTGTAAAAGAAAGACAGGAAATAGACCGGTGGATCATTTCACTTCTCAACTCACTGGTAAAAGAGGTGGACAAGTGCTACGAGGATTATGATCTTACACGTGCAGGCAGGGCAATTCAGGATTTTGTAACGGAAAATCTGAGCAACTGGTATGTAAGGCTTAACAGAAAAAGATACTGGGGCGGCGACTATGACCAGGATAAGGTAGCTGCTTACCAGACGCTTTATGTCTGCCTCGAAACAGTCAGCAGGCTTGCGGCTCCGATAGCTCCCTTCTATATGGATATGCTTTTCCGCGACCTCAATATGACTACCGGGAAGAACAGCGAAAATTCGGTTCATCTTGTTCCTTTTCCGGAATATGATGAAAAACTGATTGATAAGGATCTTGAAGAGAGAATGGATATCGCACAGAAGATATCGTCAATGATCCTGGGATTGAGAAGAAAGGTAAGCATCAGGGTGCGCCAGCCGCTGGCAAAGATCATGATCCCGCTCCCCGATAAGAGCTTCAGAAAGAAATTTGATGCGGTTAAAGACCTTGTTCTTACCGAGGTTAATGTCAAAGAGGTTGAATACCTTGACGATACATCATCAATTCTGGTCAGGAAGATAAAACCCAATTTCAAAACCCTTGGTCCGAAATACGGCAGGCTGATGAAGGAAATAAGCAATGCCATCGCAGCACTGACTCAGCAGGAAATAGCTGGATTTGAAGCAAACAAATCCCACACACTGAGCATCAGCGGTCAGCAGATTGATCTGACAATCGACGATGTTGAGATCATTTCCGAAGATATCCCGGGATGGCAGGTTGCCAATGAAGGCAGGCTGACAGTCGCTCTTGACATCACCGTAACCGACGAGCTTCGCTATGAAGGCATTGCCCGTGAGTTCGTAAACCGCATCCAGAATATCCGCAAGGAGAACGGCTACGATGTGACCGATAAGATAACTGTTCAGATCGAGGATCATGAGTTTGTCCGCGAAGCCGTTAGAAGGCACGCTGGATATATTGGGTCACAGACACTGGCGACAGAGGTTTCTCTGTCCGTCAAACCTGATGACAAGTTCAGGGAAGTGGAGATTGATGAAGTGGTGGTGAAGGTTTATATATGTAAGCAATGAAACGTATACTGGTCACCGGCGGTGCCGGGTTTATCGGATCCCACCTCTGCGAGCGGCTCCTTGACATGGGAAGCGATGTGATTTGTCTCGATAATTACTTCACCGGATCAAAGGAAAACATCATACATCTTTTTGATAATCACCGTTTTGAGGTGATCAGGCATGATGTTACCATGCCAGTATTTCTGGAAGTGGATGAGATATACAACCTCGCCTGTCCGGCCTCACCGGTTCACTACCAGTATAATGGAATAAAGACCATAAAGACATCTGTTATGGGGGCGATAAACACACTTGGACTGGCAAAGCGGACAAAGGCGAAGATATTACAGGCATCAACAAGCGAGATATATGGCGATCCTTCAGTTCATCCCCAACCCGAAGCTTATTGGGGAAATGTAAATACACTTGGCGCAAGAGCATGTTATGATGAAGGAAAGAGATGCGCAGAAACGCTTTTCATGAACTATCACACTCAGAACAAAGTCAGGATCAAGATCGCCAGGATCTTCAATACATATGGTCCCCGGATGAGCGCAAATGACGGCAGGGTAGTATCAAATTTCATTGTTCAGGCGCTCAGGGGGGAGGACATCACTATCTTTGGCGACGGCACCCATTCGCGAAGCTTTCAGTACATAGATGACCTCATTGATGGCCTTATTAAGCTGATGGATACTCCTGATACCTTCACCGGACCGGTCAACCTTGGAAATCCAATTGAAATTTCGGTTGCCGACCTGGCAGAGATTATCATCAGGATGACCGGATCAAAATCTAAAATAGCCTTCAAGCCGCTTCCCGCGGATGATCCAAAACAGCGTAAGCCGGATATAGGGTTGGCAAAGAAAGAACTTGGGTGGGAGCCGGAGGTGGATCTGGAGACAGGACTGGCGAAGACTATTGAATATTTTAAGTTGGGGGTTATTTAGAAAGATTGCTTCATCGCTTCGCTCCTCGCAATGACGATTATTCGTCTTCACTTTGTTAAAGTTTAAGCGAGTCATTATGGATAAATTGTCATTGCGAGGAGTCCCGCCCCAGCGAGAGAACGAAGCAATCTCCAACATATCCACTTGTTATAATAAAAAGGCCGCCCCATTTCTGAAGCGGCCACTATCTGAAGTATAATTAACGCTTTGCCTTATCGCCCTAACACCCTAATGCCTTAACGCCCTATAGCCTTTCACTTCTGCTTCATCTTCGCATCAATGCACAATGTTGCATGTGGAACAGCCCTCAGTCTCTCCTTGGATATCAGCTTGCCTGTTTCGCGGCAGATACCGTATGTTTTGTTCTCGATCCTTACAAGCGCTGCCTGCAGGTGCTGTATGAATTTTAGCTGGCGCTGAGCCAGTCGTCCTGCCTCTTCCTTTGATAAAGTGGTGGCTCCCTCTTCCAGTACCTTGAAAGTGGGGGAGGTATCCATGGTGTCGTTGCTCTCTTCGTGTGTTATGCTTGATTTGAGTATCTCATAATCTTTCCTGGCCTTATCCAGCTTTGCAAGGATGATCTGCCTGAACTCATCAAGCTCATCATCCGAATATCTTGTCTTCTCAGCCATGGCTAACGGTATTAGTAATGGCGCAAAGGTAGGGTTTTTTAATTAATATAAAAAAATCGACACATGACGCACGGCGCACGACGCATGGAAAACAAAAGAAGTCCCCTGCCGGGAGGGGTTGGGGTGGGTTTTTGCGACGCACGACCGCACGACTGCACGACTAATAACTATATTTGTATAAAAAACATGACCCAGGATAAAAGTCTGCACACATTGATAAAAACAATTCCTAAACGGATTGTACCAAAATGGTACGCCATCTACACCAAACCGAGAGCAGAAAAACAAGTTTTCTCACGGCTGGAGGAAGCCGAAGTGGAGACATACCTCCCGCTTCAGAAGACTTACAGCCAGTGGAGCGACAGGAAGAAACTGGTCGAAAAGCCGCTGCTCTCTTCTTATGTGTTTGTAAAGGTGATACCGAAAGAGTTTCCGGTTGTCTATAAGACCCCGGGAGTGGTTAAGTTTATCTCGTTTGAAGGACAGCCGGTTCCCATTCCGCAGAAGCAGATCGATAACCTCAGGCTTCTGATCGACAGCAATGCAAAAATTGAAGTTACATCAGAGAAATATGAAAAGGGTGATCATGTTGAGGTCATGACCGGTTCGCTTAGAGGACTCACCGGCGAACTTATCAAAGCCAAGGGCCGTAAGAAAGTCATTGTACGCATTGAAGAACTGAAGCAGAATATAATAGTAACAATACCGGTAACCTTTCTTAGAAAAATATAAGGCTATAAGGCTTTAGGGCAATAGGGCTTTGCGGCCTTAAAACCCTATCACCTTATCCCCTTAACGCCTTAATGCCTTAACACCCTAATGCCTTAACACCCTAATGCCTTAACACCCTAATGCCTTAACGCCTTAATGCCTTAACACCCTAATGCCTTAACACCCTAATGCCTTAACACCCTAATGCCTTAACGCCATAATGCCTTAATGCTTTCATTTATATTTCAGATACTCCTCATACGTCTTCCACAGTCCTTCATCAAGCGAAACCTTATGATGAAAGCCCAGGTCATGAAGAATACTGGTCTCTGTTACCTTCCTTAATGTACCGTCAGGTTTTAAAGGATCAAACATAATATCCCCCGTGAATCCGGTAAGAGTTTTTATCTTTTCAGCCAGTCTTTTTATAGAAATTTCCTCCCCGGTGCCGATATTTAAAAAATGGGGAGGATTATAATCAGCCTGATCAGGATGCCGGGATTTGTGCAGTTTAACAATATCCGGGATATCTGTTTTCTCCATTAAATAAACACATGCTTCAGCAAGGTCCTTTGAATACATAAATTCTCTCAGGGGAGTACCTGTTCCCCAAATCTTTACTGAAACTTTTCTTTGTGACTTTTCATCGATCAAAGTAATCCCATGAAAATCAAGAACAGTCAGAACTGACTTTTCATCAGAATCTCCATTTAAGCTTCCAACCGGATACCTGTTGAGGTCTTTTCTGAGAGCATTCCAATTGTTTGTTTCAAGGCATCTTCCGAGATGAAATTTTCTAAGGAGTGCAGGCAGAACGTGTGATTTTTCAAGATCGTAGTTATCTCTTAAGCCGTAGAGGTTCGTGGGCATGACAGAGATAAAATTTGTCTTATACTGAATATTGAACGATTCACACATTTTAATACCTGCTATTTTGGCAATGGCATAAGGTTCATTAGTGTATTCCAGCTGACTTGTCAGCAGAGAATCTTCTGTTAATGGCTGAGCCGCATTCCCGGGATAAATGCAAGTGGATCCAAGGAACAGGAGTTTCCTGACGCCATGTTTCCATGAACAGTGAATAATGTTACTCTGAATAAGTAAGTTCGTGTAAATAAAGTCAGCCCTCAGGGTATTGTTTGCCAGTATACCCCCGACTTTTGCTGCAGCCAGGAAAACATAGTCAGGTTTTTCCCTGGTGAAAAAATCATCCACAGCCTTCTGGTCTGTGAGATCAAGCTCTTCCAGGGTTCTCAGAATCAGGTGTGAATAGCCCTTTTCTTCAAGGACAGTTGTTATTGCTGATCCTACAAGACCAGTATGTCCGGCAACATATATTTTAGAATTCTTATTCACAACAGGAGATTATTCAAAATAGTTTAAAGTCCTGAATCCGCCGTTCTTAATATGGCTCTCTTTTTTCATGAGGCGTATATCAGAGATTACCATCTCATTTATGAGCCCGTCAAGATCATATTCTGGTATCCATCCAAGCTTCTGCCTTGCCTTGGTGGCATCGCCGATAAGCTGATCAACCTCTGTGGGCCGGTAATAGGTTTTATCAACCCTTACAACCACAGGATTGGATTTAATACGCGTATTTATAGCAGGTATATATTCTTTTCCGACTCTTTCTTTAAAAACAGCATCATCAATACCGACAATTTTCCCGGCTTCTTTTTCTCCTGTTCCGGAGAAGGAGATCTCCATTCCTGCTGATTTGAAGGTCCTGGTTATGAATTCACGTACTTCGGACGTCACTCCTGTTGCTATGATGTAATCGTCGGGTTTATCCTGCTGGAGTATCAGGTACATTGCCTTGATGAAATCTTTTGCATGTCCCCAGTCGCGTCTGGCTGAAAGGTTACCGATGAACAGAGCCTCCTGCATTCCAAGGGCGATTTTTGCCATCGCCCGGGTTATCTTTCTTGTTACAAAGGTCTCTCCGCGTATTGGTGATTCGTGGTTAAAAAGGATGCCATTGCTGGCATGCATACCGTAAGCTTCACGATAGTTTACCGTTATCCAGTAGGCATAGAGCTTTGCCACACCATAGGGACTTCTGGGGTAGAAGGGAGTTTTTTCAGTCTGGGGAACCTCCTGTGCGAGACCATACAATTCACTTGTTGAGGCCTGGTATATTCGGGTCTTTGCTGTTAAATCCAGGAGCCTTACAGCCTCAAGGATACGCAAAGTGCCAAGTCCGTCTGCATTGGCAGTATATTCCGGAGTATCAAAACTGACCTTCACATGACTCATTGCTGCAAGGTTGTAGATCTCATCAGGAGAAACGTCATGGACTATTTTCGTGAGATTCATGGAGTCGGTCATATCCCCGTAATGAAGGATGAAATTCCTCTTTTCAGCATGAGGATCCTGGTATATATGATCGATCCTTTCAGTGTTGAAGAGAGAACTACGTCTTTTTATTCCATGCACGGTATATCCTTTTTTAAGGAGATATTCCGCGAGATAAGCCCCGTCCTGACCTGTTATCCCTGTTATTAATGCAACCTTACCCATTATATTACTTTATTATGTTCACAACCATGATTCCTTCACCCTGATCTTTATCCTGAATGAATTTGGTATTCTCTTTTCACTTATAAGTATCAGATAACCGCCTCCGCCTGCACCTGCCAGTTTCCACGCCAGGGCGGACTTGCTGTTTTTATCAATTACTTTTTGGATGCCTGGATTCATCATTTCAGGGAACATCCGGACCTGAGCATGGAAAGAATTAATAAAACCTTTTGAAAAACCCTTAATATCTTTGTTCTTTAGTCCATTCCATGCAGTCTCTGCCGCATCTGCAAGAAATTTAACATTTTTTGTATTAATGTTTGTATCTGCGAGGACGTTGAACCCGGCAGGTCTTGGCCATAGCGTGATCATGAATAATCTCTCTTCCAGCCAGTTAATTATCTCAGTATCTGATATTGTCTCAAATTCTGAAGGCCAGTAATTACCTTTCTCATAATAAAACCTGTTTATCCCTGGCATGGTGATACCAATGGAATCCTGTGATCCGCTGACCTCACTGGTTCCGGGATCATTATCGTAACGGAATAATGTCCTGGCGAGTTTTTCAGGTTTTTCCAGGGGTAGTTGTCCGTTCCACAGCTCTATGGCTTTTTTCCTTGTTGAAGTGGCCATGCCGGACCGTTCATTAAACTCAATTGTGGGCTCAATTGAAGCTGTAATAGCGGCACCGGGACAATACTCTGAAACGTACGGTTGATCTATCCAGGTACCGGCAATATCTATCCTGTAAGGCATTGGCCTGACAGTTCTGAGTGCTGTGGTGGTCCTTACCGGAAGGTTGGCATGAGGAATTCTTTTAAGAACCTTATATTCTATATCCATTTTTCTGCACAGATCCTCTTTTTCCGGTGAATGGCCATCCTCGTTGACAATAAAAATATCAGGTTTTACAACAGACATTGTCCCGGTGAAATCAAGCAATCCGGAATCCTTATTAACTATAACCTTATGAACACACGACAGGGCCGACAGCATATACAGGCGTTCATCTTCAGAATTAATAGTCTCCCTTCCCTTAAGTTCCCTGATCGTCTTATCGGAGCCCAAACCTATATATAAATCTCCGTATCCGGAAGCTTCGGAAAGAAATGCCACATGTCCGGAATGCAGCATGTCAAAACATCCGGAAACAAAGACTTTTTTCTTTTTTATGCTGCGCATGGCAACTCTTTTAAATTGTTTAATTTTCCTCAAATTTAGGTTATTTTTTAAAGATCCCCTCCCGGGAGGGGTTGGGGTGGGTTTTTGTCTGATCCGCTGGTGCGAATTTTTTCCCGCGAGCTTATGTTTGCTAGCGAGGATTTGCAATCATGGGTGTTCGGAAGAAGTAAAGTTAATACAATAGCAAGTATTAACAATTTATGAGTTTCAAAGTTAATAAATCAAATGTCTGAAATTACTTCTTAAAATTTCTGCAGATATAAACATTTTTTAATCAACGGCGTTTATAACTATCATTATATCAAATATATACAAATGATATTTATCCTTTACATTTGTCTAGTTTTTAATGTAAAGGATGAGTTCCCGGAATAATAGTGTATCTATAGCCCAGTTGCTTTCAGTTATTCCTGAAGAAGATATAAGGAAGATAGCAAAAAAGACGAAGGTAGATTATTATACCAAGATCCTCGATGGAAAGAGTTTGCTATATCTTATACTTTATTCTTTAATAGAGACTCAGCGCAATAGTCTGCGTACTATGGAGGATATTTTCAACAGTGCGTCTTTTAAGTTCCTTTTTAATCTAGACTCAAAAAAGAAGGTAAAATATAACTCAATATCAGAAAGGCTGTCAGTTATAAACATAGATTTTTTTAAAAGAGCATATGATACAATATATGATCAGTTCAGTAAATATTATGCTCAAGACGAAATAGAAAAACTTAATTTGATACGAGTTGATTCTACACTGGTAGCAGAAGCCGCAAATAAGCTGAAAAGAGGGATGAACATCGGGAAAAAGAAGGATGGGAAAAAACAAGTTAAGTACACAATAGCCTATGACGGGAAATATCCTTGCATGTCAGAATTATTTACTGAAAAGGAGCACTTATCCGAAGATATAACCATCCCGAGTGTTGTATACAAGTATGCTGATAAAAATAAAGATTGTGTGTTTGTATTTGACAGAGGCGTAAGCAAGAGAAAGGTATATTGTGATTTAAATCAAAAACCAACATTCTTTGTCACCAGATTAAAAGATAAATTTCGATACAGAGTAGTTTGCCAGTTAAATGTGAACAATAAAAAAATAGGGACCCTTGAAGTAGTTAATGATCAGATAATACAATTGGGTGTTCCCAACAGCAATAAGTTCCTGGATGATCATTTCCGATTGGTTACGGCCATAAATCCTCAAAACAAAATTAATTACTTCTTTTTAACTAATTTAATTGACAGTAAAGTTGAGGAGGTTCTGTCCTATTATAAAAAGCGCTGGGATATAGAAGTTTTCATAAGGTTTTTAAAACAGGAACTTAATTTTAGTCATTTGACATCAACCAGCGAAAATGGAATGATGATAATGATGTATATGACAATGATTGCTTCAATATTAGTTCTTACCTATAAAAGAATAAACAATATTGGTTATAAAACAGCAGTCAGAAGAATCTCATTTGAGCTTAATGAGCTTATTATAAAGATGATAGTAACACAGTGTGGTGGTGATCCTAGTCTGGTTTTCCGCTAAATGTAAAAAGTCAATACCTATTATTCATCGTTCTTTCAAATCTTCCGAACACTCCTAATTTG
>JAZDMU010000022.1:0-89141 GCA_043800695.1 Bacteroidota bacterium
TCATTCTTTTGCCTAATCTTCTCATAGTGTCCAACAACTAATAACCATTTATTTGTCATTAATTGCTTTTCTGTTTTTGTCATGGTAAAAGTTTATAATGTAAATTTATAAACTGTTACCTTTATTGTGAAGAATTACACCAGGAGGGGAACCTCTCCGGTCACCTGTCGCCTGTCGCCTTCCGCCTGTCGCCTTACTTATATTCGTCCCAGCTCTTTATTGCCAGCTGATCCTCACCAAGCCTGCAGAAAGCAAGAATGAAGGCGCTTGCAAGCCTGGAATTTGTAATTAAAGGTACATTGAAATCAACTGCGTTTCTCCTTATCGAGTAGTCATTGTTCAGTTCAGTGTCGGTCAGATCCTTTGGTATATTGATCACCAGGTCCACCTCGCGACTTCTTATCAGCTCGATGGTATTTGGTGATTTGTTCTCGTCGGGCCAATATGCTACATCTGCCTCAACACCTGCATTCTGAAGGAACTGCTGGGTGCCGCGGGTGGCATATAGTTTATGGCCTCTTTCCCTCAGGGCTTTTGCGCTGTTGAGAAGCTCAACCTTGGATCGTGCCGGGCCGGTAGACAGCAGGATACTTTTCTTTGGCACACGGTACCCAACGGAGAACATAGCCTTGAGGATGGCTTCATAAAAACCTTCGCCGATGCAACCCACCTCTCCTGTCGAGGACATATCGACACCTAGCACCGGGTCGGCTTTTGCAAGCCTGGAGAAGCTGAACTGCGGGGCCTTGACGCCAACATAATCGAGCTCAAACACCGATTTGTGGGGTTTCTCGGCAGGAACACCAAGCATCACCTTTGTGGCAAGCTCTATTAGGTTCGATTTAAGCACCTTCGAGACAAACGGCATGCTGCGGCTAGCTCTCAGGTTGCATTCAATCACCTTGATATCATTATCCCTTGCAAGATACTGGATATTGAAAGGGCCGGTGATATTAAGCTCTTTTGATATCTGCCGTGATATCCTCTTTATCCTCCTGACGGTTTCAAAATACAACTTCTGGGGAGGGAAGACAATTGTTGCATCACCTGAATGAACGCCGGCAAATTCAACATGTTCGCTGATTGCATAAGCAAGGATCTCGCCTTCCCTGGCCACGGCATCGATCTCTATTTCCTTGGCGTTTTCAATGAACTCAGATACAACAACCGGGTATTGCTTTGATACCTGGGCGGCAAGCTCGAGGTAGTGCGTAAGCTCACTCCTGTTCGAAACCACGTTCATTGCGGCACCCGAGAGCACGTATGAAGGGCGTATAAGAACGGGGAAACCTATCCGGTCGACAAATTCAAAGATATCCTCAATGGAGGAGAGCTCCTTCCATCCAGGCTGGTCCACTGAAAGGTTATCAAGCATTGCAGAGAATTTATGCCTGTTCTCAGCCTTGTCAATGGAAAGGGGAGAGGTGCCGAGAACAGGAACATTTTCCCTGAACAATCTCATGGCCAGGTTATTGGGAATCTGCCCGCCTACAGATACGATCACTCCTCCCGGTTTTTCAAGGTCAATTATGTCAAGCACTCGTTCGAAGGTCAGCTCATCAAAATAGAGCCTGTCACAGATATCATAATCAGTGCTGACGGTTTCGGGGTTGTAGTTAATCATTATCGACCTGAATCCTTCCTTCCTGATTGTCTCGATCGCATTTACCGAGCACCAGTCGAACTCAACGCTTGAACCTATCCTGTAAGCACCTGAGCCGAGCACGATAATTGATTTCTTATCGTTCTCATATTTAATGTCGTGCTCACCGGCGCTGTAGGTTAGGTAAAGATAATTTGTCATAGCCGGGTATTCCGCAGCCAGGGTATCTATCTGCTTTACAAACGGGATGATCCCAAGCATTTTCCTGTGCTTTCTTACTTTCAGGAGATCCTCGTTGATATCGGCAGGGCCTGATCTCATAACGTGCCTTGCTATCTGGAAATCGCTGAAGCCGTTTATTTTGGAGTGGGTAAGCAGATCTGCAGGTAATGTGTTAAGGGATCTGTATTTGCACAGCTCGTCCTTGATCCTGATTATGTTCCGCAGCTTGAACAGGAACCATTTATCGATCCTGGTCAGGTCATGTATCTTTTCGATGGGCATGCCTTTATCAAGGGCTTCAGCAATTACAAAGATCCTCATATCGGTCGGTTCGGCAAGCTCTTTCTCGAGTTCACCGAACTCCAGTTCCCGATTGCCTGTGAAACCATGCATTCCCTGGCCTATCATCCTGAGCCCTTTCTGGATAGCCTCCTCGAAATTCCTTCCTATCGACATTACCTCGCCCACACTCTTCATGCTGCTTCCGATGGCATGGGATACTCCCTGGAACTTGTTGAGATCCCAGCGGGGAATCTTGCAAACAATATAATCGAGAGCCGGCTCAAAGCAGGCTGTTGTTGTTTTTGTCACTGAGTTCCTGAGTTCATGGAGGCCGTAACCCAGTCCTAGCTTGGCGGCCACGAATGCAAGCGGGTACCCGGTAGCCTTGGATGCCAGGGCGCTTGATCTCGAAAGTCTTGCGTTTACTTCTATCACACGATACTCTTCAGAATTGGGCGATAATGCAAACTGAACGTTGCATTCGCCTATTATCCCGATATGCCTGATGATCTTTATTGAGAGCTCCCTGAGTTTATGGTACTCGTTGTTTGTAAGTGTCTGTGAAGGGGCTACCACAATGCTTTCTCCGGTATGGATCCCGAGAGGATCGAAATTCTCCATGTTGCACACCGTGATGCAATTGTCGTACTTGTCACGAACCACCTCATATTCAACTTCTTTCCATCCCTTCAGCGACTCTTCAACAAGTATCTGTCCGGTAAAGGAAAATGCCCTGGCTGCAAGCACCTTAAGCTCCTCCGTGTTGGCTGCAAACCCGCTTCCCTGTCCGCCAAGGGTATATGCAGCCCTTATTATCACCGGAAAACCGAGCGCCTCAGCAGCCTTGAGCGCCTCATCAACCCCCTTGACTGCAATACTCCTGGGTGTATTGACATCTATCTGGCTGAGCTTGTCGACAAAGAGTTCGCGGTCTTCGGTATCCATTATTGCTGTTACAGGAGTTCCAAGCACTCTGACTTTGTATTTTTCAAAGACGCCTGCCCTGAATAATTCAGTGCCGCAATTGAGTGCTGTCTGCCCTCCGAAGGCGAGAAGTATACCTTCGGGCCTCTCTTTTTTTATGATCTTTTCAACAAATACCGGGGTAACAGGGAGGAAATAAATCTTGTCAGCCAGCCCTTCCGAGGTCTGAACTGTTGCTATATTCGGATTTATCAGTACTGTTTTTATTCCCTCTTCCCTGAGGGCTTTCAGCGCCTGCGATCCCGAATAGTCAAATTCACCGGCCTCGCCAATCTTGAGGGCTCCCGACCCCAGGACCACAACTTTTTTAAGCTTGTCTGCCATCTGCAGGATTTGAGGTCAAAAATAGCACAATTTATTAATCGGGTGGTTGAATTAATAAAAAATGAATATATTTGCAATAAAAATGAATAAATATGCATAAGGCAAAAAGGCTGGCAGCCATTCAGAAGATAATTTCAGAAGAAAATATATCATCACATGAAATGCTTATGAAGAGGCTAAGGCTGAAGGGCATAGTCTGCACTCAGGCAACACTGTCGCGCGACCTAAGGCAGATTGGGGCAGGCAGGATTCCTGACGGGAAGGGAGGGTACAGATATGCACTACCCGAAAGTATCAGTGTCCAACCGGGGACAAACAGGCTCCAGGTGCTTCCTGTAATAACAGATATTGTTGATGCAAAGGATCTTCTGGTCATTAAGACACTACCCGGAAATGCAAACAATACGGCCATTTATCTTGACAATGCATCGAGATACGAAATAGCAGGAACGATCGCCGGAGATGATACTATACTTATCATACCAAGGGACGGCATTTCAGTCCACCAGGTTCACACCTGCCTGGAAATGATCCTGCCGGGTTTGCATGAGCAGATAAAACGCAATAAGTGAAAAGATTGCTTCTCCCGCCTGCGGCGGGATCACAATGACGGTAAGGGATGCATAAATTAAAACGATTATCATAAGTTGAATATCAAATAAATTAAAAAAATGAAAGAAAAAGTAGTGCTGGCATACAGCGGGGGGCTCGACACTTCGGTCATACTGAAATGGCTGATAGAAAAGAATTATGATGTTATTGCATTCGTAGCAGATGTAGGGCAGAAGGAGAATTTCGAGGAGTGCGAAAAGAAAGCGATGGCACTTGGAGCCTCAAAGGTAATAATCTCTGATTTGAAGAGGGAATTTGTTGAAAGCTACGTTCTTAAGGCTATAATGGCTAATGCGATCTACGAGGACAGGTATCTGCTTGGAACTGCCCTGGCAAGGCCGCTGATAGCAAAAAAACAGATCGAGGTCGCTAAACAGGAGGGTGCCCTGGCTGTTGCACACGGTGCTACAGGTAAGGGGAACGACCAGGTGAGATTTGAGCTTTGTTACTATGCACTTATGCCTGGGGTAAAGGTGATCTCGCCATGGAAGGAGAGGGAATTCCTGTCGCAGTTCAAGGGCAGAACGGACCTTCTGAAATATGCTGCCGAAAAGCAGATACCGGTTAAAGCCAGCATTGACAAACCCTACAGTGAAGATGATAACCTGATGCATATTAGTCACGAAGCAGGAGTCCTGGAAGATCCCATGTATTCTTTGCAAAGGGGCATGCTCGAAAAAATGGTGATGCCTCAGGATGCTCCGGACATGGAGACGCGGATAGTCATTCATTTCAAGGACGGCAACCCCATAAAGCTTATTAACAAGGATGATGGCACTATAAAGTCGGACCCGTATGAATTATATATCTATCTGAACGAGCTGGCTGGGAAAAACGGGATCGGATTGCTCGATATGGTTGAAAACAGGTTCGTCGGGATCAAGTCAAGAGGCGTTTACGAGACACCTGCCGCAACGGTCCTGCACATTGCACACAAGGATATTGAGGGTATTGCGATGGACAGGGAAGTGATGAGGCTGGTCAATATGCTCACACCGAAATTCGCCGAGATCATTTACAACGGATTCTGGTTCAGCCCTGAAATGGATTTCCTCATGGCTGCAATTGAGAAGAGCCAGGAGCTGATCGACGGAAGCGTTCATATGTGCCTCTACAAAGGGAATGTGATCATTGAAGGACGCGAATCACCCTCTTCTCTATACAATAAGAAGCTCTCAAGCATGGATATCGAAGGCGGATTTGACCAGACTGACAGCAAGGGATTCATAAAAATTAATGCTATACGGCTTATGGCTCACCGGGCTATAGTGGAAGAGAGGCAGAACACGTAACCAGCAACTGCCAGCCCGCACCCCTGACCCCCAAGGGGGCTCGACCCGCAGCAAGTAACCAGTAACCAGCAACCAGTAACAAGCAACACTAACTTATTGACACATAGTTTAATAAAGGAAATATGAAACTCTGGGAAAAAGGAATCAATCCCGAACCTGCGATAATTGAGTTCACATCGGGAAGGGACAGAAAAACTGACCTGCATCTCACAAAATGGGATATTATAGGGTCGATGGCTCATGTCATTATGCTGAATGATGTGGGGTTGATCGAAAATGAAGAAAGGAATGAAATGCTGAATGCCCTTCATTCTCTTTTTGTATGGGATGAGAAGGGCAGCCTGATCATTGAGGATGACATTGAGGACATACACTCCCAGATCGAAAAGGAGATGGCTTCCATTCTTGGAACCACAGGCAAGAAGATCCATACCGGGAGGTCGAGAAACGACCAGGTGCTCGTCGACATCAGGCTCTACACAAGGGAGGAGATCGACAAGCTTGCTCACCTTGTGGCAAAACTATTCACAAGGCTCCAGGAGCTGAGCGAACAGTACAGAGAAGTTCTTCTTCCCGGATATACTCATATGCAGCCTGCGATGCTCTCTTCGTTCGGCCTGTGGTTCGGAGCATATGCCGAGTCGCTTGCCGATGATATTCTTATTATCGGGGAAGCGCGGGCCCTAAATAATAAAAACCCGCTCGGCACGGCAGCCGGCTTTGGTACAACCCTTCCCCTTAACAGAAAACTCACATCGGAGCTTCTTGAATTTGACGACCTTCTGTACAACTCGGCATATGCCAGCCTGAGCAGGGGGAAGATTGAACTTGCGGTGTCATCAGCGCTGGCCTCGCTTGCCCAGACTCTTTCGAGATTCTCGATGGATATATGCCTTTACATGAGCGCTGAATTCCGGTTCATCGATTTCCCTGATGAATACGTCACAGGATCGAGTATAATGCCCCAGAAAAGAAATCCCGACGTGTTTGAACTGATCCGGGGACGGTCGAATATCATTCAAACCCTGCCGGGACAAATCGCCATGCTGACGTCAAACCTGCCATCAGGCTATAACCGTGATCTTCAGCTTCTTAAACAGCTTGTTTTCGATGCTTTCGCCGACATACAGGAATCTGTTGAGATCATGTTGCTTATGCTCAGAAACATCAGGATCAGAAAGAACATTACCGACAATCCACTTTACAATTCCATTTTCAGCACAGAGGAAGTCAACAGGCTGGTCAAGCAGGGGATCCCATTCCGGGATGCATACAAAGCTGTCTCGGAAATGGTAAGGAACTCCTCGTTCTCCAGGACATCAGTTTCCGATTATGTTCACGAAGGAAGCATTGGGAACCTGTGCACTTCTGAAATTGCGAAGGTCTTCAGC
The DNA here is from genome assembly GCA_043800695.1 of Bacteroidota bacterium. Classification (GTDB taxonomy): domain Bacteria; phylum Bacteroidota; class Bacteroidia; order Bacteroidales; family VadinHA17; genus LD21. Next base: position 6,711 of record JAZDMU010000022.1, read on the forward strand.
GGCAGGATGGAATGCTTTAAAAACAAGTCAGCCCAGGAGATGGCAGAAAAGCTAATGGGGTATGTGAACTAATCCCGGTGGTATTTCCTTATATTCTCAATAAACTCATCAAACAGATAATCGGTATCTGTTGGCCCGCCTGAGGCTTCAGGATGAAACTGGGTTGAGAAAAACGGTTTGGTTTTATGTTTCATCCCCTCATTGGTCTGGTCATTTATGTTAATGAACAGTGGTTCCCATTCGCCGCCAAGAGTCTTGTTGTCAACCGCAAATCCGTGGTTCTGCGATGTTATATAGGCTTTGCTGGTGCCAACCTTGAGAACCGGCTGGTTATGGCTCCTGTGCCCGTATTTCAACTTGTATGTGTCGGCGCCTGATGCAAGAGCCATCAGCTGGTTGCCCAGGCATATGCCGAATACAGGGATCTCTTTCTTAAAAGAGTTCCGGATATTCGTAATTGTCGCTGAGCACATCTTGGGATCGCCTGGTCCGTTTGACAGGAAAAGGCCGTCATACTCTTCCCCGTGATAGTCGTAATCCCACGGAACCCTGATAATCGTTGTTTCACGCTTAAGCAGGTTCCTTATTATATTGTATTTCACGCCGCAGTCCACAAGCACGATCCTGTATTTTCCCGTGCCGTATACTTTCTTTTCCCGTGTGCTTACCTCTGCAACCAGGTTGACCTTGTTCGGATCGTAAAATGCTATTTCGGTGCCCTCTGGTTCCATCCTGCCGAGCATGGCACCTTTTTCGCGGATCCTTTTAGTAAGTGCCCTTGTATCAATCCCGTAAATGCCCGGGATATTGTTTCTTACCAGCCATTCATCAAGGCTTTCTGATGCGTTCCAGTGACTGTATTCAAATGAATAATCAGATACTATTAGTCCTGAAATATGGATTGAAGAGGATTCATAGAACTGGAGCAGATCATTTTCTTCACTTTTCACCGGTGCCCCGTAATTACCAACCAGGGGGTATGTCAGACATAGTATCTGGCCGCGGTATGAAGGATCAGTGAGGCTCTCCGGATAACCTGTCATTGCTGTGTTGAACACAACTTCGCCTGCAGCAACGACAGGAGCTCCGAACGATCTTCCCTGGTATACGGTACCATCCTCAAGAATCAGTTTAACTTTAACTCTTTCTCTCACTTTTTCAGAACATTTTATCTCATACGGGCAACGGCGTTCTCAATTTGTTCCATTGCCTTCGTTTTTTACAAAAAATTCCTGAAGTTCTTTCCCTTTCATGTTGAATGTCTTGCTCGGTGCAATGCATGTGACTGTTATTTCCGAGATCTTGTCTGAGATCCTTGCATCCGGAGTTGTATAAATTCAGGGAGTCAAAGATAGCAAAATTAGTTTGGAGTGCCTAGAGTGCCTAAAGTACTTTGAGTCGTATTCATAATAACTTTAAATACTCCAGACTTTAAGTACTCCAAACTTTAGATCACTCCTAACTTATTTTGTTTCATTTTCACCATTTCAACCTTATTTTCAATATTTTTATTACTTTTATAGCAGTTTAGAGTAGTTCATTTATTAAAAGATTACTTATGAAAAGGATAGTTGCTCTTTTTTTACTTCCGGTGGTTTTCGCAGGACTTGCATGCATTAGTTCATGCAAGAACAGAGGTACTGGCGATAAGGACCAGAAAAAGGTAGAACTCAATCATTACCAGTCGCTTGAGCTGGAGATGGAATCAAATGTTGATTCGCTACCCACTTCGGCCGAAGTGATCAAAATGCTTACAGATCTTGAAGTGGGGTATATCTTCGGAATCTCAAACCCCGTTGAAAACACCAAGAAGTATTTTACCCAGGACGCCAAGGCAATCAATATGGGGGTATACGGAGCTGACCTCAGCTATGCTACCTTATATAATATACAGCAGTCTGTCCTCGATTATCTCTCAGCCATAAGGTCAATGTCAGCCGATCTTAACATGTCACAGATATATGATGAAACACTCTATGACAGGATCAAGCAGAATTTTGATTACAAGGACAAGCTTGTCGAGATCCTGTCGGAAGCATTTGATGCAACCTACAATTACCTTAGCAAAAATGAGCAGCAGCCGCTAGCACTTCTGGTTGTTGGCGGGGCATGGGTGGAAGGCATGTACATCACAACCCACGTTTCTGGGGCAGCATACAATGTGGCAGGGATCGCAGGAAACCTTCTTGAGCAGAAAAAGTCCTTTGAACTTTACCTCGAAATTACCAAACCCTATATGAACGATCCTCTTATTGCGGGTTTTGTCGGTAAGCTCGATCCTATCAAACAGGTATATGCAGGTCTGGGAACAAGCCTCACGGAAAAGAATATCATAGATATTACAAAGGCTATTGAAGAGATACGAATCAAGCTGGTTTAGTTGCATTTTTATTATATGACCGCAAAGCAAAAGTCTTTGCGGTCTTTTTTTTAGTTGATGTCTTATGAGGGAATCAGTATTATTGGCTTTAATACATATTTTTGCGATTGTCTCGACAGTTAATCCTGCCGGCATCACCTCACGCGGCAAAAAGATCCTCCGAAGCTATCTCAGGCGATACCTCAACAGGGAACTTGAGGAAGAATATTATGCACTTTTCGAAAATAATCTTGAATTTTATTCCAACGAGCTGAAAAGCGTTGACAAGGCTGAGCTGGCTGATGAGGATTCCCTGATCTCATTTCAGATAACAAACATCTGCCGCCAGATAAAAAAAGGCCTCTTCCTTGAGGAGAGAATGATTGTATTTCTTCAGCTGATTGAGTTTGCATTTGAGGATGGCATGCTGACCGACCAGGAACAAACAATAATTGAAATTGTTGCCAGGACATTCAATATATCCAAAAAGGAATTTAACAATGCATCCGCTTTCATGATCGGGAGGACCTTTGATGAAATTTCCCCTGACTGTGTCCTTCTTATCGAGAGCGATAATCCTGAACATTCCGGTGAAAAGCTATATAAGAACTATGGCAAGTGGAGGCATATCAGGGTAACGGGTTTCAGGGGATTCATGGTAATTCTGCATATCGAAAGTACCGGCACACTGTTGCTAACATATGACGGACCGATGGCTCTTTATTTCAAGGGAAGGGATATTATTGCCTGCAGGCCTTATTTACTTGAAAGGGGAGTAAACATCAAAAGTCAGGGTATAGATCCCATTTATTATTCAAAGATCTACAAGAAGTTCGTCTCCAGGAAATTCCCGGAGAAGGTCGTTTTTGAAGGCCATAATATTGAGTTCCTGTTCAAAAACTCCGATAACGGGGTCATGAAAATGAATTTCAAGGTTGAATCAGGAAACCTTATTGGTATTATGGGGGGAAGCGGAGTCGGTAAAACAACCATGCTGAACCTGCTTCACGGAAAGATCCGACCCTCAGCCGGCAACCTGTATATCAACGGGCACGATATTTATGAAGAGTCGGGGGAGATAAAGGGACTGATCGGATTTGTCCCGCAGGATGATATGCTCATTGAGGAACTCACTGTATGGCAGAACCTTTATTTCAACGCCCGCCTCTGTTTTGGCAACTATAACGAGGAACAGCTTAACAACACGGTCGAAAAAGTACTTACCGACCTTGACCTCTATGATATTAAAGATCTTCAGGTAGGGGATGTCATGAACAAAAAGGTTAGCGGCGGCCAGAGAAAAAGGCTTAATATAGGGCTGGAACTGATGCGCGAGCCGGTGGTTATGTTTATTGACGAACCGACTTCCGGGTTATCATCATTCGACTCGGAAAAAGTAATGAACCTCATCAAGAATCAGGCTCTGAGCGGCAAACTTGTCTTTACCATCATTCATCAGCCCTCGTCTGACATCCTCAAGATGTTTGACAGGCTATGGATACTTGATAAGGGCGGTTACATGATTTACGACGGAGATCCGGTTGAAGCTTTGGTATATTTCAAGACGGAAACATCACAGGCCAATGCTGCAGAAAGCGAATGCCCTTCGTGCGGCAATATAAAAACTGACAATATCCTTGACATTATTGAAGTAAAGGTAATTGATAATGCAGGATACTCCGGAAAGGAGAGACAGGTAAGCCCGGAGGAATGGTACGGGAGATACAGGAAAAAGATGATGCCTGCTCCTGAAAGGCCCCCGGAAAAAATACCTGTTACACCGGGAAGCTTCAGGGTGCCTTCCAAATCAGTACAGATCAGAACTTTCATAAGAAGAAATATCACACGCAAGCTTGCAGATACCCAGTATATGACTATCAACCTGCTCGAAGCACCTCTTCTGGCACTTATACTAGCATACATTTCAAAGTATAGCGAGAACGGTGTATACCTCTTCTCTACAAATAAAAACTACCCTGTCTTCCTGTTCATGTCAATTATAGTTGCGCTTTTCCTCGGTCTTACCATAAGCGCTGAGGAGATTTTCAGGGACAGAAAGATAAACGAAAGGGAGAAGTTCCTCGATCTCAGCAGGTTAAGCTATCTTTTATCGAAGATTAACTTTCTTTTTGCCCTCTCCGCAATTCAGACGCTCTCATTCCTTATTGTCGCTAATATGATTCTTGAGGTAAGAGGAATGCTGTTCCAGCAGTGGCTTGTTTTGTTCTCAACCGCATGTTTCGGAAATATTGTCGGACTGAATATTTCTGCTGGTATGAGGTCGGCAGTAAGTATCTATATCCTTATTCCACTGATCCTTGTTCCGCAGCTGCTGCTCGGCGGGGCCATGATCAAGTTCGACGACCTTCACAAATCACTTACCCGGAAAGTTTATGTACCGGTAATCGGGGATATAATGACCACGCGCTGGGCATACGAGGCCATAAGCGTTGAACAGTTCAGGAGCAACAGGTTTCAGAAGCCCTTCTTTAAATACGACATGGAAATAAGCCAGAACGACTGGTATGCCTCCTTCCTTATTCCCATGCTGAAGGTAAAAATCAATGAATGCATAGTTGCCGGCAAAAATCCTGATTATAAGGAGCACGTTGAAAACAATTTCGAAAAGATAAATTTTCACTTCACTGAACTCACTGATGCTACGGGAGTAAAGCCAGGCAGTTGGTTCAACAGCCTGAATTATTCAAAATTCAATGAGATCATCGGCGATGACGCAAAACTTTATCTCGATAGCCTGAAAGTGGTATTAAGGCTGAAGAGCAAGGATATCTCGGTCAGGCGGGATTCACTCTATACTCTTATAACTGAAGAGATGGGTCATGAAAATTTTGTCAGGACACGTGAGAGGGACTACAATGAAAGCCTTGCTGACATTATGCTGAACAGGCTTACCACGAGCAAGATATACGAAACAGATACCCGGCTTATCCAGAAAGCCGATCCCGTTTATATGAAGCCCGGTTCAAAATATGGACGCACCCATTTTTTTGCACCTTACAAGATGATCGGCAGCCTGAAGATCGGAACACTGGTCTTCAATGTCATAGTTATCTGGTTCATGACATTCCTGCTGTTCGTTTCACTGTACTACAATCTGCTCAAGCTCTTCATCCTGTTCCTTGAAAAACAGAGGCTTCCTTTCTGGCGAAAATTCGGAAGGGAACTCCTTCAGATTTGATAAATGGTAAAGCCAAAGAAGAACCTGGGACAGCATTTCCTTAAAGACAGGGATACCGCCGCAAGAATTGCTTCCAGCCTGACCGGACAAGGTTATGACTCCGTCCTTGAGATCGGCCCCGGAACCGGTATCCTTACGGGATATCTGCTGGAGAGGCGATTCCCCGATTTCAGGGTTATTGAAATCGACAATGAATCGGTCCATTACCTGAGGAGGGATTTCCCCGGGCTCAGGGAGATAATAAGGGGTGATTTCCTGATGATGGATATTGATGAATACTTCCCGGGTAAGCTGGGTGTTATCGGCAACTTCCCGTATAACATCTCATCCCAGATACTGTTCAGAGTACTTGGTCAAAAAGACAGAATCATCGAGGTTTGCGGGATGTTTCAGAAGGAGGTCGCTGAAAGGATATGCTCCCGTCCCGGTTCAAAAGCCTACGGGATTCTGAGCGTTCTCATGCAGGCGTTCTACACCGCAGAATACCTTTTTACCGTGCCTCCCCACGTTTTTTCTCCGCCGCCCAAAGTGCAGTCAGGGGTGATAAGACTGAGAAGAAACCAGGTCATGGAGCTGGGGTGTGATGAAGCACTGTTTCTAAAGGTTGTAAAAGCAAGCTTTAACCAGAGAAGAAAGACACTCAGAAACTCAATTAAGGCTGCTTTCAAACTGAAGAGAGAAGATTATGCTGATTTCGGGCTCAGACCGGAGCAGCTATCCGTATATCAGTTCGTTCATCTGACGAACTGGATAGACCGGAACATGATATCATCCGAATGAATAGCCGATAGCATCGACCGGATTCATTCTTGCAGCAGAATAAGCCGGTGCATAACCTGCCACAACACCTATTACTCCTGAAATTACAACTGCAAGGATTGTATTTGCCAGGGTAAGGTGCATGTTAAGCTCCCAGAGGTAATTTATGCCGAGTGTTGCAATAAAGATCATTAAGACTCCCAGCAGTCCGCCAACTAAGGAGAGCAGCACAGATTCGGTAAGGAACTGCTGAAGAATGAAGAAGCGCTTGGCTCCCAATGCTTTCTGTATCCCGATGATATTTGTCCTTTCTCTCACCGATACGAACATTATGTTTGCAATTCCGAAACCTCCGACGAGAATTGAAAATCCTCCTATTATCCAACCTCCGATGTTAATGCCTTTGAAAACAGCATCGAAACCCTGGGTGAGCATGCTGGCTTTGTTGACGGCGAAATTTGATTCTTCTTCCGGATGAAGCCTTCTGGCAGCTCTCAGTACCATAATGACCTCTTCCCTAAGTTCATCGATATTCACCCCCTCTTTGCCCCGGACCATTATGTCGGAGGCAATAAAAGGATTCCGCAAATTGATAAAACTCCTTGCAAAATTCAGGGGTACAAGTGCCATCTCATCCATACCGCTGTCACTTATGCCGCCCTTTCCTTCCTTTTTGAATATGCCAATGACGTTGGCCTTCAGCCCGGCAACTATTATCTGTTTTCCCACAGGATTTGTACCTTCAAAAAGCTTGTTTGCCAGCTCGAAGCCTATTATCGCAACGTTCCTTCCGGAAGCCGATTCCTCAGGTGTGAAATACCTCCCTTCCTGAAGCTCGAATGACCTGAGCAGATCGAATTCGTGCGTCGCTCCCCAGATATAAATGTTATCAGCCTGCGATTTCCTGTACCGAATGACCTCCGGTTCAAGGGCAAGAAAGCATGCCGCCTCGGCTCTCGTTGCTTTTTTTACGATCGCTTCATAATCGGACACAGAAACAGCAGGCCATCTGACCATTTTCCAGTATTCAAGGTTAGGATCGAACGACCACGGGTACTTCTCAACATACACCAGATTATCACCGAGAGTCGCTATGGAATCCCGGATCGCTCTCTCCATCCAGTCAAGAACCGTGAACACCGAGATGATCGAGAATATCCCGATAGTGATCCCGAAAAGAGACAGGAACGTTCTTAACTTGTTAACTGCAAATGAATTAACAGCAAACACAAACCCTTCCTTTAAAAGCCTTAAGAACACTTCTCCTGCGTTTTTATAATATCGAAGCTCAAAGATAAGAAAAAAGAAATGTCCGTGATCCAATTTGCCCTGATAGCGGAATTACAGATAATCATAATCTAAATTTATTGATGGTAATAAAAAAATATCTATTTTTAATCGCCCTTAAAATAAAGGTCTGATCGTCATAATTATCAGAGAATGAGTGATAAAAAAATCAACAGCGCGCTTGTATCCGTTTTTTACAAAGATGGACTGGACGAAATCGTGAAGACACTTCACAGCCTTAATATTAAAATTTACTCCACAGGCGGCACTTACGGTTTTATCAGGGACCTTGGCATTCCGGCAGAAAAAGTTGAGGACATCACGACTTATCCCTCCATCCTTGGAGGAAGAGTTAAGACACTGCATCCGTCAATTTTCGGAGGCATACTGGCAAGAAGGGGAAATAAGGAAGACGATGAACAGGTAAAGCAATACAGTATTCCGGAAATAGACCTTATAATAGTGGATCTGTACCCGTTTGAAGAGACACTGAAGAACACAACTGACGAAGAAGAAATTATTGAAAAGATCGATATCGGAGGCATATCCCTCATAAGGGCAGCTGCAAAGAATTACAATGATGTACTTGTGATATCAGGGAGGGAGCAGTATCCTGCACTCCTTAAACTGCTTCAGGAGAAGAAAGGAATCACATCCTTTCACGACAGGAAGCTCTATGCTGCCGAAGCCTTTAAAACTTCATCAAACTACGACACCGCCATCTTCAAATACTATAACAGAGAGGCTCAGCTTCCTGTATTCAGGGAGAGCATCAATGTTTCATATCCTCTCAGGTATGGAGAGAACCCGCACCAGAAAGGCATTTTCTTCGGTGACCCTGACCAGATTTTTGAAAAGCTTCATGGCAAGGAGATCTCCTACAATAACCTCCTGGATATTGAATCTGCACTGCTTCTTATTGATGAATTCAGTGATACCTCGGTTGTTATTATCAAGCATAATAACGCCTGCGGGGCAGCCTCAGAGAACAACCTCAAGGATGCCTGGAACGATGCCCTTGCATGTGATCCGGTTTCAGCTTTTGGCGGAGTGATAGCACTGAACAGGGCAGTTGACGAAGCAACAGCTGCCGAAATGGACAAGATATTTTTTGAAATAGTCATTGCCCCTCAGTATTCCGGCAAAGCTCTTGAAATCCTTCAGCAGAAGAAGAACAGGATAATCCTTAAGCTCAGGGATCATAATAAGAGCCCCTTTAACTTCAGGTCGCTCCTTAACGGGGTCTTATGGCAGGAGAGGGACAATAGCACGCAGAGCGCCGGGGATATGAAACCAGTCACGCCAAGGATACCGGAACCATCAGAGTTTGTTGACCTCGTTTTTGCAAACAAACTGGTAAAGCACAGCAAATCCAATACCATTGTTCTTGTGAAAAACAATCAGCTATGTGCAAGCGGCGTAGGCCAGACATCGAGGGTGGATGCCCTGAAGCAGGCTATTGAAAAGGCAAAGAGCTTCGGATTTGATCTTAACGGAGCGGTTATGGCTTCCGATGCCTTCTTCCCTTTTCCTGATTGCGTAGAGATTGCCCATAAGGCAGGGATAACCGCGGTTGTTCAGCCGGGAGGGTCGGTACGTGACAAGGACTCGGTTGACTATTGCTCAGCCAACGGAATGGCAATGGTATTTACAGGAATCAGACATTTTAAACACTAATTAATTATATGGGACTTTTTTCATTTTTAACACAGGAGATTGCTATTGATCTGGGGACGGCAAACACTATCATTATCCACAATGATAAAATTGTAGTTGATGAACCCTCGATAGTGGCTTTAGACAAAAATTCGGGGAAGCTGATAGCAATAGGAGAGACAGCCAGGCAGATGCACGGTAAAACGCATGAGAACATTAAGGTAATAAGGCCGATGAAGGACGGAGTAATAGCCGACTTCAATGCTGCGGAGCTGATGATAAGAGGCATGATAAAGATGATCAACAAGGGACCCAGGCTCTTTTCTCCTTCCCTGAAAATGGTTGTCTGCATACCTTCGGGGAGCACCGAGGTTGAGATACGTGCGGTGCGCGACTCATCAGAACACGCCGGAGGCAGGGATGTCTACATGATATATGAACCGATGGCTGCAGCAATAGGAATAGGACTTGACGTTGAAGCACCGGAAGGATTCATGGTGATCGATATCGGAGGAGGGACAACAGAAATAGCAGTGATAGCTCTCGGAGGGATAGTATGCAATAAATCGATCAGGATAGCCGGCGACGGATTTACAACTGACATCCAGGCTTATATGAGGCATCAGCATAACATCAAAATAGGTGAAAAAACAGCCGAGGATATCAAAATAGGCGTTGGGGCTGCCCTTCCTGATATTGACAACCCGCCGCCGGATTATATAGTCAGGGGACCGAATATAATGACGGCCCTGCCAATAGAAATTCCGATCTCGTACCAGGAGATCGCCTATTGCCTTGACAAATCGCTTTCAAAGGTGGAGGCAGCACTGCTCAATGTGCTGGAGCAAACACCGCCGGAACTCTATGCAGATGTTGTGGACAAGGGTATCTATATGGTCGGAGGCGGAGCACTGCTGAGAGGTCTCGACAAGAGATTCTCCGATAAGATAAACATCAAATTCAACGTGGTTGAGGATCCTCTTCATGCGGTTGCTCGCGGCACCGGGGTTGCACTTAAGAATGTAGATAAATTTCCGTTCCTTATGAGATAATCTTCCGGGATGAATGAGAAACCTGCTGAATTTTCTTGCGAAGTATAACAACCTGATCATCTTTCTTATACTTGAAGGGATAGCATTTTATTTGCTCGGCACGGAAAACGATTACCACAATTCCAGCATGGTGAAGGGAGTCCGGGGGATCACCAGGGGACTTGAGCAGAGAATTAACAATACGAGGTCGTATTTCAGGCTCCGCGAGATAAACCAGGTGCTCGCTTCAGAGAATGTCCGGCTGAAAAATACAATAGAGCAGCTGACCCCGAAGGAGGATTTTCTTTTTTTTTCAGTCTCGGATTCTGATCGCCGCCAGCAGTACCGATATACCACAGCACGGGTCATTGACAACTCTATAAACAGGCAGAAGAACTTCTTCACGATAAATAAAGGAAAAAACCAGGGAGTGTCGATCGATATGGCAGTCACTTCAGACGACGGCGTGGCGGGAGTAATTGTAGGATGTTCGGATAACTTTTCGGTTGCTATGTCTCTTCTTAACCTCGATTTCAGGCTAAGTTCACGAATAAGGTCATCCGGATTTTTCGGCTCATTGAGCTGGGACGGCCGCGACAATACAAAAGCCATTCTGAGCGAGATACCCCAACATGTGCCTGTAAGCGTAGGAGATACGATCGAGTCAACCGGCTTCTCGGCGCTCTTCCCTGAAGGTGTCATTGTGGGAACTGTCAGCGGCGTTGAAAAATCCGGTGGCGATTTCTATATGATAGAAGTAGCCCTGAAAACACAGTTCAGAAAACTTCATGATGTGAACGTGATAGGAAACCTTATGAAAACAGAACAAACAGAACTGGAAAACTCATTTCAATGATCAATTCACTATTAAGATACAGCCTGATCTTTATCCTGCTCATCCTGCTGCAGGTTCTGCTGTTCAATAATATTGAATTCAGCGGGTTTGTAAACCCGTATGTATATATAATGTTCATCCTTCTTCTTCCGTTTGAAATTCCTTCATGGCTCCTTCTGATCATCTCCTTCTTTACCGGGCTGATAATTGATTTCTTCTGCGGTTCCCCGGGAATGCATGCATCAGCAACCCTTCTCGCAGGATTTGTACGTCCGCACATCTTACGGGTGATATCACCCAGGGACGGATATGAGCCAGGCTCAGATCCCTCCATGCTCATTTACGGTTTTTCCTGGTTCCTGCTCTATACCGTGATTATTGTGCTCATTCATCACCTGGCACTTTTTTACCTTGAAGTATTCCGGTTTACCGACTTTTTCAGAACACTGCTGAGAGTAATTCTCAGCTCGCTATTCTCAATCAGTTTTATTCTTCTTCTTGAGTATGCAAGAAGAGGCAAATAATTGACCGGATCATGAAGGACGCATTTGGCAGCAGGAAATACATCATTACAGGTCTGATAATAGCTGCATCGCTGTTGCTTATTGTTAAACTGTTTGTAATACAGGTAGTTGAAGATACTTACAGGTTGTCGGCCGACAATAATGTTCTCAGGTATGTCACCCAGTATCCCGCAAGGGGATTGATCTTCGACAGGAACGGTAAGCCAGTTGTTACAAACCAGGCTGCATATGACCTGATGGTTGTTCCGGCACAGACCGGGAAAATGGATACGACGCTTTTCTGCAATGAGCTTGTGATAACCAGAGATCTTTTCATTGAAAGGCTCAGGGCGGCGGCAAGCTATTCGCGCAGGGCGCCATCGGTGTTTCTGAAGCAGATATCTGCCGAGACCTATGCAAAATTCCAGGAAAAGATGTTCATGTATCCCGGCTTCTATGTTCAGCCGCGAACCCTTAGGAAATATTCACGGCCTGTTGCAGCTCACCTGCTTGGTTATGTAAGCGAGGTTGATGAAGCCCTGATAAAGCAGGATCCCTATTACAGGCCCGGTGATTATATAGGCAAACTGGGCATTGAGGAAGCATATGAAAAAGAGCTCAGGGGAACACGTGGTGTCAAAATATATATGGTGGATGTATACAGCCGCATAAAAGGCTCTTATGCTGACGGAGCTATGGACACTGTTGCTGTCCAGGGCAGCGACGTTACCTCAACTATCGACATCGAGCTTCAGGAGTACGGAGAGAAGCTGATGCAGCATAAGACCGGAAGCATTGTAGCGATTGAACCACATACAGGTGAAATATTGAGCCTGGTCTCTTCCCCCAACTATGATCCCGGGCTGCTGGTAGGACGGATACGGTCGGAGAATTTTTCAAGATTGCAGGCAGATACGCTGCTACCTCTCTTTAACAGGGCATTTATGGCATCATACCCCCCGGGATCGACCTTCAAACCACTGAACGGTCTTATCGCACTTCAGGAAAAGGTCATCTATCCGGGAACTAAGTTCGGATGCGATAATGGATATCTTTTCTTAGCATGCCACTCACATTCGTCCCCGCTCGACCTTGAAGGAGCGATAATGAATTCATGTAATTCTTATTTCTGCCAGGCCTACAGGAGGATACTGGAGAATCCGGCATACCTGTCAGTGGCAGAAGCATTTGAGAAATGGAAAAGCTATGTGAATGAGTTCGGATTCGGCAGGAAGCTGGGAAGTGAATTTGTGAATGAGCTTCCCGGACTGATTCCTTCCTCATCCTATTTTGATCGTTATTATGGCAAGGGTTCATGGAAAGCATTGAATGTGATCTCAATGGCTATCGGCCAGGGTGAACTGGGAACAACCCCTCTTCAGATGGCAAATATGACTGCCGCGATAGCCAACAGGGGGTATTTCTATACTCCACACATTGCTAAATCCATTGGCGGAAACGGGGAGATCGACAGCTCATACACATTGAGACATGACATCAGCATCGATTCGGTGAATTTTGAAGAGGTTATACTTGGCATGGAGGCTGCCGTTAACGGAGGAGCAGGGGCGACTGCAAGAATTGCAGCACTGCCCGATATTGTTGTCTGCGGTAAAACCGGTACAGCTGAGAACCCACACGGCGCCAATCACTCTGTTTTCATAGCCTTTGCTCCGAAGGATAACCCTGAAATAGCAATTGCCGTTTATGTTGAGAATTCAGGATTCGGTGCGACATATGCAGCGCCGGTAGCCAGCCTGATGATTGAGAAGTACCTGAAAGGCATGATATCTGAAAGGAGCAAATGGCAGGAACAAAGAATACTCGAGCTGGACCTTATAAATAACCCGCCACCGGATGAAAAGGACGATTAATATATGGCAGGGCATTGATAAGGTTACCCTCCTTCTGTTTCTCCTGTTGGTGATCATGGGGTGGTTCAATATTTATGCTGCAGTGTATAATGAGGAGCATACCCGGATACTTGACCTTTCTCAAAGATACGGAAAGCAGTTCATCTGGATACTTGCAACACTGATTTTGGCTGTGTTCATCATGATAGTGGATGCGAGGTTCTATTTCTTTTTTGCCTGGTTCATTTACGGCGGCATAATGCTGCTTCTGTTACTGGTGCTGGTTCTCGGGAAAGAAATAAATGGTGCAAGGTCATGGTTCGAATTCGGGCAGATTAGCTTTCAGCCTTCAGAGTTTGCTAAATTCGGTACAGCTCTGGTGCTGGCAGACTTCCTTAGTAAACGCCGGCAGGATCTTACAAGATTCAATGTAATAATTCCGGCAGTTGCAATTATTATGTTTCCGGCATTACAGATTGCATTGCAGCCTGACCTGGGTTCCACGATCGTTTTCTTCTCCTTTTTTCTTGTGCTTTTCAGGGAAGGTATGAGCCCTTACATCTTCGTTTCAGGACTTCTGATGCTTATGTTGTTCTTTTTTACACTTGTTTTCAGCGACATATACCTTGAACTTGGTCTGATCATTCTTGCCTTTCTGCTTGCATGGTTTGCTACCCGGAAATTCAAGCTCTGCCTTACCGGCCTCGGGATATTTATTGTAATTGCGGGGCCGCTTTATGCGCTCGACCATTTTGTGCTCAACACACTGGGCGATAAGGTCATAATACTTATTTCCATGGTCCTGTCGGGAATGGCTTTTGCGTATTACATATACCAGAAAAAAGCAGTTACGGTGCTGCTTATTTATCTTTTCCTGCTGGGCAGCATCATTTATATCGATTCGGTAGATTATGGATACAGCCATCTTCTGAAACCGCATCAGCAGGAAAGAATTGAGATCATGCTTGGCTTCAAGTCGGATCCTCATGGTACGGGTTATAACGTTAATCAGTCGCTGATATCGATCGGATCCGGAGGCTGGACGGGAAAAGGATATCTGCAGGGGACACAGACCAAATTCAAGTTCGTGCCTGCACAAAGCACGGATTTCATTTTTTGTACCATCGGAGAGGAATGGGGTTTTCTCGGATCACTTACAGTTATCGGATTGTATATTTTTCTCCTTCTTCGGCTCGTTGTCCTGGCCGAACGGCAACGATCTGTTTTTTCAAGGATCTATGGTTATGGCGTGGCAGCGATACTGTTCACGCATTTCTTCGTTAATATCGGAATGGCAATCGGGCTGGTCCCGGTTATCGGGATACCACTCCCTTTTCTGAGTTATGGGGGAAGCTCTCTCTGGGGATTTACGATATTGCTGTTCATATTCCTGAGGCTTGATGCCAGTCGCACGGAATATCTAATCTGATCAGAACGGGATCGTGATCCTGTGCGAGATATCTACCCCGAAATCTTTTTCCACATAATCGATAAGCTGGGGAAAAAACTCCATGAAGTCGTCCTGCAGCGAAAAATAATTCTTCTTAAGGGCCCTGATTGCGAACCTTGTTTCTTTAGGAAGCGTGGTCCTGTTGCTCAATGTCCTTAAAACATGCCTGATGCCGCCTATAGTCTGATATGATTCGATCCAGTTGTTGATTATGAAGAAGGGCATCATGTTCCTTACTTCAGGGGGAAGGATATCATAATTATTGACAAGAGCCCTGTAAAAATTATATGTAACACTTTCAAGCGGTCTCCTTGAAAAGAAATTCCATTCCTTCGTCAGGTAGTGATCATATATTATATCTGTCACCACACCTGCATACCTGTGATACTTCCTTGAGAAGAATATCTTGCTTCGGTGAACCACAGGGTGGCGGTCGGTAAATCCGTCAATATGCCGGTGAAGGATGATCCCCTTCCTGATCATATCAGGATAATTCAGATAGTCCCGCCCCTTTACATAATCTCCAATGTAATTTCCGATGATTATTTTTTCAGAATCACCGGATAAGTATATGTGGGCGAGCACATTCATATCGTGATATAATAGTACAAAGAATTTACCATTTCACTTATAACATGAAAAACAATTTTCCCGTGATGCGCGGAACCTATACGCGATATGATATTAAAAATCTGTGAGACATGGCGTTGCATTGTGTTAACAGTGTCTGAAAAAATCTTCGCAAACGTTCGGAATTTCAGTATGCAAATTATACATTTGTTGATTCATAATAAAAAGAAACGTCTTTCACTTTTAAAAATTTTCTGAACTAACCATGGAGGTCTTATGGCGAAGAAAAATGTCATTATTATTGGTGCAGCGGGAAGGGATTTTCATAATTTCAATACCTGTTTCAGGGATAACGGAGATTACAATGTTGTTGCCTTCACGGCAGCACAAATACCTGATATCGACGACAGGAAGTATCCTGCAGGCCTCGCAGGCAAGCTTTATCCAAAGGGTATCCCGATATATGCTGAAGAGAATTTGACTAAGCTTATCCGCAAACTGAAAGTTAACGATTGCGTGTTTTCATACAGTGATATTACGTACCAGAAAGTAATGTCCATAAGCGCGATTGTGAATGCAGCAGGCTCCAATTTTGTTCTTCTCGGACCCGGCGACACAATGATAAAGAGCACCAAGCCAGTTATTGCAGTTGGCGCTATCAGGACAGGCTGCGGCAAAAGCCAGACATCCAGAAGGGTAATTGAGATACTCATGTCGCGAGGTCTCAAAGTGGTGGCAGTACGTCACCCTATGCCTTATGGTAATCTCATCGAACAGAAAGTGCAAAGGTTCGCCATGATCAAAGACCTTGAAAAACACAAGTGCACCATTGAGGAAATGGAAGAGTACGAACCCCACGTGGTTCGAGGGAATGTAATTTATGCCGGAGTGGACTATGAGGCTATTCTCCGAAAAGCCGAGAAAGATCCCGCAGGATGCGATGTAATTGTATGGGATGGAGGTAACAACGATTTCCCGTTCTACAAACCTGACCTGATGATCACGGTAACTGATCCGCACAGGGCAGGTCATGAATTAAGATATTATCCGGGAGAAGTTACACTGAGGCTGGCTGACGTAGTAATTATAAACAAGATGGACAGCGCTTCCCCCGAAGCTGTCCAGATAGTCCGTGAAAGTATAGAAAAAGTCAACCCCAAAGCGATAGTGGTCGATGGCGCATCACCGATTAAAGTTGATAATCCATCAGTTATAAAAGGCAGGAAAGTGCTCGTGGTTGAGGACGGGCCAACTCTGACCCATGGTGAGATGAAACTCGGGGCAGGCGTCATAGCAGCCCGCAAATTCGGTGCTTCCGAACTGGTTGATCCACGCCCGTATATTGTCGGAAGGCTGAAAGAAACGTTCAGCACATACCCCGGGATTGGAACACTTCTTCCTGCAATGGGCTACGGGGAACAGCAGCTCCACGATCTTGAGAGCACTATAAACAAAACAAAATGTGATAGCGTGGTAATCGCAACCCCGATTGATCTTAACAGGATAATCAAAATTAAGAAACCTAACACCAGGGTCTATTACGATCTCCAGGAAATAGGATACCCGAACCTGACCCAGATCCTGGATGAGTTTGTGAAGAAGCATAAACTGGGGAAGAAGTAACCACCCCTACTTCTTCACGTACCTCTCAGTTCTTGCATCCCTGATAACTCCGCTCCAGTTCAGTCCGAACCCGAAGTCGTAAACATTGCCTTCTGAATCTGTGTGACAGGTCATATCAAAAGGAACATCCTCCTTCTGGAGCTCAACTGACTTCATATCAGCAGGCATCTGCATCGGCAGCAAACCTGAAGGTTCATATGCTCCGGTCATGATATCCAGGATAGCCTGGTCCTGAACCTCAAATGTTGCAATTATTGCGTTAACATCCTTATCAAACTCACTGAATACCATTGGTTTGGATACATTCACAGCCACAATCACCGGTTTATCCTTCATGACTTTCCTTGTATCAAGAATCATTGTGAGATCGCCGGCATTGTAAGTAGTAGCAGATTTATTCCGGAATGTCCTGTTGGTGAATTTTTCAAGCGGGTCGCCGCCACCTATGCTTGGATCACGTCCTTCCACAGCTTTATAGGGTTTATACTGCAGACTGATCGGTACATAACCAGTTCCGCGTTTATTCACGTCTTCCCGGCTATAACCTGTGCCTCCATTGGGGCTGTCAGTGATCACGAGAGCGAAATCTGCTTCCGCAGGATTTTCTGTGACATTGAAATACTTCTTAACCAGTTCAATATTGATCGGGAATTGTTCGGATGCAGGGGTTTCCATTCCAAAGAAGTTCCTTCCTGCAGGTATCTTCCTTTTAGGTATGAAAACAGTTTTATTCTTTTCAAGTGGAAGGACTTTATCCTTATTCTTCAGCATGACCACTGATTTGACCTGTGCATCATATCCGGCTTTCATGAATTCAGGATTTCCGGCTATGGTTTTGGTTTCTTCAGAGTTGAGGTAAGGATTCTCGAAGAGGCCCACCCTGAAAATATTTTTCAGAAGACGCACGGCAGACTGTTCCATCCTTGACCGCATGAATTCCTCTCCATGCTCCTTTACCCCCATATTGTATGCTTCAATAACTGGGCCCATCTTATTGTTGCCTCCAAACTGGTCGACGCCTGCCATGATTATCTTATAATGCTTCTCAACTTCCGTAAGTGTCTCAACACCCCAGCAGGTTGTTGCAAATCCGTCAACAGCTGTATAATTACTTGTGACACCCCAGTCGGTACAAACAACACCATCGTAGTTATATTTGCCTCTCAGAAGGTCGGTGATCAGGTATTTATTATATGAATTACCTACATTTTCATTGTTAATATTATCAATGCCATAAGATATTGTATAATAGGGCATTACAGCAGAGGCCATAAGTGTGGCTCCTTCCAGTTTAAATCCTCCTTCAGTGAATGGTATCAGGTGGTCGGCCAGGTTATTGCCGGGATAAACTGCATATTTACCGTATGAGAAGTGAGCATCACGCCCTCCTTCCTCGGGACCTCCTCCCGGCCAGTGCTTGACCATCGCGTTCACAGATGTGTAGCCCCATCCTCCTGAAATCTCCTTATCTCCGGTTGATGTCTGGAATCCGTCAACATAAGCTCTTGCCATGTCAGCCGCAAGCTGAGGATTTTCACCAAAAGTTCCGCTGAAGCGGCTCCACCGGGGTTCAGTAGCCAGGTCAATCTGAGGCGAGAGAGCTGTTGAAATACCAAGAGCCCTGTATTCCTGTGATGCGATCTGTCCGAATTGCTTAACAACAGCCGGATCAAATGTTGCAGCCATTCCGAGCGATCCCGGCCACATTGATATCTGACCGGCAGAACCGACGTTGTATTCAGCCGTCGTAATTGCGCGATGCCTGGGATCAGAGCTGTTGTTTGCCGGGATTCCGAAGCCGATGCCTTCACAAAGCGCCTGAACATTATTATTCCAGGTGGCAGCAACCTCGGGACTCTCGACTGAGGTAACCAGCACATGACGAAGATTATCATCCCTGAGGAATTTGACCTGCTGGTCGGAGAGATCGGATGCTTTTGCGCCGCTCTCACTGAACGGTTTCCCGTTATATGTCGCTCCGCCGAAAGGTCCGCGGCCGGGTCCTGATGGAATTGATTGATGGGCACTGTAAAGCATCAGTCCTGCAATCTGTTCAATATTGAGTTTGGATGCGAGGTCTTTTGCCCTCTCATCAGCGCTCAGGCGCCAGTCTTCATAGATTTCAAGCTCCCCGTTCCTGTTCAGGTCCTTGAATGCCAGTCCTTTTACTGTTAATAAATTAACACCAGATGTGGTGTCATAACCGAGGGTCTGGCCATCCTTATTGGTGACAATCCTGAGTGAACCGGTTCCGGTTTCACTCCATTTTTTGCAGCCGGTCATCATCAAACCGGCCATAATCGTTAAAGCCAGGCAGTAAAATGTAATCTTCTTCATAGTGGTTGTATATGTTAATTAGACTATCTCCGAACGCGGGCATTACCTTTCCAGATGCTCCATACCTGTTCTTCATCGGCAGGCTGGCAGTAGTCAGTAAGGACTGTTGTTGCAAGAGCACCTGTTGCCCATCCGAACTGGATCCATTTCTCAGGTTCCCATACCTTCAGAATAGCGTAAAGCAAACCTCCCACGAATCCATCACCGCCTCCTATTCGGTCGAGCACATGGATCTCACGCGGCTCAACAACATGCCAGCTCTCTCCTTCAAGCATTATAGCGCCCCACAGATGCTCATTGGTGCTAATCACCTGGCGGAGGGTTGTGGAAAATACTGACGCCCCCGGAAACTCTTTCTTTACTCTTCCTATCATCTCTTTAAAGCTGTCTGTCTTCGAACCAAGATCTTTGCCTCCTTCCTCAGGGCCTTTGATACCAAGACACAGCTGGAAATCTTCCTCATTACCCACAAGGATGTCAGCAATACCGGCGATCTCCCTGAAGATCGTCGTAAGCTCCTTTTCACGGTTCTTCCAGAATGTGGCACGGTAATTCAGGTCAAACGAAATGCGTGTCCCGTGTTTCTTTGCTGATCGTGCAAGCTCAAGGCAGAAATTGCTTGTATCAGGCGAGAGGGCTCCTATCAATCCTGAGAGATGGAGTACCTGTACACCCTCTTTCCCGAATATGCGCTCAAGGTCAAAATCTTTTACATTCAGTGTCCTTCCGACCTCCCCGGCGCGATCGTTCTGTACCCTTGGACCGCGTGACCCGTAACCTGAATCCGCTATATTGAACTGGTGTCGGTATCCCCAGGGGCCGCCCTGTTCAACCTCTTTCCCTTCATAAGCCATATGGCGTCCGGCCAGATTATCTTTTATCATTCTGGCGATAGGGCTCTCCTTTACAAAAGTTGTGAGAACCTTCACCGGCATCCCGAGAAATGAAGCAACACTGGCCACATTAGTCTCAGCGCTTGTCACCTGCATGTGGAATGTGTCACTACAGTGAACAGACTGCCCGTTTGCCGGAGTGATGCGCACCCCCATGCTGGAAGGTACCACCAGCGCCCATTTTGCATCTTTTCTGAGTTCTATACTCATAACTCTAAAGTTTTACAATGGAACGACTGCAGGACTGCATGACTGCAAGACTGCAGGACAATTTTTACTTCAACCTTTCTTTCAGTTTCTTCCCTGCTTCCTCGAATCCCGGCTTGTTAAGCAGGGCAAACATATTTTTCTTATATGCCTCAACTCCCGGCTGATCGAACGGATTGACATCAAGAATATAGCCGCTTACAGCACATGCCAGTTCAAAGAAATATACCAGCTGACCGACATAAAACTCATCTATTTCAGGAACGTTGATTGTAATTACCGGAACGTTACCGTCGTTATGTGCCAGAACAGCTCCGAGTTCAGCATTATGATTAACCTCTGAAAGCCTCTTGCCTGCCAGGTAATTAAGCTGATCGGCGTCCTCTTTTTCAGACGGTATTGTAAGTTTATTTCTGGGATTCTTAACTGATATCATTGTTTCGAAAAGGATCCTTTGTCCTTCCTGGATATATTGCCCGAGAGAGTGGAGGTCAGTAGTGAAATCTACAGAAGCCGGGAAAATCCCTTTTCCTTCTTTTCCTTCGCTTTCACCGTATAGTTGCTTCCACCACTGAGCCAGGTAATGAAGCCGGGGTGTGAATCTGACAAGTATCTCGAGCGGCCTGCCTCCCTGGAGAATCAGGTTACGGGCGGCTGCATACATCAGAACAGGGTTTGCAGCTGCATTTTTATTGTGCCTTGATGCTTCTTCCATTGCCTTTGCTCCTTTGACCAGAGCCCTGATATCCTTACCGCTTACAGCTATCGGAAGAAGTCCGACGGGAGTGAGTACTGAAAAGCGTCCGCCTATGTTATCGGGAATGACGAATGTCTTATAGCCGTTCAGATCGGCAAGTGATCTCAGCGCGCCTTTCGATTTATCGGTGATCGCGATTATTCTGTCGGCTGCAACTGCTTTGCCGACTTTTCTTTCAAGATGATCCTTAAGTATTCTGAAAGCAATTGCAGGCTCGGTTGTAGTACCGGATTTTGAAATGACGATGATAGAGTAATTCCTGTTATCCAGTACCTCAAGAAGATCTGACATATAGTCCTCGCAGATATTCTGGCCAGCGTAGATTATGTCATGGTGTTTGTCCTTCCGGAGTGAGGTGAAGGAATGGGAGAGGGCTTCTATTACGGCCCTGGCCCCGAGGTAAGATCCTCCGATACCGATTACTACTGTGGTATCAGAAACCGACCGGAGGTGCTTAGCAGTTTTTTCGATCCTGTCAAGCTGCGGAATTATGTCATCGGGTAGTGAAATCCATCCCAGGAAATCGCTTCCGGCTCCGGTTCCTGCATTGACGGCATCAAGATGCCTGACGGACTGCTGGGCAAGGGCAAGAACCTCTTCATAAGCCACGAATCCGCCGGCATTCTTAAGATTTACACTAATATTTTCTTTCATTTTATATAGTATTTTGAATTATCCGGTCTCTACAAAAATAACAAAAAACCGTCAGGGAAGACCCTGACGGTTCGTAATAAGGTGTGAAATATATGATTAATGATGATTACTTGCTATGGATGCCTCCTGCACTTGAAGAGTGAGCATCCAGGTATTTGGGATTGCCTTTATAATTAATATCACCTGCGCTTGAAGCCCTTGCCCTGAGACGTTCGGTTACATAGACATCTGCATCGCCTGCGCTTGATACATCAAGGTCAGCTTCCCTTACTTTAAGATTATATGCATTAAGGTCGCCCGCACTGCTGAGATCTCCCTCAAGCATGTCCACTTCTCCCGAGAGTGTCATGTCCCCTGAACTGCTTATGTCGACCTCAATTGTCTTTGCATAGACCTCAAGCTTAATATCTCCGGCGCTGGACGCATTCAACTCCAGGTAATCGGTCCTGACCGGTGTCTCTCCAATAAGGTCTCCCGCACTGGTTGTGCTCAGGGAAATGATCTTGTCCATAGTCACATAAACTCTCCTCATCTCGGCTTCCCGGATATTTGCTTCAGAGTAGACATGCAGGACATCCCC
Organism: Bacteroidota bacterium; assembly: GCA_043800695.1. Lineage (GTDB taxonomy): Bacteria > Bacteroidota > Bacteroidia > Bacteroidales > VadinHA17 > LD21. Next base: position 29,264 of record JAZDMU010000022.1, read on the forward strand.
TTCAATCTTTGTCATTATGTATTCATGAAGGTTTTCGTCAGCTTCTACCGCGATGCTTTTGTTACTACCCTGTGTAAGGAAAACATCTATACCGGTGCTGACCCTGACTCCGGTAAATGATCCGGTTTCTCTGTCTTTCTTTACCACATTGCCATCACCATAAACTGTCTTGCGCCACTGTCCGTTGGCGCAGGCACTGATGGCAACCAATAGAATCGCAGCTGTAAAATACTTCAGGTTTTTCATGTTCTTTCTTATTTGTTTTCTAATCTCTTTTCAGACTAAAGACAGAAAGAAAACCTGAATGTTGCATAAAAATCGGGAAATCTTAATGCCACTTGAATATTTTCAGCCCGGCGCCAAATAAAACCACTCCTGTGATTGTAAGCACGATAACAGGCATTGCTATTTGTGTAAATCCTGCCCCTTCGTTGAAAATACTTCTCATGGCATCAGTTAGTATCGTCAGCGGTAGAAGCTTGATCACTGTTACGCTCCATCCTGGGAAACTGGCATAGCTGAAAAAGATCCCTGATAGCACCATCATCGGGGTAACGATGAAATTGATCAAGCCATTTCCGACTTCTGTATTTGAAGTATGTGATGAAACCAGGACTGCAATTCCCGAAAAGGCAATATTTCCTGCCAGAAACAGGACTATCATAGCCGCTACACTGCCCTGTATGGTCATCTTAAAGGCCAGAACCGCAAAGAGTATTATTATAGCGGCCTCAATGAAATTCATTGCCACCCTGACAGTTATCAGCGATATAAGAAAATGCGACTTCTTCATCGGAGTCGCCACCAGCCTGCGCAGAAGCTTCTTCGAACGCTTCTCAATTATCCCGTAGCTTATTCCCCACATTGATGACATCATCACTCCCAGGGTAATTATCCCCGGGATCAGGAAATCAATATACCTGGTTCCCGCAACGGTAAGAGGCCTGATCTCGCCGGAACTCTCTGAAGGCATTACTGTTCCGGAACCTATATAAGGATTGAGCTTCAGGTAAGTCAGCTCTGCATCAGAATTTACAGGATCGAAATGATATTCGGTGATACCTATATTATCATTCAGGATGAGGCTCACAGTACCTCTCTTAAGGAGAACGATTGCATCGTCCCATGCTAGTTCATAGAAAAAGAATTCAGTGTTTCCCAGCTTATCATCCCTGATTTTAAAACGCCATTTGTAATCGTCTCCAGCCTCCTCGGAATAAGTGTTGATTTCACACTTATTATTCAGGAAGCTGAATATCTCCGAACTGTATGAAAGTACTGCAGTATCCGGTTTTATTACTGCCACTTTACGAAGAACATCAGCCTTTTTGGTAAAAGCCAGCCCGAGTCCCAGCGACATAAGAATGGGGAAGATGACACCCCACATCAGCACACCCGGTTCGCGGATCAGTTCACGGAAATATGCCAGGGTAAGATGGCGTAGCTGGTTAATTCTGAGAATCTTACTCATAGATCCTCCTTCCGGTAAGTGAAACGAAAAGGTCATCAAGCGACTTGCTTTCCGTCAGCAGCTGATCAATTGTTCCTTCGCGGAGTATTACACCGTTATCGAGAATTATTATGTAGTCGCAAAGTTTCTCCGCCTCCTCCATATAATGAGTTGTCAGGATCATTGAGGTCTCCGACATCTGCTTCAGCTTTCTGAGGATATCCCATATTTCCCTGCGTGCATTGGGATCAAGTCCCGTGGTAGGCTCATCAAGAAGCAGTATTGCAGGATTATTTATAAGGGCAATGCCGACTGCAAGTCTCTGGCGCTGTCCCCCGGAGAGGTTGACCACATAAGATTTTCTTTTATCCTCAAGGCCGATCAACTGAATTATTTCATCAATTCTTTTTCTATCGAGGTTAAAGAAACTGGCAAAAAGCTGAAGTGTTTCAGTCACCCTGAGCTTGTCGATCAGCCTGGTTTCCTGAAGAGCTAGTCCGATCACATGACGGAGTTCATCCTCATTTCCTCTCCAGTGCTTTCCCATTATTGTGATCTCCCCCCTGTCAGGCTTCTGAATCCCTTCTATCATCTCTACGAGAGTGGTTTTGCCTGCTCCGTTTGGACCGAGAAGAGCAACAAACTGCCCTTTCGGGATTTTCAGACTGATTCCCTTAACTGCCTGTACCGTTTTGAATGACTTCCAGACATCCCGGACTTCTATGACATTGTTTTCTCCCATTTCCTATTTTGTTCCGAATAGTCTGTCCCCGGCGTCCCCAAGTCCAGGGACTATATAACCGATCTCATTCAGTCGTTCATCAAGGCCGGCGAGATAGATCTGAACATCAGGATGATCAGTTTCGATTCTTTTGACGCCTTCAGGTGCGCCAATAATGCATACAAGCTTTATCTTTTTTGCCCCACTCTCTTTCAGTGCCTGTATCGCGGCTGTTGCACTTCCACCTGTTGCCAGCATAGGATCAAGCACCATAACGACCGCATCAGCCAGGTTATCAGGCAGTTTTGAATAATATGTTATTGGTTTTAAAGTCTCATGGTCCCTGTAAATCCCGATATGTCCTACTTTTACATCGGGGATCAGGTTTGTTATTCCTTCAACCATTCCGAGTCCGGCTCTCAGGACAGGGATCAGCACCACAGTTCCCGTGAGCTCCTTTGTCCTGCATTTGCCCATAGGAGTTACAACTTCGGTATCTTTCATCGGAAGATCACGTGTGATCTCATATGCCATAAGGGCAGCGATCTCACTGAGGTTATAGCGAAAATCTTTCGTGTCAGTCTCTTTTCGGCGAAGCTGAGTCAGCTTATGTGTTATCAGCGGATGCTCAAGTACTTTAAGCATATCATTTTGAATTGAACAAGATAAAGATATGGGAAATTTCATTTTGTACCATGGACATCCGGAAAGAAGGGGAGAGCTTTAAGGAAATTTCGGATTTCGGATTTACGATTGCGGATTTAAAAATCCGCAATCCGCAATCCGCAATCCTCAATCAATTAAATTTGACTTGTATGCAATACTTTCATAACTTTATAAAACTGAACTACAAAGTGCAAGATGCCCAGCCTCATCCCCGGATACGAGTACGACATCTTCATCAGCTACCGACGGAAGAAAGAAGGGGTGAGGGGGAGAGTGCGAGAAAATGAGAAGGGGAGAATGGGAGAAATATAAAGTTTACTACTTTTGATATAAAAGTATTATGATGACCGAGAGGGATTACATCTTAGCAACAATAAAGACCCATAAACCGGATCTGTTCAAATTTGGTATCCGGGATATTGGATTATTCGGATCATTCGCACGGGATGAACAATCAGACAACAGTGATATAGATATTCTTATTGATTTTGACCCGGACAAGGAGAACTTTGACAATTATATGGCAGTCTGTGATCTGATTGAAAATCTCTTTAGGAACAGGAAAATTGAAATTGTGACAAAAAACGGACTGAGTCCGTATATTGGCCCCGGGATTTTAAATGAAGTATTGTATGTCTAAAGACCCCCTGGAATACCTGAAACATATTCGCGATGAATGTTCTTTTCTTTTATCCGTTGCGGGGGATGATTTTTCGAAAAATGATCTGACAGATAATGAAATATTAAAGAGAGCCGTTGTAAGAAGCCTGGAAATAATAGGAGAAGCATCCAAAAAGATCCCCGGAGATTTCAAAGCTAAACAGAAGGAGATTAACTGGAAAGACATGGCCGGAATGAGGGACAGGCTGATTCATGACTACATGGGCGTTAACTATTCAATTGTCTGGGACGTATTGAAGAATAAAATCCCGGAGCTATATAATCAGATTGTCAGGGTAATTGGGAAGTAATCAAGGAAAATATGTCGAGCCTCATCCCCGGATACGAATACGATATCTTCATCAGCTACCGCCAGAAAGACAACAGGCACGATGGCTGGGTGACCGAATTTGTCAATCAGCTTAAAGGAGAGCTTGAAGCTACATTTAAAGAAGATATTTCCATATACTTCGATGAGAACCCCCATGACGGCTTATTGGAGACTCATAATGTTGATAAAAGTCTTGAAGATAAACTAAAGTGTCTTATCTTCATTCCTATCATCTCGCAGACTTATTGCGATCCGAAAAGCTATGCCTGGCAAAATGAGTTCCGTGCTTTTAATAAGCTGGCAAAGGATGACAGGTTTGGAAGAGACATAAAACTTGCAAGCGGCAATGTAGCCGGCAGAATTCTGCCTGTCAAGATCCACGATCTTGATCCGGAGGATAAAGCACTTCTTGAAAATGAGCTTGGAGAAATGCTTAGAGGTGTTGATTTTATTTATAAAGAACCCGGAATAAATCGGCCTCTCATATTAGATGATTCCGAAGACAAAAACGTCAATAAAACAAATTACCGTAACCAATTAAACAAAGTGGCTAATGCAATCAAGGAGATTATTACAGCATTAAAAAAACATAGTCAGCACGCGGAAGAAATACCAAAAGAGGCAACCGGCCACGTTTCAGTACCACATAAAAATCGTATAGCAACAATTATTATAAGCTCTGTTATTGCTCTTGTGTTGATTGTCCTTGGCATATTGTTCATTCCCGGGCTGTTTAAGCCTTCTGAGGAACGTGAAAAGGCCATTGCTGTATTGCCATTTGAAAACGACAGTCCTGACCAGGAGCGAATGTATTTTATTAACGGGATCATGGAAGCTATCCTTGATAATCTCTGCAAAATAGAAGACCTGAGAGTCCGGGGTCGTACTTCGGTAGAGCAATACCGTGGCAATCTCAAGCCTGTCCCGACTATTGCAAAAGAGCTGGATGTAGATTATATAATTGAGGGCAGCGGACACAGAGATGGAAGCAGGGTCAGATTGTTTGTTCAGCTGCTTGATGCAAGGAAAGACAAGCATCTATGGTCCAAAACGTATGATGCAGATATTGAGGATATATTTTCCATGCAGATCGAAATAGCTAAGCTCGTGGCAGCCGAAATAAAAATTTTTATCACTCCCGAAGAAAAACAGCTTATTGAAAAGATACCTGCTGCTAACCTGGAAGCCTACGACCTTCATCTGCAGGCGCAGGACTTTTATTATAAGTATTTAGCTAGTCAGGATAGAAAATATCTGGAAAAAGTTACTCAGTTAGCCTATATTGCTCTGGAACTGGATCCTGAATTTGCACTCGCATATTATTGGATTGGAACCAGTTTTTTAAGTGAAAAGAACTTGTTTGGGTATGGCAGACAATTCTACCTTGACACAGCATTGTACTTTTTTGATAAAGCACTGGAAATGGATCCGACCCTGGAAAATGCTTATTCAGCAAGGGGTATTTACTTTTATGAAAAAGGTCAAATACAAAATGCCATTGATGATCTGGAAAAGGCTATCAGCATATCCCCAAACAATTCAGTTGGATATTTAAATTTAGGCATTGTATATAGTCAAGACCATGATTACATAAATGCACTGATAAATCTTAGAAAAGCTGAAAAACTGCAAAGGGCAAGTCAAGATTTATCGGTAATCTACAATCATTTTTACTGGGTATATTTATCCATCGGGGATATCCAGAAAGCAGAATCCTGTTTAGATAAAATAAGAAATCTAAACCTGGATTTGTCGATTCTTGAAAGTGCTTATGGCTGGATTCTTACCATCCAGGGCAAGTGGGAAGAATTGCTTGCCGTAAGTAAAAAAAATAATAGAACAAATACTGAAGCTTTACTTGTCCTTGGCAGATTTCAGGAAGCTTTGGATAGTATTATGGTTACTTTAAATACTGTTGTGCCAGATCTAAATAATGCACACCGGATCGGAATAATATTTTGGATGAATGGAAAGAAAAAGGAAGCATTGAAATATTTCAATCAGCAAATTGAGTTCTGTAAAGAAAGTATTGAAAATAAAAATCCTTATGGGACAGGTGGTGCTGCTTATGACCTGGCAGGGGTCTATGCTGTACTTGGAAATAAAGAAGAGGCATATAAGTGGCTCAGGGAATATGAAAAAATTGGTTTTAACCATGGTATTCACGAATATATCAAAGTAGATATAATGTTTGATAATCTGAGAAATGACGAAGAATTCCAACAGATTGTCAAACGGGCAAATGATAAAGCTGACGAGCTCAGGGCAAGAATAAATGAGATGGAGGAGAGGGGGGAGCTGTGAAGAAAGAAGGGGTAAGGGGGAGAAGAGGGGAAAAGACAAATGATAAAAGACAAAAGACAAAAGATAAAAGATAAAAGACAAAAGACAAAAGAAACAAGAAACAAGAAACAAGAAATATTTGACTGCGTGACTGCACGACTGCATGACCTGCACGACTTGCAGGACAGCAAGACATGCACGATTTCAAATAAGTATTGAATAAAAACCTACTTTCAGTCACAACCAAAACAGAAAGATATGCCATCAGCCAATCATATGAAACGCAGGAAGTTCGTGAAGACTTCCCTGGTGACAGCCGCAGGCGTCGCCATCGCTCCGGCCCTTTTTACTAGATGCACCGGTAAGCCCCAGCTTATGAAACGTACCTTCGGCAAGCTGGGATTCGACGTGACAACTATCGGTCTAGGGGGACAGGCTTCACTTCAGTGGACACCAGAAGGTGTTGATCCTGTGAAGATAATCCTCAAGGCATTCGAAATGGGTATCAACTATTTTGATACTTCAAATCTTTACGGTCCAAGCCAGACGAACTTTGGCAAGGCCTTTAAGATATTGAACCTGATTCCCGGAGAATCCGGTTATGATGAGAACCTTAGAAAATCAATATTCCTCACCACCAAAACCCACCTTCGGTTTGCAAAAGGTGACGGGGAAGTACAGGGTGTAAATAACTGGACCAACGGTACTCCCGGCACCCACACCATTGATGATCTCCGTCGCTCACTTTCACAGATGTTTGGAGACGGTCAGGGCAATTACCCGGAAGGAGCCTACCTTGATATGGTTCTGTTCCATAACCTGAACACCATGGAAGAGGTGGATGCAATATTCGAGGGTCTCGATAATCCTGATCCCAATGCAGATAGAATAGGTGCCCTGGCAGCCCTGCGCGACTACCGCGACGGAACGAACCTGACCGGACTTAATCCCGGGAATGAAAAGCTGATTCGTCATATTGGTTTTTCAGGACATTTTGATCCTTCGGTAAATATGTACATGATCCGCCGCGACCGCACAAACCTGAACGATGCCATGCTGGTGGCAATAAATGCAAACGATAAGCTGATGTTCAACATGCAGTATAATGTGATCCCGCTTGCAGCAGCCAAAAACATGGGGGTGATTGCAATGAAAGTCTTCGCCGACGGCGCCATGTACACCAAACCTGCTGAATGGTCAAACAACCCTAAGCACGTGGTAACGACCATGGGCAGTCCATCCCTCCCGAGCCGTCCGCTTATTCAATACTCCCTTACAACTCCGGGAGTTCATCTGGCAATTATCGGGATTGGACATATAAGCGATAAGTTCGAAGAGTGCCAGCTGAGCAACAACATTAAAGATTCACAGATACTTCCCGGTGGTTTGTCTGAGGAAGAAAGAGTGAAGATTGAAGAAATGGCAGGTAAGGTTAAAGAGGGGAAGACAAATTATTTCCAGCTTCCTGCCAGACCTCTTGCAGCACCTGATGAAGTTGCAGTTACTCAGAAAACGGAGAATAATATCCGTACAGCGACAATAAGCTGGAACACAGCATATGCTGCTGATGCGCCAATGAAATCATATGAGATATGGCGGGACGGGAATAAGATTAAGGAGATACCTTTCACTCCTCAAATCACAATGGATCCTTTCACTTTCTCAGAAACATTGGATGATAAAACCGCCCATTCCTATATTGTAAAAATAGTCGATGGTAAAAACAGAACCGCCGATTCGGTTCCTGTGAATCTGCAGGAGATAGGGTAAAAGGATTATATCCAGCCTCCTGCTATTAAAACATAAGAGGGAAAAAACGGTAAACAGGCCGCTCCCCGCTCTGTATTTAGGTAATACATACAGTGTTTGCTTTCAGCTGCATAGCAGCTGACCTGTGTATTGAAAAATAGAATTTCTTTATATTTACATGTCATGCAATCATGACATATAACATTAATATCGATTGTCTCGCTTTTCTGTTCTAACTTTAATATTAACCATTAATCCTTCGTGCTATGGCAAATAGTTTTACCAAGATCTACCTCCAGCTGGTGTTTTCACCGCGGGGACATGAAAATGTAATTCCTGTAAAACATAAAGAAGAGCTGCAAAAATACACAACAGGAATTATTCAGAACCGAAAGCATAAACTACTGGCAGTGAATTATATGCCTGATCATGTGCATATATTTATCGGATATCAGCCTGCTCAATCCCTTCCTGATTTATTAAGGGATATTAAATCAAACACTTCAAAGTTCATTAATGAAAACAAATGGATTCCGGGGAGGTTCCAATGGCAGGAAGGATATGGTGCATTCTCTTACAGCCATTCTCAGATATCCAATGTCATTAAATACATAAACTCACAGGAAGAGCATCATAGAAAATCATCTTTTAAAGATGAATATCTGAAGTTGCTCGAAAAATTTGAGGTGGATTATGATCCGATATATTTATTTGATTGGATTTAAACTTTTTCACAAGCCGCTCTAACGGAGCTAGAAAACTAATACCCATATACTAATGTTTCTAAAATCAGATCGTCCCTACGGGACTAGTGTCTGAGCCGCGTAGCTACTGGAAACAGGTCGCTCCTACGAAGCTAGAAAACTAATACCCATATACTAATGTTTCTAAAATCAGATCGTCCCTAGGGGACTCTAATCTGAGCCGCGTAGCGGCGATCTGTTTTTAGTTTCTAAAATCAGATCGTCCCTAGGGGACTCTAATCTGAGCCGCGTAGCGGCGATCTGTTTTTAGGGCAATGAATGCATTTTTTATTTTTTTAGCTGCGTAGCGGCGATCTGTAAATGAAAAGTTGAGTATCTTTATATTATCATGTCATGTAATCATGACGTGTAATATATTATGAAAGAAATGTGTTACTATTAAAAGATGTTTCATGAAATCATTTTTGCTTACAATTACAGGAATAATGGTCATAGGAACCTTCTGTAATTCTCAGAAGAAGGATGTCCTTTTCAACAGTAAGGACCTTACCGGGTGGAAGGTCTATGGTACTGAAAAATGGTTCGTTGAGGATGGCTATCTGGTCTGCGAAAGCGGCCCGGATAAGAAGTATGGTTACCTTGCAACTGAGAAATTCTATAAGGATTTTGATCTTACTGTTGAATTCAAACAGGAAGCTAACGGCAACAGCGGTGTATTCTTCAGATCGACAATTGAAGACACAAAGATAGCAGGGTGGCAGTGTGAAGTGGCACCTCCGGACCATGATACCGGCGGCATTTATGAATCCTACGGCCGGGGATGGCTCAAACAGATCGAGCCTGAAAGGGAGAATATCCTGAAGCCGGGGGAGTGGAACAAACTAAGGATACGTGTAGCCGGAGACAGGGTTCAGACCTGGCTCAACGGGGAACCGATGGTCGACTTCACCGATGAGAAGATCGGACAAGCGAATGGTTCGATAGCTCTCCAGATCCACGATGGAGGCGGGATAAAGGTTAGATGGAGGAACCTGGAAATTGAAGAGCTATAGATAGCTTCCTGTTCTTAAACAGGTATTCAGGTAGTTATCTTTTCTCTATCCTTGCAGCCCAACCCCCACCGGGGGCGAGGTTTATTTTCAGTTTGTCGCCTGATGTGACGGTGATAACTTCTTCTTTATAATCTGTGGCATCACGGTCGGCATTTATACCGTCCCTGAATACTACTGCCTGCCATTCACCTGCTCCAAGGAAGGAGAAGTCAATTGTCAGTTCACGCCGTGTCCAGTTAGTCATAGCACCGGCATACCATGTGTCACCTTTTCTGCGGGCTATGGCAACATATTCTCCTACCTTTCCATCGAGGGGTACGGTTTCATCAAACACTGTCGGTATACTGGTTATGAAATCGGTGCTTTCCTGTTCTTTCATGTAAATTGTTGCGTTATCGGAAAGCATCTGTAAAGGCACTTCAAAGATCACATACATGGCAAGCTGGTGGCAGCGTGTTCCCTGGCTCACGGGCATAGAGTTCACCGGCCTGAAGTTCCTCCTGGTTGCATTCCTCATCGCACCCGGAGTGTAATCCATATGACCTGCCATCATGCGGATATAAGGCAGCGTGACATCATACCTTGGAACATCCTCATTGGCCCATTTTACGTTTTCCATGCCTTTTACACCTTCAATTCCAACAATATTGGGCAAAGTCCGCTGAAACCCGGTAGGCTTGTACATACCATGATAATCCACAAGAAGATGGTGGTCAGCAGCTTTTTTTGCTATTTCGTAAATTGAAGCCACTGCAACCTGGTCATCACGATCTATGAAATCAATCTTGAAACCTCTTACCCCCATTTCTGAGTAAAGCGGGAAAATTGTGTCGAACTGATCGAGTATATTTCTCCATGATGCCCAGAGGATCACTCCTACATTTTTCTTTTTCCCGTAATCAACAAGGTCCTTCATGTCAACGGCCTGGATAGTTCTGCTCAGGTCATTTCGCATAGCCCAGCCTTCATCAAGTATTATATATTTGATCCCGTTTGAAGCAGCGAAGTCAATGTTGTATTTATATGTTTCTGTATTAATTCCGGCCCTGAAATCAACATGTGAAATATTCCAGTCGTTCCACCAGTCCCAGGCTACCTGTCCGGGCTCGATCCATGAGATATCTGCAATCCTGGGAGGTGATGCCAGCTTCTGCACAATATCGACATTCAGCAGATCCTTATCCTGTTCGCTTATTACCACTGCACGCCAGGGTAAATTGCGGGTTCCGTTCACTTTTGCTATATAATCCGCTCTTTTTATGGGAATTATATTTCTCTCAAAAGTTTTGTATTCAAGAGGATAAGGCGCAAAGACCCCCTTGAATCCTTTTCCTGTCTGGTTTTTATCAAGGAACATACCAGGGTAATCTTCGAGGTCAGCCTCAAGTATAACGACCTTTCTGCCCTTGTCAGCATCAACAAGCAGGGGGAGGAATGCAAGTGAGTCTTTTCTGAATTCCGATATCTTTTGTTCTGTATAGAGCGACTCAAATGAACAGTTGAAAATAGCTCCGTCGCGGTAATCCCACATGTAGGGAATGAATGCCTTATGATCGGCAGTAAAATTGAAGTTAGCCTCTTCGTTCTCTATTATCAGCTCCCCTTTTTTCTTTGTGAAGAACCTGTAAGCGACAGCATCATCATATACCCTGAATATCAACCCGTAATCGCCGTTGCAATTGATCGTCACCTGGTTGCAATGATCGGTTACTGTAGCTTTTTTATAGTTTATAGCATTGAAGGTGGTATTTATTACCTCAGTTTTCGGAGATTTAAATACTGCATTGTCTCCAAGGATTACCCCGTCATTCAGTTGCATAGAAATCGCGGAAGGTGCAATTATCTGCTCCCCCATATGTATAACTGACCATTGAAGTTTCACCCCGGATTCTACTTTTAGTATAATGTTCCCGTCAGGCGATCTGACTTCAAAGCTTCGTGATCTCTGGGCGGTAATTGCAGATGCGCTAAGCAATAAAATCAACAAAAGAAGAATATGAGGCTTTCTCATTGTATGTGATTTTTTAAAATGTTAAATTATCAATTAATTATTAAATATGTTTTACAATGTAAGAAATTTAACCACGAAGTGACACGAAGTCAGGCACGGAGTATCACGGTTTTTAACTCCGTGAAACTCCGAATAACTCCGTGTAACACCGTGGTTTAATAAAATTATAGAGAAATCCTGAATGTTTTCTAACTTTATCAATTATCAGCATTTCTTGTATCATCATTAAAACAGATTAATATGAAGAGATTGTTAGTATTGATTTTTGCAAGTGCAGTTTTTTATTCTGCCGGTTACAGCCAGAATATCGGTCTTGTTGATATAAGGCGTGCGGAACAAGTAATTACTGTCGGAGGATCGGATGCTGATATCCCTGGATTTACCTCCGATGCAATAAATATGGCAGTTGATGCCCTGAAAACGAGGGGCGGCGGAACCATTAAGCTCAATCCGGGAACCTATGAGATAATTGGCCCGGTAAGACTTGCATCAAATATCTCTCTTGTAGGATCAGGGAATAACACCATCCTTCATAAATGCGACGGATTCAAAACCAGCTTCATTATAGATGCCGACTGGGGCATGCTTAAAGCCGAAGTAAAAGACGGATCCGGCTTTAAGATCGGAATGGGAATCCAGTTGTACGATGACAAGCATAATTCGGGGTGGGATGTAACAACAGCAGTAATTACTGATATTGAGGGTAATACAATTTATTTCGACAACAGGACGGTGAATGATTATCTCGCTTCGCTGAATGGCACGATCACAAACAGTTTTTCAATTGTGGAAGCAGTTGAAGCAGAAAATGTAAGGTTTGCTGATTTCACCGTGGAGGGAAATAAGAGCACAAATCAGTATATAAACGGCTGCCGTGGAGGAGGGATCTACATTCATAAATCAAAGAATTGCCTGGTTGAAAATGTTAAAGTGAATGAGTTTAACGGCGACACATTCAGCTGGCAGATAACCGAAAATATAACCCTGAGAACCTGTGAAGCTGCAAATGGAGGCGGACTCGGATTCCACCCGGGAACCGGATCGGACCGTTCAGTAGTTGAAAATTGTATCAGTCATCATAACCAGGACGATGGCATTTTCCTTTGCTGGCGTGTACAAAACGGAAAATTCAAAAATAACGTAAGTTATGCAAACAAGGAAAACGGGATCTCGATCGGGCATAAGGATACCGACAATGTTTTTGAGAATAATCATGTTTATGAAAACGGAACACACGGTGTTCTCTTCCGTGATGAAAATGAACAGAATGCCGGACACAGGAACACGTTTGTAAATAATACCATCGAAAACAATGGTATGAATGGCGAGGCAAGCGGCTTTTACATCGGCGGTGAAACCCACGACATTACCATCATCAGTAACATCATCCATTCAACCGGCAAGGGGAATCAGAAGACAGCTATTTTTATCGGTAAAAAATCCTCAAAAGTGACTGCAACAGGAAATACGATCTCAGGATCGAAGGAGATTGTATATGAAAGGTGAACTTAGTAAAATCTCAGTATAGATTATCAGGTAACTTTTTGCCTGTTAATCAATCCAATGAGATATCTTGATTTAAATTGTCTGCTTGCGACAACCTGTTTTGCAGGCGGCAGCTTCAGTATTACACCAAGCACTGCAGCAAGAGCCCTGTGACTGAGCAGAACCCTGTTGTCAAAGATCAGGTTATGAAGCTCACCTCTTTCAATTGCCATCACAACAACCCTGTGAACAGAATTGACAGGGGTTATTACCCTTTCTTTTCGTGGTTCAAGTTTTATGGCGTCTTTCTTACATCCTGAAATACAAACGCCACAGCCCAGGCAAATATCCTCATCGAGTTTTGCCTTCTTTCTAAGAGGTTTGAGAGGATCATTTGAAGATACCAGCGTCATGGCCTCAACAGGACATAGCGAAACGCATTTGCCACAGCCATCGCAATTATCATCATTAATTACAGGGATAAAATTGGTGGTATGCACAGGATGCAGGAACCCGAAACGTTTTGCAGCGATAAGTGCTTCACAGCAGCAGCCGCAGCAATTACAGATAAAGTTCACTTTCTCCTCTACATTTTCACCGAACTGAACCAGATTCTGATCCCTGGCTTTTTGCAGCAGATCCAATCCTTCTGACACATCTGCTTTCCTTGCAATTCCATGTCGTGTGAGTGACTCTGCGCTATTGTTGAATGTCATGCAGATATCCATCTCAGCATTACAGTTTTTACCCAGGTGCTGCATTTTATGCCGGCAGTAACATACACCTATCCCCCTAACGGTGGCTGTTTTGATCACTTCAGAAGCTCTCTCATAGTCAAGGACATGAAGTGAGTTTTCTTCGGAAAGAGCTGTCTCATTGACAAATACCCTTCCCAGCTGGGTTTCACCCTGTGTGAAAAGGCCTTTAATGAAATCCTCTTCTATGTTCATATACTGGTAGAAGAGTTCAGAGAGTTTCTTCTGGTCAATGTCGTTCCTGTATCTCATGAGCGAGAACTCGAAGAATCCTGCCATAGGAGGTGGCATTGAATAGACCACATCATCATTATGCTCAGCGTCTACAAGTAAGCCGCGGTCAGAGAGGTCATTGAGGATTTTACTTGCATCCTCTTCTTTCATTTTCCATATTTTCGAGGCTTTTCTTGCATTGAACGGCTTGATCGGCAATAGTGAAACAAGACCTGCTTCTCTCTCGGAAAAGAGTATTTTCAGGATCTCAAAGAGCAGGTCGGACCATGGTGCTCCCTGCGGGAACCTGTTGATCCTCTCGCTCAGTTTGTAGTAGCTGTTCTGTTTTATCGTCAGATGATGTGCCATATTATTCCGGGTTAAATCAAAGATATTGAAATTAATAATGTAAAGGATAAAGAAATCAGGAAAGTCCCGACAGACCGGACGGACAGGCAGCTTACACAGATCAGGAAATAATATTCAGGTAATAATTAATTGATAATCTGTAACTTCAATTGCCGTTGGCTTCAGCCAACGGATTCCAGGCAAAAATTCTTATCTTTATATCATAGCAGTGTTTTATGAATAAATAATAATGAAAAATCCTGCCTTAATGCTAATTTTTCTAAGCCATATAATAATTTCATTCATTGTTCTTTCGGGTTGCGGCACTGCAACAGAAAGCACTATTCAGAAACATGACAATAAAAGTATCGATGCCATAGGATATGACCTCAACAACCCTGATGAAACATTTTTTCTGCCGGCTGTTCTGCACGAGATTTCGGGAATAACTGTTTTTGATTCATCCTCAATTGCCTGTGTGCAGGACGAAAACGGGATAATCTTTATTTATGATCTAATTAGAAAGGCAATCCTGCGCCATATAACCTTCTCTGGAAATGGCGATTATGAGGGTATTGCCAAACCTGATGGTGTCTTCTATGTTTTAAAAAGCAATGGAACTCTTTATAAGATTTCTGATCTGAACCGGCCTCTGCCTGCTGAAGAGATCCGACTTAAGGAGATTCCCCATAAAGATATTGAGGGACTCTGTTATGACAGCAATAATGAGAGATTGCTTATTGCCCCCAAAGACAGGGCCGATAAGGATGTTGATGCTGAAGTCAGACAGGGCCTTTATTCATTTGACCCGAAAACAGGGGAATTAATGAAAGATCCTCTGATTGAGTTTAAGCTGCCGGCAATAAAAGAGTCTGCTGTAAATTTACTTGAACCGGTTGAAAATAATAAGAAAGGCGAGCCAAAGAAACACGATATCCGGTTCAGTCCCTCAGCAATAGCTATCCATCCGATTACAGGAAGGCTTTACCTTCTTTCTGCCGATGACCACATGCTTTTTATTTTTAACCTGGAGGAGAAAATAGAATACATAACCCGTCTTAATCCTGAGATCTTTAACATGGCAGAGGGTATCGCCTTCTTTCAGAATGGTGATATGCTTATTTCAAATGAAGGACAGAACAGAAGTTCAACGCTCCTCAGATTTGAATACCGCAAAAAATGATCAGTTTTTTCAGTCTTTATAGAATATCTCAAGCTCTGCAACCTTTTTCTTGTAGTTTATCCTGACGATTTTGACTTTCATGATATCCTTGCCAGTGATTTCAGAGACATCCTTCAGCAGTTTACTGTTCCTGTCATACCTGAGCAAGTCAAGATTTTCATAGATTATTGTGTAGCTGATAATATTATGCCTGGAGGTAAACCTTTCAAGGATAATTGCCGTGGAGATAATTATTATGTTGAAAATTATCACTCCAAGTACAGGAAAGCCAACGAGCTTCAGTGAATTTATTACTGAAATACCGATAACCGTGAAGATATATGACATATCCTTGAGGCTGAAATTCCTGGTTCTGAAGCGAAGGATTGCAAAAATGGCAAAAAGGCCAAAGGCCATCCCTATTTCAATAAAGACTGATTTCAGCATTGCAGTAATGAAAAATACCACTACCCCCATCAGAAAAAATGTAAACAGGAATTTCTCCTTCTTTGAGTATTTGAAATATACTCCCCAGATGAGGATTATAAGAAACACAAGGTGAATAACGAACCGTATCATAATCCCGTAAAAATCAGGATTGTTTAGATTTAAGAAATTATCGGACATATGAATTAAGTATTTAGTTTAAAAATTCTTGCAAGTGTTAAGAATATCTTCAACAACCATATTCCTTCTCCCCAGTCTGTCAAAAAATCCATCAAGGTAATATGAAACATCTCTTTTTACTTTCTGGTCAAGGTATGGAAACTCATTTATCACACTGTAAAATTCCTCTTTTTTTGCTGAAAATATCTCCATACGTTTCAAATATACTTCCCTGCTTCTGCAAACACCTGTAAAGAGCCTTTCACGGACATTTTCCAGTCCTGTCTCCTCAACAGGAAGGGCATAGCCCGGATTTACAAATCCGGTCCAGTCAAAGTCGTAAGGAATAGCTATTGCTAATCCTGATTGAGTGAAAGACATGGGTTTAAAGACCTTTACATTATGCTGACCGGGGATGGACCAATCGTAGTTGCCCACCATAAAGTTGAATATGGCCATCCGGTCCATTATGTCAGGGATAATACTTTTCTGGGTCAGATTTGGTGATTTGACCTGAACACAGTTCATCCTTTCTGCCAGCGTTTCAACCGGTTCGATAAAGAATCCATAGTGATGCATCGGTTTTCGTTTATTCTCGGAATCAATATAGTTGATACTGAGAAGTCTGACCCGGAAGCTTGAGTCGGTAAGAACATTGAAGAGTTTGTAAACCAGGTATTCTTTTAAGAGGTAATCTTCATAAATTTGTCCTGGTTTACATTCAGTGACCAGCTTCAGTTTACTGATGCTGTCCAGATCTGAATATCCGAAACTCACTTTCTTGAAATTCAACTCAAT
This sequence comes from Bacteroidota bacterium, assembly GCA_043800695.1. Taxonomy (GTDB): domain Bacteria; phylum Bacteroidota; class Bacteroidia; order Bacteroidales; family VadinHA17; genus LD21. The sequence goes on from JAZDMU010000022.1 coordinate 46,258, forward strand.
AGGAGCGTAAATACACCATGAATTACGGAATATTCCTCGGGTTTTCATGCGGATATCCCTGCTTATGGAATCGATTTCGCTTAAATGAATAGTAAAAATGGCAGGAAGGTATTCTTTCTTCGGTTTTGTCCTTGTATATGTTGAAAGGTCAAAACGAAGAGTAATCTTAAGCATATCCTGGTCCTCAAAAAGCCTGAAGCTTTTATAATCAGGATTTGCTTCATTCCGGGCAGCCGGTTCAGAAATATTCTGTCCGGTGACTGGAGTAACAATTAAAAGTACCAGAAAAAGCCGAAATAATCCCCAATTCATATAAATCAAATTTATTACTTTTTATTATATCCTTATTCCGACAACAAGTATATCGTCTGTTTGTTCTTCATTCTCCTCCTTGCGCCACTTCTCAATCTCTTCAAATAACAGGTCGCCCTGTTCGGGCATTGAATTGCCCTGGATGCCTGACAGGAAATTCTTTAATCTGCTGGTCTGGTATCTTTTATGGGATTTCCCGCCAAATTGATCAGCGTAACCATCAGACAGCAGGTATATTGAATCTTCGTGCTTAAGTTTGATCGTTTCAGATGCGTACCTGTTATCGTCAATTTCACCGGTTTTCTTCTTCAGGTTCCCGGGCCTGTATTCATCCAGCTTGCCGTCGCTGATGTGATATAGCGGATTTCCGACCCCGGAATATGTCAGCACCTGCCTTTTTACATCCAGGCAGCACAAAGCAATATCCAGGTCATCAGACACACCTGTGATTTCCGGATCGACCTTCAGGAACCTGTGCATCTTCATATATAAATGTCTGAGTATTTCGCTGGTATCGGTCAGATAGAGGGTATTAACCGCTTCGTCAAGGATACCGTAGCCGATGGTACTCAGCAGAGCACCTGGTATGCCATGCCCTGTACAGTCTGCTGCGGCAAAAGTTATCCGGTGGTCACGTTTACTGATGAAATAAAAGTCACCGCTAACTATATCCCTGGGCTTGAACAGGATGAAGCTGTCCGGGAAGCACTCCCTTATATACAGTTTATCGGGCAGAAATGACTCCTGGATGTGAAGCGCATAGTTATAGCTTGATTCAATTTCCTTCAATGCCTCTTCGATTTTATAATTCCCTGCATCCATCATCTGCTCTGCCTCAGGCGGCAGTCTCTTCAGATTCTTGATCTGCACATTCAGCCTGCGGGTCTCTTCAAGTATCCTGTTTATGCTGCTTTGCGGTTTTAGCGCATATGGCAGTTTGCTTAACTTCCCGGGATTTACATGGAATACATCATAATTGACATCCTGAAGCAATGCGGGTATCATCCTCACCAGTTCCCTGTCCTTTTCCTTTTCGGATTCCGAGAGGTCCTCATATGCGATTATTGACGGATGAATTTTCTTCCTGTCATCTTTTGTCTTTCCGTGAATCCATCCGTGGAGTATCTTATCCCAGCACCACCTGATATGCTCAACCCGGGCCATGGTTTCAATCTCATCATCGCTGAGACTGAGTACTGCAGGCTTGAATCCTCTTCCCGTTTGCTGCAGCTTATAACCTATTGCAAGCAGCTTGGCAGGGATCTGATAAGCGTTATCAAGATTGGAGTGCCTGATCTCTTCAGGAAGATCATCAAAATTCTCTCCAGGGGTTTCCCGGCTGTCTCCCTGCTCGTGGATCCAGGTCAGATAGGAGCTCTTTTTTGTTTCGGGTTCTCTTTTCTTTATTTCGCGGATATATCGTGCATGAATTGCCCTGGCAAACTTCAGGACCATCTTTCCGCTTATCTCGGAGATCTCCACGGTTCTGATTATTTCGTATCCTGCTTTTTTGAGGGCAACAGGTATCAGGTGGTTAAGTTCTATATAGAAACGTTTTTCCTTCGCGGTCAGATCACGGAACGGAACATACATTTTTTTGTCTTTGTGATCAGCCTCTGATCGCTCGCAAAAACTGTAATAGTCTGAACGCGCCAGGGTCTCCATGTCCCTGTATGGTATCAGGCATGTTCTGCAGAAGTCAGCATAGGGACGTATGTACAGGTTCAGTAAGCGGAGTTTCCCGGGAATGTCACAGGCAAAGTCATACCATGGCAATTTCTCACTTTCCGTAAGTTTTGAAAACTCCTTTTTAAAAGGCCAGGGAGAAGAAAAAAGATGTTTTGTGCGCCGGATATCAGTATAGATGGTTTCAGCTATGGTGTCAACAAATATTTTCCTGTATTTGGTCCAGTTCGAAGTAATTTCCCGGATCAGACTATGTTCCGGCCTGTATATGACTTCGATCCATTTCAGGATCTCCCTCTTTGTTGATTCACCTGACATTAAAAAATGGAATCCTGATTAAAGATCAATCAATCTCCTTTTCGATATATTCAAACGGAGTTTTCGAGATCTTCGACATCTCCATGCCAACCTGAAGCATATCGAGGTCTTCTTTATCATAGTGCCACCTGATCCCCAGGTTATTGCCTTTTGACCTTGCATCCCCGATCTGCTTGCAGAAATCGAGAATGTACTTTGCCGAAGATGAATTGAAATATTCAAAGTCAAAATTAAACACAGCCGGGTCTTTCTGTTCCTGCATCCTGCCCAGGGATGAAGAGTAATCATCAAACCATTTCAGGATCTCAAGATAGAAAGATGCGACATCAGAAGGCCTTGATTCGCCGGAAATCTCAAATCTGTTGATCTCCGGATCGAAAATCACACTGGGTGAATTTACCGTTTTGTCAATAATTAACTTTTTCATTGTATTCTTGTTTACTGATACCTGTATCTCGAAAAGCGAACAACTGTCATTGATCCTTGTAAAGCCGAAATCAATCTTTCTGCCCGATTTAAGCCTCATGAGTATAAAGCCGAGACCTGCACCGGCTCCGTTTTCTGAAAGCCTGGTTTCCCTGTTTAGGATATGCTCATAAAGGTCGGTCAGCCCTTCCATGCTCATGTTATTCACCTTATTAAGCCTTGCGGCCAGCATATCTGTTTTATCCTGCGAAACCGGATTGCCCGCATGGATGATGATGCACTCTTCCCACTCACCGGCAGATATGTAGGAATGCTTCCCGTTTATATAACCAGGATTCCGGACGGAATGCTTCGACATGTTCTCAAGACACTCAACAATTATTGAATATACCCTTTTACCGGAAACCTTGCCCAGGCTGAGGTACTCCTGCGTTTCTTTAAGGTTTTGCAGGATGTTGTCTATAACCGCCTGATCAATGGAACCACTGTAATCCAGAAAAATTTTTCTTTTTGCCAATTATTTGCTAACTTGGGTTAAACAAAGATAAACTTTCTCCTATTTTTTTATTAAACCTTGATAATAAATAATTTATCCTCCTGCACTAATTATTAACAGATCCTATGAGTGAACCCATTCTTAACGCACTTGTCCAGCTTTTTGCGCTGATTGGAGATATCCATGACGAAACCGTCATAACAAGCAGGGAAAAGGAGGTAGTGAAACTGTTCCTGTCAAGGCATCTGAACAATGAGCTGGTTGCCCGGTATATGAAGATGTTCGAGGAATACCTGGCACTCTACAACTCTGAAAACATTGACAAAGGAAGCGTAAGGGACAGGAAGCGTGTTGCCCTTAATGCCATGAGGATCCTTGCCATATGCGAGAAGATCAATGAGGAGCTTCGCCAGAATCAGAAAATATATGTGCTGATTCAGCTGATGGACTTTATCTCCCTTGGGCAGGAAATAACTGAAAACGAACTTGATTTCCTCCAGACAGTTTCTGACGCCTTCAATATCCCTCCATCTGAATTCCAGGATATCAGGAGTTTCATAATGAACGACATCAATGACGTAAGGGATAAAAGCAGGCTGATGGTAATGGATGGGAAGAAGCAAGGGGAAAACAAAGAGATCAGGCATCTATTCAATGAAAACCTGAACGGAACAGTCTCATTTCTATATATCGGCAGTACCAACACCTATTTATTGAAATATAAAGGAACAGAGGATATTTACCTGAATGGCCAGAATATTTTTACAGGTCAGACATATATTTTTGATCATGGCTCAACATTAAGGGGCTCGGGCATGAAAACCGTATACTTTTCTGAGGTAAGCAGCCGTATTTCGGAAATCTCATTCAGATGCAGGATCACCCTTGATGCTGAGGATGTGACTTTTAAATTCAGTAACAGCGAAAATGGCATTCATGATCTTAATTTCAATGGTGAGTGCGGCGAGCTGATAGGAATATTGGGCGGAAGCGGCGTTGGCAAATCCACGACACTGAGCATCCTTAACGGAACCCTTAAGCCTCAGCAGGGTAGAGTGCTTATAAACGGATATGACCTGTACGATGAGAATGAAAAAAAGAATCTGAAAGGAGTTATTGGATTTGTTCCACAGGATGACCTCCTGATCGAGGAGCTAACGGTTTACCAGAACATTTATTACAATGCAAAAATGTGCCTCAACAACCTTGATGAAAACAGACTGGTTGAGGCAGTAAGCAAAATACTTATCGATTTTGACCTTGAGGAGATTAAAAATCTCAAAGTTGGCAATCCTCTTAAGAAGATAATCAGCGGCGGGCAGAGAAAAAGAGTAAATATAGCACTCGAGCTTCTTCGCGAGCCCACAATACTGTTCGTTGACGAACCCACTTCAGGGCTATCATCCGTTGATTCGGAAGCGGTAATGAACCTTCTGAAGGAACAGACGCACAAGGGCAAGCTGGTCATCATAAATATCCACCAGCCGGCATCGGAGATTTATAAAATGTTCAACAAGGTGATGTTCATTGACAAGGGCGGCTACCAGGCTTTCTTCGGAAATCCCACAGAAGCGATCATCTATTTCAAAACCATAACGAGGCATGCCAATCCTGATGAAGACAAATGCGTTAAGTGCGGAAATGTTGAAACCGACCAGATACTACAGATAATTGAAGCTAAAGTAGTAGATGAACACGGCCGGGCAACAAGGATCAGAAAAGTGTCTCCCGGAGAGTGGGCTGAGAAATTTCACGAGAAATCCGGTCTGAGTGGGCATTCCGCAATTCATGAAAAACAAAAAATCCCTGAAAATAATTTCAGCATCCCGGGTCTGTTGAAACAATCGGTAATATTTTTCACTCGTGATTTCCTGGCAAAATCAGCTGATAAACAATATCTTATCATCAGTCTGCTGGGGCCACCTCTACTGGCATTTCTTCTTGCTTTCTTTACAAGGTACACAAATGAAACATATAAGCTCAGCGAGAATGCGAATATCCCGGCATATATTTTCATGTGCGTGGTGACCTCACTGTTTTTCGGACTTATGATCAGCTCCGAAGAAATAGTGAAAGACAGGAAAATACTCAAGAGGGAATCATTCCTTCACCTGAGCTGGTTCAGCTATCTGAACTCCAAAATTATGATCCTGTTCCTGGTATCTGCATTCCAGACCCTGTCGTTTGTGATAATCGGCAACCTCATTCTGGGAATAAAGGGAATGACCCTCAGCTACTGGCTCGTCCTTTTCACTACGTCATGCTCGGCCAACATCCTGGGGCTGAACATCTCATCTGCGTTCAATTCAGTGGTAACCATTTATATTCTTATACCTTTTATAATAATACCTCAGCTTCTTTTCAGCGGCGTTCTTGTAAAATTTGACCAGCTTCACCTGGGGAACAGGTCAAAGAAGGAGTTTGTCCCCGTAATAGGCGATATGATGACAGCCCGCTGGTCGTTTGAAGCAATGGCAATTGAACAGTTCAGGAATAATAAATATGAAAAGCCTGTTTTCAGGTACAATATGGAAGCAAGCCAGAACAATTACTACGGAGCAATACTGATAAATGACAGGCTGAGCAGTGACCTGTGGATATGCCGTAATTACAGTGACAGTGCAGGTTATGAAGAGGAAGTAAAGGAATGCTTTGCCAGGCTGAACTATCATATTGATGAGCTGGCACAACTTACTCTCACTGAACCGGGGAAATGGAAAGACTCGCTGAATACAATGAAATTCAGCCAGAACGTTTATAAGGAAGCTGTAGCATACCTGGCGATCCTCAGAAAATCTTTTATGGACAAATACAAGCAGGCCGCTTCTTCAAAAGAACAATTATATGATACATTCAAAAACACCCTGGGGGAAGATGGATTTCTTTCACTTCGGGAACAGTACGAGAATACGCAGTTGAAAGCAGAAGTGCTTCGCATATTTAATCCTGAAAAGATCCTGGCTACTCCGGAAAAATACATACAGAAATGCGATCCGGGCTATATGAAAGCGCTGGCGAAGAACGGACGGGCTCATTTTTATGCGCCCTGTAAAAAGTTAGGAAAAGCAGAGATTGATACCTACTGGTTCAATGTATTTGTGATCTGGGCTGTTTCTGTTTTACTTTATACCGCCCTTTATTATAAGATTCTCCAGAAGCTTATTAAGCAGGCAGGAAACCTGCGCATCCAGAAATCTGAGACCTGATCAGAGGAGATTAAAGAAATTATCGACGTTCAGTATTTTCAGATATAAGATTCCCTGCACAATAAATCTGAGAATTCTTGAAACACCGAAAAAAAGATAGAGTTTAAAAGGGTATCTCAGCAGACTTACTGCAATTACAATCATTGAAAAAGGAGAAAAGGGAAACAGGGAGGAAATGATAATAAATGCACCTCCCCATTTTCTTGACAGCACAATATATTTATTCAGAGCCCTTTCAGAGTATGCTTTAATTTTTGGTGTGATTGATAGCCAGTGTCCGATGTAGTATGAAATTATTCCTCCTATGTATGACAATATTCCGAGCAGCGTAATAATCAGTAGGGTGGAATCGAATTTCCCTGCCCAGATAATAAAAATATCCGGGGGCATCAGCCCAAGGAAAGATTCCGAAACCAGGAAAACGACCCATACCAGGTAGTTTGGAAGATCTTCAGTAATGTACCGGAAAACAGGCTCCAGATCTATCAGATACTTGAGCAAAAGGACAAGCGGTACCATTATAAGGAACCAGATTAAAACTATTTTAAGTGCGGTCCACCACATATAGCCATAAACGCCTTTCTCCCTGTTCCTTCGGTGTTGTCTTGAAAGGATTGACCACAATCGTTGAAAATAAGATATTTTTTCTGGCACCTGGTTAAGTTGGTTGAAATTTCGGATTGGTTAACAAATGCTTCAGCATGGGTGTATTATTCCTTCAACCCTTCACCATCCGCCTTCTGCCTTACCTCCGGCTTCATTTGCGGGAACAGGAGCACATCCTGAATTGAGGGCTGATTGGTGAGCAGCATGGTAAGCCTGTCAATGCCCAGTCCCATGCCCGATGTAGGTGGCATACCGACCTCCAGCGCTTTAATAAAGTCAAAGTCAATAAACATCGCCTCGTCATCGCCTTTCTCAGAAAGCCTCATCTGGTCCTGGAAACGCTCCATCTGGTCAATGGGATCGTTAAGCTCTGAATATGCATTTGCGATCTCCTTGCAGTTAATGAAAAGCTCAAATCTCTCGGTCAAACCAGGCTTGCTCCTGTGCATCTTTGTAAGAGGAGAAGTCTCTGTGGGATAGTCAATTATGAATGCAGGCTGAACCAGGGTATGTTCGCATTTCGATCCAAAAAGGGCATCTATCAGTTTGCCCTTGCCCATGGTTTTATCATGTTCTATACCAAACCTGTCACACACTTTTCTTAATCCTTCTTCATCCATGCCTGAGATATCAACACCTGTGTTTTCTTTAATGGAATCCAGCATGCTGATCCTTTTAAACGGGGGGTTGAGGTTTATGACCTTGTCGCCATAGATGATTTCAGTCTTGCCGTGAAGGTCCATAACTGCTTTTTTGATGATCTCCTCCGTAAAGGTCATCATCCAGTTGTAATCCTTGTAGGCAATATATATTTCCATCACGGTGAATTCAGGATTATGTGTCCGGTCCATTCCCTCATTGCGGAAATCCTTGGCAAATTCGTATACTCCTTCATAACCTCCCACTATGAGCCGTTTCAGATAGAGTTCGTTTGCGATCCTCAGGTAGAGAGGTATGTCGAGCGTATTATGATGTGTGATGAAAGGACGGGCTGCTGCACCTCCGGGAATTGGCTGAAGGATGGGAGTCTCGACTTCGAGGTATCCCCTCGAATTGAACAGCTCACGCATTGATTGAATGATCTGCGTTCTTTTACGGAATACTTCCCTGACACCCGGATTGACGATCAGGTCAATATAGCGCTGGCGGTAGCGCATCTCGTGGTCGGTAACAGCATCGTAGTAAACGCCGTCTTTCTCCTTCACAACAGGCAGTGGATGCAGCGACTTGCACAGAATCGTGAACTCCTTAACATGCACAGTCGTCTCACCCATCTGGGTTTTAAAGACAAATCCCTTAACCCCGATAATGTCGCCAATATCAATGTGATGCTTGAATACCGTATTGTACATCGTTTTATCCTCTCCGGGGCAGATATCGTCACGGCGAAGATAAATCTGGATCCTTCCTGAAGAGTCCATTATCTCGGCAAAAGATGCATTGCCCATGATCCTCCTTCTCATTATCCTGCCTGCCAGGCAGACATCCGGATAGTTATTCTTTTCAGAAATGAAGTTTTCCAGGATATCCTTTGCAATGGCATTGGTCTTGTATTCAGCGGCAGGGTACGGGTTAATACCAAGCTTCAAGATCTCTTCCAGTGATTTCCTTCTTATTTGTTCCTGTTCACTCAGTTCCGGGGTATTCATGGCTGATAAAAATATGTGCAAATATAGAAAAATTCGGACTATAGGGATCAGGGCATGAGCACCCGGAGAGCGTCATCAAATTTTTCACGCAGAAGTCTGGTTATTGGTCCCGGTGCACCATTCCCGACAGGTTTCCCGTCGATTGAGGTCACCGGTGCTATTTCAAAAGATGTGTTAGTTACAAAAGCTTCTGTGATATTCCCCAGCCTTGCAACGGGCAGTGGCTCTTCCAGTACCGGGATGCCATTTTCGCGGGCAAACTTCAGTATGCTCTTCCTCGATATTCCTGAAAGGATCTTCTCGCATTCGTGATGTGTGACAAGCGTGTCATCGATCACAAAAAAGACATTTGAATGCGCACATTCGGTAATGTTTCCGTCATTCATGAAGATACACTCAAGAGCACCTGATTCCCGGGCTTCCTGGAAGCTCAGTATGTTGGGAAGGAGTGATACTGATTTGATGTCGCAGCGGGTCCACCTGTTATCATTGCGCAGGATGGTCTGAATTCCTTTGGAAATAAGTTCTTTCTCCGGCCTGAAACCGCGTGAAAAAGCGTATACTGTCGGAGGTATCGGGGAAGAAGGAAAAGCATGGCTCCGTTTTGCAACCCCCCTGGTTACCTGCAGATACACAAGTGTGGGAATATTATTTAGATTGTTACGGTTGACAAGCTCCAGGGCAGTCGTCGGAAATGTTTCAGCTTCCGGCCATTCCAGTCTTATTTCCTTCATGCTTCTCTTCAGTCTTGCCATATGGCCTTCCATATCGAAGAAAAATCCCTTGTACCATCTTACAACTTCATACACGCCATCGGCAAAAAGAAAACCCCGGTCGTCAGGGTCGATCCTGATCTGGTCTTTCGGGAGAAAGGTTCCGTTGAAATAAGCTGTTTCCATAATAAAAGGCTTTACGGCACAAAGGTGCAAGGGCACAATGGCCAGTTATCCTGAAGGCATTATTATCTCTGTTTTATAATCTATTACCGACCTTGCCTCCTCGGGGGATGATGCATTTCCACAGGCTGCCTGGACAAAAAGGGAAGCACCGAGGACAGTCGTTTCCTTCTGGTCGATCAGTTTTACCGGAACGCCCGTAAAGTCAGCCCTCAGCCTGTTCCACAGCCTGTTCTTTGATCCTCCTCCCACGCATAAAATACTTTCTGTTTTGAATCCGCCCGCTTCCTCAAGTGCTTTTTTCCCGAAAACCAGTCTTTCAGATAAAGCCTCAAGCATGGCACGGTAAATTTCATCCCTGGTACTCTCCAGGGTAAGTCCCCGGATCTCTCCTCCCTGCTTTCCCTTCAGCTCCTCGTAGAATTTCGGCACTACTTTCACACCGTTGCTTCCGGCTGGCACTTTTTCGGCTCCGGCTATCATTTCCTCATATACATCTTTCTTAACGTCCCTGTAAAGATTTCTTCTTGCCCATTCCAGGATGCCAGATGCAATCCATTGATTGCCAATGTTATATAATCCGGGCCGGGAATCAAGTTCAGTAGTGATCGCCATATCAAGCTGTTCCCTGTCTGACCTGTATCTTTCCGACCGTACCATGAGTATTTCCCAGGTTCCGGAGCTGAGTACGGGCTGGTTTATTTCCGCACCAGATCCGAAGATTGCAAACTGTGTATCATGGCCGGTTGCCGCAACGGGCACACCCTGCGGTATTCCTGTTTTCTTTGATGCAGCGCCAGTGATTTTTCCCGTAACAGTCCCCGGCTCAACCGGAACGCCAAATTTTTCAGAAGGGAATCCTATCCTGGCGAGGATGGACTCTGAGAATCTTCTGGCAGACAGGTTAGTCATCATTGATGTACCGGCCATGGTAACATCATTGACCATTTCGCCTGTCAGTATGTATGAAAATATCGATGGCATAAAGAGGAACCGGTAGCTTTTTTCTGCCAGTTCCGGTTTGTTTTCCGAAAACCAGATAAGCTTGTTGATAGTATTGAATGTAAAAGGAAGCACGCCGCACTCCCTGTACAGGTCAATAAGAGAAACGTACTTACCGATATCTGCCATGATCCTGGAAGTACGTTCACATTGCCATGATATGACCGGGTAGAGCATCTTTCCCGACCTGTCGAAAAAGGTACCGTCGACTCCGAATGTTGTTACTGTTACCCCGGCAATTCTGCCAGGGTCGATCCGGCTGATCACCTTTCGCGAGGTTCTGCATATTTTTTTCCAGATCTCACCCACATCCCATATCCTGTATTCAGGATAGAAAGGATCGGGTTTTGTATTGTTAGTGATTGATTCTGAAGCAAGGATCAAACCTTTGCTGTTAATGGCAATTGCCCTGACATTGGTTGCCCCAACATCGTATACTATTATTATGTCGCCCCTTGTGCTCACCCGAGGTTTTTTATGAAATCGAACGATGCTCCCAATGCCAGAAGGGTAACTACATATACAACAAGCGCAACGATGACAACAACCCCGACATATGTAAAATATGATCTGAGGTTTTTAAATGCCTTTTTCAGTTCTTCCTTGTCATGGGATTTAGCTACTCCTGATATGAACTTTGAAAACCTGAAGATATATAGCATCGGGAAAAAATTTATAACCGAAGTGGAAATAATGATAATGCAAACCAGCCATCCGGGATAGCTTGTTGACGTATCGCCCTTATTGAATATCGAAAGAAAGATACCTGTGAATATACCCACTATCAGGAGCACTCCAATCGCAATAAATCCGAGTATGGCAAGGAACATGGTCCACCTGCGTGTCCTGTCCAGGTCTCTCAGCGTCTCAATTTCCAACTCTATTTTTAGCTTCTCCTCAGTATACTCCATATCTCTTCACACAATCCTTTTAATTGATTTCTTCTTAAGCCGTAATGCCGTTGTGCCTTTACGCCGTAAAGCCTTATTTATATAAAGACCCATACGTCCGGCATGCCCTGTAATCAGAACCTTCTGTATCCATTCCGAATGCATTCCATGAGCTGGGTCTGAAGATTTTAACATCAGGCACATTATGCATGCATACAGGTATCCTGAGCAGCGAGGCCAGGCTTATCAGGTCGGCACCGATATGGCCGTAGCTTGATGCTGAGTGGTTTGCGCCCCAGTTGGCCATAACCGAATAAACATCGGTAAATGGTCCTTTTCCTGTGAGCCTTGGTGTGAACCAGGTGGTTGGCCATGTTGGATCTGTCCTGTCGGTCAGTATCTTGTGGACTTTCTGAGGCAGCTCAACGGTCCATCCTTCTGCGATCTGCAGCACAGGGCCAAGCCCTTTCACCAGGTTAACCCTTGCGATGGTCAGCGGCATAACACCTAAGGTATTGAATTGCGAGGAAAATCCTCCACCCCTGAAATAGCCGATATTTGCAGGTTCCCAGAGGGTAGCCTTCAGGCACTCTGCAGCGTCCTTTGATGTTATATCCCAGTATGGTTTTATGCAGGATTCTCCTTTTCTGGTTTCCCTTCCTGAAAAGTCAAGTGCTGAAGCGCCGGAGTTAATAAGATGTATGATACCGTTGGCTGCCAGACCGGCCGGTTTTACTCCCGTTACCCTCTTTATAGCGGCAGAGCTCCAGTAAGTACGGATATCTGAAAACATCTGGGCTGTGTTTGTGAGAAGATATCCGAACAGCATCGGGACTCCGTTCATTGCATCGTTTTCGGTAGCAACAAGATATGGAGGCCTGATGCCGTTCCAGTCGAATGAGGAACAGAGAATAGCTTCGAGAAAATCACCGTTCGGCATGTGATCGGTCCACTGGCGCTGTCCCTGGAACCCCGACAGTATAGCGTTGTGTCCGAGTGCTTCTTCCCCGAAACCAAGCTTCTTCAGCCTGGGATTGCCCACCATAAGGTCGCGGGCTATCATTGTCATTTTAACCACGATCTCCCACTCTTCATCCTTCCTGGCTCTCGTTTTTGGCTTTGCATTCATGTCCTTCCCCTCTTTGCAGTATTTCTTAGTCCAGACCAGGGCTTTCCTGAATTCATCCTTATCATATATTCCCTCGTTCAGCCTCCTGTTAAATTCGCTCATATCAACATACTCATTCCTCATTCCCAGGTACTCCTGGAAGAAGTCCTCCCTTACAATCGAGCCGGCGATTCCCATCGATACCGACCCCATTGACAGGTATGATTTTTCCTTCATGAATGAAACGGCAATGCCTGCCCTGACAAACCTCAGGATCTTTTCGCTCACGTCGTCGGGAATAGACTGATCACCGGCATCCTGAACATCATGGCCGTAAATGCCGAAAGCAGGCACTCCTTTCATTGTATGTCCGGCCAGTGCGGCAGCCAGGTATACTGCTCCCGGTCGTTCTGTTCCATTAAAGCCCCAGATAGCTTTTGGTACTGCATTATCCATATCGATCGTTTCGCTGCCATAACACCAGCAAGGAGTGACAGTAAGGCTGACACCCACACCTGATTTCCTGAATTTCTCAGCGCAGGCAGCAGCTTCTGCAACACCGCCGATCGTCGTATCTGAAATGATGCATTCGACCGGTTTACCGTCAGGATATTTAAGATTTTTTGAGATGAGTGCAGCTGCACTCCTGGCCATATTCATGGTCTGTTTTTCCAGGGATTCCCTGACTCCCCTTTCCCGGCCGTCAATAACAGGACGTATCCCTACTTTCGGAAAATCACCAATAACTGTCTGATAGTTCCGGTTGATCTTTATTTCATCGGTTGGCATATGGCAGATAATTTGAAGTTTATTTTAGGATCAAACAAATATAATGTTTTTCTAACTTTGCATGAATTAAAAAACAACATGCAAAAGGGCAGGCGGTTCCCGGAGTGGCTTAAGATGCAACGTGCAAGCGGGGAGAACTATTCGCGTGTTAAGCGAATAGTTGAGCTCAACAGTCTCCATACGATATGCACGAGCGGAAACTGCCCGAACATAGGCGAATGCTGGAATGCAGGGACAGCCACCTTCATGATACTCGGAGATATCTGTACCCGGGCCTGCAAGTTCTGCAACACAAAAACCGGGAAACCACTGCCACCTGATGCTGATGAGCCTCAGCGGCTTGCGGAATCCATTAAGAAACTGGGATTAAAACACTGCGTGATAACATCGGTCGATCGCGACGACCTGCCCGACGGAGGCGCATCATTCTGGGCCGGCGTGATAAGAACCATTAAGAAGGAGAATAAGGGAATTACGATGGAATCACTGATCCCTGACTTTGACGGTAAGCCTGAAAACATACAGATGATCATTGATGCTTCCCCTGATGTGATATCACACAACATTGAAACAGTCAGAAGACTTACACCGCTTGTAAGAACGAAGGCAAAATATGACCGCAGCCTTGACGTTATAAGATATATAACAAAGAAGGGAAAAATATCAAAATCGGGGTTCATGCTCGGCCTTGGTGAGAGCGAAGAAGAGGTGATAGAAACCATTATTGATCTGTATGAAGCAGGATGCAGGATTCTGACTATTGGTCAATATCTTAAACCGTCAGGGGAGCACATGGAAGTAGTCAGATATTACCCTCCGCAGAAATTTGAAGAATACCGGCAAACAGCACTGGCTATGGGATTTGAGTTTGTCGAAAGCAGTCCGCTGGTACGATCCTCCTTTCATGCTGAAAACCATGTGAAGGCTCGATAATTTTGATTATATTGCAGCAACTTTACAGGGGGATATCATTTGAGCTATAGTGTTAAATATGAGGATATTGGGCTGAGAGATTATAAGGAAACCTGGGATTATCAGGCTTCCCTTTTCAAGGAACTGATCATCAGCAAAAAAGAGACTAAAGACGGATCCGCGGCTGTAAGGCCCGGCACGCTTATCTTCGTTGAGCATCCTCATGTTTATACCCTTGGTAAGAGCGGTTCGGAAAATAACCTGCTGATCGATTCCATACAGCTGAGAGTAAAAGATGCGGCATTCTTCAGGATCGATCGTGGAGGAGACATAACATATCATGGTCCCGGACAGATAGTCGGATATCCGATATTTGACCTGGAAGTCATAAGGATAGGACTTAAAGAATACATCTTCAGGCTTGAAGAAGCAATTATAGGGACTCTCGGTGAGTACAACATTGAAGGAGCAAGACTGGAAGGAGGAACGGGAGTATGGCTTGAACCCGGCATAAAGGGGAAGGCAAGAAAGGTTTGTGCAATAGGAGTGAAGGCAAGCAGGTATGTCACAATGCACGGATTTGCATTCAATGTAAACACAGACCTGGCTTATTTCAACCACATCAACCCCTGCGGATTTATTGATAAGGGAGTCACTTCACTTGAAAAGGAACTGGGACAAAAACAGGATATAAGCCAGGTAAAAAACGTTGTCAGAAGGAAGCTCGGGGATCTCTTTGACCTTAACTGGACAAATATTAAAAGCTGATGGATAAGAAATGGTTAATAAAGGAGAAGGGAGACAATGTTGTGGTCAGACAGCTTGCAGAGGCCCTGGGAGTAACTGAATCGCTAGCCAACCTGATGGTTCAGAGAAATATTAAAACTCCAGCCGACGCCCTTACATTTTTTCATCCGAGCCTTGAGTATCTCCATGACCCTTTCATGATGAAGGATATGAATATAGCTGTTGACCGTCTCTCAACAGCGATCAAGAGGAATGAAAAAATACTGGTATACGGCGATTATGATGTGGATGGGACAACAGCAGTAGCCCTGGTCTATTCTTTTCTCAGGGAACAGTATTCAAATGTAGAATATTATATACCTGACAGGTATAAAGAAGGCTACGGAGTCTCATTCCAGGGTATCGACTTCGCGGTTCAGAATAACTGCAGGGTAATTATCACACTTGATTGCGGGATCAAAGCGGTTGAAAAAATAAAATATGCAAAAAGCAAGGGTCTTGACGTGATAGTATGCGACCACCATTACCCCGGGGATGAGATACCGGGCGCGCTGGCGGTGCTCGACCCGAAACAGCCCGGCTGCAATTATCCCTACAAGGAACTCTCTGGATGCGGAGTGGGATTCAAGCTTATTCATGCATATGCGAAGATCCAGGGCATTCCATTCAGCTCAATATCGCAATATCTTGATCTTGTAGCGGTAAGCATCGCTTCGGATATCGTTCCGATAACCGGGGAGAACAGGGTTCTGGCATATTTCGGCCTTAAGCAGCTCAACGATTCACCACAAACAGGTCTGAAGGAGATAATAAAGGAAGCCGACGTAAGCAGGGCACTTACAATTGAAGATGTTGTTTTTAAGATCGGTCCGCGGATAAATGCTGCCGGCAGAATGGAAACAGGAGGCAGGGCCGTTGAACTCCTCATATCCAGCGATACGAAACTGGCAACCGGCATGAGCAAGGAGATCAATAACTACAACAATGAAAGAAGGACTATCGACAGGGTGATCACGACCGAAGCTATGAGAATGATATCAGAGGACACGTGGGCAGTGAATGCAAAAACGACAGTGCTCTTCAATCCTTTGTGGAAGAAAGGAGTAATTGGCATTGTGGCTTCCAGGCTGATCGAAACCTATTACCGCCCGACAGTGATCCTTACCGAATCGAACGGATTTGCGACCGGCTCAGCCAGGTCGGTTCAGGGCTATGATCTTTACCAGGCCATTGAGGCATGCAGCGACCTTCTTGAGAGTTTCGGCGGACATATGTTTGCCGCCGGGCTCACCCTTAAAAAAGAAAATATCAAACCATTCACTGAAAGGTTTGAGCAATTTGTAAGCAGCACTATAACAGAAGACCAGATGTTGCCCAGGGTACTTGTTGATACTGAATTGTCATTCCCCGAGATCAGTGAGGAATTCTTCAACGTGATGAACCAGTTCCAGCCTTATGGTCCCGAGAATATGACGCCAATATTTGTTTCCAAAGGTGTTTTCGACAGCGGGACAGGCCGTATGGTAGGAGCAAACGGCGAGCACCTTAAGCTTGACCTGTGTCACGAATCAACAGGGGCAAAAACGATCCCGGCGATTGCTTTCGGACAGGCAAATCATTTTGAGTACATCAGGAAAGGCAATCCGTTTGATATCTGTTATTCGGTGGAAATGAATGAGTTCAGGGGCAACAGGAACCTCCAGCTGAATATACGCGACATCAAAATGCCTGATAACTAATTGGATATCATTACATCTCAAGATCCATTATTCAATAAAATGAGGAACGTTTTTAAGACATACCTTAAGGATTGTTATGGTCTGGAGGAGATTAAAACCTGTTCTGTTGATGCTGTCATCACCGACCCACCTTACGGAATATCATTTAAGAATAACTACTGGGATAAAGCGCTTCCCGATAAAAAGATATGGAGCGACTGTCTGCGGGTGCTCAAACCAGGAGCATTTACCCTTGTATTTTCTTCCGTACGCCTGCTCCATCGCCTGATGGTAAATATCGAGGATTCCGGTTTCATCATAAAAGACATCTTTTTCTGGGCTTTCCTCAACGGCATGCCAAAAAGCAGGAATATAGCCGTTGACATTGATTCCCTGTCTGGTGTCGAAAGCAGAATTGTCGGCCGTTATACATATGTGCAGGGATATCGTAAAGATGGTGACGGAAATTATAAGACCAGCAGTGAAAAACCCAAGTATGAACCGGTATCACCTGAAGGAATAAAATACAGGGGAGCTGGACTTGGAATCAAACCGGCATATGAACCGGTAATAATGGTACAGAAGCCGCTTGCCGGGAAACTGACCGTAGCTCAGAATGTACTCAAATACGGAACAGGCGTCCTCAATATTGAGGATACAAGGATACCATTTGCCAGCGGAGAGAAGAAAGTCGGCCATAATCCCCACCCGGGCGGTAGAGTAACCTCAAATATCCTCAGAACCGATGAGTTTGATGACGGCTACGACAAATTTTTCGTGATCCCGAAAGTACGGCAGAATGCAGAGGATTATAATTATCATCCCACAATCAAGCCGGTTGACCTGATGCTCCATCTGACAAAGCTGGTTACTTTTGAAAACCAGATCGTACTTGACCCGTTCATGGGAACAGGAAGTACCGGAATTGCCTGCAAGAGTCTAAACAGGGGATTTATCGGGTATGAGAACGATCCGGGCTATTTCAAAATAGCACAAAAAAGATTAAAGGAATTCAAAACCAAAATCTGAACTGGAGTTTTATTTCATCCTTATCTTCCGTTAATCCTGAATCATCTGTCGTTGAGGTCACCCCGTATTTTACTCTTAGTTCAGCTTTGTCGCCGATTTCCCATTCAGCCATGATGTAACTGCGGCTTCCGTCACCTGACAACGCGGGGATACTGAAACTGTGAAGAAGATCATTCTCGTATGCATAGATCCTTGAATCCCAGTCATCTGTCATAAAAACGGAATGCCTGAGCCAGATAGTTACAGGCATCAGCCGGAAACTGTATTTAATTTCCTGCAGCAGCATCATGCCATGGCTTCCTGTTTCATCCGTTGTCTTATAATCGATGCGTGTTGAAACGAATAAATTCCCGGAGGGAGAATATCTGAATACTGCTTTGAATGTCCGGGCTGTCCGTTCCTCAATCCCCGCGAGTCCGTATTCTACATCTTTGTCCGACATTGAATACTTTAAATTGTATGATGCCTCAATACTCAGTTTATCATCCGGGACAAATCTTAACCGGATCTCCTGTTTCATGGCTATGGAAGGATACCCGGTACGGTATTTCAACCAGGGAAACCTGACGATATCGCAGCCGGCGCTTATAAAGAAATACCTGGCTGCCTCAAATGTGAAATTCCCGAGCAGCCCTTTTTCATCTGACATTGATGACCCGCTCCCGGGGCCCCGGCCATGAAATGTAACAAATCCGGGCGAATAGTCCCTGTAAAGAAAACTGATCTGCAGCCTGTCAGACGGCCTTATTGTAATTCCCTGAACAACAGCCAGATCACGGGAATAATCAGAAGAGATCTCACCATAAAGCACTATCCTCCTGACCAGGCTGTTATAGTAAGCCGATACAACACCGGTTCTTTTCCCGTTGAATTTGTACAAATCCGCGGGATCGCTGCCTGCCAGGGCAAGAGGAATGGAAAACCTGCTTTCAGACCAGGTCATCCCAATCCTGACCGGGGAGATATTCAGGTAGATATTTCCACCAAAGAATGTTTCAGGCAGGATATCTTTTTTCATGATCGAAGATTCGGTGTTGTGCAATCCTGACCGGTACAAACTTGTTATATAAAGTTCCCCGGAATCTTCAGCTGCAGCAGATGCATCTGTTTTCCTATGGGAAAAAAGCAGTGAAACCCCGATGTTGTTAAATGATAATTCCGTTGCGGCACCCCTGAAGAAATTGTTTTCATCTGCGGAGGTATATGGCCTGATCTCATCACGACCCGTCATGTAACCCGGAGCAGTCAATGAGATTCCCGTGCTCATCCTGGTGTTTATGTTTGTACCCTGGCCGAAGCGGGCTGAGTAGTCGCCAGCTATGATTTTTCTCAATGCTCCTTTTCCTGACCATGCAATGTACGATGAGTGAAAATCAGGCAGGGGAGGCGAACCGGAGAAGCACTTTTCCCCCGGATCCTTTTCTGTAGTGAAGCCTGCCGAAAAAGGTCCTGCTGCAACTTTGTATTTTGTCAGGAATTTCAGCTGCGAACCCGGCATTGTTGTGTCATGTTCCCCTGGCTTTAAGGCAAAATTCGTGATCAAACTGTTATTGAATCTCAGTTTTTCGGGCAGGTTCTTTTCTGTTGTTTTAAGGGAAATGAAAGGGATCATCATCTCCACTGTATGGCGGTCAAATCCGGGGATTGAGGCAATTTCATATTCTGAAACGATATTCCCGGTTTTATTTGTATGGTCAATGATGGCCTTGACCTGAAACACAGAAAGAAAGAACAACCTTGATAATTCTGCTTCATCCCCTGAATTGATTTCAACCGGATCTCCAGCAAGCTCATCCATGACTTCAGCAAACTGTACAGCCGATTCCGGATCTGATTCATCTCCGGCAAGATTCTCAGCGATCTCTGTAATTAAATCAGCTTTTTCTTTTACTTGTCCCAACACAGAAGGAGTTGGTATTAAAACAAGGAAGATAAAACTTAACCGCAAAGAGCACAAAGTACGCACGAAGAGCACAAAGGGATTAAGTGCCATGTCTCTTTCCTTTGTGTTCCTTTGTGTCATTTCTTTGTGGTTATAAACTAAATACTAATGACGCTGAAGAAGTAATCCCAAGACGTTCGTGGGTTGCAAAGGCGAGGTTGAGCTGCAATGATTTCAGCAGATATCCCAGGCCAAAACTGAACGATGTATTCTCACTTGAAAATCCTCCCCGGAGCTGCAGCTTTTCAAGAACCCTGTACTCAAACCCGGTCCTTAGGATAAGCTTTTCACCTGAGCTCATCTCAGCTTCTGCCCCTGCAATAAGAACCCTGTTCAGCTCGATGCCTGCGCCTGCCCTGATAGCCGTCGGCAAAAAAGATCTGCGCAATGAATTCGGCACAGGATTGAAGAGATGAATACCTATATGTATATTCTCTTTCGGTGAAACCAGCAATCCGGCTTCAAAAGTCAGACAATGCCTGTCTGAATATTCGCCCGAGGTTTTCTCAGCAATATAATCGATCTGGATCCCGGCATTGATATTTTCCGAAAGAGCCATCCCGCACCCTAATCCTGCCAGCTCCGTTCTGAAATGATTGTACCCGAAGTGAGAATAAGCGATCCCCAGTGAAGCGGTGCCTGCAGGAATGATCAGTCCGGCAGTTCTTGTTCCCAGTTCGCTGATACTGAATTTGTTCTCATAGTTAATCCCGGCTAAGAGCGACCTGTTTGCCGCGAGAAGAGCCTGGTTGCAGAACGATGCCCAGAATCCGTTCCCAGTGAGGCATAATGAGCCCATCCCTGCTCTGTCCGCTCCTGCCGGAAAACGGTAAGGATCACCGGCATGGGCAGAGGATGAGAGAAAAACCAAAAAAACCGAAACAGCAATTTTGTGCAGCGAGTACAAAATGGTTCAGGTATAAACCATAAAGATACAAAATAAATCAATTAGTTTTATACTTGAACTGGACTTTCCTGAGCTCTGTGTTCGCTTCAACGATTTTTTTCCTGAGATCCTCCTTGTACCTGATGATCTCCTTCATCACCTTTTCATCGCCGGCGGTGATTATCTGCGCGGCAAGAATTCCTGCATTCTGTGATGCATTCACTCCAACTGTCGCCACAGGAATTCCCGGAGGCATCTGGAGGATAGATAATATTGAATCGAGACCCTCAAGCGATGCATTTATCGGAACTCCAATAACCGGAAGTGGAGTCATTGCCGCTATCACTCCCGGCAGGTGGGCAGCCATTCCCGCGGCTGCTATTATCACCTTAATGCCTCTTGCTGCAGCTCCCCTGGCAAATTTCTCAACCTCCTCAGGTGTCCTGTGAGCTGACAATGCATTCATCTCAAAAGGTATCTTCATGTCGTTGAGTATGCGGGCAGTTTTTTCCATAACAGGCAGGTCGGATGTGCTTCCCATTATTATGCTTACAAGAGGTTTCATACCGGGTTTTTAAATTTAACTTCCTGATCAGAACAAAAATAAGCTATTATTTTCATATTTTCGCTCCGGCTTACTTTTGAAGGTCATCTTTATGAACGAAGTCAGGATACTCGATAAAAAATTCAGGGAGCTTATCTCCGAGAAGGCAATCCGCACGAGGATCGATGAGATGGCCCTGCAGATCAACCGAGACTTCACAGGCAGCGAAGTGATCTTTGTAGGAATCCTCAATGGCGCCTTCATGTTCGCGGCCGACCTCTTCAGAAAGACCGAACTGAACTCAAGGATCACCTTCGTGAAGCTCGCTTCATATGTGGGAACCAGTTCAACAGGTTCGGTCAAGGAGCTTATTGGCTGGAACGAAGACCTGGCGAATAAAAAAATCATTGTCGTTGAGGATATCGTTGATACAGGAACCACGCTGGAGAGAATTGTCAATGAGCTTGTTATAAGGAATGTGGCCGAGATCAGGATCGCCACGATGCTGTTAAAGCCGACAGCATACAAGAAAGATATCCCTATTAATTATATTGGATTTGAGATACCTAATAACTTTGTCGTTGGATACGGCCTCGACTATAACGGCTATGGCCGCAATCTTCCATCGATTTACACACTGGCTAAATAATACTTATAATAATTTTACACCATGGTTAATTTTCTGATTTTTGGTCCTCCTGGATCGGGCAAGGGAACACAGTCGGTAAGACTGGCACAGAAGTTCAATCTCACTCATCTTTCAACAGGCGACATGCTCCGGGCTGAAATTGCTGCAGGAACAGAGCTTGGGAAGAAGATGAGTTCGATAATGTCGAAAGGCGAACTGGTGCCTGATGCGGTTGTTATTGAAATGATAGCCAATAAAATTGATACCACTAAAGGGAGTGCAGGATTTCTGTTTGATGGTTTCCCCAGGACAGTGGATCAGACCATCGCACTCGAGGAAATGCTGGAAAAAAGAAAGATGAAGATCAACAGCATGCTTGTCCTGGAGGTCGATCATGACGAGCTCGTAAAACGCCTGACGCTCAGGGCAGAACAGTCGGGCCGCCCCGACGACAAAGACCCGAAAGTGATCGAAAACCGGATTGATGTCTACAGGGAGAAAACCGAGCCTATTATCAATTACTGCCGCCAGAGAGACCTTTACCAGCCGGTCGATGGAATGGGCACTATTGAGGATATATTTGGAAGGCTGGCAGGGTATATGAAAAAACTAATGTGACCCCCCAACCCCCCTAAAGGGGGGCTAAATCCAAATCTTTAACAAATTCCAATGTCTGAATCCAACTTCGTAGATTACATAAAGATCTTCTGCCGTTCCGGGAACGGAGGGGCCGGGTCTGCACATCTTCGAAGGGAAAAGTTCGTTCCGAAGGGAGGTCCTGACGGTGGTGACGGAGGACGTGGAGGACATATAATAATAAGAGGCAATGACCAGATGTGGACACTGCTCCACCTCAAATATAAGCGCCATATCTTTGCAGGAAACGGGGAAAGAGGAGGGAAACAGCAATCCACAGGTGCCGACGGCGGCGATATTGTCATTGAAGTTCCATTGGGTACTATTGCCAAAAATGCTGAAACAGAGCAGATTATCTTTGAAATAACAGCCAGCGGCGAAGAGAAGATCCTCGTAAAGGGCGGCAGAGGCGGACAGGGAAATGTACATTTCAAATCGTCCACAAACCAGACGCCAAGGTATGCCCAGCCGGGCGAACAGGGGATCGAGGACTGGTTCATCCTTGAGCTAAAGTTACTGGCCGATGTCGGCCTTGTGGGTTTTCCAAACGCCGGCAAATCAACGCTTCTTTCAGTCGTTTCAGCTGCAAAACCCAAAATTGCTGATTACCCTTTTACTACGCTCGCTCCTAACCTGGGAATTGTCGGTTACAGGGATGACAAATCATTTGTGATGGCCGATATCCCCGGGATAATTGAAGGGGCTCATGAAGGGAAAGGGCTGGGAATAAGGTTCTTAAGGCATATCGAGAGGAATTCGATACTGCTTTTTGTGATCCCGGCCGACAGCAGGAACATCAGTGAAGAGTACGGAATACTGATTAATGAACTCAGGATGTACAATCCCGAGCTTCTCGATAAAAAACGTGTGCTGGCGATCTCAAAATCAGACCTCCTTGATGAGGAGCTTATGAATGAGGTGAGGAAGGATCTTCCCGAACTACCCAGGGTATTTATTTCATCTGTCACAGGGTATGGTATCCAGACCCTCAAGGATATGCTCTGGAAAGTCCTGAATAACTGAACGGCCTATGCTGGAACAACTCGATCAGCAGCTTTTCCTTTTTTTGAATTCCCTTAACAATCCATTCTGGGACCAGGTGATGCATGCGATAAGCGGAAAGATAATCTGGGTTCCGCTTTACCTGGCAATAATTGTGTGGATTGGATACAGTCACAAAAGAAAATTTCTGGTAGTCATTCTTTTTGTTGTAATTGCAGCAACGCTTGCCGACCAGGTTTCGGTCCAGATTTTCAAGAATATATTTCACCGCTTGCGGCCATGTCATGAACCGGCGCTCGATGGTCTGGTTCACATGGTTAACGGGGAGTGCGGAGGGCTGTACGGTTTTGTGTCGTCGCATGCCGCCAATGCATTCAACGTGGCATTGATAAGCATAATGTTCATAAGGAAAAGATGGTTCACGATAAGCATGGTCCTGTGGGCGCTAATAGTGGGGTACAGCAGGATCTACCTGGGAGTGCATTACCCGGGAGATGTGATCTGCGGGTCGCTGCTAGGAGCACTGATAGGATGGAGCGTCTTTAAATTATATGAGATTGTAGATGTTAAGCTGCTGAGCAGGAAACCATATTTCAATAAATGACCACCCATGCATTGCCTTAACCTGAACACGACCAATCCTTTTTTCAACCTTGCTGTTGATGAATATCTCCTTAAGAACAGGAAGGATGAATACCTTGTACTTGGGATCAACAGCCCTTCAGTCATAATCGGAAAGCACCAGGTCGCACACAGGGAGGCTGACACGAAGTTCATTCATGAGAGGGCCATACCTGTAATAAGAAGGATCTCCGGCGGAGGAACCGTCTACCATGATTTCGGCAATCTTAATTTCACATTCATTCTTAACAGTTCCAGGGGAAAACAGGTCGATTTCAGGAAGTACACACAGCCGGTAATTGAATTCCTTGCCACCCTGGGCATCAAAGCCGATTTTGAGGGCAGGAACGACCTTAAAGTTAATGGATTAAAGATTTCGGGCAATGCAGAGCATGTGTACCGCGAAAGGGTTCTTCATCACGGGACGCTTCTTTTCAGCACATTGCTTGATGATCTGAGAGGATCACTGAGGAAGGAGAGGTCGAAGTATTCGACGAAGGCAGTCGAATCAAATCCGTCACCTGTGATGAATCTCAGGGAGATCGCCCGCGAGGTGAATGGAATAGCTGATTTCAGGTCGAGAATGATGGAATTCTTTCTGAACCGGAAAGAGAATACTTTTATTGAGCTGAATGATAATGAAAAGGAAGAGGTCCATACGATGGAGCGGTCGAAGTACAGGACATGGGACTGGAATTATGCCTACGGTCCGGATTATTATTTTGTTAATAATTTTGAATATAACAGTAAAAAGCATTTCTGCAGATTGTTCGTGAAGGGGGGTATCATTCAGGAGTGCGAAATGGAGGGGTCGGGTGAAATGATTGAAATTTCAGGAAAGCTTAACGGCTGCAGGCACATGATAAAGGATATGATAGAGGTTTTCAAAAGAGAGAATCTCAAAATAACAGGATCAGTTATCTATAAGTTCTTTTAATGGGAATGGATATTCTGAAATCGATAGCGGTATGGCTTGTGGGAATAACATTTGTGATCGTATTCTTCCCCATTACCTTTATTATATGGCTTATTGTGCTACCGTTCGACAGGAACAGAGATGTAATGCACTGGATGCTAATATACCAGGCTCTGATAGTATCTTATCTTATCCCGATCTGGAAAATAAAGGTTGAAGGAAGGGGAAAAGCGGTTCCCGGGACAACTTATGTGATCATCTCGAATCATCAGTCGATACTCGATATTCTTCTTGTAAACTGCCTCCGGTACCGGTTCAAATGGATATCCAAAATAGAGAACAACAAAGTTCCGGTATTAGGCTGTTACCTTAAAATGGCGGATTACATAACAGTTGACAGGGGTGATAAGGAGAGCAAGGAGAAAATGCTTGAAGAATCGTACCTGTGTCTTAAAAAAGGGATCTCAATAATGTTATTTCCCGAAGGGACACGCTCTGCCGACAGGGAGATAGCATTTTTCAAGAGAGGGGCATTTCAGCTGGCTCTTTCTGCACAGGTTCCATTATTACCGGTGTTGATGGACGGCACAGGAGGCGTCCTGCCGAAGCACGGGCTGGTGTTCGGAGGGTTTCATAAGATCACCATCAGGGTCCTTGACCCGGTACTTCCCGGATCTTTCGGAGCAAATGACCCCGACGAGCTCGCTATGAGGTTTCAGCTTATGATGACTGAGGCGCTTAAAGAGCTGAGAGATGAAACAGGCGTTGAATGACGTATAGTGAATCATACAGGAAGATCCTTGCCAGGATGCGGTATTATGACTACCAGCACGGGTTCATTCACAGTCATATTCACCAGGATGGGGGCTGGGAATCACATCAGGAGAGATGCAGGAAGCTGATCCTGAAAGCAATGGATATCCATAAACCTGGTAAAGTGACAGCCTTTGGCAGCGGATGGCTGCTTGAACTTCCCCTTGCTGAAATGCTCGAAAAAACCGGCGAAATCGTTCTTGTCGACATCATACATCCGCCTGATGTTCACCGCCAGACCAGGGACATGAAAAAGATCAGGCTTGTGGAGGAGGACGCGACCGGAGGCCTGATAGAAAAAGTCTGGAAGAAAGCAGGCAGGCGGAGTTTTATGAATAAGCTTGCTTCAATTGACGATATTGTAATTCCTGAATATAATCCCGGGGAAGATCCGGGACTTGTGCTTTCGCTTAACCTGCTTACACAGCTTGAGTACCTACCTCTGAAGCTGCTGAAAGCAAAATCAAAGGCAGCGGAAGCTGAATTTGATAGGTTCAGGGAGGAGGTGCAGAAGAGCCATATGCAGTTCCTTGCGAAACATCCGTCGCTGCTGATAACCGATATTGCTGCGATATATACTGATGTGAAAGGTAATGTTTCGGAAAAGAAAACTTCATTTGTTAAGATTCCCGCAGGAAAGTACAATGAGGAATGGATATGGGATTTTGATCTTAAATACTCTGATTATAACAGGAAGAGTTCGGTGCTGAAAATAAATGCGGTAATTCTCTGACCTCTTTTTTCAACACTTTTACGCAGGATGTAATTATCATTCAATCAGATCAATATTTTCCAGGCTGTCTTTTTGTCAGATTCGCGGGTAGAAAATTACCGGTCATTGTTGAAAAATTGACAAATGCGCAGAGGTCTATTTGACTATATTTGCGCAAAAATTCTGAAAAATGACGGTCGTTGGATATTCTGAAGAGCATATTAAAACCCTTGAATGGAGAGAGCATATCCGCCTTCGTCCCGGTATGTACATCGGCAAGCTGGGTGATGGCTCGTCGCAGGATGACGGAATATATGTTCTTTTGAAGGAGGTTATGGATAATGCCGTCGATGAGTACATGATGGGATTCGGGAAGAAGATCGATGTCTCTATCGTTGGCAAGGAGGTGAGGGTAAGGGATTACGGCCGCGGCATTCCGCTCGGCAAGGTGATAGATGCCGTTGCCAGGATGAATACCGGCGCGAAATATGATTCAAAAGCTTTCAAGAAATCAGTGGGATTGAACGGAGTAGGGGTAAAGGCTGTCAATGCGCTCTCTTCAGTATTCATAATCAGGTCGATTCGTGACGGTCAGATAAAAGTGACCGAATTTGAACACGGAATAATTGTAAAAGACCACAACCTGAAGCCAACTGCTGAAGAAAACGGCTGCGAGGTTATCTTCCAGCCCGACGAAGGCATGTTTGGCAACTACTTCTACATCTCGGAATACGTAGACACATTGCTGAAAAACTACGTATACCTCAATTCAGGGCTTGTCATCAATTTCAACGGCAACAAATTCCTTTCAAGGAACGGGCTCGCCGACCTCCTGAATGAGAATATGAGCAAGGAGGGTCTCTATCCGCTGATACACCTGAGTGGCGAGGATATCGAAATGGCATTTACCCACGGGCTGCAATACGGCGAGGACTACTACAGTTTCGTCAACGGGCAGCATACCACACAGGGAGGCACGCACCTCTCAACATTTAAAGAAGCTGTTGTCAAGACAATCAAGGAATTCTACAAGAAGGATTTTGATCCTGCTGACGTCCGTTCATCGATAATTGCAGCCATAAGCGTGAAGATCGAGGAGCCTATTTTTGAATCCCAGACCAAGACAAAACTCGGCTCCAGGGATATGGGGCCCGAAGGTCCTTCCGTGAGGACATTCATAATGGACTTCATCAAGAAGCATCTCGATGATTATCTCCACAAGAATCCCGATACGGCAGACATCCTTTTCAGTAAGATTCAGGATTCGGAAAAGGAGAGGAAAGCAATATCATCGATACAGAAGCTTGCGAGGGAGAGGGCAAAAAAAGTAAGCCTGCATAACAAAAAGCTGAGGGACTGCAGGATACATTATAACACAAGTGACCCTGACAAGCTTGATTCAACGTTATTCATAACTGAGGGCGATTCGGCCAGCGGTTCGATAACCAAATCAAGGAATGTTGAAACGCAGGCTGTTTTCAGCCTCCGGGAAAGCCCCTCAACTCATTCGGGCTCACCAAAAAAATTGTTTATGAGAACGAGGAATTCAACCTTCTGCAGGCAGCGCTGAACATTGAAGACGGGATCGAAAATCTCAGGTACAACAATGTCGTTATTGCGACAGATGCCGATGTTGACGGAATGCATATCAGGCTTCTCCTTCTTACATTTTTCCTTCAGTTCTTCCCCGACCTGGTGAGAAAGGGACATGTTTACATCCTTCAGACACCATTGTTCAGGGTCAGGAACAAAAAGGAGACCAGGTATTGCTATTCTTCCGCAGAAAGAGATAAAGCAATTAAGGATCTCGGACCAAATCCGGAGATCACAAGATTCAAAGGGCTGGGTGAAATTTCGCCTGATGAGTTCACCCACTTCATTGGCAAAGACATTCGTCTCGAACCGGTGAGGCTGAAGAAGACCGATGCGATAAACGGATACCTTGAGTTCTACATGGGCAAGAATACTCCTGAAAGACAGGATTTTATTATTGAAAACCTGAGAGTCGAAGAGGACAGAGTTGAAGAAAAAGTCTGAAATGCTCTCAGGAATTTACAGGTATTTTTATGGAAGAAATGGATGATATTGACGGGATTGACGGAAGTGAGGATATTCCTTCAGGACCGGCTGCCCTGCATTCGGTAACGGCGCTTTCGGGGATGTACCAGGACTGGTTCCTGGATTACGCTTCGTATGTGATTCTTGAGCGTGCCGTACCTGATCTCAATGATGGCCTTAAACCCGTTCAGAGACGTATTCTGCATTCGATGAAGCGGATGGATGACGGCCGCTATAACAAGGTTGCAAATATAATCGGGCATACAATGCAGTTCCACCCTCACGGCGATGCCTCTATCGGCGAAGCATTGGTGCAGATGGGGCAGAAGGAGCTTCTTATCGATATGCAGGGAAACTGGGGAAACGTGCTCACCGGAGACGGTGCCGCCGCAGCCAGGTATATCGAAGCCAGGCTTTCAAAATTTGCGCTTGATGTTGTTTTCAATCCCAAGACGACCGAATGGAAACTATCATATGACGGAAGGAATAAGGAACCTGTTACCCTGCCTGTAAAATTTCCCTTGCTTCTTGCGATGGGCGTTGAGGGCATAGCCGTAGGGCTTGCTTCAAAGATACTTCCCCACAATTTCATTGAACTGATTGACGCCACTGTCAATTACCTGCAGGGTAAGGAATTCGAGATATATCCCGACTTTCCGACCGGAGGGATGATAGATGTTTCGAAATATAATGACGGACAGAGGGGCGGGGTCGTCAAGGTAAGGGCTAAAATCGAGAAACTCGACAAGAAGACGCTGGTTATCACTGAGATACCTTTTGGAAAAACTACCTCCACACTTATTGATTCCATAATCAAGGCCAGCGAAAAGGGCAAGATCAAGATCCGGAAGATAGACGACAACACGTCTGCAAAAGTAGAGATAGTGATCCACCTGATGCCGGGCATTTCACCCGATAAGACCATAGATGCCCTTTATGCACTCACCGACTGCGAATATTCAATATCTCCGAACACATGTGTGATATCTGACAATAAGCCGTCATTCCTGGGAGTAAGCTCGATCCTGAGGCATTCTGCCGACAGGACCGTCGCCCTGCTGAAGGAAGAGCTGGAGATAAGAAAGAGAGAGCTTCAGGAAGAGTGGCACATGTCGTCACTGGAAAAGATCTTTATCGAGAAGAGGATCTACCGCGATATTGAGGAGTGTGAAACCTGGGAGGCCGTGATAAAAGCTATTGACAACGGACTAAAACCCTACAAGAAAAAACTACTGCGCGAAGTCACGGAAGAGGATATTGTAAAGCTGACGGAGATAAAGATCAAAAGAATATCGAAATACGATTCAAAGAAAGCAAATGAATATATAAAGGGAATTGAAGCAGAACTGGAAGAAGTAAAGAATCACCTTAAAAACATTATTCCGTTTACCATTAACTATTTCAAGCAGATAAAAAAGAAATACTCAAAGGGCAGGGAAAGAAAGACCGAGATAAGGAACTTTGATACGATACAGGCAACCAAGGTTGTCGCCAGCAACGCCAAGCTTTATATAAATTACAAGGAAGGATTCCTCGGCACCGGGCTTAAAAAGGATGAATTCGTATGCGACTGTTCCGACATTGATGATATCCTGGTTATAAGAAAGGACGGGGTTTTCCTTATCACCAAAGTTACAGAAAAAGTATTCGTGGGAAGTGACATCATTCATGCAAGGGTATTCCTCAAAAATGATGAGAGGACCATTTACAATATTGTATACCAGGACGGGAAGGATGGCGCGCTTCTTGTCAAGCGATGTGCCATAACAGGGCTCACACGCGACAAGGAGTATAATCTCACCCGGGGAACCCCGGGCTCAAAGATTGTTTATTTCAGCGCCAACCCCAACGGCGAGGCTGAAGTGATAAGGGTGCATCACAAGCCTAAAGCCCGCCTCAAGAAGCTGATCTTTGAATTCGATTTCGGACAGCTTAACATCAAGGGTAAATCATCGATGGGCAATATCCTTACGAAGAATGCAGTACATAAGATCGCGCTTAAGGAAAAAGGACTTTCAACACTGGGAGGAAGAAAGATCTGGTTTGATGATTCGGTATTCAGGCTCAATGTTGACGGCAGGGGAAATTTCCTGGGCGAGTTCAGCGCCGACGACAAGATACTGGTGATAACCAAGAACGGATTTTTCAGGCACGCCAGCTTCGACCTTTCAAATCATTTTGAAGAGAACATACTCGTTATTGAGAAATACAGGCCCGGCAAAGTATATTCGACAGTATACTGGGATGCAGAACAGAAATTCTATTACGTCAAGCGTTTTATAATAGAGGAATCAGAAAAGCCCCTCTGCTTCATTGATGAACATCCCGAATCGAGACTGGTAAGCATAACGGAAGTTGAATATCCCCGGTTTGAGATCCATTTCGGCGGCAAGCATAAGAACCGTGATAATGAGATAATTGAAGTCGCCGGATTCATCGGGGTTAAAAGCTATAAGGCCAAAGGCAAGCGCCTTACAAGCTTCATCGTTGAAAACATCCAGGAAATTGAACCTGTCGTAAAAAAAGAGACTCCTCCGGCTAATGAGGGGAAGGATGATGATGAGCCATCGGCTCCACCGCACGATGACCCCGCACAAATGAAGCTCGAACTCTGATGCCCGCAAACAGATTGGTGTATATTGTCGGTTTTATGGGAAGCGGCAAATCAACCGCAGGAAGAAAAATAGCATCGGTACTTGGGTGGACATTCATTGATCTTGACAGAAAAATAGAGGAGCGGGCAGGCAAGACGATCCCCCTGATATTTGCTCAGGAAGGCGAAGATCATTTCCGCATCATTGAAACGGAGGTTTTAAAAAGCCTGGGAAATCTTTCGGAGACCATAATCTCCACGGGTGGCGGGACGCCCTGCCATGGCGACAATATGGAATACATGATGGGATCAGGATTGACCATTTACCTGAAACTGACCCCCTGGCAGCTTACCCGCAGGCTGCTTGATTCCTCAGGTGAAAGGCCGCTCCTTAAAAACGTACCTGATGACAAGCTGATATACTTCATCGAAGAGAAACTGGCTTATCGCGAAAAGTGGTATGCCATGGCGAAGGTCATAATCTACGGTCCCGAAATTGATGTGAATCTCCTGTGCTCGAAAATAAGGGATGAATACTCCCTATAATGGTTTTTTTATTCTTCTTTCTCCCTCTCATACGACAATTTATTATTTCCCGGATTGTCCGAAAAAAACAGAGATGAAATCCTTGTGAATGATATTAATTGCTAACTTTATTGTGCTTTTAATTAAAAGGGGAAATTTTTTATGCGTGACAGATTGTTCAAACTCCTGGGAATTGAATCAGGAGAGGAGTCTATGGTGTCAATGCTTCTTGCACAATCTGTTTTTCTCGGAATATTTTTTGGCGCCTTCGACATAAGTGCCCATTCTCTTTTCCTCTCCATTTTTGACGAAAAAATGATGGCAAAGGGCTATGTGGTATCCGGGTTGGCCGGGATCATTCTTACATCGATCTATACCGGGCTGCAGACCAGGATGCGTTTCCGGAACTTCGCAATCGTGAACCTGGCATTTGTAACAACATTCACGATTTTACTCTGGATACTACTTCTTCTCAATCCTGCGAAATGGGTTATTTTCCTTGTGTTCATTATGCTCGGCCCCCTCAATATTCTGGCCATGTTGGGGTTTTGGGGCACCACCGGAAGATTATTTTCGCTTCGCCAGGGGAAACGCCTCTTTGGGTTAGTAGATGCAGGAATGGTGGCTGGAATTATAATCAGCTGCTATGCGATACCGGTGCTGCTCACATTCAGTTTTGAGGCCCATAATATTTTAATCATCAGTGCCGCAGCGGTTATGACAGGAACTGTTTTGCAGATCATCATCGGAAACAGGTTCAAACTGTCAGCAGATAAGGAACAGGAGGTTAAGGCGACTGTAAAAAAGAAAAGCCCGGTGCTTGCCCTTGTACGGTCAGATTCCTACATCAGGGTTATGGCAATATTCATTGCTCTTTCGGTGATGACAGCTTTCTTTGTTCAATACTCGTTCATGGCTGTTACCAGAGAGCAGTATCCTTCTGAGGCTGATATGGCCAGATTCCTTGGCCTCTTCACGGGCAGCATGATGATCTTCACACTGCTTATCAAGCTTCTTGTGTTTTCTTACCTGATAAGGAACTATGGCTTAAGGGCATGTCTTGCAATATCGCCTGTGCTGGTTGCTGCGTTCACACTTTTTGCAATACTCCTGGGGATGCTGATGGGATTTACACCGGCTACAAGCGGTTTCATGCTCTTCTTCATGCTTCTTGCATTAAGCCGGCTCTTCTCCAAATCGCTTAAAGATTCAATCGAATCACCATCATTCAAGGTAATATACCAGACAATTGACGAAAGGATCCGCTACGAGATTCAGTCGGTAATGGACGGGACCGTGAACGAAATTGCAGCCCTGACTTCGGGGCTGATACTCGCAGGACTTGGAATACTGAGCTTTGTCAAACTCATTCATTTCTCCTGGGTGCTCTTTATACTAACCATCATCTGGATATTCTTTGCAATAAGGTTGTATACTGAATACAGAAAATCCATAAGGAAAGCCCTTGAATCAGGCAGAGACGGGACAGGCAGTGACCTGATGCCGGCCAGGGATTCGGTCATGAACAGCAGGTTCTCGTCGGAGCTGGTTTTTGCCGATAATTATCTGAACCTGATTTCAGGAGACCTTTCATGCCTTGACACGCGCACGAACAGCAATTTCCTGAAAACAATAATCGATAATTCAGAAAGCAGGAATGATATCAGTCTCATATCCTCGCTGAACAGGATAGCATCTATCAGGGATGCCGATGAAGAGATCAGGCACAGATCAGTTCAGATAGCTGATGAACTTACACGCATGTCAGGTGATACCAGCCTTGATGACAAGCTTTCTTCAGCCAGGCGGATACTTGCTGATTCGCGGCAGCCTCAGACGACACAGATACTGAGACTGCTCAGGGATAATTCTGCAGAATCAAAGGAGCTGGCAGTGCTGATGATTGGAAAATTCAGACTTAAGGACATGCTGCCTGAGGTTTGTGATTGCCTTAATGTGAAAGGTCTCGAGGTGCAGGCTGCGAACGTGCTCCGCAGTTTCGGGAATGAAGCAAGAGAGGAGCTGAGCAGGTTTTACATGTCATCATCAGGGAATACTGTCATAAGCAAAACCATTTTGCATATCCTGGGTAAAAACTGCAGTGCGGAGAACCATGAATTCCTTTTTTCCAGGCTCTGGTCGAATTCACGTCTTCTAAGGGAAACAGCCCTTGATATCCTGGTTGATTGCAATTACAAGATCACGGAAGAGGACAGTGATCGGTTCCATCAGCTCATATCTGATATCATCGGCATAATCACCTGGAACATTTCGGCAAAATTAAGCATAGCGCGGAGCAGTAATATGACGCTTGCTGAACCGCTTGACAGGGAATCCGCCAGGTGGAACAGCTTCCTCTTCAAAATGCTTTCAATAGCATATGATTCAGGGTCGATCCGGAAGATCCGCGAGAATCTCGAAAGCAATACGGTAGAGAGTGTGAACTTTGCCCTTGAGATGATTGACATTGTTGTGGATGAAGCGCTTAAACACAAGTTGGTTCCGCTGATCGATGTCATTCCGGATGAGGATAAGGTAAAGGCACTCTATCAGTTCTACCCGGGCGAAATACCTGAATATGAGAAACTTATTGAAGATATAATTAACCATGATTATAACCTTGCCGGGATATGGATAAGAGCATGCGCGATCAGAAGCCTGGCAGTAATTAAAAACGAAACCCTCGGCGAATCACTTGTTGCCCTGCTCTTCAGTCCGGAAAAAATATTGCAGGAAGAAGCAGCGAGATTATTTGCGCGATGTGACAAGGAAATTTACCGATCAGCCTCAGAACGTCTTCCGGTTGCTGTGAGAAGCCGCCTTGACCCGGTAATAAACGGTGAAATGCCTGATGGCGGAATGATGTTTGAGAAAACAATGTTCCTCTCGGAATTCTTTCCCGGATCATCACAGGAAGACCTTCTGCTTCCAGCCGGACAGCTTGTCTGGATGAAGGAAATGCCCTCAGCAGGTTTCGATGTCCCCGGCGGATTCGTGCTGTGGAAGGTTGTTTCAGGAAAACCTGCAAAGGATGTCATAATCGGCTCGCCCGGCAAAAAGGAGATTGAATCTTTCAGCCAGGGCAGTGATTTCCTGTATCTCCTGCCCCTTAATACGATAAAAGAGTATAATTTTAAGTTTCCTGAGAAATCAGATGAGATTCTTGAATACATAGAAATAAACGAATCATGAAGCGCTGATGGCAATCCGCAGAACAACCATATTCAGACAGCTTATTTTCAACATTGCTGTTCCGACATTGCTGGCACTGTTGGTTTTTTCTGTAATTAATTTTCAGAGGACAAGATCGATTCTATCCTCCGGTACTGTTGAGAAGAACAAGCTTCTGGCAAATGAAGTGACAAAAATCCTGAAATTTCAGGATATTGCCATTAATCTCATTGATGTTCAGTTAAATAACAGGTTAAAAGAGTTTAATTCACTTCTTGTAAATAAATATTTCGCAAATACTTCAACCCTCGACAAAGTTGATCTTTTCGCTATCGCTATTGAGATAGGAATGGATACTATAAATGAGGCCATTTACATAATCTCATCAGACGGGATAATAATAAATACAACTTTCAGGCAAGACCATGGAAAGGATCTTTATAGTCTTGGAGAGAATATGAAAAAATATCTTCAGGACATGAGACAATCAGGTGAGTTTTTTGGTGAAAGATTTGCCATTGAGGATGCCACAAAGAGACCAAAAAAATATACCTATCAGGCTACAAAGGACAAGAAATATATCATTGAACTGGGAGCCTATTCAAAGCAGGTTGATGATATCATCCATGCAATTGAAGTTACCAAGTCAGAAATAAAAAGCGAAACCCAGGGGATTGTTGATCTTGAGTTATTTCTCTGGGCCGATTTCGCGTTCAGTTTGAATAAAAATTATTTGAAAGTTGACCAGGATAGTATTCTTCCTAAGGTGTTCCAGGATAAAGACACAATAGAATTCATGGACAGGGTAGGCGACAGATGGTACCATTACAACTACATCTATATGGAAAGGTTCGCATCTGAAGATGTTGTGGGGGCCAGCTTTTACCAGGGATCTGTCATCAGAATTATCTCGGACCGGACAGCTCAGCAGGCTTTATTCAGGGTGGAGGCAATCCGGTTTCTGATCATCTTCCTTCTGACAATGCTTGCTATCAGCGTTGTGATTTATCGTAAGATTAAGGTAATTACCTTACCGATTAAAAAACTTGTTGAAAATGTTGACAGGATTTCAAACGGCGACCTTAGAGAACGTGCTGAAGTATCTGGTAACAATGAAATTACACGACTTACTGAGAAGTTCAACATGATGATAGCCCAGCTTGAAAGCTATACCTATGAGCTGGAGGAAAAGGTGAAGGAGAGAACAATTAAGATCGAGAAGCAGAAAGAGGAGATCGAGGAGCAGAAGAAACACATCATGGACAGTATCTACTATGCACGCCGAATTCAGAATGCAATCCTTCCGTCATTCAATATGATCAGCCAACACCTGAAAAATTATTTCATATTCTATCTGCCAAAGGATATTGTGAGCGGCGATTTTTACTGGGTACATGAATGTGAAGGTCTGTTAATGATTGCTGCAGTTGATTGTACCGGACATGGCGTCCCCGGTGCTTTCATGTCGATCGTCGGGTTTAACCAGCTTAACTATGCTATCACGGTTAAAAAGGCCAGATCGGCCAGCATTATTCTTGACGAGCTTAATCAGGGCGTTATAACAACCCTCAATGAAAACACCAGTGATAGCTCCATCAAGGACGGGATGGATATGGCTCTTATCGTCCTTGACCTGAAAAATAAGAAGGCAGAATTTGCTGGTGCAAATAATCCGCTTGTCATGGTGAGGGATAATAAAATAATCAGGTACAGGGGCGACAGGTTTCCTATCGGAGCATTCGACGGAAGCCAGCCCCAGTCTTTTGCAACTAACCTGATCGACCTTCTGGATGGCGATTGCCTCTACCTTTTCTCTGATGGCTACGCCGACCAATTCGGGGGACTTGACGGGAAAAAATTCATGTACAAGAGATTTGAGGAGCTCCTTTTTGAGGTCCACAACCTGCCGCTCGATGAGCAGAAGGAGACTCTCAACAAGCGATTGATGAAATGGAAAGGATCCAACGACCAGGTTGATGATATACTGGTTATTGGCATTAAAATATAGATTATTGGATATCTCTAATTTCTGATTATGGGATCAAACAAAGAGACCCGGGTTCTCAATCCATTTCCGGGGCTGAGGCCTTTCGCTCCGGAAGAGAGCGATCTGTTTTTCGGCCGTGAAAAGGAGAGCGAGGAAGTTCTGAAAAAGCTTCTTAAAAACAGGTTTGTTACGGTTATCGGAGCCTCAGGAAGCGGAAAATCTTCGCTGATATATTGCGGCGTCCTGCCTAAAGTCAGGAACCTGGGGGAACAGGGATCATCATGGAATATTATCATGTTCAGGCCCGGGAATGACCCTATCGGCAACCTGGGGAATTCTATAAAGGATAATATTTCAGGACCAGGCTCTGAAAATACCTCACATGAAAACATAATCCTCGATATCCACCTGAACCCGGACGGGATAGCATTGGCTCTCAATAAATACCTCGTAAAAGGAGATGACAAAGTCCTTCTGGTGGTTGATCAGTTCGAAGAGTTGTTCAGATATAGCGCACTTGATGCTTCTGAATCAAGGGGCAGCAACACAGCTGAATTTGTTGAGAAGCTGGTCAGCTCCATACTTCATCCTGAAGCAAAGATATTCACGATCATCACTATGCGCTCCGATTTCATTGGTGAATGTGCACATTATCAGGGACTTACACAATTAATCAACAACAGCAACTACCTTGTCCCGCACATGGACAGGGAAAACTACAGGCAGGCTATTGAAGGGCCGGTGAGATATGCCGGTGCGAAGATCGACCCAAATCTGGTTGAAACACTGCTTACCGATATTGGTGACAGAACCGACCAGCTGCCCGTGCTCCAGCATGCTCTCATGCGCACCTGGACTCACTGGCAGGAGCTTGATGAACAGAACAGACCAATCAGCAGCATCGAATATGAATCGGTGGGGACGATGAGTGATGCAATGTCGCGGCACGCAAACGAGGCATTTGAAGAACTCGGAACAAGAGGCAAGGAGATATGTGAAAGGTTGTTCAAGATCATAACGGAGAAGGGTGCCGACAACAAAGGCATACGGCATCCCTCAAGCGTTACAACAATAAAATCCGTTGTTCAGTGCACCAGTGCCGAGCTCTTCGATGTGGTTGAAAAATTCAGGATACAATCCAGGTCATTTCTTACTCCGCGTGAGGGAGTTCCACTAAGCGATGATTCAGTAATAGATGTTTCTCATGAGAGCCTCATGAGGTTGTGGGACAGGCTGAAAGAATGGGTTGAGGATGAAGCCGCATCGGTACAGATGTACCTTCGCCTATCGGAAGCATCGGCGATGTACCAGCAGGGGAAGACCAGCCTCTGGAGGCCGCCGGATCTGCAGCTGGCGATCAACTGGCGCGATCAGCACAAGCCAACGCTTGCCTGGGCGCAAAGGTATAATCCTGCTTTCGAACGGGCAATGGTCTATCTGCGAACCAGCGAAAAAGAGTACCTCGATGAGGAGGAGAGCAAGATAAGGCTTCAAAAAAGGCAGATGAGGCGTACGAAGATCGTTGCCATGATCCTTGGTACAGCAGCTATAATCTCACTCGGATTCATGCTGTTCGCGTTTGTTCAGAAGATAGCTGCCGACAGGGCAACCGTTCTTGCAGAGGAGAGACAAAAACAGGAAGAAATTGCTAAAGCCCAGGCTCTCGCGAATGAAAAACTTGCAAAACTGGAAACAGAGAGGGCAGATTCAAGTGCTAATGTGGCAATAATAAGAGAAGCAGAGGCCGTAGAACAGAAGAATATAGCAAACATCCAGAGACAACTTGCTGATAAGAATGCTAATGAAGCCCAGGTTCAGCGAACCAATGCTGAGATTCAGGCTGACTCGGCAAAACGAGCCAGCGAAAGGGCTATCCAGCAGAGATCCATCGCAGAGACAGAGAGGAACAGGGCACTCAGCCTCAGGATGCTCTCAATCGGAAAATCAATGTCAATTAAATCTCTGCAGGTACAGGGGCAGAAAGACCTCCAGACCCTGCTCGCGTACCAGGCATATCTGTTCAATGAGAAGAACAGCGGACTTGATAATGACGCTGATATTTATACCGGCCTCTATAATGTTGCCAAACAATACGGTGGCGTCACTTACAAGACATTCAAGGGACATACGGGAGCCATAAGGAGCATTGCATATGTTCCGGGCAGAAACGAATTTTATACCTCGGGCGAGGACGGGAAGGTGCTGAAATGGGATCCGGACGGAAAGGAAAAGACTTTCCAGGTTATCTATTCGGGAACTGATATCATTGAGATACTGGCAGTTAATCCCGATGCATCCTGGCTGGCATGCGGAAGCAGCAGCTCCTCGATCCGGATGATCCCGCTCAAAGATAACAGTATGCAATATGAGCTGGCAGGCCATACGGGAAGGATAAAATCTCTCATTTTCTCGTTTGACGGCAAGTATCTTTATTCAGCATCACTCGATGGCAAAGTTCTTAAATGGGACCTTGCAGCACACACCAGCACAAATGTTACGACCGGCGCCACTCAGATCACATCAATCGATATATCATCAAATGGCAATTATCTGGCCGGAATAAACAGTACCGGAAATGTAATTGTGTGGAACCCTGAAAATAACAGCGATAACTTCAGGATTGGAACATCAGGAAAGCACATCAAGGTCATTAGATTCAAGCCGGATGAGAACATACTTGCCCTTGGCGACATAAACGGAAATGTTGAATTATGGGACGTCAGTTCACGTAAAATAATAGCGGAAGTTAAGGCTCATAATGCACAGGTCAACGACATAAGATTCAATCCGGTTCTCGGACAGATGGCAACCGCGAGCAATGATAAAACCCTTAAGATATTCAATAATATTGCTGACCTGACACAACCCCCGATCACATTTACCGATAATGAAGGATGGGTTCTGGTCATCAGCTTCAGCAACGATGGAAGAATGCTGTTATCAGGTTCATATGAGGGCACGCAGAACCTTGTCGGCCGGCCTTCCCATGCCGATTATATGGTTGCCGACATCTGCACGCTTGTCTCAAGGAATATGACACAGGATGAATGGAATACCTACGTGGCAAGGGATATACCGCTGGAAAAGACCTGTTCAGAAAAGGATTATAATATTAAGGTTAATGTAATAAGATAAGAAATCAGTCAAATGAAGACAGGATATTCATTTATTCTAAATTTAAAGTTTCTTTTATTAGTGTTCTTCAGTTCTTTTTCACTGGTTTCCCTGGCACAGGAAACAAGCACCTGTGCCGAAAACCTGAGGAATGCACAAACACTTTTTGACAACGGACAGGTTGAACAGGTCCCCGCGATGCTTGAGGAATGCCTCCGGTCGGGATTCAAGCAGGAAGAGGAGCTTTCTGCCTATAAGCTTATTATCCAGACATTTCTTTTCCAGGACCGGAATGCAGAGGCTGATTCGGCAATGCTGGCTTTCCTTAAGAAATACCCCGAGTACGAACTTAGCCCGACAGACCATTCCAGTTTTGTTTACCTGTTCAATAACTTCAGGGTAAGACCCATTATTCAGGTCGCTGTACATTTCGGAACTAATATCCCGTTCCTGACATTTACTAACCGTGCTCCATATACTGTGGCAGGTGAGAAGGGCAGTAATGATTATTCTGTTAACTTATTCAATCTCTATTTCTCAGTTGAAACAAAATTCCGGATAGGACAGAAGCTTGAACTAAACATGGAACCAGGTTTTTCACAGGTATCCTTTACCAATACAAGACAGATTCTGCCAATAGGAATTACAAATTATACTGAGACACAGAGCAGGCTTGAAATACCGTTAACAGCTGCTTACGATTTGAAAACATTCGGGAAATTAACACTGTACGGCCGTGCAGGATTGGGACCTGCAATATCACTGAGAGTAACATCTACACCCTCATTTGACCCTGCTGATCTTAACGGAACCCCCAAACCAGGTTCCGATATTGACAGGAGAGCATCACGGATATCTCTTGATCTTTTTGCGCAGACAGGCGCAGGAATAAAATTCAAAACACAGGGTGGATACATCTTTTCTGAGCTGAGATTAAATACAGGTATCTTCGATCAGGTTATAAGAGCAGGTATTTCATCTGCTGATGAACAGGAGCTGGCAATTCACTATAATTATGCTGATGATCATTTTAACATCAACGCAATTAATTTTACGATTGGCTATACGCAGATCTTTTACAAACCCACAAAAAAGTAATAACCGGATATGATGAGGATTTTAAAAATATTCGCGCTGCTGATCCTTCTCTCCTCATGCGAAAAGAGTTTTGATGAAGATACTTACTTCCTGAAAATATATGGTGATGCTCTTGAAGACTTCGGCTACAGTGTTGCCAGATCCGGTGAAGAGTATTATATAGCCGGACAGTTTACCGAAATCGTCAGGAGCACTGCTAACGTCATTGATGTCGAGAAAGCTTCGAAAAAAATGGCAGTAATAAAAACAGACAACGACGGCAACGTGATATGGAAGAAAAGCTTCGGGGGCCGGCTTACAGCAGCAGGATCGAAAGTACTTGCACTCGAAGACGGATCAGTAGTAGCTACCGGCTTTGTTGTTGATTCCATAACAAAGCAGAAAGATATTTTCGTTGTAAAAATATCTTCTGACGGGGCAAGTGCTGTACAGAAAATATTCAACAGCACCGGGACATCTGAATCCGGAAATTCTGAAGACGGAAACCAGACCGGTATCGATATAATCAGGTCATCAGACGGATTTATGTTGCTGGCTTCAACCGATGTTGCCCGTCTCCTTCCGACAGATTCTACAGGTAATATAAAGGGTAACAGCGACATATATCTGCTCAGGCTTGATACGGACCTGCAGCCATTAAGTGGACCTGTTGTGTTCGGATATCTTGGGAATGATGCTGGAGCGGCAATAAAAGAAGCCATAGATGGCGGTTACATAATCGCCGGGACTACCAGCAGGTCGGAACCCGGGCAGTCAGGCAATAATATTCTCCTGATGAAAGTAAGGAATGACGGGATTGCTACCCAGGTCAGGATATTGGGTACCTCAGTCGACGAGTATGCCGCCGATATTGAAGTCCTGGATGATGGTTATCTTATTGCAGGTACTGTGGGCGCTGATGGATCCGATCAGCAGGTGTATGTAACAAAAGTACCGGAAAGTATTCAGGGAGATCAGCTCTTCACCAGGACGTTCAGGCTGACAACATCTTCTTCTGCCAGTTCTTTTGCTGTAAGGGCAATAAGCAGGTATAAAAACAATTATTTTGTAATGGCCGGACAGGCAGGAACGGGAGCTTCAGCAAAAATGCTGGTTTTTGTTGCTGATCCTGAAGGCAACCATGTGCCCGGGAAAGAGCTTATTACAACATCCAGCGGAACGCAGGTAGCGTATGATGTAATAACTGATGAGGATGATAATATAGTTGCAGTAGGGAAGAACACTTTTGAGAATAATTCAATGATCAGCTTTTATAAATTCAGGTTCTGAGATAAGAATTCAGTAAGAGAAGCAAGGGGGAAACAAGGAAAAATGAAGAACATGAGAACTAGAGCATTTATCATGGCGATTATCCTGTTGTTCAATACAGGTAAAGTAGTTGCTCAGGCGTGTACAGTTACAGGTCCTGTTCCTTTGACAACTACTGTATGTGTTGGAGCATCAGTTACTTTAAGTGTAAGTGCTTCAGGAGGAGAGACCATGAGTTATCAATGGTACTCAGATGCCGATGGCATTTCGGGAGGATCAACTACCAACCTGGGATCTGATGATGGAGCCCAAACTGCTGATTATACTCCTCCTGCCTCCACTGCTGGCACCAAATATTATTTCTGCAAGGTTACAGGTACAGGCAGCCCATTTTGTGGACCAACGGACTCAGATATAGCAACGTTAACGGTAGCGGCAGATCCGTCAATAACCTTGCAACCGGTAAGTCCATCAGCCATATGTGCCGGAGGGACAACAGGTAACATGGTGATCGCGGCATCAGGAGGTACACCCTCATTAACATATTTATGGCAATACGACAATAGTGGCAGCTGGGGTGCTGTAGTGAATAACACACCT